>CAWBNA010000016.1:0-35770 GCA_963789985.1 uncultured Bacteroidales bacterium | reverse complement strand
CGTTCATCCATAGATTCTGCAAGGAATGAGTCAATGAGTTCCCTTTTAAGTTTTAGAACAATCGGGGAGGTCTTCCGATCATAAATTGTAAGTTTTCCGTCCGGATAACGGATCTCAGTATAAGATCCTGAACTTACTTCAACAGGCAGAAAGCTGTTTTCATCCAGTCCCCGGCGATAACGCTTGAGTCAGTAATAAAATGCAGTAAAATTAAGACTATGTTCTTGGCAAAATGCCTGCTGGGTTTTACCACTCTCATCTTTTAATAAGTGATAACATCTCTTCCTGCCGGTAGAGCCGATCCTCTTTTTTTATATCGTCAGTTTTGGGCTTAAAGTTATCATGCCCAGATTGGTTTAACAATATGCATCAGACCGAAAGCTTACGAAGCGGCATCTCCTGAATGAAATTTCGCAATGTCAAGCATTATTGTGAATACCAAATGAAGGAGGTACCGCTCAAGCAAATTTCTGAATTTATATTGATAATTGCAAACAGGTATTAATGCTTAATAGACCTCATCAGGTCGATTCTGGTTAATTCTGGGATAGTTTAGCGTGGTTTCAAAGGAAAGGGGTTATCTGAAGATGATCTATCACTGGCGACCTTAAAACATCGTTAAAAAGGGGAAATAATACTTATAACCTCTCCTGATATCTGAGAAGGTTATAAGATCCATCCTTAAATGACCACAATAAAAGTTGGTCGGATTTCATTGAACATATATGATAAAACAACAAGGATGTAACTCTGGATTGGGGTGGTTACTTCCAACTTATAATTGAATGATATTAATGGTTCTACTTTTTAATCAATCCAATTGTTTTTTTGGGATTTATTAATAATCTTTTACCATCAGAACTAAGGTCTGAACCTTTTTTAATCAGTTCTTTGACTTTATCAGGAGTTAACGAAGGATCAAGGGCAATTAATTTAGCTGCAAGATTAACAACAGCCGGAGCAGACATTGATGTTCCCGACAATTTCATGCGTTTACCACCAGGCACGAAACTTTCAACCTCAAAACCATCAGAATATACATCTACTGATTTACCTGTAGATGTAAAACTGGTAAAATCCCCAGCCTGATCAACTGCTCCCGCAACTATTAAGTTTGGCAGACCTAGACTGGCGGGAAGAAATTTTGAAAATTCGACATTATTGTCGTAGTTACCGGCTGCAGCGACAAAAAGAATCCCTGGTGCACTTTTAATAGCATTAGAGATACCTTCGTAAGCAATATTAAACATCTCTTTTGCTAAATTGGCACGCTCTTCAGAATTTTTACCAATGCCATTTGCTTCTAAGGCACTCTCATAATCTTTTTGAGTGCCACCCCAACTCATATTTACAACTCTAACTCCATGTTCCTTGAAATAATTAATGTTGTCCATACAGTCTTTTGCCCATCTTTCTTCGTCTGGTATATTTGGCGGTGTAGGAATAATCTTGTAATCCCAAGTTACGCGAACAATAAGAATGCGGGAAGCAGGGTTACCTGCTGATGCAATACCTGCAACATGTGTACCGTGGATATAATCAATATATAGATTTAATTCCTCTATAAAAGATGAAACATCTTCCGGTTTTAAATTTGCCATTTTCTGCTTTAAATCTTTTGCCTCAGGACTTTCTATGTTTGACTCAACATCGAGTAATCCTTTAACCTGCGAAATCATCTCAGGATAGCGTTTGCGCTGGTTTTCATCCAATGGAAATAAGGCTCCTGTAGTTCTATAATTGTGAAGATCATAAGCAATCCCATATATATCATCAATATAGCCGTTCCCGTCATTGTCTTTACCATCTAATGTCTCCTTTTTGTTCTGAAACATTAAGGGTCCATATACTGTAGGATCGACTCCGCCATCCCAGATACCAATCACTACAGTTTTAAGGTTTTGTTCACCGGAAAAGGAAACATTGCGTTCATCCCATATATTTTTCTTTTCCACTTTATTCTTGTCTATATAATTCTGCAAAACATCGACAATTATGTTTTTGTACGGAAGCATTTTTTCTGTATTTATTCTGTCTCCGATGATTGCTCTTGCTATTTCACCACTTATTATTCCGGTTTTTTTAGCTGCTGGATCGTACTGGCTCTGTAGTATTCCAATTATCAGGTTCTTATTAACTATTTCAAAGCCCCCTTTCATAGATTTCACTTCATCCCCGACTATTTCCCAAGGGAGTTTTTCTACAGATGATTTCAGGTTTTCACGAAAAAGATCAATTTTGTTTTCTTTGGCACTATCGGATGCTATAACGGCTTTGTCAAAAATGCCAATCATTAGTTTAGCAGAGGGTTTGGTCTCCAGATTCTTAATTATTTCGCTATATTTTCTGCATTTCGAATAATCCGCTTCCATTAAGGCAAAAGCGCTTAGGTCACCATAATATCCCTTCAGTGTACTGGTGTCTTCAATCTTGTATTTTTCCATAATATCAAGAATGTCCTTTTTGTATTCTGCAACAAGCTTTTTAAACGGTTCATCTGCAGTCAGGAATTCTGATGGCAAAATATCCACTTTATAAGTTAGCCGGGGAAGATCGGCCTGAGAATGTACTATGATTTTCTCTTTTTGTGCTTGTATCATTCCAGACAATCCTAAAAGGATAATTAAACTTATTAATTTTGATTTTTTCATGACATTAGAATATAAATACTACTAAGAAATTAATTAAAAGACTCTTATCCTGAAGTAAATTTACTATGAATTAGTACCAAAGTCAATTTTAATTCTAAGTCTTTCAAATAAATAAACGAACTGTCATCTAGAAGTACTTTAAGTACTGACTGGCAAGGTCACTTTATCATAGATATAACCTTCTCGAACCCAATTATATCAGCCATGTATCTGACCAGATCGAGGTTAGATATTTCAAATCTCTTGTTTACAAGAGAGGACTTCTCACTTATGCTGCTGGAACAAGTGTAACCCTCCTTTAATCCGATACTAAGTTTAAAATCCTTTCTTTCTTGACCACCTCAAAAACCGGTCATCCTTCACCGAACATCCAAAACAAAACAACAAGTTTTTGACTCCCCATTAAAGGGTGGTCAATTTATTCCAGTCAAGGCAGGTCAAGGGCATTGACATCTCTATTACTGTAAATAAAATTGCTCTAATCCTTTTTATGATTTAAATTTGATAATGAAATAAATAGACCTCCAATGATCTCGTAAATATTATTTGAGAATGAAATCGATTTATGTTCTTTTATTCTTTTCTCCTCTTTTGCTTTTTTCTTGCAAAACAATGAAAAATGACGAAAAGCTTAAGGAAACTTTTAAAGAGGATAGTTTAACTTTAGTAAAAATGGTCAGAGATAGAGCAATCGCGCGGGAAAAACATGATATAACCGCTGAATTGTCACAATTTTCTGATGATGCAACATTTATTAATTCAGATGGGTTATTGCTTCCGGATAAAAAAGCAATTGAAAAACATTTAAAAGAAATAAACTCATCAGATGACTCTTCCGAAACTTTTGAAATTAATTTATCTGAAATAAAACCACCTACAGGAGTATTGCTTCATAGAAACTTTAAAGGCAAATGGATTGACCTTTGCGACCACTATACTGCCGGAAACATAAAAATCAGAATAATTGATAAAAATAATGCTTTGGCATATTATCCCTGGAGGATTGACTCATTTTTATGTTCAAATCCTAAGGATACAATTATTTCTGAAATTGGATTAATGACTTTATCTGCCCAAAAAAGAAATGATCAATGGTTTTGGATTGCAATTACAAACCAACATACTCCAGAATATTTCAATGATTTAGATAAACATATTAGAATAAGATAACTGACCTAAACATAATACTGACAATGCTATGAAAAGTAAAGTTCCGATTTATGTTTTGAAAGAGATACTTCAATAATTCTGTATAATACTACCCTGATTTAAGACCACTGGTTAAGTTTATATTTAATAACTTTAAACCAGTGAATTATGAGAGCAAAAAGACAAAAACATTCAGGAGCTTTTAAGGCCAAAGTAGCCATTGAAGCATTACAGGAACGAGAGACATTAAGTGAACTTTCCAAGAAATTCGGGATACATCCTAACCAGATAACACGGTGGAAGAAGGAATTTCTTGAAAGAGCTCCACAGTTATTTGAGAAGACCCAACCAGCTGAAAACCAGGAAAAGGATACCGAGAAGATGTTTGCCAAAATCGGACAGTTGGAGATGGAGCGTGATTATCTAAAAAAAAACTTAAAGAAACTAGGCCTGTGACCGATAGGCTTCAAATGGTTAGCAGAGAAGAAAGTCTGAGCATCCGATGTCAGTGCAATTTGGTAAGTGTAAACCGTGGCAGTTTTTACTATCAGCCGGTTGCTGAGGCAGAAGAAAATCTCAAGGTTATGCGCTTGATGGATGAACATTATCTGAAGCGTCCTAGCGAAGGAGTAAAGCGTGTGCGCGATTTTCTTTTGACGCTTGGTATTATTGCTAATAATAAAAGAGTCCGGAGATTACTGAGGCTAATGGGTATAATGGCGATCTATCCAAAGAAGAACCTGAGCAAACTCGGACAGGCAAGGTATATTAAGCCATATTTGCTCAAAGGACTTACGATAGATCATCCTAATCATGTCTGGGCCATCGACATTACCTACATTCCTATGCCAAAGGGATTTCTTTATCTGACAGCCATTATAGACGTTTACAGCCGTTATGTTGTCGGCTGGGGAATATCCAACACCCTTGATGCATCTTTTAGTTTGGGTGTCACAAAAGATGCTATCCAAAGGCATGGTAAGCCGGAAATAATAAATTCGGACCAGGGAAGTCAATTTACCTGTAATGATTGGATCGAGTTTCTTGAAAATGAAAAAATTAAAATCAGTATGGACGGAAAGGGCAGAGCTATTGATAACATATTCATCGAGAGATTTTGGAGATCAGTTAAGTACGACTATGTTTATATTAAAGTACCAGCCGATGGACTTGAACTTTACCAGGGACTTAAGGAGTACATGGATTACTACAACAATGAGCTTTGTCATCAGGGAATTGAGCATCAGATCCCGGCTAACAAATATTATCAGGCAGCATAATGATTTTTCTTTCTAAATACCAAGTTAACCAGACTACAGAACCTGTCAAGATTAAGACAAGTCCTTTCAGGAATCTTGACAGAACCTGTAATCTGATTGAAGAAGTATTTAGAAAAAAAAATCATCAAAAAGGAAAACTTATATTTGAGAACCCGTGGTCTAAGAATGGGGAGTAGTTAACTGATTAAAATATTCAGCAATTCTGAAATTATTCAGGCAATTCAGCAAGGTAAGCCCTCGGCATCATCTCCAGGGGCTTTCTCTTATAAACCAATTTCGGTTATTTGAATGAACCGAAAAATATCGAACTGTTTATAATATTTTATGATTAGGCCTTCCCGTTCCCGTAAGGCAATCGATTGATATTATATCCGATATTAAGATAAGAATGGCGATAACTCCCTCCAACTTTTGTTTAAATTTAAACAGAATGTCATAAAATCCATTAAAAATCCGGCAACAAATAAAAACCATCAATTTTGGTTGTTGAGTAATTGATATGACCTAAACATCTCCAGACCTCACCAGACCGATTCTGGTTAATTCTGGGAGAGTTTATCGTGGTTTTAAAGGAAAGGGGGTTTATCTGAAGACGATCATTCAATGGCACCCTCAAAACATCGTAAAAATGGTAATTGAACATATAACTTCAATTAACCATACTTAAAATCGGTCTGATTTCACTAAACATACATAACAAAACAACAAGAATTTACTCCGGATTTGGGGTGGTCAATTTTTTCTTACTGACTTTTGACTTCCTGTAATCTTACAGGAAGTTTATAATCCGTTCATCTTTGACCATTTCAAAAGGTCTGATAACAATTAACATACATTCAGAAACAACAAGGATTTAAATCAAAACTTTGAGATCGGTTTAATCCATCAATCTGATTGTGGTAGTCCGCCTAACAATCATTTTTCCATAACAAATACCTTTTTGGGATTTCTATTGGTTCCCGCACAAGTAAGATAAATTCGTTCAAGGTTAAATCTGGCGATGGGATTCGTTCTTGCCAATATCTCATACTCATAACATAAATTTTGGTACAAGACATCTAATGATTCATTTATATATTTTGAAACAATTAAAGCGAATCTCTCATTTGATAGGTCAATCAAATCCCAATCCATGTTGTCAAAACCATAATATTCTGCCTCCTGTACTTCGCTGATGAACATCCCACAATTCAGTCCTGTAAGTCCATATCTTTGAATGAACTGGTCAGCGTTGCACCAGATAAAAACGCTGTTTATCTTGCTTTTCAGCGGTAATACCATCGAATCATCAATGATGTATAAACCAGCACCATGGAACTGATCTCGGTTCAATAGTCCATATGGAGAACCATGACCGAGCATAATAACCCTGTCGTGGGATTCAATTAGTTCAAATAATTCTGATCTGGTAATACCACTTATAACGACAGTCTTATTTGATAGCGTTGCATAAAATTGTGAAAGGAAACTGGTAGTGGGGTCTTGGGGATGTATGATAAGGGTTTTCATAACTTGGTTAATGTAAGCCATTGTTTTGAGAATGCCCAATATCATGAGAGCTAGAATTACTGGCCAACTCCGACTATTAAGTGACAATTATAAATTTCGAGGATTGAACTCATCGGAGGTGGGCCAGGGTTATGGACATCCCCTCCCCTGTAAATAAAATTGCTATTAGGTTTATTATAGTTTAATTTTAATAATGAAATAACTAGACCTCCGATGTCAAGTATAATTGAAGGATATAATTATGTTTTGAATTAAAACAGATTAATCGAATATAAAAATTTTTACCTAACTTGCTACAACTACAGTATAAATTTTACGAAGGGTGAAGTTTAATAAATACTGATAATTTTTGCTACTTCACATATTCATAATTGTCTCAAATTCTAAATATTTAAAAATGAATAAATTAAAGATTTTGATGTTTGTGCTTTTATCATTATGCTGGTACGGTATAGTCCAGGCACAAGGTGGTAAATGGGAAGTTGTAAAAACAGTAAATACAGCTCCTAATTGCAGCGAATGTGGTATGGCAGCCGTTGATGGGAAACTGTACCTTATAGGAAATGACGGGGGGAGTACAACTCCCGTGGAGGTATTTGATCCCGGCACACTTATCTGGACAAAACTGGCTGAAACTCCTATTATTATGCATCATTTTCAGGCAGTTGTCTATAAAAATAAAATTTATGTTCTGGATGCTTTTTCGGGAGGAGGTTTTCCTGCTCAGGTGCCAATGGGAAATGTTTACAACTATGATACCCGGAATAATATCTGGGAAAAGGGTGGCGAAATTCCAGTGGAGAGAAGAAGAGCCGCTGCTGCTGCAGCCGAATATAAAGGAAAATTATATCTGATAGCAGGAATTATGCATGGACATCAAAGCGGTACAAACAATATGTTCGACTGTTATGATCCTGAAACAAAAACCTGGACAATCCTGCCAGATGCCCCACATATCAGGGATCATTGCTTTGCAGCAGTCATAAAGGACGAATTATATGTTGTGGGGGGCAGAAACACGAGCTATCGTGATCCTGAGAAAAAAGTACCATTCTTCGCTAAAACAGTTCTTGATGTAGATGTTTATGACTTCGATTCAGGAAAATGGTCAACTATCTCAGCAAGGCTTCCACTGGGCAGTGGAGGAGGAAACCTTGTAAGCTTAAATAATGTACTTTATTACATGGGTGGAGAACGAGCCACAGATACCGAACGAAATGCACCACGTAAAAACACATTTTTCTTAAATCCGTCTGCTTCAAATTTTTGGACCGAGACAGATAGCCTTCATTTTGCGCGGAACGGCGTGGCAGCAACAGTCTTGAACAATAAAATTTATGTTGCAGGTGGTTCCGGTGGCGGTATGGGTGGACCTCCTCCGGGAAATAATCCTTTTGGACCGCCTCCTCCGAATATGCAGGGAGATACAATTAAAAGATTACCACCTCCCGATAACTCGCCAAATGGACCCGTACAGGATCATCCGGTTGATCTTGAAGTATTCATTTTGAAATAAACTTTAACTCCCCTTTAAAGGGTGGTCAATTTTCTCTTTCTGACTTTAACCTCCTGTAATCTTACAGGAAGTTGAAAATCCGTTCATCTTTGACCACTTAAAAATCCGGTCTGAAAACATTTAACAAACATTTGGAAACAACAAGAATTTAACTCCGTCTATGGGTGGTCAATTTATTACGATTACAAATGGTCAAGATCCATATTGTTTCCCATCGCTATTAAAAGTAGTGATACTAAGAAGGGAAAGTTGAATGAAATAGGATTTAAATCTTTAAATTATATTCCATTGAATTCACCTCAGAGGTTTGTCCAATCCGAATTATCGGAATATTAACAATAATCCAGGTTCAGAAATATCATTTTTTGAAGCTGATGACAGACCGGCAATTCTCAGCAATTCGCCTGGAAATATTAATGAATGTCCTTTTATTTCTATTAAATCAGTAACTTCAATAGCTCTATCACCTGCAAGATCCTGGGCAAATACTTGATGAATTTTAAAACCTTCGGAAAATTCAAGGGTGAGTGACTTATAATATCCGAACACACCTACGGGTGAAGGTCTGGAACATTGAAGAGTCACATCTGCCGACGGATATACAAATCCTTTCACCGAATCGGTACGGATCAAAGTGGCAACGGCATAATTTCCATTTGGAAATTTACTGCAGATTACATAAGGAGCAGGACCACTGCTCTTGACACTGGCTAATTCCATACCCCTTGCCACACGTGCCGGAGCAGCCTGCAATACTGTTCTTCCTGTCATCCATTTTGCCCAGGTCTGCCCGGATGCGAACCTCCAATAATCTTTATTAACCATAGTATCCAGTGTTATAGTCTGCAATCCGGTAGAGAAACAAGGTGATAATCTTTGCCAGCGTACAGCACGTGTTACTTTGTCCATCCGGTATCTAGTCTTTAACGGATCATAATCGTGCCCGGGAGAATCGATAAATGCCGGATGTCTCATTATCCCAGTAGCACAACCTAATACCGCGGCGATATAAGGTTCATCTTCACAATTTATTATTCCTTTACCCTTTGGTTTTGAACCAAAGCTTTTCAGTATCTGAGCGACTCTGTCAAGAGTTGTTGGTATGGAAAGCTGGGCAGTAACGTCATAAGTCCTTAATACATCGCTGAATTCAAGCAAGTTATGAGCTGTCTTCAACGCTTTGCCATTATCCCAGTTCTTATATCTTCCGGATTTTGTATAATTTGGAGAATCCCAGGGACATTCATCATCATTAAATGGACCGCTTGCCCTTCCATGTTCAAGATACAGATCAGGAGCCACTTCATGCACAAGGCGGGTAAGCATTTCCCGGAATTTTATATCTCCGCCCCTTGAACCATAATCAACTTTCCAATATTGAATCCCCGCTTCTTTGCTCCACCTGAATCGCTCACGAAAATAAACCTCCACCTCTTTATCAGAAGGTTTCAGCCCCTTACTATCCATTTCAGTTTGTGCAGCAATCCATAATCCTGCGCCTTTCCATCCTGCTTTTTTTGTAAGTTCGTTCAGTTTTTTCAACTTTTCCTCAGGAGTACCTGTACATAAAGGAAATTTGTCGGAAGCTAGGTCCTGTGTGCCAAGTATCCATTTATTTAATTTATCAGAGTGCGATCCTCCTGCTATATCCCAGCCTAAATCAAAAACTAAAAACAAATCTTTTTTAATCTTTGCAGGGAACTGTTTTTCCCATCCCGTGTTTCGGAATACAGCTTCTTCCGTCAGATTGTCAGAAGGAACTGTAAAATCAGTCAGACCAATCGCATAATTAAGGCTAAAAGTATCAACAGCGAAATTCTGAGCCGACCAAGTGCACCAGTAACTGGGAGTAACTCCTGCAGAATCTGGAATGAAGTTTATCTGGGAATTATTAATTCTTTCCTGTAATATTTTCCAGAGATCGGTTTCTTTATTTGTACAATTAGTTATGAAAAAGATGCTGAGAATTAATATTTGCATCAAGTTTAAATTCTTCATTGAATTTAGTTTCATAGATCAATAAATATTATGTCATTAAAGCCACGAACTCTATAATCATGAAATGTACTGAAATTTCTGTAAGCTTGAAAATACTTATTATGGTTAAATAATACTTTAATTCTTTGAATGAATTATTTATAAGACCAATCGGCCGGTCAGATTACCCTTAACATACATAAGAAAACAACAAAGATTTAACTCCGGCTTTTGGTAGTCACTTTATTCCGGCCAACATTGGTCAAGGTCATTGACATCCCCAACATAGGTAAATAAAATTGTTATGAACCTTTTAATAATTTAAATTTGATAATGAAATAAATAGACCACAGATGTCAAGCATCATTGAAGGATATAATTATGACATCTTCATCAGCTACCGCCAGAAAGACAACAAACATGATGGCTGGGTGACCGAATTTGTCAATAATCTAAAGGGGGAACTTGAATCAACATTCAAAGAAGAGATAAGTGTTTATTTTGACATCAATCCACATGATGGACTCCTGGAGACACATGATGTCGATGCTTCCTTAAAAGATAAACTGAAGTGTCTGATTTTCATCCCAATTATATCAAGAACATATTGTGATCCCAAGTCATTTGCATGGGAACATGAGTTTAAAGCATTTGTAGAAGAAGCATCTAAGGATCAGTTTGGACTAAAGGTGAAACTGCCCAATGGGAATGTTGCAAGCAGGGTATTGCCAGTTCGAATATATGACTTGGATACTAATGATATAAAATTATTTGAATCCATTCTGGGAGGAGTTCTCAGGGGGATTGATTTTATATATAAAGAACCAGGAGTAAACAGGCCACTTAAACCTGAGGACGATGAAAAGATAAACCTGAACAAAACTAAGTACCGGAACCAGATAAACAAAGTAGCTAATGCCATTAAAGAGCTTATTTCTGCGTTAGGGCAATTTGGACAAAAGCCTGAAGAAGGACCAAAGGAAGGTTATAAACCAATATCAATACCTCAAAAAAATACTAAGACAAGAATAATTATAGCATCTGTTATAATACTTGCACTGATTGTTCTTGGCTATTTCTTAATCCCAACACTTTCTAAACCAAAAGAACAGTTAGAAAAATCCATTGCTGTTTTGCCATTCATAAACGACAGTCCGAATGATAGCAATCAGTATTTCATAAATGGATTTATGGAGGATGTATTAAATCATCTTCAGACAATAAGAGACCTGCACCCTATATCAAGAACTTCCTCTGAAAAATACCGTAAGACAACTAAATCAATTCCTGAGATTGCAAAAGAACTGAGTGTAAACTACATTGTTGAGGGGGATATGCAAAGGTATGGCAACAGTATACGTCTGAGTGTAAATCTTTTCAAAGCGCTTAAAAAAGAACTTAAACTATGGGGAAAAACATACGAAAAAAAGATAAATGATGCAACAGATATTTTCAGTCTGCAAAGCCAGATAGCCCAGTCAATTGCTACAGAATTGGAAGCAGTGATAACACCTCAGGAAAAACTTCTGATTGAAAAATCACAAACATCAAGCCTGTCTGCTTATGAAAATTGTATTCTGGGTTGGAATTATTTTGAAAAATTCACTAAAGAAGATAATGATATTGCTTTTAATTTCTTTGAAAAGGCAATAAAAATAGACCCTGATTATGTAGATGCGTATCTTGGTATAGCACGCGTCTGGATATTTCGTGCAAATATGTCATTCGCAACTTCCGAAGAGGCTACTCCAATGATAAAATCAAACGTAGCAAAAGCCTTTAAATTAGATAGTACTTCTTCGGAGGTATATGCTTTTTTAGCGGAAATTCAAATGTCTTATGACTGGAACTTCAAAAGTGCTGAGAAATCTGTAGAAAAAAGTATTTCACTGAATCCCAACAATGCAGATGCACATAATGTATATGCAGATTTATTTATTGCTTTAGGACACCCTAAAGAAGCATTGGAGCAGGATGCGATGGTTTTAAAATTGGACCCGATGAATAACGTTATAAAATCAGATTATGGTTTAATTTTATATTGTGCTGGTAGATTTAATGAAGCAATAAAGTTATTTAAGGAGACACTAAAAATTGATCCGGGTAATGTTGAAGCCTTAGATAATCTTCCACTTGCACTTCATGGGGTTGGAATGTATAGTGAAGAACTTGAAGCATGGAAAGTGGATTACAGCACCTATTTAAAAGGCTATGCAAATGTTTTTGATCAGGGTTATGCTAACGGAGGTTTAACTGGTGCATTGAATCTTGAAGCTGACAGCCTTATAAAACAATCAAATACAAAATTTATTCTGCCTTGCGAAATTGCACAACTTTATGCTTGTGCCGGTAATAAGGAGCGAACATTAGAAATGTTGGAAAAGGATTATGAAGTTCACGATCCAAATTTACCCGCTATACTAAGATTCCCTATTTATGAATTTGTTCATGATGAGCCTCGCTATCAAAATCTATTTCATAAGATGAACCTTCCGTACAAACCTTAAAGATTTATTACTCGCCATTCCGAGCAGCAAAAAGGCTGTTGAAGTTCATATATGGATTTTTGCATAAGTTTTTTTAAATTATGTCACCAGACCTCACCAGGTCGATTCTGGTTAATTGTGGGAGAGTTTAGCGTGGTTTTAAAGGAATGTGTTGGTTGAAGATGATCTCTCACTGGCGACCTTAAAACATCGTTAAAAATGTAAAATAATAATAATAACCTTTCCTGATATCAGGAGAGGTTATAATATCCATCCTTAAATGACCACAATAAAAGTTGGTCGGATTTCATTGAATATACATGACAAAACAATAAGGATCTAGCTCCGTCTCCCAGTGGTCAGTTTATTCCGGCCATAGGTGGTCAAGGTCGAATTGGATTTAGTTCACTCTAATCAATTCAATAATTCACGTTATTTACAACGTCCCATATTACTGTAAATATCTATTTTTCAATGCTACCCATTCAAATTTTTATAGATTTATTTGACTCAGGTTCATTATTATCGTAACTTGTTTCAGCAAACTGAATTCTGATATTTTAGTTTAATCTTTTAACTAAAAACCAATCAAATGAAAACATTTTGTTTGATAATGTTGATTGGAGTATTACAGTTAATCTGGGCAAAAGGGTTACAGGCACAACCCACGCAAACTCAACTCCATCAGATTGAGTTAATGACAGGGGTTTCTGGAAGTACTAAGTTTAATACCTATCAAAATCAATTGGACTTTGAAAACTTTCACGGCTTTATTACTAATAGTGAAAATCATAAAATACAGGATTCCAAAAAACTCAATGCTTCGAAAGTGAATCAATTAAAATCTTCATTAGCAGGTGTGAATAAAATCGACAGTACTGTCAGTGAACAATTTGATACTACTTCAAACCAGTGGAGAGCTTATGTGAAGAGTGAATACACCTACAACGCATATGGGGAAAAAACTAATATACTTCTTTATAGCTGGGACAATAAATCCAATCAGTGGCTTAACAGCTTGAAAGAAGAATATGCGTATGATGCATCAGGCAATAATAATTTGATTGTTGAATCTTTGTGGAATGGAACCACCAACCAGTGGATTATAAATACAAAAAATGAATACGTTTACGACGTGAAAGCGAATATTACTCTGAGTGCATATTATCAATGGTGGGAAAGCATCAACCAATGGATCTGCATGGGAAAAGAAGTGTACGATTACGATGTGGACGGGAACGCTACTTGGATGGTTCACTATGACTGGAATCCATCCACCAACCTATTGACTTGCAGTTATAAATACGAGTATACATACAATGCTAATGGGCATAATACTTTATCTATTTATTGTGAATCGTATGGAAGTCATTGGTTTTGTCGCATAAAAACAGAATATACATACGATTCAATTGGTCACATGTCAGTATCTATTGCTTATGACTGGATCAATAACCAATGGGTTACTTCCAGTAAAAGTGAATACAATTATGACGCAAATGGAAACAATACATCAAATATTTCGTACGAGTGGGATACAACCAAAAGCCTGTGGGTTGGTCTAAATAAAAATGAGATTGAATATGCTTACAATGAAAATGGGAGCAATTCCACATCCGTTTGGTACCATTGGGATACTTTCGACAGCCTTTGGGTTGATACTCAGAAAGAAGTATCGGCTTACGATGTAAACGGAAACCTGACCTTGTATATTGAATTTAATTGGGACTCAAATAACGATCTGTGGGTTGGTCAGAGCAAAGAGGAAAACTCTTATGATGCCAATGGCAACAGGAATTTATCTGTTTTTTATCAATGGGACGTAAATGACAGTCAGTGGATTGCCATACGTAAAACAATGACTTATTATTCTGAGCATAATTCTGAAATTCCTGCAGAGCATATTAATGTTTATCCAAATCCTGCGTCAGAATATATTGTATTTAATATAAATAATATTTCAAATTCTGCAACAGTTGAAATATTTGACAATCAAGGAAGAAAGGTTCTGGAACAAAAATTACCAGCGACTGGTCAAATATTTATTAGCCATCTGGCTAAGGGACTGTATTTGTACAGGATAAACAATAATGGAACTATCTATAAGGGGAAAATAGTTGTTGATTAAATATCTAATATTTTAATATACAGGTAATTATCAATTTTTTACAACATCAGTTCTTGTCTGATGATGCTCTTGTAGGGGGAGGAGTATTTCTAACTCATTTTTTCAGTCAAAAACACCCCATTTTTGTCCAAAACCTGGCGTAACCTGGCGTTAAATAAATAACACTTATCACCAAACCTCACCAGGTCGATTCTGGTCAATTCTGGGAGAGTTTAGCGTGGTTTTAAAGGAAAGATATTGGCTGAGGATGATTTTCAACTGGCGACTTTAAAACATCGTTAAAACGGGAATTGTACTTATTGTTGTGAATGATGAATGGATTTAATAAAAATCCGCTGAATATAGTTGACTTTGAGAGTTATTTTCCTTATATTTTATCTTAAGAGATACAATGATAATAAATGACTGTAAGAAAAGAGATATTGACAAATTATGCAGGTATAAAAAGTGTGGAAACTTATTACAAAATTCGTCCAAATTTGGACGAAAACCCCTCAAAACCTGGCAAAAACCTGGCAAGAATCGAGTAGGAGGAAAATAAAGTAGTTTTCCTCCTACTTTATTTTCCGACCTCTCACACCACCGTACGTACGGATCACGTATACGGCGGTTCCTTAATAAACAACTCTTACCGATTCATAATAATCCAACAAGAAAACGTATCCGGCCTTGCGTAAACGATCGTTAGTGATAGTACGTGACAGGATAAAACTATTGGCTATGTGCCAGTAGCCTTTCCGTGTGTTCGCCCATTCATAAGCCTTGTATTTGTTAATGCCAAGCCTAATTAAATTTGCCATTCTGGTTTTAATCCGTTTCCATTGTTTCCAGATTACCATACGTAGTCTGCGGCGATACCACTCGTCCGTTCTCTCCAAAAGATTTCGCATATCGGCCAACATGAAGTATTGCACCCAGCCTTTGATGTATTGGCTTAGTTCTTCCTTCCGACGTTGGTTACCCCATCCATTGCTTCTTGATGTCAACTGCTTAATGCGGGTTTTCATCTTTGTCACACTTTTTGGGTGTATCCGTAGCCGACCTTCTCCTTTGAGTTGGTAGAAGGAGTAGCCAAGGAACTTTATGTCCTTCACGGTTGCAACCTGACTTTTGTCCCGATTGACTTTTAAGAAGAGCGTCCTCTCTATGTAAGATACGATGCTTTCCATCGTCCTTTCGGCACTACGGTGGCTCTTGCAGAGTATCACCATATCGTCCGCATAGCGAACAAACTTATGTCCCCTCTTTTCAAGCTCCCAGTCCAGCTCATTCAGCACGATATTCCCCAGCAGCGGACTTAATGGCCCGCCTTGCGGTACGCCTTCATTGGTTTCTTCGTAGTGGTCTTCCTGCATTACTCCTGCATTGAGGTATTTGTGGATAAGTGACACCACTCGTCCGTCCTTGATGGTTCGGGAAAGTACCTCTATAAGCTTACTGTGATTAACGGTATCAAAGAACCGTTCCAGGTCTATATCGACTGCGTAGTCATAGCCGTGAGTAATGTAATCCTGACATTTACGAAGAGCCTGGTGGGCGCTGCGCCTGGGTCTGAACCCATAGCTGTAGGATGAGAACTGTGGCTCGTAAATCGAGGTCAGTTTTTGTGCAATGCTTTGTTGAATTACTCTGTCAACAACCGTGGGAATGCCCAACTGGCGTTGTTTTCCGTTTTCTTTGGGTATGCATACCCTTCTTACTGGATTGGGGCAATATTTCCCCATTTGGATGGACTTAATTAGAATATCCTTGTTGGCGACAAGATAGTCCTTTAAAGACTCTACCTCCATCTTGTCTATTCCACCCGCACCTTTATTGCGCTTTACTTGTTTGAATGCTGCATTCAGATTCGAGGGTGAAAGGATTTGCTCTAAAAGCCCATTCCCTAATCGATAATCATTGGTGGTGAGGTTGTTTTCAGTTATCCACATGAAAGTCTGCCCTTCCACGTAGCCTTCGGATGCCGTCCTATCTTTCCGTGGACAGGTCTCTGATTGCTCAAAGATTTTCTGCTTTCTTCCCTTCATGTTGGTAACATTCATTTACTACTCACTCGTTAAGGTTCAGCCCTTCCCACATTTGGTAGTTATGTGGTATTATGGCTTCGGCTGACTTCTCACGATAAACCTTCTTTCGACCATGATTCATACTCCGTTTTCTTCATGTCCGTGAGACCTCCCCGGGTAAAAACGATAACTTTCATCCCATCTATCTGCTCCATTTACCTTGGTTACCCCGGACAGAATCGGACTTTGTTTTGTATTGCAAACTCATCCGGTAACCTTAGGCCTTTTATGAAGTTTCTGTTCGTCAGACCGGGATTTTGCCGCCGGCTTCCTTCAGATTCCACCTCGCGATGGACACCCTTGCCTTTGGCTAACGCTTCCTTCTGTCAAGGCGCGTTCGGGACTTTCACCCTATAGCTATCGCCCATGCCGGGCGCACAATAAAAAACACTTATGTTCAAAAGTCCATAAGTGTTTGATTTACTGAAGTGGGCCCAGTTGGGATCGAACCAACGACCCCCTGATTATGAGTCAGGTATAGGATTAATTTTATAATTACGCTGGTTTGTATTGGTTTTCATTATCATTCATTTACGATTTTTCATTTTACATACATTATCACTGGTTTTCATAAAACCTGGCAATTTTCCTGGCAGCTTTTTATTTGAAGATTTTTGTGATATATGGTAAAAGAAGATAATTCGAATCAAGTATATAATGCTCCCTCCAAAGCTTTCAACATTTCATTATGTTTCTTCGAATTCTCCAACCTAAGTACTTCAATATTCTGTAGTTTCCAACGAATAGCCGGTAATTCTTTAGCATTCCTGACACCGAATAACTTCCAATCAGGTGTTCCATTTTTAAAACTCATTAAAAACAACTTGTCTTTTTCTGTAAGTTTTGAATGTATTTCATTTACCAATTGTTCCCGGGTTTTTTCAAAATCCTCATAACTAAACGGGATATCGGCCATACCTGAAAACTGCGTTTCAAAAGCATGGCGTTGGTCAATAAACTTTGGCCTTATTACCTCATTGATTGGCCTCATATGAGATAGAAGTGCGACCAGAAATCCAACCATTATTTCATTATAAAGACCTTCGTTATTCAAAAGAAGTCTAACATCAAAAAGGTCACGTGGGTGTTGGCGGTCTAACGCTGCACATATTTTCCCGCCGAATAGTTCAGCCATTGATACAACATTAATCGCTGCAAATCTTCCGTAAGTTTCTTCTACGACTTTATGCAGCCTCATAAAGTTAGCCTGATTAATGCTCCCTCGTGTTATTGTATTTACCTCAATCTTAATTTGAGCTCCAGGAAGTTGACAATTAATCTTAACATCCTGCCCCTCCTTTGATGCCGGTGTTACACTTATTCCGGGAATTGATAACTCAAGGTCAGCTTTAATCCGGTTCAACCCATCGGAAATACCTTTTAATGCCGTTTCCCTGTCATCAATAGGCAAATAAGTTAAATCTATATCGACGGATAACCTTGGCATACTTCGCACAAACAGGTTAATTGCTGTCCCTCCTTTGAGTGCGAAGATTGTTTCTTTAGCAACATATGGGATTGTCTGCAGTAATAAATCCATTTGACCTTTATACTTTGAATCGATCATAATTGTGCTAATTCTCGGGGTACTGTGATACGGAACTTCGGGTCATATACACCATTCTTAACCATACTACGATCTCCCTGTCCAAGATCAACAGTTGACACTTCAAGAAATTGAGCCCACTGATGATTTGTTTTATTTGACATGTACAAGAACAACCTTTTTACTTTTATGGAATTGCATCCTTCAAGTAATTTTTGTAAAATATCCGGTCTCAAATTAACTAATCCGGACATGATTTGGTAAGTCTCAAGAATATCCAACTTTTCTGGAGTCAAATAAAGACATTCTAATATTGCCCTTTCGGGTGACGCAATGGTTAAAGAAAATTGTTTCTCATTATAATCATCCATTCCAACCCCCTTAGGAAGGAATGAAGTTTTAATATGATTTATGGGTTCTTGCCAAGAGTAATTCTTAAACCATGCAGGTAATCTGATTTTCAATTCTGAGAAAAGATAAACTGACTCTGCCCATGTACGAATATAATGGGAAAATCCTAACATAGATAATGCTGTAGGCCCACCGATATAAACAGCCAATTTAGCTTGCTTCTGAACAGAATAAAGAGCCCCTTGCCATGAAACAGTTTCATTTGGGCGTTTGAATGCACCAACTCCAACAGATTGAAGCCACCCACTTTTTCTGTAACGTTGTTGCAGGTCATATGAAAATCCATTGGCCTCGAGCCATGAAGCAAGAATTATTGTTCCAGGTACATGGAGATCAAGGAGTCTCTTTATTTTTATTTCATTATTAGTACTCACAGTACAAATATCGTATTATTTTTAAAGAAACAAAAGAGACTTTGATTATTTTCTTCATAACAATTGATCATTAATCACTGGTTTTCATAAAACCTGGCAATTTTCCTGGCAGCTTTTTTTCTTATTCCCTTTTTACTTTTTACAGGATTGTCTCATTTATTCCAAATGTATCATCCGGATCCAGTCCGTCAAGGTAGTGTTCTGTAATAATAACATTACTATGCCCCAGCATCTGGCTTATCTTTTCTCTTGGAATATTACTTCGGTCAAGTGAACTTGCATAACAGTCCCTGGCACAACCAAGATTTAGTGGCCTTGATAAGCCAAGCTGCTCTTTTATATCCTTTAACTTCTGATTTATCTGCTCCTTGATTTTATGATTCTTATTCCTGAAATAACCCTCTGAGTATCCTTCCTTAAGTTTTCCCAGCAGGAATGGACTTGTTTTGTCCCCTACCTTTTCAATTGATTCTCTCAGCTTGTCTGTGAGGGGAACAGTTATTTTCTTTTTATTGTTCCTTCTTGTTGATTCAGTCTTCTTACGTGTAAAGAAAATATAATCTCCATCTATTTGATTCCATTTCATTCTGAGTAAGTCTGCGAAGTTTGCACCATTCAGGCGGTATAGAAGAACCCAGACATCCCTTGCAAATTCGTGCTCTTTGCTTTTGAACTTTTCAAGATCAATTACCCTCTGGATCTCTGTTTTCTTGAGCACCTGCTTTGAAGGAAAATATGAGGATATTGTAAATCCACCCGGCCCAAAAGGATATTCATATTCTTTTGGAATTATTCTGACGACATTTGTGAAATAGTTGATGACTGTCCTCAGGTTCCTCATGTGATGGTCTGTCGTCGCCTGAGAATTATTACTATTTGTTTCTTGCTTTTCGAATCTCCGAAGAAAACTGCCTGTTATATCTCCCACACTTGCTCCTGGTTTGAACTCTTCAAGCCGGTTTCTTGTATATCTTAATGAACCTACTGTCGTTAGCTTAATGTTTTCCTTATTCTCTATGTAGTAATCAAAAAGATCTGTCAATCTAAGAGATTTTGGTCTATCCGTATCCTTTTCAAAAAACAGCTCTCTGAATCGTGCCTTACTGAAGGGTTTAAGCTCACTGAAGATCCTCTCACATTTCGATAAATAACCATTACATTTATCACGAAACTGAATACTTTCCTTGTCCTTTGATTTCTTTACAAAAACATGGCTATATTGATCTTCAGTCATCTTTGACACATTGATGTACATCACATCATTCACATTCACCATCCGGACTGCAAGGTTATACCTTCCGTTTTTCAGTTTGATCCTTTTATCAAGGGCAATCGTGAATGTAGCCATAACCTTTAAAATTTAAACTTTTGGCAGTTCGGGAAGGTTTTCTTCCATCCTGCCACCGCTAATCACCCAGCCATCTATCTGATTTCTTTCAAACAGGGTTCTTGTTCCAAGCTTAATATGCGGGATTGACTTTTTGCTGACCATCTTGTAAACAAAGCTTTCTGACATATGAATGTAATCTGCCAACCCCTGAACATCTAAAAATCTGTTCTTTTCCATATTTTTTGATTTTTATCCTTTTATACCCCTTTACACCGGGTAATTAAAATATAAGGAAAAAAATCCTTAAAAAGAAATTTCAAATCAAAAAAACGGGGCCAAAAGTAAAGTTTTTTTGGTTCTGAAGGTCAGAACTGATGCAGAAATACGAATTTATATGCCAGATTTTTATCCACTATCCAGAAACAAGAATGAATTTCCCCTTTAAACATTTAAATTATGTTGCACATATTCGTAATGATTTCAAGTATGTTGCCTAATTAAATCTGAGTTGAAATCGGTTTAGTTTCCTATCTTGACTATCCAATCACTTATTTTTGGAAATTTTGAGAAGACTAAATCATCATGCCCGGGAATAATATAATCAGGATTTGTAACTAAAGTTTTCATCCTTTTCATAGCCTCCACATATGCTTTTGGATCCATACAAAGAGTAGCTGGCAGTAGGTTATTATAATTGTAATAAAACCAGATTGCATCGGAGGCAATCAGTATTTTATTTGTTTTAGAATTAGAATTGACCAGTACGTATTGATTTTCATAGGTATGCTTTGAACCGATAAATACCTTTATTCCAGGGATTATTTCGATACTGTCTCCTTTAACAAGTTTTAACCTGCCCTGCAAATTGATTTCAATGATATTACGAACATCATTTTTTTGAAATCCTGTTGAAACCCCATTTTCTTGCCAAGCATCCCCAATGAAATAATCAAAGTCATCTTTCTGCATCCATACTTTTGCTTTTGGGAAAAGATTTATTCCTCCGATATGATCATTATGAGGGTGTGTAATTATAATATCAGCAATATCAGATGGGTATACATTTATTCTCTGTAAAACTGAATCTGGTCTCACATAATTCTTACGCCCTGTTTTAGAGGTGTCAATAAATCCAACATCCACAAGGAGATTTCTCCCTTTTTCTCCTTTCAGGAGCCAAAACATCATACACATTTTTAGGCTGTCTTTTGGATTTGCTCCGACAGCCATTTGTGCTGCTGAAACGTCCGGTCCGTCAGCGTATTTAAGTGCAAAAACCTGATATTCATCACCATTTTGACAGTTTGATATGATAGCTATCAAGGATAGGACGGAAGCTAAAACAATTTTTTTAATCATGATTTAATAATTTTAAACATAAATAGTTTACTCACAACATATATCAATGGTTACATACTTTTTTCTGGGTTTTTCAAAAATCAGAGATCTGATCCTACTTATCCCACCACACTCTTGAATCCATTTTATCACCACCTGTTAGCCTTGCAACAGCCTCATTAACACCTGCATTGTTAAGAGCATAATCATCAGTTCCATACATAAATCTGCGGGGTATTACTAAAGGAGTATTGACTCCATCGGGTGCTGGCATAAGTGCAGGATATTTTGTTCGTCTCCAATTGCTCCATCCTTGGGTCCCATCAGGAAAGTAAGTTATATATTGTTGTGTAGCAATCTGCTGCAGGTTAAGTCCTGTGCCAGGAGCAAAAGGAAGAGCAACATTTGCACTTGAAAAATAAATGGCATCAGGTGCTGTTAGTCCCCACTGTGTGAACGAGGCAATGATGCCATTCTGATACAATGAGTTGGTATTTGCAGTTTCAGAAGTCCAGCCTCTGTCAGCAGCTTCAGCTCGTGCAAGGAGTACCTGTGAAGCAGTCATAACATAAACAGGACTTGTCTGCTGACGGTATGAAGGATTAAATATATAACAGTAGTTCGGATTTGCTTGGCACCATGAATCAATATAAATATGATTCCTGCCAAAAGGTACTCCTACTGTTGAGGTATCCCCTGTTACAGTTGCTCCGAAAACAATCTGACGAGCATCATTGTTCAAATAACCAAGCAGAGTTGTCATAGTAGCGCTCTCGCCGTAATCGTGACGACCATCATACATAACATAGTATGGATTTCTAAAGTTACCTCCTGGGTAGTTTAAAACAAAATTATCCGCATTTGCCGAAATGAAACCTGCCGTATCAGAAAGAGCTGCATTAAACTGAGTTGCTGCATAGTCTGAAGCGGCTGGATATTGATTAGATAACCTTAGTGACATTAACATCCTCATTGAGTTTGCAAACTTCTTCCATTTAGAAATATCACCATTATAAACGATATCGCCCAGTATTTGAGCCCCTGTTGTGAACTGTGTTACAGCTTCAGACAATTCCTTAATAAGGTCTTTGTAGATAGTCTCCTGCGTGTCATAGGTAACATTAGGGTCTCCTTTTAGAGCATTTGTGTAAGGAATATCACCCCAACGATCGGTAATGGTCCAAAAGATATATGCTTTGAGAATGCGTGCTATCGCTATCTGATTAGCATTGGCTCCGTTAAGAGCTGCCACTGCTTTTGTAGCATCGTCAGTATTATTAATAATTATGTTCTGAAGATCATAAAGGTCACCTGAATAGTATACCATAGGAGAATACATATTAGATCCATATACTGAAACACTTGTATATTGTGTTTCAGAGAAATATTGACAATATAAAGCTCCACCAATAGTTGCAACATAATCGCCCTCCCCAGTAGATGTGGCATAGCTGCCAACATTTGACAGCACATTGGTCAACAACGCTGAGGTGATCGGATTATTGGTTGCCTGCGTGTTAGTGTTGGTATTGCCAAAATCTTCCAGCTTTTTGCAACCATTTTCAAAAACCATCGCCTGCGTGAGAATTATTATTGAATAGAATATTTTTTTCATCTAGTTAAGTTTTAAAGTCTATAAACAATGATTCTAGAAATTGACTTTAATATTCACGCCCCAGGAACGGACTGAAGGGAATTGTCCCGTTTCACCAGAAACGTCAGAGATCTCGGAGGGATCAAAACCTTTGGCACCTGAGTAGATCAGCCATAGGTTCTGAGCAACAAGAGAAATGTTTAGGCCCCTGATATATTTACTTAGCTCGCTTGTTTTTTTAATCGGGATATTATATCCGATGCTTAATTCACGTAGTTTGACATATGACAAACTGTAAACAAAGGGATCAAATATTGACAGATTCACGAAGTTGTGGAAATATGTCTGAGCATCAACATAATAGTCAACCGGATTATATGTTGTTACATCAAAACCTTTTACATGAACACCACCACCATCTGCAACAGGGTCACGGATGGGTATTCCTTTTTCATTAAGACCAGATGTTCTTGCTGTCAGGCCTCCATAAGTACCCCACATTTCTGATATTGAAAAGAACTTACCACCAGACTGATAATCGAAATTGACATTAAGTATAATGTTTTTCAGGATTTTAAATGAGTTCTGAATGCCACCAGTGTATTTTGGAAGCACGCTTCCGAAGAATTTCTCAGGATCAGAGACATACGATCCATCAGTATTTAATAGGGGCTGCCCGTTATACATTTTCATTCCGCTTCCAAACAACTCACCCCATGGTTTACCTGCAGCATCTACCATGATAGGAGTTCCCTGCCATCCGTTCATAAATAATGCTTGAACAACAAATTTGTCAATACCTGGAGCAATTTCATCGATCTGGTCTTTTGTGAGATAGGAGAACTGGGCATTCAGTTCCCATGAAAAGTGTGGTGACGTAAACAGCTCTAAATTAAGAGAAAGATCCAGACCTTGTCTAGAGATTTTACCAATATTGAGGTATTTTGAGGAAAAACCACTGTAGGATGAAATTGATATTGGATAAGGAATATTCTTTTCAGTTCCATCCCAGTATGTAGCCGCAATTCCGACTTTATTCCTGAAAAACCTCAATTCTAGTCCAACTTCTTTCTGGGTCTTAACTTCACCATGGATATTCGGGTCAACCAGCTGATCGGGTGTACTGATCAGTAAATTACCATTCCACTGATACTGACCGATACTGTAATTGAACCCAGGATATGAATATACTCCGATCGTAGTCGGAATTTCGCCCCATGAGGCGCGGACTTTCCCAAAATCAAGGAAAGAGAGTTTTAAAAGATCACTGAATATAAAAGAAGCTCCGAACGATTTTGAAAGGACGGAATTATTTGATGGAGGTAGTTCTGAAAACCAGTCATTGCGTAGAGTAAACTCACCAAAAAGGAAATCTCTGTAACCGACATCCCCACGGGCAAAGATAGCCCTGTACTTCTGTGATGATTTTCCAACAACAATATTTGGCTGATCTTTCGAATTAGATATTGTGTACAGATTTGGAACAATTAAACCATTAACTGTATTTTCAGAGTTCGACCTTGAAATAGCATTGAAAAAGTCAGACCCTATGTTTGCATTGATTTTGAAATTGCTTATCTGTTTTGAGTAAGATAAAAGGCTTTCAAAGTTCTCACGGTCTGAATAACTTGTTGACGAAGAATAATACCCTTTATTCTTTGGCTGATAACCCGTAGCCTGTGTCTGGCTTTCAAACAAGTCTGTTGAATACATCTCTTCATCCCACGTATTATTCTGCTGCCTGCGGTATGTAAGTTTTATAGAAAGACCTTCCATTATCTTATAATTCAGAGATATATCACCAAAAAGGCGGTCTGATCTTGAAGGTTGTCTGATAAGATCGAAATAAGTATAATAATTGTACCAATAATTAGCTGCATAGAAAAGTTTTGGGTTTGCAGGATCCCATGCAGTCGGGTCGTTATGATTCCAGCTTGCATAAATACCATCAGAAGTTCGCAGATTCTTCAGTTCCCGCATAATATTCATATCAAGATCTCTGTGAAACCATTGATTGAATGAACCTGAAGTCTGATTAGCAAAAGCATCATTAAATTGCCCATTGGTTAATGTTGTAAAGAAGTTTACATTAGCGGCAAAAGTTAGTTTTTTGGTCAGATCATAAGAAGCTTTTAAAGCAAAAGTTGTTTTATTCAAAGATGATTCTGGAATATTACCTTTAACATCAACATTTCCTACAACAGCACGAATATTATAACTATCACCCACTTTAGAGAATGCAATATTGTTATTGTAGGTCCAGCCTCTGTCATAGAAGTCTTTTACATTATTCGGCTGAGGAACTAATTTGGCTGTTGTTCCTGTATATTTTGTTCCCGGATACCAGGAATACCATGGAATATACTCCTGACCTTGCATTCTTGGCCCCCAGCTGCTATCGTCTGAATAATTAGGGTAGTATTTGCCATCAAGAGGTTTCCACTCGACCGGATCACCAGGTTTCCAAGAATATTTATTCATAACGGATATATTGCCGCCGGCATAATCATTCTGAAATTCAGGTAATATATATAATGAAGATGTCAATACTCCTGTATTAACTTCAATTCCCATTGACTTTTCACCAATCATTTTAGCTTTCTTGGTGGTAATAATTATGGCTCCGTTAGCACCCTGAGAACCAAGAATTGCGCTGGCACTTGGACCAGAAAGAACACTGATGTCTTCAATGTCGTCCAGGTTAAGGTCGCTGGAGTTTGGAAGTACAGTTCCGTCAACAACATAAAGGATCTGTGAACCGGTACTGAAGCCTTCGTCACCACGCAACCTGACAGAGCCTGTACGATCAAGAGCTAAAGAGGACTGACCACGGAGCTGAATCCCTGAGATTTTACCGGCTAGTGCATTATTAACGTCAGTCTGACGAACTTCATTCAGTTTATCACCTGATACAACCTGGGTTAATGATGAAGTACTTTTAGGAGCTCGTTTTATGCCATAACCAGTTGTAACAACAACTTCCTGCAAACTTAGAATGTCAGATTCCATTATAACATCAATTACTGTACGACCGGCAATTTCAACCTCCTGCTTTTTCATCCCGACATAGGAGAAAATCAAAGTGGTAGCATCCTTCGGTGCGCTAAGAGAATAATTTCCATTTGAATCAGTTACAGCACCAATAGTGGTACTTTTGACCTGAACCGTAGCTCCGGATATTGGCCCTTCTCCTGCAGAGGTAACCTTGCCTTTAATGACCCTTGTTTGGGCAAATAGTGTCGTGGATACACCAACCACAAACAAAAAGATCAATAGCGATAGTTTCTTCATGTAATTTAGGATTAAATAATAAGAAAAGATTATTAGAATTAAACTGACGGATTTTTTTCAAAATGAGAAAAGTCCCCGAATCTGGGTACTTAAAAATTGTTCATTTAATTTATGTAAAAGGATAATTAATTCAACGATACTACACTTATGCTATGTGGATTACTATCCTTCTTTTATTTTCACTCCAATAACCTTCGCGTTCATTGGATCTACAGGCTAATAAGCTTAGGTATATTAATGCATACGTAAAATTAAACTATGCTGATACCAAAGTCAAGTGGCTGGCAGTCTATTTTAATTATGATTTGTTAGGCAAAGATTGGATTATCAAATACGGTGACGAGCAAATAGGATCCGAATGTATTATGCAGGTAATTCCAATACTTTTAGTGGTTGATTAGTAACCTATTAGAGAAACTTAATTATAGGATCAATTCTATTTAATTGGAAGGTTCATCTTCTTGCATAAAGCCTGATATCGAGGTTCGTTGTGCAGACAGTCAAATATTGGCAATTTTAAAAGAGTCACATTCATATCATGTACTTCGAAACCACGTTCCAAATAATCTAAAGCTCGCTCCTTATTACCTGAGCATGCATAAAGCCAAGAAAGGTCGGCTGGACTAACATTTGCAGTTTTTGATTGAGCAACAAGGGTATCAGCTTCAAGGCTTAGTGCTCCGATATATCCTGCTTTTGCATAGCCCTGGTCAAAAGCATGAACAAGACCAGGATAGCCTTCTTTATAGTTTGTCTTCCATTGTTCCAATGCTTCATCATACCTGCCTGCCATATGCAGAGATAACATTAAAGCTGTCAATCCAGCAGAATTTGTAGGATCTATTTTAATAGCTTCATGACTGACAGTGATAGCATCATTATATTGTTGCTGAAATAATAAATCAATAGCATATAAACTTTTAATCTGTGGGTCATATGGGTCAATTTTAAGTGCAAGCTCGATTTGTTTTTGCATTTCTTCCTTTGAACGTCCCACTATAAGTAGGAATTCTGAATATAAAGCGCGTGCTTCTGCATAATTGGGATTAATTCTTATAGCTTTTTGATATTCCGCTTCACCACCCTTCCAATCCCATTCTGTATAGTTCTTGTAAAGGGCAAGCCCACAATGGACCTCGGCAAGAGTACTATCGAGTTTTAGGGCAGTCATTAAAGCAGCATATTCTTTGGGTTGTGCTTCAGATGAAGATACATAAGCCATTTCAGAAGAAAAAGCCCAGACCCAAGCAATACCGTTATAAGCTAGAGCATACTTAGGATCTTTCTCCAGAGCAATATTATAATATTTCATTGCAGTCTCCAAGTCATTTTTAGTCCATCTTTTCCGGTAGAATTCACCTTTAAGATAAGCATCATGAGCTTCTAGGTTTGTGGTGTGTGATTTTTCAATTAGAAATTTTTCCTGAGGTGTTATTACTGCCTCTAATTGTGTTGCTATTGTTTGTGCAATCTCGCTTTGTATACTGAATATGTCTTTTACATCCTTTATTTCCTTCTCGTATGATTTTGCCCAGAGATGGCTTTCTTTAGATGCCCTGATTAATTGTACATTCAGGCGAAACGTGTTGCCATATTTTTGTCCGCTTCCTTCAGCAACATAATTAACACCCAGTTCTTTAGCGATTTCAGGAATAGATTTAGCTTGTTTTCTGTATTGTTCAACTGAAGTCCGTGAGATAACTCGGAGATCTTTAACTGTTTGCAGATTAGTAAGTATCTCCTCCATGACACCATCCATGAAGTAAGTGGTTGAATCATTAGGACTGTCATTTTTAAAAGGTAATACCGCAATTGATTTTTCTACTGATTTAAAAGATTTCAATAGTCTAGGAATAAGGAACCACCCCAATACTAAAACTGCCAAAATAAAAAAAGACACAATAATAGTTTTTAGGTAGAGCTTTTTTGGCTTTTCTGATTTTGCTCTAACAACCTCTTTTGGGACTACTCCTTCCTTTTGATTATATCTTTCTAATGCTTTAATAATCTCTTTTACCGCGTTGGCAACCTTGTTGATCTGATCACGATAGTAAGTTTTATTGAGGTTATCTTGAGGATGATCCTCATTTGCTCTCAGAGGTCGGTTAACACCTGCTGATCTATAAATAAACTCAATGCACCGAAGCACACCTCCCAGTTCATCTTCAAGAAGGGTTTTATCCTCTGGATCGAGATCATGGATCTTTATTGGAAGTATTCTGCTGGCTACATTTCCACTGGCGAGTTTGATATCTTTTCCAAACTGATCTTCCTTTGCCAGTTTATTAAAGGCACAAAACTCGTGCTGCCATGCAAAACTTTTTGAATCACAATAGGTCTGAGATATAATTGGGATAAAGACCAGACACTTCAGTTTATCCTTCAGGGAGGCATCTACATCATGAGTCTCCAGAAGTCCATCGTGCGGATTGATATCGAAATAAACGCTGATCTCTTCCTTGAATGTCGATTCAAGTTCAGTCTTCAGTGCCTCGACAAACTCACTCACCCACCTGTCGCCTTTGTTGTCCTTCTGTCGGTAGCTGATGAAGATGTCATATTCATAACCTGGAATTATGCTTGCCATGATAGCTATTCATTGTGATAAAGTTATGAAAGACAATGGCACGAGTCAAATAAAAATCCATCTATCTAAGACTCAATTCATATGAGTAGAATTTTAAGTTTTAAAATATACAGAAATACCGTCCATCCGTTAATTTTAATTCTTGGTCGTTTTAAGAGGCGATGTCATTACCTATATCTCTAGCTTCCCAGCCTCAATTAAAAGTCCCAGAGCGAACCTGGTGAAGTCCTGTTGAGAATATATCCAAATAGTTGAAAAGCCAGTGCCCCTGATCATTTTTGGCCGGATTATTTTGACCACCTCAAGTCGGAGTTAAATCTTTGTAATATAGTTTTGTGTGTTAAAGACAATCTGACTGGCTGAATATGGTCATGGCTTCTGGCTTTTGCACTGATAGTGATATTTATGCCCCGGAATAAAATGCTCGACGATCACCGGAATGATATGCTTATGTTATTCCGGTCTTTGGTGCTCAGTCTCACTGGATTTTTCAGTTTCATTGCTGATTTAAAGAACATGGAGTGGATTTTAAATTGTTTTTATCTTTGAAGAAAAGAATGATTTACCACTGGGCTCGTCCAGATTAAAAATATACAGAAATTTCAAGGATATCTACTATTGAACAAAACAAAATTGCGGTCACGGGTTACTTCAGGGGCCAAAGTTATGATGTTATTATCGCCCTGACAAAATAAAGATAAAGACCACGCAACAGGCGGTTTGATTGGTATGTTTGATGCGGAAGGTGTTTGTATAAAGTAATTGAAATAATAAATAAACGATAAGTATAAATAAATGAATGATCGATATAACTTTTTCTGGTAACCGGTACTCCTTCACTTCAAAATATTATTGGCTATGAAAAAAGATTCAAAAACTACTATCGCTCCAGCTTCTCCTGATAAAGAGGACACTAGCAATGAAAATGAAAAAAAAACCGGAATGGACCGGAGAAGATTTGTTGAAGTAACTGCTACAGCTGCTTTGGGTTTTACGATTGTACCAAGATATGTGTTAGGTGGGAAAAATTATATCCCGCCAAGTGATAAAATCAACTTAGCATACATTGGTATAGGCACACAAGGCATAAGAGAATTGCTGCTAATGCTCGCTGTTCCTGAGATCCAACTTGTGGCTGTTTGCGATCCTAACAAAGAAGCAAGAGGTTATAGAGACTGGGCTCCAGATTGGTTAAAGTTTGAAATACGAAAAGCCCTTAATAAACCGGATTGGAATCCAGGCGGAGATAATTTGATACCTGGTGGCAGGGAAAACGGTAAATACATAGTGGAAACATATTACGGGAATGTGGCCCAAAACAAAACATTTAAAGGCTGCAATTCCTACGCCGATGCACGTGAACTGCTGGAGAAAGAAAAGGATCTTGACGCCATTAAAATAATGACACCTGATCATTTACATGGTGTGCTAGCTGCTGCAGCTATAAAAAGAGGTAAGCATGTTCTAGTGCACAAACCTCTTTCGAATCGTTTAATGGAGGGCAAACAGGTGATTGATTTGGCGCGTAAAAATAACAATGTAATAACACATCTTATTCCATGGGATTCAAATGGTTCAATGGAGACGGTAATGGCATGGATAAATGCAGGTGTTATAGGAAATTTGAAAGAAGTACATAATTGGACCAATCGTCCCGTATGGCCGCAATACCTCACAATGCCTGCAGATAATCCTCCTTTACCTGAAGGTCTTGATTGGGATCTTTGGCTTGGGCCCGAAGCAGAGCGCCCATATCATCCCAGCTATACAAATATGGTATTCAGAGGCTGGTATGATTTCGGAGGCGGTGCTATGGCTGATATGGGACATTACAGTTTATGGACTGTTTTCAACGCATTGCAATTAACTTCTCCAACTGTTGTTGAACCTCATCCCAGCCATTTCGTGGATTTCAAAGGTGTTGTTCCTTTCCGTGTAAACAATAATTTTTCATTCCCCCTAGCGAGTACTGTGCGGTTTAAATATCCGTCAAATGGAAATCGAGGCCCTATTGATCTTTATTGGTATGATGGAGGAATGAGTCCGTCTATACCTGATGAATTAACAAAAGATGGGAAAGGATTATCTGAAGAAGGATTGATGTTTGTTGGCGACATTGGAAAGATTTTAGCAGGGCCTAATGTTCAAAATCCGCAAATCATTTCCGGTAAAAAGGCAGAAGCACCAGCTACAAGCAACAATGATCGAAAAGAACAGGAGCAAAAAGCCTCAGGAGCATTACCTCTATTTGTGCAGGCAGTGAAAACAGGCAAACAATATCCTGGTAATTTCCCTGAAGCAGAATATTTAACCGAGGCTGTAAATTTATATGCAGTAGCATTAAGATCAAACAAGGTTTTATATTATGATGCTGTAAATGTTAAAATCTCCAACTCGGATGAAGCAAACAAATACTTGAAACGCGATTATAGGTCAGGTTGGGATATAAATACAATTTGATTGGATAAAGAAGGGCGAAGATGAAAACCATTATGTTTCATCTTCACCTTCGTAAGACTTGATCAAGAGAATATTGGAATATTCAAGCGAGCTGCTTATTGGCAGATCTGAGAATTAGTAAATTCGATGCAGATAATCTTTGAACATTATTTAAACGAATTAATTATGAAAAAAATAAATCGCAGGGAATTTATATCGAAAGCAGCAATTGGTGTAGGGGGTGCTTTAGCCTTGACACGTTTACCTGCACAAGTTCTTTCACAAGCAAAAGCTGAAAAAATTCCAATTGGCTTTCAGACATTCCCGATAATAAAAGAGCTATCGAAAGATATTGCAGGCACGTTAAAAATGCTAGCGGATGAAGGTTATGAAATTTGTGAGATGTGCTCACCACAAGGGTATGCGTTCATCGGTTTTGGAGTGTTTTTGAAAATGAAAGTTGCGGACATAAAGAAGACAATTATTGATGCAGGTCTTACGTGCCCCAGTTGTCATTTTTTATATTCAGAATTCCGGGAGGATAAACTGAATGAGATTATTGATTTTGCACAGCAGTTAGGCTTGAGTCAGATGATATGTTCGACTTTCTTTTTACCGAAAACCGCGATAATTAAGGATTATCAGGATGCCGCAGAAAAACTAAATAAAGCAGCAGAGAAAATCAAAAGAGCAGGCATGCAGGCTGGTTTTCACAACCACGATTTTGAATTCGCCACAATTGACGGAAAACTGATCTACGATGTTTTGATGGAAAGTTTTGATCCGGAACTTGTGAAGATGCAGTTTCAAACAGAAGTGATTAACCTGGGGTATGAAGCTTCGAGTTATTTCAAGAAATATCCAAAACGATTTATTTCATCTCACTTATCAGATTGGACTGCTGATAAAAAAGAAGTACCTGTTGGACAAGGTATAATGGATTGGAAAGAGTTTTTTAAAGCAGCAAAAATAGGAGGTGTAAAAAACATTTTTGTAGAAATGGAAATGGACAAACTAAAAGATAGTGCGGTTTATTTACAAAAATTGCAAAGAAAGGAGAACTGATAAATTAAAAAGTCACATTAACTTGATTTATACTCAAAACGTATTTTGATGGTAAAAATGGTTAATGGATCTGAACAGATTTATGATAAGAAAGCCAGTGACCTTAACCAATTCTGGCCAGAGAGTAGGAAAGCCAGTGTCCCTGCCCTCTTTTGGCCGGATTATATTGACCACCTCAAGTCGGAGTTAAATACTTGTAATGTACTTTTGTATGTTAAAGACAATCTGACCGGCTGAATGTGGTCAATCACTCTGGCCTTTGCATCTGAGTTTAAAACTTAAAATACCATCTGGTCAAATTTAAATTTTCCGGCTCCACTTGACTTTTATGGAAAACGCGGGTATATTGACCATGTATTCGCAATGCAAAGTGACCACCGGATCGCAGATTAAATTGACCACCCCTTCTTCGCTCTTCCTTTAGTAATTCTTATCACAGTCGTTTGGGTTTAAAACAAATTTACATATTTTCTTCTACGTTTTGATATTCCTTCTGATTTTTAAGTGTTTGTTTACGTCTTAATGACTCTCCCATAAGTTCTATCCTGTGTGCATCGTGGACAAGACGGTCCAGGATTGCGTCAGAGATTGTCTTTTCTCCAATAACATCATACCATTCTTTAACAGGTAACTGTGATGTAATGATGGTAGAGTGTTTCCCGTGCCTGTCTTCAATGATCTCCATGAGGGATGATCGGCTCTGGCTATCAAGCGGCTGGATTCCGAAGTCATCGAGGATAAGAAGATCCTGCTTTTCTATGCGTGCTATTTCTCTTATGTAAGAACCATCAGCTTTTGTCATCTTCAGCTTGGCAAAGAGTTTTGTTGCATTCGCGTAATAAACCTTGTAGCCAAGCGTGCATGCCTGATTACCAAGTGCTGAAGCAAGATAGCTCTTGCCTATTCCTGTGCTCCCGGTAATAAGGATGTTTTCTCCGTTATGGATGAACTTGCATTCAGCAAAGCGAAGTACCTGATTTTTTTCCAGGTTGCGGTCCACATCGAAGTGAAGCTGCTCAACACTGGCATTGTAACGGAAGCGTGCGTTTCGTATTTGTCTCTCGATACGCCGGTTGTTGCGATCATCCCATTCTGCTTCGATAAGAAAGGATATCATTTCATCGGCAGTAAGCTTCGCCAGCCGGCCGTTTTCGATACTTAACCTAAAAGCATTGGCCATTCCATAAAACTTGAGTTGTCTCATTTTTTGCAAGATTGTGTCATTCATTTCGTTTGATTTTTTAGTTTAACAAGTTATAAAGGATCACCCGCCGTGGTGCCATGGCAGGAGATCCTGAAGTGAACTATTTGTAATATGCTTTCCCGCGGATATTACCATGCAGGGGCATTATCTTTCCTCCCTCCTCGGTATCGTCAGGTAACTGGTCCATCTTTCGTTCTATGATAGTTTTAATGGTCATATAGCTATAGTCACGATAAAGTAATGCTCTGCGACATGCTCTATCCAGACGCTCATTACCTACCTTTGAGGCAAAGTTCAGTATCCCCTGGCAGGAACGATAAGCCTGTTCCGGGTGCTGTCGTTTTTCAAGTAAATTAATGATGTACTGCCGAGTGTCTGCTCCTACATTTGCAGCTCGTTCGATAAACTTCTCCGGTGTCCAGTCAGTCATGAACCGGTTTTTATAGGCCATGTGTTCATCCACGGTGATATACCTGTAGGGTGTCCTGTCGCGTTTATGATGGGCAATGCGCTCATACCTGTAAAACACCTCTACGTCTGTCTGGCTATAGAAGATATTTACCTTTTTCCCAATATACGAGTAGGGTACACTGTAATAGTTCTTGTCTTCTGCCAGGCATACATAGTTGTTTTTCATCACTGTTGCCACCTTTTTCCGTTTCAGATCATAGCGTCGCAGTGGTAATGACTGAAGCTCCTGCTTTTCAACTTCTTCAAACAGCTGGCGCCTGCTATATGGCCAGTTCTTCATAAGCCGGTTATTATGTTCTTCCAATGCCTCCAGTATCGCGTTGTTTAGTTCTTCCAGGGAAGTGAATACCCGGTCACTAACTGCTGCATAAATGGTCCTGTAAATGATTTTAACTGCACCTTCTACCAATGCTTTATGTTTTGGTTTATAGGGGCCTGCCGGTAAAGCCGCCATGTTGTAATGCAGGATAAAGTCACTGAACGCTTCATTAAGAGTTGGTTCATACTTACTGCTCTTTATTACTGCGGACTTTAAATTGTCGGTCACGATGGCCTGCGGTGCTCCACCAAAGTAATGAAGCGCATTCTCACAGGAGGTGATGAAGTCTTCCTTCTGCTGTGTGTAGGATGCTTCCACATAGGTAAGCTGGCTTGCCCCGAGGATGGCAGTAAATACTTCCATATTCTTTATTTCTCCCGTAGCATCATTAACTATCTGCAGATGTGCTCCTGCATAATCCACATACATCTTATCCCCGGCCTTGTGCTCAACGTGCATCACCGAGTTCACATGCTTTGACCATGCATTATAATGGTTCCGGAACTGCGTTTCCCGGTAGCCATCAGGATGCGTTTCATAATATCTTCTCCATACGCTCTCCCTGGTTACCCCCTTACGCTTAAGCGCCTTCTCCACTTCCGGGAAGATCGCTATCAGATCCTGTAGGCGCTTTACTGGCTCTTTCTGCTCCCTGATTGAGAACAGTTGCTCCAACTCGCTGTCGCTCATTTTTTCCAGTTCTTCCAGCGGCCTGTTCATGGCAATATACTGCCGGATGTACTTCTTTACCGTGTTGCGTGTTACACCGGCCTTCTCGCTGATGGTTCTCTTGCTGACACCCTGGGTGTACAGACGAAGAATGCTTTTGATTTTTGTCATTTTTATCAAATTATTTGACATGATTAAAAAATATTGAACAGGTCAACATTAATCAATCATGTCCATAAACGGCTTGATAAAAACTATAAAAGAAGGTGGTCAAACTGTTCCGCGGAAGTGTGGTCGGTTTACTCCGCGTAGGCGGGTCAGAAAACCCCGCGATTAGGTGGTCTTTTTAATTTGCGATTGGGTGGTCAAT
>CAWBNA010000015.1:0-487252 GCA_963789985.1 uncultured Bacteroidales bacterium | reverse complement strand
CATAAAACAGAGCGAGAGTGAGAGCGAGAGCCAGTGAGGCTGTGAACACTCTCATTCTGTTTTTTCAAGACTCACTCTCACACTCACACTTTTTCCAATGTGCCAGGTTTACGCCAGGTTTTGGAAGGTTCCAGCTATTAAAACCGTTTAAATTTAAACAAACAGGTAGGTGAAAATCGATACCATTCTTAACCTGTATTTCTTCACTTGCTACCTTCATTTGCTTGACTTGAAATTTCTCTTGGATTAACATATCTAATAAAAGATAACCAAAAGAATTTAAAAAGTCAACTGGTTTTCTTAATTCTCCGTTCCTAATTCCACTACAATAAGTAAAATTCCTATTTAACCATGTTCTAAGGTCGCCATTGATAGATCATCTTTGGCCAACCTTCTGGCTATTTAATCCACTTTAAACTCAACCAGAGTTGACCAGAATCAGCCTGGTGAGGTCTGGGGAAATTATGTCATAAAAATTACACGACAATCCGTTTAAATTAAAACAAAGGTCGGTGGTAATTAACACCATTCTTCAGCTTAAATACTTTTTTATTTTGGAGCTATTAATCATCTGACCAAATATAGTCCAGATGTCCACTCCTTTTTGAAAATAGCACTCTATTGCTTAAAGCAGACCATTTTTTACTGTAATCATCATCTGATTATCAACCAAAAACTAAGCGACCTATAAATCTATTTGTAAGGCAGGTTCATCTTCCTTGCAATCTCTTGAAATCTTGGGTCTTCCCTCAAATTGTCAAATGTCGGAAAAAGGAGATAGGGAAGAGCTGGTTCGTGTACTTCAAAGGCCTTTTGCAGCCATTTAATAGCTTTTTCATTTTCACCAGCTATTGCATAGGTCTGTGCAATATCAAATGGACTCCAAAATGAAGTTTTTGATCTCAATTCAGCTACCTTATTGTATGAAATCATCGCTCCCTTAAATCCGCCTACAATGTAGCCTTGTTCTAAAGCTTTGGCAAGTTCAGGATCATCGGTGCAATTTGATTTCCAACATTCCAATGCTTCCTTGTACTTTCCCTTCATGATAAGAGAGTATACAAGATTTCCAGAGGCCAAAGCATACCCTGGTTCAATTTTCATTGCATCATTGTATGCTTTAATAGCTTCATTATACTTGTGTACAATAAACAAGTCGATCCCATAAAATGTTATTATGAAAGGATTCATAGGATCAAGCTTGAGGGCTATCTCAATCTGTTCCATTGCTTCTTTCGGTCTTCCCAAGATGTTCAGAAGGTGGGAATAGCCTGAATATGCTTGTCCATAGTTGGGATTAAGTGTAATAGCTTTCTTATCTGCTGACTCAGCACCCTTCCAATCCCATAATGTATAGGTCTTTTGACCCCCAAGTGCTAATTGAACCTCGGCGCTTGTACTGTCAAGTTCAAGGGCTTTCATTATAGCGTTCATTGCTTGAGGTCCTGCCTCAGCAGTTGGAACAAGTCCTAATTGCTGACGAAATTCCCATACATCACAAATGCCAGAGTATGCAAGAGCATATTTTGGGTCTATTTCTTTTGCAAGATTAAAATAATGCATTGCTGTATCAAAATCATTCGCAGTGAATTCTCTCATTTTCAAATAGAACTGGCCCTTCAGATAATCCTTATATGCTTCCAGATTCTCTGTCGGTATTTTCTCAATAAGCTTTTTTTCCTTTGTCGTGATTGCCGCTTCTAATTGTTCTGCTATTGCCTGTGCAATCTGGCTTTGTATACTGAAATAATCTTTAGCACTCGGATTTTCCTGTTCATAAGACTTTGCCCAGAGATGACCTTCTTGAGATGCCCTGATTAATTGCACCCTGAGACGGAATTTATTTCCGGACTTTTGTCCGCTACCTTCCATAATGTAATTCACCCCCAGCTCCTTTGCGATTTCTGGAATGGATTTGGTTAGTTTTCTGTATCGTTCAACGGAAGCGCGGGAAATAACCCTGAGATTCTTAACTGTTTGCAGATTGGTAAGTATCTCCTCCATGACACCATCCATGAAGTAAGCTGTAGAATCATTATGGCTGTCATTTATGAATGGCAGAACAGCAATTGATTTTTCTAGCTGTTTTTTTGAATTATTAAGTTTTGGGATTAAGAAATAGCCAAGAACAATAAGTGCAAGTATTATAACAAATGCAATGATGATTTTTTGTTTAAGATTCTTTGCCTTTTCAGGTTTTGCTTTAACTACATCTTTTGTAACTTCTTCTTCATGTTGATTATGTTTCTTTATAGCTGTAATAATCTCTTTTACAGCGTTTGCAACCTTATTGATCTGATCACGATAATAAGTTTTATTGAGATTTTTATCAGGATTATCCGACGGGTTTAAAGGTCTATTAACTCCGGCTGATTTATAGATAAACTCGATAGAGCGGAGTACTCCACCCAGTTCATTTTCAAGAAGGGTTTTATCTTCAGGATCAAGATCATGAATCTTAATAGGTAATATCCTGCTGGCTACATTTCCACTCGAAAGTCTGATATCCCTTCCGAACTGATCTTCCTTTGCCAGTTTGTTAAATGCACAAAATTCAAGCTGCCAAGCAAAACTTTTTGAATCACAATAGGTTTGAGATATGATCGGTACAAATATCAAACACTTCAACTTATCTTTAAGTGAAGCATCTACGACATGAGTTTCCAACAGTCCGTCATGAGGATTGATATCAAAATAAACACTGATTTCCTCTTTGAATGGAAAAAACGGACAAATTGACCACCCAATCGCAAATTAAAAAGACCACCTAATCGCGGGGTTTTCTGACCCGCCTACGCGGAGTAAACCGACCACACTTCCGCGGAACAGTTTGACCACCTTCTTTTATAGTTTTTATCAAGCCGTTTATGGACATGATTGATTAATGTTGACCTGTTCAATATTTTTTAATCATGTCAAATAATTTGATAAAAATGACAAAAATCAAAAGCATTCTTCGTCTGTACACCCAGGGTGTCAGCAAGAGAACCATCAGCGAGAAGGCCGGTGTAACACGCAACACGGTAAAGAAGTACATCCGGCAGTATATTGCCATGAACAGGCCGCTGGAAGAACTGGAAAAAATGAGCGACAGCGAGTTGGAGCAACTGTTCTCAATCAGGGAGCAGAAAGAGCCAGTAAAGCGCCTACAGGATCTGATAGCGATCTTCCCGGAAGTGGAGAAGGCGCTTAAGCGTAAGGGGGTAACCAGGGAGAGCGTATGGAGAAGATATTATGAAACGCATCCTGATGGCTACCGGGAAACGCAGTTCCGGAACCATTATAATGCATGGTCAAAGCATGTGAACTCGGTGATGCACGTTGAGCACAAGGCCGGGGATAAGATGTATGTGGATTATGCAGGAGCACATCTGCAGATAGTTAATGATGCTACGGGAGAAATAAAGAATATGGAAGTATTTACTGCCATCCTCGGGGCAAGCCAGCTTACCTATGTGGAAGCATCCTACACACAGCAGAAGGAAGACTTCATCACCTCCTGTGAGAATGCGCTTCATTACTTTGGTGGAGCACCGCAGGCCATCGTGACCGACAATTTAAAGTCCGCAGTAATAAAGAGCAGTAAGTATGAACCAACTCTTAATGAAGCGTTCAGTGACTTTATCCTGCATTACAACATGGCGGCTTTACCGGCAGGCCCCTATAAACCAAAACATAAAGCATTGGTAGAAGGTGCAGTTAAAATCATTTACAGGACCATTTATGCAGCAGTTAGTGACCGGGTATTCACTTCCCTGGAAGAACTAAACAACGCGATACTGGAGGCATTGGAAGAACATAATAACCGGCTTATGAAGAACCGGCCATATAGCAGGCGCCAGCTGTTTGAAGAAGTTGAAAAGCAGGAGCTTCAGTCATTACCACTGCGACGCTATGATCTGAAACGGAAAAAGGTGGCAACAGTGATGAAAAACAACTATGTATGCCTGGCAGAAGACAAGAACTATTACAGTGTACCCTACTCGTATATTGGGAAAAAGGTAAATATCTTCTATAGCCAGACAGACGTAGAGGTGTTTTACAGGTATGAGCGCATTGCCCATCATAAACGCGATAGGACACCCTACAGGTATATCACCGTGGATGAACACATGGCCTATAAAAACCGGTTCATGACTGACTGGACACCGGAGAAGTTTATCGAACGAGCTGCAAATGTAGGAGCAGACACCCGGCAGTACATCATTAATTTACTTGAAAAACGACAGCACCCGGAACAGGCTTATCGTTCCTGCCAGGGGATACTGAACTTTGCCTCAAAGGTAGGTAATGAGCGTCTGGATAGAGCATGTCGCAGAGCATTACTTTATCGTGACTATAGCTATATGACCATTAAAACTATCATAGAACGAAAGATGGACCAGTTACCTGACGATACCGAGGAGGGAGGAAAGATAATGCCCCTGCATGGTAATATCCGCGGGAAAGCATATTACAAATAGTTCACTTCAGGATCTCCTGCCATGGCACCACGGCGGGTGATCCTTTATAACTTGTTAAACTAAAAAATCAAACGAAATGAATGACACAATCTTGCAAAAAATGAGACAACTCAAGTTTTATGGAATGGCCAATGCTTTTAGGTTAAGTATCGAAGACGGCCGGCTGGCGAAGCTTACTGTCGATGAAATGATATCCTTTCTTATCGAAGCAGAATGGGATGATCGCAACAACCGGCGTATCGAGAGACAAATACGAAACGCACGCTTCCGTTACAATGCCAGTGTTGAGCAGCTTCACTTCGATGTGGACCGCAACCTGGAAAAAAATCAGGTACTTCGCTTTGCTGAATGCAAGTTCATCCATAACGGAGAAAACATCCTTATTACCGGGAGCACAGGAATAGGCAAGAGCTATCTTGCTTCAGCACTTGGTAATCAGGCATGCACGCTTGGCTACAAGGTTTATTACGCGAATGCAACAAAACTCTTTGCCAAGCTGAAGATGACAAAAGCTGATGGTTCTTACATAAGAGAAATAGCACGCATAGAAAAGCAGGATCTTCTTATCCTCGATGACTTCGGAATCCAGCCGCTTGATAGCCAGAGCCGATCATCCCTCATGGAGATCATTGAAGACAGGCACGGGAAACACTCTACCATCATTACATCACAGTTACCTGTTAAAGAATGGTATGATGTTATTGGAGAAAAGACAATCTCTGACGCAATCCTGGACCGTCTTGTCCACGATGCACACAGGATAGAACTTATGGGAGAGTCATTAAGACGTAAACAAACACTTAAAAATCAGAAGGAATATCAAAACGTAGAAGAAAATATGTAAATTTGTTTTAAACCCAAACGACTGTGATAAGAATTACTAAAGGAAGAGCGAAGAAGGGGTGGTCAATTTAATCTGCGATCCGGTGGTCACTTTGCATTGCGAATACATGGTCAATATACCCGCTTTTTCCAGTTTATGTCACACTCGATGAGTTTATCATTATTTTTATCATAGCCCATCAACGCTTTGCCTTCCCTTACAGCCTTATCTTTAACCATTGTCTTAGAAGTCCATTCCAGTCCTTTACCATATGGTTTACATTCTCCTATCCATACTGAATCCTGAAAAGGATCAGATTTCCAATTTCCAATTAACTGCTTCATCAACTCAACCTGATTGAGTTTTGTCTGCGTTGTTTGTGCCTGTATCCTGTTAAAACAAATTAGCAGGAATACGGCAATTGCGATTGTTAAGTAAGTTTTTTTCATTTTTTTTGTTTTGGTTAATATGTAAGACTAAAAAAGAGATAATCAAATAATTAATGCAAGTAACACCAGAATATAGCAGAAGTCAAATAAATATTAATTGATTGAAACATTTTGCTTTGAGAAGATGCATGAACTATTCTTGGAAGATTTGTTGTCAGTGATCAAAACTGCTGCCGGCAGCAGATTAAAGCTATCCTCTCTTTCGCACTACCAGCCAGACTACTGCCATTTATATCAAAATGGGGATTTTTCTGCACTATGGACTATTCTTGTTAATTTCTATTCTATTTGGATATATTCTCAACCAGACTTCACCAGGTTCGCTCTGGGACTTTTTATTGAGACTGGGAAGCTAGAGATGTAATGTCATCGCCTCTTAAAACGACCCAGAATAAAAATTGACATATTGACTGGATTTCATTTTATGGTTAAGCCTATGATTTAATCTAGCTGAGTCAAGTCTTGGTAAATGGATTTTTATTTGACTTGCACTGTTGTCTTTCGTAACTTTATCACAATGAATAGCTATAATGGCAGGCATAATTCCAGGTTACGCATATGACATCTTCATCAGCTACCGCCAGAAGGACAACAAAGGCGACAGGTGGGTGAGTGAGTTTGTCGAGGCACTGAAGACGGAACTTGAATCGACATTCAAGGAAGAGATCAGCGTTTATTTCGACATAAATCCTCATGATGGACTTTTGGAAACACATGATGTAGATGCCTCCCTGAAGGATAAACTGAAGTGTCTGGTCTTTATTCCTATCATTTCACGAACATATTGTGATCCAAAGTCATTCGCTTGGGAGCATGAGTTCAAAGCCTTTGTGGAACTGGCTTCTCAGGATCAGTTTGGATTAAAGGTTAAACTGCCTAACGGTAATGTTACAAGCAGAGTGCTCCCTGTTCGTATAAATGACCTGGATATTTCTGACACAAAACTTTGTGAATCAATATTAGGAGGAGTATTTCGTGGGATTGATTTTATTTATAAAGAACCAGGAGTAAACAGACCACTTCGTTCAAATGAAGATAATCCTCATGACAATCTGAATCATACCATCTATCGCAATCAAATAAATAAAGTCGCACTTGCGATAAAAGAGATTATAACAGCAATAACACAATATGGACAAAAGCATGAAGGAGTTTTAAAAGATGTAGTTCAGGCAAAACCTGAAAAGCCAAAGAATCTGCGAACAAAAATCCTTATAGGATCTGGAATAATATTGGCACTGATTGTCCTTGGATATTTTTTCATTCCAAGATTGTTTAACTCTTCCAAATCAATTGAAAAATCTATTGCCGTACTCCCTTTTATAAACGACAGCTCAAATGATTCAACCATATACTTCATGGATGGCGTTATGGAAGAGGTGCTTACCAATCTACAGACAGTTAAAGATCTTAGGGTTCTTTCACGCACATCTACTGACCAGTATAAGGGTCCAAATAAACCAACGATTCCAGAAATTGCAAAAAAACTGGGGGTTAATTATATAGTTGAAGGTGAGGGACAAAAATCCGGAAATAAATTCCGTCTAAGGGTACAATTAATCAGGGCATTAAAAGAAAGTCACCTCTGGGCGAAATCTTATGAGCAGGAAAATCCTGAAGCTAAAGATTATTTCAATATACAAAGCCAGATTGCACAGGCAATAGCAGAACAATTAGAAGCATCAATCACGCCTAAGGAAAAAAAGCTTATTGAGAAAATCCCAACGAAGAATATGGAAGCTTACAAGGATTATCTTAAAGGTAACTTTTACCTGTTCAAATTCACTGCAAATGATCTGGATACAGCACTACATTATTTTAACTTGGCAAAAGAAATAGATCCGGGATATGCCCTTGCATATGTTGGCATTTGTAATGCATGGGGTTCCCGTCAGCAAATAGGACTTGTTCCACCCGCCGAAGCCGGCCCCAATGGAACGACAGCAATTATGAAAGCCCTTGAACTGGACAGTACAAATGCTGAGGTTCAACATACACTTGGGGGCGTAAAGACATGGTTTTTATGGGATTGGAAGGGTGCTGAGTCATCGTTTAAGAAAGCTATTGCACTTAATCCCAACTTTGGATTAGCACATATGTCTTATTCACATCTTCTGAACATATTAGGAAGACCGAAAGAAGCGATGGAACAGATTGATATAGCCCTCAAGCTTGATCCGATGAATCCTTGGATAATTAACTGGTATGCAATTGACTTATGTTTTGTGCGCAGGTACGATGAAGCTATCAAGGCATGTCAGGATGCATTGAAAATTGAACCAGGGAATGTTATGGCCATAGGCGGGCTTGGGAACGCTCTTTACATGAAAGGAAAATATAAAGAAGCATTGGAATGTTGGAAATCAACATGCAAGATTAGCGATCCTGAACTTTTTAAAGCCTTAGAACAAGGTTACATTGAAGGGGGATTTAAGGGAGCGATGATTTCATACAATAAGGTAGCTGAATTAAGATTTAAAACTTCATATTGGAATCCATGCGATATTGCACAGACTTATGTACAGGCTGGTGAAAATGATAAAGCTATTAAATGGCTGCAAAAGGCCTTTGAAGTACACGACCCAAATCTTCCCTATCTCCTTTTACCATTTTATGATAACTTGAGGAAAGACCCACGATTTCAAGAGATTGCAAGGAAGATGAACCTTCCTTACAAATAGATTTAAAGTTTACTCAGCATGGGCTGATAATCATATGCAAAAACCGGCAGCCATAGCCACATTCAGCAAGTCAGATTGTCTTTTACACACAAAACTATATTACAAAGATTTAACTCCGAGTTGAGGTGGTCAATAAAATCCGGCCAAAAGTGGTCAGAGGCACTGGCTTTTCCGCTATTTGATAAATTCTCAACCAGACCTCACCAGGTTCGCTCTGGGACTTTTTATTGAGACTGGGAAACTAGAGATATAGGTAATGACATCGCCTCTTAAAACAACCCAGAATTAAAATTAACGGATGGACATTATTTCTGTATATTTTAAAACGTAAGCCTTCGGTCTGATGCATATTGTTTTCCCAATTTGGGCAAGATAATTTTAGGCCCAAAACCGACGATATGAAAAAAGAGGATCGGCTCCACCGGAATGATGATCCTGAGTATCCAAGGGAATACCATCCTACTTGGTATTGGATAGTAGCACATCCGACTTTACCTTTTGCTTGGTGGTTATTTTTCTAAAATACATAAACTTAAAACAATGAAAATGAATAATCTAATGTAAGCCTTCCGGCTTCTGCCTTCTATATATTTAGCGATGGCTTTTAGTAAACCGATTAACTCGGTAACAATTCGTCCAGTTTTTGGATTGATTGATCCGGGATTCGTTGAAGAGTATTTTTTAACCACCCGTATGGTTCAATATTATTGATTTTGCAGGTTCCCAGGAATGAGTAGATTATTGCTGCCTGCTGTGCCGCCTCATGTGACCCGGCAAAGAGATAGTTCTTTCTTCCAATTGCAACCGGCCTGATACTGTTCTCAATGAGATTGTTGTCTATCTCGACTTGTCCGTTGTCGATATATCTTGTTAACCTGTTCCATAATCCAAGGGTGTAAGTTATTGCCTGACCAATGGAACTCTTTGGCAGTACTTCCGGTAATTGTTCTTTCATCCACTTCTCCAGTTCTTGAAGTACTGGGAGCGATTGTTCTGCTCGCAGCTCTTTTCTCTGCTCAAATGACATACCTTTCTCCTTTGCTTCACGCTCGGTCATGTACAACTTTTGCATACGTTCAAGGACATATTCTGCTCTTTTCAGATCGTTCTCTTTTGCCTGCTCGAACTTTCTACGTGCATGAGCCATGCATCCAAACAAGGTTATGCCATCTCTCTTCTCATATATACTATATGCATTGTAACCATCGGTCTGAAGCATTCCCCGGAATGATTCAAGGAACTCTTCCGGACCATCTCTTCCCCTGCCTTTCCGGTAATCAAAACATACCATCTTATCCAACGGAGCATAATAAACCCAGTGATAACCCTTGTGTGTCGAGCCTGGTTTATCCCTGGTCTGTACTGGTATCGGTGTCTCATCTGCCATCAGATAACTGCTCCTGCGTACTCTGCTTACCAACCTCTCGTATAAGGGTTCCAGTAACCGGCACGAAGCTGAAAACCATCCGCTGATGGTAGATTCTGCTATGTCAATATCCTGTCGTTTAAACTGCTGTACCTGCCGGTAAAAAGGGAGATGATCAACAAATTTACTGATAAGCAGATGTGCCAGCAGTCCGGCTCCGGCATTGCCCCTTGGTATTGGCAAAGTGGGAAGTTCTCCTATAACGATTCTTTCCTCTTTGGGAAGTACATATTTTGGACGAACATACCGCTCAACGTAAAACTTGCCCGGAGTATATTCAAGAACTTCCGTTACAACTTCACCAATCTTCTTCGCTCCGGTAACATCTTCAACTGGTTCAATGATATGCTCTTCACGATGAAGGTGTGACGGTAGGGCAAGGCGTATGGCTGATCCTTTTTTATTATCTGTTTTATTACGTGTATAGGTGATCTGTTCTGTTTCTTTCTCAGTATGCTCTACCGGCTCTACATCGAGTCCCAGGTTTAACTGCGAAGGATCACCTCCAATATGCCTCTCACTCTTACTGCCAAAAATCATCCTCTTGAGCTGGGCAAGTTCCTGTTTATAATATAAAAGATCCGCCTCAACTTTGGTAACATTTTCAGCTATCTTTTTGAAAAATAAAAGTTCTTGTGTAAGCGAGTCAACCTTCTTAGATAACTCAATATTTTCCTTTTTAAGAAGCAGGTATTTTTCTTGTGAAACAGGATTGTTTAACTGGTATGTTTTCTGCCCTTTCTGCATGATGCAAAAATGACAAAAAACACGCTGTAACCCTAATATTTTCAGCGGTTTTTATTAAGATACCGGAAGATAATTGTTAATAAAATATCGCCTTCTTTGCTTGTATTTTTCAATAGAAATACCCTCAACCATAAGCATCAGTGATGACCAGCTGATCTGGCAGGTTTTCCCCTGGGAGCTGACCCTTGGCAACTCGAAAGTTCCACGTTCAAGTCGCTTGTAGTATAACACAAATCCTCCCTGTTCCCAGTGAAGCAGTTTTATCTTGTCCCTCTGATGATTCACAAATATAAATACCTCGCCGCTTACCGGGCGGCGGCCTATCTCTGAATGTACCAGTCCGCATAAACCATCGAAGCCCTTACGCATGTCGGTGACAGAGTTGTAATAATAATACCGGAAGGTAGAGCTGAGTGAAAACATCTCAGATCAGCTCATAGGTTTAATAGTTGCTTAAGTGCTGTAAGCTTTATGGCTGCTGGTAATTGCAAGATTACTCCACCCGGATAACGTATTTCAATATAAGATCCTGAACTTATTTCAACAGGCAGAAAGCTGCTTTCATCAATACCCCGGCGATATCGTTTGAGCCAATAATAAAATGTCGAAAACGTCATGCCATGTTCCTGGCAAAATACCTGTTGGGTTTTTCCACTTTCATGCCACTGTTCGATAAGGGATAGCATATCTGTCTGCCGTGTGATCCTCTCTTGCTTTTTCATAAAACTGATTTGGGATCAAAATTACACCGGCAAGATCAAGATAGCAATATGCATGAGGCCGTAGGCTTACTTTAAAACTTAAAATTCTACTCATATGAGTTGAGTCTTGGGTAAATGGATTTTTATTTGACTTGTGCCATTGTCTTTCATAACTTTATCACAATGAATAGCTATCATGGCAAGCATAATTCCGGGTTATGAATATGACATCTTCATCAGCTACCGCCAGAAGGACAACAAACACGACGGCTGGGTAACGGAGTTTGTTGAAAATCTGAAGGGAGAACTTGAGTCGACATTCAAAGAAGAGATAAGCGTTTATTTCGACATCAATCCTCATGATGGACTGTTGGAGACACATGATGTCGATGCATCTTTGAAAGAAAAACTCAAATGTCTGGTCTTTATCCCAATAATTTCACGCACATATTGTGATCCCAAATCCTTTGCATGGGAGCATGAGTTCAAAGCATTTGTTGAACAGGCTTCTCAGGATCAATTTGGATTAAAAGTTAAACTTCCTAATGGTAATGTAGCAAGCAGAGTATTACCAGTTCGTATTCATGACCTGGATATAGCTGATATTAAACAATGTGAATCGGTTCTGGGAAGTGTTCTTAGGGGAATTGAGTTCATTTATAAAGAACCGGGAGTTAACAAACCGCTCACGTCTGATGATGATGAAAAGAAAAATTTAAACAATACAAAATACAAGATCCAGATAAACAAGGTCTCCAATGCCATTAAAGAGCTTATTTTTGCTTTAAGACAATTTGGACAAAAGCAAGAAGAATTACCAAAGGAAGGTTTTAAGCCAATATCTGTACCTCAAAAAAATACTAAAACAAAAATCATAATTGGATCAGTCATTTTATTGGCATTGATAATTTTTGGGTATTTATTGCTCCCAAAACTGTTTAAATCAAAAGAACAGATTGAAAAATCCATTGCGGTTTTACCTTTTATAAACGACAGTCATAATGATTCTACCACCTACTTCATGGATGGCGTTATGGAGGAGATACTCACCAATCTGCAAACAATTAAGAATCTCAGGGTTATTTCCCGTACTTCCGTTGAACAATACAGAAACACGACCAAATCAATTCCCCAAATAGCAAGAGAACTGGGTATTAACTATATTGTAGAAGGAAGCGGACAAAAATATGGAAATACATTTGTCTTAAATACTCAACTAATCAAGGCAACAGGTAAAGAAAGTCATTTATGGGCAAAATCATTTGAGCAGGAAATTAAGGAAGTCAAAGATATTTTCAGTATAAAACAGCAGATTGCACAGGCGATAACATCAGAATTAGAGGCAACCGTAACACCTAAGGAAAAAAAGCTTATTGAGAAAATACCGACAGAGAATTTGGATGCATACAAGGCTTATCTGAAGGGCCAATTCTATTCGAGAAAATTCACAGCAAATGATCTGGATACAGCACTACATTATTTTAACCTGGCAAAAGAAATAGATCCGGGATATGCCCTTGCATATGCTGGCATTTGTGATGTATGGGGACTCCATCAGCAAGAAGGGGATGTTCCACCTGCCGAAGCTATCCCCAATGAAACGGCTGCCATTATGAAAGCCCTTGAACTGGACAGTACAAACGCTGTAGTTCAATCTTCATTGGCGGGTATGAGGACATGGGGATTATGGGATTGGAAGGGTGGTGAATCGGCTTATAAGAGATCTATTGCACTTAATCCCAACAATGCGGATGCACATTCAACTTATTCCAATCTTCTGAACACATTGGGAAGACCGAAAGAAGCAATGGAACAGATTGACATAGCCCTCAAGCTTGATCCTATGAATGCTTTCATAATAGTATTTTATGGACTTGACTTGCTTTTCGTACGCAAGTATGATGAAGCCATCAAAGCATACAATGATGCATTGAAAATTGAACCAGGGTATAGTTTTGCCATGGGAAATCTTGGAGACGCTCTTTGCTTGAAAGGAAAGTACAAGGACGCATTGGAATGTTATAAATCATGTTGGCCTGGTGATCCTGAACTTGTTAAAGCCTTAGAACAAGGTTACATTGAAGGGGGATTTAAGGGAGCTATGATTTCATACAATAAGGTAGCTGAATTAAGATTTAAAACTTCATATTGGAGTCCATGGGATATTGCAGAGACCTATGCACATGCTGATGAAAATGATAAAGCTATTAAATGGCTGCAAAAGTGCTTTGAAGTACACAACCCAGAACTTCCCGCTCTCCTTCTCCCAATATTTGATAACTTGAGGGAAGACCCCCGATTTCAAGAGATTGCAAGGAAGATGAACCTTCCGTACAAATAGGTTTAAAGGTCATTGCAAAAGCCGGAGAGCATGACCACATTCATCCGATCAGATTGTTTTTAACATACAAAACTAAATTTCAAGGATTTAACTCCGATTTGAGGTGGTCAATATAATCCGGCCAAAAGTGGTCAGGGGCAATGGCTTTTCCAATTTATCCTAATCTATAACCAAAATCATGAAGTACTTCCTTGACTTATAGAAATTTTTTATTAATTTAGTAAAAATAAAGTCTTTCCTGTTGTCATGAGAAAAGATGAAATCAAAGTCTCTACACGATTTATTAATTTCTTAATAGATATATTCGCATTTGCAATCATTGCAATTATTACAATATTGATATTGAAAAAATATCTTCCTTCATTTAAAGAATATAGCGTTCAAAATAACAGATTAGTTACATTTATAGTATACTTTTCATATTATTTTATTTTTGAACTTTTAGCCTCAACTACAATAGGTAAACTAATTACAAATACAAAAGTCGTTGATATTAAGTCCTTAAATAGGCCATCTGTAATTAAAATTTTTGTAAGAACTTTAAGCAGATTTATTCCTTTCGAGGGCTTAAGTATTTTTTTAAATGACAAAAAACAAATATGGCATGACCAAATATCAGGGACTACGATAATAAAAAAGTTCTGAACATTTTTTCATTTATTAATTAAATCTTTCTTGATATGAAAAAATTTAAAACTATGTTATTAGGATTAATGTTTTTATTAATCACTATTTTGCCTTCTTGTGCAATTATATTTTGTGGTAAGGCATCAGCCTGCCAGAAGACTAAACCTGCTCCTGGACAACCTGCAAGAGAAGTTCATGTCGGTGCTTTAATTGCTGACATTTTAATATTTTGGCCAGCATTAATTGTTGATTTTGCTACGAGTGCCATTTATAAACCGTGTCCAAATAAATAATTGTAAGAGCCGACTTGCATGGCCACATTCAGCGGGTCAAATTGTCTTTAACATACAAAACTATATTACAAGGATTTAACTCCGACTTGAGGTGGTCAATATAATCCGGCCAAAAATGGTCAGGGGCACGGGCTTTCCCATTATACCTACGAATGGAGTTTATTTCTATAATAGTTTTATAGATATTAGAATAACAACTTTTTATGTTTTAATCTGTTGGAGCAAGAATTTACAAACAAGCATTGAATCAGTTCCATATTTCAGGTGGGCCAGCTTGGTATCATCGGACTTGTTGCCGGATTTATTGGATTAGAACAAATAACGATATGTTCAGTTTTAAATATATGAACAATTCTTTAAGATATTTCTTGATAAAGTATCACAGGATTCCTGTAAAAATGATGCTTGGCCACTCTGTAAGCTGGGGTTTTTGTAACTGGAAAGTGATTATTCTTCAATTTTTATCATTTTAAATTACTCGTTTGTCAAAAATAAGTTCTCTATTAAAACTAGGGATATTATACCCTACAAACTTTCTTATTAATTTGATAACCAAGATTTTATAATTAATATTATAATTGATAACCAAGGGATGGTATAAATTATTTGTAAATTTCGTATCCCTTTTGACGAACAACCTCCTGACTGATATTAACAGAATATTACAAGTTATATTTATCGAAATTACTTAGATCAACAAGATCAAATTCTATCTTATTTCCCCATTAAATGGGCATGTACCTCTTGTGAGGAATATTTTGACACATTATTTTTATCTCATAATCAAAACTTAAAATAAAGGACAATTTTGTTGAAACTTAAAACAGGAAAATCTTAATAACAATTAAAAATAAAACCATGAAAACAAGAAGAAATTTCGACACCGGTTTAATACTTCTAAGTATTTTCTTAATAAGCACACTTATTTTGATTGTTACTAATTCATTCAAGCTTGTTTCAGATAGTACCATATTCTTTATTGTTAATATCTGGGAAGTTGAGTTAGGTATGGTAATCGGATATGGTATTATATTTTATGATGCAAAACAAAGTATAAAAAATAGAAGAACGTCCTTGATCAGCTAGTAATCAGAAAATGACTCAGATACGTGGGTCAGCAATTAAACTTGAAAATCAGTAACATATATTATGTTTTGAACTGATTTTGAACTTCCAGACGAATAAGACCCTTTCAGAAGTGGCAGGTATTTTTAGTAACTTTTTGTTTTAAAATGCAAAAGCCGGAGAACATGACCATATTCAGCCGGTCAGATTGTATTTAACATACAAAACTATATTACAAAGATTTAATCTCGACTTTAGATGGTCAATATAATCCGGCCAAAAGTGGTCAGGGGTCGCTGGCTCTTCCAGTTAAGGAACAAACAAAGGCAGAGGGCAGAGTCATCCGCTTATGTGTAAAACTATCCTATGATTGTACCATGAATTTGCTGTACATCAGGATTTCCAGGATCAACACCTAATGAATTCATAATGGGTATCAAGGTTATACCGAAAGCCTGGAAGTCTTGCATGCTATCCCATACATCTGTGATATCAACACCGTTAGGGTCACCATAGCATACATGGTAGGTTCTACCTTTAGGGCTTCCTGCTCCTGCTGCAATAAGCTGTTTAATAGTTTCCTGATATTTGGCGGCAGTGAAGCCAGCCGGTTTGAATTTTACTACGAATGCCATAATATTGGATTTAAAATTTTTATGCCTACTCTTTTCAGTTTTCAGCGTCCCTGTTATTTTTAATTGATTTCTGAACTCCTATATTATAACAATTTGAAAACAAATATGTTCGCAGGATATAAAACCATTGCTCCTCACCAGATTCAGCTGGAACAATTTGACCACCAAAATCCGGAGTTAATTACTTGTAGCTTTGTTATGTCCGTTAAGTTTTATCAGACGGTCTATTGAAGTGATTAAAGATGGACGGATTTTAAGCTTCCTGTAATCTTACAGGAAGTCAAAAGTCAGAAGGAGAAAATTGACCGGCCTTTAAATGGGAGTTAAATTCTTGTTGTTGAGTTATGTATGTTTATTGTTATCAGACCGGACAAAGGTTGTCAATTGATCCAGCGTTTGCATTTTTTGGAGAATCGTTAAATAAATTTGACTTCATTTTTAAGCCGGCGTAAATTTGATGTGCCACTAATTCATTTTGAATAAATTACAAAAGTGTATTATGATGAAAAAAATAAATATATCTCAGGTGGATATAATATTTGCTAATGGAAGCTATCCTATAGAATTCCTTCTTTACTATAAGAATAATTTAGAAACAAAAAAAATAAGTACCGCATTAAATACTCTTTCATCAATATTCTGGCCGATGTTTGGGGAATATAGAAACGGTATAATCCATTTTAACAAGTATTATGAAGAAGACTGTTTTGACGAAGATGTTATTGATAAGGAATTTGACAGAGAAGAAACAAATAAGAATATCTGGAAGAAGTATTGTCGACTTAATCCGTCTAATTTGAAGAAGTTATTTTTTTTAAGGATAATTCAGTATAGAAATGGCACTCTATTAATTCCAAAAATGAATCATCTGGTTGGTGATGGCCACAGTTATTTCTATTTTTTGTCAGCACTAGCTAAACTATCTCAGGATACATATGCTCAATTTGGGAAGGATATAATTGGAGATCTTTATGAACCTTTACACCAGAGAACAATATTGAAGGAATTCCAATTCAGAGAAATTGATCTTGAATTATTACCAGATAAGGAAGAATTGATCATTGAGTTTGAAGAGATTGCAAGGACAATAGTCCGCAATATCATTAATAATATCGCTTCAGATTTAAATCAACACGTGTCTTTCAATGATATTCTATCGGCGATGGTTACGAAAAAACTGTTTGAGAGTCAAAGGGAGATTTTTAGAGAAGATTTTCAGCTAACTATGCCGATTGATGTACGAGGTCAAATTAAGGAATATGGCCCCAGGTATTTTGGTAATGGGTTAATGTTTCACAAGAAGAACTTTAAAAGTATAGATATTGAAAAATCAAGTGTTAATGACATTGCTATCGAAATCAGGAAATCCATGCCAAGCATTACAAGAGAGAGTTATATAGAATACCTCGGTAGCATTGAAGACACTCTAGCAAAAGGTCAAACTCAAAAACTTAAACCATACGATCCGAAAAACGGTTGTTTGGTAACTAATTTGTCAATGCTGCCAGCAAACAAACTTAATTTTGGAACAGGTGATCCTGATTTTATATTTCCGTTGACAATTGAGAAAAATTCGGCAGCGATCTTATCCAATAAAGATAATTTTATTTTAAGATTGGCTTATTAAATACAAAAGTTTGAGTGCATGACCATATTCAACCGGTCAGATTGTCTTTGACATACAAAAACTACCTTAAAAGGATTTAACTCCTCTTTAAGGGGGTCAATATAATCCATCCAGAAGTGGTCAGGGGCACTGGCTTTTCAATTATTCTTGTAAATCGTCATCCCAAAGTCTAAATGCTGTCAAATTGTCCAGCTTTTATTTGTTAGTTAGAGAATCACAATTTTCTTACTGGTGACTTTTTTATCAGCAACAATTTTTATTAAATAAACTCCATGGGTTTCTTTTGGTAAATCGATAAGCTGGTAATCACTGGTGACATGCTTCGTATAAATCAATTTGCCCGAAAGATTAAAAACGTAAACCCAGCATTTAGCACAATTTACCAATTTAAAAATTCCGGTATTTGAAGGATTTGGGTAAATTTTGATTCCATTTTCTGGGTTTTCAGATCCACTTTTTACATTTATATTAAAATCTTGCAATAAGGTTCCGCAGCCATTCCCATCTGACCCTGTGACAGTGTAAGTACCTTTTTGGCTAATGTCATTAATATTAATGATTATTTCTCTTGATGCATCTGAAAATCCATTTGGTCCGGTCCATGACCAGACCCAACCCAATGAATCAGCAGGCAATGGACTGAGAGCAATCGTATCACCAACAAAGACTGTTGCAGTATCAACTAGTCTGAAAGGGTTTTCGTTAACCTTAATATATGGGGTGACACTGTCTTTCACAAGATTTAACTGGAAATTAAAGAAATTATCGTGGTGAGATAATTTATATGTGCCTTCGTTCAATTTACTGACGTTAAGAAGATTAATCTGCATTGAATTTGCTGAGTATCCATTTGGTCCTGTCCAATGCCAGTTTGTTGTATCAGCAGATGAGGTACTGAAAGATACATCTCCTCCGGAACATAATAAAGCCGATCCCGTTTGTTGCCATCCTGAACTATTAATATTAACCAATGGCTTGATTATTATACTATCGGTTATGCAGATCTTACATACAGGTTTTATGCAATCAATTATTACTGAGGCAGAGTTGATTTTCGTACAAGTCCCGTTAAAGATCCTGAATTCCTCAAAACCGGCCCTGTTTGCGTCGCTAGTGCCACCTGTTATTACAACTCTGACGAACCGGGCTGATACATTGAAACTATCGGTTTGCATTTGAGATGTGTTTGAATTATTCGTTCTGTCAACGGCTATCATCCATGCGCTGCTGTCAGCTGATGTTTCAATCCTATATTGATATGCTACCCCGGAATTAAGCCATATCAGCTGGCTCCCGGTCAAATTAACCTCCAGACCCAGATCTACTGCCCATGAATGGCCGCTATTCCCATCCGCAGCGCTCCAGAAAGTATCCGGGTTGCCGTCATTTCCGTAAGAGGCAATGTTTCTCTGTGAACCTAAGGAATATGAACCGTCGAACACTCTGAACTCAAAAAAGCTAGCCCAGTTTCCGCTGTTTAAGCCACCTGTGATGGTTATCTTAACAAACCTTGCTACATCATTAAAATTGTCGTCCATGGTCTGTACCGAAATCTGATTGTTTGTTTTATTGACAACCATCTTCCATGTTGAGTTATCTGTTGATGTTTCGATCTTATATTGGTAGGCGCTTATATGTTCCCATATTATTTCCGTACCAGTAATATTGTGATCTGAACCAAGGTCAACTTTCCACCAGTGGTTTATGTTATCATCTACGGCACACCAACGGGTATCATTATTCCCGTCATTCCCTGCTGAAGTCGGATTCCATCCCTGCTGGCTATCGGATGAAGAAGTTTTTCCTACAGCAATGTTTATAAGTTTATATTTGTCCTCTGAATCGGCATTTGCCGGTTTGTACAATGCAATATTATTTAAAACTGGCATAGTGGTAGATGTCACGACAATCTGTCCTTCCGTACCAGTAGATTGTACGATTGCAAGGCATTTCCCATTGAAGACCTGTCTGGCAGAGGCTTTAAAAGACTCAAGACTGATCGGATTCCCATTATCCACACCAACAATTTTCCCAGGTCCCGTGATGGAATAAGCTATCTGGTTGCTAGCAAACGGGACCACCAGGTTATTTGAATCAAGTATTTCCGTTTCTATAAATGCCTGGTCATTGCCATCGGCCCAAATGGTATCACGATCAGTTTTCAAACTTATTTTTGATGCAATGCCTGCAGTTACAATGCTGTCTTTTGCTGCATCAAGGCCATTTTTAAAGCCTACGGCGTTTACTTTTCCGGCAATGAAGGGCACATCCCACTCTAAATGATAAGGTTTTACAGTTTGAAGGTCTTTTATTCCCAGTTTAATCCCATTGACAGACAATGATACGCTGTCGCAGTTAGAATAGGCCCATAAAGGAATGGTATCTCCAGATGACCAGTTCCAATGAGGCAAAAGATGAACCATTGGTCTGGTTGTCCATTGGCTCTGGTAGAAATAATAAATATCCTTTGGGAAACCACACATATCGACAATTCCGAAATAGGAGCTTTTTGCTGGCCAGCCATAAGGTGTAGGTTCTCCGATATAATCGAAACCCGTCCAAATAAACTGACCTACTACATAAGGGCGGTTTATGTCAAAATCCCATGCGTCTTCAGCGTTATGTCCCCATGGAACAACCGAATTGTCATAGGAAGAGCATTGCATATCTGAAGAAGACAGTATATTTTGGTTCACCGGCAAATGATATACACCACGTGTTCTTACAGCTGATGATGTTTCGCTTCCCATTATTACCCATTTTGGATTATTCTTATGATCAGCATCATAGGTACTGCCGGAAGCATAATTATAACCAACGATATCCAACAACGGACCAAGAAGTGTCTGATAATTCAATGCCTGAGTGACAGGTCTCGTAGCATCATCTGCATGAATCCATTTTATTAAATTTCCAGCAATTGTGTAACCTTTTGCATCTCCCTGTTGGGGAATTTCATTGCCGATGCTCCACATTACAACACTAGGATGATTCCTGTCCCGGCGTATCCAGTCCTGCACATCCTGTTGTGCCCAGTTATCGAAATACATACCATAATCATTTGTATTCTTTCCTGTTTCCCAGCAATCGAAGGCTTCATCCATAACCACTAAACCCAATCGGTCGCATATCTCCAGCAATTCAGGGGCCGGCGGATTGTGCGATGTTCTAATTGCATTACATCCGAATGACTTCAGAATTTCAACCTGCCGTTCAAGGGCACGATAGTTTTGGGCAGATCCAAGGCTCCCAAGGTCATGATGCATACATACTCCATGCAGCTTAATATTTGTATCATTTATCCAGAAGCCTGTATCGGGATTTATAGAAATTGAACGTATTCCCATTGTTGAAATAAAGGTATCAACATTATTTCTATCAGCAATAATTTGTGTTTTTATTGTATAGAGATATGGATCTGAAAGAGACCATAATTTAGGGTTTGCAATATTAGTTCTATAATTAGCCAAAGTTTCAGCATTGGCTTCCAGATTAAAATAGGAGCTGGTATTCGTAGCGACTCCGTTTCCTTCTTTATCATATATGGTGCTTACCACCGATAGTTTTCTGGTAATTGTTGAATGGTTTTGAATCCTTGTTGTTATAGATATAATTGCCGAAGAACCACTTATTGATGATGAAGTTATAAAAACACCGCAATATGCAATATGAAGTGGATCAGTTACTGAGAGCCAGACATTCCGGTAAATACCGCTACCGGAATACCATCGGCTGTTAGGTTGATTATTGTTCACTTTGACTGCAATAATATTGGGAGTCGAACCGGTATTTAGATACGGCGTAAGATCATATTCAAAAGTGCTGTAACCATACGGGCGAGTGCCCAAAAGCTGACCATTAATATAAACAGTGCTGTTCATGTAAATTCCTTCGAATTGAATTGTTATCCTTTTAACTTTGTCAGAATCTGGTAAGTAAAAAGTCTTGCGGTACCATCCAATTCCGCCATCCAGATATCCACCACTACCGCCGGCTGGCGAATTCTGATTAAAAGATAATTCAATGCTCCAGTCGTGAGGAAGGGAAAGTTGACGCCATGATGAATCATTAAAATCCGACATGTTTGCACCACTCAAATCGCCTAAATGAAATCTCCAGTTATCATTGAAGCTTATCCCTCGTCCCCCGTTAAAGACATCATGAATCGGAGCAGGTTCTGCACAAAATGATTTACAGGTGATTAGGAAGTATAATATATATATATAGGGAAGTAGTTTAGCTAAAAGACTTGTTTTTCGAAACATACATTTTTTACGCATAAAATTAGATTAAATCGTGAAATATTCTTAATTCATGAACATAAAAATAAGTTAACAAAAGACAGCAAAATGATCCGCTTCATATGTCCCGGATAAAAAATATATAAGTAATTAAAATGCGCAAGAGTATACCTTGATTTATTCTCATGTTTTATCCACCTTTGCCTGGCGATAAACATTTATGATATAGGAAGAATTATGAATATAGTTTTTTTTGCACTTATTCTTTCTGTACTGACAAATTGTGAGAAGCTGATCGATTCCCGAACGGATAAACCCTATGCAGAAATTGAAAAAAAAATCAGAAATGAGTACGATCACCATGCTGTCTTCACCTGGAGTCAATACAAAGAATTACTCAACAAGTTAAAACAGGATAAATTTACTGTTCTGCCAATTGATGAAATGAGGAGTACCTTTGATAATTCCAAAGTAATTGTAGGTCTAAGACATGATGTAGATTTCAATCCATTTAAGGCTTTGGAAATGGCACAGATTGAAAAGGGCTATGGTATACGAGCAACTTATTTTTTATTATCCACGGCTGATTATTATGGTCATTTTACCAACTCAAAAATGGTTCGTTCAACTGGCATTGACTATTTATATAAGGAAATTCATAAAACCGGGGCGGAAATTGGCATTCATAATGACTTATTGACCATAATGATTATCTACAAACTCGACCCCTTCCTTTTTAACAAAGAGGAGCTGGCATTTTATAAATCACTCCGAATCCGTATTCATGGGACAGCAGCGCACGGTTCTCCTTTAGCCAAGATAACAGTTCCTAACTATCAGATATTTTCTGATTTTGCCAAAAGTGATTCAGTCGCATACCAGGGGAAAAAGTATCCTTTGGGAAAACACAGCTTGAAGAAGTATGGATTTAAGTATGAAGCTTATTTCATTAATTATAATATTTATTTTTCTGATTCTCGTGGAAAATGGAATGATCCAGAGGGTTTTAATGGCATTCTGAAGAAACTTGATAACAGCAAACCGGGGGACAGAATACAAATATTGGCACATCCCGACTGGTGGGGAAAGTAACCCAAAGTTTTTATATATTTTACTTGTAATATGACCTGACAAATGTGATCAATAATGCCTGATTTTGCACTTTATGCCAATATCATGTCAGTTTCTTCCTGCCTATTTCGAATTATTCCTTCCGGTAAATCTGCTTTTTCGGTGATCTTTTTCTTTCGGTAAGGGCTTAATATGAGTCTGATAAGATCGTACCATGTCATGTCACCTTCAAGCCTCGTTTATGTAAACGTGGTGATGGGGGATTATTCTGGGGTTTTCGTCCGGCTATAAGTGTAAAGAATATTAAGCGCATGAATGCAGAACTTAATAAACTGCAAAGATGGGTGAGGATGTCGATCACTGAAGTTGCAGAGGCAATAGCTTTGAAAGTTCGTGGATGGATCAGGTACTATGGATACATCAACAAATCGGCTTTGACCGTTCTGTTTGACAGACTAAATGAGAGGTTAGCCAAATGGGTGAAAAACAAGTACAAGATCCGGAGTAAGAGGAAATGCTTTGTTTGGTTAAAGAGGGTATCAAAATCCTTTCCCTCATTGTTCGTACATTGGGAATGTGGCTGGTTACCTTAAGATTGTCATGAAGAGCCGTATGATGGGAGACTATCAAGTACGGTTCTGTGAGAGGTTGGGGGTGAAATCCCCCCGACCTACTCGACTCATTTAAAAGCTGATTATTTATTGTGCTGACATAGAGACAATCATTTGTGGTAGTCTCTATGTTTTTATTATGCTCCGCTCTTTGAAAAGGAATTTAGTATCTTTGTTATTATTATTGATTTAGATGAAGAGAATTGTCCTGACTTTTTTTGGATTGTCTGTTTTATTAATCTCTAATTCAGCTCAATATGTAGATTCTTTTGGTAGTGTGGATTATTACCACGCTAAAGTCATGGATTCTGAAAACCACCTTGATTCATGGCATAAGGATGATAACGGACCATTTGAATATATAATAGGCTTAAATGCAGAGTGGTGGGAAAATGCACCCTTTGTAGCAGGATTTCCCATCTGGTGTACTGCTGCCGAGGTCACTCCTGTATACGGACAATCAACTGGTGCAATACCCGGCTCAGCATGTTATTTTGCCATAATGGCGTGCCTTAGGTACTATGTTTATACGGGCGACACTTCTTTTCTTTCCCTTGCTGTGCGAACAGGTAATTTTATTGTGGAACATGACCTGACCTCTTCAGCCTTTGTAAAATACCCCAGCTTCCCTTATGCGGTGGGAAGCACCGGCAGCATAAATCCCCTTGGATTTGGCCATCCCGATGATGATGACCCAAGAAATCCTATATACAGTATTCAGCCCGATAAAGGTGCTATGCTGGGGGTCGCATTACTGGAACTCTTTAAGATTACAGGAGACAGCAGATATCTGAAAACATCTGTAAACATCGCAAATTGTTTGTCGGATAATGCAGTAACAGGAACAGCTGAAAACTCTCCGTGGCCAATGAGGGTCATGGCTGATGACGGAAGTACATTCGATGGTGTATTTGACGGAAATGCAAGTTTTTCATGCAGGCTTTTTGATGAATTATTACGGATCGGACAATCAGGGAACGGAAAATATAAAGCTACAAGGGATTCAGTGTGGAAATGGTTAAAAGAGCAGGTAATTGCCTACGATGATGCATCAAAATGGATGCATTTCTTTGAAGACCACAGTGGTAGTGAATTTAATCCTACTCAGATAAATGCTCTTGAAACTGTCAGGTATCTGCTTGAAAAGAAAAACCAGGTTGATCCCGATTGGTTTAATTTATCACTGAAGATAATAAATCAGGTTACCCGAAGATGGGCAGTTACAAGTATGGCGAATGACGGGTACGTCAGCATTGCAGAACAGGAAAGCGACCATACTCCTTTTAACAGCCATGCTGCACGCTACGGGTCAATCCTTGCTATGTTTTCTGAAGCAGGGGCTGGCACTGCTTATGCTGACACCGCATATCATTCTTTGTGTTACAGCGCTTACAGCGTCGAGGACGACGGATTCACGAGCACCTTTTACAACTTTAATACAATGGCCTGGACCACTGATTCTTTTGGAGATTTCCTGTACCATTTCATGGAAGCAATGGCAGCGGTTCCGCAGTGGGCCGGAAGTAAAAACCATCTTTTAAAATCTTCAGGAACAATACGAAAGGTTAACTACGTCAGCGATAAAAGCATTAATTACACTGTGTACGATGAATCCGGCACCGATAAGATGAAACTGGTTAAAGTACCTGTTTTAGTTAAGGTGAACGACACGCCGGTCAAATCCTGGTCGTGGAATGACTCGTCCAAAGTGTTGATTATTAACCGTTCAACAGGGAAGAATATAACCGTCGACCTGAATAAAAGCATATCGCTAAATCCGACTTCATTGAGTTTGACTGTCGGTGGTCCATCCGGGACAATCACTGCTACTATCCTGCCTGATACCGTAACCGTCAAAAGCCTTATATGGCGGTCTTCATCTCCTGATGTTGCAAGTGTCACTCAGACAGGCGTTGTTACACCTTTCTCTGCAGGAACATCAGAAATCATTGTCTCCACTGCCGACGAGACGTTGAGCGATTCCTGCACGGTGACCGTCGTTAATCGAATGGAATCTGCCCCTCCATGCCCCGTCCTTTTGGCTCCGGCGAATAATGAAACAAACCAGCCTGATAGCTTGGTTTTAAAATGGGAATCATCATCAGGTGCTGTTTCTTACGGGATACAGGTTTCATTAAACCATGAGTTTTCCTCAACATTATTAAACCAGACATTTTGCCAGGACACCACAATAAATCTGTCAGACCTTTCAAAAAACACTCTGTACTATTGGAGAGTTAATGCGACAAATGAATTTGGCACAAGCCCCTGGTCTGGCGTATGGAATTTCACCACAGCACTGGATAATGGAATTGAACCACCAGTATATAATCCGTCCTTCGGATTCAAACAGAACTATCCAAATCCGTTTACTTCTTCTACAACAATTGAGTTTTATACTTCCCTGCCATGTGAGGTCGAGATTTCATTATATAATGTTATTGGTGAGAAAGTCTGTGAAATAACAAATGAATACCTTGAAGCGGGCTCATATAAAAGGGTATGGATCCCACCTTCAGGTTTGAGAGCCGGGATCTATTACTGTAAAATGCTGGCAAATAATACTCAATTTACAAGAATGTTAATTTACAATCCTTAAAGACTTCTCACGGAGGATTAATTTGGCTTTGGCTGACCTCTTTTCCCCTTTTAAGCGGTTGCAGATTAACTTACAAGATCCGGATTCAGGGGCCCTTACGGATTATAAACCGGCGCTTCGACACCGGCTTCACTTTGCAGTCTCATTTTTGATGTCATTTAGCAATCAATCTTTCCCATAGATTAATAAGATCTATTTCATTTCTAACATCACATTTCAAAGCGACATAGTTTCCTTCTTTAAATTGTTCTGAAAGCGATAACAATGATTTTTCTATTGATCTCTCAGACGTTCCTGAGTATGCAACATCCCAACCGCCTCTAAGGAAATCCCTTACAAGTGCAGCACCAATACCCATGGTACCTCCAGTAATAATTGCTGTTTTCATACCTGAATACTATTATGAATTTTTAAAGTAAAAATATCAAATAATACAAATGCAAAGGATTTCTATCTCGAACGAATTCGTTTTCTAAAAAATTCAAGTATTGATTGGATTATTACAATAATATTCTATTTTTTCTTAATCCTTGATATAGTAACTATTTTATCTTAAAATGCCAATGGACTTGACCCTAGCTGGCTTGATTATTTTGACCACTCAAACCCGAAGTTAAATCTTTGTTATTTATTTATGTATGTTTTGTGTTATCCGACCTGATTTTGGAGTGGTCAAAGATGGACGGATTTTAAACTTCCTGTAAGATTACAGGAAGTTAAAAGTCAGTAAGAGAAATCAGTAAGAGAAAATTGACCTCCCAAATCCAGAGTTAAATCCTTGTTGTTTTGTCATGTATGTTCAATGAAATCAGACCGATTTTTTTGTGGTCACGTCAATATGGATCTTTTAACCTTTCCTGATATCTGGAGAGGTTAAAAGTATTATTTTCCCCTTTTCACGATGTTTTAAGGTCGCCAACCATAGATCATCCTCAACCAACACCTTTCCTTTAAAACCACGCCAAATTCTCCCAGAATTAACCAGAATCGACCTGGCGAGGTCTGGTTGACATTAATTAAAGATCAGCCTTTTAATGTCAAATAAACATCTATTATTTGGTCATAAATGGGAAGAAGCAGGCTATCGAAACCTATTTTAGTCATGGTGAAAAGGAGTATGGTAAGTTTCTTATGAGCCAGATAAAGAAACAATTAAAATTTAATGATTTTGAAATGGCAGAAAAGTTTTTCGATTGTCCAATGATAAAGGAACAATCTATTGAAATGCTGGTTGAATTAGGTGAAATTAAAAACGTGTATTAATCAGTGAATAATATCCTGAGAATCAATTTAAAAAAGCCCGATTTCAAGATGTTTTTGATTTGAAATCGGGGTAATGAACAAATGGAGATTATAGTTTTATAAACTCTACCCTTCGGTTCAGCGCTTTATTCACAGGGGTATCGTTAGGTGCCACTGGCTGGGTTGCACCCATGCCGTCGGATTCCAGGCGTGAGGCATCGATACTAAAATTCTTTACCAGTTCATTTTTTACAGATGCTCCGCGGCGTTTCGATAAATCAAGGTTTAAGGCAGCAGATCCGTCGCTATCGGTGTGGCCGACTATCTTTACCCGGACACCCGGGTTCTCATTCAGCACCGTAGCAATTTCTTTAAGGGTTCCGTACGATTCAGGTTTCACTACATCTTTATTCACATCGAAATAAATGCCATAAGTTACCAGCTTGCCTTCGGTGATCAGTTTACTGCGCATGTCAGGCGCTCCTACTGCTATGCGGACATTACTGAACATAGCAGCCCCATATTCGAATCGGATCCTGTCCATTTTTACTCCCGCGAGTGTAAATGCTTTAGGCAGGTCAATCAATTTGTTCTGACCCTCATACAGTCGGATTCTCGACTTTTGTACCCAGATCGCAATGTGATATTTCTGATTTTCTTTCTGCCAATATTGCTCATTATCTAAATATCCTTCTAATCCAAGCCCCTCGCCTCCATCAAGGTTGATATAGGTACGGTATGAAAGCCTTCCATTGTATGCACAACTAAAAGAGAAACCAGCTTTACCCGGTATTGCACCTCCATCATAAGCTTTCGCATTAATACTCTGGATAAGCCTGAAATCATAGCCTGACATATTTCCATCTTCCCCTTTAATGGGTATTATATCATATTCAATTGTGTAGTTATCGGGTAGTTGTAATAAATCGTCTGTCCACATTGCGTTGTAACCCCCCAATACGAATTTCAGCCATTTACCAGGAAACAGGTTGGTAGTCACAACTTCAGCGGATCCGTTTGTATTCCATTCAGGAGGGAAATCCCCGACTGCTGTATTACTGAAATCTTCGTAAAAGATCACTTTCTCACCAGGTACAAAGTCATATTTGGAATAGGACTCAAGGGAGGGCTGATCCTGATTGCCTGTTGCCGTATTGCCGGTAGCTACTTTATTGGTGGATTGTTTAGCCTGGGTAGTATCATTCGTAGTTTTTCCTTTCTTTTTGAATAGTCCTTTCAGGCTGTTTTGAACTGCATTCACACCTTTATCCAAAGTTTGGTTAATATTTTGGTTAGTGTTGTCCACCCCTTTGTTCTTTGCTGCATCTGCAGGATTAACAACCTGGGCTGAAAGGTTGGCTGTCAAAACAAAAAACACAACAGTCATAAGGGAAGCAATGTGATTTGGTTTCATAATTCGATGATTTAATGGCCGAACTAAATATACACAATTTTTCGCTCATTAACAGCATAATCTTGTTTTAAAACTCATAGAACCATCTTATTTCAATAATCAGGGAAATAAAAGAAAATCTTAATCCCGGGCAGCCCATATTATTCATTTTTGAACATGAATATTCACAAAGTCAAGTTTTTAGTTCATATCCAGTTAGCTTTTTGAAATGAAGCCAACAAAATTTATTATCTCCCAAAGCTTTCAAAAAAGTAAATCATTAAGATTGCTGGATAAAAGAACGAACACTTATTCGTTCAAACTCACACCTTACATAGGCTTTAGAGTGGAATTAAATGAATAACATCTTATAAGCTGCTATCCAATTTTTTGAATAAAATCATGAGACTCCATCTGATTTATATTCAAAAAATAACTTCGTTTATGAATTGGAATTGAGAGTAAGGTCAGCAAATTCTGAGAAAGTTATCTCGTTGTTTTCCAACATAGAAATAAATCAACTATCCAATTTTTAATAGAATATAATTGCACAAAGAAGGCAGGTCGGATAAATGCTATAAATTGCAATGATATACTTAATTTATCTGATCATTGTAAAAATAATACTCTAACTATCACGTTATTTGGATGATGTAAGTTTCTAAAAGAAGTTTATAGCTATGGCACTAAGTGAAATTTATATTAAAGCATCATTCAATACTCCAGTGTATCATTTTAATCCTGATGGAGTTATTAAGATTAAAGGGCGTGCATTAATGGGGGATAGAACTGAAGTTCCTGAACAAATAATGGATTGGATTGGATAAAATGTAATTAGGGTTTGGTGAAAAAGTTATAAACATCTGAATGTTAATAAATTACAAGCGTTTTATGATGAATAACCGCATGTTTTTCTTATCTTTCTATAAGAAAACCATGCAGTTATGATCAGATATACCTCACAGAACCAGATGAGCATTGAAGAATTTAAGACACCCTTCCAGGTAAGGCTTGATAAAGGCAACAGATGGGTAAAGCTCGGAGAATCAATACCATGGGATGCCCTTGCGAGCATCTATTATCGTTCAATGAGTTCAGATATGGGTGCCCCAGCCATAGACGCAAGGATAGTAATAGGCGCCATGATAATAAAGCATAAGCTGAAATTAGATGACAGGGAAGTCATAGAGAGTATCCGTGAAAATATGTATATGCAGATTTTTCTTGGTTTAAGAGAGTATACTTATGATGATGTGTTTGACAGGTCGCTTTTCACGACATTGCGTTACCGGCTGGGAGCAGATAAATTTGACGCCATGACGCGGCAGATCATACTCAGATCTGAGAAGAAAGAAGATGCTGGCGAAAGGGATCTTAATGACCCGGACGATGATATGACTATGAATAAGTTTGATCGAGGCATTGAAGAAGTCGACTTAAAAGGAAATGAAGGATCAAAGGGAATAACAACTGAACCAAAACAAGGGAAGAACAAAGGTAAGCTGATAATGGATGCCACGGTTGCTGATCAGATGATAGTCTACCCAACCGATCTGGGCCTCCTTTCCCGAAGCAGGGAAGAAAGTGAAAGGTTAATTGATGAACTATGCAAGAAGCTGGATATTAAAGATAAACCTCGCACTTACAGTGCGTTTGGCCCGAAAACAATACCTGAATGTAGCAAAGAAGAAGAACAAGAGCAAAAAAGAAATACACAAAGCTGTAGGACAACAGTTGAGATACCTCAGGCGTAACCTGAAAAACATCGATAAATTATTGGACACTGCAGAAGGGATGAGCTTTCCACTTGAGCACAGGGACCAGAGAATATTTTGGGTGATACAACATATCTACGAACAGCAGATTACAATGTACAAAGAACTTACCCACAGCATAGATAACCGCATCATCAATATCTATCAGCCTTATGTAAGACCTATCGTTCGGGGAAAAGACAAAGCGCAAGTTGAATTTGGAGCAAAACTGGGCGTAAGCATACAAAATGGGTATGCACGGATCAACACACTAAGTTGGGAAGCTTACAATGAGGGGACCGATTTAAAGAAACAGGTGGAAGCATACAAAAAGTTAAATGGCTATTATCCGCAAGTGGTAATCACGGATAAAATATATGGCACACGCGAAAACAGGCTATGGCTCAAAGAACTGGGGATAAGATACTCTGGCAAGCCATTAGGAAGGCCTTCGGCTAAAAATCAAACTCAATACTGGAAAAGAAAACAGAAAATAGAACAAGGGATAAGGAACCAGGTTGAGGGTAAATTTGGACAGGGGAAAAATGGATATAATCTCAATAAAGTAAGGGCAAGAGCAGCAAAAACTTCCGAAAGTTGGATCGCAGCTATATTCTTTGTGATGAACCTGATAAAGTTCAGCAAAGAATTCTTGTTCACTTTTTTACAAGAGGTTCTATTATCATTTCCCCCAATACCAGACCGCTTAAACCGGAAGTGGAATAGAAATAAAGCCTACAATTTAAAATGATTTCTTCACCAAACCCTATATTACAAAGATTTAACTCCGACTTGAGGTGGTCAATATAATCCGGCCAAAAGGGGTCAGGGGAACTGGCTTCTGCATTATAGCTTTGGATATTGCAGCTATTCCGGGAGCTCAATTCACACAGATTTTAGTATTAATTCCAGCACTGGTACCAGTTTTACTCAATACTTTTATTCATTTATGTGGGGCCAATTTTTTACAGATTATGAACTGGGAAGTATAAAGAGATATAAGACATTACCATTTGAAAATGATTTTTATAAGTACTTTTTAAAAACAAATCATAGTATTACTTGTAATGTTGCGGATTATTACCCGGACTTCAGACAAAAGTTAAAAGACAATATAATGTATTTCCTCTATGATGATAACGTGAGGCATAGATATCATAATGAGTATATCAAAATGTTCCGGGATGTATTTCCCGGAGTAGATAAATGGATCTGTACTTTGCATAAGTTGATAGGGAGTGACAGATTTTCTTATCTGTTGCAAAAGACGGAGAGTTATTTAATGCTTGATGTAATAAGCAGGGAATTCCATGAAAGATATCCAATGGCTCCGGTCTATACAATTCATGATGCAATCTGTACGTACCCGGAATACCTCCCAGACTTAAAAGGATTAATTCTGGGACGCTTTTATGAGATAACGGGTATAAAGGTTGGCCTCAAAGAAAGTCATTGGAAAGCAAACCCGGAACCCAAATCAGAGGATATTGATGAAGAATGGCAGAAAATAAAATCGGTTAATTCAATAAAAAGATACAATGAAGAGAGTTATCAGATTCTCTCATCGAACATTGAAAAGGGTTCAAGTTTTTTGTTTCATCAGCAAGGAATAACTTCCTGTAATATTAAAGGAAGTTAAATACAAGGGAGAGAAAATAATCCCCTGCAAAACAATTCAAATAGGCTTTTTGACTATTAAAACCTGGGATTCTCCCCAGTTTATCGACTATTATAAAACAGTTCGTTTGTTTGGGTTGAATATCTCATATACATGTTTTAATTTTGATTGGACCAAATAAAAGGAAAGCCGACAAAGTATGTACAGTTAACATCTCCAGATAGTACAATGAAGACTTTAACAATAAGAAATATCTAAACAAATCTCAAATTTTTAGAACAACTAAAATGAAAAATAGAACAAGTTTAGTATTATTGGGGATCTTATTTTTTATCAAATCCTTTGGGCAAGATCAACAAAAGTATTCCGATTTAGTAAACGAAGCTCGGAGACTTTACCAAAACAAAGAATATTTAAAATCTGGACAAAAATATTCCGAAGCATTTAAAAATATCGGAAATAGCAAGGTGCCATTTGATAGAATAGATGCAGCTTCTTCTTGGGCCTTGGCTAATTTACCAGATTCAGCCTTTATTCAATTATTCACTGTAGCTCTGGATAGTGGTTTTACTTATTACAACTACCTGATACTCCAACCAGGTTTAATTTCTTTGCATTCCGATATGAGATGGAATATGATAATAGGAATTGGTAAAACCAACTTCGCAAAAACAAAAAGAAATCTCGACATGTATCTTGTCACAATTCTGGATACAGTATTTCTGGAAGATCAGCTACCCCGTCAACAGTATACTTCAATAGAAAACAAATATAGCTGGCAATCCGAAGAATTAAAATCCTTTCGCAGGATCTTGAGAGGAAAGGATTCTCTGAATTTAATTAGAGTAAAAAAAATACTTGATGGACATGGTTGGCTTAGTGAAGATATTATAGGTCACTATGGCAATCTGACCTTGTTTTTAGTCATCCAGCATTCAAATCTCGAAACACAGGAGAAATATCTGCCAATGATGAGAGAAGCAGTAAAAAAAGGAAATGCAAGTTCTAGCAATTTAGCTTTATTAGAAGACAGAGTTGCCTTAAGACAAGGGAAAAAACAAATTTACGGTATTCAGGTAACAAAGGACGAAGTAACAGGCGAGTCTTATGTACTACCTCTCGAAGATCCAGATAATGTCGACAAAAGGCGTGCTGAAGTTGGACTTGAAAAACTTCAAGATTATCTTTCAAATTTTGGCATAAAATGGGATGTAGAAGAATATAAAATGAAGCTATCTGAAATTGAAGCGAAACAAAAAAAGTAAAAACAGCTTACACTTATCCTGACATTATAGTTTTTTCTCGGATTGTCTCTTTGGATGGTCAATGAAAAGGCTGGCCGAGGATGATCGTTAACCAGAGACTACCAAACACCTTTAAAAGATAATTATCAAATAATACTCCAAAAATATTCTATTATTTGGGTTGAATGCAAAAGCCGGCAGCCAAGACCACATTCAGCCATTCAAATTATCTTTAACACACAAAACTATATTACAAAGATTTAACTCCGACTTGAGGTGGTCAAAATAATCCGGCCAAAAGTGGTCAGGGGCACTGACTTATCCACTCAGAGTTTTGATTTGTTTAAAAATAAACGAATTGTTAGGGTCACCAACTGAGATATATACTAATGTCAATATCAGGGGATTTGGCCAGATTATCAGTCCCTTGGACAATTTGGAGGTTTAAAATTGCTTATCAGGAAAATCCTAATTACATTTAGATTCTGAATGGGTAACATGCAGAAAAACGGGTTGCATCTAAGGCTGAAATAGACTCAAGATTGCATCTATCCATTCGTTGGTGGCAAGCTTAAATAAACAACATAACTTATATGACAAAACAAGACAAGCCAGCTTTAATACTGATTGATATACAAAAAGGGTTTGAAGATATTGAATACTGGGGTGGACATAGAAACAATCCTGAAGCAGAGACTAATGCAAGGAAACTTCTTAATTTTTGGAGACAAAATAGTTTACCAATTTTTCACATTCAGCACTGTTCGACAAACCCTAATTCAAAACTTGCTGAAGGAAATATCGGTAATGATTTTCAAGACATAATAAAGCCAAATGATGGAGAACAAATAATTAAAAAGAATGTAAACAGTGCATTTATTGGGACAGATTTGAAACAACAACTCGATAAATCCAATATTAAAAAACTCATAATAATTGGTTTGACAACTGATCAATGCATATCAACGACAGCTAGAATGGCTGGGAATTATGGTTATGACACATTTGTAGTTTCTGATGCAACAGCAACTTTTGACAAAGAAGGAGCAGATGGACAAAAGTACTCTGCAGAAATAATACATGAGACAGCATTGGCAAGTTTGCACAAAGAATTTGCGACCGTTATAAAAACAAATGAATTAATAATCAAAATAAACATATAAAAAAGCCAGCCACCAATACCTGGTTAACGCTATGTGCGAGTTTCACTTTTTCTGCTTGGATTATTAAAATCTTAATTCTATCTTTATTCTAACCAAAGTCAGTTCCAACTCGTCCGCACACAAGCGTTTCAGGGCTTCTCTCTTTGGTTCATCTCCGAGTCACTCGAATTAATATTAGTGCAAAAGCCGGACGGCATGACCACAGTCAGTCAGTCAGATTGTCTTTTACACACAAAACTATATTACAAGGATTTAACTCCGACTTGAGGTGGTCAATATAATCCGGCCAAAAGTGATCACAGGCCCTGGCTTTTCCAGTCATGGGTTCATCCAAGAATGATATTATTCATGCCTTTGGCCTGCCTGATTCGAAGAAAATCGAAGGCTCTTATGAGGAATTGGTCTACGATATAGGACAGCGAACCCTCAATCTCAGACATCTTTCTTATTCCAATACAATTATTTGGAAATAAGTTTCAATTATTATGCATCTGTTATCAAGTGTCGGAAATTGATTGTGCCCAAGCAAGTTAAAGATGGGAAAAGCTTCAGGCGGTATGGACTTCTATTTCAACATTTTAATAATCACTGAATCTATTTGCCCACGTTTTTTATCTAATAGGGTATCAATAATTGTCAAACTATCCGGGGAGAAATGTCTATACAGTTCTTGTTTTCTGTAGATAAGTGTGACAAAATCACCCATTAACTTATATTGTTCTTCACCAATCCAAAACCTGTTCTGTTGAGTTTTATAATATACAGAATCGCTAATTACTTCCTTCAATAATCACTTTATTTTAAGTAAAATTCGTTCATCACTTTTAGGATTTCTACCAAGACTGTCATAATATTGTTTTGTTAATCTTAGAACCATGTCAGCTTTAGCCTCATAAACATTTAATGCCTCCCAAGTCTCACCAATTTTCTGTGCTTTAATTTTATTAAATTCAGAAACAAAAGAATTTTTGATTTTTGAATCTTCAATCCCACTGTTTAGTTTGAATGTTAATACAACTAAGATTCCTCCAATAATTAAAGTGTTAATTAAATTGATTAATACAGTTTCTCAAAAAGTTGATCTTCCTTCTTTTTTCTGATTCGCTTTCATATTCTCTTAAATTTAAAGAGCGGCATCTCCTGATTGAAAGTTCGCAATGTCAAGCATTATTGTGAATACAAAATGAAGGAGATCCCGCTCAATCAAATATCAGAAGATTATCTGAGATTCACAAGTAAAAAGGTGATATCTCATGAATTTATGATGGTCTCCACATCATCTATCTCCCCAAAGATTTTTATCGCTATATAAGTCATCCTATTGCTTTTCAAGAAAGGCATTCAGATATAAAAAGTTGTATTTTTATTAATTATGATGTTAATGATTAAAAATACTAATCCTGTAATTTTTTGAATCCATTTGAATAACAAGTTGACCATTCCCAATATTCCATGCCTTTATTATTTCCCCGTCTCCGAGATATAAACCTGAATTTATTCCTTCATAATCAAAGATTCCCTTAGCGATTGAAGGCATTAAGGAATTATCTATATCGGGTTTGTCAAAGTCTCTTCCGTTAAGATCACATAATTCTCTGATTTTTGATAATGCATGTTTCACACCAACCGGGGTTTTATCAAACCACATCCCATAACCTTTAGGTAAATTCTTCATATTAAGAAAAAACCATTGTTCATATTTGTCCGAAGCATAATAGAGTTCATCATCATTTGTAACAGTAATATATTTATCTACTCCTTTAATTTGTGTCACTTTCATCTTAGATTCAGCTTTAGCGATGGAATCGAGTGCTTTTTTAACCGCAACAATAGAATCAATTTTTGCTTTTTTTTCAGCAACAATTTTTCCTGTATTCTTAGAGTTACAAGCTATCAGACAAATCATGCATGCAAGTAGTAATAAACTTAGTAATTTTTTCATAATCCTTTTTTGTGTCGATTACATCAAAGTTACGGCTTTTCTAAGAAATGAAATTTTATCTCTCTGACATTAAATAACCTGTAAAATCAACTGACAATAGGGCTATTGTGCAAAAGCCGGCAACCATGACCACATTCAGCCAGTCAGATTATCTTCACCATACAAAACTTTATTACAATAATTTAACTCGGACTTGAGGTGGTCAAAATAATCCGGCCAAAAGTGGTCAGGGGCACTGGCTTTACAAGCTGATTAAATATATTGAAAAAAGAATTAATTTGCTGGAATATCATAATGGAGATGAATAGGCCCCAATTTAACTTTACAAATCAAAGCAGGAGGATAATATTATGGAAAAAAGTAACAAGATGAGCAGGAGAAGATTTATGGCTACTTTACTGGCTACTACAGCAGGAATGGCAGCCGGTCTGAATGTATTTTCAACTGAACCACAGATAAAAAAGTCAGACATGAAGGTTGGTCTTTATAGTATAACTCTCCTTGGAATATGGTTCAGAGGAGAGGCTGCGACGCTTGAAGAGGTTATAAGAGTGGCAAAAAGCACTGGTTTTGACGGAGTTGAATTTGATGGAAAACGGCCTCATGCGAATCCACTTGATTGGCCGACAAAGAGGTGCAAGGAATTAAAGGCATATGCAGACGAACAGGGTATACCAATCTATGGAATTGCAGCAAATAATGATTTCAGCAGTCCGATGCCGGAATTCCGGGAAAGCCAAATTGCCTATGTAAAGGATCTTATCAGGATGACTTCCGATATGGGAGGCAAGACACTCAGAATTTTTCTGGCATGGCCGGGAGTTACAAAGCACCCACAGTTGGCCCAGTATGAAATTGCAAGGGATATTTGGAAATATACGCATCTGAAATTCAACGAGGAAGATACATGGGGATGGTGTCGTGATGGAGTGGCTGAAGTCACGAAATATGCTGAGGATATGGGTATAATTCTGGCACTTCAGAATCATGCGCCTGTTATCCGTGACTACCCGGATGTGCTAAGAATGGTTCATGAGATCGAATCTCCTAATCTTAAAGTATCACTTGACGTATGGGCAATTCCAGACAAGAGTGCGGAAAACCTGATGAACGCTGCGAGGGCAGTGGGTAAACTTCAGGTAATCTCTCATTTCGGAGATGATATTTACGATAGAAACACTGCCGGAAAAGTAAATGGAGCGGAATATTATCCTCATTTCATAAAAGCAATGCAGAAAATTGGTTTCTCAGGCTATCTGGGATATGAACTCTGTCACCCGCTGCCTGTTGAAAACGGGCAGACTGTCGGCATAGAATATGCAAAAAGAAAGGCCCAGGAAGCCTGTGAATTTATGAAAGGAGTTATAAAAGATATTACGAGAAGCTAAAACTACCACTACTCACTTTTGAAAATCAACCGCTTAAGGAAAAAATCTAAAAGCGGTTTTTTATTTTCTGCCAGATTTTGGCCGCAAATCGGTCAATTTTTGATAGATTCTTCTTCTTTTTATTTTAAGTTTCGATAATCCCCCCTTTTAAATATTAGGAACCATGAAAACTGATAATATTCTCCTGAGGCTTTATTCATGAGTGACATATTAGCTTTTAAAGGAAAAGGACATAGCACATCATTTCCGATATTCCAATTGGCTGGTGTCAATACATTCTTCCTATCTGTTGTCTGAAGAGCAATAACTGTTCTAAGAAGCTCATTCAGGTTTCTTCCTACCTCCTGAGGGTAAAAGTATTCTGCCCTGATTTTGTTGTCGGGATCAATAATAAATACGCCCCTTACATCACGATTATTGTCCGATTCAAGATGGATCATCCCATATAGTTTTGCAATTACCAGGTCAGAATCATCTGCAATTGGAAAATTAATTTTTTGTCGGGGATATTCTTTATATTCAATCTGTTCAAGAGCTTTCTTCCATTGTTTATGTGTTTCCAAGGGATCTGTTGAAACTGTTATAATCTTGACCCCAAGCTTTTCGAATTCATTCTGAAGGTTGGCCATCTCAATTAATTCTGTTGAACAAACAGGAGTAAAATCCATAGGGTGACTTAGAATTATTTTCCAGTTACTACCAAAATCAAAAGGAAAATTGATGGTTCCTGCTGTAGATTCAGTAGTAAATGATGGCGCCTGCTCCCCGATTAAAGGAATACGAAAGTTTCTTACTTCGGTTTTTCGCCGTGACCTGGATATACTGTCATACTGTGTAAATAAATTTGCTAAAGAGAACATGTTTATTGCGAAATCGTACTGTTTAAATAGTGATTAGGATACATATTGTTAAAAACCATTTACTTGTTAATTAGACCAATTAAACATAATTAAGATACTTACGTTCATCCTGAAGACCGGTTAAATATATTTATGCCTCAGTTGGAAAGGTTAGTGACTTTGATTTTAGTTGGCCGTTTTAAATTGATAACCAAAAGCCGGAGTTAAGTGCTTGTTTTTTAGTTAGGCATATTAATTGTAATCTTACAAGCCAAATGTGTTCAAGAGGTCCGGCTTCTGCATATTGACTTCTGAGTTCTTTTTGTGTAATTTTGTATTATAATCCATCAAAACCCTGTCGCGATGAAATATTCTTTGAAAACTAATTATTTATGCCCTCATTGCAGGTCTTATTTAAGAGTTTGGAACAATATAATTTTTATAGTCAAATCAGAATCCAGAAATCTGCAGAGTATTTTATTATTAAATCCGGAATTAGGCAATTATGATTTGATCCACCACTCATCAATTGCATTTGAAGAAGGAGAGCTGTTGGATTTCATTTGTCCTGTTTGTCGAGCTGATCTTACTGCAGTCAATTTAAACAGTAATCTTGTCAAAATCGTTATGACAGATGAAAATAATAGAGAATTTGATGTTTATTTTTCAAGAGTCTGTGGGGAGCACTCCACTTTTCTGATTCAGGAAGATGATATTATTGAAAAATATGGAGAAGACAGTTCGTCTTATGTAAATTATTTCATGTCAAGACTTAAAAAAGGTAAATCCAGTTAGACCTACACACAAAATTAAACACTTATATGGAAAGATTTAAGAGGAGAACAATAGCCTTGCAAAAAAAAATTCAATCTTAGTTATTATTTAAAATTTAAAATTATCAACTATGAAAGGGAGTAAAAAACTACTTACAGCCTTGAATTCGCTTCTGGCAGACGAACTTACTGCAATAAACCAGTACATATTGCATTCTGAGATGTGTGAAAACTGGGGTTATGGTAAACTTCACACCGCTATAAAAAAACAGGCAGTGGATGAAATGCATCATGCTGAGTGGTTAATCGAGCGAATAATTTTCTTTGATGGTTCGCCAACAGTATCCAATCTTAATCCTATAAAAATTGGTAAAACTGTTTTGGAAATTATCAATAATGACTATGCCAGTGAGCTTCACGCTGTACAAGCTTATAATAATGCAATTAATCTTGCCCGTGAGGTTGAAGATCAGGGCACAGTTGACCTGCTGACCAAGATACTTAAAATGGAGGAAGGTCACATCGATTGGGCAGAAATACAGCTTGCACAGATTGAGCAAATGAGCATGGTGAATTATCTGATTAATCAGGCTGAAGGTTCGGCAAGCTGATCCATCGTACTCTAATAGAAACAATTAATTGAAGCTCAACTTCCAGATTGTCCAGATAAGTTAATACCTGGATGATAAATCATTGCCTTTTCTACACGGGAGAGAAACCGAAGTACATCTCAAGCGGAAATGTATAAAACAATAATATATACTTCTCATTTTCTTATAATTCTAAATGTGCCTTTTGACATTCGGAGCATCGTGATGTGACAGTATCTTGAGATCATATCCAAGACATCATAAATTGAAGTTTTGTTTTGCTATAAGAGTTTCTTTAGTCTGACTTGTGGACACAATCATTCCAAAACTTCCTTTTACCAGAAAGGAAGTTTTGATTGTGCGCCCGGCATGGGCGATAGCTATAGGGTGAAAGTCCCGAACGCGCCTTGACAGAAGGAAGCGTTAGCCAAAGGCAAGGGTGTCCATCGCGAGGTGGAATCTGAAGGAAGCCGGCGGCAAAATCCCGGTCTGACGAACAGAAACTTCATAAAAGGCCTAAGGTTACCGGATGAGTTTGCAATACAAAACAAAGTCCGATTCTGTCCGGGGTAACCAAGGTAAATGGAGCAGATAGATGGGATGAAAGTTATCGTTTTTACCCGGGGAGGTCTCACGGACATGAAGAAAACGGAGTATGAATCATGGTCGAAAGAAGGTTTATCGTGAGAAGTCAGCCGAAGCCATAGTACCACATAACTACCAAATGTGGGAAGGGCTGAACCTTAACGAGTGAGTAGTAAATGAATGTTACCAACATGAAGGGAAGAAAGCAGAAAATCTTTGAGCAATCAGAGACCTGTCCACGGAAAGATAGGACGGCATCCGAAGGCTACGTGGAAGGGCAGACTTTCATGTGGATAACTGAAAACAACCTCACCACCAATGATTATCGATTAGGGAATGGGCTTTTAGAGCAAATCCTTTCACCCTCGAATCTGAATGCAGCATTCAAACAAGTAAAGCGCAATAAAGGTGCGGGTGGAATAGACAAGATGGAGGTAGAGTCTTTAAAGGACTATCTTGTCGCCAACAAGGATATTCTAATTAAGTCCATCCAAATGGGGAAATATTGCCCCAATCCAGTAAGAAGGGTATGCATACCCAAAGAAAACGGAAAACAACGCCAGTTGGGCATTCCCACGGTTGTTGACAGAGTAATTCAACAAAGCATTGCACAAAAACTGACCTCGATTTACGAGCCACAGTTCTCATCCTACAGCTATGGGTTCAGACCCAGGCGCAGCGCCCACCAGGCTCTTCGTAAATGTCAGGATTACATTACTCACGGCTATGACTACGCAGTCGATATAGACCTGGAACGGTTCTTTGATACCGTTAATCACAGTAAGCTTATAGAGGTACTTTCCCGAACCATCAAGGACGGACGAGTGGTGTCACTTATCCACAAATACCTCAATGCAGGAGTAATGCAGGAAGACCACTACGAAGAAACCAATGAAGGCGTACCGCAAGGCGGGCCATTAAGTCCGCTGCTGGGGAATATCGTGCTGAATGAGCTGGACTGGGAGCTTGAAAAGAGGGGACATAAGTTTGTTCGCTATGCGGACGATATGGTGATACTCTGCAAGAGCCACCGTAGTGCCGAAAGGACGATGGAAAGCATCGTATCTTACATAGAGAGGACGCTCTTCTTAAAAGTCAATCGGGACAAAAGTCAGGTTGCAACCGTGAAGGACATAAAGTTCCTTGGCTACTCCTTCTACCAACTCAAAGGAGAAGGTCGGCTACGGATACACCCAAAAAGTGTGACAAAGATGAAAACCCGCATTAAGCAGTTGACATCAAGAAGCAATGGATGGGGTAACCAACGTCGGAAGGAAGAACTAAGCCAATACATCAAAGGCTGGGTGCAATACTTCATGTTGGCCGATATGCGAAATCTTTTGGAGAGAACGGACGAGTGGTATCGCCGCAGACTACGTATGGTAATCTGGAAACAATGGAAACGGATTAAAACCAGAATGGCAAATTTAATTAGGCTTGGCATTAACAAATACAAGGCTTATGAATGGGCGAACACACGGAAAGGCTACTGGCACATAGCCAATAGTTTTATCCTGTCACGTACTATCACTAACGATCGTTTACGCAAGGCCGGATACGTTTTCTTGTTGGATTATTATGAATCGGTAAGAGTTGTTTATTAAGGAACCGCCGTATACGTGATCCGTACGTACGGTGGTGTGAGAGGTCGGAAAATAAAGTAGGAGGAAAACTACTTTATTTTCCTCCTACTCGATTGAATTATATCTTAATGGAAATACTAGTATCAGTGACTATCTTAGCCGTAACAGATTGACCACCCAAAGCAGGAATTAAGTCATTCTTGTTTTGTACCGAATATCTGCAAAAACCGGATATATTGACCACATTATGCTGTTATTCATGTCTTTAGTGAAAATTATTAATTGATAAGTATTTAACTCTGGCTTTTGATGGTCAATCTTTTCCAGCCGTAGATGGTCAAGGTCAAAGGCTTTCCCACAATATCATTATCTTCTTTATAGTTTTTGAAAAGATAATTCAAACCCAAAATATAATTTTCATAAGCAGACAGGCTCGATGTTTGTGTTTTTTCAATCAGAAGTTTTTCCTGAAGTGTTATCACTGCTTCCAATCTGAATTCCATCCGGGAATAATGATAATCTGTCGTCAAAATCCTTAAATACTTCTAATTCATTTGACAGACAAACAGGCTGATTATAGCTTTGCACCAAAAGATTTATTTCCATGAGACGATTTATTATTATACTTTCAATAGAACTTTTCACTATTTCATATGCAATTTCCCAGACGAATCCAAATTCAAGCTCTGACAAGGGCGGTGGGGAAATATCAGGGAAAGTATTCGACAATTCGACAAAACAACCTCTTCAATATACTACAATTGCCTTGACCAATAAGCAGACAGGTAAAATAGTAACGGGTGCGGAGGCTGATGCGAAAGGAGTTTTCCATATCTCAAATATTCCATTTGGAATTTATAGGTTGGATATCCAGTTCATAGGTTACGATAAGAATACAATTGACAGTATTAATATAAACAGTTACAGGCGGTCAATTACGCTGGGGTCAATATTCCTTTCCTCTTCAACGCACAATTTACAGACTGTCGTGGTAACCGCTGACAAACCTGTTGTTGAGAACAAAATGGATAAGATAGTGTACAATGTATCGAATGATATAACGTCACAGGGAGGCCTGGCAATTGACGTACTTAAAAAAGTGCCGCAGGTGACAGTTGATATTGATGGCAACGTAGAACTGCAGGGCAACTCAAATATCCTTTTCCTTATAAACGGTAAACCATCAAGTGCATTTGGGAACAGTGTTACCGATGCGCTGGCATCTATTCCTGCAAGCCAGATAAAAAGCATTGAAGCTATCACAAACCCGGGCGCCAAGTACGATTCACAGGGGACGGGCGGGATCATCAACATAATCCTTCAGGATAATAAGATGCAGGGCATTAATTGCAATATTAACCTGTCGGCTGGCTCGAGACTTGAGAATGGGTCAGCGAATGTCAATTACAGGCATAACAATTTCGGCATCAACGCTTTTTTCAGTGGTAATGCCCAGCTGAACTCCCAGGTGCCTTCGACACAGAATCGTGTCTCAATTGACTCAACCGGTAAATACCTTACTACCTTGTCCCAGATTGGAACAAGCGGTACGGAAAGGCATGGTTTCCGGTCAGGGCTGGGATTCGACTGGACCATAACAAAAAAAGACAACCTTAACGGATCAATAGGGTACAACCTCTTCAACTTCAGAAGTACGGGACTGACCAATCAGGAAGAGGTGACACAGTATATTCCGACAGACTCATTATCCACGATTAACAGCTCCCGTTACTTTTATAGCAGATTCACATTCAAATCACTCGACCTGAACCTGAATTATAAAAAGAAATTCAACAAAGATGGACAGGAACTTGACCTACTGTACACTTCAAGCAATGGCAGACCATATTCCTATTACAACCAGACACAGATCTATAAGGAAGATACAATTCCCTTCATGGGATCTGCCAGTACCAATCCAGGCACAGATAATGAAAATGACTTTTCAGTGGATTATACTCATCCTTTTAGCGCTACATTCACGGCAGAAGCCGGTGCAAAGGCAACATTTCATAATATCAACAGCAATACCATCGGATCGGTCTTTTCACCTTCTTTAATCGAGTTTATCCACGATCCTCTGCAATCCTACGACCTTATATACAAAATGAAGATTTATGCCGGATATTTTTCACTTAATTTCAAGCTTTTCAATTACCTCAATGTAAAACCAGGTCTAAGATACGAACACACAGATATAAATATTGATTTCCCAAATACTTCAATACCTTCTTACGGCACCTTTGTCCCATCAGTGGTTCTATCTCACAATTTCACAAAAACAACATCGCTTAAACTGTCATATTCGAAGCGTATCCAGCGCCCTGATTACCGAAGCCTGAATCCTTTTGTAAATATTAGCGATCCTTACAACCTCACTACCGGGAATCCTATGCTTAAGCCCGAGATAGGCAATAATTTTGAACTGGGATATAATACCGGATTCAAGAAAGGCGGGAACTTTTATATTGCCCTTATAGAAAGAATAAATAACCAGGATGTGACACAGTTCACCACGTTTTATCCCACTTACCTAATTGGGGATTCAATTTATAATAATGTTTCTGTCACAACCAGCCGCAACATTGGGTCAGAATACAATACCGGCATAAGTGCATCAGGTTCATACCCTGTAACTAAAAAATTCAACATCAGGGGCAACTTTATGATGACCTACAGGTATATCGTCAGTAGCATTACAGGTGATATGGCTACCGGATTAAGAACAAGGCTTAACCTGAATTTGACCTATCAGCTTCCAAAGGATCTTGTCGTTGAGATATTCGGTATGTACAATGCACCGTCACGGAATGTCCAGGGTAAGGTTCCCCAGTTCTTCTTTTACAATTTTGCATTCAGGAAGCTTTTCTGGAACAAGAATGCAAGCTTTGGTTTCACAACTGTCAACCCATTCAGCCAGTATGTAAAGCAGGTAACCACTATTACTGCCACTGACTACAGTTCCAGCAGTCTCCGCCTGATGCCCTTAAGGTCATTCGGCGTCAGCTTTACATATAAGTTTGGAAAACTTGAGTTTAGCAAAAATAAGGAGGAAGAGAATAACTTCCTCAACCAACAGGACAACCCTTAATATCACTTCAATTAAGATCAGGATACTCTCCTTATCTTGTAAAAGTCTTTATCCCTGACCATTCTCGGATGGATTATATTGACCACCTACAGCCAAAGTTGCAAAAATTGGATCCCTTGACCACATTATGCTGGTCAGGTTGTCTTTAACATTCAAAACTATCTTACAAGGATTTAACTCCGACTTAAGATGGTCAAAATAATCCGGAAAAAGTGGTCAGGGGGCACTGGCTCTTCCAGTTAGGAAACAAACGAAGGTAGAGGACAGAGTCCTCCCCTTATGTGTAAAACTATCCTATGATTGTACCATGAATTTGCTGTACATCAGGATTACCAGGATCAACACCTAATGAATTCATAATGGGTATCAAGGTTATACCGAAAGCCTGGAAGTCTTCCATGCTATCCCATACATCTGTGATATCAACACCGTTAGGGTCACCATAGCATACATGGTAGGTTCTACCTTTAGGGCTTCCTGCTCCTGCTGCATTAAGTTGTTTAATAGTTTCCTGATATTTGGCGGCAGTGAAGCCAGCGGGTTTGAATTTTACTACGAATGCCATAATATTGGATTTAAAATTTTTATGCCTACTCTTTTCAGTTTTCAGCGTCCCTGTTATTTTTAATTGATTTCTGAACTCCTGTATTATAACAATTTGAAAACAAATATGTTCGCAGGATATAAAAACCATTGCTCCTCACCAGATTCAGCTGGAACAATTTTACCACCCAAATCCGGAGTTAAATCCTTATTTTTTTGTATTGTAATGTTAAGTTTTATCAGACCGGATTTTGAAGAGATCAAAGAGGAACGGATTATAAACTTCCTGTAAGATTACAGGAAGTTAAAAGTCAGAAAAAGAAAATTGACCTCCAAAAGTTGGAGTTGAATACTTGTTGTTTTGTTATGTATGTAAAGTGTTATCTGACCAATTTTTGAAGTGATCGATAAGCTTGGTATTTATAATTTAGTATTCCTTCGCAATTCTCTGCAATTCATCCGATTCGATGATATTTTTCCCTCTCTTATTCTGCATCATCAAAATCATTGCTCTTGCAACATCCCTGGCGTGTATTGCCCTATATTTCAGAAGCCTGCCTATAAGTACGGGCTGAAAGGTCTTCATTGCGACCTTTCCTACTATTTCCCCTAGTCTCTTCTACTTTCTTTCACCAAGAAGCATAGAAGGCCGGACAATCGCAATATTTTCAAAATTCAGTTTCAGAATTTCTGTTTCCATTTCGCCCTTTATTCTCAGATAATAATTTCTTGAGGTTTCAGCTGCTCCCATTGAAGAAATAACTGCTAAATTTTTTAAACCATTAATTTGTGCCAGTTTGGCTATTTGAACAGGAAGATCTCTGTCAATCTTCTCCATAATTTGCTACAGATCCTGCCTTATTTATTGTTGTTCCTATGCAAATAAAAAGATCATCTCCTGTTATTTTCTGTGAGTAACGGGCCAGATTGGAGAAGTCAGCGACAATCTCCTCAACTTTGGGTTCTGAAATACCGGTAGGTTGCCTGACGAATATTTTAATGGCCAAATAGTCTACTGAATTTACCAGTTCTTTTATTAAAAGATTCCCCACCAGTCCTGTTGCTCCAAATACAATTGCGGTTTTGGATCCCATTTAACTCTAATATTATTCCCTGAAAGTTACGAAAAAAGCTGGTTAAAAAGAACATAGTGTTTCTCCCTGGAAAAGCCAGTGAGATTGACCATTGTTGGCCGGAATAGATTGACCACCCAAAGCCGGAGTTAAGTAATTATTGTTTTGTTAAGCATGTTAAGTGTTATCCGACTGGATTTTGGAGTGGTCAAAGATGGACGGATTTTAAACTTCCTTTAAAATTACAGGAAGTTAAAAGTCGTAAAAGAAAATTGACCACCTTTTAAAGAGGAGTTAAATATTTGTTGTTTTGAATTGTATGTTCGGTGAAATCAGACCGGATGTGGTCCAAGAAGGCCAGATTTTGCTAGTCATATACAAACGAAAGTTTTTAAAATCTTCGTTCTTCTCTAGATTATCAACATTGCATCACCATAAGGCCCGAATCGATACTTTTCCCGAACAGCTGTTCTATAAGCTTCAAAGAGCAGTTCATGCCCTGCAAATGCAGAAACCATTATCAAAAGTATGGAATACGGCAGATGAAAATTACTGATCATCATATCAGGTATCTTAAACTCATAAGGCGGAAATATAAATTTACTTGTCCAGCCATCATATGGTTTCAGATAGCCGTCGGTCGAAACTGAACTCTCTACTGTCCTTACAACTGAAGTACCAACAGCACAAATCTTGTATTTATTATCTTTAGCTTTATTTACAATTTCTGCACATTCTCTGGTGATTATGATCCTCTCTGAATCGACTTTGTATTTATTGAGATCTTCAACATCAACATTCCTGAAATTACCAAGTCCGAAATGCAATGTTATCTCTGCAAAATCCACACCTTTTATCTCAAGTCTTGTAAGTAATTCACGGCTGAAATGCAGTCCTGCAGCAGGTGCTGCAACAGCCCCTTCATATTTAGCAAAAACTGTCTGATATCTTTCATTATCCTCTGGCTCAACCTTACGTTTAATGAACTTTGGGAGCAGTGTCTCAGCCAGTTTGTACAGAGTTTGTTTGAACTCCTGATATGTACCATCATAAAGGAATCTGACTGTCCTTCCTCTGGAAGTAGTATTATCAATTACTTCCGCCACTAATAGGTCATTCTCCCCCAAAAATAGTTTATTCCCGATTCTTATTTTCCTTGAAGGAAAAATGAGGACATCCCATAAAAGCTCTTCCTTGTTTAACTCATGTAAAAGAAACATTTCAATTATAGCTCCTGTCTTCTCTTTTTTCCCATATAATCTTGCCGGAAATACTTTTGTATTATTAAATACAATCACATCATGTTCGTCGAAATATTCTGTAATATCCTTGAAAATCCTATGCTCAAACTCACCTGTTTCCCTGTTTACTACCAATAACCTCGCCTCGTCTCTGTTTTCTGAAGGATAAAAAGCAATAAGCTCTTGTGGAAGATTATATCTGTACTCAGATAATTTCATGATTCTGATTTTGCATTTAAACAAACCCCTATTATGCGGAAATATATCCAATTAGTTTCATTTAATGAAATTTAAATAGGATTCCTCTAAATAATAGAAATATTAGGACCTGCCTTGGTTTGAGTGTTATTTAATGGGTTCCAAGGAGATCAGTCCAGCGAAAATCAATCGGCAAATCGAGTATTCGTTTAAATTTAAACGAACCGGAAAAAACTTATTCCTTGTTAGTCCTGCCGAATGACTTTTTTCTAAACCCTGACAACTTCCAAGACTTATTTGGATGTACTCTCCCAATCCTCTATCAGGGTATAAATAAAAAAAGTAAGAGCCTTTACGCTTATTTTATCCAGATTAATCTCCCTGCTGTCGTCATCTTTAACAACTAACAATCGATTCTTGATAAAATCCTCAGCAAACTCAATTTTCTGAGGATCAACCATCAATGGAATAGCCAATTTTAAATACTCATCCAAATCCATTAATTCATGTTTTTTCTTCATACTGTTTCGTTGTTTTAACACTTTTATTTTGATCCTGATGTTCAGTTTCTATGGCAGATCCATCAAGATATTCACTTAATAAGTCTCTGATTATTGAGGATATTGTTCTTTGTTCAATTATTGCTACCTCGGCCAGCTTTCTGAACTGTTCCTCAGAAATCCTTATGCGTAAATGTCTATCAAATCTATCCATGCCTATAAATATCAAATGAAGTATCACAAATTCACATAATAATGCGGTTTAATAAAAATTTGTAAAAATATTGAAGAGACTGACGAATGGATCAATTCCTGAACGCTCACTGAAAATACTGTTTATAAGTGTATTACAATTATTTTTGTTGTTATTAATAGCGCCAATTAAAAATATATAATGATCTAGATAAATATTAAATAATAAATATATGATCAGCATCTACGGCAAATTATAGTGAACTAAATCATTTAAAGATATCAGAAGCAAGTTCAATTGGGACTGAATTATTAACCATCTCAACCTGCTCATCCATGTCAGTCAACTTTGAATTAAAGTGGGTACGAACAGTCTTGGGAGATAGTTTTGTTATTTCAGATATACGCTTTTGGGTGATCTTCAGCCCCATCCGCTCAAGTTCAAGTTTAGCATCAATAATTTTTTGTATTGAAACATTTTTACGCTTTAAGCCATTCAACATGTTTGATATGTCAATTTTTTCTTTCACTGAAAGTCCATGTTCCGGATTGAAATGGATATACTTTATTTCTTTTTTTATATAAGTCTTACCAGTTTCCTTTATTCCATTGTAAACCAGGTTAAACAATCGGATAAATTCCCGCTTCTCCATCTTAGGTTTGGCAAAACGATTATTCACATAGAAAAGAAAAGATATACTCCTTATCTATTTCTGGGTTCAAATAAACCAGAGCATGGATCATACTGGTATAAATAATATGTTTGGTGCCATCCTTAATAATTTTTGGAATATATACTTCAACATATTCAACTGGTTTGAAATCAATAATTGGATTTGCGACTGGGACAATAGTGTGTGTAGTTATTTTTTGTAATACTCGATCAATTGATATAATTGAAAAAGGGGAAATCAGGTTATAAATAAAATCCTTACAGGTTTTAGACTGTTTTCCCGTTTTTTTATAAGATCCCTCAATGGGGTTCTTTACCTCAACTTCTAATTCATTTTCATAATTATAGAAAACAGACGGGTCATTGGAAATAAACATCGCACGGCCAATACCCTTGGAATTATAATCAATCGGCTCATCAGATAATAAATTATCACGCACTGTCTGCCAGATTTCAGAGAAATTATTTTTTGTTATTGTATTTTTAATTTTAAATAATACAGAAATTCCTCCACCGCTTAAAGAAATGTAGATCATAGAAGCCTGATGACCATATCTATTTATAAAATAACTTTTGTATTCCTCAGCGTTCCATTTATCAATATCGTAATACAAATACTGTGAAAATTGGATAAAGTTTTGGTCAAATTGATCATCCTCAAGATTTCAGAGCTTGACCATACAAGATGGAGTGATATTCGGAAGCTCTGATTTCAGGGATTTATAGAGCTCATCACCATTCTTTCTAAGATTTCTTATTGTTTCAATCTTGTGTGCATTAGGATTATTCCGTATGAGTTTTATTAAATCCGGGAAACCTATGAATTTTGAACATTTTATATCTTTTATGCCCTTCTCAAAATGACTGAACATTAAAAAAAAAGATCCTTCCGAGTTTCACTGATGCCGGCAGCTACTCCCCGGAAGGAAAAATCTTCTTATGTACTCCGATCTATTCCGGCATCATAGATTACGTACAATCAAATGGTAACGGATTTTTTCCTAAAAGTCAAGTGAAGACGAAAAATTTAAATTTAAACAAATAGTATTTTAAGTTTTAAACTCAGACAATGGTACAAATGCCAGTCATCCTGACCAAATTTGACCGGTCAAATTGCATTTATAACTAAAAAACAAGCACTTAATTCCAGCTTTTTGTGGTCAGTTTATGCCGGCCATATATTGTCAAGACCACCGGCTTTTCCAATATATACCAAACGCTCTAAGAATTACTCGTCCAAACCAAAATTTCTCCTCCGATATAATTTTAATCAAATCTGGGACACTTTGATTTGAATTAAATAAATCCCTTCAACCAGATATTCCAGTTCAACCAGAACCTTTAAAACTATCTTAAATTGAATATTTAACTTGTGGAAACTCAACCGACTGCAAGTGAGAAAGCTGCACCAGATGCAAGGCCCAGCATACTGGGTATTCCAAAACCTCTAACTCCAATTCAAGTTACCACTACCCCAGTATTTTAAATTTTTATTGGTCATAAATGCTGATACACAATAAATATTCACCAGAGGAAAATAAATGATCTGAATAAAGCATAAGAAATGCGATTCATCGGCTGTTCCTGTGTGGTATTAAATTTGGTTAAAAACCTGTTGGTACTTACTTTAATTAATATTTGAAAGGAGGTTTTCTTATAAATGACTGTTCCACATTAAAAAAAATGAATATCAGATATTAAGCCACTACTCTGATTTATAATGAGAACCAGTAATTAAACTTAATCAGGAAAATATTATTAGGAAAGATATTCCCTATTTGTTTCATGGAATTAATAAGTCTCGGATCAGTGGGATCAGAACTTCCTGTACGGTCGCTTGACCATACAAGATAAAGGAAAGAGCCGGGTCTGAACTCCCATTTTGCAACCAGGTTTGATCTGAACTGGTGAAAATTAAAATCAGGATTGTCAATTATATCCTGGATTGCTCCTGATGTAAGCAAAACCTGTTTGTTTGCAAGGATTTGAGGTGAACCATAAAGGTTGAATCTATTCCCGTAATCTGAGGCCTTGGGATTAGTGATGTATTTAAAATATGAATATTGTCCGGTTGAAACAAACGGACTTCCGTAGAACTGAACTGAAATTTCCGGTGTTAAGCTGAAATCAAACCTGAATACAAAGGACAGGGTTTTTTGATCTACCCGTCCAAGAATGTACCTGGAAGGATTGGTCAGAGCGGCCACATATTGAAGGTCATTCCTGTTTAAAGCGTAAGTAACATTCACCCCGATATTGAGGTTAGTCACAGGCCGGTAGTTGATCCCGGGGGTGAAAGAATATGTCCTGAGATAGTTTTCTGCGCCAAAATTCAACTGATAAAGCAGTAAAGGATAGAAGCTCTTATTAATATCGCCCGTAAGTGATCCTATATTTATAAATTGGCCCGGGATCTTCATTGAATTACCCCCTCTGAGAATTCTCATATCTGTAGAAGGTGAAATGAATGTGAAATTCTCTGTGACCACCCACTTGTTGGTAAATGCTGCAGAGGTTGCTATGCGTACCCCGGAAAGCAGATAATCACCGTGAAAGTTGAACTGGTTGTATTCGTCCAGCCCTACTGAGTATGCCCGGAAAATTGATGCTGGCACATTCACAATATAATTAATGTTATTATTCTGGTTAAGCAAATCACTTATCGTCATATATCCCAAATCATTCAGTTCAAGGCCGGGAGACATCCATGTTATACCAGTATCATACCTCCAGAAACCTTTGCTTCCTTTTCCTATCCTTAGTTTACCCCCATATCCGTTCAGGTGTGTTCTGGTACTGTCAAATGGAGTATCTGAATCAGGCCTCTGGTAATATCTTGCCGAAGATTGCTGAAGGAGACTGATGGCAGTTTTATCGCCGCTCATTGCACTTCCCAGCAATCTTGCTTCAATAAAAAATTCCTTGTCATGGAACTGGTGGAGCAAGTCCAGTCCTCCGGTAAACGCATCTTTAGCAAGGAAATTCAGCTGTGGACTATTGATTATGCGGTTTGTGGAAGTAAGTATACCTCCAAGCATAGTCGCTCCTTCATTATAATCTTTCTGAATTCTTGTGACAAGATAGTTTGTCAAAGGCTCAACATTTACTTTGTGTATGTTACCGTAAAGGTCGCTTGTTTTTGCATATTCAGATGCGGTCAGGCTTTCCAGTACTCCGACGGACAAACCTTTTGGTGTTTTTCCGCTGAGCTTTATTGCAGAGATAATAGTTGTTTTATCCGGTGATTTTACTTTAAGGCTGTCAGTCTCAGGGATAGAGTAGGAAGGGACATGACCTATTCTCCTGGAATAAAACATGCTGGTACTGTCAAAATCATCTGTGAATATCAGCTTCCCTTCCATAAAAAAGGGACGTTTTTCTTTATAATAAGTCTCGAATGCGGTAAGGTTCATAACGCTGGGATCTGACTCAACCTGCCCGAAATCAGGACTGATGGTTACATCCATGGTGAAATTACTACCAATTCCTATCTTCGCATCAAGACCGGCGTTCCCAGCCCAGCTTCGCCCGCTTTTAGCAAACGGGCTTTTAGGATCTTTTGGGAAAGTGTTTAATTGACCGAGTGCATATGGCATAAGCTCAAGCCTCTGTTGTTTCTTTAACCCCTTTATCCCATGAAGTTCCCCGAAATAATATAGTACACCGGGCCCTGTAATTGAATTCACCTCCCAGTCGCTTTCCTCCTGAAGTCTGCCGATAAATCTCCAGACATGCAGGCCCCAGACCTGCTCATCTGAATTGCTGTATCTGAGCTGACTCAGAGGTACTTCCATTTCTGCAATCCATGCTGAATCTTCAGATCCGACTTTCCCCGTCCATACGGGATCCCAGTTCACATCCCAGGTCATCGGGTTAGTAAGAAGAAGGTCAATTTTCTGCCCATATGCAGTCAGGTCAAACTCAAAACCAGTCCTGTGATCATGATAACTGTCAAAATTTACACCCACAAGATCACCAACCTCGTCATCACGCATGCCGGCAATGCGTTGGATTTTTGAAGGCTCACTGTCATAGGCCCTTATTGCCACATATATATTCTTATCATCATAAAGCATTTTAAATTCTGTCGGCTGTGAGGGTTTACCTCCCTGTACAGGGACAAGCTGTGTAAAATCTCCTGCCCATTCACCTGTCTTCCAGCAGGGATCATCCAGTTTGCCATCAATAACCGGTTTTTCAGTTGTCAGTCTCATCGCATTGTAAACCCTGGGTTTTCCGGGAACTCTCAGCACCCAGGTACTGTCTTTCTGATCAGTCCTCTGACCAGAAATTGTCTGCAGACTTAGGAGAAATGACAGTATGAAAATAAAAGAACTGTCTCTTTTAGTGAAAATAATCATGGTAGGAGAAAGTAAATTAAAAATTCCTAAATGTAACTGTTTTACTGAATTCAGACCATAGTGAAATATTATAATTAATGACCTGTACTTACTGATAGGTAAGTGTTAAAGTAAAATTTCTCGTTGACAAGTAAACTATTGTGAAAATAAAGGAATAACGGGCAGACTGTTTCTGTCAAGCCTCAATGATAATTTAGTCTCAAGTCTGACCCTGCGTGCAGATTGCTTTTCCCGAGGAAAGCCAATTATCTAAATATTCTCAGGTTGCACGGAAATTGCAATTCTCATTTTTTCATAATTTATTATTTGACAAGATATTATGCTTAAAATGATTAAGAAGTTTATTCTACATGAAATTCCCTAACCGGTGCAAAAGCCGGAGAGTATGCCCACATTCAGCCGGTCAGATTGTCTTTTACATACAAAACTATATTACAAAGATTTAACTCCAACTTGAGGTGGTCAAAATAATCCGGTCAAAAGTAGCAAGGGCACTGGCTTTTCCATTTTGCATGATTTTGTTCCAATTTTAATATGTCAAGTATTAGTTTTTCCGACTTGCACCGATAGTGATTCCTCCTCCATTTTTTAAATCATCATGTCATGTGATCATTGACCTTCTAACTAGTATTAATACAGAATCACTTAATCCAAAAGATTATTTCCCCAATTCTAATAATGTCAATATAAAATTTGAAATTTTCAAGCTTGTGGCATCACAAGTTGCTATAACTGTTTCCAAACATAATTATCATTAAACTATAAATTATTTGAAAAACGTAATTTTTGATTTGAAATTTGTTATAAAAAGACTGGTAAATCACATTCTTTTGCATCATGAAATGTTTAACAAACAAGCCAATGAAAAAAAATCTCTTCGAAAGAGCATCCCTGTTAATTGTACTCCTTAATCTTTCACTTTTTGTATTTTCTCAAGAGAGTGATAGTATAAAGGTCGCTAATTATTTTGGTGGTGCTGTAACTGTTACCAACAACGGAATTTCGCTGATACCTACTTTTACCTTGGGTAAACCTGCTGCCACTTTTGATATGGCAATAAGGAAAAGGAAGCTTAGTTTTGAACCCGAATTTCAATTTTCGCTTGACGGAAAGCCTTGGACATTTTTTTTCTGGTGGCGTTATAAATTAGTAAATACCTCCAGGTTTTTCGTCAGGGTTGGGGTACATGAATCACTGTCATATTCAACCTTGCCTGTTTTAACAAATGGAGAATCCAAAGAAACCATTATTACACAGCGCTACCTGGCAGGCGAATTTACTCCCAATTATTTCCTGACAAAAAACATTAGTATTGGTATGTATTACCTCTATTCATATGGTTTTGATAACGAGTATGTAAGAAATACACACCTTGGTATGTTAAATATGAATTTTTCAAATATCAAATTATCGGATAAGTTTTTTCTGAGTTACATGCCACAGATTTACTATTTAAGAATAAACAATAATGATGGATACAATGTAACCTCAACATTGACATTAGCAAGAAAAAGATTTCCGGTTTTATTGTCCTTATTCGGTAACAAGACAATTCAATCTCACATTCCCGGACATAAAGACTTTGTCTGGAATGCAAGTTTGATCCACTCTTTCAATAGTAAATATGTTAAAGCACAATAAGTATATTTGAAAATATGGTATTGCTCTCTATTTGAAATTTGTAATTTTACAGGTATGGATAAGATTGAAACAATAGAAGAATTTTATAAAAGAAAATTCGACTGGATGCCTGATAATATAAAAAATGAAATCGGGCATTTTAATGTCTTCCGTCTAGAGCCTTTTGTCGGGGACAAGGCTCAACCTGTACCCTATAAACGGCGTGATTTTTATAAAATCATGCTTGTGAAGGGTAACAGCCAGGTGCATTATGCCGATAAGGTTGTTGAAGTTAAAAAACAGGCATTATCATTTTCCAATCCTCAGATACCTTATAAGTGGGAACATCTTGATAACATACGGAGTGGTTCCTTTTGCATATTTAATCAACATTTTTTTCATCAATATGGCAATCTGAATCAGTATTCGGTTTTCCAGCCTAACGGAACACACATATTTGAATTGTCCGATGAACAGATAGAAAAATCAGCTGCCATTTACGAACGGATGTTTGAAGAGATCAATTCTGATTATCAACATAAATACGATGTATTGCGAAATCTTGTTTTTGAGTTGTTGCATTTTGCAATGAAACTTCAACCAACAACAAATTTTGACAAGCAACAAATAAATGCTTCGAAAAGAATTTCTGTTTTGTTTTTAGAGCTTTTAGAACGTCAATTCCCGATTGATGATCTCCACCAGAGATTCAACCTGCGTTCAGCCTCAGATTTTGCAAACCAGTTAAACATTCATGTGAACCATTTAAACAGAGCCGTAAAAGAAACAACACAAAAAACCACATCTCAGGTTATTGCAGAACGCATTTTGCAGGAATCAAAAATCCTGTTAAAGCATAGTACCTGGAGTGTGTCTGAAATTGCATACGCACTAGGTTTCACTGAAGCTACCCATTTCAATAACTTCTTTAAAAAGCACGTTCAGACAAATCCTTTGAAATTCAGAAATGTTTGAATCCCGCAAGTAGATTTTCCTTTGTTGCTGCTTATTCTGCACGCATCTAGAAATTGCCTTAGATGCTCGAAGCAATTCGAAGCAAGCTGAGAATTGTTTCAATTTCGTAAGTTTTTGTTTTATTTTAGTTATTTTTTTGCATTATTCATAAATATTTTTGTCGTGTAATTAAAACCTATATCAATGGATACAAAAATTCAAAAACGCAAATTAGGAAAAAGTGGCCTTGAAGTCTCCGCCCTGGGGCTTGGGTGTATGGGAATGAGCTTTAGCTACGGAACTATTGCTGATAAGAAGGAGATGATTACGCTTATTCATAAAGCAGTAGAAAGCGGAGTTACTTTTTTTGATACGGCTGAAGTTTATGGACCGTTTATTAATGAAGAACTGGTAGGAGAAGCTCTGTCCCCTTTTCGCGGTAAAGTTGTAATAGCCACAAAATTTGGCTTCGACACAACTGGTGCTTCAGCACTTGACAGTCGTCCGGAGCATATCAAACAAGTTGCCGAGGCTTCACTAAAAAGGCTCAAGTCAGATGTTATTGATTTGTTCTATCAGCATCGTGTTGACCCTAATATACCTATTGAAGATGTTGCCGGAGCAGTAAAAGACCTTATTAAAGAAGGAAAAGTAAAGCACTTTGGTCTTTCCGAAGCCGGAGTACAAATTATCCGTCGTGCTCATGCAGTGCAAGTTGTTACTGCCTTGCAAAGCGAATACTCATTGTGGTGGCGGGAACCAGAAGCAGAAATAATCCCAACACTTGAAGAACTTGGAATAGGTTTTGTTCCATATAGCCCGCTTGGTAAAGGTTTTCTGACCGGGAAAATGGACCAAAACACAACTTTCGACAGTAAGGACTTCCGTAGCACTGTTCCACGTTTATCGCCTGAAAACATCAAAGCAAATCTCGCATTTGTAGATTTGCTAAAACAGGTGGCAAAGCGAAAAAATGCTACACCTGCTCAAATTGCGCTTGCATGGTTACTTGCACAAAAACCATGGATTGTTCCGATTCCGGGTACTACAAAGTTGAATCGTTTAAAAGAGAATCTTGGAGCTGCAGCAGTAAAACTCTCATCTGAGGAACTTCAGGAAATAAACACCGCATCTTCAAAAATCAAGGTTAAAGGTGATAGATATTCGGGAGGCAGTGCAAAATTGATTAATCGTTAAAAGCATATACGGAAATTCAAATTAAGGAAATAAGAAAAGTGAATAAGAAAGTTTTAGTTTTATCATCTAGCCCCCGACGGGGAGGAAATTCAGATCTTTTGTGTGATCAGTTCGTAAATGGATCAATAGAAGCTGGTCATCCTACAGAAAAAATATTTCTAAAAGATAAAAAGATCAATTATTGCACAGGATGCGGAACCTGTATCGACAGAGGAAAGAAATGTCCCCAAAAGGATGACATGGCTGAAGTCTTAGAAAAAATGATTGCTGCCGATGTGATTGTGATGGCAACTCCCGTCTATTTTTATACTATGTGCGCACAGATGAAAACATTGATTGACAGAACCTGTGTCCGATATACCGAAATCACCAATAAGGATTTTTATCTCATTGTAACGGCAGCAGCCGAAAACAAAAAGGCTCTGGAAAGAACTATCGAAGAATTCCGTGGATTTACAACTTGCCTCGATGAACCCCATGAAATGGGGATTATTTATGGAACCGGTGCCTGGAATATGGGAGATATCAAGGGGAAACCTGCAATGAAACATGCTTATGAAATGGGGAAACAGGTTTAACATGTTTATGACACATGTACTCATATGGTATTTTTTCATAAAAAAGGATAAGGATATTATTTAATGAAAAAATTAGGATTCGGGTTAATGCGCTTGCCGTTAAGGAACCCAAGTGATTATTCAAGTATTGAAATGGGTACATTAAATCAAATGGTGGACACTTTTTTGGAAAGAGGCTTTACCTATTTTGATACTGCCTACATGTATCACATGGGTAAAAGTGAGACTGCTATCAGAGAAGCATTGGTAAAACGGCACAACAGGAAAAGTTTCACATTGGCAACAAAAATGCCAGTGATGGTTTTGAAAACAAGAGAAGATCAGGATAGAATTTTTGATGAACAGTTAGAAAAATGTGGTGTGGATTACTTCGATTACTATCTTATTCATAACCTGGGAGTAACACATTATGAAATAGCTGAAAATTTGGGCACTTTTAAATTCATCCAGGAAAAGAAAAAAGAAGGAAAAATCAGACAGATAGGATTTTCCTTTCATGACAATGCGGATTTATTAGATAAAATCCTGACAGCACACCCGGAAGTTGATTTTGTACAGTTACAACTTAATTATCTGGATTGGGATAATGAAGGCATTCAATCAGGGAAATGTTTTGGAGTAGCTAGAAAACACAAGAAGCCGATTGTTGCCATGGAACCTGTGAAGGGTGGAATCCTTGCAAATGTGCCGGAAAAAACGGAGATATTATTTAAAAACTATAATCCAAATATGTCAATACCTTCATGGGCTATAGGTTTTGTGGCAAGTCATGAGGGAATCATGACGGTACTAAGTGGGATGTCTGATATGGAACAATTATTGGATAATACAGGTTATATGATGGATTTTAAACCTTTTGTAAAAGAAGAATTTGATATTGTACATAAGGCCTTATTCATAATTAGCGAAGCACTTGCTATTCATTGCACAGCCTGTCATTACTGTGTGGAGGGCTGTCCGAACAACATAGCTATTCCGGAATATTTTGCATTATATAATACAGAAAACGAATTCTCAAAAGGTCTATTTTCAACGCAAAGGGTATATTATGATAGTTATACAAAAACACGTGGTAAGGCATCAGATTGTATCGGATGCAAACAGTGTGAAGAAAATTGTCCGCAGCATATACCTATAATAGACTGGATGAAAAAGATAGCAGAGACCTTTGAAAGTAAAATATGACAAAGTTATTATCTAAATAGAAGTGACAAGAGAGATAAAGATTAAAACATATTTTGAGCATTTGGACGAATTGTGGGCTGGTCAATAATTGTTTGCAGTCATCCTTGCTCATTAAAAATAAATTTGCAGCTTAATTATATATAACGAGGGCTTAAACTATGAATATAAGCGATGTAGCAAATAAAAACCATGAGGAGTTGTTTCCGAATCACATATCAACATTAAAGATAACAGATCCGGAACTGATAGAAGTATTTGACAATTTCGCTTTTGATGAAGTAATTGGTTATGGCAACTTAGATACCAGAACAAGGATGACATTGATTCTGGGATCAATGATAGCCAGCCAGGCTTTAGGCGAATATAAAGTAATGCTGGGTGGGGCACTCAATATAGGTGTTACTCCCGTTGAAGTGAAAGAAATTGTATACCAGGCTATACCATATGTCGGAATGGCTAAAGTATTTGATTTTATCCATACCACAAATGAAATACTGATAAGCAGAGGAATAAAACTACCATTGGAAGGACAGTCAACCACTTCACCGGAAACACGCTTTGAAAAGGGATTAGAAGTACAAAAATCAATTTTCGGAGAAACGATTGATAAAATGTATAAGGAATCACCGGCAAATCAGATTCATATCCAAAGATATCTGTCAGCAAATTGTTTTGGTGATTACTACACACGAAACGGACTGGATATTAAAACGAGAGAGCTTCTTACACTTTCCATGCTTATTGCTTTAGGAGGAACTGAACCTCAAATAAAAGGTCATATTCAGGGCAATTTGAATGTTGGCAACGATAAAAAAACATTATTAAGCTTGATGACACAACTTTTACCTTATGTGGGATACCCGAGGACTCTAAATGCAATAAAATGTTTAAATGAAGTAATACCCGAGTAAATCAGCGAAGCTTTTGACCTGTTGGAAAAAGGTGATATGTTACTGCACTCTCCCCAGGCAGCTTCTTTTAAAAAAACCGAAATAACTATTATGCAATGAAAAATGTAATTATACTGGGTGCCAGTGGCAATATTGCCAGACATGTCATTGATATATTAGTAAAAAATAATGACATCAACCTTACCCTGTTTCTACGCAGTAAAAGCAGATTAAAAAACAAGAATATTCCCGAATGCCGGATCATTGAAGGCAATGTTCTGGACAGTAATCAATTAAAAGAAGCGATAACAGGGCAGGATATTGTATATGCGAATCTTTCAGGAGACTTGGAGGCAATGGCAAAAAACATAGTGAAAGCTATGGACCAAAACGGGGTTAAAAGACTCATCTTTATTTGTTCAATAGGTATCTATGATGTCCCTGTAAGAACCGTTTTAAAGCCTTACCGGAAAGCTGCCGATGTGATTGAAGCGTCGGATCTTGAATACACGATTCTGAGACCAACCTGGTTTACCAATGTAGATGAAGTGAATTATGAAATAACCAGAAAAGGCGACCCGGAAAGAGGATCGGTAATTTCTCAAAAAAGCCTGGCAACTTTGATCACTAAAATTATCAAGTTTCCCGAAAATTACATTCGTGAAAACCTGGGAGTGAACAAGCCCTGATAGATATAAAATATTTATTTTCACAGTGATTCTGTGGTCAAAACTTTAATGATTAATTGAATAATGATTTACTTAACAAAAATGAAAGGAGTAATGAAAATGAAACAAAGTAAGATCTTTATTCCGGTGGGTGTTTTATTAGTTTGTATATCGAATATCTATGCACAAGACTGGCCCCAGTATCTAGGACCCAACAGAAATGGTTTGTCAGCCCAGAAAGGCATTTTACGCTCCTGGCCTCAGAAAGGGCCGGAAGTTCTATGGACTGTTGATATGGGCGTAGGTTTTGGCGGACCTGTTGTCAAAGACGGTAAGGTCTATTTACTGGATAGAGATGACAAGGTTGGCGATAAGCTGAGGTGTTTTGACCTTTCCAGTGGAAAAGAACTCTGGAATTTTGGTTATGATGCTCCGGGATCTGTTATGTTCCCTGGCTCTCGAAGTGTACCGGCTCTGGACGGCAACCGGGTTTATTCCTGCGGTCCCTATGGAAACCTGTATTGCATTGACATCAACACACACAAGCCGCTGTGGAATAAGAACGTTTGGAAGGATTTCGGCGGTGGTGAAATTCCGAGATGGGCAATTACCCAGTGTCCACTGGTTTACGGTGATTTGCTTATTGTGGCTTCGCAGGCTCCCCAGGCAGGGGTTGTGGCTTATGAAAAGCTTACAGGCAATGTCAGGTGGAAAACGCCGTCTCTCGGTCCTGTAGGATATGTCAGCCCGACAATAGTAAAAGTCGGCAAAGAGGACCAGGTTGTCATGATAACTGCTTCAGCTGGTCGAGGAGAAGGCGCAACCGGTGGTAAAGTGGTTGGAATTGATCCGCTTAGCGGGAAAATCCTGTGGGAATACACAAACTGGCAATGTTCGATTCCAGTCCCCTGTGCAATTGATGCCGGTGAAGGCAGGATGCTGGTTACAGGTGGATACCAGGCCGGTGCTGCGATGATAAAAATTGAGAAGAAAGTCGATGGCAGCTACGGGGTTAAAGAACTTTATAAGAATCTTGATTTTGGTGCTCATACTCAGCCTCCGATTCTGTATAACGGCTATTTTTATGCTGAATATTCAACCAATGAAAGAAAAGACGGCATGATTTGCATGAGTATTGACGGACTGGTTAAATGGAAAACGGGGCGGTCCCCGCTATTTGATAAGGGTGGCTCGATTCTCGCCGATGGATTGATGCTCAGCACAGATGGCAGCAAGAAGTTGTATTTGATTGAGCCTGATCCCTCTGCCTTTAAGCCGATTGCATCAGCAGAACTGCTTAAGGAAGGAGGAACGGGATCAGCCAATGATCCTATGGCTTCAAGAGTTGGAGGCATGACTCAGAACTGGGCGCCGCTGGCACTTGCTGACGGTAAGCTCCTGATCCGGGATCAAAGCCGGTTAATGTGTTTCAAAGTAGCTAAGTGATTCTAGTAATCAATTGATGAAAAAAGCTGTTATGTTTTACTGATTCTGATCATGTACAATGGAGTCAGGTGTAAAAGTCGGAGTGCATGACCACATTCAGCCGGTCAGATTGTCTTTAACATACAAAACTATATTACAAGGATTTGACTACGACTTGAGGTGGTCAATATAATCCGGCCAAACGTGGTCAGGGGCAACGGCTTTTCCACATTATCATTTTAATTGATAAACCTGCCGTATGATTTCTTATATCCGTATCTAATCGGCCCTTCAGAACCAAAAATAGTTTACTTTTGGCCCCATTTTTTTAATTTGAAATTTCTTTTTGAGGAAGTTTTTCCTTATATTTTAATTACCCGTGTGAATGGGTATAAAATGGGAAAGACAAACTCATTGACCACTTCTCGCCGGAGAAAATTGATCATCAATAGCCGGAGTTAAATAATTGTAGGATAGCATAATATTTTAATTTTAACATGACCGGCTAAATGTGGTTATAGCGTCCGGCTTTTACAACTGAATGAGACACTGGGAAAACTATGAGTGCAAAAACCAGACTCCTTGAACAAATTCGGCCAGTCAGATTACCAACTTTAAATAAAACTGACCAATAAAGATTCAAAACAAGATGATAATATTAAATATGAAAATGTGATTTAATTAATCCCCTCACCATTTACCGATAAAGCAGGTTGTTCGCCTAAAATAATTACGGGGCAAAATGAAAACGGATTATTTTCGTACGTAAATAATTACCATTATGAAAAAGTACATTCTCGTAAGTTTCATTTTTTTTTCTTATATCGCAAATGGACAAGTGGTTTCAATACCTGAATCTGACTTACATGCGAGCGAGCGATTATTACAGGACTTTATTTCTTACGACTCGTCCTATGTCAAAAAAAGAAGTGAAGCAGCCGTTAGAGCAAGAACTCTGGCAAAAAAAGTTTTTGAATTAGAAGCAAAAGGTTATAATACCTCCTGCCTACATCAGATTTTATATGAAGCTGGGTCTCTGATATATTCCACTGCCAATTTCACTCTTATAAACGAACGACTGAATGATCTGGAATCAGCCATGTCCTTTCCTGAAACTCAAACTAATATTGAAATAAAAGATCCTAAAGACGATAGTTACGGAAAATGTTATGTCGAATGGTTCTTAAAAGTGGTTGCCTCTTATAACCAACTCGAAAAAACTACGGGCAATAATCCTGAACCAACAAAGCTGCCACGTTTTTTAGATCCAATAAATACGCCTGAAAAACTTGAGAATTACCTCACCTCTATTTCTGTATCAGATATCAAAAAAACAGGAGTTGATAATAAACGTGAGTATAACGAAATGCACGCTATATTGATTGAGATGATAATAAAAGGAAGCCCTCAGAATTATGTTGTTGATTCTACACTCAAAAAATCATTAAAGAACTTATTATTTAACAAACTTCGTAATCCATTAACTGGATGGTGGGGAGAAAGTTATATACGTAACGGCCATATCGAATTTGTAGATGATTTAAGCACAACGTTTCATACTGTATCTTATTTGAAAGGAGATGTGCCTGACATGGATAAAATAATTTCTACTCTAATGGTTGTCAAAAATGTTCCTTACCCTGTTGGATGGTTATGGAAAAATGAATATTGGAATCATAATAACATGGATGTGGTAACACTTTTTAAATATGGTTGGAACAAGGTTAACGAACAGCAAAGAAATGAAATGAGCAATGAAATTGATAAAATGCTCCGATGGTGCTTAACCAACTCATTTCAGCCCGATGGTTCATTTAAAACTATACCTGAAGATGGCTCTATTGAAGAAGCGCAGTACTATGGTATCTCATTTTTAGCCCGAATAGGTTTTTTTGATAAATCAAAATGCTTTTGGACAAATAAGGAATTCCCACAAGCAGACAGTATTAAAAATAAATTAGTTATTTATATAAAGCAACATCTAAACACTGGAGGTTCAGGAGGTGATTATTATAAAAGCGCATTAGAAGCCTTGGAATATTCCGATTCGAAATAAGTAAATTATAAGAGACAAGGTTGAAATTCCCCAGATTGCCAGCTTTAAAGTTACCCTGTATTTCATGCTAATATCTCTAAAACTTGCTATAAATATTGCTATTAGAGTAAGCAAGTACCTGTTAGATCAATAGATCAATATGAGCCATCAAAATCTGATATTAAAGGTTATTTGAATTGAAAGAGGGAGACTTTCTGGATAGTTGGCTTGTTACCCTGCATCCGTAGGCCGGTACCGGTAAATAAGCTTGTGTGAATTTCATCCCCGTTTAGTCTTCTTTCATTCATCCATTTCCCGTCTTCAAAAGAACCTATATATACGGCATCCAACGCTGTTCTCACTGAATTGTCCTTAGAGATAAAAAACACATCAAGATCCTTTCCTGCACAAATGTACTCCTGTTTGCCAGTTTGAATGATCAAACCACCTGCAATTTCAGTCTTCTCCTTTCCTGCAAGCCTGGCTTCAATAATATAATCTCCCAGTTCGAATTTTTGAACCGGCGATTTTGTATCAACCAGGATACCTTTCATTGTCCCATTTCCCTGATGCTCAAGAATAACAGGAGACATATTTTGCAGTACAGCATAACTTTCCTCAAGCGGATCATTTTTCGCATTTGTAATGTCATCAATTCCAAATGGAGCAAAACACCCGGCATTGTATTGCCCAAACACATAAAATACTCTGGCAGCACCAATCTCACCGCCTTTTGTCTCAGGTATAAATAATGGATTTCCGCTTCGGGTGTATTCCTGGCAAACCCATGTAAATTCGTCCATATAAATATCCGGAGCGATAAAATCAATCGAAGGTGCAGCGGCCCTCCATACATCAAGAACCTGGGGTAACGGACCTCCTGACGGGTATCTTCCCGGCCAGTAACTGAAAGGTTGTTTAAGCCATGAATTTACATACATAGGCAATGGATATTCTCTTTTACCGGCAGCTGCAATTTTTTCCACATAACAGGCATAATTCCATGCCATAAAAAGCTCTTCCGTGTAATAAGAGTAAAACTTCCAGTCTTTTATATCGGATTTTAGAACACTTTTTCCAAAGACCTCCTCCCATGTTCCTGATGTCCTGAAACCATTTGCCGACCAGACTTTGTACAGCTCAGGGAACAGGCTGTCCTTATGTCTTACAAGATAATCAATGAACTTTTGTGGAACTGGTCCACTGAATGCAGCATTTGCCGGATCACTGAAATCTCTTCTTGCATCTCCGGGAGTTTTACCCAGATCAAAAACAACTCCCATTTCATTTTCAACCTGGATCAGAATGACTGTCTGCTTTTCACTGTCTACTTCCCTGATATGATGCATGAGAGCTGCAAATGCCTTAGCATCAGCATCACATGAAACACTTCCGAATGTTGATAAAATGTCCAGTGGATTGCCATTCTCATCCTTTACCCTGGGGTACTTTATATAATCTTTCTTCACCCATCCCGGGGCATAAACGGAACTTCCATTCTTCCAGCTGGCAAACCAGATCAATCCAAGCTTAAGATTTGCTTTCCTGGCACCTGCCAGAATGCTATCCACCAATGCAAAATCAAATTTTCCATCTTTAGGCTCAATAAGTTCCCAGGAAACTGTGGCAATAACAGAATTAAGATTCTTTTGGGCCAAATTTTCCCATACCGGCCTCATATAATCGAAACCTCCGCAAGTAGAATTATGCAATTCACCCGATATCATAAGGAAAGGCTTCCCTTCGACTACAAGCCTTGTGGCTGTTCCCTGTTTTTCAAGGTGAGGAATCTGGTTTGATTCAGTCTGAGATTTTTGGTCTGAAGCAACATTACAGGACTGTGAGCAACTAAAAAAAGAGAACATTAGTGACACAGTCCAGAAGATCCGGAATAAATTCATTATTTTCATTGGTTTAATTGTTTTATCATTTTAGTTTTTCTATCCTTGCAGCCCAGCCTCCTCCGGGAGCAAGATGAATATTAATTTTACTGTCCTTCGAAATTTTAATTACTTCCTTTTTATAATCGGTAGCATCGCGATCGGCATTAATACCATCTTTAAAAACTACCGCCTGATAATCTCCATTGCCCAGAAATGAAAAGTCAAGATTCAGTTCCCTTGGTGTCCAGTTGGTCATTGCTCCTACAAACCAGGTATCTCCTTTTCTTCGTGCCAGTGCAACATACTCTCCCACTTTCCCGTCCAGCGGCATCGTAGTATCAAAAGTTGTCGGAACACTTGTAATAAAATCAGTGCACTCCTGCTCCCTGGTATAGGTTGTAGGATTATCGGAAAGCATCTGAAGAGGCGCTTCAAATACAACATACATTGCCAGTTGCTGGCAGCGGGTCCCCTGGCTCATTGGATTCGAATTAATCGGCCTGAAATTCTCCTTGTTGGAATTTCTCATAGCGCCGGGGGTGTAATCCATAGGACCGGCCATCATCCGCAGATACGGAATGCTGACTACGTATCGGGGCTGATCCTCAATGGCCCACTTATAATTTTCCAGTCCCTTTACACCTTCAAAACCAATTACATTAGGATATGTTTTCTGCTGGCCGGTTGGCTTGTACACTCCATGGTAATCAACAAGCAGATGATAACTTGCTGCCTTTTTTGCAATCTCATAAAGGGAAGCCACAGCTAACTGGTCGTCGCGATCAACGAAATCAATCTTAAAACCTTTTATCCCCATCGCAGCGTAAAGAGGAAATACTTTATCCATCTGCTGTGTAACTGTGTACCACGAGGCCCATAATATAACTCCCACGCCTTTCTGCTTCCCGTAACCAATGATTTCTTTAAGATCAATTTCAGGTATTACCCTGGTAAGATCCAAAGCCGGCGACCAGCCTCCGTCAATAATTATATATTTTATTTTATTGGCTGCTGCAAAATCAATATAATACTTATATGTGGGAGTATTCATACCGGCCTTGAAATCCACGTGAGAAATATTCCGGTCGTTCCACCAGTCCCATGCTACCTGACCAGGTTCGATCCACGAAATATCGGTTAATCGCGATGGTGAGGCCAGCTTCTGAACCATATCAATATTCAGCAATTCTTTATCCCGGTTGCTAATAACCACAATACGCCACGGAAAATTGCGGGTACCATTTACTTTGGCAATATAATCGGCCCGTCTGATCGGTATATAATTAATGCCTCCGTATCCCCCCAGTTTTGCTTCCAGCGGGTAAGGAGCAAATACCCCCATAAATCCTTTGTGTGTCTGGTTAATATTCAGGTACATGCCGGGATATTCCTCAAGATCAGCTTCGAGGATAACGACCTTTTTATTGTTCCCTGCATCAGCCAGTACAGGAAGGAAAGCAAGGGAATCACTGGCAAATTTCGAAATATTGATCTCCTTATAAAGAGCTTCAAAAGATGAATTGAAAATTTTTCCATCCCTGTAATCCCACATATAAGGAACAAACACTTTATAATCCGCAGTGAAATTGAAATTTGCTTCTTCTATTTTAACAAGAAGTTCACCTTTCCTTTTTGTAAAAAAGCGATATGCCACGCCATCATTATAAATCCTGAAAATAACTCCATAATCTCCTTTGCAGTTTATTGTCAGCTGGTTGCACTGATCCCGGATAGTTGACTTAATATAATTGACAGCAGTGATCATGTTGTCAATCCTATCAGTTTTCGTCGATAAAATCTTCACATTATCACCAAGGATTTCCCCTCCAGTCAACTGCAGAGAAATTGAGGAAGGTGCAATAATCTGCTGTCCGCCAGACTGAACGGACCACTGGAGTTTCGCACCGGCTTCAACATGCAGTTTAATGCTGCCATCTGATGATTTTATCTCAAAACTTTTATTCTTTTGTGCAATGAGTATCGACGAACCCAATAAAAAGAAAACGATTAATCCAACTAAATTTTTCTTCATTTCAAACCAAATTGGTTATGTACTGAATTAACATTATGTCAAATAACTAATAACGATAAAGAAATCAACTCTTTCTCCAGGAGACATTTTATTACAAGACTTGTTTTCCCTCTGAATTTCTTCAAGTTTTTTTACCTTTGCAATTCACCATTATCCGGATTCCCGGGTTCATCTAGCAGCTGGATATAGGTACATGGACCCAGATCGGGATTTTTCCATGATGATAATGCCCAGACCAGCTTCTTATCGGGAGTCACTTCGAATACCTGAACGGTTCCGGCCCATTCCCCGGTATTTTTATTACCGGCACACCAGTTAGTTATTACAGTATTTCCATTAGCTAGCCTCAAGGCAGTCTGGTTATTGTATAATTTGAAAGGTACATCTGCCTGGGTAAGTTCCCATACAATTTCACCCTTCTTATTGACCTCACGGGTATATCCCTGGGCATCTCCTGATATTAAGGTATTTCCATTATGCAACCTGATAGCTGACCAGGCAGATGGAGCATCAATAGACCAGACCTCTTTTCCATCCAGCGTATATTCGACCACTTTCTTTTCAGCGAACAGACCTACCATTATCGTCTTATCGGGGGTTATCCTGACATGCCTGAACTGCCCGTGCGTGCTTGTTGCAGCTGATTGAATTACAATTTCTTTAAGTAAAGTATTAGTAGCGGTATTAAAAATCAAAACTTTGCCGGGAAAACCATTGAGTACCATAAGTACACTGTCTTTGCCAATGGGTTGGCAGGAATGGGTTTCAGTACCTTCAGGGCAGATGTACTGCCATATAATGTTCTTCTCGGGTGTTATAATTCCGGCTCCTGACATGCAGGCATAAACAATATTGCCATTTGAAAGAAGTGTCGCGTCATCAAACTCCTGGATGCGACCAGTGGCTGTTCTCTGGGGAATGGAGTATTTCCATACAACTTTGCCGTCGCGAACAAGAAACATCGATTGAGCTGTTGGGTTACGCACATCCCATTCACCGACATATAAAAATGGATGCTGGTATATTCCTTTCCCAGGAAGTTTATAATCCTTGTCTATTGTTTGTGCTACTGAAAAAACATAAAACATAAAAAGCAATACTGAAAATATTAATCTGGTTTTCATTTTTTTAAATTAATTAGTTATGTTATGAAATGATTTAAATTATAACGAAGTTAATTATATTGTGAGTATTTTGAATACTATTGAAAATAAACCCTCTGATTACTTGAGATAATATTTGAATATATTGTTCCCAATGTTTATTGGTCTAAATTATCACTTTAAAAGCTGGTCTTTGTCAACGTAAATTCGATAATAACGACGAGGGTTGGTTCAGACTACATATTTGGGGATAAATGATATAATTAGCTTCAAAACCTCTGCACACAATAAGGAGTTTTACAATAACAGTTTCACAATTTCTATAATAATCTGTTTCGCAGCAACATTGACAATACCCTATCCTAGAATAGATTCAATTTTCAACCAAATGACGTGTAAATGACGTGTAAATGACGTGTAAAGTACATTTTAATTATTTTAAGCATCAGTTTTTCAATTGTAACTTTGACAGAACTTAAATGCACTACCATGAAACAGCCAGAATTAGGGGAAAAGATTTCCGAATTAAGAAAGGAAAAAGGACTTACCCAAGAGGAGCTTGTTGACAAGTGTAATATGAATGTCCGAACCCTACAAAGAATTGAGGCAGGTGAAGTTACTCCAAGAAGTTATACTATAAAAACTATTCTTGCTGCCCTAGAATATGACTTTAGTAAAATATCAGATATTGATGAAAATAATGAACGGAACTTCTTTGAATGGTTAAGAGATATCTTTCTTATTGATATTAACCCAGAAAAACCAGCAAATTATTTTATTAAACAACTTAACATAGCTTGGTTATTCGGATTAATCTATTTCATTTTAATCTTCCTAGAGGGAGCAGCAGATTATTACAGAGTATATTAAGGAGGGTCAGATGATTTTCAGCATTCCCTTTTATATATGTATGAAAATCTCTGTCTTGTTTGCATTCTTTTTCTTTCAACGTGGTTTCATCATTACCGGTCATTTATTTAAGAACTATCTACTTAAGATTATATCTTTCGTCCTTATTTTTGTGATGTTCCTATTTATCAGCCATAACATCGCATCAATATTTTATAAATCAATCGAACGCGGATTTATCCTTAGAGCTTCAGCTTTAACTTTTGGAATGATAGATATTCTCTTTGGTGTCTCTCTCATTAAGCTTCAAAAATCATTGGGACAACTACCACTTATTACAGGCATCCTTAAAATATGCAAAGCTTGTTTTTACTTTACCTTTTCCTTTGCTTATGTAGGCCTAATTATATTAATTCCTGCTGATCTATTAGCGATTGTGATCTTATATAAAGCTGTAGAATTAATAAAAGCAAAACAGCTAGAAAACGAGACCACTATCTCTTGACTCAGTCACTGTTTAAATAAAAAGATATTACCGAAACGTTAACTGCAAAAACCGAAGTGCATGACCACATTCAGCCGGTCAGATTATCTTTAACATACAAAACTATATTACAAGGATTTAACTCCGACTAGAGGTGGTCAATATAATCCGGCCAAAGGTGGTCAGAGGCAATGGCTTTTCCACATTAAGGCCTCAAACGGGCAAACGGCATTAATTAGTGCATCATATCTTGGGAAAGCTGAAATAGTAAAACTGTTGCTCGATAAAGGAGCAAATGCTGAACTGAAATCTGATGAAGGTAAAACAGCATACGATTATTCTAAAAATGATACAATTAAAACCCTGATTAGCAGCTATAAAAAGAAATAATAATTCTTAACTCATTATTTGTTATGTCCGACAGATAAAGTGCACGTTGCAAAAGCCGGATACATTTACCATATTAAGCCAGTATTCATATCTTTGGTGAAAATTATTAATTGATAAGTATTTAACTGCGGATTTCGATGGTCAATTTTCTCCGGCGAGAAGTGGTCAATGACACTGACTTTTCCAATTTATGAAGTTTTTTTAGATATTAAAAACTTCCAATCAATTATTTATGTTCCAATCGATAAGAAATACCTAGCGAAAACTGATTTTCAGGAAGTTTGACAGGATAACTATTATTTTTCTTTAAGAACAAAGGCTCAATTACAATCCTGTTTTTAATTGGAATATAAGCTGAAAAATAATAAGTTCCTTTATCAAGAAATGAAGTTCCGAATCTCAAATTCAAGCCATTATTAAGACCAAAGCCTGTTCCAATACCTGTTAGAAAAGCTAATCCTGGCGATGATATCGGAAACTGATCTGCAATATGTACATCTCCATAAAAGTATTTCAGAGGTCCTACACGAAAATAAAATTGAGGGAAAACTGGAGTCTTAAAGTACGCCTTCTCAGGTGTTATGGTAGTCTGCTTCCTTGTATCACCTGAAGCATAAGCTAAATTGCCCAAGTTTAATCCTCCTCCGATACCTATCCAGCGGGAATCATATTTTATATATGGATTTACTCCTATAAGTAAGATATTCGCTTCCTGATTATCGGCCTGTCTTGTTTGTGTATATTTTCCAAAAATAGCATTCGCTCCATACCTGATTATTTTTTCTTTGTCAGGGGTTATTTTAGTGAAGCTATATCCTATCCCGCCTGCTGTATACTTTTGGCTGAAATACTGATCATTTGAGACCATGCTACAGCCCGATCCTTGGTATATAGTCCTCTTATCAGTAAAGTTTCCGGTAGCAAATCCAACTCCAAAACTATGGTAAGTATTATATTTTTTTGTCCCCGTAGTATCAACCTGCATTTTAGGTAATGTCTGACTCATTAAAAAGAGAGGAATTAGAAGTGTACATGCATAGATCCATCTATACCTGAGAGAGGTAAATGCTCTATAAATCTCAACACCGATAAGGAAAACTGCTGGAAGCAACGCAATATTAAATGCAATGGTCTCCGTCAAAGTAAACCAGTTATGCAGCATTAGAAATGTCAACACAATGAATAAAAGGAAGCCGATTTGTTTTTTTAATTTTGGTAATTTGCTGGTTAATGCTAATGTTTTGATCTTATATGTTTTTTCACGCCAAAAGAGAAGCAAAGACATTAGTAAAGCAAAGATCAGGTACTGCCATTGAACCTGTTTCAACATCCAGAGCATCTCCCCTCCAGTCTTGTTGGACGACGGATCCCTGAAAAATTCAATAACGAACCGTGTCAATGCAAAAAAGATCATTGAGTTTAAAAGAAGGCTTCCCTGTGCTTTCCAGTATCTGCGGAATTTTATTACAAGAAATACTACCAGTATTCCTCCTAAAGATTCGTAAAGCTGTACAGGGTGAACAGGAAGAGAATATAAATCATTATAAGTCAGTAGACCTGACTCAAACTGGTGAAAATGAGGGAGAGTCATCACGGGATATTGCACAGCCCATGGCAAATTTGATGGTGTACCAAAGCAACAGCCATAAAAAAAGCATCCTATTGATTGTATGGAGACAGCTACCGGGAATGCTATAGCGACTGTGTCCCACGCTGATTGTTTGAATCTAAGAAACTGTCTGGCGATGAAATATCCTGCTACTCCCAGCAATACTCCACCAAACATAGTTTTTTCCGAATTTGAAAGAAGAACATGGTTTTTAAACATGAAACTCCACTCTTCCGGTGAAAAGGAGAAAATCTTTGTGCCGACAACAACGAAAAGCCGTATGCAAACCAGGATAAGTATCCATGTAATAAGAAGGAATTTTCTTTTGTACCCTTCATAGATAAGAATTGCATAGGCAGCAAGGAAAGCAAGAAAATAGAACGATTGATAAAGGAACGCCCCATTGGATGCCATTAGAAGATGTTCTTCCATGACTTAAAAGTTTTGAGGGTTGTTTTATTAAAAACCAAAGAACATTAACAAATTTATGATTTTTTTGGAGATTTCAAAATAATTGGAAAAACCAGTGTCCTTGACCATAACTGTCCGGAATAAACTAACCCTCTAAACCATGTGTTAATGGGTTGTTGTATAGGTATGTATGTTTAGTGTTGTTCTTAGACCTGATTTTGAATTGGTCAAAGAAGAACTGATTTTTTTGTGACCAACTCCCCGAAATGAGGCTCTCCAACCCGATGAGTTATAGGACTCAATCCCGCAATATTTGGCAACTTCAGAACAATGGCTTACATTAGCCAGGTTATGGAAACCCTTATTATTCATCCCCAAGACCCTACCACCACGTTCCTTTCAAAAATTTATGAGCCACTCACAAACAAAACTGTTGTTAAAGGTGGTATAAGCAAATCAGAATTACGGAAACTGATTAAGTCCCACGACAGGGTACTTATGCTTGGCTATGGTTCTCCATATGGACTATTGAACCGAGGTCAGTTCCCCGATGCTGGTTTATACATCATTGATGATTCGATGGTATTACTAAACAGTTTTCTTTCTGCCAGGTTTTTGCCAGGTTTTGAGGGGTTTTCGTCCAAATTTGGACGAATTTTGGAATGAACTACCACACTTTTTGTACCTGCATAATTTGTCAATATCACTTTTCTTCCGCTCATTTATTATCATTGGATCTCTCAAGATGAATATAATGAAAATAACTCTCAAAGTCAACTGGATTCATCTGATTTTTTTAAATCCCATCATCATTCCCAACAAATTGTTTAACTTACATTCACTATTGAAAGTCATTCGTCAGGCACAAGCTGTTTTCTGTGGGGTAAATAATAAATAGGGGTGTTACATATGTGACTGACGGGGCGAAGCTGCAAAGGGATTGTAAGGAATTACCTGAATATGTTATACAAACATGAACTCAGAGAACACCTCAAGGCGTATGATAACTCCGAGATTAGTAAATTATGCCCACCTTTGGTAAACATATAAAGTTGGTGGCATAGCTCGGGAGACCTGACAGTATTTATATCAGAGAATTTTCAAAATGAGACACTATAAGTATTCATATTGTATTTTTCTAATAATCTGTCTTTTCCACTTTTGCAAGGAGAAAAATCCTATTGATATATGTTTAGGGTTCGAAGACAAAGTATATAAATATTCAATCTATAACTGTGCTGAAGCAGATAGCTTGAATTGTTATCAAAAAAGATTAAAATCTGTATTGCTACCAGAACAATATTTAAAATGCAGTTCAACAGATAGTTTGACTCGAACTTGTTTAAATTATCCTTTTCTTCCTAATATTTGGCTATATAACACACTTCAACAAGGATTTGATCACGTTAAAGACGTCTTTAATGGTTTTGATGAACTTTTCAAACGAGAAAATACAAACGCAGAACTAATGAAAATTTATCAGGGGATGAATCCAGGCATTAAGACATTATTTGTAAGTAATGTTAGCTAATGTTATCATGGAAATTATTTTTAAAATTAATTTCATGAAAAATCGGTTTAAAAAACTTATTAAAATAAGTACGGTTACTCTACTTCTAAACCTCCTCTTACTACTGTTTTTTAAATGTACTTCACCTCGGCCCTCATCCTTCTCGACTCGACCTGATCATGTCCCGTACGGAATAAAAATGAAGTCTGTTGTTATAGATGGGCTAGATGGTGATTTCTTTTATGAGGATTCTTCCAAGCCACAAAAAGCATTAGTTCTGTTAGGTGGTTCAGAAGGAGGCAGGTATTGGAGTTATCAGCCTGAGTTCATCCATAAACTTATTGAACAGGGGTTCTGCGTTTTGTCTTTGGCCTACTTTGGAACAGGTAATTTACCCGGTAATCTTCGGGGTATTCCATTGGAGTATTTTTCCAAAGCCTTTCATTGGTTATCGACCCAAGATTATTTGGTGACACCTGATGACTACGCGCTGGTGGGCTTGTCTCGAGGAGCGGAGTTAGCTTTGCTTGTGGGTAGTCGGTATTCAGAAGTTAAGGCGGTGGTAGCAATTGACCCCAGTTCGGTTGTATTCCCTGGTCCTCCGACGGGGATTGTGGATGCTTTGGGGAAGCAGCATTCTGCCTGGTGTGAAAAAGGGCAGGAGCTACCATTTGTGCCGATGCCCTATTCCTGGACCACTCTCAGAGGAATGATTTCCGGTAAAAGAACACTAATGTTCGAAAAAGCACTTCGGAACACTCAGAGCGTGAAAGAGGCAGCAATCCCAGCCGAGAAAATTCAGGGGCCTATTCTTTTAGTTTCATTTACCAAAGATCAAATCTGGCCCTCAACTTTAATGTCTGAGCAGATAATGGAACGCTTGCATGACAAAAATTTCCATTTTCGCTATGATCATGCGACCTATGATGGAAGTCATTCAGATTGGTCAATCGAACCCTGCCAGACAAATATTCTGACCTTTCTTAGGGAGCAATTTCTGAAACCTACGCAAAAGTAAAATATTACAAGCCATTGTACTTGGCTACCTTTGGTCAGATCAAATAGACCACCCATTATTGCTGGAGTTAAATCCTTGTTGTTCCCAAATGAATGTCAAGTTTTATCAGACCAAATTTTGAAGTGGCCAAAGAAGGTCAGATCCCCTACCTCTGCAGATATCTGAAAAAATTCAAGATCGGATCATTATTAATAGACAGAACCGTTTAAGAATTCAATTTCTTACTACTTTTAGGATTAAAACTAACTATGAAGATCAAACTCATAAATAAATGCATTAATAGTCATAATTAGATACCATGAAGTACAAGATTTTAATTTTGACGATTGCAGGATATCTTTTTATCTATAATAATGCTCAATCTCAGGAATTATATAAAGGGAAGCCATTTAACAATGTCATTCAGCTTATTCCCGGTAAACTGCAGTGTGAATTTTATGACACTGGAGGTGAAGGGATTGCATATCACGACCTAGACAGTGTTAATGGCGGTAGTGGACGACTTAACCCTGCAAATGGAACATATCTTAACGAGTTTCGCATGAATGAAAAGGTGGGTATTTCCTTTACAAAATCAAACGATTGCGATAATAATGCTTATAATTTGTTTAATCCTGAAATGGGCCAGCTGTATGTAGGCTGGACAAAACCAGGGGAATGGCTTAAATATACAGTTGATGTTAAGTATAGTGGTATTTATGTTATTGGCATAATGTATACAGCAAATGGAGATGGCACAATATCTCTTTCTGCAGATAATAATAAAGCTGAAGGGGATATTTTTATTCCATCTACCAATCAAAAAGAAGATACCGTAGCCTGGAGACAATGGCACCACTGGAACAAATTGGATTCCATAGGGGAAATCCCTTTGAGTAAAGGGATACATGTCCTAAAATTAACCACATTAACCAACGGAAATATGAATTACGATTTTCTGGAGTTTAAACTCAGGAAACAATAATAGGGAAAGCCAGTGTCCTTGACCATAACTGGCCGTAACAAATTGACCACTGTTAAACGGAGTCAAATCCTTGTTGTTTATTTATATATTTTTTGTGTTATCCGACCGCATTTTAAAGTGGTTAAAAAAGGACGGATTTTAAAGAGGATGTATCAAAAGTTAATTTATCCTCTGGAGAATTGAATATTTGAAAATGCTCCTGGAGGGGGGGGTACGGGTAAAAATCAATAAAAAGAGGCTGTCTTGGACTTTTGAGACAGCCTCTTAAAAGTCAGTAGGAGAAAATTGACCATCCAAATCTGGAGTTAAATCCTTATTGTTTTGTCATGTATGTTCAATGAAATCCGACCAACTTTTATTGTGGTCATATAAGGATGGATCTTTTAACCTTTCCTGATATCAGGAGAGGTTATAAGTATAATTGACTTTTTAAACGATGTTTTAAGGTCGCCTGTGAGAGAACATCTTCAACCAACACATTTCCTTAAAACCACGTTAAACTCTTCCAGAATTGACCAGAATCGACCTGGTGAGGTCTGGTGACATTATTTAAGAATATTTACTCAAAAACCCTGATATGTGTTTTTTGTTTATTGGCTGGAAAATCCGGTTGAACTGAGCACTCAATACCAGAGTACTTTGAGCATATAATTCCGAATGCGATGGAACATCTGAATACGGAAAATAAATATCACAATATTACAGGGGAATGGTAAAAACAATTTAGTTATTTATATACTGATACTTTGTACCGGACAAGGGTGCTTAATATCACCGGATTTTACAGACATGCTCAGATTGAAGATTGCCGGATGGATTAATTATTATGGTAAATTCCGCAAATCGGAAATTGGATATATGTTTAGTCTGCTCGACAACCGTCTCGCCCGATGGGCCAAGAATAAGTACGGCAGGTTTAAAAAGATGCACTAGTACATAGCTTATTTATGGTTAGTGAATGTCTCCAAGGCGTTTCCTAATTTGTTGGTGTACTGGCAGCATGGTTTTCTACTGTAATATCTTCTTCATGAAGAGCCGTATGAATTGAGAGGTTCACGTACGGTTCTGTGAGGGGTTTGGGAGTGAAACTTCCCCTGACCTACTCGACTTTCAGATGTTAAAAGTCAATTGTAATGTAAGCACGGTCACTATATGTGCTCTAGTTTTTATAAGTCCCAATTTCTACATTTTTAACTCTTTTAAGTATATTAGCAGATGCACACTGTTTCAACTACGCCTTTGTTGTGTGCAAGTGCCGGTTTGCCGGTTGTCGGGCAGGCAGTCGTTGGTTTACTGCACATACCCCGCAAGTTGATATTAGGGATTCTGCTTGTCAAGGAATTTCCGCATGGCGTCAACTACCTGTCCTCGGGACGTGAAGACAAAATCCATATGAGTACCAGGTACGTTCACGATCTCGACCTTAGGTAATTCCTTTCGGATTCGATCGATGGATACTTTTCGGAGTGGAGCCATATACTTCTGCTCCCAGGCGAGATTTGTGGCACACCTGGACGAGTCGCCATTACGTACATCAAACATCGTCTCGGCATAGATGGCAAGTGCTGGTGAGAAAACCTTGCTATAGTCCTTGTGATATGTGAGAAGGACTGTGCCTAAGGAATTTGAGACACTATCGCTCATGCGTGGTCGCACGGACCCATCAGGTTGGATGATAACTAACTCGCGTAAATATGCCTCGTACCGGGCAGTGTTTGTCACCATAGGAAAAAACAGAGTCTTTTGGTAGGCTCGCCACGCATCTAGTGAGGTCAACACGTTGGTTGGCGGGAACAAGTAGATCTGAGGCATCGATTTGATCCCCTCTGCGAACATGGGATTGTCCCAATCGTATGCCCCCTCAAGGTAAATAATTCGGCGGACTCGGTCAGGATACTTGACCGCCATCTCGGTGATTTCAATGCCACCCATTGACCAGCCGGCAAGATCCGCCTTTGAAATGCCTAATGCGTCCATGAGGCTGCGAAGGTCTTCGATCAGACTAGTGCTACTATATGGCCCTGTTGTGTCAGACTGGCCATGCCCCCGCCGAGCATAAGCAACAACACGATAGCGATCGGTAAAGGCTGGCGCAAGATCATCGAATATATGTGGGTTGTCACCAAAGCCATGGATTAGGATCAGCGCTGGACCTGTGCCTCCCCAATCGAGGTAATGGAGGCGAATGCCATTTTCAGTCACGAATGCGCTTTTGTGAGCGGCGGGATCAGACCAGGTCACTGATTTCTGTTTACTCTTCGGGGACGCGCACCCAAGAAAGAAGAGAAGCAGCAAAGCGATAAAGATATTTATTTTCATGGGGTAGATTTTAATTATTAGGACTGGTAAACAATATTATTATAAACCAACTATTTCTGCATGATAATTGTTAAAATTACAACTTATTAAAATCAAAGTCAAGTTTTAATAAATTTTGGACATACTACATTTTTTAACCAAATCCAAAACTTAGTTGGTTTTTATCAATTTCTATGTATTTCATGAGCTTTCCAGGGTAACGGGAGAAAATATTACTGAGAGGTCTGAAGACATTCTTTAAAAACACTTGCTCAAAAACCCATATATTTTTTTTTGTTGGCAGGTTTTTGATGATTATTATGCCAATTCGTTTAAATTTAAACAAAGGTCGGTGATAATTAACTGCATATTATTGTATTATAAAATATAAAATGCCCCAACATATTAAAATCTTGGGGCATACGGTTGATATTAGGAATTTCTATTTTACCCGTGTCCAGGTATCGGTTCGGATAGGTTTGTCATTTACTATTGTAGTTTCTGTAAAAATATCTGGTGATTTAATATCACCCTCTACTTTAAAAGAAGCCTTTTCGGGATTTGAAATATCACTAAATGGAATAATAACATATTTATATTTTGATGTAAACCAAACTTCAGAAATATCTATATCTGGTTTTTCATTAATTTCTGCAACAATGAATTTATCAATTTCTTTGACATACCCCCAAAGTTGCTTTCCTTCTAAAATCGTTTTTCCTTTAGTAACAATCCTATAATCGCAATCTTCGCCAGTTCCAACAGATTTAAAATTAAAATTCACGATTGTGTCTTTAGCATTTTCAAGAGTCCAGGAACCTACTAACTGCTTCATCAACTCAACTTGATTGAGTTTTGTTTGTGTGGTTTGTGCCTGCAATCCGTTTAAACAGATTAAAAGGAATACAGAAATGGAGATTGTTAAGCAAAATTTTTTCATTTGATTGAGATTTGGTCAATAGATAAAACTAAAATATCAGAATCCCTTTTGTTGATGCAAGTTACATCAGCAAGAAACTGAAATCAAGTAAATCTCAACAAATATTTTTGGTTGCTTTTGGAGTTAAGGTGCAAAAGCCGAGAGCCATGACCACCTTCAGCCGGTAAGATTGTCTTTAATATACAAAACGTTATTACAAGGATTTAACTCAGACTTAAGGTGGTCAATATAATCCAGCCAGAAGTGGTCAGGGGCAATGGCTTTTCCAATATATGCCCTGTATCGGACTTTTTTGTTGCCCGGAACGGCGAGTAATAAATCTTTAAGGTTTTTACGGAAAAATCTTATGAAAAAGATTCTGAAAGCGAGGCTCATTATGAACAAATTCAAAGGCAGGGTATCTTAGTACAGCGGCTAAAGTTGGATCGTGAACTTCATAATCCTTTTCCAACATATCTAATGTTCGCTCCTTATTACCGGCACAAGCATAGATTTGTGCAATTTCCCAAGGCAGAATGAATTTTGTATTTAACTGTTTTACAAGGCTGTCAGCCTGAAGATTCAACGCACCAGTTAAACCTCCGGTAGCATAACCCTGATCAAAAACATTTGCATAGCCTTTGAAACCTTTACTGTAATCCGCTTTCCATGCTTCAAGTTCTTCACTATACCTTCTAACCGCATGAAGTGCAACTGGAAGACAATCTAAGACTACAACATTATCCGGATCAGTTTTTAGTACCTCATGGAATACCTTTATTGCTTCATTATATCTACCAGCGAAATACAAATTCACCCCATAACTAGGTTTCAGACCGTTATTCATCGGGTCCAGTTTTAAAGCCATCTCTTCCTGCTCCACTGCTTCTTTAGGTTGTCCTAAAGTAAGCAATAATGTTGCATAATATACATGAGCATCTTCATTGTTGGGATTAAGTGAAATAGCTTTTTCTATAGATTCTTCAGCACTTTTGAAGTTCATGTCAAAAGTCATTTGAAATAGCGCTAAATTAATATATACCTCCGCAGAAGTACTATCTAATTTAAAGGCTTTTGCTAAGTTTGATTTTGCAATCGGAGCAGCCTCCTCGGGAGTTGCAAATGACTGAAATGCACGCCACATCCAGACGTATGCTATTCCAAGATATGCATCCGCATAATCAGGGTCTGTTTCTTTTGCCTTTTCAAAGCAATTCAAAGCAATATCAAAATCTTGTTTAGTTAATTTGTAAACATAATTTGTACCCAAAATACAATTTTCATAAGCAGACAGGCTTGATGTCTGTGATTTTTCAATAAGAAGTTTTTCCTGAGGTGTTATCACTGCTTCCAATTCTGTAGCTATTGACTGGGCTATCTGGCTTTGCAGACTGAAAATATCCTTTGCATCATTTATCTTTTTTTCGTATGTTTTTCCCCATAGTTTAAGCTCTCTTTTTAGCGCTTTGAAAAGGTTTACACTAAGGCGGATACTGTTGCCGTACCTTTGCATATCCCCCTCAACAATGTAGTTTACACTCAGTTCTTTTGCAATCTCAGGAATTGATTTGGTTGTCTTTCGGTATTTTTCAGCGGAAGTTCTTGATATAGGGTGCAGGTCTTTTATTGTCTGAAGATGATTTAATACATCCTCCATAAATCCGTTTATGAAATACTGGTTGCTATCATTGGGGCTGTCATTAATGAATGGCAGTACGGCAATGGATTTTTCGAGCTGTTCTTTTGATTTAGAAAGCGTTGGGATTAAGAAATATCCAAGCACAATAAGAGCAAGTATTATAACAGATGCAACAATTGTTTTTGGGTTAAGCTTTTTTGCCTTTTCAGGTTTTACATTGACAACCTCTTTTAAAATCCCTCCAGGCTTTTGCCCAGGATGTGCAATTGCAGTAATAATCTCTTTTACAGCATTAGCGACTTTGTTTATCTGGTTCCGATAGAAAGTTTTATTGAGATTATTATCTGGATGATCTTCATTTGCCATAAGGGGTCGGTTGACTCCGGGTTCCTTATAGATGAACTCAATACCCCTCAAGAATCCTCCAAGTTCACTTTCAATAATCGTCCTGTCTTCAACATCAAGTTCATGTATCTGAACTGGCAAGACTCTGCTTGCAACATTACCGTTTGGGAGTTTTACCTTTAATCCAAACTGATCCTGGGAAGCCTGTTCAACAAATGCTTTGAACTCATGTTCCCATGCGAATGACTTGGGATCACAATATGTTCTGGAGATAATTGGAATAAAGACAAGGCACTTCAGTTTATCTATTAACGAGGCATCTACATCATGTGTCTCTAACAGTCCATCATGAGGATTGATGTCGAAATAGACGCTGATTTCTTCCTTGAATGTCGATTCAAGCTCTCCCTTCAGATTATCAACAAACTCAGTCACCCAGCCATCATGTTTATTATCCTTTTGGCGGTAGCTGATGAAGATGTCATAATTATATCCTTCTATGATGCTTGACATCTGAGGTCTGGTTATGTCATTTTCAAAATTAAACTATAATAAAGCTAATAGCAATTTTATTTACTGAGTTGAAATGTCAATAACCTTGATCATAACTGGCCTGAATAAATTGAACATCCAAATCCGGAGTTAAATGCTTGTTGTTTTGTTATGTATGTTAAGTGAAATCAGATCGATTTTTGAGCTAGTCATTTGAGGTTATATGTTCAATTACCATTTTTACGATGTTTTGAGGGTGCCATTGATTGATCATCTTTGGCCAGCCTTTGCCTTTTAACTCTTTATAAATCATCAAAGAAGATATATTTAATGTTGTTCTTCCTTTCCCGAGGGAGACCTTTCTTTATCTGTTCCCATATCATTTATATATTTGTAAAAATTTCTGTAAGTTATTTTCTGCAATTAAAATAAGTCTCCATATACTCTGGTCTTTTAATTCCGGAAATCGTTACACAGTTCACACATTTGATCCAAGCAGGTCTGTAACATCCATGCTATTGCAATTCATTTTTATCTGCTTTTAATGATTGTCGGAATCAACTATTACTTCCTTACTTTAGTCTAAGGATTATTGCTGAAATTTGTCTGTTGATAATATAACTTGCATACCCGGATTTTGAGTACCTGGATCATTTTCGGCTGTAATGAATATTTTGACTGGTTTCAATGGAGATACAGTCTTAAGAGATCCTGTAAGTCTTTTTGAAAAAAGACTTGTTGAACTATTTAGCTTTCCAATATTTTTCGTTATATCCTGGTCTGTGACCATCCAGACTATATAAGTCTGTTTCGATGGTTGCAGTCTTTCGACTTCAGCTAAATTTGATAGATGTATTTGAATAACGTAATTCTTGTTATTGTCTCTTTTTACCTTTACAGAACCTCGTGCTGCCGGAACAACTGATGAATTTAAAAAACTATAATTTCTGGCACATGAGTCAAATAAAGATACAATCACTATTGGAAAAATACCAAAAAAGATATTTTTTGTCAGAGTTTTCAATGTTATCGCTTTCATTTTGATTTACTTAAATAAATTTGTGAGAAAAAGTCGTTCTGCAAAATACTCAACGATTTTTTTGGTATAAACAGATTATTAAAGCGCTTTAATAATCTTGTACAATTCTTCTTTTGTTTTGCCAAGTTTGATTTGAAGTTTTCCAAACATCTCCTCTTTCTTGCCTTCTTCAAACATCAGGTCATTGTCCGTTAAGACTGCAAATTTCTGTTTGAGCTTGCCTTTCTGCTCGTTCCAGTTCCCTTTTGATTCTGTTGCATTCATTTTTTTGAATTTTAAATTGTGAATGGATTTTTACAAAGCAAAGGTAAGTCTGCTAACTCCTGAAAGCATTACACAACTTTAGAAATAAATTACATCATTCACACATTTTCGAGCGCAATACGTCTTTTGTGCTTGAGATGCTTGAAGTGTGAGGGAGTTAAACCGGTGACCTTTTTAAACTGGCTGGACAGATGGGAAACGCTGCTGTAATGAAGCTTAAATGCAATTTATTTAAGACTGAGCTCATCATATACAAACAATTATTTTACTCGCTCGATTTTGTGAGTAATAAAAAATTTCTCTATTGTGGTGCTCTCTGCTTCCGAAAAAAGGTTGGCAAGATATGTATAGTCGTAATTCAGCTTTTCGGATAAGTAATCGGAAAGGTTCATTTTCAACTGTTCATCTGAATAATGGACCAATTCTACAATAATGTTTTTTATTTTTTTAATCAGCATACTTTTATTATCGTCCATCAATTCAAGCCCTGATTTTCTTAAACTGATGTCGAGCTGATCTTGTTGATCTGATGAAATGTTTTCAATAATTTCCGCTTCACCTAACTCCACAGTCGTGTAACGCAGTCCAGGTTTTTCCAATTCTGACTTCACCACCATTTTGCAGCGAATGCAAACCATATTTTTAATGTAGAGTTTCAAAAAAGTATGTTTTGTTAATGCAAAAATAAATATTTTTCTATCTAACCACGGATCCGGCCTTAAATTATCAAACACTGTTTGTTGTCCTCTATTTTAAATGCTGGTTTTTCATCATACATAAATCTGTTTCTTAAAGAAAGTGAATGTGTGATTAATGTAACTAATTTAAATAATTGTGTAAAAAGTTTAAATGCCTGACCATTTACCTTTACATTTAATTAAATACTAGTTTAAAACGTCATAAAATGAAAAAGACTATTACCATTGTTTTCTTAATGATTTTCTCATTAAGTGCATCAACTGCATTTGCTACTAAATCTGATCCGAAATCTAAATCAGAAAATCCTGCTATTCCCGACAAAACGGAAAATAAATTATCTGAAGAAGAGCTAAATCGCTTAACAAAGCGTAGTGAAGAAATACGTGATATGGATAAATCGAAGCAGACTGTTGAAATAGGTCAGCCGAGGCATAGGACAAGAAGAGATCATAACGGTGTAAATAGAGATAATCGGAGACACAGTGGATATGTTTATGTCGGCGCCGGCACTCTGATTCTTATTATTATCCTTGTAATCCTTTTGGTTTGATCAATTACAGATAGTTATAAACATCAGATAATCGTCTCTTTTCGTTGAAGCTTATAAGATGGTTAGTATTCCGGCAAATAAAACATACTATGATAATGTTATAATAGATTTTATTAGTCTTATATTCAAATGGATCCTTAACCAAGACAAACTAATAGTTTTTACAAGATAATATAAACTAATCTAATAGTAACGAGAGAATCCCTGTTCTTATACCAGAACTGGCAAAAAATATACTAGTAGCTGATGCCGCCAATTCTTACTTGCCAATACCAGAGCGTTATTATAAGCAATGAAATCCTGCAAGCAAAACAAATAACCAGTATCAGATTAAAAATGAAGAACTGTAAAGTACGAATAAAAATTAGTGTCAACGAATAAAACTTGTATCTTTATATTGATAGAACAATATGTAATTGAAAATCAATGAAAAAAACAGAGAGTAAATTTTTAAATAAAAATCTTCTCAAGTCTCCAACAGGAATTCAGGGGTTTGATGAAATAACGGGAGGTGGGTTACCAACCGGTAGACCAACGCTCGTTTGTGGTGGTGCAGGCTGCGGAAAAACACTTTTTGGAATGGAGTTTCTTGTACGTGGCGCCACTCAGTTTAACGAGCCGGGGGTGTTTATGTCATTCGAAGAAACCAATGAAGAATTAACCAAAAATGTTGCTTCACTCGGTTTTGATTTGGAGAACCTTGTTAAGGATAAAAAAATTGCACTTGACCATGTTCATATTGAGCGCAGTGAAATTGAAGAAACCGGAGAATATGATTTAGAGGGTTTATTCATACGACTTGGTTATGCAATTGATACTATTGGAGCAAAGCGTGTTGTATTAGACACGATTGAATCACTATTTGCCGGATTGCCAAACCAACTGATCTTACGCGCTGAACTGCGGCGTTTATTTCACTGGTTAAAAGATAAAGGTGTTACTGCAATCATAACAGGCGAGCGCGGAGAAGAAACACTTACCAGACAAGGCTTGGAAGAATATGTTTCAGATTGTGTTATTATGCTCGACCATCGTGTAAACGAACAGACCTCTACACGTCGTTTACGAGTTGTTAAATATCGTGGTTCAATGCACGGTACTAATGAATATCCATTTCTGATTGATGAAAATGGTTTTTCAGTATTACCTGTAACTTCCTTAGGATTAAAGCATATTGTATCGAACGAAAGAATCTCAAGTGGTATAACTGAACTTGATAAAATGCTCGAAGGGAAAGGTTATTACCGCGGTAGCACTGTACTTGTTTCCGGTACTGCCGGAGTAGGAAAAACTAGTATAGCAGCTCACTTTGCAGAGGCTGCATGCAAACGAGGTGAACGTGTTCTTTATTTCTGTTTCGAAGAATCTCCAAACCAATTAATACGTAATATGCTTTCGATCGGGATAAAATTAAAGCCATGGGTATTGAAAGGACTTTTACAATTCCAGGCAACCCGACCAACATTTTATGGTCTTGAAATGCATCTGGCTGTAACACATAAAATTGTAAATTCTTTTAAACCTGATATAGTTATTCTGGATCCAATAAATACTTTCGTCATTGGCGATAAAGAGTCCGAAGTAAAAACGATGATAATGCGTATTGTCGATTTTCTTAAAGCGAATCAAATAACGGCTTTGTTTACCAGCCTGACATCAAATGCAAGTATATTAGAGAGTTCTGATGTTGGAATATCATCATTGATAGATACCTGGTTATTACTTCGTGATATAGAATTGAACGGCGAACGAAACAGGGGAATATATGTTCTTAAATCGCGCGGAATGGCTAATTCTAACCAAATTCGCGAATTTATTCTGACTGACCACGGTGTAAAATTAAGAGAGGTTTATATTGGTGCCAGTGGAGTTTTAACTGGCTCAGCCCGAGTTGCACAAGAAGCACTTGAAAATGCCGAAGTGTTAACACGTAGACAAGATATTGAACGAAAAAAACGTGAAATAGAACAAAAACGAAAAGCATTGGAAGCTCAGATTGCAACATTGCATGCTGATTTTGAGTCGGAAGAGTCCGAAGCTGTTAAAATGATAGAAACAGAACAAGAGATGATTAACAGACTGGAACAAGATAAAATAGAAATGGCTGTAAGCCGGAAATCTGATATCTAAAAGATAACCATTAAGAATTTGAAAAAATAATTAAAAGAAGCATCCGATGAAACCAAAGAAAGAGAATTCTGATAAAATTAAAACAGAAAATAAATCGGTTACAACAGAAAAAGATAAATGGATACTTCGTTTATATGTTGCCGGACAAACACCAAAAGCCATAACTGCATTTACAAATCTTAAAAAGATATGTGAAGAAAAATTAAATGGTAAATTCTCTATTGAAGTCATTGACCTTTTGGTAAATCCTCAGTTAGGTGTCGAGGACCAGATTCTTGCCTTACCAACATTAGTAAGAAAACTGCCAGTACCTGTCCGTAAGATAATCGGTGATCTCTCAAATACTGAACGTGTACTTGTTGGATTGGATTTATTCCCTGCTTCCTGATTTATAAATACAATATTTATCAGATATAATTATGAAAGAGAAAAAAAAGGTAAAAAGCTCAACTGAAAAGTTGGATCTAACAAAGTCAGTCTTAAGCAAGGACAAATATGTTTTGCGTTTATACATAACCGGAACTACGAGTCGATCGGTCTTAGCCCTGACAAACCTGAAAAAGATATGCGATGAATATTTAGAAGGGCGATACGAACTTGAAGTTATAGACCTATATCAAAAACCAAGTTTAGCGAAAGGGGACCAGATAATTGCAGCCCCGACATTGATTAAAAAACTGCCCCTTCCATTCCGGCGTATTATTGGCGACATGTCAAACAAAGAAAAAGTGCTCTTAGGATTAGACCTGAGAGAAATCAGGGAACAGTAAAATTTCCAGAAATTTTAGCACATTTGATTTATGGCAAAAAAATCAATTATCAAAACAAAAGAACAACTCATTATTGAAAATAATGAATTACATTCCCGCCTGGTTGAAATTGAAGAAGCGCTTACTGCAATCCGAAACGGAGAAGTGGATGCGATTATGGTTTCTGGTAGTAAGGGAGAACAAGTCTATTCTGTTAGTTCTGCTGAAACGCCATATCGTACTTTCATAGAGGAAATGAGCGAAGGTGCAGTTACTCTTACGAAAGGGGGTACAATTCTCTATTGTAATCAGAGATTTGCTGAAATTGTACAGTCTCCATATGAAAGTGTTGTTGGTTCATCCCTTAAAAGTTTCATCACTCCGAATGATAATTCAAAATTAGATTACTTTCTTGCTCAACTGACTCATGACAAACATGATGTTTTAATAGTATCCCTAACCAACACATTATATCTTAGACTGTCCATTCACCTTTTGCCACCTTATTTGCAAGGTGATAATTACATAATTATTGCAACTGACATATCAGACTTGAAGAAAAAAGAAAATGAACTTAATGAAATAATTGGTAAGTTAGTAAACCACATAAAAGCATTACGCGCATTGCGCATCGACAATATTAATGAAACTTTAGATGTTGAAAGAAGAAAAAATAAATTAGAGATTGCAAATAACAAATTATATAAAGAAATCAACAAACTTAATCGGTTAGTCGCAGAAATGAAGCAAAAGGTAAAGAAGACAACCACTTAAAAACATCAAAAATTCATTCCAAAAATTAGTCCACTGACATTAATTGCGCTGTTATTTATAATCATTGTGATGTAAGGATTTCTACCTGACAATTTTGTTCGCAAAATCCTTAATTTAGTGGATTAAAAAAATTGGATGCCCCATTTCAACTTCTAACCAATCTATCTATCTATATAATTGTACCATACTAACTATATGAGTGCTGAGAATTATAACGGCTATAGTAATAAGTCAACTTGGACTCTGGCTATCTGGATAAAGATTGATGAAAGTCTGGGAAATTATTGGAAAAATAAAGATAAAACTCTTAACGAGGATGAGCTTGCTAAAGAGTTACGGACTTATTTTGAGAACAGAAATATGTCATGCCGTTAATGTCAGTAATGTCAACGACTTTTAGATTATGTCCTCCCAGGATCCTTGATACCTCCTTTTTTGTTAAATTTCTGTCAGTTCTGGAATCAATGTAATTCACTAATCCGTTAAAGAACTTCGTTGACTATTGAGGCTGTCGAGATTATAATATATTTCAAAAGTCGCAAAGCATGACCACATTCAGCCGGTCAGATTGTTTTAACATACAAAACTATATAACAAGGATTTAAATCCGACTTAAGGTGGTCAATATAATCCGGCCAAAAGTAGTAAGGGGCAATGGCTTTTCAACTATTTGATAAATTCTCAAGCAGAACTCACCAGATTTGTTCTGGGACTTTTTATTGAGACTGGGAAGCCAGATATATAAGTAATGACATCGCCTCTTAAAATGAACCAGAATCAAAATTGATATATTGACTGGATTTCTGTATATAGTTAGCCTAAGGTTTCATCTAGCTGAGTCAAGTCTTGGGTAGATAGATTTTTATTTGACTTGTGCCATTGTCTTTCATACCTTTATCACAATGAATAGCTATCATGGCAAGCATAATTCCAGGTTATAATTATGACATCTTCATCAGCTACCGCCAGAAAGACAACAAAGGCGACAGGTGGGTGAGTAAGTTTGTCGAGGCTCTTAAAACTGAACTTGAATCGACATTTAAGGAAGAGATAAGCGTTTATTTTGACATCAACCCTCATGATGGACTTTTGGAGACACATGATGTTGATGCATCCCTGAAAGGCAAGCTGAAATGTCTTGTATTTATTCCAATCATATCTCAGACCTATTGTGACTTAAAAAGCTTTGCATGGCAACATGAGTTTTGTGCCTTTGATAAACTGGCAAAGGAGGATAAGTATGGAAGAGACATCAGACTTTCAAGTGGAAATGTAGCCAGTAGGATATTGCCCATTAAGATTAATGACCTTGATCCTGAAGACAAAACCCTTCTGGAAAATGAATTGGGAGGAGTACTTCGTTCTATCGAGTTTATATATAAATCAGCCGGAGTTAACCGACCCTTGAGAGCCAATGAAGATCACCCTCAGGACAATCTTAATAAAACCTATTATCGTGATCAGATCAATAAGGTGGCAAACGCAGTCAAAGAGATTATTACAGCATTAAAAAGATTTAATCAAAAGGAAGGAGAAGTTCAAAAAGAGGTTCTCAGAGAAAAATCAGAACACTTAAAAAAGCTTAACCCAAAAGTCATTATTGCGTCTCTTTGTGTTTTGGTACTTATTGCACTTGGGTATTTCTTTTTTCCTAAAATAGTTAAACCCTCCGGACTAATTGAAAAATCCATTGCGGTTCTGCCATTCATAAATGACAGCCCCAATGATTCAACGACCTACTTCATGGATGGGGTCATGCAGGAGATACTTACAAATCTGCAAACGGTCAAGAATCTCAGGGTTATTTCCCGCACATCCGTTGAACGGTACAGAAAACAAACCAAAACCATCCCTGAAATCGCTAAGGAGCTGGGTGTAAATTATATCATGGAAGGTAGCGGACAAAAATCCGGGAATAAATTCCGCCTCAGGGTAGAGTTAATCAGGGCATTAAAAGAAAGTCGCCTTTGGGCAAAATCTTTTGAGCAGGAAAATCCTGAAGCAAAAGACTATTTCAGTATTCAAAGCCAGATTGCCCAGGCAATAGCAGAACAACTGGAAGCAGTAATTACAACTAAGGAAAAAAAGCTTATTGAGAAAATACCGACAGAAAATCTGGAAGCATATAAGGATTATCTGAAGGGTCAGTTCTATTTGAGAAAAATCACTGCGAATGATCTGGATACAGCACTACATTTTTTTAACCTGGCAAAAGAAATAGACCCGGGATATGCCGCAGCATATGCCGGCATTTGTGATGTATGGCAATATCGTCAGCAAGATGGAATTGTTTCACCTGCCGAAGCTGGCCCCAATGCAACAATTGCTATTATTAAAGCTCTTGAACTTGACAGTACAAGTGCCGAGGTTCAATGTTCACTAGGGAGCAGAAAGACATGGGGGTTATGGGATTGGAAGGGTGGTGAGTCAGCATTTAAAAAAGCTATTGCACTTAATCCCAACCATGCATTGACACATGCCCTTTATTCCCATCTTCTCAATATACTGGGGAGACCGAAAGAAGCAATGGAACAAATTGATATCGCGCTAAGGCTTGATCCGATGAATCCTTTCATAATAACATTTTATGCTATAGATCTCGAGATGACCCGCAGGTATGATGAAGCAATCAGGGCATGCCATGATGCATTGAAAATTGAACCCGGGTATGAGTTTGCTATTGGAAATCTTTGGGAATCATTTACAGTATCAGGAAACTACTCTCAAGCATGGGAATTATTGAAATTAATTAACAAGAACGATGCGGAAATGTTTAAAGCCCTTCAACACGGATATTCTGAAAGCGGTTTTAAAGGAGCATTGATTTCACAAGCCAAATTGTTTGAATTGCGATCAAAAACTCAATTTTTTGATCCGACTGTAATTGCTGGTGATTATGCCATAGCGGGAGAAAACAATAAAGCTATATACTGGCTGGAACGGGCATATGAAGTACATGATCCAAATTTACCTTATTGGCTGGATCCTATGTATGACAATCTGCGCTCTGATATCAGTTTTCAGGAACTGGCTAAGAAAATGAATCTTCCTTACAAATAGATTTGTAGATCGCTTAGTATTTAGCTGGCAATCAAATGATGACCACAGTAAAGGGGGTCTGCTAAAAACAATCAAGTTTGATTTTGAAAAACCCAGACATCTGGACTGTATTTGAGGTCAGATTATATCTACCAGCACAAAATAAAATAAAACTATAACCTGATTTCATACCGTTATTCATCGGGTCAAGTTTTAAAGCCAGCTCACACTGCTCCAATGCTTCTTTAGGGTGTCATAAAGCACACAATAAATCTCCATATACCGCACAACTCGTTTACTTTAAGTTTGAAATAATTTTTAATTCTTTCCCTGAATACTGAATAATGTCTGCCTGTTTGGCCGTTTCTATCCCTATTCCGTTTTTGCTGTTAACCCAGACAATACGAAATGTTCGCTCTTTCAGCATTCCCTGAAAATCGCCCTGCCTGTCACCGATTGTCAAGGTTTTATCAGCTTCATTCCAGTTCATTGCAATTGTGGAATACTTACCCTGCTCGTAATTGTAAGTATCGTTTTCGTCTTCATACAGAACGAATTCTGCATTGGCACCAGAGTATACACGGATTTCAAGCGGATCGGCAGCTTTTTCAGTGGCATACTGAAGATATGGTCCCATAGGCACAATCGAACCTGCTTTTATATATAGCGGAATGGTTTCAATTGGTGCTGCGGCATCAATTGTTTGCCCGCCCGGAATCCTCTTGCCTGTCCAGAAGTCATACCACGCGGCTGATTTTGGAAGATATACTTTTCGAGTACCTTTGAAATCCTTTGCTCCCGGAAGTGAGTACATGCGCGTTGTTACAGGGTTTACAAGGAATGAGGGGCCAAACATGTACTGATCGGGAATTGATTTAATACCTTCATCTTCACGAAAATCGAATGCAAGCGATCTCATAATGGTATAACCATTGCTGGTTACTCTCCACGAAAGTGAATAGATATAAGGTAAAAGCCGGTAGCGCAGATTGTCGTAATCTAACAGGATCGATTTTGTTCTGGCATCCCAGTTATTTGAAAAAAGTGCCCTTTCGCCTTTCCCATGTATTCTGAAAATGGGGCAAAATGTGCCGAACTGGAACCATCGTGTAAATAACTCGCGGTTAGCTGGAGTTGACCAATCCGGGGCCTGCCAATGAAAATGATATCCGCCGATGTCGGATGTCCAGTATGGAATACCCGATGCACAGGCATTAATTCCCTGCGGTATCTGATTTCTAAAGGCATTCCATGTACAGGTAATGTCTGACGACCATAGGGTTGCAGCATTCCGCTGTTGACCGGCAAAGGACTGGCGGATGAGGAAGAAGGCTCTTTTTTCCGGAATATCCCTTCTCCAGTTATCGTACAGACCAGTTGAATGCATGAGGGCATAGGTATTCATGTAATCGATGCCCCTTCCGATAGCGAAGTTGCTTTTTCTTCGTGCATCAATATTGCCTCCATTATCAGGTTCGCACTGATCGACCCACCAAGCGTCCCATCCATATCGTCCCACGAGGCTGTCATATGCCTGCTTCCAGTATAATTGACGGGCTTGGGTACTATGGGCATCATAATAGCTGTCAAGGATATGGGTCATTGCGTTATCCCATAGAATATCTGTCATTCCTCCAGAATATGCCATTTGGTCGAATGTATTTGTCCCTTTAGAGAAGACAGGCCAGATCGAAATCATGCCATGAATATTTGCTTTATGCAGTTCATCCACCATGTATTTTGGATTAGGATATCTTGCTGGCCACATCACATGTGAACCGATCACATTGGGTTCCCAGTAAAACCAGTCCTGAACGATACAATCAACAGGAATCTTTTCGTTGCGATATTTGTCTTTGACCGATAAAACCTCTGCCTGGCTTTTATACCTGTCCTGCGACTGGAAAAGGCCAAACGACCATTTCGGGAACATAGGCGCAGCACCTGTCGCAGAGCGATAAGATGCTATGATACGATCGAAACCGGGACCATAAATAAAATAATAATCGACCATGTTGCCGCTCTCCGATACATACCTGAATTTAGTATTTGCTTCTTCAGCGCCGTAAAAGCTGGAAGCTGAGTAATTGTCCCACATAAGTCCATAACCCCTCGTTGACAGAAGGACCGGAATTGCTCCAGTCATATATTTGATGACCATTTCCTGATTCCGACCCTTGTAATTAATTGAAAGGGAATCTTCAGGATGGCACCCCAGGCCATATAGAGATTCTCCGGCAGGAGAATTGAACTGAGTGGAACAATTATAAGCCGAAATGCCAGCAATGGTTGCCGCTGTCATTGTTTTGCCCTGCGATCCGTCTTCATCAAGAATGATGTTCCCGTTCAAATCATTGTACCTGATAGCATTGGTTAACCTGTTTAATATTACCTTTAAATCAGCCGTTGCAATAACTATTTCACCAGCATTCTCAGTTATGGTGAAGCGAGGAATTGGCTTAAACTCATTGGTAACCACCAGTGAAGGTTTGTCAAGGAATATTGGCAATGAAGTGTATTTCACCTCAATCATATTGTCCATGCATATTTTCACTTTCATCATCCCCTTGTCCAGGTGACAGGTAATACCGTCATTGTCTTTTGAAAATGATACTACCGTTGCATGAGCGCTTACAGCCAGCACAGAAAGCGTCAGTGCAGACAGCAAGCCTTTGAATTTTAAATCTGAATGTTTCATTTTATAATATTTTTAATGAATTCTGTAAAGTCCCGCTCCATGACGTTTAATGAATCGGATGCATTAAACACGGCCAGGTATTTGTCTCCGGTCTTCGGATCATCAGCTGTCCAGCCAATCAGGTCATTTTTCCTGAAAAGTTGTTTCTGATTAATACGATGTTGATCCACTTCGGGAACATCTTTGTTTGTGAGCAATGATAAAGTTAATTCATCATTGCCAGGCTGATCACCACCAAGCATCAAAGGTGAGCCGAAAATGGCAAACAATGACATTAAGGTATATTGTTCATCTTTCGTGAATCCGGTCATCCTTGGTTCTCCGCGTTCAGCCATATAATCGGTGTTTGCTTTTACCTCATTCTCAACAGCAGTCGGACCATAGCAATCCCAGCTGTTCCATCCCATAGGAGGGGTTGACGCCCAGTTATGAAATGCCAGGCCTCCGGTTTCAGAACTGGCTGCTTTCTTTATCTGGCATTGTGTCAACAGCACCAACGGCATTGGAATAACGATTATTAGAACGTCCTCAAAAAATAATTGAAAAAAAATCTTGCAGCATTCTGATCTTCAAAATGTAGTTTTGTCTTCATGGTGATTAGGCTATATAATTAGTTATCTTTAGTTTATATGCTTCAATAAATTATAATCAATATTTTCTAATGTGATTTTAAAATCAAATAACTAATCCGGCTATTTATCTCAATATCAAAGTAGTATGTAAAACGACAGGTATTGCACCTATGCGTGGTCCACCCCAATCGGTCTCATCGCCGTTTCGGATCCGAAGGAGTTTGAATACCCCGTTTTCATAATGGCCCTCTTCCACTTTAAGGTATTGCCATGCTTTTCCGGCATTAACACCTACAGGTTTAAAAGTAAAATGGCAAAGTGTTCCTATCAACACAAATTCGTTTTCACCAAGTTGAACTATCATGGCTTTGCTGATTGGACGGGAATTCGTTTTCTCGGAGCGCCACCCTGAATCTCCGAACGATATTATAGCCTGCCATGAGCCGAGGTCAATTGTCTGTGCAGCATGGTCTTCGCGCTCAACAACTGCTTTGATCTTTCCTTCAAAAGCCCATTTCGCCAGTTCTCTCATCATAGGGCCTGCCATAGCATATTCCTGTGCGACAGGTGCCAAACGTTCCTCTGTTTCAGATTTCTTTACGCCCTGACCATTATCATCTATGCCGAAAGGTGAAAAACCTATACCACCGTGGGCAAGCACCGCATAAAAGTACCGTGCAAATTCCTCGTTGGAACCCGTTTCGGGTACAAACAATGTGTTATCAGGCCGGTCATATAGTTCAATTACTTTTAAAGCCCTCTCACTTTCCTGCAAATAAATATCCGGAGCTACAAGATCAATAGCCGGAGCGGCTGCCTTCCAAATGGGGATTACGTTGTCGGTCGCACCCCCACTCTCATAAGTCGTTGCACTTGGGTTGCTGAGGGGATCACGCAGCGCTGCATTGACATAAAGAGGCAAGGGATAAACCGCTTTCCCGGCTGCCGCAATATATCCAATATAATGGGCAACGGACCAGGCATGAAAATACTCATCAGCATCGTTTCCGAACACCTCCTTCCAGATACCCCCGGATACAACAGGCTTATTAAGCGCTTTTAACACTTCGGGTTTAAGCAATTCAGGCGGCACACTACCTTCAAATAGCTTCTGGGCAACCGGGGAATAATCCCTGACACTTCCCCATGCGCCCGGTTCATTTTCCACCTGCACCATAAGAACAGTATGCTGAGGATCAGCTGTCTTCAAATGACCCATCAACTCGGCGAAAGCTTTTGCGTCAGCTTCCATCGCGGCCTCTGTATGAGGTGAAGGAGAATCAACGGGTTGTCCGTTCCTGCCAGTGATATTGGGATACTTTGAAGGTTCTCTCTTCATCCATTCAGGCATATAGTGGCTGCTTCCGTTTTTCCAGGTAGCGAACCAAAGAAGTACAAGATGCACTTTGTGCTCCCTTCCTTGCTTAAGAAGGGTATCGACAAGTGAAAAATCGAACTTCCCCGCCTGTGCTTCAATTTGTTCCCAATAAATTGGAACTTCAAGGGTGTTGGCATGCATAGATTCAATAGCATGCCATACCTGTGGCAGCATACCGGGCCAGCCACTTGAGTTGTGAGCCTGACCTCCAAGCATTAAGAAGGGCTGTCCGTCTACAAGAAGGGCGTGGCGTCCATCTTTTTCTATAATCTTAGGCATAGTTTCTGCACCTGCCTGACCCCAGACCGGCGCAAAAGACAATAAAGACATTAATAATGCCACTGTCCTGATTCGCATAATTTTCATTGTTGCAAAATTTTTCATCTTAATATTATTCTTGAATTATCATTTATTGTTTAATCTTGCATGGGATCATTTTACCACAACGTTGGCGGGGGAAAGCCCCGGTGCCGTGGCCATAAGGCGAATTTCTCCGGCCGGCTCTGTCCGTTGCACGGTGACAAGCAGACGACCATGGTAAGTGTTTCTTTTGTTGGTTTTGAACAGACCATCATAAACCAGTTCGCCGGTATCGAGACCAATTAGGCGGCCTGCACCTTCGACATTCACTGTTACAACATCAGTTGCATCAATCACATTTAAACCGTTTTTGTCAACCACCCCAATTTCGAATAAAGCAAGATCACTGGCGACTGGTAAGGTTATCCGGTTGATTTGGATCTTTACTGCCGTGCCGGTTGTGATAAGTTTGGAAGTAGCGACCAGCCGGCCTTTGGAATAACCAACTGCTTTAAGTTCACCTGCTTTATATCCTATACTCCAGTCGGTTGCATAAACATTGTGAGATACATTCTTTCGCCCGAGCGAATGATCGTTGAGGAAAAGTTCGACTTCATCGCAATTGGTAGCAGCCCGAACTGTGACATTTGTATTTGCCGGCCAGTTCCATTTGAGCATTGCAGGCTGGAATTGCCAGGAGTTTTCAGGTTTCTCTCCAGTGAGTACGAAAATCTGCAAAACCGGATCTTTACTCCAATAGGCTTCACGTTGATAGAACCCTGGCTTTTTACCTCCTGCAATGTCTATGAATCCTGACCTGCTGCCCCGGCTTGGGTATTTTCCTGCTTCTCCAAGATAGTCAATGCCGGTCCATATAAAGTCACCAATAACATATTTATTATCACGGACACCTAGCCAGTAATGGATTTGACTTCCTGTCTCGGTTCCCAGGAATAAGCAGTGAGGAAAACGCCTGTGTTCAGGTACATAGGTGCTATCACCATAAAGCCTGTCAATGTAATTATAACCGGCAATGTCGAGCATATTCATGAAACCGTTTCTCGATGAAACAAAAGACTGGTCACAGGCGGAAGTGGCCGGGCGTGTGGAATCTTCTTCGTGACATATAGCTACTAATTTTTTTGCACTCTTCCATCCATCATCGTTTAGTTGGTCGGGAATCTCGTTGCCAATGCTATAGAGAATTACGCACGGATGATTTCGATCGCGACGTAACATAGCACGAAGATCCGTTTCATGCCATTGGTCAAAATAGAGGTGATATCCGTATTTTGATTTGCCACGGGGGTTCTCAGTATAGTTGTATGGCCAGTCGCGTGTCCATTCATCAAAGGCTTCATCAAAAACATAGAAGCCAAGCTGATCACATAGATCATAAAACTCCGGTGCGAAAGGATGATGGCTAGTGCGAATTGCATTACAACCCATTTCTTTCAGCAGGCCAAGGCGATAAGCCCAAATTGCAACTGGTACAGCATTCCCAAAAGAGCCGGCATCCTGATGCAGACATACACCTTTTAGTTTGGTCGATCTGCCGTTAACGAACAGTCCGCTGTCGGGATCAAATTTAAGATTGCGAATTCCGAAAGTTGTAATAGTCTCGTCGAGTTTGCGACCTTCGAGCATCAGTGTGCTGCGCAATTTGTAAAGGATAGGGGTTTTGTCGGACCAAAGACGAGGCTTTAATACCGTCATCTTCTGTGTTGCGAATTGATCCGGGTGCATGCTTTGGAGGGCAAGTTTCGATTCGCTGGTTGAAATAACTTCCCCGTCTGAGGACAGTACACTGCTAATGAGCATGATTTCCCGGCTCACGGGTTTCGCTTTCCACACATCCCTGGCCCAATCCTGTTGCTCCTGGTATGTGAAGAAATTAGGATCAATTATATAATCGGCCTTAACAATGGCTTTATCTGAAGAAATCTCAGGCGTAGTAATGCAGATGCCACCATCAAGCCGGAAATGTGTAAAGCCGGTGGTGATTAATCGTACATGCCGGTATATACCGGAACCGGCATACCATCGCAGGGCTGGTTCTGATGAATCATCGACACGGACAGCCAAAATGTTTGGTGATCCGTCTTTTTTAAGATATTCTGTAATGTCATAGCGAAAGCCGATGAAGCCGTAGGGCCTGCGTCCAAGGAACTGGCCATTGATCCAGACTTCGCTGTTCATGTATACACCATCAAACTCTATAACGACCTTTTTAGTGGTATCGGGAAATGCAAATTTTTTCCTGTACCAGGCGATGCCATGCGAAAAGAAGCCTCCATTGCCTTCGCCAGCCGGAGGGGGGTTGATCGCGCTTTCAATACTCCAGTCGTGCGGTATATTGAGTGTACGCCAGCTTGTGTCGTCGAAGCCGGACAAACTGGCGCCTGGATCATCCCCCAGCCAGAAACGCCAGTCTGCATCAAAAGGAATAATCTCCCGCGGTTCAGACCCTATACTAGCTGATACTGTAACATTGGATAGTTTTCCATCGTAAGTTCTGTCATTACTTTTGGGCTGTCCGCTTGTTACAGTCAGGCAGAAGCATGATATCAGGCAGATCAGAACTGGAGGCAAAAATAACAATGAATGAAAAAACTCGAAAAGATTCTTTCTTGGATTCATATTCTATTTTCTAGTTTTATTTATCTAATATTCGGCCAATTAGCCTAATATAAATTGATATTAAATCTCATTTTTAGCAATTTCTCCAAATCTGAAACTTAATTTATTCGAACCTGTACACATTGTACGTTCGAGGTTGTTGTAATACCTCGAAAACAGTTGTCTCTCCGTTCACATAACCGTACAGTTCCCGACCTGATATAATATCATAAAGTTTTGCGCCTGCTTTCTTAATCACTATGTTGTATCTTGTCGGGTATGGTTGATACGACTGGGCAATAAATGTGTTATTGTTGTATGCGAAAAGACATATCTGGCTTGGGCTGTCAAGATAAACAGGAATTTCCTCCATCATGACTCTTCTAATCTGAGAAAGCACCTCTCGTGGGAGATGGTACAGATCATCAAAGTTCTCAGGAATTGTAAGGACATAAAACCTACCTTTTTTCAAACCCCTGACTTGCAAAAGCATGGAATATCGGTTATTGCCCTTATAGATTGCCTGAATAATATCTTCGGAAGTCACCAGACCATAGGCCAGCTCAGGAATAAGAATTTCGGTGTCGGAGAAGTATATATTTGCAGGCTCTTCATCCATGAACCGCCGAAAAGTAAATTGGTTTACCAATGCTTTTCGTCCTGTGTACTCTACCTCCAGAATTTTCTCAATCCCCTTTCCCTGCAGTGCCTTAAGCAGGCCCGAAGTTATGATGACCGTTTTGTCTTCGTTAAGATGTTTCGTAATCTTACTGACGATATCAGGATCAAACTTTGCATGTTCAGTAAGAAAAACTGTTCCCCTTTCATCAGGGAAATCAGGATACAAATCAATTGGTACACCAACCATTCCGAGGTAGTTATGAATATACATTTCTCCGGAAGAATGATAGGGTTTGTAAGCAGCAACGCCATAAGGTTCCCCGAGTTTTCCAAGAAAAGCATCCAGTTTATCGAAAGTATTCCCGGCAGCCTCAGCTATAAGGCTGAGCATCTTTGTTTTCTCGTCAGCATTATTTATAGTTTCGACTAAACTTCCATAGCTCCAATGGATGATTGCCCTGGGTTTGGCAAACAATGTGTTCTCAAGTTGTTCTGTGTAACGGTTTAATGTCTGACGTTGCCCTACATCAACCCAGCCGCCACCGAAATTACCCGGTTTAATATGTTCAAAGTAACGCATTAAGTCATAGCTCTGGTACGGCTGAAGGTGCTGAACGGTGTTTTCCGGATCCCTTGTTTCAGTGCCGGCACGTAACTCATCAAAAACCCCGGGTTGAGATTCAAGATTATATCCTGAGAACTGATATTGTTCATACCAGTTAGGTGGCTTGAAAATCAGATGTATTTTCGGATTAATGCTCCGGGCATTTTTGACGACAAGATCTTCTCCTACCTCCTTCATAACCTTCAGACGATATTCTGTCCAGGTAAGGTCTCCTTTAGCCTTCTGGCACAAGTCACACTGGCAGTTGAAAATGAACAGGTCATCGAAAATAATCTCATCGAAAAGGGATGCTGTGTAGGCCACAATTTTCCGGAACTTTTCCCGGTCTGCCGGATTCGAATAGCAGAACCCGTTCAAACGGTCGCCGGGCGGACCAGCAACAGACGCCATAATACCGCCTGATACTTTGACGCCTTTACCTGCAAAGAAGCACTTGAGTTTCTTAACATCTGCTTCCGGCAATATTTCATTATCCCTGTAAGTCTCAACATACACTTTGCTGATCTTGATGGAACGTGCTATCAAATTCCAGCTATCTTCAAGCCATTGAGGATCAGCAATCATTTTTTGCTCGTCCTGGATACAACAGAAAACCTCGACATTGAAGTTCCTGTAGCCTGTTTCATCTCCTTTCGCTCCTGCTTTACCCTGAGCAGAAGCGAACATAACTGCCTGAATAAGGATCATAACAACCAAGATAGAGAATCTGATTCTCCTGCCAGAATTTATAAGCTTTTCGTGAAACATTTTTCTATTATTAAATGGTTGATTTAAAATGTGCCAAAAAATTTGTTTTTTTCATTATTACAGGATTCGGGCATTAGTTACCTTAAGATACTAATTACCCTGGAATACCAGGTAAGAATATGCCTTGATAGTTACATCAAATGTCATGACATCATCTCTATCCCTGCCCCATATCCTTCCATCCTGCGCAATTTTACCGGTAATTTCCTCTTTTGTCAGAATATTATTCAGTTTCCCAGTCTTTTTGTCGGTAATAACTTTAGTATTGACATTATCCGGAAGGAATGATTCCACTATAAGAGTATTATTATCATAAACATGAAGGCTGACTTGTGCCGGGCTGTATGTCGTCAGACCAACTTGCAACACTTTGGGTTAAAAGTTAAGGTGTAGTATTTCAAAGGTAGTTTAAAATATTTCATAAATCAATTTCAGATTTTCATTAATGTAATCGCAATTTTATTTACAGGAGTGGGGATGTCAATAACCTTGACCATAGCTGGCCGGAATAAATCTGACCACCCGAAAGTTGGAGTTAAATGTTTGTTGTATTGTTATGTATGTTAAGTGTTATCAGACCGGATTTTGGAGTGGTTAAAGATGGACGGATATTGAATTATCAATGACAATCCGTTTAAATTTAAACGAAAGTCGGCGTCGATTTTCATCACCTCAGGTCGGCGTTAAATCCTTGTAATATAATTTTGTATGTTAAAGACAATCAGACTGGCTGAATGTGGTCATGCCCTCCTGCTTTTGCACATAATAAAATACTATATTCTAAATTACAGTATTTTTAAGATCAATTTACAGTATTTTTAAGATCAATTTCTTATAAATGATGTTTTATGAATCCGCAGGAAATAAGAGAAATAACAATATCGTTTCAGAAAAGTAGAATAGTCTTAACTGCTTACGAATTAGATATTTTCACATTTATAGGTGAGAATAGCTACAATTCTGAAACCATATCAAAAGCTTTAAAGCTAAACAAAATTGCCACAGAAAGATTATTAAATGCTTTGGTAGCTTTGAAATTGTTGGAAAAAACCTATGAAAATTACAGCAATTCCGAAGACAGTTTGATGTTCCTTTCGAAAAGCAGCCCTTCTTACTTGGCGGGAATGTTGCATACAAATCACTTGTGGAATACCTGGAACCATTTGACTGAAGTGGTAAAAAGCGGGAAAGTTGCCCACAATATGGAAATTAATGAAAGAGGAGAGGAATGGCTAGAGGCATTTATTAATGCGATGCATGATAGAGGTAAAAAACAAGCTTCTGCTCAAATTTCAAAAATCGATCTGCAAAGTGTTGAATCCTTACTGGATGTTGGAGGAGGTTCAGGATGCTTTTGTATGGCATTTTTACAAAGAAAACCTGAATTAAAAACAGCACTTTTCGATTTGCCTAATGTAGTTCTAATTTCAAAGAAAATTATTGAAAAGGAAGGTTTTCCAGGTAAGATTGAACATTATATTGGGGATTATACGACTGATGAACTTCCCCAAGGTTTCGATTTAGTATTTCTTTCAGCTGTCATTCACAGCAATTCATTTGAAACAAATCAGGAGTTAGTAAAAAAGTGTTATAATTCATTAAATACTAACGGTAAAATTGTGATTCAGGACTGGATAATGAATGATGCTAAAACAGAACCAATGGCAGGAGCAATCTTTTCAATCAATATGTTAGTTGGAGTCGAAGGAGGTGATTGTTATTCAGAAAATGAAGTCAGAACCTGGCTAAACAATGCAGGATTTTCAGACATTACTAAGGTTGAATTAGAATCAGGTAACGGACAAGTAATGGGAGTAAAAAAATAGAATTTGACACGCCAGGCTTCAACTTAATTTTAACTGAGAAAATAAGCACAAGCCTTCTAATAATCAATCCCTGTTTTGGTCTTGATTACAACAGCCCCGCCCAATCCTCTTGTTCCATAGATTGCAGCTGACGTACCTTTAAGAACCTCAATTGATTCAACTGTTGATGGCAAGATATCTTTAATGGTATTAACATAAACGCCATCTACTACTAATAAGGCTGGGATTAAACCAAAAAGGTTTCTTGAATCCTGTATTATAATGGTTTCCCCATAAATCTTAACTCCGGAAACTTCTCTTTCTATTGCATCAAAGATTGAATTGTATTTATAATATTTATTTTGTGTTAAATCGATCGTGTTTATATCGGTGGTCACATATTTCTTTTTAATATGATCATAGCCAAGGTTGACTTCTTCTTCTCCAGTTGTATCATTCTGGGAAAGTTGTCTATCAGATACATATGTACTTAATTTAAAATTAATCTCAGTCCTTCCATTTATTGCCTCTTCAATTAAACCATTCCCAAATGCGGATATTCCAATCCTTGTTGCATTTCTGTTAACTTTGACCTTAAATTCTCCATTTGAATCGGTCAATGAATTAGTTTTCTGGCCATCGATCATTACTGTTGCATTCGCAATCGGGCTCTGGTAAACATCAAGCACAACACCTGTTATTGTAATCTTCCTGTTGTTTTTATTTGCAGCCAAACAGTTAAAAAACAAAACAGATAACAGAATTATAAAGAATATTTTTATCCTCATTTTGTCTTTACTATTCGAGATTTCTAGATTTTAACCTTTCCTTAATGTTATTAAATTCTTTAACAAAGTTACGCCACCAAAAAACAGAAGTCAATTTTATTTTAATGGTAACTATACCTGGTAATATGCCCAGGAGGACAGGGTGGTTGTAGGATATAAGAAAGCACTCAGGCGAGGGCATGCTATCATAATATTATAATGATCGGTCCACTGGAGGAGTGTAAGATAACGCTTGCTAAGCGGTTCAACTATTTAGACTTAATTATTATTCTCAGATATATTTGGCTTATATTCAAATTTCCCCTTACTTTGATTTTAAGGGGAACTATATATTGCATTTCGTTGTTGGGGGAATCAAACTTTTAACTTAAAGGAATGGCGTTAGGCGAAATCCATATTTTACCTGCTCATAACACTCCGGAGTTTATTCTCAAACCAGAAGGGATTATTAAGATAAAAGGACGGGGATTGGTTGAGAATAAAGCGGAAGTTACCGAACAAATAATTAATTGGATTGATGAATACCATAACAATCCGGCAGACATCACTTATTTCATTATTGCATTTGAATACATAAACAGTCTTTTTACCACAGTTTTGGTTTCTATCATTAGAAAACTTTTACAAGTTATTCTGCGATCAGGAAAGCTCGTTATTCAATGGTATTATGAAGAAGACGATGAAGATATACTGGAGCGTGGAGAATATATTTCATCAACTTTTAATATCCCCATTACATTTGTTGTGACCAATGATATTAAATTACTTTGAGTTCGGCGGCATCTCATTTTTTTGACATTACAAGCTCGGAACAGGTATGTCAAAAATTCGACCAGGAGATGCCGCTTTTAACAAGAAGCCTCCGAAGTTGATTTTTGAAGGTTTGCATTAAGGCTTTATTGTGCAGGAACCATTAAAAACTCCAAAAAGGTGTTTGTTATGGGAAAATGATTGTAGGGCTGACTGCCATAATCAGATTGATGGATTAAACCGACTTCAAAGTTTTGATTTAAATTCTTGTTGTTTATGAATGTAAGTTATTAAGAGTAATCCGGTCAAAAGTGGTCAGGGGCACGGGCTTTCCCAATAAGTTCGAGAATTTTTTAATAGAGATAAGTCTTTAACATTCCAGACCTTGAAGTATGCTTCAATCTTCCAATTGCCTTTACTTTGATTTGTCTGACCCTTTCTCTCGTCAAGTTTAATTTCTCAGCAATTTCCCCGAGTGTATGCGTGTGTTTCCCGTTTACTCCAAAAAATAATCTGATAATATCCGCTTCTCTTTGGGTCAATGTATCAAGGGCCTTATTAATATCTTTTCTTAATGAATCTATTAGCAATTCTTTATCAGGGTTGGATTCATCCTCATTTGATAAAACATCGTACATATTCTCTTCTTCATCTTGAATGAATGGGGCATCCAGCGAGATATACTTTCCAGCGTTTCTTAATGCTAATGTTACGTCATCAGGAGTCATATCCAAAGCTTGTGAGATCTCGAGTGTTGTTGGTTCTCTTTCATACTTTTGTCCCAACAATACACTATTTCTTTTAATTTTATGGATATTACTAATTACATTTAATGGCAGGTGTACGATTCTTGCCTGTTTAGCTAGTGCTTGTATGATAGATTGCCTAATCCACCAAACAGCGTAAGATATAAACTTAAAGCCTCTCGTTTCGTCAAATCGTTGTGCAGCATCTATCAAACCAAGATTCCCCTCATTGATCAAATCAGGAAGACTCAAGCCCTGATTCTGAAATTGCTTTGAGACAGATATGACAAATTTAAGATTTGCAGTTATTAAACGATTCCGTGCATTCAGATCTCCCTTGTGTATCATCCTGGCGAGGTCAACTTCTTCTTCTGCAGTAATTAGCTTAATCCTGATTACCTCACTCATGTACTTGTCCATGGATAAGGAATCTCTGCTGGTAAACTGCTTAAAGATTTTCAATTGACGCATTTAAAGGAGAATTTGGTATAGTGACTGGAAAACGCGGGTATATTGACCATGTATTCGCAATGCAAAGTGACCACCGGATCGCAGATTAAATTGACCACCCCTTCTTCGCTCTTCCTTTAGTAATTCTTATCACAGTCGTTTGGGTTTAAAACAAATTTACATATTTTCTTCTACGTTTTGATATTCCTTCTGATTTTTAAGTGTTTGTTTACGTCTTAATGACTCTCCCATAAGTTCTATCCTGTGTGCATCGTGGACAAGACGGTCCAGGATTGCGTCAGAGATTGTCTTTTCTCCAATAACATCATACCATTCTTTAACAGGTAACTGTGATGTAATGATGGTAGAGTGTTTCCCGTGCCTGTCTTCAATGATCTCCATGAGGGATGATCGGCTCTGGCTATCAAGCGGCTGGATTCCGAAGTCATCGAGGATAAGAAGATCCTGCTTTTCTATGCGTGCTATTTCTCTTATGTAAGAACCATCAGCTTTTGTCATCTTCAGCTTGGCAAAGAGTTTTGTTGCATTCGCGTAATAAACCTTGTAGCCAAGCGTGCATGCCTGATTACCAAGTGCTGAAGCAAGATAGCTCTTGCCTATTCCTGTGCTCCCGGTAATAAGGATGTTTTCTCCGTTATGGATGAACTTGCATTCAGCAAAGCGAAGTACCTGATTTTTTTCCAGGTTGCGGTCCACATCGAAGTGAAGCTGCTCAACACTGGCATTGTAACGGAAGCGTGCGTTTCGTATTTGTCTCTCGATACGCCGGTTGTTGCGATCATCCCATTCTGCTTCGATAAGAAAGGATATCATTTCATCGGCAGTAAGCTTCGCCAGCCGGCCGTTTTCGATACTTAACCTAAAAGCATTGGCCATTCCATAAAACTTGAGTTGTCTCATTTTTTGCAAGATTGTGTCATTCATTTCGTTTGATTTTTTAGTTTAACAAGTTATAAAGGATCACCCGCCGTGGTGCCATGGCAGGAGATCCTGAAGTGAACTATTTGTAATATGCTTTCCCGCGGATATTACCATGCAGGGGCATTATCTTTCCTCCCTCCTCGGTATCGTCAGGTAACTGGTCCATCTTTCGTTCTATGATAGTTTTAATGGTCATATAGCTATAGTCACGATAAAGTAATGCTCTGCGACATGCTCTATCCAGACGCTCATTACCTACCTTTGAGGCAAAGTTCAGTATCCCCTGGCAGGAACGATAAGCCTGTTCCGGGTGCTGTCGTTTTTCAAGTAAATTAATGATGTACTGCCGAGTGTCTGCTCCTACATTTGCAGCTCGTTCGATAAACTTCTCCGGTGTCCAGTCAGTCATGAACCGGTTTTTATAGGCCATGTGTTCATCCACGGTGATATACCTGTAGGGTGTCCTGTCGCGTTTATGATGGGCAATGCGCTCATACCTGTAAAACACCTCTACGTCTGTCTGGCTATAGAAGATATTTACCTTTTTCCCAATATACGAGTAGGGTACACTGTAATAGTTCTTGTCTTCTGCCAGGCATACATAGTTGTTTTTCATCACTGTTGCCACCTTTTTCCGTTTCAGATCATAGCGTCGCAGTGGTAATGACTGAAGCTCCTGCTTTTCAACTTCTTCAAACAGCTGGCGCCTGCTATATGGCCGGTTCTTCATAAGCCGGTTATTATGTTCTTCCAATGCCTCCAGTATCGCGTTGTTTAGTTCTTCCAGGGAAGTGAATACCCGGTCACTAACTGCTGCATAAATGGTCCTGTAAATGATTTTAACTGCACCTTCTACCAATGCTTTATGTTTTGGTTTATAGGGGCCTGCCGGTAAAGCCGCCATGTTGTAATGCAGGATAAAGTCACTGAACGCTTCATTAAGAGTTGGTTCATACTTACTGCTCTTTATTACTGCGGACTTTAAATTGTCGGTCACGATGGCCTGCGGTGCTCCACCAAAGTAATGAAGCGCATTCTCACAGGAGGTGATGAAGTCTTCCTTCTGCTGTGTGTAGGATGCTTCCACATAGGTAAGCTGGCTTGCCCCGAGGATGGCAGTAAATACTTCCATATTCTTTATTTCTCCCGTAGCATCATTAACTATCTGCAGATGTGCTCCTGCATAATCCACATACATCTTATCCCCGGCCTTGTGCTCAACGTGCATCACCGAGTTCACATGCTTTGACCATGCATTATAATGGTTCCGGAACTGCGTTTCCCGGTAGCCATCAGGATGCGTTTCATAATATCTTCTCCATACGCTCTCCCTGGTTACCCCCTTACGCTTAAGCGCCTTCTCCACTTCCGGGAAGATCGCTATCAGATCCTGTAGGCGCTTTACTGGCTCTTTCTGCTCCCTGATTGAGAACAGTTGCTCCAACTCGCTGTCGCTCATTTTTTCCAGTTCTTCCAGCGGCCTGTTCATGGCAATATACTGCCGGATGTACTTCTTTACCGTGTTGCGTGTTACACCGGCCTTCTCGCTGATGGTTCTCTTGCTGACACCCTGGGTGTACAGACGAAGAATGCTTTTGATTTTTGTCATTTTTATCAAATTATTTGACATGATTAAAAAATATTGAACAGGTCAACATTAATCAATCATGTCCATAAACGGCTTGATAAAAACTATAAAAGAAGGTGGTCAAACTGTTCCGCGGAAGTGTGGTCGGTTTACTCCGCGTAGGCGGGTCAGAAAACCCCGCGATTAGGTGGTCTTTTTAATTTGCGATTGGGTGGTCAATTTGTCCGTTTTTTCCACTCACCGTTAGATTAACAGCTTCCAATTACCTACTAAATAAAATCTTTATACAGATCTGATAATCTTTACAAAATATTTATGAGTAAAGATATATTATTGTCCTGAAATTAAATTACAAGTTATGTAAGCAAAATTAATTGGGAGTTTCCAGACCATTAATAATGGATCTTACTTATTTGACATATTGAAAAAATGATTTTTTGTCTATTCATTAACACTTTTATATGCATTTTATAAATGTTAAGAATTTTAAAATATGCAGGGGAATAAAAAACCTCTTATAACCTATAAATTGTGTGAAGAACTTTAGGTGCTTAATATTTGAAGACATGGACAGCTATTAGAATGGCTGGTACCAACCTTGTTTTTTTTTATTAATTCATGAAAAAGGGAATGACTATTAAGTTTAATATCAACAATTTCCTGTGGATGGCTACTGGGGCATTGGTGTTTTTCCTGATCATGTTCCTGGTCTTGCATTTCCAAACAAAGGAGAGTCCTACCGAACAACTCGTCCTCAAGTCCAAACGACTGGCTGTATTGGCCCAAATGCGCTTGGATTTGACCTCAGCTTCTGAGGCTGAAAAAAGTGCTGTAATGGCCATCACAGACCAAGACTCAAAGATTTTCGCAGATCAGGCCCGTGCTTCTACAGCGGAGGTTGATCAGAAAAGCAAAGAACTAGCAGGACTCCTTAGTTTGGGCGGAACTCAGAGCGAGAGGAGTTTGCTTATTCAATTCTCCAAGGCTTATGCGAATTTACAACGCATCGACTCTAACCTTCTTGACCTGGCTGTTAAAAATAGTAACATCAAAGCTTATAGTTTGGCATTTGGTCCAGCCTCAGATGCAATCACGGAAATGGATTCCGCCCTATCCATTTTAGCAGAAAAGAAAGCTTCATCACAGGATTCAAAAAACATTACATTGCTTGCTTTTAGGGCTCAAATCGCAGCTTTGCATATACAAACCCTCCTTGCGCCGCACATATCTGAAGGAAGTGACAAGAAAATGGGTGAATTAGAGGCAGTAATGACCAGGGAGGATCAGAATGTTCAAAAGGATTTGGATTGTCTGGCCCTGATTCAGAATCTTCGAGGTGACCCTCTTCTTGAAACAGCGATTTCAGATTACACTCGATTCAACGAGATTAGAAAGCAGATCCTCGTACTTTCTCATGAAAACACAAATGTTCGATCCCTTGAAATATCCCTCGGCCAAAAGCGGGAAGCACTGTTTCTGTGTCAGGACTATCTATCCAGCCTGCAAAAGGCTATCATTGCGGAGCCTGTTGCAGGCGTGAATTATGGTATTGAATCCAATCCCCGATCATTTCAAGTAAAGAAATAGAAGAAGGAAAACTTAGTCCCGAAAGTCAGATTTACACTTGGGACCAACTGCAATAGATATAAATTATGTCGCAATTTTTGTTTCATAATGTCTTCTATATATAGTGTTTTGATTCATACTAACAATTTTTATAAGCACTTATAATCTAAATAAAAGGGCAAAAATTATACGGCTCTCTGATTTTACCAGATCTGGTCTCCAGTCCGGATCTAAAGGTGATGTTGAATACCCTGTTTGGGAAGTTACTCCTCCTCTGCCAGCAAAGTAAGGAACACTCGATTCTCTATGAACAAATTCAATACGAAAGGTTATGCTCTGGTTTGGCATAATATCAAGATTTGTGGAACAATCCCAGGCTTGAAATTTATCACCAGGGTTTACGCTGAATGGAAAGGCGCCCTCAGTCCGGGTTGGATTATTAGGATCAGGTAACGGGCTCGCCTGCCCCGTAGGATACAAAACTAAATATCGACCTGGATTCGTCATTACACCACCACCTATTGTCCATGCAATCTTGTTTTTAGCTAACCAGATACGATTGTAAAACATAGCACTTGCAAAATATTGTGCGGGGCCTTTAGTACTATCGCCGTTAATGAATCCATTTACACCACCCCCTTTTTCAAATCCTATATCACCCGTTAAAGAAAATGCCATTCTGGTTATTCCACCTGACAACGGTCGGTCATAGTAACGTACTAATAAACTGTTATCTGAATGGAATCGTTTTCTGTCAGGCAACCCTGCGGCATCAGTTCCATAATAGTCATTTGTCAGGATCTTGAAATTGCTGGTTGGCATAAAAGTAATATTTGCACCAAAACCGGGGAGACTATTGAATTTACCATAACTCTGCCAACCGTTGATGATCCATGGCTCAATTTTTAAATACTTTGCAGGAAAAATCTGAATACGCACTCCATTAAAAAACCATGGAGTATTATCAGATGTATATGACGCCTGGTATTCCCAGTTTTCTGGTTGATAATAAGAATTTAATCCTATATAGGACATGAAAAGACCTGCATCTATATTAATTCCATACCAGATATTGAAGTGATAGCCTGCATAAGCTTCGCTTAAATAACGATACACATTCGCCAACTGATATTGTCCGCGGTATGGACTATAATCATTGCGTGGAACAACATAAGAACGGGTACCAAACTGAGTCATAAAACGTGCCCTTGCATTGTTGTAGTTAAAATCACCGCCAAAATGCAAAGCTGAAAGCTGCACTTCGTTGTCACGTGCCAGTGCCGTAGAGCCTACCACTGTATTATCGATGGGATTATTGAATGAGTAGGTATAATTCAGATCCATCATGATGCTAGGTGTAAAAAATTTCATATTCTTAAATACAGATGAATCTCTGCGGTCGTTTCCGTTTTGCCATGATGCATCAATATCTGCAAATGGTTCGCTTTTTCGTTGAGCAGACAGATCAAGACTGAATGCCGCTGTAAATAGTAGTAATATAATGGTTTTCATCCTAATCAAACTTTAATATATATTACCCGGCAGATTCAATTTTGATCCGCCTGATAATATTGTTTTAAACGTTATTGGACAATCATACTTCCGACACTAAAAAAGAGAATTGAATAACCACGAAGCTCTGAAATGAATAAGACACAACACATGATTTATGATTATTTAAAAATTTTCAGGTTTATAAAAGATTTTTAATTTATCCGGGAATAAGAAGAGAGATTATAACTCCGATGACATACCCGGAGGTAAAATTCATCTCCAAGCACCTGGATGTTACCAACAAAACTATTGTATCCATAACTAATGATTTAATTATGGGGTAAAAATAAAAGGGAATTCATAAAGGAATTATAATAATTAACCTTCTGTCTATAAAGATTTTACAAAGATAGCCCAAACTGTCCACAAAATTAGAGAACTGCTATTTGTGAAGCCTTCCAATGGCAAAAGGTTTGTAATAGTTGTGGGATCTGCATGGCAGTCTGCCTGTAAGCGAAAGTCCCCTGGCTGGGTAGCCAATCGCAGGTCGTTTGTAGTCATGCCTTCGCTCAGATTCAAGCAAGTATAGAAAGCTAATGTCCTTGATAATTTGTAAGGAATAAATTGACCACCCAAAGCCGGAGTTAAGTAATTGTTGCTTTGTTAAGCATGTTAAGTGTTATCAGACCGACTAGAGGTGGTCAATATAATCCGGCCAAAAGTGGTCAGGGGCAATGGCTTTCTCACATAGTCTTGTTTGTATCTCACTTTGTCACCTGTATTATCAATTCACCTGTTTTCAGTCCCTGAGACTCAGCTCGTAGTTTTACAATGCCAACATTATTCAATGGACGTATAATTGCCTGCGCTTTCCCCTTATATGTTTTTATCTGCTGTTTGTTCACACTTGCCATATCCTTCGGATCTGCAGTGCCGGAGGCAACAAGTTGTCCTTTGCCTTCAGGGAATAATTGTACTGAAATTGAATCCCGGGGAACGACCTCCCCATTAATATCGACAATTTCAATCTTAATAAAGGCAAGATCATTCCGGTCAGCTTTTATCTGATTACGATCTGCAATAAGTCTTATAGCTGATAGTTCACCGGGGGTTTTTAAAACTTTGCTGGCAATTTCCTTCCCTTCTTCAAGTGCGATGGCTTTAATTTCTCCCGGCTGGTATGGAACCTCGAAAACTGCAATAAATTTGTCATCAACAGTTAAATCCTTTTCACCAATTATTTTCCCGTTCAGGTCAAGTCTTACATGAGAAGCCTTTGTGAAAACTCTTACCTGAAGAGGCTTGTCCTCAAGTCCTTTCCAGTTCCAGAATGGCCATTCATCAGGCCAGCCCCACATGCTGACTGATTCTGCAAAACCTGCTGGAACCGGAGCATGAACAGCCATTTCAATTTTACTGTTATCCCAAATAACATCACGATATAGCTTTTGAGGTTTTCTCTCTCCAGTGATATCAATATCTCCGCATCCTGAAACGAATGAGGGCCAGGCAGAGGGCCTGTTAACCTGCAAATCGAAAATATTTATGTTCCTGGGTAGTTTGAATCCGGCTGGCATTGTCTGAATTGTAGTGTGATCTCCCGGTACATAACTTGTACTTCCTATCGAAACTTCTCCAATATAATCTATAGCTGTCCAGACAAATTCTCCTATAACCCAGGGGTATTTTTCAACCGACTTCCAGTAATCACAGACATTCATGGGATACGATTCAGATGCATACATGATCCGGTTTGGGAACTTTTGATGATCTGCTTCGTACCGGTTCTGGCCATAGTTATAACCGCATATATCAAGAAGAGCGAAAGGCTGTTCCGTATTTCCCCAACCATCAGGAAAAAAGAAATCCGTAATAGATTGAGTCACTGCCCTGGTATTGTCAAGTTCTTTAACACGGTCAGCCAGTTCTTTGCCTATTCTCAGCCTGTCATCCTGTTCCAGTTCATAGACCTCATTGCCAATGCTCCACATTATTATGCTGGGATGATTCCTGTCACGCATTATCATGTCGGTCAGATCCTTATTCCACCACTCTTTAAAAAACCTTGAGTAATCCTGCGGGTTTTTATAATGTTCCCACATATCAGTGAATTCATCAATTACAAGCATACCCAGTCGGTCACAGGCTTCAAGGAATGCAGTCGATGGTGGATTGTGAGCACATCTTACTGCGTTATATCCGTTTTCTTTCAATATCTCCACCTTCCTTTCTTCTGCTCTGTTATAAGCTGCCGAGCCCAGGAATCCATTGTCATGATGCACACAGCCACCTTTAAGTTTTATTGATTCCCCGTTTAAAAGAAATCCTCTATATGCAGAAAACTCCAGTGATCTTATTCCGAAATTCTGACTGTATTTGTCCACTACTCTTTTATCCATTTTCAGGCTAATCTCTTCAGTATAAAGATTTGGTGCCTCGAGTGACCATAAGAGAGGGTTTTTAACCTCAAGCTGCATACCTGTACTTTTGGTTGCATTACCCGTGACAGAAACTTTACTGAATGAACTGGCAACAACACGCCCGTTTCTGTCTTTAATGTTTACTTCAGTCTCTACATTGGCCTCCTGATTTTTATCATTTTGGATGGTTATTTCCGTATATATAACTGATGCTGTAGTTTTTACCTGTGGCGTAGTGATTTTAACACCCCATTCAGCTACATGTACCGGCTGAGTTAATGTCAGATAAACATTCCTGTATATCCCTGAACCACTGTACCAACGGGAGTTTCTCCCGTTGTTCTCAACTTTTACAGCAATTACATCAACCTTTCCGGATGGATTCAGTAATGCAGTTATATCGAACCAAAAGGGAGTATATCCGTTCTTATGAATACCGGCTTTCAACCCATTTACCCACACTTCTGATTCCATGTAAATACCATCAAAATTTATGATAACTGTTTTACCTTCATCAGCTTTGTCAAGTACAAAACTTTTGCGGTACCAGCCGGTTCCTCCAATTACATGGCCAGTTGAATTACCATTGCCGGGAGATTTCTTCGAGAAAGGGCCAATCTTATCCTGACTATCTTCACCAGGAAGGTTCATTATGCTATAATCATGAGGCAAATCAACTGTCATCCAACTGGAATCGTCAAATTCAGGTTTTTCAGCTCCCTGAACAGAATCCCGTAAAAATTTCCAGCCTGAATTGAATAACCGGTCACGATGACTTGGAATCTCATCATTTTCTGCATAACCTGAATTTATTATTCCCATAAACATAATGACTCCTGCAATAAATGCTCTTGAAACTTTTCCCATATCGTGACCGGCCATTTTTACACACAATTTACATGTTTTTACTTATTTGTTTACCTTCAACCTCGAACATTCCCATTATATCTCCGGAAATACTGGTCTCGTCTTTCTTCCTGAGTGTGAGAGGAACATCATTGCTCTGGCTTCCAATAAAAGTAATAATAGCCTGATCTTTGTCAATTTCTGTATTTGTAACCTTGTAAAGATCTTTACCTGTGGAATCTTCTATTGATGCCGACACCGCATTATTGATTTTTTCAAAATTGACAACCATTTTAACATCCCCTTGAGGTGTACTCCTAATAATTATGTTCCACTTTCCGTCAAAAAAGTCATAACCAGATTTGGTTTGAGCGTTCACACCAATCGAGAAAATGAATAAAAACAATCCTGCAATTAATAAACCTAGCTTTTTCATAACTTTTTGTTTTAATTTAATACTATTATTTGATTTTAGTTGTTTGAAAAGTCTTATTGACAGTATTCTTACTCCGGACATTACCGAATGAATAATACCTGTTTCTTTGCCTTTCTTGCCTGGCTCCCCGACTAACCTTTGTCTCAATTATTCCATCTCCTGCACATAGGAGCAAACAGGCCGATCCTATAATCATTAAAATTTTTATAGGCAAAGTTATATCCGGGGGAAAGAGTAGAAAAGGCCAAATTTGCTGAATTATTGGACTATAAGTCGGTAAATTTTGTAATATTGGCAATTAATTATAATTAAATTGGAAAAATCGAAGCAATTTACAAATCCTTTAAACTGGGATACTGGAGATGATAATACATCTATTGACAATTTCAAGAACGATATTGTGTTGCTTGAAAATCCGTCCTATAAATCTGTCATCAAATATCCTGTAAAGCTGGATGTAGTTGTGTCCATCATCTGCATAAAAGGATATTTGGAAGGAACTCTTAATCTGAAGAAGTTCAACGCAAAAGCGCCATGTCTTTTTATAGTTCTCGCCGATCAGATTCTACAATGTGACTATTTCAGTGATGACTTTTCAGGACTCAGTATAATAATGTCAAAATCATTTCTGGAGGATTCATTTATGGATATACAGGTATCAATGCCACTATTCCGTTCTGTGCACGATAATCCCTGGATAGAATTAAATCAGGAAGAACTGAAATCAATGGTTGAGTATTTCTTCCTTTTACAAAGAACTATCAGAAGAAAAGAGAATCCTAATCTGCGAGAGACATTAAAACATTTTACACTTGCTTTTTTTTACGGGACTGGTTATCGTTTTCATAAGGCTCATGATGAATCCAAAAAATCAAAACAAGATATACTGGTGGATAAGTTCCTGGCTATAGTGAAAGAAAACTATAGGGAACAACGAGTTATTGAATTCTATGCAGAAAAACTATTTCTCACACCGAAACATTTATCCAAGGTAATCAGGATAAGAAGCGGGAAATCGGCTGGTAAATGGATCGAAGATTATGTAATGCTTGAAGCCATGGCTTTGCTCAAATCGACAGACAAGACTATACAGCAAATAAGTGATGAATTGAATTTCCCATCTCAATCATTCTTTGGCAAGTATTTTAAGAGACGAGCAGATATCTCTCCAAAAGAGTATCGAAGAAGTAATTGAACGCTAATCTCAATTAATTACATTTCTTATCATGTTGCAACTTTTGACCGTTGGTGGTCCCGAACTGGAAAAATTTTAATTCTAATTCTTCTTATATTTTATTTAGAGTTTTACTTCCTTCTTGTGAAATGAAGTTGAACAGAACATTTACAAGTATATCTTGAGGCCTTTACAATTCAATTTTGATAAATTCTGGGACATTATTCTCAATTCCAAAGGTGTAAATCATTGGTAAGTTGTGATCTCTCTTAAAAACCCTTTTAAACTTGGTTCAGGAAGAGCCTTTTCTAAAAGACATTTTCAATAAAATATAATGAAAATAACACTCATAGTCAACTGAACACAGCTGATTTTTTTAAATCCCATCATCATTCTGCAAAAGTTGGGCATCTAGACCACATTTTGTCGGTCAAATTACATTTATCATATAAAACTAAAAAACAAGCTCTTTTTAACACGATTTGCATACAACTCTATCATATACAATATTCTGATTATGAAACTTAAGGTTGCTGTGATGGTTTTGAAAAATGTGGGGTAAACCGAAACCAGGGTGCCGAAAGTTCACTGGCTTATTTGATCTCTCACTTTGTAGTTCTTCGAGCATTTAAAGAAAATGAAGAATAAGTTTAAGACAGCTACGATTCCGGTTCAGCTGGACAATTTCGTACTATATCAAAGAAGGGAGTTCTTTTTTCTTCAACGCATTTAACAGCGTAAAGATAAAGCGATGCAGACCATGTTTGCCAGTTCTGCCCCATGGCTTGGCTATCCTGGGCTTTTAACCATTCATTAAATCCAAAATAAATATTTCTGTTATTTGAATTTTTATTAATATGAGTAAGTGCCATGAGCTTTTCTCCGGCGAGCTTGTACCTTTTAGCAGCAACTAAGGCTGCAACATAAAGCCCGCATATAAAAGGCCATAAACCTCCATTATGATATTCCCCGGGTTTGTTATAGGTTTCATATCGCAATCGCCAGTCAGTATCTTCAGGTTTAATAAAGGGGAAAAAATTAGGAGGCAGATCACAGGCAAGATCACCCTTTTTTTTCATGCAGGCACACTCCTCTTCGATCCATGATATCATTTTCTCCGCCCTTGAGAGTGATACAATTCCCGAAAGAATGGCAAGACTGTTACCGAGCAGGTCGAACCGTTCGCTGTTATGAATCTTATATGACCAGAAAGCAAAGTATGGCTTATGTTTTAAAGCAAAACCTTCATGAACATGATGGGGCTGTACGCCTCCTGTGATCGTGAATTTTCTCATGTCTTTGAGCATCATATCAGCTCTTCCATGTTGATCAAGAAGCCGGAGGTAACTATATACAATTGTATTGACATACAGGCTATAACCGGTCGTCCATTGTTCATCGCGCCAATCGCTTGTTGGCTGCTGAGCGACCAGATACCGGTCCGAAGGGCTTTGAAACTCCATCCATGTCAGGGCTTTACGGACAGCATTCTGTAGAAAATCATGTTCCCCCGTTATTCTTCTGAATATGCCGACACATAACAAAAATAAAGGAGTTGTATCACTTGATCCACGATCTTCCTTGTCGTGCACCAGTGATGGTATATGACCATGGTAGGTCTGATTTGTTGACAGAGTTTCCAGAACCTTCCGTATACTATTTATCAACTTCAGATTCTCAGAAACACCAATTCCAAATATTGAAAACATCAAATCTCTTGTATAGGGTTCCGGATATCCCCAGCCTGCTGTACGCGGAAGTCCATGGTATGATCCATGGGCATTATGAAGCAGTACTTCAATAGCCGCCTTTTTTGCCTCTTTTATTTCCTGCCAGTTTACAGTTTGCATAGATTAGATAATTTACATTATTCCCAATTTATCATTTACAATCTGTACAAACCGTTTCGCGACCAGGCGGTAGTCGAAATACTCAACTACATGTTTTCGTGCAGCTTTGCCCATTTTTTTGCGTAATGCCGCATCAGTCATAAGATCCATTAAATATTTGGCAATATCATTAACACTCGCACGATAGTCTATTGTACGTGGAATTTTAAATGCAACCCTATGGTCGTCTTCAAAGCCTGATTCATCACCAATAATCACTTCGTTCACACTAATTTTCTTAGCTACTTTTGCCAGGAATGCCGTTTCGCCATGTACAAGTGTATCGAGCATTCCCATAGCCTTAATCCCTATTGCAGGTTTCCCGCAAGCTCCTGCTTCCACTTGTGGCATTCCAAAGCCTTCAAGCCGTGAAGGTGCCGCATATATATCGCAAGCACCCATCAGGTAAGGCATGAAATTTCGTGAAATGATGCTTGTTTCAAATGTGACATTTTTTTCGATGCCTAAATGTGTCGCCAATTCCAGATCATCCAGGTTTTGAAGCCTGGTCCGTGGCTGAGGCCATACTTTGCAAACATATTTCCAATCAGGCGCTTTTGTATCAATAATGGTAAGAGCCTGCATAACCTCCTGTGCACCTTTTGATGCGGCATCGCCACCAACAGTCAGAATCATTAATTGATCAGGCGAAATGCCCAGCGATTCGCGTACGGCTAAAATTTTCGGGTCCTCTTTTTTAAAAGGGGTAAATGCATCTGTATCGCAGCCAACCGGCATCACCTCAATTATATCACTATTTATCCCGTCGCGAACATACATTTCCTTTACCCAGTTCGATGTTACCATTATAAGTGGAAGAGCATTCAACACCTCCTGGTAGTTTGCAATATAACCATCGGCAACCAGCCAGGGGACAGGCTGAACTCCATATCGTTGTGGATGGAGTACCAGATGAGGTGTATGCCCCCAGTAGCCGACACCAACAACAACATCCGGCTTAAACCAGCGATAATACCATTCCTTCTCCTGTGCTGATTCGAAATGGACTGCATGGGCATCAATTCCCATTTTAGTGAGGCCCCTGTACAACAGATCTCCCTGGGTTGCAAGCCCCCCCGGAGAAGGAGGATAGTCATACAATACTAATACTTTCATTTGACAATAATTTATATGTTTATGGTCTTATGGAACTAATTTCGATAAAACGGAACTCTTTTCATAATAAAACTCCTCCATTATTAAGCCATTTTTGAGCATCATACGAATTTGAAAATTGCCAGAATGATTCTGCCCGTGGTGTTGTTTCTGCTTCAAAACTGGCTTTTTTAAAGCTATACGTTTCAGTAATTATGCTGTATTTTTTTAACCATATTCGTTTAGTAAGAACACGGTAATAAGCAGCGTTTTCTATTGGTCTTGGATAATATTCCTTACCACCATCTTCATAAGCAAAAGTCCAAAGTTCATTTGCAGATATCTTGCCTGTATGCCAAAGTTTAATAACCGCTTTACTTATTTCCTCATGTCTGACATGTCTTGTATATTCGCCGTTAGGATTATGGGAAATAATCAGGTCGAAAAACATGGAAGGTAATAGCTGCAGTATTGTATTTTCCAGCTCATTCTCATCCAGAGGCTTTTGTTCCGGGCCGTCGTCTAAATCTCCCATTATTCCCCGAGACCCCAAAACTTGCAATGTTTTTAAGAACCTGGGAGCACGATCGTTATCGCTTCCTCGGCAAAGACAAACGATAAACCATTGCCATGATGGATGGCTCAGTATAGTTCCGCCGGCCCATAATGTTTCATCATCGGGGTGAGCTACTATAACGGCAACTATCTTTGAATTTTTTTTTTCACTGTTGCTGCTATTTTGAGATCTTAAGTTCATTCAGGAGTTCATTTACATTAACAGACGCATAGGAAGATGCGTAGTCTGAAATGCCATAAGGAATAATCAGATTTTCATTGTGGATAATAGAACCGCAAGAGTACACGACATTTGGCACATAACCTTCCCTTTCTTCAGCATTGGGAGCTAATAAAGGTGTCTTTAGCCTGCCAATTTCTTTTTCAGGATCATCAAGTTCATATAATGAAGCTCCTAATACGTATTCCCTCATGGGTCCTACTCCGTGTGTAATTACCAGCCAACCTTCTTTCGTCTCGATAGGTGAGCCGCAATTTCCAACCTGTACCATATCCCAAGTAAATTTTGGTTTCTGAATTAGTTTGACCTCGCGCCAGATATTTATATTATCTGAATAAGCTATGTAATTATTCGATCCATCAATTCGGCACAGCATAGCATATTTACCTTTGATCTTTCTTGGGAACAATGCCATTCCTTTATTCTGAGCAATTTCACCATGAATGGGTAATGATTTGAAATGATAGAAATTATTAGTCTCAAGTAACTTTGGCAATATGGTTGTACCATCATAAGCAGTATAGGTAGCATAATAAGTTATCTCACCATTATCCTCTGTGAATTTAACAAAACGTGCATCTTCAATGCCATTTCTTTCAGTTTCAGAGGTTGGAAAAATAACTCTCTCCGAAATTGCCGAATCAAGTGAAAATTCAAGTTCGTAGTGAGATTTCGCCAGCCACATCATTTGATTAATGATTAATATTTTATTTGCCGTAAGTTGAGGTATTTTTCTTGTTTTTTCCACAACCCTTTTCAATTCGCCATAAGTAAAACTGTCGCTCAATTTTTCCAATACAAAGACCGGGGAAACTTTATTATTGAAATCACGCATTTCATCCAACTTCTTTATGAATGATTTTTTATTATAAATATGTCTTTTTATTCGCTCTGCTTCTGCCAGCATTTTGCCAACAGGTTCAGTAGTCAAATTATTGTTTTTATCAAGAATACATGAACGAAAAACAATGGACGAAATATGCCCTTCGCCAGTTGCCCTGAAACTAAGAATCACTCTTTTCTCATCCGGTCCTAATTCCGACTGATCGGGATCTTCTACGATGGATGGATTAAAAAAAGCTGCCGATTCAATGGAATATTCCATTGTGAAATATGAACCTATAAGCAGCTTTCGTGATTGATTAACCTTGCCTGGTTTTATTCCCAACTCATCAAACAAGTTAGTCAGTTTATTAAAATGCGATTCAAATATCAGTGAAATATTTCTATGACGTCTGGAATAACCTCTCAGCACCTTAATTAATGTTATATTTACCTCACTATCAGACATAACCAACACATTACGGATAATATTTCTACTTCTTTCATCGGAAGTATAATAAAAGCGGGCGATTATCCTGCTAGGATCAGGTAGAAATTTACTATCCTTTCTGGTCACAGTAACTTGCATAGTTCTCTGATTATATTTTAAATTTAATTTCCTAAATTATACTAATAAATGCAACTTTTAACGATGAAAGAGCATTAAACATATTTTTCAAGAAAAGAGAGGAAGGAAAAACCCTGCATATACATGTCAGGGAGCAGGGCATCAGAAACCACCTGAAGAATTAAGAAAAAAAAATATAGTCAATCGTTTGCGGTTAGCTTGCTTTATTTTGTTTAAATCTATTTGATCCTTCTTCAACCCGTAGTTCCATCTCCTGAAGAAACTGAGAATGATACTCTTCCATTAATTCCCTTGCCAATGATTCAGAGATCGTTATTCTGGCTCCTTTAAGATGACCATCCTGAATAGTCAGCCGCTCATCAAGCATTTCTTCTGCTGTTTTCATCTCTGTATTTATTATTCTCGTTAAAAGTAATGCAAAAGAAGATCCATGGTAAGCAGTTAAAGTCCAATTAGTGGAGGAATGAGAGAATTACAGGAGCTCTTTGTCAATAAAATCCGGCAGATTATTTACAGTTAAAAACAACTGATAAACAGAATGATGGTATTCGTCAAAAATATATCAATATTTATCAGAAATCAAGAAAAAATATAGATTTTCAAGTCAAATAAAATCCTATATCGCTATTTATCTGAATGATATAGAAGTATTATATTAAATATTCAGGAAGTTGCTGTTTTGACAAACGAAAGGTTTAAAAGGATAAAATTTAATCCCAAAGGGATAATTCTGAGCCCTTTATCATAGAAAACTTATTACAAAACATCAAAAAAAAATTATATTTGAATTAGATAAGCCCTTCATCAGCCATAGTATAATAATTACCTTCAGATATTATTGTCAGATAGTCCAGTAGCTGAATATGCATAACCTTTCCAGAATCCTTCACCTTCCTGGTTATAGCCAAATCCAATTCACTTCGGATATTTATCATTATCTTCTATCTTTTTACCAGGTTATTGACTGAATCACAAAGCAATCCAAGGATATTACTTTCCTTCATTGTCAGCTCTAAAAGCCAATGCCCTTGATCATTGTTGGCCTGAATAAATTGACCAACCAAATCCAGAGTTACATCCTTGTTGTTTTGTCATGTATGTTCAATGAACTCAGACCAACTTTTATTGTGGTCATTTAAGGATGGATCTTATAACCTTTCCTGATATCAGGAGAGGTTATAAGTATTATTTTACCTTTTTAACGATGTTTTGAGATCGCCAGTGATAGATCATCTTCAGATAACCCCTTTCCTTTAAAACTACGCTAAACTCTCCCAGAATTAACCAGAATCGACCAGGTGAGGTCTGGTGATATAATAATACAAACACCCCAATGAGTTTCTTGTTACTTACCATGTTTTGGACAAAAATGAGGTGATTTTACCGGCAGATTTTATCGGATTTTCAAGAAGCTTATAAGAGATATTTTTATTTTAAATTTGATCTGACCCAAGATTCTACTTTTCATAGCATACGGGTTAGCATTTGCCGTTTATTTATTGAATCACTTCCAATTATGCTTAGCTTTAATATAGTCATCTATAATTTTTACAGCATTATCTACGCCCTTTTCTTTTCTAAGTTTTTGCCCAAGTTCTTCAGCTTTTGCAACAACCTTTGGATTAAGAGAATATATAATTGCTGAAGCCAATTTTTCAGCTGTTAATTTCTTTTTTGGTATTGGTTTTGCACCTACGCCTAATTCATAAACCCTTCTTCCCCAGGCAGGTTGGTCAGCGTTAAAAGGGATAATGATAGTTGGTTTACCAGCATAAAGTCCTGTTGCTGTTGTCCCTGAGCCACCATGATGAACTACAGCCGCCATTTGGGGGAATAGCCAAGTAAAAGGAATATTGTCGACAAGGAATACGCTTTCAGGAATTGATTCATTATCATCCAAACTGTTCCATCCAAGGCCAACAACAGCACGCTGCTTGGATAGCTTAAGTGCCGTTATAATAATATAAAAGGTTTTTTTAAACTGGGATTTATCTTTCATACTGCCAAATCCTATGTACAAAGGTAATTGACCTGATTTTATGAAATTGGTAAGTTCGGAAGATGGATTCCACTCGGGTTCTTTTTGAATAAACCAGCTACCTGTTGTATAGATATTTGAGGCCCAATCCTTAGGTATATGAAAAAGGAGTTCACTATAGGCATTGATAACTGGCATTCCGCTTTTGACCTGCTGGGACATAGGTGACTCAGAGAAATTCATTTTTGATTTAATCCTATTACCCCAAAATTCCTTGATTGATGATTTGGTCAGGGTCCAAAAGAGCTTTTCAAAAATCAAATGTGTGAATAAGTTGTAAAACCCGCCTAATCGGATTCTTTTATAAAATAAGATCGAGGGATATTCTTTCGTTGAGATTACTGGAAATGGGTTTGCCATAATACTTATTTTACCATACTCTTTCGCGATAAAATATGGAATTGGCATACCTGGATGGAATATTAAAATTTCTGAGTCTTGGCATCCTTTCCAAATATCTTCCTGAGTTTCAAGCATAGAGTCCTTTACAGACTTTGTTCCCTTAATATGACTTGTAATAAACTTAATAGGGTTATCACCCTTTGTCATTTCCTGGATTTTGTCTCCTTCCATTATTTTTTGAATGTCGACATTAATTGGGAAAAACTGAAGTCCATAATTCCTTATAAAGTCCTCCTCATTTTTGGACGAGATTATTTTTACATCATATCCAACATCTTTAAGTCCAATGCCCAAAGCTATAAATGGTTGTAAATCTCCTCTAGTCCCTAGTGTTGTAATTGCTATTTTCATCCTCTTATTGAAGGTTTTATATTGGTCGGTGAGCCCTTTTGGTTACCGTTAAATCATTTATTAAAGTTGAAAAGTTACCGTTTAAAATAATACTTTGGTAAATAAAGTCAGGTATAATAAATTTAGAATTATGAGCATCAGTGTGAAAGCCATTGCTCCTGACCATCTTTGACCGTTATAGATTGACCACCCCGACCCGGAGTTATAGATTTGTTGTTTTTTATGTATGTTAAGTGTTATCAGACCGGATTTTGGAGTGGTTAAAGATAAACGGATTTTACATAAAAGGGATTATGACCAACTTTTAGCATATAATCTTTTAGTAATCCCAGGATGATGATAATTTCCGGATTATCTAAGACCAAGCTTATATGATGATCGTGTCTCCAGTGTCAAATTTGCTCAGACTGGTGCAATTTTACTTGACTTTTACTTTCTCAGCTTGTATCTTGCTGTAATTAACAACAAAACCTAACCATAATGAATAAGAAACTAAACCGCAGGCGGTTTCTTAGAAATACTTCAATTGGAATTTTGGGAGCCGGATTATTTGGAAACAAGGGCCTTGCGATTACTATTAAGGATCAGAAAAATGAACTCCCAAGAAAATTAGTCTACCGAACCCTTGGAAAGACCGGCATTAGAGTACCCGTGATCGGCATGGGAATTTTGACTTCTGCTAACCCTGCTCTGATAAATGCAGCACTTGATGCCGGAATAACTCTTTTCGACTCCACAGCCTCCCAACCGCAGCAGATGCGGAATGAAGAAATGCTCGGAGAGGTTCTCAAGGGACGACCTCGGGAATCAGTTATCTATGGCACTAAGGTACACCTTCCCCAGGATTACAAGACAGGCCTCTATGAAAAAACGGCGACTGAGAAAGAATTTACCAGGATACTTGATGCAGCCCTGAAGAATTTACAAATGGATTATGTGGATATCCTGTACCACCATGCAGTCTCTCGTAGAGAATCTGCCTTCTATGAACCTGTTATGAAAGCCATGGAAAAAGCAAAAAAAGCTGGGAAGGCCCGATTTTTGGGTTTGACCAGCCATAGTAATGTACCAGAAGTGGTTCATGCGGCTACTGATTCGAAATTTTATGAGGTTATTATGGCTTCATACAACCCCAGACAATTAAATGGGCTTCAGGTCAAAGAAGCTTTTACTAATGCAGCCGAAGCAGGACTGGGAGTAGTTGCTATTAAGGTGATAAGGGGAGATGTTGAAAAAGGACAGGAACCAATAAATCCAGGTGCGTCATTGAAATGGGTCTTACAAGATAAGAATGTACATGCAACAGTACCCGGCTTCAGCAACTTTGAGGAGATGAATATAGACCTTTCGGTTATGGAAGATCTAAGCCTTACTGATGCTGAAAGGAACGACTTGAAACGAGAGGATTCTTACGCGAGCTTATTCTGCCAGGGCTGTGGCCAGTGTATTCAGCAATGCAAAGCCAAACTACCGGTCCCTGATTTGATGAGGGCATATATGTATGTATATGGTTATCGACAACCAGCTCTCGCCAACAGCCTGCTGACATCTTTGGAGCTTCCTCATAAGGTTTGTGATGATTGTTCCTCGTGTAAGGTTGTATGCCAGAATGGATGGAAGGTGTCGGAGAAGATATGTGATATCATCCGGCTGGGAGATGTACCGTCAAGTTTTCTGGTCTGATCTTTGACTGCCTGTATTGTAAAGGTCTAGTATATATGAAATAATAAATACAAAGACCATCAATCCTGACCAAAATTAGCAGCCTCAAACTGACCACCAAAAGACGAAGTTAAAGATTTGTTGTTTTGTGTTGTATGTTCGATGAAATAAGACCGGACAAAGGTGCTCAATAGATCCGGAATTCTCACCTAAAAAGTTAATGATTATTGGACTGTAAAATTCTTAAATCAACTGACCATTTCCCTCCGCCATAAATAATTAACAAAATAAGTAACATTGTTAAAGAAAAATCTTTATTGTATTCATGTGCGAAAGTCAAGAAACCGCTGGTGGTCAGTAAAGGCAATTTTGTTGTTATAAAAGCAGTTATCATTATGGTTAACAGAGGGATGGAAGCCAGTCGCGTTAACAATCCAAACAGTATCAAGATGCCACAAAACATTTCAAATGCTCCTGTAAAATAAGCCCAAAACAGGGGATGGACAAAACTATAATACTACCCTGAAATAATACCACTGGTTAAGTTTAATTTTAATAACTTTAAACCAGTGAATTATGGATTCATATGGACAAGTTGCCAGACAGTAAAAAAAGCATATTATGAAAAAGCGTTTTACCCTGATTCTGATTATTGGATTCTCTCTTATTATTTTCCCAAGAAGTTTTGCATGTACTATAATACTCCCCAAAATTAGGACCACTGGTTAAGTTGAAAATTATCAATTAAATTTACCAGTGTATTATGAAAAAAACGAGAAGAAAATTTACCGGGGCTTTTAAGGCCAAAGTTGCGATTGAAACGCTCAAAGAGCGTCAGTCCCTTGCTGAATTATCAAAACATTTTGAAGTTCATCCGAACATAATTAGTAAATGGAAGAAGGAGTTTTTAGAGAACTCTGCTCATGTATTCGACCAGCAATCAAAAGAAACGGAAAAAGAAATTGATATAGAAAAGCTCTATGCTAAGATCGGCCAATTGGAAATAGAAAATGATTTTCTAAAAAAAAATCTAAAGAAAATTGGACTGTGAGAGAGCGATTAGATATTATTGATAGTGAACATGTTCTGAGCATCAGAAAACAATGTGAAATTTTATCGGTTCACAGAAGTGGTTTGTATTATAATCCTCAAGGAGAGAAAAGGGATAATCTTGAGATCATGCGAATCATGGACGAGCACTATTTGAAGCATCCGACTGAAGGAGTTATGCGCATACAGGATCTGCTGTTGAGTATGGGTATTGTAGCTAATCATAAACGAGTTCGTCGACTGCTTCGCCTTATGGGCTTGATGGCGATATATCCTAAGAGGAATCTGAGCAAATTGGGGCTGAGTAAATATATTCGCCCGTACTTATTGAAGGGATTGAAGATAGAACGTTCCAATCAGGTCTGGGCCATCGACATAACATATATTCCCATGAAGAATGGTTTTCTTTATTTAACGGCCATAATAGATCTATACAGCCGCTATATCGTTGGCTGGGGGATATCAAATACTCTTGATGCTGAAGCTTCATTATCGGTCATGAAACGGGCAATTAAAGAACATGGTAAGCCGGAGATCATAAACTCTGACCAGGGCAGTCAGTTTACCTGTGAAGATTGGATTGAGCTTATGACAACCGAGGGTATCATTATAAGTATGGATGGCAAAGGTAGAGCCATTGATAATATATTTATAGAGAGGTTCTGGAGATCTTTGAAATATGATTATGTATACCTGTATCCGGCTAATGATGGTCTGGAACTGTACCAGGGATTAAAGGAGTATATCAGCTATTACAATTACGAATTGCATCACCAGGGTATTGGAAGAAGAATTCCGGCAGAGCTGTACAAACCGGCAGCATAAATATTAACAGAAAATGAATTTATTAACAAAAGAAAAAAGTAGGCAAAAAAGAAAAGGTGTTAATAACCAGAATAACTCTGCGAGTTATTTCCGGTTAATTAACACGTATTTACATCATCATAAGAATAATTTTAATCAATTAAGAAAAGACAAATAGTGGTCCAAAGAATTGGTAGTAGTTTATACAATCTTTATGGGCAAAACACATAATAAGGTCCTTGTTGGTAATAACGAAGATTGGATTGACCCTAATACATATGTTTGGTTTTTGAACGCAGAAAAAGGAAGATTCGGAAGAGTCTATTTTGGTTTTGATACAATATTCCCTTAGGGAGGGATGAACGAGAAAGGATTATTTTTTGATTGTGCATCAGTCCCTGGACGTATTGGAAAGTATTATAACAAAAAAGAAGTTTACAAAGGGAGCCTAATGGAATTGGCTTTGGAAACCTGTTCAAATGTCGAGGATGTTATTAAACTATATGACAAATATGATAGGAGTTACATGACTTATCAATCACTATTTGCAGATAGAAATGGAAATTCTGTGATTATTGAAACCGACACTATAATCATTAAGAAAGGTAATTATCAGATAGCAACTAACTTTTGCCAATCATTGCATGAGCTAAACCCTTATTCATTGGACCGATACCATATAGCAGATTCAATGCTGAAAGCTGAAAATAACTATACAATTGACTATTTTAGCAAAGTATTGAATAGTACCCATCAAGAGATAGATTTTCCTACACAGTATTCAAACATTTATGATTTGACTAACGGTGATATTGTTATATATCTATTTCACAACTATAAGAAATTCTGTAAATTAAACATATATGACGAATTAAAAAAAGGTAACCATTCATTTAAAATTTCTGATCTGGTAGAAGAATCACCGGAATATAAAACCTACTTAAGTCAATATCATAATCCAGTTTATAAAATAATCTCGGCAGATAGCACTAATTTTAAACGCTACGTTGGTGAATATGAAAGAGATGATTTTTCACCTATGAAGTTTCAGGTTTCTGAAGAATTCGGAAAACTGTTTTTAATGATTTCAGGCTTTAAAAAATATCAATTATATCCGCTTTCGGATAAATCATTCTTAATGAAAGAAATGTATTTTTTTATAACCTTTGAACCAAATGCAGATTTTTCAAAAGATAAAATTTCTGCTTCAATGTATGGTTTGGTTAATTACAGTGCAACGAGAATAAAATAATCATTAAGTATAGAGCTATAAAATTTTTTGTGTAAAACCTAAGAGGAAGATTTTATGCAAGGAAAAACCAATATACTTGATCATAGCTGTCCGGAATAAATTGACCACCCAAATCGGGAGTTAAATGCTTGTTGTTTTTTATGTATGTTACTTTTTGTAAGATCGGTTTTTGAGGTGGTCATATACGCTCTAATATATGAACCTCTCCTGATATCTGGAGAGGTTTTAAGTACAATTAACATTTTTACGATTTTTTAAAGTCGCCAAGGGAAGATCATCTTAAGTCAACCTTTGGCCCTTAAAACCAGTTTAAAATGTTCCAGAAATGACCAGAATCGACCTGGTGAGGTCTGGTGATATTTAGGTCATGTCAATTACTCAACAATCCATATTGATAGTTTTTGTTTGTTGCCGTATTTTTAATGGACTTTATTACAATCTGTTTAAATTTAAACAAAGGGCGGTGGTCGGTTGATGTCAAAATAAACACTGATCTCTTCTTTGAATGTTGACTCAAGTTCAGTTTTCAGAGCCTCAACAAACTCACTGACCCACCTGTCGCCTTTGTTGTCTTTCTGGCGGTAGCTGATGAAGGCCTGCCTGCCGGCCGGCAGGTGTCATAATTATATCCTTCAATAATGCTTGACACCTGAGGTCTGTTTATGTCATTATCAAACTTACATAAAAATATTATTTATACACAGACTTCATGAAAATCAGTATCCGATTTACAGAGGAAAATTAATCTAATAAAAGGTTCAATACAATTTTATTTACCTAGGTGGGAATGTCAATAACCTTAACTATAGATGGCCGGAATAAGCTGACCACTTAAATCCGGAGTTACTAAGTATTAGGTTACATGAAATTAGGGGTTAAGGATTTACTGGTATACTGAATTCTTTAAATTTACAAAACAATGTTTCTTTCAGTAAATCACAAATGATTTAGTGTTATATTCCTTGTTCTGGCGACATTATCATATTGCCAAACTGGAAATAATTAACTGATTTTCAAGTTAAATGTACCCAGGAAGAATAGACAAAATATTTTTAGGCTATAATAGTGAACCTGCTGAAGCTTTGATCATTTTTAAGTCGGCTTCAAGGCCATCAAGGTAGATAAGTACCCAGGAAAGATTGGTGCCTGCCAAATTCCTGATTGTCCAGTCCGGGTCTCTTCCATTCTCTCCTGCAAACCCCAGTATAGCCGGCATTGCTTTGGCTGTTGCCTCATAGCCTTTGTTTTGCTCCATCAGAGCAATTAGCTCTTTAAGCGCTTGCTGAAGCTTATCGCCAGGATACGATTCCCCGTTACCCGCCAGAACAGCCATAGGAATGTTTATTGATTCAGCATCCTGCAAAATTTCCGGTTCCTCCTTCCATTGCTCACGGGTTATCCCTTCATATTTTAATAAATGATCCTGATAATTGTAAATGATTTTCAGAACCTCATCAATTTTCACATTTACGGCTGTCTGTTCAGCAGCCACAGGGAGATCGACCATCGCTGCTTCAACTATACAATAATTCTTTGAAAGATTAATACTGTCAGCTATGGTTTCTTTCGAGACATTTAGGGCAAGCAGAGCAGAAAAAACTGAATTAAGTGCAAGTAAAAGCAGGACAAAAACTATATTGGATATATTAAAATTTTTGTTTTTCGAGGTAACAACCAGAAATACGGGAAGAAATACAACATAAGGGAAAGGGAGTGCAATCACAAGTCCGAGTCCTGCATATGGCCAATGCTGAATTTTAAACAGCATCGCACTGAAAACGACTAAGCAGGTGATATATGTCACTATATAAAGCAACTTGTTCCGTCGATTTCCTTCAGCTTTGTAATTATTTATCAGCGCAGCCGGAAGGAAAAGGAAGATCAGGATCAGTGTTCCGGCGATCAGTAAATTTGCTGCACCAGCCCAATGGTTTACCTTGAATACTGCTCCTGCAGCCATGATTATAGCAGATGCTAATCCGAATATATATATTTTTTGTTTCATGGTTTTTAGTATAAAGTGATTATTAATGTCTGGCAATATCATTTAAAACACATGATTCAACAGTAAGGATGCCGTTTTTCATAACCTCAAGGGAATGCAGTCCTGTCATTAATGATATCGAAACTTTATCAGGATTGCCGTCTGGCAGGTATGTAGATGGCTCAAAAAGCTTTCTGTATCTGCCTATATCTTCTGTGGAAACCAAACTATTCAGATAATCCAGATATTCTAAAGTTGCTCTATTGATCTCCTGGCGAGCCTTGCAGCCTGGTAAAAGATAGTCCCTGACAGGCATGTTCATAAATGGCTTTGAAAGTTTACTGTATAATATTTTACTGCCGGCTTCAGTCTGACTGATCTGATCAGTGCTCAATGCGGGCTTCCCGGGTTCTCCTTCTGATTCCTGGACCATTCTCTCCTGGATATTGCTGATAACTGAGACCAGGTCAGTGGTTCTGGCATGCAGCCTTGCAAGTTTCCGGTAGCTTAACGAATCCTGATACCTGCTGATAAAGGAACTGTTATTCCTGAATAAATAATCATACAAGGCATTCTGCTGATAGTTATTTGGATAATAACGGTCCTGATATGAGTGTTGCAGGTTCAGGTTTAATAAAGCTCCCGGGACAATAATCAAAAGAAATCCTATGACCATGTAAATGAAAATGGGACTGATATGTTTCTCATCTTTCCACGTGAGCCAGGTATACCATGGGAACGCCACCAGGCACAAAAAGAGCAGACCGGTGATCATAAATATAGTCGCATGAGGCCAGTGCTGTATTTTAAATAACATACCAGCAATATAAAGGACACAACCTGTTGCGCCAAGGATATAAACAAGTCGTTTAAGCTTCTTTTCCCGGTCATTCAGTCTGTTCATCAGCAGGGCAGGGATAAAGAGCAGGATACCTGAAACTGTTCCCAGGATCAGAATATAACCTGCTCCTGACCAGTGCTGAATTTTAAAAAGAGTCCCGGCAATAAAGCATGCACCTGTCAGGAAAGCTGAAATAAAAAGAAAGAGTCTCTTGGAGTTGTGCGTCTCTTTCCAGAGAAGGGAGAGGGCTGATGGCAGAAAAACAAGTGCCAGTGTCAGTGATCCAAGAGTCATCAGGATACCGGCACCAGGCCAGTGCTGTATCTTAAAAAGTACGGCAAAGCCCAGCATGATGGTTCCTACCACTCCTGAAATTTTCATTGTTGTTTTCATTTGTCTGTATTTTGTGTCTACCGCATAAAGTGTCTCTTCCTGTATCTCTTTAAGCCTCCGCTTTCCGATCTTCTGTTTTACAATTTTATAGGCTTCCTGGAAGCTCTTCCCGTTCTGCATTTCATATTCGATGTCACAGCATATATGATCCGTCAGTTCATCAGGAAGATGTGAGAAGATTATATCCTGCATCCTGATGTCCTGATTAATCTGTTCTACATTTTGCAGGGTTAATTCAGACATAACTCAAACCGGGTTGAGGATTAACGATTCTCTGAAGCGACTCAATGAATTCCTTCATCTCGCTTATCTTTTTAGCAACCACTGAATGCCCTTTAGGGGTCAGGCTGTAGTAAATGCGGGTACGATTATTGAAGTTCTCAGATTCCGTAACAAGTATTCCTTCGCTTTCAAGCTTATAAAGAACAGGATAGAGAGCCCCGTAGGTAAGCTTTATCTTACCTTCAGTAAGCTCTTCAACTTTACGTGTAATCTCATACCCATACATTCGCTTGTTCTCTTCAAGCATCTTCAGAACGATTGTCTTTAATGAACCTTTGATCAGGTCTGTTGATATCATACTTTTATAATATTTAAGTTATTTATATATTACAAATATAGAATATTATAATTATTAAATGCAAATATTTTCAGGAGATTTTTAAAAAATATCGGTTTCCAATTTTAATAGAGGCCGTTTCAAAAAGTTTTTCTTAAACCCTTTACTAGCAAAGGAGTGATTGTAAACATAAGCAAATCAATAAATTCCCTATGGACTTGTCCCGCCCAAACCGAAGGTCCCGACCATATCGTCAGGAGTGTCGTGGTAATTCAGTGATGAGAACAGGAAGAAAGGCTTCTGATACGGCCTCAGTTGGCTGTTGCAAAAGCCGGGCATCTTGACCACATTGGCCGGGTAATAACATATATCATATATAACTAAAAAACAAACACTTAATCCTGGCTTTTAGTGGTTAATAAGATCCGGCCATATATGGTCAAGGTCACTGGCTTTTCCAGTTAATGATCTTTCCTGTTTCTTATTACAGATAATTAATTTTCTTGACGGGAATCAGCTTTTTGAGGCTGTGGCCAGGTAGGGTGGAATGTGCCCCCGGGAGAGTCAAACATATAAACTCATAAGCTAATTTTTAAGGTAATCATCAGCAATTTTGTCTGTTTTAATACGTTAAACAGTATTAAATATAGTACTTTTTTAGAGGGTTTAATAATTTAATAATATATAATATAAATCATTCTATAATAAGTTTTTATGAATAATGAGCCTGTTGATATTAAAAATGTTTTTGACGAAAAAGTATCAAGGTATTTAAATTATTTAATAGAAAATGGAGGACCATCTCCTCAGGATTACGGAAAATTCACATCAATTGTCAATAACCTGGATCCTGCTGATGTAGGCAAATTCAGAGAAAAAATAAAAACTATACTTAACGAGAAAACTCTTATTGGTCATGGATTTATAAAACCGTACGGTTACCCAGGTGATTTTACTCTTATAGATAAGATTTACCATTTTAATGTAAATGAAGATACTCGATACAAAAACTGGGATCTCTTTTTTCAGAATCAGCCGGCTGCTAACGCTGTCAGAGATAGAAAGGATTTTTTTATTGCATATTGCAAAAACCTTGTTTTAAAAAAGGAGAAACCTAAAGTTCTAATTCTGGGATCGGGTCCGGCTACTGATGTTTATGAATTTATGAGCAGTTGCTCAAAGGGCAATAAAATAAGTTTTGATTTAATCGATTTTGATCAATGTGCCATTGATTCATCAATGGGGAAAAATAAAATGTTTAATGGGCAAATTTCATACAACAGGATTAATGTCTTGCGTTTCAATCCATTTAAATTGTATGACCTTATCTGGAGTGCAGGCCTGTTTGACTATTTCAAGGACAAACATTTTACATTTCTTATCAGAAAATATTTTAATTGCCTCACAGAAGATGGTGAAATGGTGATAAGCAATTTCAGCACAAAGAATCCAACAAAAAGGCTGATGGAGGTATTGTCAGACTGGTATCTGTATCTTAGGACCGAATCGGATCTCTTAAGAGTATCGTCGGATGCGTTTATTGATAAAGAATTAGTGAGTATAGATATGGGAATCTTTGGGATTAACCTTTTTCTTAAGATTCGGAAAGCTTAGATATTCCCATTAACATATTTTTCTCATCTGTATTCTTTTTATTGACAAGTTAACACACTTTTAATGAACAGCTTTATTAATTTTGTGAAAAGTCTTGTCGGGTTTTCGGCAGGTACACAGGAAACATGGTCATTAAATTATCTGACCCTTTCTTATGCCGGACCATTAATCCATTACGAAAAAGGTTTTCAGGAAGATTATTTTCTAAGGTCATTGAATCCATTCAGGTTTTCGATTATCCTTTCAATGATCTTTTATGGAGCATTTGCATTTCTTGATGCGGTAACTGTTCCTACTCTGAAGGAATTTTTCTGGTTTATCCGATTTGGAATTGTATTTCCATTGCTTATTGCTGTATTCATCTTTTCCTTTTCCAAAATATTTAAGAAATACATGCAATTCATAATTTCATGTATTATGTTTTCTACCGGTTTAGGGATCATAATCATGATTATATTTGCAGCAAAAGTCGGGAACTATTCATATTATGCTGGATTGATTCTGATCTTCATTTTTGGTTATACATTTATCAGGGCAAGATTTATCTATGCATTAATTGCAGGATGGTCAATTGTTATTTCGTATGAGATTTCAGCAATTTGGCTATCACATACTCCCGTTACGATCCTTATAAATAATAATTATTTCTTTATAAGTGCCAATATTATTGGAATGTTAATCAGTTATTTCCTTGAGCTGTCTGCCCGCAAAGAGTACTACATGAGGGTGCTGTTGGAAAAGGAGAAAGAAAATGTCAAAACCATTAACGATGCACTTGAAAAAAGGGTCGAGGAGCGGACCAAACAACTTTTAAATGCAAATATTGATCTGAAAAAAGAGATAGAAATACGGCAAAAATTTGAAAGAGAAAGAGCTGAAATGGAAAAAAAACTGTTCCAGCTTCAAAAAATAGAAACTATCGGGACATTGGCTGGAGGTATCGCTCATGACTTTAATAATATTCTTACGCCAATCCTGGGCTATACCGACATGGCACGGGAAGAACTTCCTGAAGAGAGCAACCTGAGATTTGATCTTGACCAAATTAACAACGCAGCGCTCCGAGGGAAAAATCTTGTTCAACAGATACTTACTTTCAGCCGGGAAGTTGATTTTGAGAAGAAACCCATTCAATTACAACCAGTTGTCTCAGAAGCATTAAACCTACTTAGAGCCTCTCTTCCTGCGAGTGTCGAAATAAAACAAAATCTCGATTCAAATATAGGTACTGTTTTGGCAGATCCTACTCACATTCATCAGATAGTGATGAATCTGTGTACAAATGCAAATCATGCTATGATAAAAACAGGTGGAATTCTTGAAGTAAAACTGGAAGCGGTAAATGTTGATCAAAAAACTGCGGGAAAGATTCCTAATCTTAAAAAGGGAGATTATATTAAACTATCAGTTTCAGATACCGGCTATGGGATGGATATCAAAACAAAAGAACGTATTTTTGAGCCCTTCTTTACCCGTAAGGAGGTTGGTTCAGGTTCAGGACTGGGTCTTTCAGTGGTTCATGGTATTGTAAATAATTACGGAGGCGCAATAAGTGTTGACAGTACTCTCGGCAGTGGTACCACATTTGCAATTTATCTGCCAAAATACAATGGTAATTCATTAGATTCAAATAAGTCATTCAAAAAGCTGATTAAAGGGGATGAGTATATCTTGTTTGTTGATGATGAACCGGAGATTACTTTTATGGGTAAAAAAATGCTCGAAAAACTGGGTTACAAGGTTTCAATAAGTAGTGACAGTTTATCTGCACTTGAAGAAATAAAAAAATATCCGAAGAAGTATTCTCTCCTAATTACTGATCAGAAAATGCCCAAAATGGAAGGAACAAAACTTGCTTCCAAAATGAAAAAGATAAGTCCTGGATTAAAAGTAATAATTATCACCGGATATAGTGACAATTTATCTAAAGAGGTGTTATCAAAGAACGGTATTTCTGAAGTTATTTTTAAGCCCATGGTATTAGATGATTTCAGTAAAGTAGTCAGAACAGTGCTTGATAGTAATGATATTTAATCAAATTAACCCATGGCTAAAATTCTTGTATTCGATGATGAGCCTTCAATACTTTTAATGATAAAAAAAATGCTCGAAAAGATAGGTCATGAGGTGGATATCGCTTCAAATGGGAGAGAGGGAATGGAACTTTTTGAAAAGAACAAACCTGATCTCCTGATAACTGATATTCTTATGCCTGAAAAAGAGGGATTGGAAACAATATTTGAACTTAGAAGAAAGTATTCTGAACTAAAAATAATTGCAATTTCAGGTGGTGGAAGGATTGGCCCGGAAGGGTATCTCCCAAGTGCAAAACTTTTCGGAGCTGATATGGTTTTTCAAAAACCACTGATTCAAAAAGAGTTTTTGCAAGCCGTTTCACTACTGTTAAATGAAACGCAGGGAAAGAACATTCATATACTTTTATAAATAAAGAAGATCAACTTGTCTGCCACTTTTTATTGAGGTTTAGATAATTTATGGGCAAAGAAGGATGGTTTTTGCACACAACCGCATTTCATGTCAAATTCTAGATCTTGTATAAAAATGCGATTAAAAACGCATAGCAAGTAGTAGGGGGCAGAAATAGTTAGATTTATACTCTGGCCCTTGAGCTTTGAGGTAGATTGGGAAAGCCGGTGGCATTGACCACTTTTCGCCGGAACGGATTGACCATCTGTTGCCGGAGTTAAACTATTATCAATTAATATATTTCATAATAGACATGAAGACCGGCGAGATGAGGTCAGGACGACCGTTTTTTGCACATTATTCAACAACTACTACAACGAGTACTACTACATGCCATTACATATTTATGAAGTATTATCAGGAAAGTTGATAACCACAATTTTAAAACCTGGCCGACGGAACAAACAAACCAGTGTTGCCAGATTATTAAAAAAGCTTATAACGTACCTTCGCTATTATGAAAAAAATCGATCTCGAATCCAGTTAAAAATTGAAAAAGTCCCTCAGTAAAACTAAATCATGAACCATTCCAAAATATTGACGAGCTGAGAAGTCAATTTTTATGTTTAATTTTAAGTTTATGAATTAAGCAGGTTAAGTTGTTAAAAAATAAATAAAGAGGATAGCTGGAGTCCTTATGTTTCCAGAAAAAATTACTTCTCTCAATTCAGATAAGCCGTTCGATGGGAACCGTAATCCAAAGGCGATAATATAAAATCAGTTTAATTATTTCATTGCTTGAAGTTTTATCAAGTAGCTATATCATTAATCAAACTCATAAACATAAATGACGGTTTCCAGGCATAAAAGAATAAAATGCTGTCGCGTAAACCTCTAGTGGTCATTTGTGTTAATTTGTTTTACCAAGATCTTTATCATTCTCCTTTTTTTCTGTTTTCCCAAGCTTATTATCATTCTCTTTATTTTCTCGTTCCTTATTCAATCCCATGGTTAATGCTGTTATACCTGCGAGGCCGCCTAACTGCATGGTTTCAAGTGCTGAGCTTGGAACAACTACTATTGTGGAGTTCGTTTTCAATCCTTCGTAAAGCATATTCATAGCCCTCAGATGAAGAGCTGTAGGATTATCGGTATATGTTTTGGCAGCTTCTCCAAACTTCTCTGCTACCTGCCGTTCAGAATCACCCAGGATCACCCTGGCCTGACGTTCCCTCTCTGCCTGGGCCTGCATCGACATTGCATCCTGCAGTGAAGAAGGGATATTTACATCTTTAACCTCAACTGAGATCACATTGATGCCCCATGGTTCTGTACGTTCATCAATTATCTTCTGAAGCGTTTACTCATCTTGTCCCTTCCTTCAAGCATCTCCGAGAGCATTGTCTTGCCTATGACATCACGCAGGGCTGTCTGGGAAGCCCAGTTAATCGCACCTTTATATTCGGCTATTTCAAGAGCCGCCTTCTCTGCATCCAGAACTCTCCAGAATAGCACTGCATCCACATCGACAGGCACAGTATCTTTTGTAAGGGTTTTTTCTGCTGTAAAAGTAGTTGTAATGACCCGGATATCAATCCAGTAAGCAACGGTATCAATGATCGGTATTATGAAAAATAGTCCCGGGCCCCTGAGTGTATGGAAATGTCCTAACCGTAATATTACCGCCTTTTCCCACTGATTTGCGATCTTAATTGCAGACGAAATAATAAGGGCAACAAGGAAAGAAATCACTCCAATCCATATTGCTCCAGCTTTGGCCTGAGCATCATAACTTGCATATGCCAATGCTATACCGATAGCAAGAATGACAAAAAAGATTAATACTGAAAAAGAACTTTTTGTTTTCATAACAATACCTCCATTTATAATTTTTAAGTCAGATCTTTTTTTGGTACCGATGTGACGGATAAATGTGGAGCACGTTCCCATGCTCAAAGTCATATCAAATGTCAGAAATTTGTTTGACAAAAACCTCATTCACCTTTAGATATTTTGGTGAGTGAATTATTAGTGCGATTTAACAATTTTGCTGTTTGATAATTTCCATTAAAAAGAGATCATGTTTTTTTATTGTAGGTCCTTATATCAGACTTCTGCATATAAAGCAACTTATAAATTGTAGTCCAAAATATCAAATTGGAAGTATTCTTGTTATTGATTAATCATCAGTGTCGAGGTCTCTATTAAACCAATGCAATCAGGCTACATGACCGTTGAGACGGTACATATACGCGGTCCCTCATTGCTATAATGAAATAGAAACTAATTATAGTATTAGTTAACGTCTGACAAATCAACTGGGAAAAACTACCGCTTTTCCCAGCCTGCGTTCAGCCGATGGTTGTAGTTTCTGTCTTTTTACACCACTTTGACTTCGATGGCTTTCTGTTTTGCCACCTTAGCCTTTTGAATCTGGATATTCAGTATGCCATCCTTGAAAGTAGCCGTAACTTTATTTTCATCCACATTGTCAGGCAACGTAAAGCTACGGGTGAAGACCCCATAGTATCGCTCAACTCGATGGAACTTCTTCCCTTCCTCTTCTTTTTCCTGTTCTCTCTCTCCCCAAATCGTCAGGACACGATTGTCTACAGTAACTTTGACATTCTCCTTTTTGACCTCGGGAATCTCCACTTTAATCTCGAATGCTTTATCGGTCTCAGCGATGTCTACAAGGGGAATCCAGTCACCTGTTGCGATGACCTCTTGGCTTCCAGCCTGAGGTGGCCCCAATGCTCTCGTGTAGCGGTTTAATATGTCATCCATATCTCGCCATCTTGATAATGTCATAATGCACCTCCTTATTTACGGGATTTGGTTTACCCGATGGACAGTCCCGCATTCAGACCACCAGGGTTTTTATATATCAAACTTTTATAAAAATTTGATTTATACATAGACTTCATGAAAATCAGTGTTCGATTTACAGAGGAAAGTGAATTTTATTTTAACAAGATCTTTTCCAATTTCTTATACTAAGTTCAGCTACCCGAATATCAAAAACTACCTCATTTGCAGTTTTGGGTTTTGTTTTGGAAACACAAGAGCTACAAATATTCCTAAAAGCGACTGGACAGTGCTTTACTTTTGCGAATCTTTATTAGATATTGAATACATATAATATCCACTTAATTCTCTTTCAGCATAATACCGATTAACCAGTTTATTTAAATAAGAATTGTCATTCTCACGAAAGACCTCAAATGCTCTATTGACAATTTTCTCCTCGGAGATTATCTTCTTAGTCTCTTTAGATTTTGTTGTCAAGTCATCTCTGCTTTTTTTTGTTTTCATAATTGTGTTTTCCATAATAAAAGTTTTATATTTTTTAACAAACTTCAGTATAATTGTTCTGTAAGGTACGAAATTATATATTGATAATCATTATATAATTCATTTATTTTGAAATATTTACATTATATATATTATAACCGTGTCTTTATTGTAGTAATAGGAGAAACATACTAACCTCTTAAGATTTGGAGAAGACTGGTAGTCTGTCTTGAAAGTAGGCTAATCCCATTATGCATTTCAAGGTGTATAAGGATTTTTTATGTCAAATTCAAAAGTCATTTAAACTATGGTTTTTAATAATAAGAGTTAATAAATCGAGAAAAGAAATCTGTAGAGTTGATTTGTTTAACCAATAGAATCCGAGTAAGTATTAAACATTCAGAAAAGCAGGTGACGCTTATAAACTGACCACCAGAAGTTGGAGTTAATTCTTTGTTGTTTCTTTATGTATGTTAAGTGAAATCTGACCGACTAAATGTGGTCAAGGCGTCCGGCTTTTCAATTATATTCCTGTAATCTTTTTTTGATTCTTAGATACATTTTGATAGTTAATATTTGAACTTAAAGCCCACATAGCCGTTTTAATATTCTTTGTTGCAAATAAGGTTTTAAAGAACTTTTTTCCTATCGCTTTACCTACACTTTCATTGCACTTTTCCATACATAAATTGAGTTCAGCGGGCTCCATCAGATTTGGTTTAAAAATTGTCTCAGTCATATCATAATAATTCCAATCTCCAGGAAATTTCGCATATAACAGCCTGCCTTCATTCAGAAAATTATTGAATAACCTGGTTCCAGGCAAAGGTGTAAGAAAGGTCGTTTGAATAACATCGACACCACTATTTATAATATATTTGGTTCGATTATTTAGCCCCTCAGGAGTGTCTGTATCGAAACCATAAATGAAAGCTCCAAGGACAGCTATTCCATGTTTATTTATTTTCTTGAACACATCCCTATAGCTTTTTACTCCCATTTTTAGATTTAATTTTTTATTTGCGTTTTTAAGAGACTCAGTATTTTCAGCCTCTAACCCTATAAATACCATTCTACATCCACTTTTAGCTGCATATTCAAGTATTGTTTCATCATCTGCAAAATTTAACGATGCCTGACAAAACCATTCTTTTTTAATTTTTCGATTTATCATGCCTTTAAACAAATTTAATGCACGGGCTGATGCAGCTTTGCTATACCCAATAATATTATCATCTACAATAAACATCATTTTTTGTGGGATTATTTCCATTTCATCTAATATATGTTCAACAGGTCGTTGCCGATAGGTATGACCATTAAAAGAAGTAACAGAACAAAAATCACAGTCCATAGGGCAACCTCTAGCTGTTTGAATTGATCCAAACATATAGTCTTTATCAAATAAATCATGTCTTGCTATTGGCGTTTTTGACAAATTACATCTTTCACTCTTATATATTTTTTTTAAACTATTGGATTCATAATCTCTGATTACTTGACTCCAGACACCCTCTGCCTCTCCCACAACAACCGAATCAACAAACTGTATTGCTTCTTCAGATTGTAATGATGCATGAATTCCGCCTAAAATAACCGGTATGTTATTATCATGATATAATTTAGCTATTTCATAGGCCCGATTTACAGAAGCAGTAAATGCAGTGATACCGACAAGATCAGCCTTTTGATATTGGAACTCACTAAAGTTCTCATCAATAATTTTTACAGTCCAGTTATCTGGTGTCAATGCTGCAACAATTCCAAGTCCAAGTGGCGGGAATCTCGAACTTTTATTTATTGTGAGACCAACTCTGGCACTATTAACAGGATTAATAAGTAATAGGTTTTTCTTAATTCTTCTGTCTGTTATAAAGTCCGTTTCTATTTCGATTTTTCGTATCATTTTTATGGTTGCCAATGATTACAGGAATTTTTAGTCGCCAATTTCAAAGTTTCTGACAAGTAGGGCAAAAGTAAACAGCACCACCAAGATATGGTTCTTTAACAATCTTATTGCCACAATTAGGACAAGGATTCATCAATGTATTTTTTGAAAGTGAAGTTTTGTATCCTCCCATATGTCCGAATAAATCTTTTTCAGTATCCCGTCCTCCTTTATCAGTCATACTTTTTAATGTTACTTTCAGGCTATGGTAAAGTTCTGCTTTCTGAAAATCAGATAAAGCAGATTTTTTGCGCTTGGGATGAATACCGGCGTTAAACAGGATATCTTGTAAAACTCCATTGCCAATCCCCGGAATACGCTGTTCAGTGGCAAGCAGAGCCTTGATAGAAATGTCTTTTGTAGTACTTTTAAAAATGTTATCAAAAAACATTTCATCAAAAGTGTCTTCAAGAGGAGAAATGCTGTTTAAGCTTCGCTGATAATAAGGATTATCAAATATTCCTTTGTGTACATATATCCCTCCATACATTGCAACAGTGAAGGCAACACAACTGCCATCATCAAATACAATTAGCAGTTGGTGTTTTTCAGGACGTCGCTCAAAGGGCGAATAGTATCTCATATTGGTACCATCACCAATTGTCATACATATATTACCATCACAATAGATGTCAACAAACATTCCATGCCCTTTTGTTGATTTGACCTGCCTTCCATTAAGAAGTCTTGCATATCCTGCTGGGTCGCCGCAATAAAATGCAAATTTATGAGGACTTGTAGCATTAATAACTTCTGTTATCCTCTTACTGATTAAAGTGTTACCTGCTTGTAAACTAATAGTTTTTGATTCGGGAATTTCTAACATAATCTTATTTATTTCTGATTCTCTAAATATTAACTCATAGTAAAAAAAAATGCATGGTTACTTAAATTTATCAATTCCGTTTCCATACATGTTATCGTTCATTGACCTTCAAACTTTCTTATATGTAAACCAAAATTATCATATGCATACTAAAATAAGTAATTAAAACATATTTTGTCATTTTTCAGTTTAAACAAATGCAATTTAATTATTTATAGACTGATACTCTATACCGGACAAGGGTGCTATTATATCATAAGAATCTCACGACAATCTGTTTAAATTTAAACAAAAGTTGGAGGTAGTTATCACCATTCTTTTCTTAATATCGGATATAATACCAACAGGGTGCCTTACCGGAGCGGGAAGGCCTAATCATAAAATATTATAAACAGTTTAATATTTATGGTTCATTCAAATAACTGCGATTGGTCAACAAAAAGCCCCCGGAGCGATTTCCAGGGGCTGGCTATAAGGTTAGATAGCCTACAGGTAATATCCATTCAACTCTCTTTCAGCATAGAACCAATTATCCAGTTCATTTGAAGAAGAATTATCACTCTCTTGATAGATTTCAAATGCTCTCTTTCTAATATCCTCCTTGGAAATTATCTTTTTCGTTTCTTTAGACGTTGATGTGTGGGCAGCTTTACTTCTTTTTGTTTTTATAATTGTGTTTCCCATAATAAAGATTTTATATTATTATTAACAGACTTCAAAATACCTTTTCTGTAAGGTAGGAATTAATATTTTGATAATCATTATATAATTCATTTATTTTTAAATATTTACAACAATTCTATTATAACCATGTCATTATTGGAGGAATAGGAGCAACATACTAACCTCTTAACATTTGGCGAAGACTATCAGCCTGTCTCGGAATATGGTTAATCCCATTATATATTTCAAGGTGTATAAGTATTTTTTTCGTCAAATTCAAAAGTCATTTAAACTATGGCTTTTAATAAGAGTTAATAAATCGATAAAAGCAATCTGTACCATCTTTGGCCGTGCCAATTTGACCACCCTCACTGGAGTTAAATCCTTGTTGTTCTGTATTGTTTGTTCGGTGAAATCAGGCCGATTTTTTTTTGGTCATATTAGTCTGGATCTTTTAACCTTTCCTGATATCAGGAGAAGTTATAAGTTCAATTATTGTTATTAAGATGTTTTAAGGTAATCTTTGATAGATCATCCTCCGTCAACCTTTTTCCTTTAAAATCCTAATAACCTTTCCCGGAATTAACCAGAATCGACCAGGTAAGGTCTGGTGCTACTTGGTCACAGTAGATTTGTTTTGAAACCAAAATTTAATGATGGTAGGTTGAAGTTACTACTATTCTATTTTAAATATTTTTCCAGAAACTGATCTTCTTCCCAGAGTAAATGAAGAATATTCTCTTTAGCAACATATCCGTGACTCTCTTTGGGCAGCAATACCATCCTAACCGGTGCGCCCAATCCTTTTAAGGCTTGGAAGTAGCGTTCGGTCTGAAGTGTAAAAGTTCCCGGGTTATTATCTGCGTCTCCATGAACAAGAAGAAGCGGCGTTTTCATTTTATCTGCATTCATAAATGGAGACATTGTATTGTATACATTTGGCGCATCCCAGTAATTTCTTTGTTCACTCTGAAAACCGAATGGAGTCAAAGTTCTGTTATATGCTCCGCTTCTGGCAATTCCACAGGCAAAAAGTTTTGAATGTGTCAGGAGGTTTGCAACCATAAAGGCTCCATATGAGTGACCTCCGACAGCAACCTTTTTGGGATTGATATAACCCATTTTATCCACTGCGTTAATTGCTGCTTCGGCATTTGAAACTAATTGTTCAATAAAATTATCATTGGGCTCGGTGGTCCCTTCACCTATGATTGGGAAAGAAGCATCATCTAAAACGACATAACCTTTTGTAACCCAATAGACAAACGAACCGTAATTAGGATATGTGAATTCATTTGAATTCTGATTACTTTGTCCTGCACTGCTTTTATCTTTATATTCCACCGGATAAGCCCATATCAGCAATGGTAATTTTTCCTTCTTGACAGTATCATAACCTATAGGCAGGTACAATGTCCCTGACAGTTCAACACCATCTTTCCTGTTATACTTAATCACTTTTTTATAAACATCCTTAATGCTTTCAAAAGGATTTATAAAGTATGTAATCCGGGTCAGGTTTCCTTTTTTCTTTATATTTCTGAGAAAATAATTCGGAAACTCATTCTTTGATTGAAGCTGAACTATTACTTCGCCTTTTTTGATATCTTTAATCGAAAGCAAATTTTCTTTTTTATCCTTATATTCAGATTGATAAAGTCGTTTTGTTTTTAATGACTTAAAATTAATTTCATCTATAAAAGGAAATTGACCTTCTTTTGAGTAGCCATCTCCAATTAAAAAGGCATTATCCTTATCCATCGTGAGAACATATCTGCCATACTGGTTCTTTTTTGTTTCAAAGTTTCCAGGATCAGAATAAATATCCTGGAAATTACGATCATAAATTACTTTCGGTTTTTCATTGGATACTGAAGGATTAATCAGGTATGTCTTCATATTTCTGATATCATACCACCGGTCAAAACCTATAGCAAATCTATCATTACCCCAGATAATCCCTGCAAACCGTTGCCGGGTTTTAAATAAAGAAGTTGCCTCAGAGGTAAAAGGTGCGTTCCAAAGGAAAACCTCATCCCTGAATTCAACCTTATTAGCTTTATCACCTTCATCAAGGGCAACAACGTAGTACAAAGTTGAGGGTTTGTCGTCTCTCCAGTCCATATCTCTTTTCCCCTTTGGGGCTGAATCGAATCCTTTTGGTATATTCTCAATCAAAGGAACTTCATTAACTACTTTTATCACATTCCCTTTAATATCATAAACAACCGATGTTTGCGGAAATCGATAATAGGGTACTACATATGAGAATGGTTTTTGAATAGTTTTTACTAAAACATAATTTCCATCAGGAGAAACACTTACATCAGCGTACATCGCAGAAGGCTTAAATATTTCAGCTTTGCCGGTTATAGAGATCTTATAAAGATCAGATGTTATTAAGGTTTCAAAATTAAGTTCATCGACTTTATTTTTCAGCAAATCCTGGAAAGTTGGATTCTGAGATATGGATCCATCGCTCACTGAAACTGTTGGTCCTTTGGGCAAATCTTTTTTTGTATCAATTAAATCGGCCCTGTTTTTGGGTAATAGTCTTATCAACATGCTTTCATTATCGTTTAACCAGCTGATAGGATTCCCCATATTTGCACTGACAATTGCTTCAGTTAACCTGGTTGCCTGAGCCGTTTCAACATCTAAAACCCAAAGTTCAACGCCTTTATCTGTTGTATGAGTAAAAGCAATTTTCTTTTCGTTTGGAGACATTGAAATATAAGCTATCCTTGGATTCTGGGGCAATCCTGATACCTGAATTTCATCCTGAGCAGAGATTTTCCTGATCTTTAAATTATTGATATATGATATAGTACTCGATATATTAGTGACAGGGTTTATGCGTAAACCACCTAATCTCATTTCTTCCTGATTTAAATCATTAAGTGATTTATACGTATCACGGTAGCTCAACAACATAAATTCCTTTTTTGAGTCCATGGTCACTGTTGGGGCCCTTACATAATCAGCTAATGCCAAGATTTCGGCAGATGGCTTCTGATAGGTCAGGTTCTCCTGTGCAGTAGTAACCAGATTTATGGTAAGAGCTGCGATAAGAATCAAAATCGTCTTCTTCATGATTCGAAATTTTTGTTTTCAGTTATTAAATAAAACCCAAACGAATACTTTTTATCCTACATGATAAATATGATTAAACTATATCATTTTTGAATAATAAAAATCTTGCCTGAAGCTCAATTGCAGTGTTACATTCAGCATTTATTATTTCGAAACTGCGCTGGCCACCTCTACCACCAATACCCAGTCGCCCGAAGTCTCGGCAGAATCATCCGTATTGATTTCGTTATGGACAATGGAGGGAGTGGTGAACTGATGCAGAGCGGCATTGGAGAAAGGAGATCCGCTGATGTTAGTATAGTTACCAGTAGTAGGATCGTACCAACGCACAGTAACAGGCCCTGCCATTTTGGAAAGATTTAGGGTTACGGTTTGTGCCGATGTACAATACACTATTCCGAGTTTTCCGTTGACGATATCATACGCTGCCATCGTATAATTATCATTTTCAATATCCGAGCCTCCACTAAGCGTGGTCGCAGTCAAAAAAGTCCAGGTCCAGTCCGGTTTCAAATTCCACCAAGGACGATTTTTGAAAAGATCGCTGAAAAACTTAATATGTGGCCGAGCTCCACGGTTCAGGTATTTGTCCCAAGGATCCGTAGCATTCTGCAACCAATCGCACCCATATGTATAGGCGCCACCGAAACCACCGCCCAAGGCAACCCTGTAGTTCAAACCCCGTTCCACCTGGTTGGTGGCCACCTGCCAATTATAACCGCTAAGCTTCTGGTACGGCCCCTCGGACATTAAAATAGGCATGACATCCGATTTCATATACTCATGATAGATAAAGTGGGCCTGATTGAAGACCTGCATATCTGAATAAAGATTGTCATATGTAACCCAACCCATGGTTGAGTTGGGCAAATGTTTAAAGAAATTGCCAGATTCTCCTTTGGCATCGTTATTCGGATCAGGGCCCCATATCCTGGGATTATAAACATGGATTGACATTAAATGTTTATCCCTGGTGCTCAGGATCCCACGAGCAATCGGACACTGCCTGGAAGAGTCAAGGTTATCGTTACCGAAAAGCCATAATATATTTCGCTGTTTTTTATATCGGTTACCTAACCATACCCCATAATTAAAACATTTCCGGGGGCTATTAGCGGTTATGTTAGCCGATGACCAGTAACATTGGCTCATCGGCATGAGATTAATATAAATTCCATAATTTTCAGCCAATATCAGCATACTGTCAATGGTTTGTGTAAAGTAAGAGGGATTAACACGGCTGAGGTCCCAGTTGTTGGGAATACCACCAGAAATAAATTCCGGATTACCTTTTCTGTCAATGGGTGCCATATCTACAGCCTTATCTGTTGGCTGGCCGTCAATGCAAACCCAGCATAAATTTATACCCCTGCTTTGGCAGTCGGCAAAATAGGCCCTCATCCGGGCAATAGTCAGTTTCTGCGGTAAGTTCTGTGGGGAATCACCGATCAGGAGCACAGGATTTCCCAGAGTATCAGCGAAGTGCCGCGGGTTATGGGGGTCGACCTGTAATAGTGAAAGAGTTTTAACGGGTGCAATTGGAACTAGTCTTGTACCTATAAGTGGGTCAACATATTTTGAATAATCACTTTGTAAGAAAAAGAGGTTTAACAATAATAAACTCCAAAGAAGTAGAACAAAGTTGCGACTCATAAAAATTAGTTTTTAATTTTTATATCAACCAGACCAGATGACCCATTTGACGCATTTGTTGTCTTTCTGGCGGTAGCTGATGAAGACCTGCCTGCCGGCAGGCAGGTGTCATAATTATATCCTTCTATGATGCTTGACATCTGAGTTCTGGTTATTTCATTTTCAAATTTAAATTATAGTAAAGCTAATAGCAATTTTATTTAACTGAGTGGGGATGTTAATAACCTTGACCATGACTGGCGGGAATAAACTGAACACCGGGAGACGGAGCTAGATCCTTTTTGGTTTTTTATGTATGTTTAGGGTGTTCAAACCAACTAAAAGTTGTCAGGATTCCTGTTATTCGCTATTAAGCTCACTTAACTCCTTCTTCAGGTTTTCATAAGGAACAGGGGGGATCATTCCGTTGTCTTTTTTACTCCGGATTCTTTGGCTCATCTGAACTGAGGGACACTTTATATGCAGCGGCTTTGGAAATGCTTTTCTCATCTTGGCTAAAATAACAGCAAGATCTTCATTCATTATATTTCCAAATGTGACGGGCAGAAATACGCAGGGTTCGACATTACCAATACTGTCAATATAAAGCAGTGAATGCCCGGCCATCATGCATCCCATATTCTCCGGAGCCTCAGAAAAAGCCTCGTAAGAGACTGGGGGGTAATCCCTGTAATCTGCTTCTGTATTCAGTCTGATATAAAGATCTCTGAGAATTTCGTGATCTATCGGGCTCAGAAGATCTTCTTCATTTTCTTCTGAGTATCCGCCGCAGGGTTTTGGCTCAAGCCAGCGCACAAATCCCACATTAAGATCTTTTAGCAGATCGAAATACTTATTAATTTCACCTGAGTGGATTAACACTTTGGTAGGGCAGAAATTTATATAGGTGAATATACCTTCCTCCTGAAAATTTTTTATAGCGCTGATAGCCTGCTCAAAAGCTCCCTTGTAGCCACGAAAAAGATCGTACCTTTCAGGATTGACATCATCCAATCCCACGCCTGCTGCATGCAGTCCTGCCTTTTTCAGCTCTGCAGCCTTTTCAGGTGTAACACTGTAACCCGAAGTATGTATATGAAAGTCTGAACGTGAATGATCTGAAGTTCCAAGAAGGTCGAGGAGGCCATCAAACCTCATCATGGGTTCACCTCCTGAAATTGTTATGATGCTTACCCCAGCTTTCTGAAGATCACTGACCGTTTCTTCCCATTTTTTAATTGGTACACTCTCTGCATCGCCAAGATTAAAATGCTCATAGCAATGACAGCATTTATATTTGCACCTCCTTGTAAATCCAATAATTGCGGTATCGATCTGTTTTTTAAAAGGAGTTCCTGCAGCAGTAATATTCAGACCGCCATTGGCAACCATGTTGTCAAAAGGTTTAGAGGGCCAGTGAGGAATGGTCAGTGAAAAATAATAATGACCGTTAAAGCCAGTGAATTTGCGAAGCTTCAGTTTCTTCTGCATCTCGTTGGTCCTTATTATTCCTCCCCGGGATGACCTTATATAGAACAAGGGATATTTACTCCGCTGAAAAAAATACCTGAGCATTGACAATCTGAAGTTCATCATTACAGGCCATGCTTCCTTACAGGAATGGTAACGTGATCTGTAGTCACTCATCTGAGACATTATTTAATATAGACCTCCTTTACAAAACCATTATTTTTTGAAAATATGCCGGTCCGGTAGGGTATGATCTTTACTACCGGCCTGAATATTTCAGGGTTCTTCTTATAACTGTTCCTGAAACATTCATTTGTTTCAAGAAGCCTGGCCGTGATAATATTATTACTTGCTGTCGTCAAAGAATCAGTTATTTTAACCCCCTCCCTGGTCTCAAGAAAAATGAAAAGCTTAATAAAATTATCCGTGTCTGATTCTACTGACATCCTGAATGTATTTATTGAAGATATCAGATCCTGGTCGGAAAGAATTGCTTCATAAATTTCAGATGGAGAAATTAAAGCGCCATTTATAGTGACAGTACCATCGCTTCTGCCATACAGGTAGAGAAGTGGAAACGGCACAACAACATTAACCTTGTGCTTTCTGTCCAGTTCAGATAATGGATATCCATTTTCTTCAAGGGTTTTGCATATATCTGAAAACCTTATTACTCCTCCTTCATCACCAATTACATACTTAATATTTGGGGAAACAGATTTCGGATTCATTACTGTGATCTCAAGTTCTTTCATTCCGCCCCTGCCGGTTGTCTCCTTTATATAAAACTGCTGATTTGAAAACTGGCCTATAAAGCAGGGTGTACGATCTGACGAAAGGATAGCATTCCTGAGCTTCATATCATTCTGAATCAGCTTCCTTATGGCAACGGTAAAAGGAGTCTCAACCGAAATCCCTACATCAAGGTCAATGGCTCCATAGTCAGAGAAAATAAGAGCGCCTTCTTTGAGATGTGAAGAAACATATTCTCTCCAGTTCTCACTAAATCCTTCTCCTCCCGGGAAAACATGGATGGTGTAATCCTTCCAGTCAAAATCATTCAGCTTGCTGCCATATTCTATCAGTTCCACTATAAAAGGCGGATACCCTCCCAACAGATAAGTGAATCCTGGACCAAGTTCCTTAAGGCAGCGTATGATCTTTTGCGAATCTGGTCCGGTATTTTTGACAATACCCAGGGATCCAACCCTTCCGGCAAACCTCTGTCCGCCTGACCAGCCCCCGAGAGCCATGGCGTTTAGTACAACAAGTTTTTTTTCACAGCCCGACCCATAAAGATGCCTTACTGTCGCTTTCATAAGCGGCAGATTATTTAATTCTTCTGTCTGCGACCTTATCCAGAATGTCGATGTGCCGCATGTTCCCGAGCTTTCTTCAAGATAGCCTTTGTCAGGATACCTCCCACGAATGCATCTCTCATTCAATGGGAATGTTTTTATATAGTTCTCCTTTGTAGTTTGCGGTACATATTTATCAAAATCCTTGATGCTTTTTATTTTAATGGGATCAATATTATGCCGGCTAAGAAACATGCGGTATGCAGGAACAAAGCGCGATGCTGTTCTGAACATGAAAAGAACTTTTTTGCGCGAGACATATTCGAAAAGAGACGGATCGATTCTGCTGAATTTCCTGAAAGCTCTTGCAGTATTTGGCAGTGACTGGTTGAGAAAGCGGTCCAGTACTGGCACAGGCAGAATATGAAATACTATATTCAGAATAAAATTATAAAATCTCATCAGTCTGAAAATTATCAATAACCCGAAATATTTTAGAAGATAATGTTACAATTTACTCCTGCTCTGAACTTCAAATATTCTTGCAACAATCATGCCCTGCCTGAGCCTCATTTTTCCTTATAAGATTCATATCTTTGGCACAATCGCATCCTTTGTCAGGGAATGTGTGAACATATTTCAATCCTTCACTAAAACCTATTTCCTGAGCTTTCAGCATAGATCCATCTGGAGTCTGTCCGACATGCAAGAGCCTGTTTGCCGGGAAGAACCTGGTAATATGCCACGGTGCGGTCACTCCGAGGTTATCCCTAATCCAGGATGCAATTCCATGATAATTTTCTTCCTGGTCGTTGGCGCAAGGGATTATATTTGTTCTGACTTCGACATGGCATCCGCTGTCGGAAAAAGCCCTGATGCATTTTAATACTTTTCCGGCTACATTGGGAATGCCTGTCGCGCCGCAATAGTCATAATAGAATTCATCCTTCAGGCTTTTAATATCAGCGGCCACTGCATCAATGTAACCCGAGATTTTCTTAACCGAACTCTCCGTAAACGTTGAATTGGTTACTAAAACATTGAACAGGTTTTTTCGCCTTGCTTTGCTCGCAATAGCCTGGATTGTTTCCAGGAGAATTGCGGGTTCATTATAAGTATAGCATATGCCATCGCAGCCATTCTCAAGTGCCAGATCCACAACTATTTCAGGTTCCATTTCCGCGAAATCAAGGCTTTCGCTGGTAACCGACCAGGAAAGGTTTACATTCTGACATCCAAGACACCTGAAATTGCACCCCCACGAACCTATAGAGAGTACTCTGACATTTTCCCTGTAATGAATTATTGGCTTGTCGTGCAAATAATCAACTGCTACAGCACAGAACCTGTTTCCCATTTTCAAGTTACCGTACACATCCCTTCTCTTGCAAAAGCTGTTCCCTTTTTCACATTCACGGATACAAACAGAACAATGTTGCTTATTTGTCATCAATTAACAGTTAAAAAGACAAATTAATTTGCATTTAAACCCATCTGCCTCTGGAATATCCCGTTTGAAAATTTAGCGAAATGCCCCTTTTTCCTGAAGGCAAGAAGATCTTTTTTCCGTTCTTCACCCGTCAGATTAAGGATGATCTTGTAATAACCCTGACTGTGAAGGATAAGTGTTCGTTCTACATCAAGCTGTTCGGGAAGGTTAAATTTCATATCAACAGCATCTCCTATTTCCGGCTGGACATAATAAAGCATATCGGCTGAAACCAGTAAGTTCCTGACATCCCTGTCCTTGTTATCAACGGCACTTACAAACTGAGCAATCTTTTGTGTAACCGGGATATTTAAAGAGTAATCAATTCCAGCATAATCGACCTCCCAGAAAAGATTCCCGTATTCAAGTTTAATTTTAAGACTATCCGTCTTTATATTTGAAATATCGAATGCAAGAATATCCTGTTTTAGAGCTATAGGGCCGACAATATTGTAATAATCAATAAACTGCCATTTCCCGTTTTTTTCAATATATAACGAAAGAGGAATGTTTTGATCCAGCATCCAGCTCTTCATCTTTATTGGTGGAACTGTTTGCTGCTTATCCACCCAGCAATTGTATTCCTTCCCAAACAATTCATGGAACCTTGTAAATACATAGTCCAGCCAGAAGGTGCTTCTTGCGTTGACAACCAGCTTGGCAACGCTTGCATCCTGTGGGCGCTTAAATGTCATGATAATTCCATCTTTAAGGTCAGGGTTTTTTCCTGGATCAACATTGAAGTAAGTTAGGGTGTCCTTGTCCCTGATCAAATCAAGAATATTTTTCCCGCTCAGATTTGTAGCTCTTATGGGTTGCTGTAGATTGCATGTTGTTTGATATTTTCCGTATTTATCCAAAAGCACATTAGTCCCTTTTGGATGATCAAAGACGTTTAGCTCGATCAGGTTGGTATTCTGGATCTCATGTACTTCATTAGTCATTCTTATTGTATAATCTTTCTGACCAGGTTTCGGGGCAGGCAAAGGAAGATAATCGGTACGTTCAAGTGATGGGTATATAGCCCCGCTGTAAATTTCCCCAATCAGCCTGGATGAGGAATCATCATTGACATAGATGAACGGGCAGGATTGTTTCGTCAGAGCAACAATGATAGTAACAATGGCCGCTCCCAGCGCTATTACTCCAAGAGTTCCAAAAACCCAGGAGGCGATGGTTGCTCCTTTAGCCGGATCATATATTTCAATCCTCTGAACTGCTTTAACCGGTATAGAAACATAATTACTGCCCAGCCTGGATAAATTTGTGACATAAATATGGACCTCATTCAATATCTCTGTTTTATTGATTTTGTCCTCTTTTTTAAACCGGTTCACCTTTGCAGTATCTGTTGTTTTGTATTTATCATGATCAACAAGTGTGATTATCATTCCTTTTACTGAATCCTCCCTGGCAACAATATTTTTAAATTCCCAGGCATCTTGTCCTTTATGCAAAATGATTAACTTTTTATCATTTTGAAGGCTTGAAATGGTGGGCGCAACAGGTCCTACAGATTTGTGAACCTTATAATATGAACAACCCTGAGTCAGGTCTAAAAATGCTGCGAGAAGGATCAATGAGATAGCCTGACTCACATTTTTTTGTCTAAAGAAGCTAAGCATGATTTAAAGATTTAAGTTATATAAGATCAGGTTAATAAAAGCCTTATACAAGTTAGACAATTATTAATCGTAAACCAAAAAAAAATGCAGATTGCATTGAGAATCCTATATCGAGCAATTCCTGACCTGTTTTCGACGTCTTGTAAAAAAAATTAATGCCAATATAAATTGAAAAAGGTAGTTAACTTAATCATATTCGGCCAGAATAAATTGACCACCCAAAACTGGAGTTAAATCCTTGTTGTTTTTTACGTACGTTAATTTTTGTAAGATCGGTTTTTTAGGTGGTCAAAGAGGGACAGATTTGATAAAAACTCATTAACATGTTTTGTTATCTGTCGGTCCTGAATTAAACAAAGGTCGGTGGTAATTACCACCATTCTGCTTATGTAAAAGGGCTTTTGTGAGAATTTATTCCGGCTTTCGGTGCTCAGTCTGAACGGATTTTCCAATAATAGTCGGAGATAAATATAAAGAGATTAATAACTTTGAATTAAATAGATAGATTTGCATAACCTGTGTTACGATTGAAGAACTCTTTTTAAAACCGCAACTTTAAAATGATCAGTTTTATTGTTTTATAATCAGCGCTTAACAAATAAACATTTTGTCATGTTTCTAAAATCAGTTTTTGTAACTATTTGCATTTCTATTTCTGTGACTGCAAATGCACAACAGGAAGAGATGCTTATTTATCATCCGGTCAGAACAGGGAGAAATGGGAAAATCATTCCCTGGTACGATGAGAATCCTGGCAAATCCTACAGTCATGTTATAGATCTGGTTTGGAATTTCTGGGATAAAATGAGAACAGACTTAAATGGTCTGCCTTATTATATGAATCATCAGGTATGGAATCCTGATTTCAACGATCCCCGGGGTATTGGCGGAGATCAGTTTGCCATGGCGCTTTCTTCCTGGCAATTATACTATCCTTATACTGGAAATGAAAGAATAAAAGCTGACATGTATTTTATGGCCGATTATTATCTTTCTCATGGATTTTCACCTGCAGATTCCAAATGGCCAAATCTTCCGTTCCCTTACAACACAACTATTTATTCAGGAGTTTATGACGGGGATATGAGATCAGGCAAAGATATCATTCAGCCTGATAAAGCGGGATCTTTTGGTCTCCAGTTGGTTAAGTTATACAAGATGAGTTCGGCTTACAATGTCAGCGAAAATAAATATTACCTTGAAGCTGCAATTAAAATAGCCAATACATTGGCATCAGGAATAAAAGACGGAAATATTAATTATTCACCCTTACCTTTTAAAGTTAATGTAACTACAGGCAAAACAGAGCTTTTAAGATACCATGACTTTACCGGTACATGGATTGACAGTGCAGGTTATACGAGCAACTGGGCACCGACTATGCAATTATTTCTCGATTTGACGGCTATACATCAGGGAGATACACTGGCCTATAAATCAGGGTTTAATAGACTGCTCACATGGATGAAATCTTTTCCGATGAAAGTGAATAAATGGGGACCTTTTTTTGAAGACGTAGACTGGTGGAGTGATACTCAGATTAATGCAATGACTTTTGCCCGTTTTATAATGGAACATCGAAACTACTTTCCTGATTGGAAAAAAGATGTATTGAAAATCATTGATTGGGTTCACAAGAATTTTTCTAATAATAATTGGGAAAAATATGGTGTAATTGTAACGAACGAACAGACGGTTTACCAGGTTCCGGGTAACAGTCATTCAGCACGTCAGGCTGCGGATGAATTGCTGTTCGTCAGCTTGTCAGGAGACAGCAGTTTGTATGAAAATGCCGTAAGGGAACTAAATTGGGCAACATATATGGTTGATTTTGACGGCAGGAACAGATACCCTGGAGATGAACCATGGCTTACCGACGGATACGGAGATTATGTAAGGCACTTCATTAGAGCGATGGATGCAATTCCTTCATTAACTCCACCGGATGAAGATCATATTATTTCTTCAAGCTCAATTATCCAACAGGCAGATTACAAAGGCCATCTAAAAAAGTTTTATGGCCTTAACTTTGAGAATGCAGATAGCAATCAAGTGATACTGTTTTATCGAACTTATGATTTAAGTGGATCAGAAAAGATAAGGTTAAAAGCGAAACCTTCATCAGTATTATTAGATTCCAGACCTATTAAAGAAAATATAAAAGGAGAAGGGTTTGAATGGGAGCCAATGGACTCAGGCGGATTACTAAAAATTAGACGGGAGCAAGGCAGAAAAGTGCTTTTGATGAAATGAAAAATTATTTTCAGTGCGAAATCCGGCAGCCGGGACCACATTCATCCAGTCAGAGTGTCTTTACCATACAAAGCTATATTATAAGGATTTAACTCCGACTTGAGGTGGTCAAAATAATCCGGCCAAAAGTGGTAGGGGCGCTGGCCTTCCCACAAAGACTCCTAAATCAAATTTTGCTTAAAATCTTAACATCGGGCATGCCTATTACACCTCCCTTTTCCATTGCCACTTTCAATTCAGGATTTGCCATAAAACCATTTATAGCCTCTACGCTTGGAGCTTCGCCAATAATTGTTATCTTATTTGCATTATCAACAGAATGATATACGCCTGTACTTTTGAAACCTGCTTTTAAGCGATTTACTTCATCAGCATCAAAAACTTTTCTCCAAACGGAATAGTTTTTGCATTCATGAGAAATAATTACTGTTACCATTTTTTTTGAATTAATATTTTCCTACTCATATGGCTTTTCGGTTTCGCCCCGTTTTTAAATTGGTTTCTGGTCTCCGATATTTTAACAATTTGAAATTGAATATGTTCAAAAGATAAAAAAACCAATACCCTTCAGCAGATTAGGCTGGAGTATTTTACCACCAAACTCCGGTGTTAAACACTGTTGTTTTGTTATGTATTTTGAGAGGAATCTGACCGATTAAAAGTGTTCAGATTATACATGTTTTGCAGGTTTCTAATGACAACATTTATTAACTTCGTTTTTCTGAATTAGAATTTGAAAACATTACCTGACTACAATGGCATTCTTTGAACGACTCATTAATTTTAATAATAAAGAAAGCCGTTTTAACATTTCATCAGAAACTGTCATCATGATCTTTTTCATGTGTGCTACCGTCGTGTTTCAATTTTTGCATCAGGAATATGGGTATCACCGTGACGAGCTGTTCTATATCGCAATTGGTGACGAATGGAGTTTCTCCAACCTCGACATGCTTCCCCTTTCACCATTATATCTGAAGCTGTTTACTTTTCTGTTCGGATATTCTCTCAAGGTAATTCACCTGGCGTCTTCGTTGGGAAGTGCCTGTACGCTTGGTGTTGCCTGCATGATTACTAAGGAATTAGGCGGGAAGAAATATACAATCCTGTTGACAGGTACTTTCCTTCTGTTCATTGGAATATTAGGGGCTGAAAAAATGTTCACGTATAATATTCTGAATGACTTAATCTGGGTCGCTGCACTCTACGGGTTAGTAAAGGCCTTGAAAAACGGCAATCCCAGAGGGGCTGTTTTTATTGGTATCCTTGTAGGTATCGGAATGCTGAACAAAGTGACTGTTCTCTTCCTCCCTCTGGCAATTTTGCTTTCATTGCTACTTGTTCCTCAAAGGTCATGGTTCAGGAGTAAGTGGATCTGGATTGGAGGTAGTATTATTATTTTATTCACGATTCCATTTTTACTATGGCAATTTAGTCATGATTGGTATTTGCTGGATTATGGAATAAAGTATTCAGGTGAATTGTCATACAAGGCTTCGTCCCCAGCTTTCTTGTGGAATCAGATTGCACCCAATAATGTACTTTCTTTTCCTGTTTGGCTGACAGGCCTCTTTTTGCTCCTGTTCTCTGCTAAATGGAAAACCTATCGTCTGCTTGGTATTTGTTATATATTTTTATATCTGACCTTCTATCTTCTTCATTTCCCTAACTATTTCTTACAACCATTGTATGCTGTGTTGATTCCTGTCGGGACTATCAGTATTGAGCAATTCCTTAACCGGCATAATATAAAAAAACTGACAGTAAAGATTAGCCGGGCAGCAATTCCGGTTGTCTATATTCTGGCCAGCCTTCCGACCCTCCCTTTTGCGATACCAATCCTGCCGGTTGAACAGATGGCAACTTATTTAGCTAATTTTGGTGTTGATGCTGGTGTGAGAACCACCAGTGCTGAACAAAGCGTTTTACCTATATATTATGCCGATTGTTTTGGATGGGAGGAAATGGTGAAGGAGATTTCTGTTGTGTATCACCAAAACTCTTTAATTGAGAATAAAGGGATTGGCATTATAACAGGAAATTATGGTGAAGCGAGCGCTGTTCATTTCTATAAATCAAAGTATGATCTTCCTGAAGCCATATCAACAAATGGCTGGTATTATTTTCACACTCTGCAGGTACATAAATTCCAATCAACATATGTCTCCATAGGTGTTTCTGTGGATTTTCTCAGAGAAATGTTTTCCGGGGTGGAGCAGAAAGGCCTCTTTTCAAATCCTTACTGTATGCCATTTGAAAATAATCAGTCGGTGTATCTATGTACGAATCCGAAATGTGACCTTAAAAAACGCTGGTTTTTAGAAAATCAAATGGACCCCCGATTCAAAGCTCACAAGAGTTTTCTTAATCAAAGATTAAAAAAATTGCATTAAAACAGAATAAAGTAATCTGAAAAGCCGGCAGCCGGAACCCCATGGAACTTTCAACTCGTGAAGATGACAGGGCTGAATCATAGCTCAGGTTAGGGTTGCTGTTTCAGTGCATTTTTATAGATTATTACGTTTAGTCGGTCTTCCCTTAATATGGCAGTCCGTACATGCAACAATATGAATGTTATTCTGGCTTGACGGATCTTTATAGGTGGTATTCATCTTCTCCACATCCAGCTTGCAGTTGGAAATAGGGGGGTGGCAATTCTTACAGGAAGCTATTGCTGAGTTGGAATGCGGGTCATGACATGCCAGGCAGCTTATCCCTTCATGAACTCCCCTGGGAGTACGATCATCAGAGGTACCTGCCATATTGAATGCGTTGGGTGAATGGCACTGAATGCACAATCTCTGATTAGGATCCTGTGAAATTTTAACTGACACTGACCGGTAAGTTATCTCCGGAGAAGCAAGCGATAATACAGGAAAATACATATTAATTCGTCTGTAATAGAATGAGGTAAGTGTTTGCTTCACCCTTGAATAATGAAGGGAAGAAGGTTTTTCGAGATTTTGTCTCTTCCCGGGATCCCCTGACTGATGAATCTGGTGGCAGGCAAAACAAGGAATTGAAGGACGATTGGCAAGGTTTGCATCTTTCAATTTCCAGGGGCCGGTAGAATCAAGCGGTTCGACAATATCTTCAACGGTACCCTTGTCATAAAACATACCATGGCAACGGAGGCAATCATCATAAATCGTTTCGGCTTTGTTATGAACTGAATTCAGAAAAACCTCAGAGTAGTTCATCGCATGTCCCCCTGAATTCCATTTGGCAAACTCTGCCTGATGACAGCCTATGCACCTTTGCATCACCTTCAGACGCTGATCTTCGGAAATTCTTATATCTTCGGGCTTAGTTTTATTGTAATGGTGAAAAACCATACTCCCCTTTTCTTTAAGACTGTGTATACCTTCGCTCAGGGCTGTACCATGGCATTCCTTACAGGCAATGTTCCTGTGTGTCGATTTTCCCCAAATGTCCACCATATTCGAAATTTCATGACAGCTTGCACAGGTTCTTTCCGGTGAAGCTGAATTCCAGCGGGAGTATAAAGCAAGCAATGCCACAACTAATAAGAAAAAACCTGAACTAATAATTAATATCTTTTTCATAAGAACGGGTAATTTTTAAAATTCAAAACCGGGAAGTCATTAATTAGTTTGGTTACTTCATCCTTGTCCCCTTCCAATTCTCTGTAATATGTCCTCCAACCCAATAGCCCAGCGCAAGTATGGTAAGTGCAGGGTTATAACCACCATTATTGACATGAAGGCTGCCATCAGCAATGAAGATATTATCTATTTCATGTAACTGGCCATATCTGTTGGTCACTGAGGTTTTAGGATCATTCCCCATGCGACATGTCCCTGCCTGATGCTGGCTGGGTGTACTTACCTTACCGGGAACAGCCTGCCAGGTATAAGTTGCCCCTGCTTCCTTCAGCCATTTTTCAGCTTTATCAGCAAGGGAATGTGCTACTTTAATATCATTATCGTGTCTGAGACCGCTGATCCGGGCAACAGGTATCCCCCAGAAATCCCTGACAACAGGATCTACCTCGACCTTTTTGTCAAATACCGGCATTTCCTGTACTGGTCCGTGAATAGCGATATGTCTTTTAAAGTAATGCTTCTGAAAATCTTTATGATCCTTTCCCCACATCCTGCTGCCCGAAGGACGTATTGAGGTGAACTGATATGGCATTCGTATAAATTCATTGCATAACACTCCGCCTCCGATAATGTCAGGAAAGCGATGGTTGAAGTCATTAATTGCAATACAGGCACCCGGACCCACATCGTCATATACCTCATCCTCAAAAAGACCATAAGCTCCCGTATATGCATGATCCTGGATATTCCTGCCTACCCAGCCATTATTATTCCCTGCTCCATTTGGGAATAACTTTGATTTGGAATTTAACAGAAGTCTGGCAGTTTCACTGGCGGAGGCTGACACAACTATCAGGTCCGAAGTTTGTTCCCGCAATTTGTTATCTGCATCAAAGTATTTTATGCCTTTAGCTCTGCCCCTCTCGTCGACAATAATTTTACTCACCATGCAGTTTATCCTGAGTTCACAATTACCTGTTTTTAGTGCAACAGGGATTACGGTATTCTGTGTGCCCGCCTTGGCTCCTACGGGACAGGCATAACCTACACATGTCCTCATACGAATGCAGGCAGGACGTCCATGATAAGGCACTGAATTTCTCAGCATGGGTATTGGAAAGGGATGTAAACCCAGTTTTTTCGCGGCCTTTTCCAGAATAATTCCTTCCCTGTTAAATGAAAAGCCTGGCATAGGATAAGGCTTCTTTCTTGGCGGAACGTATGGATCATTTGTCGGATCACCGGCTACACCTAACTCATATTCAGCTTTCTCATAATAAGGTTCCAGCTCATTATAGCTCAAAGGCCAATCATCCAGAGTACTTCCGGATACTGCACCATATTTGGTTTTAAGGTGAAAGTCCTCAGGTTGAAACCTCCAGGCCATTGCCCCGTAACTGACTGTTCCACTGCCTACACATGCTGCATTATTTCCGTAGCTCCAGTCGTTCGGATAAACTTTTATCCATCCATTCTTTCCATCAGGAGCCATTCTCCAGTTGCGCTCATTATCCGGACCGTAACCACATTTCAGAGGAAAAGTCCGCTGAGAAGTCAGTTCATCATCACCGTGTTCGTCGTAGGTATGCCATCTCCCTCGCTCGAAGAGCGTTACGGTGAGACCTCCTGTAGCGAGTTCCTTGGCTACCACACCACCACCCGCACCTGCACCGATCACAATCGCATTAACATGTTTATTTGCCATTTCCGGGAGATTTAGGATTATAAATACGCCAGCTTAAATCATTGTACCTGTTTTGTCCGATGACATTGGGATAATCAAGTCCGAGCATACGATAGCTTATATTTTCGCGGTTCCCTCCGTGAGCAGGACTACCATAATAACCCTGCAAAGAATGCTGCCTGACCATGTCAAAGAAATTAGCCGCCGGGTGATCTTTCCAATAATCCCCCGGGAATTCTCCCGCTTCCATCTTCTCCATTAGTGCCGTCTGTTCAGCAAAAGGAAGGTCTTCAAACTTTTTACCTTTCATCTGAATTACGGCTTTTTCAAATGCTGCAAGACCTTCACGATATGCAAGCTGATGTTTCCTGTAATATGTGTCAAGTTGCTTATCGATAAAATTTGACACATTAGCCCATTTCCCACCCGGGAAATCATCCGTTGGAATTATCTGTTCAACAATTGCATCCAGAAGGCCGATTTCTTCTTCATCGAGATAACGCCACTGACTGATTTTATTCTTACAGGCAGTATTAAAGGAGATGAGCACTGCGGCGGTTCCTCCGGTAAAAAGCCTTATAAATTTTCTTCGTGTAAAAGACCGGTTTGCCATATATTTGATTTTAAACTTATTCCAATTTAGCATAAATAAAATAAATATTATACTCGAACAGACAAGCAAATATACCCCAAGTTAAAGTAAAGTTCAGGTAGGCATACGAGGTTGTTGGGCAATTGTTAAAATTAAATTATCGATATTTGATTGGATCAATAAGAAGAATAACCATTTAACCTTTAATAAATGATAACTAATAACAACAAAGACACATTCTCCATGAAGAACCTGTTCATTTTCATTTTCCTGTGCTTAACTCTTCTGGCGCCTGCTGCCAGTAAGGGAGAGCGAACACCGAATGATCCGGTTGAAAACAATGACCAGGTTATCCATATCCGGGAAGTTTACAAAACAGTTGACACGTTCAAACTTAAGATTGATATTTTTTATACAAATCAATCGTTTAAAAGAGAGAATAATACAGCAATTGTTTTTTTTCATGGAGGTGGTTGGGCCTTTGGCACCCCAGATGAGTTCTTTACAACCTGTGAACGATATGCGAGAATGGGGATTGTGACGTATTCCGTAGATTATCGCTTATCAATTGAGAATGGGGTAACACCTCATAAAACGATCAGCCCGATCGAATCAGTTATGGATGCAAAATCGGCCATGAGATGGGTTCGGGAAAACTCCGGGAAATTCCATATTGACAGAAATAAAATAGTTGCTGCCGGCCAGTCTGCCGGAGGGCACCTGGCATTATGCACAGCAATGATTGATGATTACAATGAAAAATCAGATAATCTCAGCATAAGCTGTCGCCCGGATGCAATTCTGTTGTTTTCAGCATGTGTAAACGCTGTGGAAGGCTGGTGCGACCGTTTACTGGCTGCCCGCCGGACTAAAATATGGAGTATCTCTCCAGCCCATAATATAAAAAGAGGAATGCCTCCGATGGTCGAGTTCCATGGAATGTACGATGAACAGGTTCCTGTCTGGACTGTTCAATTCTTTCAAAGTGACATGAAAAAGGCAGGGAATTATTTTGAACTGCATACATATGAGGGAAGGAGGCACTATCTGGGAGAGAGAAATCCAAAATATTCACGCTACTTTGATGATGAAATACTTAAGATTGCAGATGATTTTCTTCGAAAGAATAATTTTATAAATTGATAGTCTTTCAACTCTTTAAATTTTCAAAACAGGAGTTGCATTTCTGACAGTATCACATATTCCAAAGTACAATCATTGCTCAATTGCAAAAGCTGGAGTGAATTACCACATTCATCCAGTCAGAGTGTCTTTGCCATACAAAGCTATATTACAAGGATTTAACTCCGACCTGAGATGGTCAATATAATCCGGTCAAAAGTAATCAGGGGCTCTGGATTTTCCAGCTTGACCGATCACTACCAAAGAAAACATTAAGAATTTTGGAAATCTCAAAAATCCGTAATTACTTTGTAATTACATATTAATTTATAATGTCATGGAAGTGTCAGTTGTAAAAATTGGAAATTCGAGGGGGATAAGGTTCAGTAAAACCATTATCGAGAGGTATAATATCCGTGATACTGTTGAAATGATTCTGGATAAGGGACATATCATTATCAAACCGCTTGCTAAACCAAGAAAAGGTTGGGAAAAAGCATTCATTGAGATGCATGCAAACAGTGACGACAAGCTCATTATCCCAGACATTTTCGAAGAAGAAAACCTTGAAGAATGGAAATAAAGCAGTACCAAATAATTCTGTTAAACCTCGATCCAACAATTGGTAGCGAGATCAAGAAAACAAGACCTTGTGTTGTAATTTCACCTGACGAAATGAACAACCACTTAAGGACTGTTGTAATAGCCCCAATGACAACAAGTTCGAAAAACTATCCTACCCGAGTCGAGATAAAACATGACAACAAAATTGGATGGATAGTACTTGACCAGATCAGGACCATATATAAACAACGCATTCTCAAGGACCTTGGAAAACTTTCAAAACCAGAAATTAAAGAGGTCAAAGCTATCCTAAAGGAGACTTTTATTGATTGAAAGTAAAATAAAAAGCTAAGGTTAACACGGACGGTGCTATAATTAATAAGCTCGTCATGCCTGCCCGACTGCGTTAGTCAGGCGGGGTTTTTGCTCCCGATAGCTATCGGGATCCCGGCTAAAGTAACTGGACCCTGCCTTTAATCCAAACTGATCCTGGGAAGCCTGTTCCATAAATGCTTTAAACTCATGTTTTCAAGCAAATGACTTAGGATCACAATAGGTACGTGAAATGATAGGAATAAAGACTAGGCACTTCAGCTTATCTTTAAGTGAAGCATCTACATCATGTGTCTCAAGTAGTCCGTCATGCGGATTGATGTCGAAATAAACGCTAATCTCTTCTTTTAATGTCGATTCAAGTTCACCTTTCAGATTATCACCAAACTCAGTAACCCAACCGTCGTGCTTGTTGTCTTTCTGGCGGTAGCTGATGAAGATCTGTCCGCCGTAACTTCAGCGAAGGCGGATGTCATAATTATATCCTTCAATGATGCTTGACATCTGAGGTCTAGTTATTTCATTTTCAAAATTAAACTATAATAAAGCTAATAGCAATTTTATTTACCTGAGTGGAGATGGGAATAACCTTGACCATAACTGGCCAGAATAAATTGACCACCCAAAACCGGAGTTAAAAGCTTGTTGTTTTATTTTGTATGTTCGGTGAAATCTGATCGGATTTTGAAGTGGTCATTTAAGGATGGATATTATAACCTCTGCAGATATCTGCAAAGGTTATAAGTATTATTTCCCCATTTTTAACGATGTTTTAAGGTCGCCAAGGGAAGATCATATTTGGCCAACCTTTGCCTTTAAAATCCCGGTAAACTCTCCCAGAATTGACCAGAATCACTCTGGTGAGGTCTGGAGACATTATTTAAAAGCACTAACGCAAAAACCCGAATATGTTTTTTGTTTGTCGTCGGATATTTGATTCTTACGACAATCTGTTTAAATTTAAACAAAGGTCGGCGATAGTTAACACCTAACTAACCTTTATTGAGGTCCTCCCGATATTCTGAAAGTCCTAAAATAGAGTTTTGCGGATCTTGAGGTCACTGTTTTCTCGCATCCATATTCACTCTTGCATATTGCAGGTGATGGGTTGGAAGCCTGTCTGCTTCGGAGGAGGAGTCGTTCTTAATTCAGCAAAGCTTGGCTCCGATCTTAAAGGTGTCGTTAGTTTCCACGGTGGACTTGCAGGGACCCCAGCCAATAAAGATCTGCTGAAAGCCAGAATCCTTGTATGCCATGGAGGAAATGACAAATTCGTCTCCCAGAAAGATATTGATACCTTTAAGCATCAGCTCGACTCCATCGCGGCAAATTATTCATTTAAGGTTTATCCAAATGCAACACATTCATTCACAAATCCGGATGCAACTAAAGTGGGCAAGGAGTTCAACATGCCAATCGAATACAATGCTGAGGCTGATAAAAACTCTTGGAATGATATGAAGGTATTCTTCAAAAGCTTATTCACCAAATAGCTGGTTCTCTTAATAAATCTGCAAATGGTTTGAAATCTGGTTTTTAAACATAAGAACCAGATTTTTTTATTGTTTAAACGAAATATTCTTGGAACAACCGGTTCTATTGACTAAACAATATTTAATTTTGGCTGACTTCGCCAGGGACTAAAACAGGGCCGAAAAGAAAAAAACCTGCCGGACAAGAATGGCACATCATTTAACCATTAAGCAGAACAGCTATTATAAACTGAGTGAACGGATCAACAGGTTTCCTCAGGGTGCACCGCCTTCTGATCTGCTTTTTGAGATATTAAAAATACTATTCTCCGAAAGAGAAGCCGGACTTGTTTCCTTGTTGCCGATCAAACTCTTCAATTCGAAAAAAGCAGCCAGAATCTGGAAAATAAAAGAGGCAGAAGCAAGGACAATTCTCAATGATTTAGCCGACCGTGGGATCCTTCTTGATGCTGAGGATAAGGATGATGTGGTTTATTCTATACCTCCTCCAATGGCCGGATTCTTTGAGTTCTCCCTGATGAGGTACAGAAATAATATTGACCAGAAGAAGCTTTCAGAACTCTTTTACCAGTATATGAATATTGAAGAGGATTTCATCAAAGGACTCTTTACCCTCGGAGAAACCCAACTGGGAAGGGTATTCGTCAATGAGTCAGCCTTACCACCTGAAGGAAATTCCTTACAAGTTCTTGATTATGAAAGGGCTTCTGAGGTCATTAAAACAGCCACCCATATAGGAATCGGGATATGTTATTGCCGCCATAAAATGCAGCATGTAGGCAAAAATTGTGATGCTGAAATGGACATCTGCATGACATTAAACGGAACAGCTGATTCTCTTACACGGCACGGAGTTGCCAGAAGGGTGGATAAATCCGAAGGGCTCGATCTTTTACAAAAAGCAAGGGATACCAATCTGGTCCAGTTTGGAGAAAATGTAAGAGAACGGGTAAACTTTATTTGTAACTGCTGCGGCTGTTGCTGCGAAGCACTGATTGCGGCAAGAAGGTTCGGATTTCTGCATCCTGTGCATACTACAAACTTCATCCCGTCAATTAACACTGAACTTTGCAATGGATGCGGCAAATGCGTATCACTGTGTCCTGTCGAGGCTATGACATTGGTTTCTTTGAATGATCCTTTGAAACCCCTGAGGAAAAAAGCAAAACTGGAACAGGAAATTTGCCTGGGCTGCGGTGTCTGTTTGTCAGGCTGCAATAAAAATGCAATCATTCTTAAATCAAGAAATGAGAGGGTAATCACCCCTGTTGATTCTGTTCACAGAGTTGTGGTGATGGCAATAGAAAGAGGCAAGCTACATAATCTGATCTTTGACAATCAGGTCCTGGCGAGCCACAGAGCTCTTGCAGCAGTCCTGGGTGTTATATTAAAGCTACCGCCGATTAAACAGGCTGTAGCATCCAGACAATTCAAATCAAGATACCTTGAAGGCCTGATAAGAAGAAATTACAATCGCTTATGAATGAGTCAGCAATCTTATTGTACGTCTGCAAAAGCCAGAGTGCATGACCACATTCAACCAGTCATATTGCCTTTGATATACAAAACTATATTACAAGGATTTAACTCTGACTTGAAGTGGTCAAAATAATCCGGCCAAAAGTAATCAGGGGCACTGGCTTTTCCACTCAAAGCATATAGTAGATGCAAAAAACCATTCCCAAATTAAATCCTGCATGACAGATTATTGCTCCAAGAATAGAACCTGAGTACTTCTTGCAAATGGAAAACAAGATGCTCACAGAGAACATACTAAATACCCAAATCATAGTTGGTATTATTAAGAAACACCATTGATTATTGATATAAACCAACCCAAAATGAGCAATATGAGTTAGTCCAAAAGCTGAACCATTAATAATGCATGCCTTCTTTGCATTTAATGATCTTTCAAAACTGGTGTGAATTATACCCCTGAAAAATAATTCTTCCCCGATTGGGCTAAAAATCATGCTGGTAATGGCTGTAATAGAAAATAAAATTACTTTATCATGTTGACTTATTCCCAAAGGTATATTATAAGATTTTCCAATATAGTGATACCAGTTTTCATATGAGTTGCCATATAAAACTTGACCAAGAATGTAAAGCAGGTAACTGAAAACGAGTCCTGAAAGAAAGGAGATTATGAGCCATTTACAATTTGTTGGTTTGGTTATCCCGATTTTCTTTAAACCAGATTTATTAAGAAAAATAAATGGTACAAATGCAGAAATAATCATTATCAGACCTATATAGCCGTAACTGCCGGAAGCATTTGCATTAAGTACCAGAATAAATCTTGGAATACAGATAAGAAGGATTAAGAAAAGTCCAAACTTCCAACCGTAGCTGAATATTTTATTCCAAAAAGATCTTAGTTCATATTCCATTTACTATCAGTGTTTTATTTGAGTTACTCAGATTTAAAATTTCCACCTGTGGAAGCTTGTCCAATAACCTCCCCCGGATTAATATGATTGAACTTTATTAAACCGGATTAAGAGATGCATAAGTTGTACCCTCAAACCCGGGACAATGCTTTTCGTCGCATTGTCCGGATTATAAAGCATAATTTGTCAAATCATAATCACATATCAGGCATCTATCCCTGTGGACACTTACAACTTTTCCACATGAAGGACAGGTTCTTCTTTTGGATTCGAATTCAAGAAAGCTATCAATCCCTTTTTCTTTAATCAGTCGGAGGTTATAAATAAAACTTGTTTTGTATTTTTTTTGATATCGTTTATCTAGCTGGACAATTCTTTTACAAGGGAATGCATTACAGCTAATACAATACTCCGAATCAGTTTCCTTTAGTTGTACACAATTTTTTACAACGCATATCACACGGGTTTTGGGTTTTTCAGGATCTTCTATTCTACAGCCAGGGCATTTGCTTTTATTCCTGAGGATTTAGTTCAACCGGGGCTTCATCACTGGGTGCTACGCACCGTATGAAGCCCTATGTATTAGCAGTTGTTTTATAACTGCAGCTTCATTATAAGCATTTTTTTATATTCAGGTTTTATTTCAGGACAATTTAAAGTCGTCTCTCCCATAATAGTGAAACCTTGTTTTTTATAAAATGCTACTGCAGCACTGCTGTCCATAGCCTTTAACCATAAAATATTTTTATTCATTTGTCTTGCAAAGTTAGATTATCCTGATGTGAAAGTCAAATGAGGGTCAGTTTGTCGAATGGTACAACAAAAAGCCTCAGGAGGGGATATTAGAGTACTACAATAAGTTATTTTTGTCAACGGTATTATATAGTGTATTTCTTTCATGGGAAAAAATTCCAAAAATGAAAAATATGAAAACTTACTTATCAATCCTTCTGACAGTATTGTTTGAATCAGTTTCTTTTTCACAAACTGCCTTTAAGTTTTCAGATGACAGATTAATCCTTGACAATGGCCTTATAAAACGCACGATCAGATTTTCAAATGATAGCGTGATTTCTGCAGATCTGTATCTGTCAGGATTTGACAGAAATTATCTCCAGCGAAGTTCTTCTGAATTTCAGTTTATGATGAATGGTGTAAAGGTTAATGGATATTCAGGCTGGAAACTGGCTTCTTGCAATCCGCTTTCAGACGGATCAGGAGGCAAAGGCGCAGTGCTGATCCTCAACGGAAAAGGTCCGGCTGTCGGAGTCGAAATAGAGTTGTCATATCTTTCTTATTCCGGATTGCCATTAATCAGGAAAAAAATTGCCTTTACCAACAAGACTTTATCAGATTTAAAACTGGAAGCGGTTGATGTCGAGAATCTTTCTCTTGATCTTGATTATGTTTCCACGTGGGTTTATCATAATTATGCAAGAATGAAGCATCTTGGAACCTATATCGGAAATTGGGATGATCCGGTTGTGGTTATACATAATACAACCCTGCATGCAGGGCTGGCTCTGGGGAACGAGGCCCCCGGCGTGCTGAAAAGGACTGCTTTTAATACCACCGACAGGAATATTGAAGTGGGTCTGACCCATCCGGGGCAGGATTTCCCTTTCAGGAAATGGTTGAAACCCGGAGAGAGATGGGAGTCGCCAGAAACTTTCATTGTTCTTTATGCAAATAATGATGACGGATATAATGTGGTTAACACAGTAGTGAATGACTTTATACGGAAATACCTTGGCACAAGGATTTCCTCAATAAATAACAAGCCTCTTTTTATATATAATTCCTGGTACCCCTTCAGAACTTTTATAAATGATTCTCTTATACGTGATGTGGCTAAAGCAGCATCGGAATGTGGCATACAGGAATTCATCATTGATGATGGATGGCAATACAATTACGAAAGGATATCATCTGACAGCGGATGGGGGAGCAATTACGGCGACTGGCTTGTTGACCTCAACAAGTTCCCTGCAGGATTATCTGCCACATTTGATTATATAAGATCTCTCGGGATGAAACCCGGGCTCTGGATAAGCATAGGCTCGGCCACTAAGGATTCAAAAGTTTACAGAACTCATCCTGAATGGTTTATTAAAACAGCTGCCGGCATAACCGGTGATAATCATACCGGTTCATCAAACTCAGGTTTTTATACAAGCTGTTTTGGAACCGGGTGGTTCTCCTATATCAAGTCAGTTATATTAAATCTTGTAAAAGAATACGGACTGGCATATGCAAAACTTGATCTGTCGGTTGTCACAAGTGCGTATATAAATGATCCAAACATCTCAGGCTGCTATGCCACAGACCATACTTATCACCGTGATCATGAGGAATCATTCATTGTGATTTACCAGAATGTTCTTAAGCTTTTCGATGAACTTCATGCAGAAGCTCCGGATTTATTTATTGATTGTACATTTGAGACTGAAGGCAAGCTCCAACTTCAGGACTATGCTTTTTCAGAACATGCGGAGGGCAACTGGTTGTCAAATATTGAGGAACCGTTCCCGACAGGGGCGCTAAGGATGAGACAGCTTGCATGGTGGCGTTCCCCAGCCTTACCTGCCGGATCACTTGTCATCGGGAACCTTCCCCTTGACAGCAAAAACTTTGAATTTGATCTGAAATCACTAATTGGAACTCTTCCAATAGTTCTTGGAGATCCCAGGAAACTGACTCCCGAAGAAAGATCTGATATAAAGAAATGGGCCGGCTGGATGGTAAGCATGCAGCAGAAATATGATTATATGTCCTTCAGACAGGATCTGCCAGGCTTTGGTGAACCCGCTGAAGGTTCATGGGACGGCTGGGCACGGATAAACACCGAAACAAAAACTGGTGGAATTATCGGAGTCTTCAGACAGAAAGCCAGAGAGAAATCAAGAACTATTTTTGTTCCTGGCCTTGATCCTGAAAAAAAATACCTCGTGCTGCTTGCTCCTGAAAGCAAGAAAGTGGCAATTCTTAGTGGGGAACAACTTGCTGCAGAAGGATTCATGGTAAGCTTCTCAGAAGAGTATGGAGGAGACGTTTTTGAGATAAGGCAGCTCGTCGAACAAGCAACCGACCCTAACCGCTCTTCGGCAGAATAAATTGACCACACAAAACCGGAGTTAAAGATTTGTTGTTTTGTTATTTCGGTCACCTGGTTTCAGCGTTTTTTTATTTAATAAGTTTAAGCTTAACTTGCGGGGAAATTTCCTTGAAATAGGAAACTAATAACTTTTCCGAAACCATAACATAAAAAGAACAAAAAGAAACGATAATTATAACTTACTACTTGATCTTTTTAAAATTAATTTCAATATTCATGCTTTATATCAATGCTCATGTCGTGATCTTCCTTATTATTTTATTACTTATTGATTTATATGCCTTTCAGGCATTCCGATTTGTAACCAGAGACTATTCGCAATCTGCAATTCGTTGGATAAATACTCTTTATTGGTTTGTTTCATGCTTTTGTTTTTCGTTAATCGTTCTTACGCAATACACTGACTGGCATAGCTGGAATATATATTTTAGAACATATAGTTTCGGCCTTCTGATTATTCTCATTGCTTCAAAAATTGTTCTGGACCTATTTGTTCTTGTTGATGATTTAGTCCGATTTTTTCACTGGTTGTTAATAAAAATCTCTTCCTTGTTTAAAAGGTCTGAACCCAAAGAAACTGTCCGGCAAGCTAATTCTCTGACTCGGTCTGAATTCATTCTCAAGACGGGTTTACTTATTGGCTCAATTCCATTCTTCAGCATGATTTATGGAATGGCATACAATGCTTATAGATACCAGACAAGGACGATAAGCCTTATCTTACCTGGTCTTCCCAGTTCATTCGATGGTTTCAGAATAGTTCAGATTTCCGATATTCACACGGGTAGTTTTTTAAGTGCTAAACCGCTTGCCCGGGCTGTCAATATAATTAATGAACAAAAACCGGATGTGGTATTTTTTACGGGTGATCTTGTCAATTACAGGCATGAGGAAGCATTGCAATACATGGAAATTTTAAAAAAAATAAAAGCAAGAAACGGAGTAATGTCCATTTTCGGAAATCATGATTATGGTGATTATTCAAAATGGAGAAATATAGAAGCTAAAGAAAATGACATTAATGAGCTAAGAAAAATTCATAGCCAGCTGGGATGGAATTTGCTTTGGGATGAGCACCTTTATATCGAACAAAACGGAGAAAAAATTGCGGTAATCGGTGTTCAGAATTGTGGTAGTCATGTGTTTTCCAATTATGGAAGTCTGGAAAAGGCAACAAACAATATTAATTACTGCCCAGTTAACATTTTACTCTCACATGATCCTTCACATTGGGGAAGAGAAGTAACTAAAAAGTATCCCAATATTGATCTTACTTTATCGGGACATACACACGGGATGCAATTTGGAGTGGAGGTACCTGGTTTCAAATGGAGCCCAATTCAGTATATATATAAGGAATGGGCCGGCATGTACCAGGAAAAGAATCAGTATTTATATGTAAACAGAGGGTTGGGATTTATAGGTTACCCGGGGAGAGTCGGAATTTTACCTGAGATTACTGTAATTGAATTAAAAAAGAAAGAAATGTAAGGTGGAATTGCCAGTTACAATCACAATAGTCAGCCGGAATAAATTGACCACCATACCCTGATTTAAATATTTGTTGTTTTGTTATGTATGTCCGGTGTTATCAGACCGGATTTTGATGGCTGATATTGAACTATCAATCTAAAAGGTATTAACTTGCTCTGACAGGAAAATTTATAGCAAGTTTTAAAGATATCATCATGAAATACAAAGTAACTATAAAGCTGGCAATCTGGGCAATTTCAACCTTGTTCGGAATGGCAGGCATTGATTCACTATCAGCTCAGAGTGCAATGATTAACATTTCAGCCAGGCATTGTACAAGCCTCGACGGGAAATGGGAGGCTATTATCGACCCGACAGGAGCCGGCGACTGGAGACAGGTCTGGCAGGAAAGGAAACCTGAGAAAAAAACCGATTTTATCGAATATTCATTCGAAGGAGGTCCGGTGTTAAATGTCCCCGGAGACTTTAATTCCCAGATGCCCGAGTTAAAATACTTTGAAGGAACTGTATGGTATAAGAAAGCTTTTAATTATGATCTTAATGAGGGAAAGAGGCTTTTCCTTCATTTTGGAGCTGTAAATTATGTCGCGGGTGTATATCTCAACGGCAATCTTCTTGGTAAACATGAAGGTGGATTTACACCTTTCCAGTTCGAGATTACAAATGATGTCAGGAAAGGATCGAATACTGTTGTAGTAAGAGTGAATAATCAAAGACTGAAAGATGGTATTCCCGGACTTGGATATGACTGGTTCAATTATGGAGGTATTACGCGCGATGTAAATCTGGTTGAAACTGAAAGTACTTATATAAGCAATTATTTCATTCAATTGAAAAAGCATTCGTTGAAAGACGTTCTTGGCTGGGTAAAGCTAAACGGGAACCGTCCTGTCCAGGAAATAGAAGTCAGAATACCTGAAATAAACATAGATTATAAGACTAAAACAAATAATGAAGGGTTTGCCTATGTAAAATTCTCTTCACAAATGGAACTATGGTCACCGGAAAATCCAAAACTTTACAAGGTAACTATCCTGTGTGAGACTGACACTGTAAACGATGCAATAGGTTTCAGGAGTATCGAGGTTAAAGGGTCACAAATTCTTCTTAACGGCAAGCCGGTTTTTCTTAAAGGAATAAATATTCATGAGGAGAATCCTTTCAGAGCCGCAAGAGCTTATTCCGAACCTGATGCCCTGATCCTGCTGACCTGGGCTAAGGAATTGGGATGTAATATGGTACGGCTTGCACATTATCCGCATAATGAATATATGATTCATTTGGCCGAAAAAATGGGCATAATGGTCTGGGACGAAATTCCTGTTTACCAGCAAATTGAATTTTCATTTCCGGGAGTTGCTGAAAAGATGGATCTGATGATGAGGGAAATGGTAAACAGGGATAAGAACAGGTGCGATGTGGTGGTGTGGAGTCTGTCAAATGAGACAAGCCCTTCCGCGGACAGGGATAATGCATTAATTAACCTGACTGATAAATGCAGGCATCTGGATTCAACAAGACTTATTACCTCAGTAATAAATGATGAGAAGTACACTGATAATACATTAAGTGTATGGGATACACTTTATTGTCATTTTGATTTCATCGCATTGAATGAGTACCTGGGGTGGTATGTTCCCTGGCAGGGGAAACCCGCAGATGTGAAATGGAATCTGGCTTTAAAAGATAAACCTATTGTAATTTCTGAATTTGGAGGAGAAGCTCTTTATGGCAACAATAACGGGTCAAAAGATGAGGCATCTGGCTGGAGCGAGGATTACCAGGAACAGATATATAAAGACCAGGTACAGCTTATGAAAACCGTACCAAATCTTTCAGGTACCTTCCCATGGTTACTGGTCGATTACAGGTCACCGGGAAGAATGCATCCTGTTTATCAGAACGGATGGAATCGAAAAGGGTTAATCTCTGATCGGGGAGATAAAAAGAAAGCATGGTACATTCTGAAAAATTATTACGACAGCATAAAGAACAATTACTGAATCTTTCAGGAAATAGTTGATCCTATTCAGGATGTTATTTTTTGTTTTTCTTTGCCGGTGAGGAGGCGTTAAAAGAAACAGTAAGTCCGATCCTTGTTTTTTGTGCAATAATTTACCTGCCATTCATAAAATCCTAATCCGGCGCCCAGCCAGGGACGAGTTTTCTTGTCTAAGAAAGTGAATCAATGACATTAATCTGATTAGTTATCTGAGTATAACCCGTTAAGTCAGGATTGACAATATAAAGATGAGTTGATGTTTTACTGTCAGGAATTGTCCTGATTTTAATTGGCTGTCTTGCTGTCTGTCATTTAAGGATCAGGCAATGGCTGGTGGTAATTTCCAACGTACTTTTCTTAAAGGTTGCTCCGGTCGATCTTTCTTGATGATGTATTTCATATATCCGATTTTACGGAGTTAAATATTGTGTGGATTGATTATTTAGATAAACTTGTTGCTTATAGCATTTGTTTCGTAACTTTATTAAAAAGAATAGACCATCAGCAAATGTTTCTGTTTGTCTTCTATGTACTGAGAAACGATTAATTATAAGAAAAACGAATCATGAACAATGCGATTCAGAAGATCATTGGTATTTTTGGCTCGCAAAATTCCTGGAACCAAGATTTTTAATGGTATTATCCGTTGTAATATGTCTATCCTGCAAGAAACAACTTGCCGAAGAACAAAAAACCACAATTAGTCATGCAAAAAACATTACAAAATAAGATTGCACTTATTACAGGGGCAGCATCAGGTATAGGAAAACATATTGCAATTACATTAGCAAAGACAGGTATAACAGTGATTATTAATTATCACAACAGGTATAAGGAAGCAAAAAAAATGGAGGAAGAAATTGTATTGCAAGGTGGTACAGCTAAAGCACTTCAAGCTGATGTATCAGACCAGGCAGCAGTGCGGTCTTTATTAAATATTATTAAGGAGAACTTTGGGAATGTTGATATTTTGGTTAACAATGCTGGTATTAACCCTTCCAAACCATTTGATAAAATAACTCTATCTGATTGGCAGAAAACAATTACAATAAATCTTACTTCAGCTTTTATAGTAACACAGGCGGTAGTTCCTGCAATGATTGAAAAAGGCTTTGGAAGAATCATAAATATCTCCTCCATAGCTGCTCAAACAGGTGGCGTAATTGGTCCGCATTATGCAGCATCTAAAGCAGGATTAATAGGTTTGACACATTCTTACGCTTCAATACTTGCAAGACATGGCATCACAGTAAATGCAATAGCACCAGCACTTATTGAAACAGGAATGATAAAGAATAACCCCAATATAAAACCAAACCTTATTCCATTGCAAAGGTTTGGTCAACCGGAAGAAGTTTCAGAAGTTGTATTACTCTTGGTAAATAATGGTTATATCAATGGACAAACGATCAATGTAAATGGTGGATGGTATATGAGTTAAAAGGATTTAACTCCGACCTGAGCGGTCAAAATAATCCGGCTGAAAGTGGTAAGGGGTAATGGCTTTTCCAAATTTCATCTATTATAAAGAACCTTTAAGGCTCTCATTATAGAGGAAGGGATACCTGACTCATGATTTTCACCCGGGAAAACAAATGTCTCAACTTTTAAACCCGGAAAATTAAGAGCCTTTAACAGTTCAGCCATTTTATTCATGTTGGTTATCATCAGCGAATCTTCCGATCCCCCGGCACTCATAAACAGTTTAGCTTTTAAATCTTTATGATTAGATTCATAATCCTTTTCATAACCAAAAAGGACTCCTTTATCATAATCAAGAGAAGGACTTCCTGCATAATAGATGCTGAATAGTTCCGGATGTTTAAATAAAACATATAGTGTAAATAACCCCCCGTAAGAATAACCTCCAATACCCCGGCCAACCGGAGAGACACGATAATTTGATTCAACAAACGGGAAAACCTCTTTGACAATGAATTCAAGAAAAGTTGCAGCACCACCACTTTTTACATCAAACTTTCTGCCGGTCATTGCAGTCAGAGTTTTGGCCCAAGTGGTATCAAGAGCAGGGATATTCGTTGGAGTAAGATCCCTCGTCCTCCAGGCACCCCAATCTGCCAGATCTTTTATCATATACCCTATGCCGATAACCAGAATTTCAGGTTCAACATTTTTAGGTACCTCGAAAATGCTTACCATATTTGCCACCATCGGAAATGATCGGTTTGCATCAGTAAGATACCAGACTGGATAGATCTTCTGAGGATTATTATAGTAACTTAATGGAAGCTTGACATAAATGTTTATCTCCTGATTAAGTATTGTTGAAAAAAAGGTTCTCATTTCAGTATCAGGGATTGAAACCGGTGGATAATTTTTTCCATCAGATTTTATTGTCTCCAGCTGAGATGAGGCATTTAATGCAGAGACGATCAAAAAAGAAACAATTAAAAGAAACTCTTTCTGAAACATAATGTGCAAGGGTTTTTTCATAATAGCTGGCATTTTGATTTGGAATCTGGAACTTTTGTCACGCAGGTGAATACATGGAAACAAAATTAAACTGAAGCGTTATTTAAAACAATTTTTTTTACGATGTTTTAAGGTCGCCAGTGAGAGATCATCTTCAGATAACCCCTCCATTTAAAACCACGCTAAACTCTCCCGGAATTAACCAGAATCGACCTGGTGAAGTCTGGTGACATAATTATATAAACACACCAGGGAACTTCTTGTTATTTATCATGTTTATGCAAGGTTTTAGACAAAAATGACATGTTTTTAATGAAAATACCACTGCTCACTTTAGTCCGGAATTGACTGCTCACTTTAAATCGTAAAAGGGTGCTCAATATCACCGGAATTTACAGTAACCAGCTGAATTATTGAGAAATCAGCTTATAATGAAATGAATTACTCTATTGTTCGTGTCAGCTGCTAACTCTAATTCTTTTATCAAAGTACTATCAGGTCTCAGATTTTATTGTATCCTGTTTATTGTTTTTAAAATGAAAAACCTGCCCGAGAACAGGAGAGTTATTTATACTTACCTCCTTATTGCACCTCGTATTCAGATGTACTTGTAACTGGGATTCCGTCTGAAGTAATCCCTTCAACAGTAACCCTGATAACTGAAGAGTTGTCTGCATTATAATAATTCAATAGAAGCTCTTTATTGTTTTTTACTTTAATATTTGGTTCCCAGAATAGAGTTGTACGTAGGTCGGGTTTGTAATCAGATTCGAGAGTCGTATGATGCTTTGGTGAATAGAAAATACGTGGTTCATTATATCCTGAAAATTTCAAAGTTGCAGAATGATACGCAGACTTATTATACGCGCCATCTTTCAAGATTATTGAAATTGCACCGTCTGCATAATCATAATTCATAACAGTCATTCCTTTACTATCCTTACTTTCGAACTCTACAATGGTTTGCAAAGAAAGCATGGCAGCTGAGTTTTCTATCACATCTATTCTTTCGACCCAATCCAAAGAGAGTGCTTTTACCTCACTTTCCTCTGCTCTCCTGCCATCTATCATATAAAGCGGATGTTTCATCCTCGGGTCATAACCCCCTTTTCGGACATTTACCTGACTCAGATACTTATCTTTAATCAGGTTAAAAACAGTGCCGTATGCTTTATCAATAGGTGTGATTTTCAACTCGTAATCAGGAGTTCCCGTAAGATAATGCCTGCTTCTTGTAATCGGAGATTCAGTCCAATCGGCTTTATGGTCGATTACATCTACCTCTCCAAGCTGAATAGTATCGGATAATTTATACTTTTTCTGAATTGAACTTTTGATTTCCGCATACCGGATGAAGGTGTCCAGTTTTTTCTTATTTGTCAGGTTTTCAAGAGCATCAGTGGGCAATTGACTATTATCCTGAATTATCTTAGCATGAGTTTTAAAATCGTTAATTCCTGGAGGAGTGTAATTTGTTGAATCAAGCAGCAACAAGCCCTTCATATTATCCTTATTATCTGAAACACTTGCTATCAGTTTTGCACTTCCTGTCAAATTAATTCCCTTGAGGGAGAATTTGCCTGATGAATCCACAGGGAGAGAGGCTATCAATGGTTTTCCGCTTTCGAATATTGCCAAAGTCACACTTGAGTTTTTCAGGGGTACATCAGCAAATGTTTTCCTTACTCTCCCTGAGATCGTAAAACCATATTCCGGAGGATATACCATTGTTTGATACTTCCATTCAAAATCGCGCCATCCCTGAGTAAGCAAAAGCAGATCGAGATCTTTTAACCGGCTTGGATTGGATTGATTAAAATAGTATGACGGCTCCTCGACCGGACCCCGGACATCTGATTCAAGAAGAAACCATGAAGAAATTGTTGAAGGGAATGGAGATGAATTATTTACAAAGATTTTTCCAGTTACTGATAAAGATAGAAATGCTGTTCTCTCAATACCAGAGCTGTCCGACAAGTTTATCCTGACCGATACGGAATCGCGCTTGTTATAGATAGTTTTATTGGTTTCAAGCTGAACCCTTGGATCTTCATTGTTTTGAAGATAAACCAGTCGTTCACAAAGAGGTAGACTATTCAAGCCGGATAATGTCAGCATAATAATACCATCAGGAAGATCGTCAGTTCCAAGATTGAGATAGCTGTTAAGGGATTTCATCCTGAAGGAGACTGTCTTAAAAGCTTCGTTACGTGCAGAAACAGTTAATAACAGATCATGATCAAGGATTAGAGGTAATGTTTCCTTGTTTGTCCGGACTGTCATCACCAGTTCGTTATGTTTGTTTCCTGCCACATTTAAAACAACACCTGTTGGAAAACTTTTTGGGATTTCAATTTTAACTTCGTCGCCATATTGATCTTTGGCAAGAGCATAATAAGTCAAACCTGTAACAGCAGTCATGGGAAATGCACCCATACCTTTATGAGTACTTTTAAACGAAGTGATTTTTTCTCCTGATGACGAATAGATCTCTCCGGAGACATCACAGCCTTCTCCAAGGGCATTTACAGCTTTAAAGGCAACAAAAGAAGTGACATCATCTACTAAGGAGCCACCTTCGGGAAAGAAACTGATTTCTAACTTATTCTTGATATAATCAGTAGTGTCTGAAAACGTTTTAGAAGCATTTGTCGGATTTATAATTGTAATATCCTTGTTGAAGAAAAGCAGATCACTGAAATTCCTCATATAGTTTGTGTAAGCTTTTAATCGGTACTGACCTGATTGAAGGGCTTTAGGCAACCTGAAATCTCCATTGCCAAGACCTTCATTTAATCTTACTATTCGACTATCAATAATTTTTGAATCCGGAGAAATCAGTTCAACGTGCAGGTTGAGGCTATGACTTGTAAGCAACCTGTCTGTAGCATCAATGAGGTATGCTTTAAACCATATATCTTCACCAGGGTAATAACTATCGCGGTCTGTATGCAGATACACTTTCTCAAGGACTTGCAGAGAGTCAACGGTTGAAATATATCTGGGACTTATATTGCTTCCTGAAGGCGGATTTACTAATGCGGTCAGCATTAACAAAAAACTAAATACCTTCATATCAGGTTTGGTTGTTATATTATTGATCAACAAACACTGTGCCAAGATTGGGAGTCACAGGTTGTAGAGCTTCGGCAAACTCACTCACCCACCTGTCGCCTTTGTTGTCTTTCTGGCGGTAGCTGATGAAAACTTGTCCGCCGTAGCTTCAGCGAAGGCGGATGTCATAATTATATCCTTCAATAATGCTTGACATCTGAGATCTGTTTATTTCAAAGGTGAACTGTTCTTAAGAATATGCGAAGTCAGATGGTGTTTAGTTGGAAGGATTTTGGATAAAAAAGCCTCCTATGCTGATTCAAGAGGGCTGAATCGCATTTCAGGATGTTTCAGGTATCTAATTATTCTTTTGTCCGGCAATAGCCTTCTTAACTTCCTGGATATGAAAAGATATAGTCGGTTCATAAGAGGTCGGTTTTAATGAATCAGCTTTTTGAAGGATATCCAAAGCTTCTTTGTATTTCCCTTGCTTATATAAACCTCATCCTTTTGTATCAAGAAAAGCATAATTGTTGGGCGATAATTTCAGTGCATTATCAACAAGTTCCAAACCCTTATTAATATTCATATCCTCAACAATCAGGAACCAGGCAAGATTATTTATTTGTGTAGGATCATTATCTACCAGGGTGAATGCCTTTCGGATATATTCCTCTGCTTTCTTAGGATAATTTTCACTTTCATACGTGAACGCTATATATAGTGCTATATTAAATTCGGATACAGAATTCTCCCTGGAGAGTTTTATAACTTTCTCACGATAATCATTTGCCGTAATTGTATCCTTAATTTCCAATGAATATGAGAATTCGCACCATTTAGTATCGGGAGTATCAGGAAAATCCTGTTCTGCTTTCCTGATTAACCTTTCTTCTTTCTTGTTTTGTTTTATGTCCTCATAAGCATTAATAAGAAATATATAATTATCTACCGTTGGAGGTTTTATACCCCATCTTTTATAGATCTCCAGAGATTTTTCGGCTTCAGCGATTCCTTTATTCAGTTGGTCTACTTCTTTGTACAGTTTACCTAAAGTAAAATGCATTTCCGGTTGCTGATCATCAAGTTCAAGAAGTTGCTTCAGGTATTTGACACGATCATATGGCATTTTAAAAAGTGTGCTATAAGCATATTCTGTTCTAAGCTTTAATTGAGGAGTCATCTGATCTCTTCTGTTATAAAGATACAGGCAAAGAACCTTTGCTTTGTCATAACAACTACACGCACTTACTTCATATGTATCTATAAGGTCAAGATATGCATTTGTAAAGGTTGAATCTATTCTTATAGCTTCTGAATACTCTACAACTGCTTTGCTAAAATCTTCATCTCTAATAGCACGTCTACCCAGTATATAATGCTTTAAAGCCTCAGGAGATCTGGTCAAAACCGAGTGTTGAACCTCAGGATTTAATTCCTTCTTCATTCTGGACACAATAAGATAGTCCTTAATTTTCTGTGAGAGAGTATCAATTTTTTGAATGATCCCCTCAGAATTCCCCTCTTCCCGGAAAGATTTAAGAACCTCTCCTGTTTTTGAATTTGTCAATTTTGCATTAACAATTATCTCTGTGCTATTTTCAGCCATGCTTCCACTAATAATAATATTTGCATCAAGCTTCTTTGATATCAAAGAAGTAACTGAAGGTGCTATTGAAGAATTTTTAGTGAGCGCCTTACTTTCAGGCAGACTGTACAGAGATTCTGTTTGTCTGACCTGTAAGTCTTCGGGAAAGTTTGACAGATATGAGGACATGCTTTCAGGGATCCATTCTTTAAGGTAGTTAAGGGTCGAATCATTGGTCATATTCTGAAATGGGATCGCTACTACTGAAATCCTTCCACCAGAGGATATGAGGGATTCAAACGGGTTCCGTTTGAAATTAATTAAAGACCCGGGATAAATAAATACTAATGTCAATATCACGAGGATAATTATCGCCAAAAAAGTAAGGATCAATGTACGCCTTGCAGATCTCTTATGATCCTTTTTTGCCGTAGCCTGACTGGGAATTTTATCATCAGATTCCTTTGTACCATCTTTTCTTACCTGCCCCGGCGGATAGCCGAAAAACTCATGGAAACAAGTACTGAAATAAGCCGGACTGCCAAATCCGGTCCTGTATGCAACCTCCGAAGCAGTTACATCTTCGTTCTGAAGAATCTCCATAGCTTTATTGAGACGGATCTTCTGAATAAACTGGTGAGCAGTTTTTCCTGTAGCGAGAAAGACCTTACGGTTCAGCCACGAACGGCTAATTCGCGACTCTCTGGCAAGCTCACTGACCCCGAATTTATCATTTCCGAGATTCGCCAGAACAATCTCCGTCAGTTTCAGTATCAATATCTGATTATGGTCGGGAGATTTTTCCATGTAAGCTTTTAATTGTTAAAATTCGCCGGTCTCATCAGCACTACATATCAAATTTCCTCCAAATTAATGATCCCTGCAAATGTTTTTACCCGTTATATCTCTTTAGTAACTTTTATCATTTAAGTGTTGAATAATTTTAAAATCAAGTCTTTGTTCTTCTTTATTTCTCCTATTCACTTCTCCCATTCTCTTGTTCAAACAGCATAGATTTCTTTGTCAGTTGGATTTGAATTTATGATTGAGATAAAAAAAGGGTGCCCTTGTGAGGCACCCTCTTTACTGTTGATGTGTTTAATGCCTGAATGCGAAATAGCTGTTCATTTTACCTAAAACTAATCTTTTTACTTCTTCAGGCTGAAGTAAAGAAACTTAGTTTGAGAGATGTTAAACAGGAAAAGCTACATTAACCATGATATTTTTCCGCAAATTAACCGGATTAAATATCTGGTTTATTTTTTAATTAATTCAGGAAAATAACATGCAATCAGTGTTGTAGCATAAACCTCTTCCTGCATGCCCATAGCTAATGTCTTCTGATGAAAATACCTTGTTTTGTCAAGATTCTTATCATCAGTCACATAACCATCTTTTCTGTACTTGTCATCAATTCTGTTGACCCCAAAATACTCACCATTACATTTATACATCAAAGCCAGACCATCTGAGACAACAATGTAGTTTTTACATTTTTTCTCTTTATCGACTAAAACGATAATTGAAAGAGGGGAGTTCTCATAGGTGATCTTATAACTCGTAACTTGCTCACCATCGATCATTATAGGTTCATTGTTAATTTCGACCCTGTAGGTTCCAAAGGGTGTATTGCTATTTCCCTCTGCTACCGGTTTGTTAAAAGTCTTATGATCCTGAGCACTTGAATAGCCAGTCATGATCAGGATCAGTCCTAAAATAAAAATTGCCCTTTTCATAATTCAGTTTTTAAAGTTTAGTAATTAGGTAAATCACAACTAATTAAGTGAATCAAAGTTCGGACAAACGAGCAGAGTTGTACATAGCAATCTTGAAGTCAGATTGTTTCAATTTTGATGTTTTTATTTGAATTTTGAATCCTGGCATTTCAATATTGCAAACATTTTACTCTTTCATAACAAAAGAGTCCTGTATTTTTTCAGGATGGGGAAGGTTACTTATTAATCAGGGAATGATTTGGATTTTTATTAAGTGATGTAGATATTACTCCACCAATACTATGATTATTATCCTACTGACATAGGTTGTTATCTTCCATCTGAATGAAGTTATTACGGTTTTCTGTTTACAACACTTTCCTGCACTAATTGGATTTGTTTTCTTTACACCGGAAAGTGTAATAGGACCAGTCTCATATAACCGTTTTGTCGAATTAATGCAAAAAAAGTGGTCAAGGTCACCGGCTTTCCCAACCAGGTTCACAGGCCCTATGAAATACCCATTAAACGAACCTAATCTATTGAAATAATAGCCTAAATTTGATAGGTAGATTTTGTTGCCGAACCAAAAAGATTTTGCTATGAAAAAAAGAAATCCTTACAACTGGCTCAGATGGATAGCCAGAATCTCTGGCTCCCGGATTGTTGTTTTTACACTATTTATGGCGATTGGAGAATTTATGGAAGGTCAGAGAAGGCACACCGGATTGACTCTGACTTCATACACTCCTATTATTTTGACGATTTTCGTCATCTGGGGTATTGCCCTTGCCGGCCTTGTTCTGGCACTATGGAAGGAAGGCCCTGGAGGTATCATATCCCTAATAAGCTATATGCTGGTGTATATCCTGAATTTATTCAACAAGGAAGCTTCAATGAGGGGAAATGCCATTATCATCTTCCTTATTTTCTCCATACCATCGATACTGTACCTGGTTTACTGGAAACTGAATAAAGATGAGTTAAGGAAGACAGCTGTTTTTAAACCGGAAAACACGGATAAAGCATAGATTTTTTTAACAAATTACAGATTGCACGGATTAATTCCTGGTATTTCTGTGCCAGCTCAGATAGCTTATTGAAAAAACCAGCCTTCTTGTCTATCCTAAACCGAATAAAATAGACCACCCCAAAACGGAGTTAAATGCTTGTTGTCTTGTTATGTATGTTAAGTGAAATCAGAACGGTTTTTGAGCTGGTCAATTGAGGGTATATGTTCATTTACCATTTTTAAAAAGTTTTAAGGTCGCCAATGATAGATTATCTTCAGATAACCCTTTCCTTTAAAACCACGCTAAACTATCCAGGAATTAACCAGGATCGACCTGGTAAAGTCTGGTGACATAATTATATAAACACACCAGGGAACTTCTTGTTATTTATCAGGTTTACGGCAGGTTTTGGACAAAAATAACATGTTTTTAATGAAAATACCACTGCTCACTTTAGTCCGGAATTGACTGCTCACTTTAAATCGTAAAAGGGTGCTCAATATCACCGGAATTTACACTTTTTAATGGAAGGTTAATTCTTGGTTTGATAATAGAAAATCGAGGATCATCAAAAACAACTTTTCTACTCCTATCCTGAGATAGTATTCTAATAAATTTTTGCTTGTTCCAACTACATCCTAAATCCATAACCTATATTAAAAAAGGCCGAATAAACCCTTATATTATCAAGGATATCAATAGTTGAAGCTAAGGATATACGGTATTCTCCTGCCAATTTTAGGACTAAATAAGACTTATTTTTCAGAGTATATTTAAATCCCAGGCCTGCTGAAAAACCAAATTCATATTTTCTGAAAATTGATTCTTATACGTAAGTTTAAATAGCATCTAATATCAAAATCCCTTAATAAAATCTTTCAGGCAATTGAACATTAGGGGATTCAAAATTGTTTAAATTTAATAATTGGTAAGGATTCAAAATGAAAAAACTTGAAAACAAAGTTGTGTTTATAACTGGTGGATTATCAGGTATCGGGAAAGCATGTGCTATAGCTGCAGCAAAAGAAGGTGCCAATGTAGTTGTCGCTGATTTGAAAGATGATACAGCGAATAGTACGATGGCAGAGATAATTCGTGAAAACTCAAAAGCAATTTTTATTGAATGTGATGTCTCAGAATATAAACAGGTTGAATCTGCAGTTCAACAGGTAATAAGCATATTCTCAACTATTGATGTTGCACTTAATAATGCAGGTGTGGGCGGCGAGGCAAATAAAGTGGGAGAGATGAGTGAAGATGCCTGGTCAAAAGTAATTAATGTAAACCTGAATGGTATTTTCTATTGCATGAAGTACGAGCTGATACAAATGTCAAAACAAAAGAAAGGTGTCATAGTAAACATGTCTTCTATTTTAGGTAAGGTAGGTTTTGCGAATTCTTCACATTATGTTGCAGCAAAACATGGTATAATTGGCCTGACTCAATCTGCTGCGCTTGAATATGCTAAGGAAGGCATAAGAATAAATGCAATTTGTCCAGGGTTTATTGAAACTCCAATGCTCACCAATGCCGGGATAATTAAAAATTCAGATCTTCAAAATTATATCATAGGTCTTCACCCAATGAAGCGATTAGGAAAACCTGAAGAAATTGCTGACGGATTTATTTTTCTTGCTTCTGACGATAGTTCATTTATGACGGGATCAACACTCGATATTGAAGGTGGTTATTTATCGCAATAAAAATTATAAAAACAAAAGACATGGTTATAAATAGAGTCTGGATAGATGAAGGCTGCACAGCATGTGATTTGTATGAAGAAATATGTCCGGAAGTTTTTAAGCCAGATATTAAGATAATCTGAACAGAGTCCTGACTTCCGACGATTAGTGCGGTAGAAGATTCCATTTTATAATTAAAGGGTTCAAAGGGCTGTTCATAATTTCATAAGGCAGATTATTAATCAACAATACTAATAAAAGACGAATAGCCCGTAGGGCTTTCGGTATTGTAGAAACAATTATACATCCGGCAATATACCTCGTAGAGGTTATAGGCAATCTTTGGTGGACTCATTTTCTACAAAACCATATCGCCTGCGGCGAATGGAGAATTGATTACAACAAAATTAAATATTTTATGTTTTTTTAATTTGTAGCAGGATCCCTCTGACAAAGGTAGCCGGATATTAAACTTTTAAAGTAAATTGATGACACAGAATTATACATATTCTTAACAACAAATATTTTAAACATAAATCATGGTACAAACTATATTAGGCTCAGGCGGGGGCATAGGTCTTCCCCTGGCAAAAGAATTGAAAAACTATACTGATAAAATCAGACTTGTCAGCAGAAATCCAAAAAAAGTAAATGAAAGCGACGAACTTTTGGCAGTTGATGTAATTGATCTCAGTCAAATAGAAAAAGCAATAACCGGAAGCGAAGTGGTATATGTTACAATCGGTTTTGAATATAATACAAAAGTTTGGCAAAAAGTATGGCCATCGTTTTTACAGGAAGTAATTAATTCATGTAAAAAACACAACTCAAAACTTGTCTTTTTTGACAATATGTATATGTACTCAAAATCCTCTATTCCGCTGATGACGGAAAATTCACCTATAATGCCTCCCAGTGAAAAAGGGAAGATAAGAGCCAAACTTCACGAAATGATCATGAACGAAGTGGCGAAGAATAATCTCACGGCTCTTATTGCACGTTCAGCCGACTTCTATGGGCCTGAGAATAAAAACAGTGCGCTGAATATGATGGTAGTTGACAATTTAATGAAAGGGAAAAAAGCTCAGGCATTCGGCGATATTAATAAAATCCATACATATACTTATACCCCTGATGCGGCAAAGGCTACAGCGCTTTTAGGAAATACAGACGACGCATTTAATCAGGTTTGGCACGTTCCTACTACAAAAGAAAAACTCACAACCCTGGGATGGATTGGATTAATTGCAGAAGAACTTAACATAGAGCCAAAAATTCAAAAAGTTCCGGCATGGATGGTACATGCTTTAGGACTTTTTATGCCAATCATGAGAGAATTTCCGGAAATGATGTATCAATATGAGCAAGATTATATTTTTGACAGCACTAAAATTGAAAAAAGATTTGGCGTTTTTGCTACTACCCCCAGAGAAGGAGTCAAAAACCTGATTGAAAGTTTATAAAAGTGATATTAAAAATGTGTCTCTAACAGTCCATCATGCGGATTAATGTCGAAGCAGACGCTGATTTCTTCTTTGAATGTGGATTCGAGTTCAGTTTTAAGAGCGTAGACAAACTCACTCACCCACCTGTCGCCTTTGTTGTCCTTCTGGCGGTAGCTGATGAAGACCTGCCTGCCGGCAGGCAGGTGTCATAATTATATCCTTCAGTAATGCTTGACATCGGGGGTCTATTTATATCATTATCAAAATTAAATTATAAAAAGGTTTATCGCAATTTTATTTACCTAAGTGGGGATGTCAATAACCTTGGCCATAACTGGCCGGATCAAATTGACTACCCAAACCCTGAGTTAAATATTTGTTGTTTTGTTATGTATGTTAAGGGGAATCAGACCAGCTATGTTAGTCAATAAGGCCGGCTTTTGCAGTTGTTAAACGGATTTATTTTTTTTGATAATTCCAATAAATCCATATGTTTTTATAACTGTTTTTTCCACCGGGAAATTCTCAGATGAAGGAGATTCAAGCCGCAAGTATTAATGATGCACGATAAAGTAATCATAAATAGTACGAGACACTTCAGCAATAGCGCGTTCCCGATCGGGGATACCTTTCTCGGATGATTTGACAAAAACTGAGATCACGACATGGCCTCCATCACCTGGTAAAGTAATTATACCCACATCGTTTGCCGTCATAGCTATTGAGCCTGTTTTGTGCATTACTTCTGTGTCTGGAGGTAGCAAACCTTTTATTCTTGAGGCTCCTGTTTCACATCTCTTCATTATATCAAGCAATAACCCTTTACTCTCAGGTTTAAGAATCGGTTCTTTTAGAAGTTTAAGGAGCAGGTTAGACATTGCATCAGGCGTGGAGGTATCTTGCAGGTCACTATCAAATTTCTTTGTATCGGGTATCTCATTTTCAGGTTTTAAATTTTTTGCCAGACTATCAAAAAGGGCGTAAGACCATTGTTTATTTTTGTCCATCTTCATACCAAACCATTCAGCTATCATAAATGAAGTGGATCTGTCTACATGAAGACCCTCAATATTCATACGCTTCATACAGGCATTAACTGCTTTTGGTCCGCCAGCTAATCTTAGGCAAATATCGGCGGCGCTGTTATCGCTTATCAACAGCATGAGTTCCAATAAGCTTCTTATAGATAGTGCTACACCCGGCTTCAACGAATTAGGCCAGTTAAAACGCTCAGTAATAAGGCCACTGCCAGGATGCAGGTCGTTCTTCTCAATTTCAATCAACTGCTCAAACGAATAGAGCCCACTATCAACCTTTGTCAGCAATTCAATGGCAATCGGCACTTTGATGCAACTGGCCATAGGAAAAGGAACCTGGTCATTTTGAATAATACGTTTGCCGGTTTCAGCGTGTATGGCTGAAATTCCAACTATTCCACCGGATATTAAGGAAAGGCGGGAGATCTCAGTATCAATTCTCTGAATACTCACGTCAAGGGCTGGTTTATATATCGTTGTAGGTTTTTGAGCCAACATTATGTTCGTACATATAGTCAGAAATGTCAATATATATATCCTTTTCATTTTGTTAAATAGTTTATAAGATTAATGATGATTTAATATCTTTTTCAAAACTTCATATGCTCAATATTAAACAACAGTCAATTCTTATATATAGACTGGTATATTAATGATATGATGCATTATATCTGTTTATCTATTAATATAATATTTGTGATTTGTCTTTTCTCTTTAAACCAAAATTTCCTTTGTTATGGTCAACAAAGCCCATAAAAACTGGTATCCCGAGGGATTTGATAAAATGATCAATTAAATTAATTTTCAGTGGTTCATGAGATCAACATCAAAATGAGCGTTTTTTATGTATGTTCGGTGTTATCAGACCGGATTTTGAAGTGATCAAAATATCCTGTTTTTGTAAATATTATCTATATCTGTGCCAGATTAGTGTATTAACAGGTAATATATAAGGACAATTGTACCTAATACAATTCTGTAGTAGCCAAATGGTTTAAAATTCCTCCGGCTGATAAATCTCATAAAAGCTGCTATTACAATCCATGCCACCAGGAATGAAACGAAGAAACCGGTGCCTATCAGAAGAATTTCTCTGGAGCTAAGATGCAATCCTGATTTTATGATTGAATATCCTGTAGCGGCTATCATTGTGGGTATTGCAAGGAAAAATGAGAATTCAACGGCAACAATGCGAGATGAACCCAGTAGCATGGCACCTATTATCGTAGCTGCAGATCTTGAAGTGCCTGGAATCATAGCCAGACATTGAATTAATCCGACAAAAAAAGCTGTTTTGAAGTCTAATTCCGAAATGCTGTTAATTTTTGATATGGGAGGATTATGCTCAAGCCATAAAAGTAAAATTCCGCCAGCCAAAAGTGCAACCGAAACGACGTACGGATTAAAAAGCTTGTCTTCAACATATTTCCCTAATGTTCCACCGATTATCAGTGCAGGGATTACCCCAACCAGTGTCTTCAACCAGAGCATCCAGGTGGCAGCCTTCTCATCAGCCGGTTTTGAGATTCCAAAGGGAAGAAGTCTTTTCCAGAAATAAATCACTACAGCTAAGATAGCCCCCAGCTGAATCACCACATCAAACATATGAGCAAAAGAACCAGTAAATCCGATAAAATTATTTATGAGAATAAGGTGACCGGTAGATGATATGGGGAGGAATTCGGTAAATCCTTCTACTATTCCGAGGATAATCGCACTAACAAAATCATTCATGGATAAAAATCGGATTACTTACTTTTTAATTGACCCCACTAAATAACAAATTGTTGCTGAGAAATAAACTATGTTTAGCAAAGATGCATTTAAAATAAGTACACGCTATGAGGAAAAATCACTAACCTTGACCATAATCCGGCCAAAAGTGGTCAGAGTCACTGGATTATCCCCTGCATTTCAGCCATCAAATAATGGTTCGGATTTTTGATGCGAGACGATCATCAAGCTCACTTGAATATGTATTATTGATAAATTACCAGTGATGGGGCATTTCTTGATTAAAATCAAAAATATCTTTAGCTTACTATTTTAGGATTTTGCGTTGATTGCACAAAAAAGCAGAGAAAATAATCCTTTCTTTAATTTTCACACCCAAACAATTAACTTTGTTAAATCTTGAAACAAGTTGGCTGTTGAACAAACAAAATTAACCTATAAGTATGAATAGAAATATCTATAGTGTTATTAGAGGAACGGGAAATTACATCCCGACAAAACGTATCAGAAATGAGGATTTTCTTGTAAATGAATTTTATGGTGCAGATGGAAAAAAGCTCGAAAAAGAAAATCAGGAAATAATTGATAAGTTCTTTGAAATTACGACTATCGCAGAAAGAAGATATGTCACTGACAATTTGGTAACCTCTGATATTGCCTATTACGCTGCTATTGATGCCATTAAATCTGCTGATATCGATAAAGAAGAATTAGATTACATAATTGTTGCGCATAATTTTGGCGATATAAAGAATAACAATAAACTAATGGATGCTGTACCTTGTTTAGCGGCCAGGGTAAAACATCAATTAGAAATAAAAAACCCCAATACGGTAGCTTATGATTTACTTTTTGGCTGTCCGGGTTGGTTACAAGCTGCTATTCAGGCCGATTATTTAATAAAATCAGGGGATGCCATGAAGGTATTAGTTATCGGGGCTGACATACTTTCAAGGGTTTCCGATCCACATGACAGAGACAGTATGTTATATGCCGATGGTGCCGGGGCTACTATTTTCGAAGCCAGACAGAGTGAATATCCCATTGGAATACTTGCACATAAAACTCGATCGGATACCTTATTAAATTCCAAAATGTTACATATGGGTAAATCATACAAGTCTGACAATGAAAACCAGGATGATATTTTTTTAAAAATGCATGGCCGGAAGCTTTATCAATATGCAATAGAAACAGTACCTCAATTGATAAAAGAATGTCTTGAGAAAAGTGATATTCGCCTTAGTGAGATAAAAAAAGCGCTAATCCATCAAGCCAATGGGAAAATGGATGCTGCGATATTAAAAAGGCTTTTTAGTCTTTACGATATAGTTGATGTACCAAAAGACATAATGCCGATGACAATTGCATGGTTGGGTAACTCATCTGTAGCGACTATACCGACTTTATTGGATCTTATATTAAAAGATCACTTAAAACCGCACAAAATAAACAAAGGTGACACTATTGTTTTCGCATCCGTTGGAGCTGGGATGAATATTAATACATTAATATACAAGATGTAATTGTGCAAAAGCCGGCAGGAATGACCACATTTATCCGGTAAGATTGTCCTTAACATACAAAACTATATTACAAGGATTTAACTCCGACTTGCGGTGGTCAAAATAATCCGGCCAAAAGTGGTAAGGGGCTCTGGATTTTCCAGCTTATCTTTAAGTGAAGCATCTACATCATGTGTCTCGAGAAGTCCATCACGCGGATTAATATCAAAATAAACACTGATTTCTTCTTTGAATGTTGATTCAAGTTCAGTTTTAAGAGCCTCGACAAACTCACTGACCCACCTGTCGCCTTCGTTGTCCTTCTGGCGGTAGCTGATGAAGACTTGTCCGCCGTAGCTTCAGCGAAGGCGGATGTCATAATTATATCCTTCAATAATGCTTGACATCTGAGGTCTAGTTATTTCATTATCAAAATTATAGTTATATCGGCCAAAAAGCAAAATATTTATTTCTTCCGGTCAGTAAAAATATCAGAAGCGCCATTTTTGCTTTTCATTCCTTCGTTCGAGTTGTGAGGACATTAACCAGCTTGTTGACAAAATCTGCTCCAGCTCAATTATGTTATTTATGTTTTCAATCAGATCAAGGTTGTCAAATAATCTTTTTTACTTCACAGGTCCCAGGTACTTATCCAGCCATGCCAGGGTCTCCTTGATGTATTCGACCCGTGGAGGGATATGATCGGTTTCGTAGAAGATCTGACGCTTGTTTTCCAATGGCGTGCCAAGGAGATCAAACATAGGCATTGATGAGGTCTCGGGAGGAGACAAAACGTCATATTTGCCATTCAGCATAAGGGTTGGTGTCCGCACACGACTAACATAGTTTACATCGCAGGCTTCCGGACGTCCCAAACCGTTCAATCCTCCTGCCAACAGGACACTTGCTGCAAACCGATTTTCCACCGCGGGGATTATTGCACCCAACTCTGCTCCCCAGCTCATTCCCATATAGGCGATCTTCTTGCTGTCAATGTCAGGACGAGTCAAGAGATAGTCTATGCTACGCCGGAGGTCTTTAACCTCCTGTATTGTCAGCTCTGTAAATGCATAGGTGTTTGTGTTATTCAAAACCTGCATATAATCAGGGCCTCCCCGCTCGAAGGTTCCCTTGTAGATCGGATAGATTACAGCCCTGCCATTTCGCACGATAAAGGAGAGGAACATTGTGAACTCGTAGTAGTTCTCCAGTCCTTCGCTGGAAGGCGTCCAGGCGGAAGCAGCCCCGGGGAAGTAGATAACTGCCTGATATGGTGGTTTGACATTGGACGGTAGGAAGAGATGCGTCAGGATTCTTTCTTTTCCATAGGCAGCGCTGAAAGAAACTATTTCGTGAATCCAACCCTCAGGGTTTTCTTTCCGTGAATCGACTTTGGGATTCAATTCCCCCTGATCATATGCGAACTGCTCTCTATATTCCTGGAAGATGGCATCAGAGACCGGCTTTTGGGAGCGGCAATCAACTCCAAGATCAGGGGTCCGTAATCCGAAGGCTGCCCTGGGTACTGCTCCTGTATCCTGATATAGCGCCATACGAAAACCATTCCTGGGTGATCGATCCATTGGAGGTGCTTGTCGCTCATTGTCGAACTCGTAAGTATTATCCTGCCAGCTACCTCCACGGATTACTCTTCCATCCTTGGTTTCGTTCCAGCACCATTCCCTGACGTTTCCCGCCATATCGTACGCACCATAAGCTGTAACTCCGGGAAGACTTCCTACCTTAACGGGTCCTTTGCCCCCGAAGTTTGTGAAGGGAGCGAAAATGCCGAAGCCGCCAAGTTGGGGCCACTGGATCATTGGAGTAAGACCTCCCCTTGCCACGTCCCAATGGATAGAAGTGGGGAGACTCTTTCCGGCCCATTCAGCGCAGGCTGCTGCTTCGTACCAGCTCACACCTGACACAGGGTAGTCACCCTGACCTTCGGGGTAATCTCCTCCAGTCCATGTGGCTGGGCCAGGCCGCCCAGTTTGATCCACAAACACTCTCATGGCTTCCTCCCAAGTCAGTTTCCGATCGTTTTTCATGAAAGGGTGCTTCCAGTACCTCTGTTTCTGATATCCACCATCGTCCAGGAATTTCTTATATTCCCTGTTCGTGACCTCGTATCGTCCTATAAAGAAATCTCCCAGGTGTCCTACGTCTGTTTCCGTAGCCGATACACGTACAAATCCCTTCGGAATGCTGTCTTTCCTGTCAAGAGTTCGCACAAAATTGTAGCCAGTCATACCTTCTTTACCTTCTTCCCAGGTAGAGGCAGCTGCGAGAACTGTATCGTACCCTTCTTTCTCTAGTTTCCAGCGGAATATCCCAATTGGCACACGTACATTCTTAAGTGGTGTTATTCCAATAAAGTACCAAATAGTATCAGGTTTTATGTATTCCTTTATATAGACTTTGGCACCGGGAGGATTTGTGAGAATATCAATATTCCTTGAACACTGTTGAAAGAGAGCCGCCAAGGTGGTGTCCTTGCCAAGTATGGTCTCTACCTTGACAGCCAGCTGGTAAGGCTTCACCAGGTTCCGCCAGACATCGTTATCACCTATCATCTGTCTGATTTCAGGAAGAGCCACCTGCCTTGCCCACTTTATTTTTTCCTGCCGTTTGAAGAACCAAACTGAACCAAGTATGATGACAATAAGGATTGCAAAGATTGCAGGGATGAGAATCCCGGACAGTTTAAACCTCCTGACAACTTTTTCAGGTCCTGCCTGTTTTATGGCTTCAGTCCCGAAAGCTTTTTTTATATCATCATTGTCAATCTCATCCATCGTCAGAAGCATCTTAATCACCTCGTATAACTTGTTAATATGTCTCTCAAGTGGAGGGGTTAAAGCATCCAGCCAATGGACATCACTGACATAATACTCCAGCTGCTTTGACATGGGAATATCCTCCAGGCGAAGGGGGATGATGGCCAGACCATGATGGACGGCCCGGTCCACTTCTTTAATAACCTGTTGAGAATGATTTGAGTTTGAGGAATATATGAGGACAAATACTTTGGATCCTTTTATACCATCGATGATAGCCTCTGCAAAAGGAGCTCCTGGAGTAATATCACGTGGTGCAAGCCAGCAGCGGATATTATTATTCTCAAGTATTGAACAAACGGCATCAGCAACATTTTTATCCTTATGAGAATAACTTATGAATACATCGTGGGCCATGCCTGTATTTGTAATTTCTAAGTTGATCTTTTAATTATCCTGATCCAACTCCTTGTTTATCAATTTTATGAAATGCGATCAGACAAATTATCCTTATCAAAATTAAACTATAATAAAGCTAATAGCAATTTTATTTACCTGAGTGGGGATGACAATAACCTTGACCGTAGTTGACCGGAATAAACTAACCAGCAAAAGCCGGAGTTAAATACCTGATTGTTACCTATTTTTATCAAACGCAGTCAGTGCTGCGTAAAAATGGTTAAGATGCAAGGCTTCTGCAGCATATTAATAGTCCCGCTGATTTTCAGACTTTTTCCGGAACAATATAAGGACCACGATATTCCCTTGTGAGCATTTCGTCTGCTTGCGGATCGTTGATAAACTTTTCAGTTTCACCATTGAACCTTAATTCCCTGGCAAGACGATAGGAAATATTTGCCAGATGAGGCAGTACTGAGGAATAATATCCTTCCTTAACGTCACAATTCAGGGTTTCATCTTTACCTGAACGAATTGCATCAAGAAAGTTAGCCCAATGCTCTGAGCCACCAGGAGCTGCCATAAAAGTCGGATCAGCCGGTTCGCTTTTGCCCTCTTTTGAGCCTGCAAAAGCAACTTTTTCTCTTTTTCTGAAAGCTTTCCATGGAGTGGCGGATTCATCGTAAAGTTCCAAATAACCTTCAGTGCCATAAAATATATTTCCGATACGTATCCCAATATCTGATTCATCATTAGTGTACCTTCCTCTTGTCTCAAACTCAAGTATTTTCCCATCTTGGTACTTAAAAACAGAACACTGAGTATTCGGAGTTTCCTGGGCGCACTCTTTGGGATCAATACCATATATTCCACCTGCAGAATGAACTGAAACGGGATGTTCGTTTTTGTTCATACCCCAGCGGGCCACATCAAACTCATGTGCTCCCTGATTCCCGGTATCTCCATTTCCAGTATCCCAGAACCAGTGCCAGTTATAATGACTTCGTTTCTCATTGTAGGGACGCCAGGTAACAGGGCCCAACCATTGATTATAATGAAGCGTGGCGGGCGGGTCACTGTCGGGTGCAATACCAAAAGAATCACGTGGTTTGAGACAAAGGCCACGAGCCATATAAATTTCACCAATACCTCCATCGTGAAGAAATTTAATTGCCTCGTTCAGGTTTTTACCCGAGCGGTTCTGAAATCCTACTTGAACACGCACATTGTATTTGCGCGATGCTTCAATCATTTTTCTGCCTTCAAAAATATTATGGCAGCTTGGTTTTTCAATATAGACATGCTTACCTGCCTGACAAGCCCAGATAGTTCCCAGGGCATGCCAGAAGTTGGGCGTGGCAAAGGATATTGCATGTATATCCTTATCATCGAAAACTTTACGCATATCCCATTCTGTCAAAGGTTTGATGCCATACTTATCGAAAACTGTTTTTGACCGAGGGGCAAAGAACTTTTCATCAACATCGCAGATAGTCTTTATCAGTACATTGCGAGAATCCTTCAGGGCACACAGTCTGTCGATGTGTTCCGCGCCCCGGCCTCGGATACCAACAACAGCAATGTTAATGCGATCGTTAGCACCGGGGATTAAAGTATATGATTTAGAACTGAATCCCATGCCACCAATGGCAATCCCGGCAGTTCCCATCATGCTTTTCTTAATAAATTCTCTTCGTTTAGTCATTTTGATTGTTGTTTTTAAATAACGGTAATGTCAAATTTATTAAATATTCATACTGCTTCAAATAATAAGCTCACTTATCGGGGAATCCCAATGATAAGTTATCAGCGTGAAAAGTCAGCAGCCAAGGCCATCTCTACCCGGTATGACTGAGACATACTTAATTAACCAAATATCAGGCATTCAACACTGGTGTATATATGGTACATTCAGGGAAACCCTTCGCCGGAATAAATTGACCATCCAAAGCCGGAGTTAAATCCTTGTCGTTTTGTTATGTATGTAAAGTGTTATCAGACCGGAATTTGAAGTGGTCAATGAGGGACGGATTTTATAACCTCTGCAGATATTTATAGAGGTTAAAAGTATTATTTTCCCTTTTTAGCGATGTTTTTAAGGTCGCCAGTGATAGATTATCTTCAGATAACCCTTTTCTTTAAAATCACGCTAAATTTTCCCGGAATTAACCAGAATCAGTCTGTTGATGTATGGCGAAATTATTTAAGAAAAACTTATGCAAAAACCCAAGTCTGTATTTTTTGTTTGTTGCCAGGTTTTTAATGGACTTTATGATAATCCGTCTAATTTAAACAAAGGTCGTAGTAGCTAATAGCATTTTTTTCTTTTTATAGAATGTGATGACAATCGAGTGTCTTTATTAACTGATATTATGCAATTCCAAAATTTTTCCTGAAATCTTGTTAAAGGGAGTTTGAGGTCAACGGCAGGAGATTAATACCTGTTTATTTCTACAGTAATAATTTGTAACCTTTTCAGGTATTTTAAGTAATAATAGTGATACAAAAGTTGCAGGTTATCTTAAAGCTCGTAACCGAGCATAATGGAATATACTAAAATACCGGCATGATTAATGAAACCAAGAAAAAGATAATGGAAAAAGTTGTTATGGAGCCCGGGATAAATTGGAGGATTATAACAAGAAATAATCGTTGATTAATTATCTTTTTAAAACAAGTAGAAATGATTAAGGGTTATTTTCAGATTGTGCTTCGAAATAATTTACGGCACAAGTTAGTCTCTTTTATTAACATTTTCGGATTGTCAACCGGGCTGGCAGGCTGCATGTTCATCTTTCTGTGGGTCTCAGACGAACTGAATTTCGATCATTTCAATAAGCTGGGCGATCGTTTGTACCGTGTTGAAGAAGATCAGCCTTATTCCAAAGGAATCTTACATGTTAATGTCACACCCTGGCCTTCAGGACCTGTCTGGAAGGAGAAAATTCCAGAGATTGAAAACAGCTGTAGAATGATAAATGCAGGAAGCCTCCTTTTTCGTAGGAATGCTAAAACCTTTTATGAAGATAAAGTCTTGGCAGTAGATTCCTCTTTCTTCAGAATGTTTTCTGTACCACTGCTGGCAGGTAACCACCAGACTGTTCTGAGAGATCCTCAAACAATTGTAATCAGCGACGAAATGGCGCATAAATACTTTGGAAGTGAAGATCCACTGGGTAAAAGTGTTGAGATAAATAATTCTGAAGTGTTTCAGGTAACAGGAATAATGAAAAAGATACCTGTAAATAGTTCTATTGAGGCTGACTTCCTCATTCCTTTTAGTTACATGAAGAAATCACGGTGGTATTCCGACAATTGGTCAAATAATTCTATTGAAACATATGTTTTGATCTCAAAGGGAACCGAGCCCGATCAGGTAAACAAAAAGATTAATAATGTAGTAAAAGAGCATAATCCGGAAGCCACCACAAAGTTCATGCTCTTTCCCTTCCTAAAGATACATTTACATGGGTACTGGGGTTTCGGGCGTCTTCCCGGTTCTATCGTGAACATATGGATATTATCATCAATTGCCCTTCTGGTACTTATTATCGCCTGTATAAATTTCATGAACCTGAGCACAGCACGCTCAGCTACAAGGGCAAAAGAGACAGGGGTTCGTAAGCTCATTGGAGCTTACCGGAGGGAACTGGTATTACAGTTTTTCGGGGAAAGCATGCTTCATGCTATAACCGGGATGGTCCTGGCAATTGCATTTGTGGCTGCACTTTTAAGACCTTTTGATACCCTTACTGGTAAAACATTCAGAGTAACTAATCTGGTTACACCGGCATTTATTACGGGCACTTTAATAATCACAATTATTACCTCAGTTCTTGCCGGCAGTTATCCCGCATTCATATTGTCATCTTTTAAGCCTATAAATGTTTTAAAAGTGGGAATGACAAACGGAACCAGCGGTGTCTTTTTCAGAAAAATAACTGTGGTAGCACAATTCATAATTAGTATGGTACTTATTCTGTTTACAATAGTGAGCTATCGGCAGCTGAAATTTATGCAAAACAAATCATTGGGATATGATAAAGAGAATCTTATATACCTTCAGATGAAGGGTAATATGATAGATAATTATCCTGTCATTAAACAGGAATTCTCAGGAAATCCTAATATTATATCAGTTACTGCCTGCACAAATCCTCCGCAGAATATTGGCAGTAACGCTGATAATATTTGGTGGGAAGGAAAATCACCTGAAGAACATTCGTTAGTGAGCATGTGTGGAGTTGATTTTGATTATGCAGAAACAATGGGTATAAAAATGAAGTCAGGAAGAGCATTTTCTAAAGCATATTCTATGGATATCCCGCATGATACGATCGGTACATTTATGATTAATGAACAGCTTGAAAAATTGATGGGGACTAACGATGCGGTCGGGAAACAGCTGAAATTTGGAACAACACGGGGTCTGATCGTCGGAGTAATGAAGGATTACAATTATCAATCTTTACAAACGAAAATTGAACCTCTTGCAATATGGATTTGGCCGAATCAGTACCTAAATTATATTTATTTCAGGATTAAACCAGGGAACCTGGCCGAAATAATGGTTGACATTAAGAAGACATGGGAAAGAATTATGCCTCTAAATCCTTTCGATTATAAATTTCTCGATCAGGAAATAGATAAGATGTACAGGGTGGAAGAAAGAACCGGAATCCTTTTGAAGTGTTTTTCTGTGCTGGCTATTTTAATTGCTTGCATCGGACTTTTTGGTCTGGCTACTTTCACTATTGAACAAAGAACGCGCGAATTGGGTCTAAGGAAGGTTCTGGGAGCTACGGGGAGTTCAATAGTCCATCTTGTATCAAATGAATTTATGAAACTCCTTCTTATTGCTTCAATAATTTCAGTTCCTTTGTCAATATTCATACTGCAAAAATATCTGTCTAATTACGGGTATCATATTCAACTTACGATAGGGATATTTATTCTTGCCTTGTTCATTGCAATAATGGTAGGTGGAATGGCAATATCTTATCAACTCTTTACTGCAATCAGAACTAATCCTGCCAAAAGTCTTAAATACGAATAGAAGATGCGATATGTTAAGTGATATCGCTCAGGATTTTGGAATGATCATTTAAGTTAAAATAATATTGCAAAAGCCGGTGGCATTGACCATATTTGGCCGGCCAACGGTGGTCAAGGTGCCAGGCTTTTGCAGTTTGAAGCAAACCCCTGTGCCTGAGTAGATCATTTTTTTAAGAATTCAAAATTCTTGGGAATGCCTGGCTGTAAACAATTTATGGATCTATTTGTTTATAGAAAGTCAAACTAATATTATGATATATGTCAAGAGTAAGTACTTATCTTAATTTCCCTCGAAATACTGAAGAGGCATTCAATTATTATAGATCCGTTTTTGGAGGGGAATTTTCGGGTGCCGGAATCACCAGGCTTGGTGAGACTTTTGGATCAACTGATGAGCCAAAAATAGCTTTAGAGGATAAAAACCTTGTAATGCATGTTGAACTTCCTATACTTGGAGGACATTTACTAATGGGCACTGATGCGCCTGAATCAATGGGATTTAATCTTAATTTCGGGAATAATATTCATATAATGTTAGAACCAGATACAAAGTCTGAAACGAAAAGGTTGTTCGAGGCTTTGTCAAAGGGAGGAAAAGTGACAATGGATCTCCAAGATATGTTCTGGGGTGCTTATTATGGAAGCTGTGCAGATAAATATGGAGTGCAATGGATGTTTAATTGCAACGAAAAATGACAAATCTGAAAATTGAAAAAACAATCATTACAATAAAGTCTGAAATTAACCTGCCTGTAAAAAAGGTATGGGAACTCTGGACGACACCCGAGGATATTGTAAAATGGAACTATGCTTCTGAGGATTGGCATACTCCGAAAGCTGTCAACGATTTAAGGGAAGGCGGGTCATTTAATTTCAGGATGGAAGCCAGGGATGGGAGAACAGGCTTTGATTTTTTTGGGGTCTATGATAGTGTTATCCCAAATAAAAAGATCAGTTATACACTCGGTGATGGAAGAAAGGTTGAAATATCCTTCGAGGGGAAGGATGATAAAACAGAGGTTGTCGAATGCTTTGAAGCCGAGAGAACTCATCTGGTTGAGATGCAAAAAAGCGGCTGGCAATCAATACTTGACAACTTTAAGAAGCATGCAGAGTTGAAATATTGAGTAATTTATAAATCAAAATGATACATAAAATAACCACATGTCTTTGGTTTGACAATCAGGCTGAGGAAGCAGCAATATTTTATACATCAATTTTCAGGAATTCGAAAATTGAAAAAATAAGTTACTACGGGAAAGAGGGATTTGAATTTCATGGCCGTGAGGAGGGTTCCGTAATGACTGTTAGCTTTACGATCGACGATCAACCATTTACTGCTTTGAATGGGGGCCCGGTATTCAAGTTCAATGAATCAGTTTCCCTTCAGGTTTTTTGTAGCACACAGGATGAAATTGACTATTACTGGGACAGGCTTACTGAAGACGGAGAGGAAGGTCAGTGCGGCTGGTTAAAAGACAAATACGGGCTTTCATGGCAGGTTATTCCAGATTCATTATCGGAGCTAATGTCTGACCCGGCAAGAGCAGAAAGAGTGACGAAGGCTTTCCTGCAAATGAAAAAATTCAATATTGAAATACTGCAAAAAGCTTAAGTAGTAATTGTAATTTTTAAAGTTAAAATGGAAGAGTACGCGCTGATCATGAGGCATGAAGATGGCAAAAAAATTGCCTCTCCCGAGCAAATACAAGAATGGATGAAACAGACCAGAGATTGGATTGATGCCATGCAGGCAAATAATAAATTTGTAAGCGGAACAGGTTTATTATTTGAAAATGCTAAGGTCGTAAAGACAGAAAACTCCAAGAAAATGGTTATTGAAGGTCCATTTGGGATTTCCAAGCAATCGGTAGGAGGGCTTATTATTGTTAAGGCTGATTCAATAGGAGAAGCTGTTGAATTTGCAAAAGGCTGTCCTGTTTTGCAGGGAGAGGGTAATAGTGTGGAAGTACGAAAGATTGCAAAATAAGGAATTTCTTCCCGCTCAAATTTTTATATCAAGCTTCCTGTAATTTTATACCAAGCTGACATGGTGTGCCTTTGTAGGAAACATCCTTTTTGTTTTGTGGATTACCTACAATGGCATAAATGAACATTTCAGGGGAACGATTTATCAAAAGTTATCTTATATTGGACTTTTTGGTCTTTTGTCTGTTAATAGTTTTCTCATTCTTAGAAGAAAAAACATAAATTAAAACCCCATCCTAACTACAATAAGGACTATTTTGCAACTTATAGGAATCTTTTTCATTATTGGGTAAAGAGAATTCAAATCAAAAATGAATGAAGCCGAGTTACTGAATAGGATCAAATCAAATCGTGACGATTTCGCTGAACTTTTCATGCTATATTATAAACCTATTTTTGGTTATGTCCTTCGGAGGATTGGAAATTTTGACGAAGCTGCAGATATAACAGCCGAAGCATTTTTCAAGGCATTCAGGGATATAAACAGTTTTTCTTATAAAGGGACTTCGGTAAAAGTCTGGCTTTATCGAATTGCAACAAATGAATTGAATTTGTACCTGCGGGATAAGAAACGACATAATTCAATATTAGAAAGAATTGAGGAGGAAGACAAAGAACTCTTTAATGCCTGTTTTATCGATGACAGAAAAGAGTATGAAATGGAGCTTCAAAAGCATGACCAGTTTATGACGGTCCTAAATGAATTAAAAGAACTTCCGGTTAAGTATCAGGAAGTAATTTCCTTAAAATACTTCGAAGGTAAGGAGAATAAAGAAATTGCTGAAATTCTGCTTATTAAAGAAGGAACCTTGAAATCTCTGCTTTCGCGAGGCCTGGAAAAACTTCGGGAGAAGTGCAACCAAATTTAACTATTTACATTATTGTATATGGAAAAGGATGATTTTGAAGAAAAACTAATAAGGATGACTAAACCGGAGGTCAATCAACTAAAACATCAGGATATGTTAGCCAGAGCAATTGCAAACGCAAAAGATAAAACTGTTTTGAGCTGGTGGTGGTTAATAATTCCACTCTATATTATTTCAATGTTCTTCATGAAAAGTTTATTCATGCCAAATGCAAGTTTACATTCAAGCATTCTCGATTTTGCGAAAAGACAAAGATTTCTGGCTTATACATTTTTTCTCATCCTGCCGATGGTTTTTATATTAATAAATATAATCAGCATTCGAAAGGTTTTTATACTATCAGGCAGCCCTCGATCAATTGTCTTCCTGAAGCCTGTCTGGTTAAATGTTATTATGATTATTTTTTCAATTCTGGTTTTAATTATTTACTTAATTATAATCAAATAAATATGAATTTACCCTGGTTTAAAAGAATTGGGATAATCTTTTTACCCATATCAGTACTCGGTTGGATAATATCACTTGCTGGTTTTGTTTTTGCAGTTTACGAATTCATTGATATTGACACTAAGTCCCATTCAGTAAGTGATACTCTCATAAATTTTGTATTCAAGCTATTAATTGTTCTTGCTATCTATTCATTAATTGCTTACCTAACTAGCAGAACACCAAAAACATGACCCCAAGGCGCACCACAATGCAAGAAATCGAAATATGAGTCTTATTGAAAGAGACGGTCTATTTGACCACATCCAGCCAGTCATATTGTCCTTCACATACAAAACTACATTACAAGGATTTAACTCCGACCTGAGGTGGTCAATATAATCCGGCCAAAAGTGGTCAGGGGCACTGGCTTTTCTACAATGCAGTACTTTCTCCCAATATCAGAGTCAGTTGGGGTTTGAACATCTGTGATGGTTCCCTCATAAGTAGAAGACCACTAAAACCCCGATAAACCTATACCTTCAAACCCCACAAATCCGAAGTCGCTATAATAAAATCCTCCTGGTAAACCAGAAAAGCCACTTTCGTTGGTGGCACCTGTATTAGGCGCCTGTCAGAGTGTACTTGTATTCTTTAATTTTCCATCAGCAATTAGCCATCCATCAGGGTATCCCCCAAGATAATCAATCATAGTATTACATTCTTTAGATGTCGATATATGCCAGCCATCGGGGCAAATACCCCGGGTCGGCCCTATTAATCCAGAATCCGAAGGATTATACTGCATCATTTCATCCCAGTGGAAATACCATATTTTCAGAATTATTAGGACATTCTGCAGAACTTTTTCTAACTTGGCTTTTAAATGAAATTCAAATTTCTGACAAAATTTAGTTTTCTGCAGGGATGATTTTTGATAATCGTTGGGTTTTCAATTGTGGCTGACTTGCTGGAGCAAATGAAATATCAGGGTTATAAGGCTTAACTTAATTCCTTTGCCATGAAACCAATATATAAATTCATTATTAGTTTACCGGTTCTCCTTATCCTGTCGCAGTGTAAAAAGAACGGGCCGGATACCGTAAAGATCCCTGACAATACTTTTCTTGATATACTTATCAGGGAAGGGATTGATACTGACAAGGACAGCATTATCAGCCAGGCTGAAGCTGAAGCAGTACTAGCTCTATATCTTACCGATGAAAAAATCACTGATCTTACAGGGATTGAAGCATTTGTCAAACTTGATACATTAGATTGTTCCTATAATCAGCTTACTTCCCTGGATATTTCAAAGAATACAAAGCTGGTTTATCTGAACTGCAGTTCAAACCAGCTGAGTTCCCTTGATGTGTCAGGGAATATTAATCTGTCTTATCTGAATTTTGCAGGTAATCATGTTACCTCAATTGATGTATCACATAATCTGGCGCTTAAGTATTTCGACTGTAGAGCCAATCAATTATCCGGACTGGAAGTGTCTCAGAATTCATTATTGAAATCACTTTTATGCGCCGACAACCCGATAAATACGCTTAATGTTACCAGCAATACTGCACTCACGGACCTTGATTGTTACAGGAATGGGCTTAGTTCCCTTGATATTTCAAAATGCATTGCATTGCAATTCCTGGATCTTCATGATAACCAATCCATGTCAGAGCTGGATATTTCAAAGAATGAAATGCTGGGTAATCTTGATTTCAGCGGAACCCAGATCACACATTTTGATGCATCGGGGCACAGTTTTCTGGAATATCTGGTTTGTACCGGTTCAAAACTTGAAACATTAGATGTCACAGGTGATACAGCTATGAAAGTGCTGAGTTGCGAGGATAATAACCTTTCCGGCATTGATTTATCAGGCTTCCCGTCACTTCGAACTCTGATTTGCGGAAACAATAAAATCACAAGCCTTGATCTGACTGACAACAGCAAATTAATGTATATAGACTGCAGCAATAATTTAATTTCCAGTCTTATTTTATCTAATATTGTTTTATTATACACTTTAAAATGCAGCCATAATAATCTTACCAGCCTCGATGTTTCAAATAATGTCTCATTATTTGACTTGCTCTGCGATCATAATATTCTGACCAGTCTGGATGTATCCCATAATACTGTCTTGGAAATTCTTTCATGTGGTGCCAACCAGATTACCACTCTGGATATTTCACATAATGAAAGCCTGGCAACCAGTTCTACCAGCAGCAAGTATCTGTCAATCGAGGACATGCCAACTCTGTACAAGGTTTGCGTGTGGGCTTTGCCCTTCCCTCCCTCAGAGTTGGCGATTTATGCCTCCGGTAGTCCGAATGTGTATTATTCCACCGATTGCAGCAAATAAATTCAGGACTCAGGATGTAAAAACCGGAGAGCATGATCACATTCAACCGGTCAGATTGTTTTTAATATACAAAACTATATTGCAAAGATTTTAACTCTGTCCTGATGGCCATTGAGCCAAGCATTTATGTCTCTTACTTTGTGACGAACTACGATTGTTGGCATAATGTTGTTTTTTAAGGTTATTTTTCCTACTCATATGGCTTTTCGGTTCCGCCCCGTTTTTTTATAGGTTTCTGGTCTCCGGATTGTCGACAATTTGAAATCGAATATGTTTGTAAGATATAAAAATCATTTCCCCTCATTTGATTTAAATGAATTAAATTGACCACCCAAAACTGGAGTCAAATCCTTGTTGTTTTATTATTTATATTAAGTGTTATCAGACCGGAATTTGAAGTGGTCAACGAGGGACGGATTTTATAACCTCTGCAGATATCTGTAGCGGTTAAAAGTATTATTTTCTCTTTTTTACGATGTTTGAAGGTCGTCAAGGGAAGATCATCTTAGCCAACCTTTTGCCCATTGTCCGTGTGCTGTTCTGTTAAGAATTTGTCACCGGATTGAAAGGTTTATTTTCTTTCCGAGTCCTTGTTCAATAAGTTTGTAGAGGGTAGAAAGCTGAATGTCAGAATGCCCATTTTCTATCCTTGAGATAAAACTTTTTTTAGTCCCGGTACGATTAGCAAGTTCTTCCTGAGTCATCTTGGAAAGCCTGCGTTCTTCTTTAATTATCTCTCCGATTGCAAAGGCTTTTGCTTTGATATCAAAATCAGTCCTGGTCTTGGTGCCAACTTTCCCATAAGTTTCATCTAGATATGCATCAAATGTTGTTATGTCTTTTTCTTTTTTCATAGCTCTCAAATTTTACTTTTCATATTGGAATATTCTTCTTTGATTTTCAGGGCTTTGTCGATTTTTGATTTTGGAATTTTCTGACTCTTCTTTTGGAATCCATTAAGTAGAATGACAAGGTTACCTCTGTCAAAACAGCAGAATATTCTATAAATATTACTTTCAAATTCGACTCTTATTTCATATAGTCCATCAGTCCCGGTGATATGTTGAAAAAACTTGATCGGTATCCGGGGTGCAACAGTTACTGTAAACAACACGACATTTATTTTTTCCTGAACCTTATTGGGTAAAGAGTCGATAAAATCCCTGAAATAGGTCCTGAAGAAAATTAATTTTCGTCGTTGTTCCATTTTGCAAAGTTAACTAATAATGGAACATTTCCAAGATCCGGGGTATCTTTTTAACAAGATTGTCTTTGGAGCAGAGGTGGGTCTAAAGGAGGATTCTGTCATGCAGTGAGTGCAAAAACCGGCAGCCATAACCACACTCTGTAGGTCAGATTGTCTTTAACATACAAAACTATATTACAAGGATTTAACTCCGACCTGAGGTGGTCAAAATAATCCGGCCAAAAGTGGTCAGTGGCACCGGCTCTTCCAACATAAGGTCTATTTATGTTATTATCAAATTTTAACTATAATAAAGCTAATAGCAATTTTATTTAACTGAGTTTGAATATCAATAACCTTGACCAACTTTGGCCAGTTCAAATTGACCACCGGGAGACCTAGCTGGATCCTTGTTGTTTTGTATTGTCTATTCCGTGAAATCAGGCCGGCCAAATTTGATCAGGATGGCCTCTTTTGCAGGCTGATCACAAAACCAATAATATTGATGACTGGCTGCCCGTAATTAGTAACCTCCGGAATAATCATGAATCCTTTGTAGAATAAAACGCGTTTCGATATTCACAAATAAATTTTATATAAATTTGATTTAAGCATACTTTAGAAAAGCAATTAATCCAATTTTTATTAAAACCCGTTTAATGAAAAAAGTCTTTCTCTTGGTTACCTTATCGCTTATTTTCATATTGGGATATGCCAGCAAACCGCGGATTTCATTTTTTTGTGAGCTTCAGGGGAAAGATTTTAATGAACTTTTTGCTGATACATCGCTTGTTAAGGAACTGGTCAATATGAAGGCAGCAATCCGGATTGGATTACATGATTTCAGTCCTGAAAGAACCCAAACAATACAGAAGCTGAACAAAGCAGGTATTCCACTCGTTGCATGGCTCCTGCTGCCTGAGGAAGATGGCTACTGGTTTAATATGTATAATGGCAAAAAAGCTGAAAAACGCTATGATGATTTTATAAAATGGACTTCGGATAATAATTTAAAATGGGTCGGTATAGGTTTGGATTTAGAACCTGACATGAATGATGAAAAGTTAGCTCTGTCTCATCCATGGAAATTGGCCTGGAAGGTTTATAAGCGACTCTTTGATAATAAATCTGTCAGGGATGGTAAACAACTTTACCATTCACTAATTGCGAGGATGAAAGCAGATGGCTATTCAGTTGAAAGTTACATCATTCCATTTATTTATGGAGAAAGAGTCAGGAAAACTTCTTCAGTTCAGAAACTGTTGGGTATTGTGGATATAGAGACTGACAAGGAAATTCCAATGCTATACACGAGCGCAATGGGTAACCCTGGAATAATTCCATTATATCATCGTGATAACATGCCAATAGCACTTGGAAGTACAGGAGGGGGAGTCAAGATCCAGGGTATTGAACTTGCAGCATTGAGCTGGGATGAGTTAGAACGTGATTTACTGATAGCTTCAAAACTGACTGACGAAATTCATATTTTCTGTCTGGAAACTTCTGTTCAGAAAGGCTTTTTAAATAAAATCAAGGATCTGGACTTTAATAAAAGATCGCCTGATATCTCGACAGAAACAGAGAAACAAAATAAAATTGATGGAACTATAGGATTCATTATTACCATACTTAATCATCCTGTCTGGCTGACCGTTGTTGTACTTGCAATAGTTGTGGGAATGCTTTTTGGAGTTTATAAACTTATTACCGGTATTTTCAGATTACTCAGAAGAAAGTAGGGATAAATGGTCTCAGGAAAAATATAAATGCTGGAGACTTAATTGTAAAAGCCACTGCCTTGATCAAGGTTAGCATGAATAAATTGACCACCCAAATCCGGAGTTAAATTCCTGTTGTTTGTTATGTATGTCAAGTGTTATCAGTCCGGACAAAGGTGCTCAACACCACCTGATTTTACAATAACCAGCTGAACTATTGAGGAATCAGCTTATAATGTAATGAATTATTATTTAGAAAGTTGTCAACAATTCCTGACAAGAATAAAAAGATAAGACTCATTTTGTCTGTTTTATTTTATCTCTCCAGCCTTGAAAGTAGTCCAGGGCTGAGTCGGACGATCTTTAAGTAACCCATTCATCCAATCAAATTGCGGATGTTCTTCAAGGAATTTGCCTGCATCAAATGGAATTCCGCATGGTGATCCCCAGCGAGCTACAAATGACATATTTTTTGCCATTGTTGCGTCTACGACTTTCCCATCGTATGCTCCCAGCGGTCGAAATGGTTCAGAAGTTCCGGATGCCTGCGAATCCAGCTCAAAATGACCACAAATAGTACGTGAGTCAGGGATTGTAGTGTTCAGGTAAGTATCGAAATGATCTGAGAGAAATGCCTTACCAGTCTCAACGTCAATTTTGCCTGCATACTCTTTCATCAATTGCTTCCATCGTACCCGCCGGGCAACATCAGGATTTTTAATATCCAATTCATTGGTTTTCGTTTCACGGCGTAATATCTTCAGGTCCTCAGCTATATTTGATCCTGAGAAATAACCATCTTTCTTTTTCTCGTAGCCAACATATTTCAATCCAATTTCAAACCATGCAATTTCATTCGTCCTTATGTCCCCAAGGAGCCATGCATTTGCATACCCTCCGTTGTTTCCTTTCTTCATTATATCACACCATTCTTCGATCGTCGAAGCGTCCTGCATAGCACGCCGTACACGTACAAATTCGGGAATTCCCTTTGGGTCAAATGGGAAGAAATCATCAATAGTTGTTTCAGAACCAACAAGTCCTGCATCGGTGACAAAAAAGTCTGTTCCACTATGTATAAAACCGGGAGAAGTTTGCATTAGGATTCGATGGCCCCTTGTTGGAACTATGTCAATGATGATATTAGAGTAAGGATAGTAATAGCTGCTCCAGGTGTTATGCCCGAGAACAATCCTACCGTCAGCTGTCATATTTCCAGTCGCAATAAATGAGCTGCATGATTCCTTCATGGGTTCCGTTGAATTAGGAGAAATGGAGCCTTTTACAGTAGGCCACCAGTAACCTATCAGTTCCAGCCAGTCATTATAGGTTACAAGTTCATCTCTTGTAGTGGAAGCATTGGCTGTCTTCATACCTTCAACAATTCCATCAATCTCCGCCATATCCTCAGAATCTACTTTTATCGTGAACATTTTTGCAGTCTTCTCTACCAGCCATGACCAATCTGTAGCCGTTTGGTACTCCCAGATCTTCTTCATGGCACTAAGGGATTCTGTTATTTCGTCAGCAAGCAGATAGCCATGTTGAAAGCCCCGCTCCCGTGGAGTACCTTCAATATGCAAATAAATCCATCCATTTTTCTCGTGGCGATTTGCCTTTGACAGCCATTCTTTCTGCTCATTTGTAAGCTGCTTATTAGTCTGACTATGAACCAATGTTGTACAAATAAAAACTGAGACAAGGAGAATTATTACTTTTTTGTTCATAGCAAGAAGATTTTTAAGTTATGAAAGGTAAAACCTTTTTATCAGTTTTAAGAGTCTTGCCACACCTGTTTTTCATGCAGACAACTCATTTATATGTTTTTTAAAGGTGATTATTTAAGAAAAACTATTTGTATGAACTGCAAAAGCCGGGTATCCTGACCACATCTGGTCAGTCAAGTTACATTTATCATATATAACTAAAAAACAAGCACTTAATTCCGGCTTTTTGTGGTCAATAAGATCCGGCCATATGTGGTCAAGACCACCTCTCGCCGGAAAAATTGACCATCATTGGCTGGAATTAATTAATTGTACCATAGCATTGTGCGTTAATTTTGAAATGACCGGCTAAGTGTGGTCAACTCATCCGGCCTTTGCAAGGATCGACTAAGTTTATTGAAAAATCGACCATATTGTAAAATAATTTTAATCTAATTGTAAAATATTTTTACAACAAACAACAGCCTTTTTTTATATATTATTGATAAACAGATTTATATGTTAGTGGCACCTTTTTTGAGATTTTTTACAGGTTAATGACCAGATCATCTTTTTTTGATCATAGAAATTATGAGCAAAAAAAGGGTACCATGTTAAAAAACTATTTCAAATCTGCTTTACGATTTTTCCGACATAACAAAGTATTTGTCGCAATAAATCTGTTTTGTCTTTCGATAGCTGCAGCTTTGATTTTGATTCCCATGACACTTTATTTTGTAATAAAATGGCTATATGATTTTGCATTCAGAACAAATATTAATCCACTGACTTTTGTTGCTTCCTTTACTATTTCTGCCATCATAGTGCTTTTAACGGTGTATATCAATGCTTATAAAGCTTCACGTATTAATCCTGTTGAAGTCTTGCGCTATGAGTAGTATCTTACCTTAACCCCTAAAGGGGCTTAATAGCTTAAAAAGATGAGTATAAGCGATGACGTTTCGATATTCCAGATTAACAAACACCATAACATGGGTTGAGAAATAATATGATCAGAGAAAAAAAATTACTATGCAATGTTCGGCCTGGTAATTTGAGCCCAATAGTACCCTTCAAGCTTACCATGACTGCAGAATCAATGAGATTCAGAAGTGAAACAATAAAAAGTATTGAACGGCATTTAATATTCTATATATCAGCCTTGACAATTATTGTTAGCTTATCATGTAGTCATAACCGTCTTAAAACCAACGAAAAAAAACTCATTAACGAGATCGGAGCGCAGGAAAAGGAGAAGAAAAAAACGGAAAATATTTCGCATGACAAGCAAAAAACCGAGACACCTGTTAGCTTTAAGACAAGCATCCGGTACAAAGAAAACAGGGAGGTCGATCCAAATAATCCTCCTTTAGAACTCGACATATTAGGGACAGTTAATAATATACATCTATTAAGGCTTTCAGATATAGCTTCTTTAATCAGATATGTTAAACTTCAGACGCCGCATGATACCTCAATGCTTTATGAACCTTTTTATAAAAGGGAAGATCTGATGTCAACGTTCACATCGGATGGAGAACAAATTATTTTTCAGGGTTTGTACGGACTAACCCGTTTTAATATGTCCGGAGAATACAAGGAAACAATCTGGAAAAACCAAACAGGTATTGAGTTTTATGGAGGTGCTGTTATGCTTGGAAGGGATTTTTTTGGGGTAAGTCCGCAGATTCCTGTTACTTTGTCAGAAGGAAATCTCTTTTTTCGTTTTCAGGATGGTTACAATGGGAAAAGTATGATAATGAAATATAGGCCAAAATTCGTTAAAAATATATTTTTTGAATCGCCTCCTGAAGTTCACGCATTTAAAGCTATTCCGGGAGATACTTTGTTTAAAACAAACAGCATTTTCGAGGGAGGTTTTGACAGGGTATATGGAGCAGGTCAAAATATGTGGGCCGGAGTAAACAATAAATGGAATGCAGGAGGATCCGGAGCATCACTGGTTACTTATAATAGCTCGGGAGATACTATCTGCAAATTTTCAGATTATGGGCGCATTGAGAATTTCAGTAAATCCGAATGGAGAGATCTTTCCGGATTAGACAGCTACTATTATGAAGGATTATTGACCATTAAACCGGAGTATAATGATACTCTCTTCAGACTGATTCCGCCTAACAGGTTGTTGCCGGTTTATATAATTGATTTCGGAGAATATAAAGTCAATTATATGGATGGTCTTAATCCGGATTTTGATTTGTCTGAAAAATATATTTTACATTCACTGCATGAGACAAAAGACTATTTATTTATCAGATACACCCAAAATTATGATTGTACTGTCGCAAGGGAAAAAGATAAAGTAAAATTTTATAATGCTATTTTTTATAAAAAGGAAAGAAAATTATATCATCAGCCCGGATTCACATTTACGCCTGAAGGCATTACAAATGACCTTGACGGAGGAATGCCATTCTGGCCTGATTTTATTTCTCCAAGGGGTGATATGATGAAGCTCGTATCAGGTAAAATAATAAAGGATTATGTTAATTCTGAAGCATTTACAAAAGGGACTATGTCTCCTGATCAAAGAAAAAAACAGATTTCTCTTGCAACAGGTCTAAAAGACAGGGACATGGTAATAATAATTGTAAAATGAAACGCAACACAATTTGTTTAATATTGGTAATTGTGTGTCTGATCAATCCCTCCTGTCATCGCAATCGCCTTAAAACCAACGAAAAGGAATTAACTGAAGAAATTTTACTTCAGGAGAAGAAGAATAAGTCTGATGAAAAAGCTTCCAGTGAAAAACAGTTTGCAGGCAGGACAGTTGATTCAAATGTTGCAATACATTACAAGGAAGACCGTTCAGTTGATCCTGCTCATCCACCTTTAGTAATTGATATTGCAGGAAATCTTGAAAATGTAAAAGAGATTAAATTATCAGATGTTGCTTCCGAAATAACTTATTTACGCATCCAACCGCCTCCTGATTCATCTTTCAGTAGAGATATCAGGTTTATATATCATCTTACAGATAATTATATTATTGCATCTAACCAGTTCGGGATCATTCATTATGACCATAAAGGCAATTATATCAACACAATTGTCAAAAACCAGTTTACCGGACTAAAAAGTACGCCGGACAAAATTGTCTTTTTTTCAGAATTTACATTTATAGGTGCATATAATATAAATGTGACAAGCATTGGTGATAAAGTATACTATTATTATTTCAATAACATAGCCGGACAGGAGTATTTAATGGAATATGATTGTTCTGCAAATCAAATCGGACAAATAATAAAATATAATCCTGAGAATCCTGTAAGAATTATCGGACAGGGGAAAAATATTCTCGATCTGAATCACGGCAGAACTGAAACTGCACCAAGACAGCTTAAAGCAGGAGGAATGGGGTCAACAACAAGCGCTTCAAGCCTGGGTCAATTATCGCAGGGCATTAATATTAAATGGATAGATGGCAATACTTATTCGAAAAGGCTTTGGGATAATAATATGCTTGCAATATTCAACAGGGATGGTGATACTCTTGCAACATTCGTACAATATGAAAAACTTGTTAATTATACAAAATCGTTAGAGAGAGGAACAGATTTTGGCAATTATTATAATTTCAGTGGCAGGACATATTTCCGTGACGCCTTTAATGATACTGTTTTCTTGGTAGTTCCCCCAAACAGATTAATACCTGTTTTAGTTTTAGATCTAGGCTCATATAAAGCGACAAGGCAGCAGGGAGTAGATCCGGGTTTTGACCTTAAGGGAAAGATCATATTGGGAGAATTGATTGAAACAGATAAATATATCTTCTTAACTTTTACAAAGGACAGTTATGATTGCCCGAATACAAGAAAAAATAAGACTCTAAAAATTTATTATGCTCTCTATTCAAAGCTAAATCATCAATTATCAGTTATTAACAGCGATCCGTTCGATTATTCACCTGAGATCCTTAAGAATGACTTAGATGGTGGTGTTCCTGTCTGGCCTTCAGCGGATATGACAGGGGGAAAAGGGGAAATCATGATTTCGCTGAAAGGCAGGGATCTCAAAGAACGCGTAAAATCTGAATATTTCAAACAATCCACAGCTTCTGAGGGAAAAAAGAACGAATTGAAAAAACTGGCAGAATCGGTTTCTGATTTTGAAGATATTTTAATGTTAATTAAATAATAATGGAATGACCCATTTTATCACAATCGCTTTTCGTAACCTGGCACGAAAACCTGTATATTCCATTATAACTTTTACAGGTTTTACAATTGGAATAACAGCCAGTCTGATAATATACCTTTGGGTGTTCAATGAGCTGAGCTACGAAAAGTTCCATTCCGATTATCAACGTATTTACAGGGTGCTGACTCTTTCAAAACAGGGAGAAGAGACAGTCAAATCACCTGGCTGTTACCGCCCTGTCGCAAAAACTATGAAAATGGACTACCCTCAGATTGAATATGCGACTTATATCAGCACTAATTCAGAAGATTCGCCGTTGCAAAAAGAATCAGGGGGCGAAAAAATTGAAGCCAGGATGTCCTGGAGTGATGATGATTTTTTCAGGATATTTAACGGATTCACTTTTATTGAGGGATCTCCCAAAAAAGCTTTAAAAAATCCTGACAATATTATACTGTCGGAAAAGGTGGCAAAGAAGTTATTTGGGAACCAATCTGCATTAGGGCAGATCGTTATAAGTGACAAATACTCAAAAGAGGTTTATACTGTGGCCGGTGTTGTACATGTACCAGAACAAAGCCATCTTGATTTCGGATGCATTGTCTCTGAGAAAAACAGCAGATTAGCAGGATTTACAGACAGCTGGACTGATAATAGTAACAGAGTGTATATCAAGCTTAAAAAAGGCGCGAGGATAGATAGTGAATTTCTCAATTCCATTACAAATCAGATAAGTAAATATTCAAAAAGTACAGATAAGCTGATGTTCCAGCCAATTGCTGATATCCATCTTCATTCAGATTATGAGAACTACTTTTATGACAAAAACCAGGGATCCTATAAATATGTCTGGATATTCTCAGGATTAGCTTTGCTTATAGTCCTGATGGCCTCACTTAATTTTTCTGTATTATCCATTGCCAGGGCATCGGAACGCGCTACCGAGATCGGCGTAAAAAAAGTAAACGGAGCCGGAAGATCTGGAATCTTTCGTCAGTTTATGGCAGAATCAGTATTTCAGACCTTTTTGGCAACTATTATCGCCCTGCTTATCATCTGGATTATTCTTCCGTGGTTTAATGAACTTTCAGGGAAAGAGCTTGTATTAAGAATCTCTGTGAGGTTTGCGACAACCCTTTTCTTTCTGACTTTTATGGTAGGGGTGATAGCAGGAATTTATCCTTCCTTTTATCTTTCATCTTTAAATCCGATAGGAATATTCCGGGGGGGCAGTACTACAGGGTCAAAAATCAATTTCATCAGGGTTCTTGTTACAGCACAGTTCAGCATAGCTATATTCTTTATTATCGCAACCTTTATGTTTGTCAAACAACTCAATTATATACACAATAAAGATCTGGGAATTGATGACAAAAATGTAGTGGTTGTACCAACAGGCTTATGGTACGATAACAAATTATTCAAGGAAGAGCTGCTTAAAAATCCGGGGATAATAAGTGTTTCAGCAAGCACTTATGCTCCTGTTGATTATGCTTTAAGATATGGAATACCTTTAAATTTTAAAGGAAGAACCGATACATTGCAGGTTGGCATTCTGTTTGTTGACGAGGATTTTGCAAAGACCTATAAGCTTGAAATTGCAAAGGGCCGGTTCCTGCAAATGAATTACAGAGATTACTGGAAAGAAGGTGAAAATAATGGTAAAAAAAGGAAAGAAGGTAAGGAATATACTGTCTCTATTCCAATTGTCATAAATGAAACTGCCGAAAAAATACTCCGATTTGATGATCCGATAGGGCAAAGGTTAGGTGATAATGTTATAGTCGGTGTTGTGAAAGATTTTCATTTCAGGCCTCTACGCTATCCTATCGGACCTCTCGTAATGACAAACAACCCTGAAAATATTATGACGATGAATGTGCGTATCGCACCTGAAAACAAATCCGGAACAATCAAATTCATTCATGATACTTTCATGAAATACAGGGATAAACGGGAGTTCTCGTACGATTTCTTCGATGATTTGCTTAACCTGAAATACGAGGCTGAAATTCACCTTAGGAACATAACCACGGCATTTGCATTCCTCGCCATTGTTATTTCGATAATGGGGATCCTTGGCATGGCGATTTTTTCCATCGATCGCCGGACAAAAGAAATAGGGATACGAAAAGTGACTGGAGCTGAAACGTCAGAAATTCTTGTTTTGCTGAACAAGGATTTTGTCAAATGGGTAGGTGTTGCGTTCCTGATTGCCACCCCGATAGCAGTTATTGTTCTATATAAATGGTTGCAGAATTTCGCTTACAAAACTGAACTTAGCTGGTGGATATTGGTAATGGCAGGTTTTTTAGCAGTATTGATTGCAGTTATTACAGTGAGTCTTCAGAGCTGGCGGGCAGCAACCAGGAATCCTATTGAATCACTCCGATACGAATAATTTTCACTCCATGTGCACAAGCCAGTCATCTTGACCACATTTGACATGTCAAATTACATTTATCATATATAACTAAAAAACAAGCACTTAATTCCAGCTTTTTGTGGTCAGTTTATGCCGGCCAGATATGGTTAATGCCACAGGCTTTTCCATATATGCCGGGAACTCCAAAACTATATTGTCAGATTATTTTTTTTAGGGACTCTTTTTGTTTAAGGATTGCCTGGCGGATTTTGACCTCTTCTGCTTTTTCCTGAATGGGAAAGGTGGTAACATGGTATATAGTTCCAACATTTGACTGTAATGTTCATTTGGGTCAATATATTCATCATGTTCTTCCTTATTTTGAACCCTGGTTTTCGTTATGAAATTCTCTTTAAAGGATTATTTTCAGGAAATAATACATTCCGGACCCAATCAATGCTGATACAGGTATTGTCAGTATCCATGCCCAAAAAATCTTCCTTGTAACTCCCCATTTCACGGCAGAAAGTCTTTTAGTTGCTCCTACACCTATTATAGAACCCGTGATTGTATGAGTTGTACTGACTGGAATACCAAAATGTGTAGCACCAAAAAGGGTCAATGCTCCGGCAGTTTCTGCACAGAAGCCTTCAAATGGTTTTAATTTTGTTATTTTTTGTCCCATAGTTTTAACAATTCGCCATCCCCCAAATAATGTTCCAAGAGCGATTGCCGCATGACAGGACAATACAATCCATAGGGCAATAGGTGCATCCCTGGCAACCTGATTAGTGGCAATTAACGCCACCCAGATTATCCCCATTGATTTCTGAGCATCATTTCCACCATGACCAAGACTAAATGCTGATGCAGACAACAACTGTAATCTCCGGAAATGTTTATCTACGCCTGAGGGGGTCGATTTCTTTACAATATGCAGTACGATTACTGAAATTACAAATGAAATTATCATTCCCATTACAGGAGCAACTACAATGAATATGACAATTTTTAAGACTCCCGGCCAAATTACTGAATCAAATCCGCTGCCTGCAATTGCAGCACCAACTAATCCGCCAACCAAAGTGTGTGAAGAACTTGATGGCAGACCCAGCCACCAGGTAATCAGATTCCATGTTATTGCTGCAATAACTGCAGATGCTATCAGCGTTAATGAGACAATCTCAGAGGTTATTACTCCTTTACCCATGGTTGTCGCTACCTTTAACGGAAAGATAAGAAATGCGACAAAATTAAATATTGCTGCAAGTCCGACTGCTGATATTGGAGAAAGAACTTTAGTTGAGACTACTGTTGCAATGGAATTTGCAGAATCGTGAAATCCATTAATGAAATCAAAAATAAGTATCAACCCGATTACAATATACAGAAAGGTCATGACATATTGTATATATCTTTATTCACGTTAGGCAATCAAATTTAAAACTTGACTTTGCGATAATTAAGGATATATTGTTAAGTTATTGTTACATTTTGACCAAAGCAGAGCATCAAAATTTGCTTTTTACTTTATTGGTTGCAAAAACAGTGGGTAAATACTTATTTTTTAGCCTCAGAGCATTGGGGGAAATGGCCCCCAAAGGGTCACTGCAAAAAACAGTGAAAATGACATTCTTGCGGGTTTCAATATAGGAGCTGATGATTATATAACAAAACCATTTTCCATAAATGAATTAAATGCAAGAGTAAGTGCAGTGCTGAAAAGATACCAGAATAAAGATAAAACAAAGAACAATATTATAAATTTAGGAAATATCAAACTTGACATATCTCTGAGAAGACTATTAATGAATGATGGATATGCTGAGCTTACCAAAAAAGAGTGTGACATTCTCAGGATGGTTTTTGAGAATCCGGGAAACATCTTTTCACGGGAAGAGATACTTAAAAAAGTATGGGGTGATGATAAAAAAGTCAAGAAATTCTCTGTCGATGTGAACATGTCAAGATTGAGGGTCAAACTGGGAGAATACGGAAACTGCCTTCGAAATAAGCCAGGGCATGGTTATTATTTTAAAGTCTGATGATTTTGAAGTTTAAAACTAAATCAAAAAATTACTCACTTACGGACTTTGTAAAATATTCACAGTAATGTAACATTAAGGTAACAAATATCAAGTAATCGTAATCATAATGTAATTAACTTTGCAGCAAGTTATTGTAAATTTACAATCTGATGATTGAAAATTATAAATAAGGAACTGGTTATGACAACAAAAAAAGATGAAGCTATTATCGATAACATAAAGAGTTTAGAAGAGATGGGAGATATTGTTCTGACCCAGTTGGCTCTTCTTGAAAAGCTTATGTCACTGAACGATCAAAATGAAATAGCAATTATCGTATCTTCAATTGAGGAAAACGAGAAAAAAATTGATGAATATGAAGTTATAATGAGTGATAAGTTCATTAATTCAATAATACTTTATCAGCCGGTGGCGTCCGATATCAGAAAGCTTAATGCAGTTTACCGCATATCAATAAATCTTGAACGAATAGGAGATATTGTATTAAATATCGTTAATTCGGTTGATTCAATTAAGAAAACTACGGAATACGAAGCTATGCAGGATGTTTTAATGAATATGCTGGTATCCGGAGTGACCATGGTTGAAAAATCACTTCTTTCTTTTATGAATAATGATGATTCTTATGCAGAATGGACCATTAAAAATGATGAGATAGTTGATGATATGAACCGAAAGCTTCTCAAAAACAGTGTTTCAAGAGCAAAAGTCAGTGAAAAAACTAGGGAAATGTTACTGAGTTATATGGACCTGAAGAATATAATTACCAACATGGAAAGGATAGCTGACCACGCAACAAATATTGCAGAAGCATCGATCTATTCAATGCAGGGAACAGACATCAGGCATAAGGGATTTGGAACTCACCAGGCAGGAACAGAAAATAGCTGATATTAAATAAGATGGATTATAAAGGGGAAAAGATCCTGATAGTTGATGATGAGGCGGATTTATGTGAAATTCTTCAGTATAATCTCAGCAATGAGGGCTATCAGACTGAAATTGCACATTCTGCAGAAGAAGCTATGAAAAGACCGCTTGGAATTTTTAATCTGGTCCTTCTCGATGTAATGATGGGACCTATGTCCGGTTTTAAGTTTGCTGAAATGCTGAGAAAGGAATTGAAAATCGATATCCCTGTGATTTTTCTTACTGCAAAGGATACCGAAAATGATATTCTGGCCGGATTCAGCCTTGGTGCAGATGACTATGTACCCAAACCCTTTTCTATTAATGAATTAACTGCGAGAGTAAAGGCTGTTCTAAAAAGATCATATACTGATAAGATTGACACCAAATCTATTTTGCATTTTAATGGAATCGATCTGGATATAGTCCGCAAAAGACTGATAATAAACGATGAACGTGTTGAACTTACTAAAAAGGAATATGAAATTCTTAGGACTTTACTTGAAAACCAGGGTAAAGTTTTTTCCAGAGAAGAGTTGCTTTCGAAAATCTGGAGGCCGGATGTCATTGTCACTGAACGGACTGTAGATGTAAATATTGCCAGACTGAGAACCAAACTTGGACAGTACGGTTCTTTATTACGAAACAAGACAGGTTGTGGCTACTTTTTTGAATTCTAATGAATTAATTTAAGAAAATGACTACCCGCAATAAATTCCGAAATTTACTTTTCCTTTGTTATTCTATTGTATTTATCCTGTTTACTACCTTCATCCTTCTTTATATGTATAACAGGGAGAAGGGGTTCAGGATCTCGACTCTGAATGACGAACTGGAAAACATAACTAAGATAGTTGATAACTATATCAGAGTCAATTCTATATCTGAAAAAGGGGATTTTCATCTCATCGATTCACTGGTTAAATTGTTACCTCAGGAAAACTTAAGGATAACTGTCGTAAACCCCGATGGCACCGTAATTTATGATAATGTTTTTCATGACTGGGGGGAAATGGAAAATCATAAAAACAGGCCGGAGATAGCAGGATCGCTTTATTCTGATTTTGGCACATCTGTCAGGAAATCAGCAACTACCGGAAAAGAATACTATTACCTGTCAAAATATTTTGGTAACTACTATGTCAGGGCGGCAGAGGTCTATGATATACAAGTTGTTAATTTCCTAAAAGCAAAAGTGAATTTCTTTATTCTCATTATCCTTTCTTTTGTACTTATCTGGCTGATATTTTTATATATAACAAACAGGTTTACAACCATGTTTTCAGAATCGATTACCAGGCTGGAAGATTTTGTATTGAAAATTGATAATAACGAACCGGTTGATTTCAATCAGAAGTTTCCCAGAAATGAACTTGGAGTTATAAGTGAAAAGATTCTGGAGATCTACAATAATCTTTTAAGGACCAAAAACGATCTTGTGAATGAAAGAGAAAAGCTTTTAAATCACCTTTATGCTCTGAATGAAGGGATTGCTTTCTTTTCAAAAGATAAAGAAAGGATCCTCTTAAATAACAATTTTATTCATTATATGAACATGATATCCGGTGAGCTGTCGGTATCCGGTGCAGATTTCTTTAAAATTGAAGAATTCAGAAAGGTAGGTGAATTTATTGATAAACAACTTGAAACAGAAGTAACCTCATCACGGTTGCCCAAGGCTGAATATCAGATTGGAAAGAATGGCAAGTTTTACAAAGTTCAGTGTGTGGTTTTTCATGATAAAAATTTTGAAGTTATCCTTAGCGATATTACGGAAATGGAGCAAAGCAGGCTTATCAAGCAACAAATGACTTCCAATATTGCTCATGAGCTCAAGACACCCGTTTCTTCAATCAAGGGATATCTCGAAACTCTTATCAATGATCCCGTAATGCCGGCAGATAAGCAGAAGTATTTTATTGAAAAGGCACTTGCCCAGAGTGACAGGCTTGCAAGCCTCATAAATGATATTGCGATCATAAACAGGATTGAAGAATCCGGCAGCTCTTTCAAGACAGAAAAAGTGGCCATCAGTGAAATAATTAATGAAGTGACCAATAATTTTAAAGCTGCAGTTGAAGCCAGGGAGATGAGTATTGAGACGGAAAATCTGAATAAGGTTATTGTCACAGGTGACCGATCGCTAATCCTTTCAATATTCCAGAATCTTCTTGAGAATGCTGTCAATTATGCAGGTGAAAAATCCATTGTAAGAATTGTACTTTACAATGAGGATGAGTCATTTTACCACTTTTTGTTTTCCGACAACGGAATCGGTATTGCGGAAGAACATCTTCCAAGAGTATTTGAAAGGTTTTACAGGATCGATTCAGGTCGTTCCAGGAAGAACGGCGGTACAGGACTGGGACTGGCAATAGTCAAGCATGCAATCCTTCTGCATAAAGGGGAAATTTCCGTGAGAAACAAAACCGGCGGTGGCATTGAGTTCCTGTTTTCACTTCCGAAATAAAAAATGATCTGTTATCCGAAGCGTCCTGAGATATAGTCTTCAGTTTGTTTCTTTGCAGGATTTGAAAAAAGGATCTGCGTTTTATTGAATTCAACAAGTTCTCCAAGGTAGAAGAAAGCGGTGAAGTCGCTTGTACGTGCAGCCTGCTGAAGATTATGCGTTACAATTATGATCGTAACATCCTTTTTCAGTTCAATCAACAGCTGCTCTATTTTATTTGAAGAAATAGGATCAAGCGAAGAAGTCGGCTCATCAAACAGAATTATGTCGGGCTTCAGGGAAAGAGAACGTGCAATACATAGTCTTTGCTGCTGTCCGCCGGAAAGAAAAGTCCCCTTTTTATGCAAGGTATCCCTTACTTCTTTCCAAAGATCTGCTTTCCTGAGAGAATCTTCCACTATTTCATCTTTTTGTGATTTGGAAAGTTTAATGCCGTTAAGTGTATAGCCTGAAATTACATTTTCAAAAATGCTCATTGTGGGAAAAGGATTTGGCCTCTGGAAGACCATCCCGATTTTTCTTCGTAACAAAATGAGATTCAGCTTATAAATATCTTCATAAAGAAAATAAATTTTCCCTTCTGTCCGGGCACCGGGAGTCAGTTCATGCAAACGGTTAAAACAACGAAGGAAAGTTGTTTTGCCGCACCCTGAAGGTCCCATGAAAGCTACTATCTGGTTCTTAGGAATTTCTATATTGATATCCGACAGTATTCTGGCTTCTCCAAAGTAGGCATTTAAATGTTCAACTCTCAGAACTGGATTCTCCATCTTTTTTCTAAAATCTTAGTAACTATGTTTAAAAATAAAATCATCACTATAAGCACAAGTGAGGCACCCCAGGCAAGCTGATGCCATTCATCATACGGACTGCTGGCATAATTAAAGATAAGAAGAGGCAAGCTGCTCATGGGTTTCAGAATATTTGTATTTACAAACGGGTTGCCAAATGCAGTAAAAAGAAGTGGGGCAGTTTCTCCGGCTACCCTCGAAATACTTAAAATGCTCCCACTTAAGATTCCCCCTAATCCCATCGGTAAAATAATGCGCAAAACTGTTTTGTAATAAGGTACACCCAGTGACAGTGATGCTTCTTTCAAAGTACCCGGAATAAGCTTCAGGGTTTCTTCAGTAGATTTGATAATTGGCGGTAGCATCATAATTGCCAGTGCAATACTCCCTGATAATGCAGAAAAGTGCCCCGAGGGCTTAACGATCCACAGATATATAATAATCCCAAGCACAATTGATGGTATACCCTGCAGCACATCCACACCCAAACCTACCCAGTAAGCAAGTCTGTCTTTGCTGTATTCGCTCAGATAAAGACCGGCAAATGCCCCAAAAGGGATTGCAATCAGTGAAGCGACCAACACGATAATTCCGCTTCCGAGCAACCCGTTTAATATTCCGCCTCCCTTTTCTCCTACCGGTTTGGGCAGGTTAACAAGAAAATCCCAATTTATTGACGCTATGCCCTGTTTGACTATATAAAATAATATAAGCAATAACGGAACAGCCGACAGCAGAGTCAGAAGGATTATCCCGCCTTTAAAAAGCTTGTCTTTATAAAACCTTGACCTGATAAGCTTGTCCATATATTGTTATATTGTTATATTATATTAGTACAAACCTTTTAATAATTTGCCTGCCCGCTATATTTATCAGTGTAGTGACAACAAAAAGCAGAAGCCCCATCTCAACAAGAACCGACAGATATACATTCCCGGTAGCTTCAGTGAATTCATTAGCAATCACACTGGCCATGGTGTTCCCGGGACTGAAAATACTTGTCGGTAGGAAGTGTGAATTCCCGATGAGCATGGTCACCGCCATCGTTTCGCCCAGTGCACGTCCGAGAGCAAGGAGTATGGCTGCAAATAAGCCTGAACGGGTATAAGGAATAATGATTTTAGTTATTACTTCATAACGTGTTGAACCCAACGAATAAGCCCCTTCTTTGATGCTTGGCGGCACCATGCTGATTACCTGCCTGGAAAGAGATACAGCATACGGCATGATCATTATTGCCAGGATGATTGAAGCTGTAAATATACCTACTCCATAAGGCAATACATGGACTTTTAACTCTAAATTCCTTACTATGGGAACCAGAATAAACATTCCCCAAAAACCGTAAATTACAGAAGGGATACTGGCCAGCAGCTCAATGATGTTTTTAAAAATATTCGATATGATACCCTTGGGATAATATTCGCCTAAAAAAATGGCTATCGACAGAGCAAAAGGCATCGAAATGATAAGAGCAAGCAATGAAGTTAAAAGTGTTCCTATCAGGAATGGCAATGCTCCATATGAATCGGTTACGGGGTTCCATTCTTTACCATAAAGGAATTTAATTCCAAGATACCTTATTGAAGGCATTGAAGAGAATGCCAGAGTAATAAAAATGGATAGCAGCAAGATTATTAAAATAATACCTGTCAATCCCAAACCATTCTGGAATATTTTTTCAAAAAGAAAAACATTCTTTTGATTTCTGCTTTCCTTTTTATCTTCCTTTTCGATCTTACTTATATTTTGTTGAGTCAGCAACTTTTTTAAATTCATCATGCAATTTTTTTATTAATTGCCTGTCGCAAATTTAACTTATAAAAGATTGATAATTATTAAAACAATAAGGCAATCCTTCAGTGGACTGCCTTATCAACCTAAATTCTGTTACTTTTTATAACATTGATTTACCATCGAAAACGATCGATTTTAAGTTGGCTTCAACTACCTTGATGGCATCTTTTGGCAGTGGAGCGTAGATTAAAGGAGCTGCAAACTGCTGTCCTTCGTGAGTCATCCACCACACAAGCTTTACAACCTCGTTAGCTTTATCCTTTGGCCTGTTATCATAATTCTGTTCCTTGTAAAGCAAAATCCATGTGAAACTGCTAATCGGGTATCCGTCAGGTGCATCTGTATTGGTAATTGAAACACGGGCATCTGCTGGGATGTTTACGTTTGCTGCGGAAGTGACCGACTTAATTGATGCTTCGACGTAATTTCCACTTTTATTTTGCAAAAGGCCTACAGGCATTTTGTTTTGTAAAGCATAGATTAATTCAACATATCCTATTGCACCGGGAGTTTGCTTAATCATGCCGCTTACACCTTCGTTGCCTTTAGCTCCGATTCCGATCGGCCAGTCAACGGATGTTTTGTGTCCAACCTTATCATTCCATTCCTTGCTTACTTTTGACAGGTAATCAGTAAACATAAAAGTGGTGCCACTGCCATCTGAACGATGTACAACTGAAATCGGCATGTCGGTCAATTTAGCTGTTGGGTTGAGTTTTTTGATTCTGGCATCATTCCATTTTGTGATCTTGCCAAGAAAAATATCAACTACCACATCAGGCGTAAATTTGAGTTTAGGATCTCCGGGGATACTATAGGTAAGGACGGCAGCTCCCAGGCAAGTAGGTACATGCACAACAGCAGCCGGCATTTTTGACATATCCTCATCATTCAGGAAAGCATCGGAAGCCCCGAAATCAACAGTTTTATTCATCAGTTGTTTGATCCCACCACCTGAACCAATAGACTGATAATTAATCTTCACGCCTGTCTTTGTATTGTATTCGCTAAACATTTTGGAATAAAGCGGGTATGGAAAACTAGCTCCTGCACCCAATAATTCCACATCACTGGCCGGAGATTTTGCTGCAGGTTTTGAGGCCGGCAAAAAACCACTGGATATGACTCCAGCAAAGGCCATGATTGTAATGATGTAAACTAATCTGATTGTTTTCATAAATTTCTATTTTGAATTTAAATTAAAATCTGATCGGATATTAATAACCTGATATTTCATTAATTAAAGATTATCTGAAAATATAATGTACCGTTAATCGTAAAGCCACATCGCTGCTGCTGCTGCTCAGGTTGTTGACATCCGAATGCCGGTTATTGTATATGTCCCACCACAGATTGGGAATAAGATGAACATTTTTGACCGGCGTAAAATCAAGACCTGCGAGCAAAAAAGATTCTGTATAAACACCTGTGTATGATGAAGCATAAACGTTGTCAGCACTGAATTTACGATCGGGATTATAATGGTCGTAACGCAATACAAATCCCAGTTTTTTGCTGATAGTGCCTCTTGCAAAAAATGAAATTCCTGATGCCACAGCGTTGACAGTATCTTTGACGGTTGACGGAGCTTCTTCAGTGTAAATAGTATTGTTCTTCTGAACTTGCCCGAATGCTTCAATTCCTGCGGTAAATTTACTAGTCTGATAAGCTAAAAAGCCTTTATAGGTTGTTTTGCTTTTATGGTAAGGTTTTGTCTGCGACCATTCGTTGTCGGCTCCAAGATCCAGTATTAATTTTTGATCCGCAAATTTGAAATACACATCGCCATAAAATTTCTTAAATTTATCAGCTTCCGGTTTGGCTCCGCTTCCATTGCCAATCATGAAATTATAACCGGAACTGCCTTTATCATTAAATTTACCCTGCAAACTTATGCCGACATCGTTAGAACCTCCTATCTTTCTCATATCCATTATCGTTTTTTCAAGCGAACGGTAACCCCATACCGGTTCAGAAGTTGTGGCAAATGTCGGAGTTGACATTTGTCCCATTACCAGGTCGGCATTGTGAAAAATATTTTTCCATCTCACATTGGCAGCCTTGATGTAAAATGCGCGATACCCGTCAGAGGTAAATGTCGAGCCCTCATAAGCCAGTAATAACTGGGTTGCAAAATGTTCGCTGATGTCATAATCATATCCAAGATAAATCCTTCTGAACTCAAACGATGTGAAGTCTTTAGCAGTGCTGGCGTACTGGGTATTACTCATGTTAAAAGTATTCGTGCTTGCCTTATATAAAAAATCCCCAAATGCATAACCCCAAAGTTTACCTGAAGGTTTAAATTCAACTTTGGTTGTGTCTTTTTGACTAAAGACATTTAAGGTCAACAAAGAAAGCAGTATAAAAATTAATTGTTTTTTCATTTTTCTCATTTTTTTAGGTTTAACCTGGTTTTAATGCCCCAAAAGTGAGATATCTTTATTACAAGCCGGTTGCAAAAAAATTAAGTAATTGTTACAAAAAAGACAGTTATGCTATTGAATTATATGACAATCAGTTATAGAAATTGAAGTCATGAAAATAATCATTCGGGTTTATTCCACTTCCTGCGAAGGCCATTGTCCGAACAGAAGAACAATAGCACTCCATTCCTTTTAACAGATTTACCACCGGATATCCAGGATAAGAATTGCTGATTTTTTTCGGGAAATTGTCAGTACTGTCTGACCGGAGGTTGTATACATAACCAACCTCTTTTTTAATAAGCTCAGAGATATTGGATCTTTAAATATCTGTGCATTTATGGCAGCGGCTTTTAAACAGAATAACAATATATAGTTTTTAATGAATATTTTAATTCTCTGTTTATAAGGCGAATAAATAACAGCCATAAGCATACTATATCGCATAACGAATTTGAGAGGCGTCCGTCATGGATTCTTTACTTTCTTTTATTAATTCGTACTTCAAATTTTCTGTATCCATTATTATACATTGAAAACGACCCATTGAGCAAGCACCGCTATTCAGGTACCGTTTTTTCTTGTTAAGATAATAAGTGTGATGTGATTCAAGTTTATGTGTATGAGCCAAAATAACAACATCATATTCTTTCAGAAGTTTCAGTGCATAAGTGAGATATTTAATCGTATTGTATCGTTTGGGAATATGGTTTATCTCGTCTTCCAGGGCTACTATTTTGAAATAAACAGCCATTAATGATTTGGAATGTGACATTTTTTTCAGCATTGATAAACCAAACCTGCCGATAGCCCGTCCTATCCTGTTGCCATTAAGCCAGTCGGCATTATGTCCGTGTTCAATATGAATTATTTGCCCGTGTGAGTTGGTTATCTGATAATAATCAAGTCCGAATGAATTGAGAAGATCATGATTCCCTTTAATAAAGATAAAATCATTATGGCTGAAATATTTCATTAATACCGGATTGGCAGCTTTTATATCTTCGAATCCGTATTTGAGCAATTCAAAAACATCTCCGTTAAATATTATTTTGTCAATGGAATATTGGTCCCTCACGCTTTCAATCTGCATTATAAGGTCCATCTCATCCCATTTAAATGTTCCGAAATTATCTCTGGTATCAATATGTAAGTCTGATAAAACCAATATATTCATAGTTACCGGCAGTTTAGTATATAATCCGAAACCTGACTTACTCCATTCGTTATTTTGGCACTTTTAATATTATTGCAGATGGAATTGTATAACTCATTATCTGTCAGAAGTCTGTTCAGAACATCTGGCAGAAGCCTGGTCCTTTTTTCGAATATCCCGAGCTTTTTCCGGCATATATATTCCATGTTACCTTTTTCTTGTTCCCAGATATAATTATTAATAACCGGAACTTTCCCCATCAATAATATTTCCATAGCGGTTGAAGCGCCACATTTGGTAATTACCACATCAGAAATACATAAGAGGGAGTGAACGAAATCAATAAAACCGTAGATCTTGAGGTTATTGGTCTTATATTTATTTTTAAGCTTCATGGCTTTGGCATACAGTTTTGCATTTTTGCCGCATACAATTGCAATTTCTGCTTCCATATTTCCGGTTATGAGTTCTTTTAGAATCTTTTTCCCTTTAGGCATTCCATCTCCTCCACCCATAATCAGGATGATTTTAGTATCGGGTTCAAATCCCAGATTCCTGCGGATTCTCAATTTTTTGGATTCGCTGATTTTTTTTGAGTACCTGTTGTCGAGTACAAAAGGGAATACCTTTAGTTTATTTTTATCGATTCCCTTTTCTATGCATTTGTCTTTCAGGATATCACTAAAAACTATATAATTCTGCTCTTTTTGAAGGAACCAGGCAGGAGGAGGAGTAAAAGGATCAGTTACAACAGTAATAATATGTATATCAAGATTATGTATTTTTATAATTTCAAAAACAGGTTTGATAAGAAAACAGTGAAACAGGACAATTTTCTTTGGCTTGATTTCAAGAATCAATTTTTCGATTCCTGGTTTTATAAAAAATGAGACAATTGACGTTGTTAATATTGATATTGCTTTTATTTTTTGTAAAGCATAAAGAAGTTCATAGGTCCAGGCTGCTTTATTCACTGTGTTTTTGTATCCATCTTCAATTATCTTTTTGACAAAAGGCTGTGACCCTGATAAACCATCAGCCAGAAGTACTTCCACATTGGCTTTATGTTTGGTCATTATCTCCTCTGCCAAAGCTTTTGCGGGAGCAAGATGGCCATTCCCAGTCTTCAGATAAAAGAATAAATATTTTCCCAATGTTTCACTTTTTTAACTGTTTATGGCGCAAAAGTAGTTAAACATTGTTCTGTAATTGTTACATAATTGTGAAGAATATGTTAATTATTAATCAGTTACATTTTCAAAGGATCATTGCGAGAAACGGGGAAACGAACCGCCTGCTGGCGGTGAGCTCGCCGACTTCGTCGGACGGAGCCGACTATGTCGGCCGAAGTCCGAAGCCAATGCGCTCGCGGGGATTCATCTGAACATTATTGGCAAACTAGTTTGCAATGTTCAATATCAGAAGTTTTTATTTAACCAACTGACAATCTCTTCCCAGCTTTCAACAGGTATCCTGACATGGGTGGCGTTTTTCATAACCAGAAATTCCTTTTTGCTGCCAGGAACCGCATCATAGAACTCTTTCACTTTATCCACATCAAATAATTCATCTTTATCACCAATACCCACCAAAACAGGAATATTCAGGTTTTTCGGAAGTCTTAGTTGCTTGACATCCAGCATTGTTAAAAAACGAAGTGTATAACTAAAATTAAACAAGGGATCTTTTGAACCGGTCATGCCATCTCTATAATATGTAACAGCTTGATAAGAAGGACGGAAAATGGAACTTGCAAGAATTTTAGTCTTTTGAAAAAATGTTGGCGGCCTGGTCAGGCCTTTTTTGCCCTCATAAGCTCCTGAGAGTAATATTAATCCTGAAATCTCACCCGGAACAGCATCAGCTGCACATATCGCAGAAGCCACTCCCAGGCTATGCCCCAATATAATCACTTTTGGATAACCAAGACTTTTAATATACTTTACTGATTCAGCTAAATCAGCAATCCACCTTTCCTTATTTGGGCTATCTCCACGGTTCCCATCCGATAAGCCATGTCCTCTGTAATCCAAACCAAAAGTGGTATATCCCCCTGACGATATTGGTCGGCCAGCCATATCATAGGCTCCACTATGTGCTGTAATGCCAGTAAAAATCAAAACGGCAATATCTTTTTTTGCCGGTACAATACTGTCCGGGTCCCATCTGCGCAAAAAAAGAGTTTTCCCATCGGTTGTGGTAAACTGATTATGTGCTCCTTTAAAGTTCTGCCTCAAATCAGCTGCTTCTTCAGGCGAAATCCCGACATGATGTGTCTTTGATTTAGCTGGAAAATACGCCAGTATCAATCCAAAAATGAAAACAGCTGCAACTAAGGAAAGAATAGTGTATAAGACTCTTTTGAATATTTTCATCATTTCAATGTTTGTAATTTATTTTTTATTTGCGAACAGGTGTTTTTTTTTGTCTGAACAGAAAATTTTCAAATTTCCGATTTATATTAAGGTACTAAAATACAATACATCGGACAATTTTTTTACCGATATTATGACAATCTGTTTAAATTTATAAAAGGGTCGGCGGTAATTAACAACATTCCTGATCAATTGGAAAACCAAATGTTCCTGAGCGAGGGCGGCCTGAATAAATTGACCTCCCAAAGCAGAACTCAGTTAATGGTTGTTTATTTTTGTATTTCAATTGTAATCAGATAGGACTTCTAAGATGTTTCATTATGAAAAGAGCAAGTTTATTTCCTGAAATCTCAATACTTTTACCGAAAACTGTTAGCGCTTACTTTCTGTGACGGTGCATCTTTGTACCGTTAATGTAAATGGACTAAGAATTAAACCAAAAGAATTAAAATGAAAAAAGTTAAACTGACGATGAAAGCGTGATAGCGGCTGAATTCTTTTGGATGGAGGAGAGACCGATGAAATAAAATCATTATGGAAAAAGAAACATCAAGAGTAGAGGCCTTCAGCGATGGCGTATTTGCCATTGCATTGACACTGCTGATCCTGGGAATTAAAGTTCCTGATCTGAACCAACTGGCTTCCAACGATAAGCTTTATCGCTCACTCGTAAGTCTCTGGCCATCATATTTTGCTTTTATCCTTAGCTTTGCAGCGGTTTTAATAATGTGGATTAACCATCATGGGTTTTTTAAATACCTTAAGAAGATCGATACAGTCTTTTTGTATGCCAACGGATTTCTTTTACTGACGGTGACATTTATGAATTTTCCTACTGCTGTTCTTGCAAAATATTTTGAAACACAGGCGTTCAATATCGCATCGGCTTTCTATTGTGGTTCATTGGTATTAATCAACGTGGCTTTTAATCTTCTTTGGTTTTCATCTGCTTATAAGCGGAAATTAGTAAAGGATGAAATTTCAGATGCTCTGATTATTAAAATCCGCAATGCATATTGGTTTGGCTTTGTCATTTATCTCGTGGCTTTTGTTATCTCATTCTTTCTGCCATTTGTTGGCCTTTCGATTTCCATTTCTCTTTGGATTTTCTGGACAGTTTTAAATTATGAAAAGAACTATGAAAAAAATAAATTACGTCAATGATGAAATTACTATTGCCTGGCAGCCCGAATTGTGCCAGCACGCTACCTGCTGTTTCACTCAATTGCCCGAAGTGTCCAATCCGGCCATAAGAAAGTGGGTTAATCCATTCGGAGCACCGACGGAAAGAATAACTGAACAGGTAAAGAAATGTCCCTCTGGTGCGCTTTCATTTTATTTAAATGATAAGAAAAAGAAATAACCAAATTGTAAAGCCCGGGCCAGAGGTATCGGGATTCATTATAAATATCAGAATATAAACAGGTTGAAAGGAGGAACAATGTCAAGAAGAAAATGTATACAAATTATGAGAGGCCAACATGCTATTGATGGAGCTGGAGTTCACTTACGAAGGGTCCTGGGATTAGCTACAGTTAAGGATTTTGACCCTTTCTTAATGCTCGATGGTTTCGATTCCACTGATCCTAAAGATTATATCAAAGGATTCCCATGGCATCCTCACCGTGGAATTGAAACAGTTACCTACCTGTTGCATGGAGAAATTGAACATGGTGACAGTCTGGGAAATAGTGGAATCATTCGGGATCTTCAATGTCAATGGATGACTGCCGGATCGGGTATTATTCACCAGGAGATGCCCAAGGCTTCAGAAAGAATGTTAGGTTGCCAGCTATGGATCAATCTTCCCAAGAAGGATAAAATGACACAGCCAGCCTATCGGGATATTAGACAACAGGATGTTTCAGTGGTTAAGGAAAAAAATGCTGCCATCAGAGTCTTATCAGGAAACTACCGGAGCAATTTCGGAGTCGTGAAAGGAGAATATTTAAAAGTTCAGTATTTGGATATCGCTTTAGAACCCGAAAGTGTCTGGAGTTACAGGGAAACCTCCAATGATCAGACATTATTTCTCTATCTGATTGAAGGAAAACTAGCTGCGGATGATGCACTGGCCAAATTTGAAGAAAAAGCCTGTGCTATCTTATTATCAGCTTCATCAGCAAGCAGTTCTGACTTTGATGAAGTTGTGGTTAAAGCTGGAACTGAAGGAGCAAGATTTTTCCTGATTGCCGCCAGACCACTTAATGAACCGGTTGCCTGGGGCGGACCTATAGTTATGAATACCAGAGAAGAACTGGATGAAGCCTTCAGGGAGCTTGATAACGGAACCTTCATTAAACACGATATGCCACAAAAACTATGAAGAGCAATCTTGTTTATCAGTGGTTTTGTTTCAGGTGACGAATTGAATGACCATATTTTCTTAATATCGGATGTAAAATCAATCGAGTGTCTTTATCGGGTGATATTTTGAGTAATCGTAAATTTGAGAAATTTATATTATCAAAGTAAAAGTGGATTACTTCTTTCCTTAACAAAAAAACTATGTCAAACGTTGAAACAAAAAAGGAGTTGTCAACAGAACAACGTAAAGTACTACTTAGAGCCTTGAAAGTCCGTTTTGAGAAAAACATGAACCGCCATAAAGGTCTTGAGTGGGATAAAGTACAAGTAAAGCTGGAAACTTATACTGAAAAATTGTGGTCACTCAATGAAATGGAAAGAACCGGCGGTGAACCGGATGTTGTTGGTCATGATAAAAAGACGGGCGAATACATTTTTTATGATTGTTCAACGGAAAGTCCTAAAGGTCGCAGAAATGTTTGCTATGACCGTGAAGCACTGGAGTCAAGGAAAGAGTTTAAACCGGAGGATACTGCTGTTGATATGGCAACTGCCATGGGTATTGAGCTTTTAACACAGGAACAATACAGGGAGTTACAGGAACTTGGAAATTTCGATACAAAAACATCGAGTTGGGTAAAAACACCTTCTGAAATTAGAAAACTAGGTGGCGCCATCTTTGCCGATCGTCGTTATAACCATATCTTTGTTTATCACAACGGTGCGTCCTCTTACTATAGTGTCAGGGGATTCCGTGGTTCGCTAAGAGTTTAAACCTGGATTGCAAAAACCGGTAGCCATGACCACATTCATCCGGTCAGATTGTCTATGATATACAAAACTATATTACAGGAATTTAACTCCGACCTGAGGTGATCAATATAATCCGGCCAACAGCGGTCAGGAGCAAAGGCTTTTCCATTTTTATCTGGCTCCTGGAGATGTATTATCAAGAAAATTACTATTATCTTCCTCTTTGTTCTTCTTAAATTCCATTTTGCCGAATTTATATGTAAAACTGATTCCGAAAGACCTTAATGGCATTTGACGGACATTATCAGCCATTGAGTTATATGTCGTAATCGTAGATACCTGTCTTACATATTTGCTGAAGGGATTTATTGTTGTAAACCCGAAGCTTGCTTTCTTATCCCAGAACATTTTTCTGAAAGCAAAGTTGTAAATGAAAAACTGCGGAACCTTACCCTGTATATTCCTTGTTGCTGAACTGTACATCCCAAATAACTCAAGCACCAGATCTTTAGGCAGCTGGTAGGATGCATTCATGTTGAACCGGACTCTGAGTCCTTCTGATGTGTTGCCTGTCAGGTTGCTTACAACATACCGTTCAGTGGCCATAAGATTACCGCGCAGGTTTAAGCGGGCAGTAATGGGATAGGAACCTGATGCACTAATGCCTGAATTGTACTCTGTCCCGATATTTTGATTTTTGGTAACCGATACATTCGTATAAGTTGAATCACCAATCAAATATGTCGGGTAAAAGACAGTCATTTGCTTAATGTCGTGAGTGTTGATTCGTTCGATTAATGCTATATAAATATTCCCGCCCTTTTTAAACGAGGCGGTGTACCCAAACTCAAAATTATTTCCAATCTCAGGCTTTAATAATGGATTGCCTGTTGAAATATTATATGGATCACTTATATTTAAAAATGGGTTTAAATCACGATAGTCCGGACGTTCTATGCGTTTACTGTATGACAGTTTTAACGACTGGCTTTTGCTGAAATTATGAGATATGACAACAGATGGCACGAAAGTACCATATGACGGGATCGAAGTATTTGGGAAATCAATATTCACATTTGTAAACTCATATCTGGCTCCTGTTTTAATATTCAGAAAATGAAACAGCGGGAAATTAGCTGACAGGTATCCTGCATAGACCTGCATCGTATAATTCAGACTATAAGATTGTAAAGGATCGATCATAAACTGATCAACAGAAGGGTTGAAAACGCTTACATCTGCAGCGCTATTAATTTTTTGAATTGTTGTTTTAACGCCCGTTTCAACTAAAAAGTTTTCATTTACAGGATGTGCATAATCAATAGAAATGTTTGTCTGATTATCTGTCCCCGGATTAAAGCTTGTTGATCCCATGAAGGGAATGGATTGTCCTGTATATGTTTGTGTTTGTGTATAGTTGGTGTTAGGTCTGCCGTTACTGGCACTGTACAAAATATCCAGTTCCTGTCCTTCTTTTTGAAATTTCTTTTTATACTCCAGGTTCCAGTCGAAAGAACTGATTTTCATATGGCTGTCTGATTTGCGCAGTGAGAAGATATCTGAAATGGGATTATTTGAATAATCTTCTGTTAATAGTTCCTGGTTTGTTGGTCCCTGAGTCCGGTTGCTAAATTGATTATATCCCAGAGACCCCGTGAAATTATCATTCTTTGAAAGGCTCCAGTCGAATCCAATACCTGACCGGAACCCATTCCTTGCAAAATCTGAACTACCTGCCTGTGATAATTTAGTGATTTCTTTAGCGGTTGTGTCAGTAGTGATCCGGCTCTGAGAAAATGGCATTTGAGATTTTAACTGGGCATTACCGCTGAAAAAGGCATTTACACCAAAATTATTTTTTCTTATATTGAAATTTGCAGAGCCATTCTCCAGCCTTGAACCTGCCGACAGATTTATATTACCATTTACTCCCTGCATCTTGTTATCCTTTAAAATAATGTTAATAATTCCACCTGTACCCTGTGAATCGTACTTGGCTCCGGGATTGGTAATAGCTTCAACACTTTTAATCTGACTTGCAGGAATGGAAGCAAGTGCATCAGCAACGTTGTTACCAAATACACTGGAGGGCTTGCCGTTAATAAGAAAGCGGATATCTGAATTTCCCTGCAATTCTACATTCCCGTCGATATCAACTGTTACTTGCGGCACTTTTTTTAATACATCAATAGCCTGACCACCCTGAGAAGTTATGTCGTTGGTGACATTGTACACAACCTTATCAATTTTATTTTCAATAACTGGTTTATCACCGACTACGTTAACACTCTGAAGATTAACAGTTGAGGGTGAAAGGTAAATCGTACCCAATGAAACTGAAGATTTGCTGCTGTTTATGCTGACGTTATCGATCGTCGTTTTCTCATAGCCAATAAATTCGATGTCAATTCTATAAGTTCCGGCAGGAATGTCGGATATGGCAAATACACCTTTGGCGTCTGCAATTGTTCCTGTAATTACTTTTGCTGATTGTTTGTTTATTACTGAAACTGTAGCATATACCAGAGGTTGCAATGTGGATTTATCAAATACTTTTCCTGTAATTTTAGTATTTGCATTTGTCTCACCACTTACTAAATCACCAAAGAGGAATGGGAATGTTAAAATAAAAATAAAATATCTCATTTAATCCGCATTAATATTGAACAAAACTTATTTCATCAATAATCAGCCAAAATATCTGGTCTGAACAGCGGGTGCAAAAGAAGAAAAATAAATTGAAGAAAATATATCCAGGATGTTAAAAAACATTAATAATTAGGTCAATAGAATAACGAACAGCTAACAGTTTTGTTCAATTTATTCATATACTGTAAAAGCCGGAGTGCATGATCACATTCAGCGGGTAAGATTGTTTTTAACATATAAAATTATATTGCAAGGATCTAACTCCGACCTGAGGTGGCCAATATAATCCTGCCCAAAGAGGTTAGGGGCGCTGGCTTTTCCACTTGATGAACAGATTTAAATGAATACCGGAGACATAAATCCTTACAATGATCAGCGGCAAACCGGATAGTATCTGAACAGAGAGTGGTTTTGTAAAACTCTGCTGAACAACTGTCCTTATAATTTGAGGAACTTCATTTTCATATTGGTACGGATGAAGGATATCTGAAAAGCGGTTCTCCATTCATTGCCTTTAGTTTTATTGATTCGATTTCATCCTTTTGAAGTGGTTTTAAGTCCGGGGCAAGCCTGAGTGCAGTTCTGAACAAAGCTTCTTCACCCGGAGGTATAAGCGTCGAGACGGGATGAGAAAGTGTGAATCGGAGCCCCATGATTATATCATCTTCAGTTTTAAGAGGCTCGTACCAGCATTTTCCATACCCTGTTTTGTCGGCTCCGGCAGGCCATGGCCCGTTAGCCATTGATTTCAGGGCAATTATTCCCATCTTCTTTTCTTGTGCCCTTGCCAGAACCTGTGGCCCATAATTACCCTTATACCACGTTCGAAAGTTTATGTGGAACATAACAGTATCAAAATCAAAACCGTCCATCAGGGCCATAGCAGCTTCAACAGAGTGAGCTGAAAATCCCAGAAACCGGACTTTCCCCTCCTTTCTGGCTTCAAGGAAAGTCTCGATGGCTCCGCCTTTGGCAAATATCTTCTGCACATCCGCCAACTTTGTAACGGCATGGAGCTGATACAGGTCAAAATGATCTGTACGCAGATTTATGAGTGATTGTTCGAGCTCCTTTCTGGAGTCCTCCCTGGTAAATCCATCTGTTTTGCATGAGAGGAATATATTTTTCCTGTAAGGTTCCAGGGCAGAACCCAGTTTAATTTCAGCGTCACCGTAGGAGGGGGAAACATCAAAATAATTAACGCCTGCATCTATAGATGTTTTTACAACAGATGCAGCATTTTCAGGAGTCGCATTCATTACAACTATGCCTCCAAATCCTATTGCCGATAACATTGCACCGGTTTTCCCAAGTGACCGCCTCTCTATTTTCCCGGGGGCAGTATCCCTGGTTATCATGGAGAGATCTGCAGAAAAAAGACTTATAGCAGGAGCCATCATAGCAGTTGATCTGATAAAATCGCGGCGTTTCATGGTATCTGTATTTTAATCGAATAATGACAATAAAGTTAAGAAATATCTGGAAATCAATATGACCCTGCAACAAAAAGCTGTTATTTTCATTCTGCTTATTTTTAGACAGATTTCTGATCACCATTCTGTTGGCTTTTGTATTTGACTGAGGAGATATTTTTAAGAGAACTATCAATAGTAAAGAAAACTTATTTTTGTAAATTGGTGGCCTAAGAAAGGGGAGTATTTAAAGATTATTCCATGAAAAAGTTACTATTAATAGCGATACTTTTTCCCGTTTCAACTATTGTATCTTTTCCGCAATCAAATTATAAAGATTATCCTGAAAATGTCAAGAAAAGTGTTCTTAATGACGACTTTAATAATAATATCAATAACTGGACATTGGATAATTCATCAGATAATACTGCTGATTATAAAATAAAAAATGGATATCTTCAAATAAAAGTCCCGGATAAAAATAATATAGGGTTACAATGCATACCTGTTTCGGGTCTGAATCAGAATAAAAACTGGGAAATTGAAACGCGGATAAAATATTCCAGTGGCTCGGTATTAAAAGCCTTTGCGTTGTTCTGGGGTTATAAAGATGTAAATTCACAAGGATATTTCTTTTTTATTGATGCCCGCGGTCTTTTTAAAATAGAAAAAAAAGATACCCCCGGCAGTAATTTTATAAGTTATAAAGATTGGGCTTCTGCACCTTATATAAACAAATCTGATTGGAATAAGCTGACGGTCAGAAAGGTGGATGATAAATGTTACTTTTTCATCAATGAACATTACATTTCCTATATTCCTTTTGAGTCATTTTATGGAAATGAGGTTGGATTTTATTGCGGAGGCGGCTTGACTATTCAGGCTGACTATTTAAAAGTGTCTTACATAGATTCACAAAACAATATTACAGATAACACCACACCGGTAATTACCATCTCTGAACCATCTGTCAGCAGGGGTGTAGAAATCATTGAGGCCAATAAAGAAATATCAGTCAGGGGTAAAGCATCCGCCAGTAATGGAATTTATGAAGTCACCATAAATGGAATAGAAGCAAATGTAAGTGAAAACGGAGATTTTCAACAGGATGTGAAACTTGCCGTCGGTGAAAACACTATTACTGTAAAAGCCACTGATATAAAAAATAATACAGGTTCTCTCTCTTTTAATGTGAACAGGCAATCAGAAGCGGTAAATAATGCCGTTGTGATTAACGACAATCCTGTAATTACCAATGAAAAAAGATTGGCTTTGGTGATCGGCAATTCAAATTATAGTGTCGGTATGACTCTGAAAAATCCGGCAAATGATGCTAATTTAATGTCAGCAACTTTACAAAGTCTTGGATTTGAAGTAATAAAACGGATTGATGCAAATAAACAAACAATGGAACAGGCTGTCAGAGATTTTAGTAAACAGCTGCCTGATTGCAATGTTGCGCTGTTTTATTATGCAGGTCATGGAGTACAGGTTGACGGGATAAATTACTTAATACCAACTGACGCAAAATTAAATGATAAAAATGATTGTAAATTTGAGGCAATTCAGGTTAATTATGTTGTTGAGGAATTTGAAAAATATCCCAATAATGTAAATATTGTTATATTGGACGCCTGTAGAAGTAACCCTTTCAGAAGCTGGGCAAGAGGTGGAGAAGGTGGATTCAGAGCAATAAATCCAACAAGCGGAACAATAATATCATTTGCAACCTCAGAAGGTTCGACTGCATCAGACGGAAGTGGGAAAAATGGACTGTTTACAGAGGAATTAGTTAAACAAATGACTGTTCCACAACCGATTGAAAGTGTATTTAAAAAGACACGGGTTCAGGTTCAAAAACTCAGCAACGGAGCACAAAGTCCGCAGGAATGGTCACAATTGACAGGTGATTTTTACTTTAAGAAATAGAGAGGCTGGTAATTGGCAGACACATAAGAAAGGAAGTTTTAAAATACCATAGTTTTGTCAGAAAATTCTGAAGGATGAAAATATTCACTCTTTTCTTTGGCATTAAAGGACTCAATTTAACCGTTTTTCTTGCTGGATATGCAATCCTGTTTTCAGGTTGCGCCGCCAACAAGTATTCTTTCAAAACAGAAGGCGAATCGGTGGTGCTTAAGGTTAAAGAAGATGCAAACCTGATAAAATATGCAACCATGCAGCCTCAGAATACACCTGAACTCGCCTCAGAATCTAAAAGCAGGGGCATGGTGGATATTATAGGTAAGGTAGCTTCTGCAGCAGTCGACGGGGTTATTTCGCTGGTGGATAATGAAAAAAACAAATATTCAGCCAGCTATCAGAATTCGGTGGGGCAATGTTATTTTTATGACCAGATCTCCGAAAGCAGCGCTCTGGATCCCACAGGTATGCAGTTCGCCGGGTTTACTTTTCTGAGACGTTTTAAAGATAACCACGGGAAGATCGATACTGCTGTATATGCAAAATTCAGGGTAGATGAAAATAATGCATATGAAATCATCAACAATTCCGCGTTTAAACTGAAACTCGACGAACTGAAAGTAAATTACGCCAAAGCCAAGATCATGGCACGGAAATGGTATCAGCCTTTGTCATGGTTTATGGCTCCGGAATACCCGACTTTAAACATGGACTTTGAGATCACTATCACTTCTTCCTTTGTGACCCGTGAAGGAGTCATCTTTAATGATTTCCCGGTCGGGAAATTCTACCTTACTCTCCGGAAAATACCATTGGACAAAACAGATCCTGCCCATGATAAATTTTATGCCAATGTCAGGAATGACACAGTCATTGGCCGGTCATTCCTTGTTCCCCGCTCGTTCGGTTATTATTATGATTCGAAACGTCAGATAAAACCATCTTACGGGCAGGGAATGTATAACATTGTGGTAAAAGTCAATGAATCTTCCCGGCAAAATTTCTTGCAGAAAATGTTGTTTGATAACTCGACAGAAATTATACAACAGGCAGGAGAGCACATTCCCCAGGCTGGTAAAACCGGTAAAACGAAGGCTAAATAATGACTGCTCATGAAGGTGAGTGGTTTAATCAAAGTTTGAATTGAGTTAATTCATACAAATATTCCATCGGCATTTATGAAAAATCCATATAAACTTTTTTCCTGTTCATTCATCCTGTTATTTATATTACTTTCCGGCTCATTATTTGCAGAGGGAATTAAGAGGGCTTTAATTATTGGGATTGATATATACCTGCCCGGGAATGCTACCGAAGTTAACTCGGGAAGGACTTCATGGATTAATCTGGATGGTTGCGTAAATGATGCAATGTCAGTCAAAACATTGCTTGAGTCAAAATACGGGTTTGACGAAGATCACATGACCCTTCTTACCAATGAAAAAGCGACGAGGGAGGGTATTATTAACTGTATAAAACGCCTGACAGAGACTTCACAAAAGGGTGATATAGTGGTTATTTATTACGCCGGACATGGTTCACAGATCAGGAATATTGCCAGCAGTGAGGCTGATCAGAAAGATGAAACTATTGTTCCTTCGGATGCTTACCTTGGGGCAGCGGATATTCGGGACAAAGAAATTAATGAGCTGTTTTACCAGCTTTCAGAAAAGGGTGTAATTCTGACCGCTATCTTCGATAGTTGCCATAGTGGTTCAATAAGCAGGGGACTGGCTGACCATGAACCGAAATCAAGGTATTTGGCGCCTGTTCCCAATGCCCGGGTGAATGATCCTGCAATTCCCCATGACCTGGTGTCTGAAAACGTTTTGATTATTTCGGCGGCTCAGGATGAAGAAACTGCCAAAGAGCAGGTGGATGAGCAGGGAAATCCTCACGGGGCTTTCACCTTTGCATTGACTCAGGCATTAATGACCTTGCCTGCCAATGCCCCTGCTATCAAAATAATTGAAAGTACCCGTGCTATCATCAAGTATAACGGCAAATTGCAGGAACCAGTTTTTGAAGGTAATGATCGCAGGAAGAATTCCACTCTTACCGGCTTGCCACGCGAATCAGTCCCAAATATATTTACAGTTGCCATCCTGGAAAATGATGACAGAGACAGTATTACTCTTCAGGGCGGGTATATTTCAGGCATAAGGACGAACTGCAAACTGATGAAAATATATGACCGGGATACCCTTCTGATCCAGGTTAACCGGGTAAAAGGAGCTAACAGTTCACTGGCAAAGGTGATCAAAGGGGACTTCAGCAGGATAAGGGCGGGAGATATGTTTCAGGTCACTGAATGGGCACTGGAATCTCAAAACGCCCTCAAAATTTATATTCCTTCATCAGAAGATGATTATAATGCATTAAGTGTCTCAGCGAAATCATTTTACAGCACTTTAAAATCCAATAACAGGATAAAACTTATAACTGACCCTACCATTGACGACAGCATTCATTCCGTTTTTTATAACGGCAAAGGCTGGATGTTACATAAAGGTACCGGAGAATCGACAGCCTTAGGAAAAGGGTTATCGGGTTCTTTAGTTCACCAGACTCTGCCTTCAGGAGGTAAGGTGTTTTTATCACTGCCTGCTTTTAAAAGTCTTGGTATCATCCTTCATAACCTGTACAAAAGTAATTCATTCATTTCCGTGACTCAGAATTCAGCGGAAGCTGATTATGTGCTGAGCGGTAGGTTCAACAATGGCGCTATCGAATATGCTTTTATCTCCACTGCACCATCGACCGTTAATAGCTTAACAGTGCTTCCTGTAAGGACAAATTTTGTTAAGTTATGTGAGGAACCTGACGGCTTGAAAAAAGCTGCTGATACGCTGATCGAGTACTCCAATCGCATTGCAAAAATAAAGGCGTGGCTGACCCTGGCTTCACCTCCTGATGATGGTACATTTCCCTATTACCTGACATTGCGAAACGCTGCTTCAGGAAAAGTTGTTTCATCGGGCAGTATCATGGAGAATGAAATCTATGGGCTTATCCTGGTAAAGGACACTGTTAATGCAAGAAACTGGGACGGTTCCAGGCGATTTGTTTATGTTTCATCAATCGACAGCAGGGGTAAAAGTACCCTTCTGTTTCCTCTGTCGAATGTTGAAAACCACTATCCTTTAGGTGATGAATTGCCTGATACCATATTCCTGGGCAGGCGCCAGTTATTCAGAGTCGCGCCACCTTTCGGTTATGATCATTATATATTACTGGCTCTGGATGAGCAGATACCAAATGTGGATTTATTCAATTCAGAGGCAGTGCGTACGCGCGGCAGTTCTTCTCCCTTACTGAATTACCTGATTACAGCTGGGGTAAAATCACGTGGCAATGAGATACTTGTTTCACCTTCATCATGGAAAAAGCAGGTGGTAACTGTAAGAAGCAGGAGTAAATAATTACATTCCCTGGCCTTAATCATTGTCTTGCAGGTAATTTATTTCCAATCTTTAAAGTATCCGGATCCTGAGCAGATTGCAGTTGAGAATCGAAGCTTAAGTTTTGTAGAGTTGTATAAGAAGATCTGTTAAGAATTTGTAAATATTTACAGATTCTCTGCTTTTGCAGAACTTATTTTGTTTTTGGAGTAAAGTTTATGCCGAATCCCATATTGAATATTGCAGCAGGTATATACTTATAAGGGTTTGAAATTTTACCAATCCAACTGACACCGGTATTAAGACGAAATTTCACTTTTTCTCCACCTAATCGAAAAAATATAATTGGTTCAACCAGAAGACTATTTTCTTTATAGATGTTAAAAGGTCCTGTATATGAATAGAACTTGTAATAATTTTCGTCAGTTAAATTGGAATGGAAGTACCCCGTTTTTATTCCAAATCCATAATCTATATGTTCTGAACTGGTTGCATATTTGCCTAGGTTAAATTGCACAAAATATAGTTGATAATCACCAAACATATTCCCAGGATTAGCATCTTTATAAACATCTCCATGTCCGTATCCAAATCCCCCGTAGAACTCCATAACTTTTTGTTGTCCTATTTCCTTGTAAAGACCAGGTTCCACTTGAAAATAGTATTCATCAGAACCAATAGATCCAAATGCCTGGATCGCAAACTTATTTGTCAACCCATATGAAATTGTCGCATGAGCGGTTGGGACAACAGAGATCCCTGCATCAATCCTTAAATCATTCTTTTTCCTTATCAATGGAATATCTATTGTCTGTGGATGATAAACACCACATCCATCAATCATCAAAAAGATCAGAATTCCAAAGGGAAAAACTTTGTTCATGAACGTAGAATTTTAAACTTTAGCCTTAAATATTCTTTTTAAAGTCATCGGTGAGCTAGATGCTTTGCTTATTTGTCTATTAAAGGTAAACATATTTGACCGATTACGGAATTATTACATTGTATAAGATGTTGTTTAAAAAACTAAAATAGTGGGAGTTGGAGTCGTTGATTAATTTTGGAAAAGCCAGTTCCCCTGGCCATAGTTGTCAGGATCAATTGACAACCCAAAGCCGGAGTTAAATAATTGTTGTTTAGTTTTGTAGGTTATGAGTTTTAAACCAGGACAAAAGGAACAGATTCATAATCATTCCAAACGACAAATTAGTATAAGTATTCGCGTATAAAAAATTTATATTAATTTCCCCCGATGGAAGAAGCAAAGAAGTTGATTTGAAATCGGGCAAGTTTCTTTGGATGGAAGCATGTCCGCATGAAACTGACAATCATATTTTATCTCTTCCTGATATCTAATTATTCGGGAATTTTTTATTAACTTGGAAGACGGATAAATATTGGAAGCTGAAAATCGGTTCTTGATTTTAAATAAGAATTCAATCAAGATCCTTACGATGAAAATGGATTGGATTATTATTAATATTTTATTAGTCCAATTTTAATAATTCACTCATTTTTCGGAAATAAACTTATATTTGAAAAGAATAGAACTGTCTAAGCTAACTTAATATGAAACGTCTACTCCTTTTATTATTATGTCCATGTTTTTACTTTTCCTCAGTTTGGGCACAACAAACGATTACAGGTGTAATTGTGGATGAAAACAATCAACCATTACCCGGGGTAACGATCATGGTAAAAAACACGCAGAGAGGTACGTTTTCCGAAAAAGAAGGAAACTATACCATCAATGCATCCCCCAATGACACACTGGTATTCATTATGTTAGGTATGACCACTCAAAAAATTCCGGTAGCTGGCAAAACGGTCCTGAATGTAAAACTACTAGTGGAGAATCAATTGGTTCCCGAGGTGGTTGTGATTGGTTATGGAACTGTTAAAAAGAGCGATCTGTCCGGGTCCGTAGCTTCGATAAAATCAATTGATCTTACGAAAATCACCTCACTAAGTCCGGAACAGGGATTACAGGGAAAAGTCACCGGAGTTCAGGTGACCAGTACTTCCGGGGCACCCGGCGCTCTGCCAACCGTTCGCATAAGGGGTGTGGGTACCTTTAACAACAGTTCTCCCATCTATGTGGTCGATGGTGTGATTCTGGATGATATTTCCTTTCTCAGCTCGGAAGATATCGCTTCCATGGAAATTCTCAAAGATGCTTCGGCGACAGCAATTTATGGTTCCCGCGGAGCCAACGGAGTCATTCTGGTGACCACCAAAGCCGGAGAAAAAGGCGAAGGTAAGACCACTTTTAGCTATTCAGGAGAATACAGTCAGCAGATACTTGCAAAGCAAATTGCTTTGCTCTCGGGAAAAGAATATGCCACGGTAGTCAATGAGATCACCCCTACATATAACAATGTGGATCTGGTCCCTAATACTAACTGGCAGTCCCTCATATTTCATCCTGCTCCCTTGCAGAGCCATCAGCTGTCAGCCTCCGGCGCTACGGAAACGACCCAGTTTTATGTGAGTGTAGGTTATTTCAAACAGGAAGGAATAGTGGACAAATCAAGTTTTGAAAGGGTTACCTTCCAATTGAATAATACGTACACATTGACAAAAAATATAAAACTTGGCAGTTTTATATCAATCACTCCGCTTAAGCAGCAAAATGCGCCAAATGTTACCTATTCAGCTTACCGTGCCCGGCCTGATCTGCTTCCATATAATCCGGACGGGAGTTTTGCAGTTGTTTACAATGTAGGAAATCCTCTGGCCGATCTGGCATATTCCAATAATTTTAATAAAGGGGTCCGTGGCGTGGGAAATCTCTTTGCCGAAGCAACGATCCTGAAAAATTTTACGCTTAAAACCAGTTTCGGAATGGATGCCGCCTATAATCAAAGTGTAAGCTTTACTCCGGCGTATTATGTTTCACCTCAGCAGCAAAACCTCCTGAACACTCTCTCAAAAGGTGACAGCCACAACATCACCTGGCTATGGGAAAATACAGTTAATTACAATAAACAATTTGGAGACCATTCTGTTGATATCGTAGCCGGATACACTATGCAGGAAGCCTCCTCTGAAAGCTTCTCCATGACAGGCAAAAACATCATCCGCACTTCATCGGATTTCTGGTATTTTAACCCGAATTATATCTATGATCCAAATAATGGAGTCAATACGCTCAGCAGCATTTCCGATGGCGTTGATCCCAATCAGAATTTCTCAATGATTTCGTACCTTGGAAGGGTCAATTATGTCTACAAATCGAAATATATTTTGACTGCCACTTATCGTCGCGACGGGTCCTCAAAATTTAGTTCTGCTAACCGCTATGGCAATTTCCCTTCCTTTGCGGCAGGTTGGGTTATCAGCAAAGAGCATTTTATGGAAAAGTTCCCTGCCGTTTCTAATTTAAAAGTGAGAGGAAGCTGGGGTATAATAGGAAATGATAAGATTGCCTATGATAAGCAGTATTCTCTGACTCAAACAATGGTTACGGTACTGGGAAACCCGCCAACGGCAAATTCAGCACTCACCTATGGAGTTTCAGGTAACCCCAACCTGAAATGGGAAAGTACCTCACAAAGTGATGCAGGTCTTGAAATTGGTCTGTTCAAAGACAAGTTAACCGGAGAATTCGACTATTATAATCGTGTTACAAAAGATATCCTGATTCCATTGTCCACACCTGATTATCTGGGGAACGGACAAGGTGCCCAGGTGGATTTCAATGCAGCTTCAGTGAAAAACAGTGGCTTCGAGAGTAAAATTACTTGGAAGAACAAAATCGGAGAAGTGTGGTATAGTATCAGCTTTTTAGGATCGACCATTAAGAACAATGTTTTAAAAGTCGGAGGAAGCAGTGGAATCGATTCCGTGCTTTATGGTGGATACCTCTCAAACGGGATCCCCGTAACCCAGAGCAGGATAGGTCTTCCAATTGGTGCTTTCTACGGATACAAGACAAATGGATTGTTTCAGACCCCAGCTGATCTGGATGCTTATCCTCATCTTTCCACTGCTGCTCCCGGAGACCTTCGCCTGGTAGATGTGAACCACGACGGAAAGATAGACGGTAACGATCGGACTTATATAGGATCACCCACTCCCAAACTTATTTTAGGTCTTAATCTTCAGGTTAGTTACAAGGGAATCGATTTCTCATTTGATATGCAGGGAGTTTATGGCAATAAGCTGTTCAATGCCAAGGAAGTGGTAAGGCCCGATCCCTACAACTGGGAAAAACACGTTTTGGGTGCGTGGACAGGCCCCGGCACAACCAATTCGGAACCTAAAGCTTCTTATGGCGGAAACAATTACCTTCCCTCTGATAAGTTTGTTCAGGACGGATCATTTACACGGTTGCGGAATGTGACCATTGGCTATACCATTCCTTCGGATATTTCAAAAAAGATAGCCATTAAACAATTAAGGATCTATGTAAAGGGCTCCAATATTTATACCTTTACCAGGTTTACCGGATACACTCCTGAAATTGGAAGCGCCGATGTTCTTTCAAACGGGATTGATTACGGGACCTATCCTGTAACTGCGGTTTATTCCTTTGGCGTTAATTTAACTTTCTGATTACAATGAAAATACGTTATATAATTTGCCTGTGTCTGTTCATCTTTATGACGGATTGTACCGACTTTTTGCAGAAGGATCCCCAGGGAGATCTGACCCAGGCTACCTTTCCCGTCACTGCCTCGGATGCCTTGCAGGCCACAAATGCAGTATATGCTGCGGTCAGGGATTGGTATTATAATTCGGGCGGATACCCCATTCTTGATATCATGTCAGATGATGCTTATAAAGGAAGCAATACCAATGACCAATTGGCGACTGTTGGCGCCTATGATAATTTCACATTTACCTCAACAGGGGATGGATTGGACCGCTGGTGGGCTACATTGTACCAGGGCATCAAATGGGCTAATGTCGTAATTGAAAATGTACCGGCTATATCAATGGACACAACCCTAAGAAACCGGTATATCGGGGAGGCAAAATTCTTACGGGCACTCTTTTATTTTGATCTTGTCCGTGCCTGGGGAGGTGTGCCAGAAGTGACCACCATTGACCCTCCGTTGCATCTTGGAAGAGCAACGAAAGAAGAGATATACAGCCTTATCATTTCCGATTTGCAGTATGCAGAAATGAATCTTACACAAAAGAGTGAACTTTCCTCTTCAGATCTGGGCAGGGCTACGACAGGGGCGGCAGAAGCCCTGCTGGCAAAAGTTTACCTGTTTCAAAATGACTTTGCTAATGCAGAAAAATATGCCCTGAGGGTCATTCAATCTAATGAATATTCTCTGGAACCTCGATTTATCGACGCCAACGGAGTGAACGGGAATAACGGGGTCGAATCCATATTCGAAGTCGGAGCGCTGGGAGTGGAAGATTTTGAAGGTGGAGGGGCCCAATATGCCAACACCCAGGGAGTTCGCGGTTCACCAAACCGGGGGTGGGGATTTAACCGCCCTTCAGTCGATCTGAGAAAATCCTTTGAGCCTGGAGACCCCCGGCTGAAAGGCACTATCATCGACCTGGGAGATACCATAGATGGAGTTTATATCAAGGGGGATCCTGATCCGTCCAATGATCCGGTTATTATTCTGAATAAAAATGGCGATACAATCAACATTCAATGCTATAACCGGAAAGTATGGACTCCGGGAAACGATACGCCATCACAATGGGCGCATCATCGCCGTCTGATCAGATATGCTGATGTATTGCTGATGGCAGCTGAAGCCCTCAACGAAAATGGGAATCCGACAGATGCCCTGATTTATCTGAACATGGTACGAAATAGGGCAAGGGGAGGAAATAATTCAATCCTGCCGGATGTATCTGTAACAGATAAAGATTTGCTAAGGGATAAAATATTGCTTGAACGCCGGCATGAGCTTGCCATGGAAGGAGTAAGGTTCTGGGACCTGGTAAGAACCGGAAAAGCCCCGGAAGTTTTAGGTCCCTTGGGGTTTGTTGCCGGCAAAAATGAGTTGTTGCCCATCCACCAGAGTGAAATTGACATTTCACAGGGATCCTTAACGCAAAATCCTAATTATTAATATAATTCAATCAATTCGATATGTTTAACTAAAAGATTAGAAATATGAAAAAAAAGACTTTGATTTTTATCGCTTTAACGGGAATTACTGCTGCATTGCTAATAAATGGCTGCAAAAAAAGTAGTCCTGCTCCCATCGACCTGGGTACGCTGATGGTTGGCACGATTGATTTGAATGCGGCTTCAGCTCCTACCAATGTGCCAGTTAACCCTGTCATCACTGCTACCTTTACCACCGAAGTTGATGCAACCACGGCGACAGCAAGCAACATTACCCTTACAGAGGATTTTGACAATGTTTCCATTCCACTGACAATCTCCGTTGCCGGTAAAGTTGTTACGATCACTCCCACAGCTGACCTAGCCAACGGGGCTCTTTACAAGCTTGCCATTACAGCAGGTTTGAAAGCTACTGACGGAGAAATCCTCACGGCTCTCACCCGTTCGTTTACAACGGTGGGTTCATTCCTACCGGCCGGGGTAGTTGCTTACTGGAACTTTGACGGAAACACGAATGACCAGACAGGCGTCTATAATGCATTATCAGGCGGTGTTACAGACATTACCTATGTTACAGGTCGTAATGCAGCTTCAGGTCAGGCTGCAAGCTTTAACGGAACCACCTCTTTGATTGAGATTCCCAATGGTGATGTACTTGAAAATACCAGTGACTTCTCTATTAGTTTCTGGATGAAAGATGATACTACAGGTGGAACACCTACAAAGCATGACCAGTTTGTCCTGGGATTGGCCGGATGGTATGGGTTCCAGTTCGAGTACAACAGCAATATATATGGTACCGGCGATAATGCCCAGATAGGTCAATGCAAGCTGGCTGCCCAGTATAGCATCAGTGATGGTACAAGTGCCTCACAGGACTTGTGGCTTGATGGTCTTGGTGCTACAAAGGACAACGGCGGATGGCAGGGGTGGACCTTTAGTAAAAACCTTGTTGCTGGTGGCGGTACAGGTGTAAATGGCCTGTTAGCTCAGCAATGGGCTCATGTTGTGTGCACATATGATCACTCTACCAAAATTGGAACCATGTATATAAATGGGCAAGAGATGAAGGCTCAGGATTTTAACCTGTATCCCGTTCCATTGTTAAACGCAACAGGTCTGAAATTTGCCGGAAACGCTGGTAATAACTCTTTTGTTTTCGGCTTTATACAGGATAAAGTTGATCCTACTATTCCAGACAGCTGGGCTGATTATACGAATCCTGCCAATGGACATTTCCATGGTCTTCTGGATGATGTGGCCATTTATCATTCGGTTCTGACTCCTGCTCTTATCACACTTATTTATAACTCCGGGAAACCAGAATAAATTTTCCAATCTAATGAAAAGGGAGGGCTATTCGAGTCCTTCCTTTTCTTTTTATTCACTATCTTATGGCTATGAAAAATAGAATATTCCAGCTCTCTATTTTCATGTTATTCATAGCTATCCTGTCATGCACTAAAGATACATCCCTGAATGGAAATGCGGGAATGATTCAACTCATCAGCGTGAAGATCGGTAATTACACTCTGATTGTCAGTGACACAGTAATAAACGTGCCCAACGACCAGCCAATTCAATTTTCATTCACCAGCGCGGTGGATACCAGTTCCATAAAAAAGGCGCTTTCTCTTAAGAATTCAAATGGGATTGCGGTAGCATATACATACTCTTCTCAAAACAATTCCGCCAACTTCATCCTGACCCCGACTGCCACCCTTCAGTATTCTACCGGTTATAACCTCTCAATATCCTCCGCTTTACGCGGAATTAAAGGTGAGACTTTCCCCGGAATCCAATTTCATTTTACAACCCTTGCAGGCTCGATGGTTATTGATTTAATAAGTCTGAACGGAAAATTGATGACAACTTCTCCATTACAAAACATCGACCCTGAAAAAATCAATATACAGGTAACCTTTTCCCGGGCGCTGGATCCCAACAATTACAAATCATCATTTTCGTTCTCAGGACCTCCTTTGTCCTTCGTACTCTCAAGTGACAGTAAAACAATCCTTGCCACCAATACTACAATGGCAAAAGGTCTTACAAAATATACATTTTCCATTTCCTCTACGTTAACTTCAGCTGAAGGATTTTCATTCGCAGGCTTTTCATCAGCTTTTTATACCGGAGTAGATTCCATCTATAAATACGCCCAGATCCCGGATGATGATCTTTTGACGCTTGTCCAAAAACAAACCTTTAAATATTTCTGGGATTTTGGTCATCCTCAGTGCGGTATGGCTCGGGAACGAAATTCTTCGGGCGATATCGTTACAACGGGAGGATCAGGTTTTGGCATTATGGCTATGATTGCGGCCATGGAAAGAGGATTTATTTCAAGGTCCGACGGAATCGCCCGGCTGGATAAAATTCTTGGCTTTTTAGAAACATGTGACCGTTTTCATGGTGCCTGGCCCCACTGGATAAACGGAGTAACCGGGAAAACCCAACCTTTCAGCGCCACCGATAATGGAGGAGATATAGTGGAAACCTCTTATATGATCCAGGGCCTGCTTTGCATGAGGCAATACCTTGATTCCACCATCACTGCAGAGAAAACAGAAATCGTTCGGATCAATAATTTATATAAATCTGTCGAATTTGACTGGTTTACAAATGGTGAAAAAACCCTTTACTGGGAATGGTCACCTGATTATGGGTACAACCTTAAAATAGAGGGCTACAATGAAACTCTGATAACATACCTTATTGCCGCATCTTCTCCGACACATTCCATTACAGCTGATACTTATACAATGGGGTATGCAAATAATGGAGGAATCAAAAACGGTAATAGCTATTTTGGGTATCTTTTACCTCTGGGACCGGACTATGGCGGACCTTTGTTTTTTACACAATATTCCTTTTTGGGACTTGACCCGCGGAACCTCAAAGATCAATATGCAGATTATTGGGAACAAAATGTAAATCAGTCTTTGATAAACTGGGCCTATTGCGTTGCAAATCCAAAAAAATATCCGGGTTATGGCGCCGGCATCTGGGGATTGACTGCTTCCGACAATCCATGGGGATATAATGCACAATCCCCGACCAATGACCTCGGAGTAATCACACCTACAGCTGCCATTTCTTCGATTGCCTATACACCCAGTCAATCCATGAATGCATTGAAAACAGATTACTATTTTCTTGGTGATCGTCTCTGGGGCGATTATGGATTTTATGATGCCTTTGATGTAACTGAGGGTTGGTGGGCAACCTCTACGCTGGCCATCGATCAGGGGCCAGTCATTTGTATGATTGAAAACTACAGAACAGGACTTCTATGGAATTTATTTATGTCAGCCCCTGAAGTACAAAACGGTTTAACAAAACTTGGCTTCACTTATTGAAAACAATGAAAAGCCTCAGGTTATATGCTCAGCTCGCTCTGATTGTTTTTGTTTTTAACTATTGCGTCGTTAACAGGGACAAAACAACAGGCAAAAACAGTATATCAGAGTTTAAAAAGATATCAGATGATTCGCTCCTCACACTGGTTCAGTACAGAACATTTCAATATTTCTGGGATGGGGCTGAACCTAATTCGGGAATGGCTCGTGAGCGATTTCATGAAGACGGTATATATCCTGACAATGACATGAATGTAGTTACATCAGGAGGAAGCGGGTTTGGTCTTATGGCAATCCTGGTTGGTGTTGAAAGAGGTTTTATTACAAGGGATGAAGCTGTTGACCGTTACTTCAGGATAGTGGATTTTCTTAAAAAGGCCGACAGATTCCATGGAGCCTGGCCTCACTGGCTATATGGTGAAACCGGAAAAGTGAAACCATTCAGTAAGCAGGACGATGGAGCAGATATAGTGGAAACAGCTTATCTGATTCAGGGGCTGTTAGCAGTAAGACAATATTTTATCAACGGATCGGAAAAGGAAAAAGAACTTGCTTCCAGAATTGACACACTATGGAAAGGAGTGGAGTGGAACTGGTTCACAAAAGGTGGCGAACCTGTTATTTACTGGCACTGGTCACCGGATTATGGCTGGCAAATGAATTTTCCGGTCAGAGGTTATAATGAATGCCTTATTTTATATGTCCTTGCAGCATCTTCTCCGACTTTTCCTGTTTCTGCAGACGTTTATCAAAAGGGATGGGCAAGAGACGGTGCAATAAAAGGAAAACACGAAAAGTATGGTTATACATTATTATTGAACCACAATGGGTCTCCTGAATATGGTGGGCCGCTCTTCTGGTCCCATTATTCCTATCTGGGATTAGATCCCCGGCACCTTAAAGACTCATATGCAGATTACTGGCATGAAAATATTAATCAGACTCTTATTAATTGGCAATGGTGCTTAAGGAATCCTGACAGGTATATAGGCTATAGCAAAGATTGCTGGGGCTTAAGTGCCAGTTACTCAATTAACGGATATGCCGCTCATAGCCCTGGAGAAAGTAATGATCTTGGAGTAATTTCTCCTACTGCCGCACTTTCAGCTTTTCCATATACACCTGAACAATCGATGGATGCCCTGAAACATTTTTATTACGTGCTTGGAAGCAAAATATGGGGTAGCTATGGTTTTTATGATGCTTTCAGCGAACAAAGTAATTGGTATCCTAAGAGATATCTTGCTATAGATCAGGGTCCTATAGTAATTATGATCGAAAACTACAGATCTGGTCTGATCTGGGATCTTTTCATGTCAAGTCCGGAAATCAAAAACGGTCTTCAAAAACTCGGATTCAGCTACTGATCTAAAATCATATTGTGACATTTTTAAAAAGGCTTTTAATCCGCCTTCGCGTAAAGCTTCGGCGGACGCGAAGAACAGGTTTAATTGGCTTCGCCGAGCTCACCGCCAGCCGGCGGTTCGATTCCTCGGTGCTTGCACCGTTTTTAGAGTCCAGAGCTTGCTCTGGGGTTCATACCATTTGATTATCAAAACAAAAAGCACTCGGATTTGATCCCCTTGGGCTGAAAATTGAGTTTAATTATCGATTCTATTAGTTCTTAACACAACGAAGTGATAACCCCATGGAAGAACTCAAAGCTCCATAAAAAGCCTGACCACTGGAATAATCCAGCTCCCAATCATAATATTGACCTGTACTTTCATTGGTCGAAGTCCACCATTGACCAAATACACCAATCCAGGTACCGTTCCAAAAGTTATTTATTATGTCTCTCTGTCCACCTGGAAGAGCAGTAAATCCGCTGTTGTTTGAAGCGTCTTCATTCGGATTTTGCCAGTGTGTTGTTCCTGTTTCCTTCAATGCGCCTCCGGCAACATTGCTGCCACCTAAATATGCCTGAAGGATATTCCAATCTTCTTCCGAAGGCACATGCCATCCCTCCGGACATATCTTGTTTGTCCCAACGACATACCAGTTATACAATGCACCATATATAGATTTAAACGACTTGGGATCATTGTTATTCCAACAGTACCCCATTGAGGTAAGGCTTGCCCATGCAGAAAGATCGGTCACATTTGGTATCTGTGTTTTATCATTTAACCTGGTCGCCCTTAGGTTCTCTGCCATCCATGTCTGTGTGCCAATATCGATTGTTTTATAAATATGCCCCTCTATGTCATTTACTGTTCCGTAGGTCAGGTTAGGATTAAAGATAATGTTACTCTTTTCGTCGGGTGTAAAAAAACTAAGCTCATTCCCATAAGCTATTCCTGCTTCATTGGTTACATATGCCCTGATATAATATATCGTACCTGGAATCAAATCCGAGATATTGCTTGAAAAGTTACCATTACCCGATCCATCAGTTGTTTTATCGTCGGCAGTTGTGGGATTCTCGTTTATACTCCAGCAAACACCTTTTACCGTGATAGTCCCTCCGCCGTCAGCACTAATGCTTCCCCCGGAAACTGCCCCTGTTGTTGTTATTGAAGTTACCTCATCTGTTGTGACCGTAGCAAGTGCAATCTCACTTGTTGTAAATGATACTTCATTGCCATAATTAGTGCCTTCACTGTTTATCGCATAAGCGCGAAGATAGTAATTTGTATTTGCGGTTAAACCGGTTATATTACTAGTAAATGTCCCAACACCCGTGCCGTCACTTGTTTTATTCGAGCCGGTTGTTGGATTTGGAGAAACATTCCAGCAGACACCCCGTGTATTAACGAATGCACCTCCATCATCTGTAACATTACCGCCTGAGACAGCGCTGGTCTGGCTAATCTCCGAGACATTTTCAGTAGTCAGGGAAGGGACCTTCTTTTCCTTCTTACAGGTAATTATGATTGCCAGAAAAATAAATACCAAAGCAAGAAGGAGAAATACCGTGATATTTTTAACATGTTTCATAACAGCAGAATTTGACATTGATATTGCCGAAACTAATAGTAAAGCTAAGCTATTAAAAAGCAAACATCGGCCTTACTTATAAACTTTTTTATAATTGTTAATAACAAGACTTTGATGATGTTTTAAAGACGGTGACTTTACAGTTTTATCCGTAGAAATTTTGCTTTTTTGGGTGAACGGATGTTTGAAGAGATTAATTCTTAATTGTAGATAATTCTTTCAGTCAAAAGCTTTGGATATTTTTTTTAGGGAAATCTCATAACCTATAGGTACGACAAGATCCTTTTTTTTGTCATATGTTGTAATTATATTCATTTCACTTGTAAACACAGTTTTAATGCCATCTAATGTCACAGTAAATGTTTCAGCCTGTTTAATCTTATCCTGATGTAAGCCTCTGATCATAAATCTCAACAACTCATTTTTTATTGCTAAATCAGGAGCATTTTTATTTGTAATATCCAAATGTTTTAATCCAAGGAGTTTTTCTGCAAGAATATTAACCAAAGTAATATTCAGATGCTCATCAAGTAAAATAATAGCTTCATCTAATCTGTTAATTACTGACTCAGCGAGTTCTTTTCTGTTAAGCAACTGCCCAAGTTCAATTCTTTCGTACTCTCCCAATTTACTTGCCATTCCATTGATTGCTTCTGACATAGGACCAAATTCATTATCTTTATTAAAATGCACACGGGCTTCAAAATTTCCGTTTGCGATTTCTCCGACACTTTTGGTTAATATTTCAATTGGCTCAGTTATATATTTTGGGAAACTGAAAATAAATGCAAAGAACGTCAGGCAACAAATAGTAGCAATTATTGATAAGATAAAATATGAATGGTTTGCAGTATTATTAGCTTTTATATTTTTCCTGATGATAGCGTTCATATTTGCATCAGAAATGGCAAATAAAGCAAACTTAATTTCATTAATCTTTGGTAAAAGATTTGCATAATAAAAACCTGTTTTGTCGATTATTAAATTTCCAACCGAATCCGATAACAATGTTTTTAATTTTTCAAAATTATCCCGTACAGATTTGGTTAATTCCCTTTCTCCGGTTTCCGTAATATTGGATTCCTCATTTATCAGGTTTTTTTCAAAATTCCTTGAAAATCCCGAAAATTCGCTTTCATTCAGTAAATAATGAGGATTGAATATTGAAGTTGCTTTAATGTCATTAATTCTGTCTATTGATTGCAGCATATTTTCGGCATATCCTATCGAAAGGTTGTTATCTTTGGTTATCAGGTTGTTCTGTTGAGAGATTTTAAATATGAAATAAAGACTGCAAATACTTACTAATAAAAACTCAGCAAACAAAAAACCGATTCCGAAAATCATCTTCGTTTTAATTTTCATATAGTCTTATTTTTCAACAATAAAAATAGAATCGAGCATAAACAGAGATGTAAATCATGCAGTTTTAAACCTCACTTAAAATTACATATAATTCAATGAATTTTAAAATCAATCATTCCTGGAATATACAAAATCGACTTTCTTCTTAAAATTCCCCAAATATCTATTTAAAAGAATATAGATTATTAATTGTTTATAAAAGCTTGATCCAATGAATAAGTACATTTTTTTTAAAATATTTATTCAATGATCCTATTTGCGTAAAAAAACCCAGGGTTATTCCTGGATATTTGGTAAGGCTATAAATTCCGGAACCTTAGAGCATTTGTATCCGAAAATAAAAAGAACAAATTGAGAAAGAATATTACGCAATTTAATTATACCGGTATTGGGCATTTAATCAACATATTTGTTCAATTTATCCATTTCAGAAATCTTAACCGGGATTTTAATAGTGAATATTGCTCCGCCGTTCTTTCTGTTTTCTGCAATTACAGTACCTCTATGCGCTTCCACAAAACCTTTTACGATTGATAAACCTAATCCCGTACCTCCTGCTTTTGCATCTTTTCCCCGGTAAAATTTATTAAAAACCGAAGGTAATTCAGATGCCGGAAACCCTTTTCCCCTGTCCATCACCTGGATATTAAGCGCACCATGATCGAAAAAGAACTTAAGTCTTATATTAGTTCCTGCCAAAGTGTTTTGAGTGGCATTCAAAACAAGATTGTTCAAAACCTGCTCGATAAGTCCAAAATCAATAGACACCAATGGCATGTCAGATGGAATGACTGTCGATAATGTAAAAGGTAGTAACTCCTGTTTTAGGTTATCAGCTACTTTATTTACTAAATCATGAACATCACACCAGTCGGGATGTGGAGTTATTCGTCCCGATTCGAGGCGGGACATATTCAATAGGTTATCTATAAGGTGGTTAAGCCGTATTGACGCAATCCTGATTTCGGAATAGAGCCTTTGCTGGATTCCTCCAGGGGAGGTTTGAGAAATCAGGTTATCAGTAGCCCCCATTATGGCTGTAACCGGAATACGCAATTCATGTGAAATTGAATTGAAAAGAGTTTTGTAGAGTTTGTCCGATTCATTCAATAAGTACATTTTTCTAGCAGTATTCCGTAAAAACTCGCGTTCGTATTTTCCGGATATTTGTGACAAAAATGCTTCCCAGAATTGTTCTTCACCATGAGTAAACTGCCTGCTATGTTCAACAGCAATGACTCCCATGTTATCGTTATTTCCGATTAAGGGATAGAATGTGAAACTGGTCGATGGTAAAGTATCCGTGTATTTTCCTGCTTTAGCTGAATGTTTATAAACCCAGGTAGCAATGCTTAATTCGTTTTCTGAAAGCTTTATTTTAGTTTCATGCTGTACATTATTCTCAAGTTGATTCAAGTCGTTTTTAAGAATAATGGCACAATTTAAATTAAAGTATTTATGAATGTACTTGACTGCAATTTTAGATACCTCATCAATTCCCGGCACCATTGTTAATTCTCTGGTAAGCTGATAAAGAGCGTCCGTGCGTTCTTCCCGGATTCTGATTTTTACATCCTGACGACGAACCCTTGATGTTAAAATTCCATTGAGAAGGGCAATAATAAAAAACATTATAAGCATCAGAATATCAACAGGTTTCTCAATATGGAAGGTAAATAGGGGAGGAATGAAAAAAAAGTCCCAGATAAGTGCACTTAGAGTTGCTGCTAGAAGAATAGGCCCCGTGCCATAAAAAAGAGCAAGAATTGAAACCGAAAATAAAAGCACAAATGAAACTACCTGATAACCGATTATTTCTTTCAAAAGATAGCAGACAAAAGATGTTATAAAAATGATAAGAGATATAATCAGATATTGGCGGATATTTGATGTAAATGGAGGAATAGAAACCCTGTCTTTGAAATGATCTTTTGCCTGTTTATCGGAACCAAGTATATACACATCAATATTGCCGCTATATTGAATCAACCTGTTTACGAAATTTTCAAGCCTGAACATTGTTAATATATTGCGCACGCGGGGCTTGCCAACAATAATATGAGTAACGTTTTCTTTATTGGCGAAATCAACGATAGCCTTTACAGCATCATAATTTGTAATAATCCGGAACTTAATTCCAAGTTGTTTTGCGAGATTGATGTTTTTATCAAATTGTTCCCGCTCTTTGGTTGTTAATTTATGAGATGTTTCAACATATAAGGCCTGAATGCTTGCCCCCATTGAATAGGAAAGATTCTTTGCCCAGCGCAATAATCTGGTTGATTGTGGATGGTAATCAATTGCCACCAGGAGGTGCAGGCCCGATTTCCAGGGGCCCCGGATATGCTTGTGCTGCATGTAATCATGGAGTTGCCTGTCCACCCTGTCGGCAACAATACGCAATGCCATTTCACGCAAGGCATTTATATTACCTTTTCGGAAAAAGTTTTCAATTGCTTCTTTCGACCTTTCGGGGGTATAAACTTTACCTTCTGAAAGCCGCTGCAGCAATTCTTCAGGTGTCAGATCAATTAGTTCAACTTCATCAGCATTCTCAAAAATCTCATCAGGCACGGTTTCCCGAACTATGATACCGGTAATTTGTGCAACAGTTTCAGAACGGCTTTCGAGGTGCTGTACGTTTAATGTGGTATAAACATTGATTCCGCTTTCGAGAATTTCCTGTACGTCCTGAAATCTTTTTGTATGGCGGCTGCCAGGAGCATTGGTGTGTGCCAGTTCGTCAACCAGAACAACCTGAGGTTTTCGAGCTATTATTGCATCCAAATCCATTTCATAAACCACAGTAGATTTGTACGGGTAAGCTTTAAGAGGAATTAATTCAAAACCTGCTACCAGCTCATCTGTTTCCTTTCGTTTGTGCGTCTCAATGCATCCGATGATGATATCACTTCCTTTAAGTTTTTCAGCATGCGCGGTTTTCAGCATGGTGTAAGTCTTGCCAACGCCGGCACACATGCCGAAGAATATTTTCAGCTTACCATGTTTGCTTTTTTCTTCCTCGAACTTTATAGAAGTTAAAAGTTCATCAGGATCTGGTCTGTTATCATCGTAATTCATTACCTGATACTATTTAAAGCTAAGTTTAATTCCAGTACATTGATTCTAGGTTCTCCTAATAATAAAAACTGAGGTTTTTCTATTTTGTTTTTGATGAGTTGTTGTACCTTTTGTTTTTGTGTTTCATTGAGATTTCTTGCTATTGCGACTCTTTCTAATTGGAGAAGAGCTGCTTCGGGTGAAATATGCGGATCAAGGCCGCTTGCAGATGCAAAAATCATTTCTTTGGGTACAGCTGATGTATCCGTTATTGAATTACTTGTTGCAAAAAATATACGCCGTTCAGCAACCTGTTTTTTTAACTTATCACTTGTTGGCCCTAAGTTGGACGCTCCTGATGGTATGGGGTTATAATCAATGGCTGAGGGCCTTGACCAGAAATAGATACTGCTGTCGAATTTCTGGCCAATCAGCTCAGAGCCTGCAATTTTACCCTCTTTCATTATAAAGCTCCCATTCGCTTTGGCCGGAAAGATAAGCTGTGCCATTCCGGTCATGAAAAACGGATAAACAACCCCCGTCAGAACTGTCATAACAAGTAAAAATTTTAATGCTATAATCGTTTGTGTTTTCATGTGTAAATAATTTTGATTTTAATGGTCACATGGAACCCACATGTTTGGAGAGGTATTTACATTCTTGTTTGTGTTTGGATAAGATGTGGGTTTCATAATAATCTCGTTTTAAAATTCATTTTCCTCCTGTTTCTAGATCATGTGTGCGGACACAAGTAGCATATCGATCAGCTTTATTCCTATAAATGGAACTATAATTCCTCCAAAACCGTAGATGACTATGTTCAATGCCAATATCCGGTTGGCTGAAACAGGCCGGTATTTTACGCCTTTCAGGGCAAGCGGAATAAGGGCGACAATAATTAAGGCATTGAATATAACTGCGCTTAAAATAGCACTTTCGGGGGAGGTAAGTTTCATAATGTTAAGGACACTTAAAGGAGCTACTCCGGAAGATGTAACATAAAGTAATGTAGCTATAGCAGGAATTATTGCGAAATATTTCGCCACGTCATTGCAAATACTGAATGTTGTCAGGGCGCCCCGGGTCATCAGCAATTGTTTTCCGGTTTCCACGACTTCAATGAGTTTTGTTGGGTTACTATCCAGATCAACCATGTTTCCAGCCTCACGGGCAGCCTGAGTACCTGTATTCATAGCTAAGCCCACATCGGCCTGAGCTAGGGCCGGTGCGTCATTGGTGCCATCACCAATCATCCCTACCAAATGGCCATTGGTTTGTTCTTCCCGTATCCGGGAGAGTTTATCTTCAGGCTTTGCTTCTGCAAGAAAATCATCAACACCAGCTTCAGCGGCTATAGCAGCCGCCGTAAGCGAATTGTCTCCGGTGATCATCACTGTTTTAATACCCATTTTCCGTAATTCAGCAAAACGCTGTTTGATTCCGCCTTTGACAATGTCTTTAAGGTGAACAACCCCCAAAGCTTTTCCATCTTCAGCTACTACCAGGGGAGTTGCTCCCTGCCGTGCCAGTTCGGAAACAATGTTCTGGATTTCCTGAGGGTAATAACCATTATTGTTCTGTATAAAAGTGCGAATGGCTTCTGATGAGCCTTTTCGGATTCTTTGAATGGTGCCTTCCTCAGTTTTCAAATCAACACCGCTCATCCGCGTTTGTGCCGTAAAAGGGATAAATGTCGCATTCAGTTGACGGACTTCACGGCCACGAATATTGAATTTCTCTTTAGCAAGAATAACAATTGAACGTCCTTCGGGTGTTTCATCTGCCAGGGATGCCAATTGTGCTGCATCTGCCAGCTGTTCTTTAGTATAGCCTTCGACAGGAATAAATTCGGTAGCCATGCGGTTACCCAGTGTTATGGTTCCGGTTTTATCCAGCAGCAATACATCGGTGTCGCCGGCGGCTTCAATGGCTTTACCGCTGGTCGCGATAACATTCCTGCGCAATAACCTGTCCATCCCGCTTATTCCTATTGCGCTCAGTAAACCGCCAATAGTTGTTGGAATAAGACATACAAGCAATGATATAAGAACAGGTAAAGTCAGATTATGATTTTCTGATATGCCTGAAGCTTTTAAACTATAACCAAAATAAGCCGGCAAAGCTACAACCACTAACAGGAATATAATGGTAAGGCCTGATAAAAGTATTATCAATGCAATTTCATTCGGTGTTTTCTGGCGCTTCGCGCCTTCAACCAGAGCAATCATGCGATCTAAAAATGTATTGCCTGGTTCAGACGTTACCTTAATGATGACCCGGTCACTGATTACTTTGGTTCCCCCGGTTACAGCACAGCGGTCACCACCGCTTTCGCGTATGACCGGGGCTGATTCGCCGGTAATAGCTGATTCATCAACACTGGCAATCCCTTCAATCACATCACCGTCAGCTGGTATGATATCTCCTGCTGCACAAACAACAGTATCTCCCTTTTTCAGATCTGTTGCCCATACAATTTCTTCTTTATTAAGAACCAGCTTTCGGGCTTTTGTTTTGGTACGGCTTTTGCGCAGACTATCTGCCTGCGCTTTACCCCTGCCTTCAGCAACCGCTTCAGCAAAGTTGGCAAACAAGACAGTGAACCAAAGCCATAATGTTATCTGAAAATTGAAGGATGAAAAATGTCCTGCATAAATATCCAGAAATACCACAACCGTAGTCATCACTGAACCGGTTGCCACAATAAAGATTACAGGATTTTTGATCAGCACTGAAGGGTTCAGTTTAGTGAAGGAATCTTTCAGGGCCTGGATCGCAATTTCTCTGGTAAACAGGTGACTAATATTTCGTTTTTCCATAAATAATTATCTCGGGATATAATTAAAATGTGATACCTAAATTCATTAATAAATGTTCAACTATGGGTCCTAATGCAAGCGGAGGGAAAAATGTCAAACCTCCGACGATAAGGATGACGCTTATCAACAATAGTACAAATAACCAGTTGTCGGTTCTAAAAGTGCCTGATGAAACCGGGGTGATCTTTTTCTTAGCCATGCTCCCCGCGATTGCCATTACCGGAACGATTATTCCAAAACGGCCTATCAGCATGCCAAATCCAATCATCAGGTTATAAAAAACAGTGTTTGCGTTGAGCCCCGCAAAGGCGCTGCCATTATTTCCGGCAGCCGAGCTGAATGCATAAAGTATTTCTGAAAGCCCATGTGGCCCGGCATTACTGATACCCGATAGTCCTGCGGGTATTGAGCAGGCAATTGCTGAAAATATTTTGATGACGATACTGGGAGCCAAAACTGCAAGAATCGTCATCTTCATCTCAAAAGCTTCAACTTTCTTACCGAGGTACTCCGGAGTACGTCCAACCATTAATCCTGCAATAAAAACTGTAAGGAAGATAAAGATGATTATCCCATACAACCCTGATCCAACTCCTCCAAAAATGATTTCACCCAACATCAGATTAAACATGGCGACCAGCCCTGACAATGGAGACAGACTGTCATGCATGGCATTCACAGAACCATTTGATGTGGCTGTTGTAGTAACTGACCAGAGAACACTGTTCATTACTCCAAAACGGGTTTCTTTACCTTCCATGGAACCTGAGACATTCAATACATTGTTGTGCCCGTACTCAGACCAGAGAGATATTGAGAGGCCAGCCACAAAGAGAATGAACATTGTAATATATATCGCCATTGCCTGGCGTTTGGACTTCATATAATGACCAAAAGTAAATACTAAACCAGCTGAAATAATGATAATGGAAAGCATCTCTGAAAAATCAGAAAAGGGCGTCGGATTTTCGAAAGGATGTGCACTATTCGCTCCAAAAAAGCCACCCCCATTTGTGCCAAGTTCTTTAATTGAAATCTGCGATGCAGCCGGGCCCAGAGGAATGACCTGCTCAGTTCCCTGTAATGTGGTTGCTTTGACATAATGCGAAAATGTCTGTACAACACCCTGTCCTACTAAAGCAATTGTAAGAATAATTGAGAGTGGCAAAAGCACATAAAGCACGCTTCTGGTCATATCAGCCCAGAAATTTCCCAGAGCATCAGTTGTTTTTCTGGTCAGTCCCCGTATCAATGCCAATGCGACTGCAATGCCGGTTGCCGCGCTGACAAAGTTCTGAACAGTCAACCCCAACATCTGGACCAGATAACTTAGGGTATTTTCACCGTTATAGGATTGCCAGTTGGTGTTTGTAACGAAACTCATGGCAGTATTAAATGAAAGGTGCCAGGAAACATCAGGCAATTTTTCCGGATTCAACGGCAACCAGGACTGAAATATCTGTAACAGAAACAAAAGCAAAAAACCAAACAGGTTAAAAATGAGAATGCCATACAAATAGGTCTTCCAGTTCATTTCTTCTTCGCTTTTGATACCTGAAACATTGTAAATCAATTTTTCAAGCCAGCCAAAAACAGGCTTCATGAAATGTTTTTCATCCATGAATACCTTTGCCATATATTTTCCCAACAAAGGTGAAAGCACAGCCAGCAGTGCTATGAAAAGAATCAGTTGAATCGCTTCATGCATGTTTTTTCCACGTTTTATGCTTAAATCGAATAATATTTTCTGTTTATATCCTGATTCCCCTTAAAAGGACTAAAGTCAGTTATAGCCTGAATCGTAATCATATAATCAAAATTTATCGGGTCGTAATAAAGTGTATATTAAATAACCCAGGATCAGAAGGGCAATAATAGCTCCAATAAGATAACTTACAGGACCGTTGGAGACAGCTGCATCTGATTGGACAGGTACAACTGCAAGAGATATAAAATATGTTGCAATTTTTGTTTTCATCCTGTCTGATGATTTAATCATGACACTAAATTAAAAAGGAATTTATAAAAATATTGTAATAATTAACCCTCTGTTTATAAAGATTTTACAAAGATAGCGCAGAAAGTCCGCTTAACTGTAATCTTACCGGCCAAATGTGGTCAGGAGGTCCGGCTTCTGCAGGGTCCCTTAAAAAGTGTATGATTAAAGAACTTCTTACAGTGAACAATATTAATTCAATTGGTTGAAAATGCTTATCTTTTATCCACAAATAATAATGTGCAAGAATAAACAGTTGCTGGTTTGTCTGGTTTTTCAGAGTTGGCAGGTTAATCAAAGGCTTCATTAGCAGGTTATTGGAAGATTAACACTAACTATCAAAATGATTGGGTCATGAAAAGAATTATACCCATGATAGCAGGGTTAAGTTTACTTTTCACCCGGTTTTTATTCGGGGAAACTGTACATTGTCAATGCCTTTTTGTTTATGACTCACTTACGGTCATTGAGAAAGTGTATCTTCAGGTAGATCGTGACATTTACTATGCAGGGGATGATATATGGTTCAAAGCATACCTGATCGATGCTTTGGACCGGTTGCTTACAGATCATAGCAGTAACCTGCACGTCGAACTGATTTCTCCTTCTTTAAAAATCATCTCCGATAGGATAATTCGTCTTGACAATGGTTTAGGTAATGGCGATTTCAAGTTGCCTGATGACATCAGGTCAGGCCGATACAGAATAAGGGCATATACCAATTATATGAGGAATTTCAGTGATCAGTTATTCTTCACAAAAGAAATCACCGTTATTAATGCAAATGACGGACAAGCAGAAATCTCAGATGAAGTAAAATACGTGGAAAATAAGATTAGTCTAAACTTCTTTCCGGAAGGAGGGTCACTGGTAGTAAATGTGTCCTCAATAGTAGCTTTTAAGGCTGTTGATAATCTGGGCAGGGGTTGCGATGTATCTGGCAAAATTTATTCCTCAGCCGGAGACTTGATTACAAAATTCAAATCCACTCACCTTGGGATGGGTTCATTTTTGCTCAGACCATTGACGGGTTTAAGCTATTATTCTGTATTCAGGGGTCCCGACAGTATTGATGTCAGGTCCGAATTGCCTACAAGTTTTCCAACCGGTGTAACATTAAATGTTTCAATAAATCAAAATAATGAGTTATTAATTACCACCAGGACAAATCCTGAAACACTGGCGCTCGTTTCAGACCATGACCTGTTACTTAATCTTTCAATACGAAAGGAAGTTATTAATACAATCCCCTGCAGGATCAAATCTACCGTTTCCAGTTTTGTGATTCCAACTGATTATCTTCCGGATGGTATTTTGATGCTGACACTTTCTACTCCGGAAGGTCTTCCTCTCTCTGAAAGGCTTGTCTATATTGAAAGGGAATCTCCTTTAAAAATTCAGATTGAAACGGACAAACGCATATACGGAAAGAGAGAACCAGTCACTCTCAAAATTTCTTTATCAGGAGATTCAATAATAGAAAGAGAAGGTAATGCCTCGTTATCTGTTGTTAATGAAAACCTCACAAATAATGAATCTCAGTTCCACAGGACTATTTCATCATGGTTTTTGCTGGAATCAGATGTTCGTGGAATTGTCGAGGATCCATCATATTATTTCGATCCGTCAAATCCAGAAAGACTTAAAAACCTTGATCTTTTACTGCGTACCCAGGGTTGGCGTGATTTTGCATGGAAGTATGATACGGCGTATTTTCCCCCTGAAGACGGTTTTACTTTATCCGGAAGATTAATAAAATACAACCAGAACAAAGCACATGAAGACTCATTAGTAAGTATAGGAATATTCGGAAGCATCAATTCAGTACTGACAAAGGCTCCGGTCGACTCAACAGGGAGATTCAGATTACCCGGTGTTTGCATAAAAGGGGAGGCAACCTTAATTGTCAGCGGAATTGACAAAAAAGGTAAACTAAATGGATTTGTGACCCTGGATTCTATAAAATATATTCCTGCAAAATTGTCTGACAATCTGCATGATGTTTTTGCTCCTTATGAAAATAATCATCAGAACAGCCTTAAATCCAATTATATTTTAAATGAAGCCTTATTAAAGAAATACAGATTATCTGACACAATCAATCCTGGCACTGTAAATATAATATCTGAACGCAGGGATCCGCAATCAGTTAAAATAGCAAGCAGTCGCTTGTTATATACTAAACCAGACATCGAACTGATAATTACTGATCAATCAGAAAGTTACCGCAACGTGCCTGAGCTAATTAGAGGCAAATTCCCGGGTGTCGAAGTATCAGGACCTCATAACAGTGAACCTGAGTACACGATATATATACGCGGAGTATCTTCCTGGAATGGCCCTCAATTGCCCCTTGTGCTGATTGATGGGATAGAAGTTTCTTTTGAGGACTTGATTCAAATGCCTATATCGGAAATTGACAGAATTGATGTACTGAAATCAGTTTCATCCTCATCTATTTATGGATATCCGGGTGCAAATGGTGTTATCAACCTGATTACAAAAGCAGGTGGAAGATATGCCGATTATAAACCGGATAATTCCTCCGCAAAGCTTAAAATTTCAGGCTATAATACCTCACGTATTTTTTATTCTCCCCAACATTTGTCTGATTCAACTTCAGCCTTTAAACCCGACCTGAGATATACTCTTTATTGGAATCCGGACATAAATCTTGAAGGCAATAAAGGAATAACTCTTAATTATTACAACGGAGATAATTCATCATTAATCAGGATTATTGCAGAAGGCATTACCACTACCGGCATTCCTGTAACGGGGAAGGCAGAATACGAAGTCAGATAAATCAAAAAACGATAATCTGTGACCATGAAGAGAATAATTCTGTTTCTGATGCTGATCTACTTTTTTCAGAACGGGCACTCCCAAATAATTCGCGGGACCGTTCTTGACAAGTCTGATAATATTAAAATAAATTTTGCATCAGTCTATATTAATGGAACAGATATAGGGACCAATTCAGATCAGAATGGATATTTTGAATTAGACATTACAAAACATAGCTCTCTTCCATTGACAATCAGTGCATTAGGGTACTATTCAGTTACACTTACAGATTTTTCAGGGGGAAAGCCGATAGAAGTTTATCTGGTGCCAAAGACGTTTGAACTGAAAGAAGTTGTCATTTTCGCTAAATCACTTGCAAAAGAAAGGAAAGCAAATCTGAAATTATTCAGGAACCAGTTTCTGGGAACAACTGCTAATGGACAAAGATGTGTTATAATAAATGAAAACGATATAACTCTTAACAATGGTTCCTCGGGTGATACTTTAAAAGCCTTTGCCTCAAAACCAATTATAATTGAGAATAATGGATTAGGATACAAGATCACTTATTATCTGGATAAGTTTGAATATGACAGAAAAGGCGAATCCTTTCTATATAAAGGCAATGCTTTTTTCAATGAAGACATGGGTGCTGAAATAACCCAAAAGAAATTTTTCGAAAAGAGAAGGAAGAATGCCTACCTTGGTTCAAGAAACCATTTTTTCAGTTCACTTTGGGCAAATGCTTTAAAATCAAATGGTTTTATTGTAAAAAATTCAGAAGGCAAAATTCTTAATTATGAAGATATAGTGATTGTAAGATCCGGCTTTAAAAAATATCTTTCATATAAAGGCAATCTTTACATTTATTATTTATCAAATTCTACTTCTCCAGATAGTTATATTGAACTTCCGAAAGATCCGGTTTTCTTTGACAGTTCTGGTTATTTCGATGGATCAGGTGTAAAAGTTATAGGGCAAATGGCAGTACAACGAATTGGTGATCTGCTCCCGTATGACTACAGACTGAAATAAATACAAAGTGCAAAAGCCGGTCAGCCTGATCACATTTAGCCAGCCTTATATAAGTTTGTACTCAACTGTTCCGGACTCTGTGATTCCTCAAGTCACCAAATCTTAACTGATTCAATCAGGTCATTCGTCAAACGAATACTTTCATTGATAAAAAAGAAGATCTCTCCTGATACATGATATATCCTACTATTGTAATTTTGTACAGATTTGGACAAAAGATAATGAATCATTAAGTTTATCGGCAGGGGGTGACATATAAATAAAAAGTTGCCTTATTATTGAAAAGAAAAAAATATCAACTATGAAGAAAATATTGGTTTTTTGCATTGCATCACTTCTGATTGTAATTGGCTGCAATAAAAATGATAATCAGCTTTCGGTGCAGTCCCCCGGGACCCTTGTGTCAAAAAATATGATTGTCAACAATAATTTGAGTACGTTGAATCAGAGAATTAATTTGATTGACAACCAACCAGCATATGTTTTTAGAGATTCCGGGGGCGCAACTGCTAAAAGCAGTGATGGATCAAAGGGCTCTTCAGTAACAATCATGCTGATTGCACGTTTATCGCCACCAACCTATAACGATGAGGTTTTACAAGCCTCACATGTAAGGATAATTGGTAATTATGCTTACGTGGCATACAATACGGCAGGTCCAAGATATCTGGGTGGTGTCGATGTTGTTGATGCAAGCAGCCATGATAATCCTGTATTGGTATCCAGCGCTGTTTTTATTGATCCGCTGACCAATAAAGGCAAGGATGTAAGCTCAGTCGAAGTTGAAGAACCAACTTCTGATCAGGGTAATGCTGTGGTCTGGATGACGGGAGCAGATGAAACCAGTGATAGCGCATTTGTGGAACAATATGAACTGAATGCATCCCATCAGTTTGAATCAGGTCAGTCAATAAAGTTCGATTTACAGGGAGATGTTGGCACAGATGTGAGATTATACGATAATAAAGTTTATGTCACATCAGGCATTGGCGGGGGACTGACTGTACTGGACAATCAGATGAAAATGCTGAGTTTTCTGAATATTCCAAATGCCCGTTCAGTTGATGTCAATAACAATTTTGAAATAGTCCTTGGTGGCGATCCAGGTCATTTATATAATCCTGGCATCTGGGATAAGGAAATTGGTGGTGCGAGTGATCCCAGAGCAAAGTCCATAGTAAGATTGCATAATCAATTTGCCCTTGCTGCACTTGGGGAAGACGGCTTAAAATGCTATGATGTATCTTCTCCAGGCTCACCTACGCTGATCTCATCATTGCCGGCACCGGCTGTCCCTGAAGGCGGATCACAATCGGATTATGTTACCAACGGAGTATCGGTTTCAGACAACGGTTGGGTTTATATTGCCAATGGTGCCGGAGGACTGGATGTCGCCAAACTTGACTCCGAAGGCCAACTGACATGGATGGGTAATATTGACCTGGATGCATCGGTCAATTATGTCGAAGCTAATGGTGATTTTGTCTTTGTTGCCCGCGGTGTATTGGGATTGAAGATTTTAAAAGTCACTGAGAACTAATATATAATAACTGATTTTCTTTCTCTTTCAGCTTCCCATTAATTCCCTCCGGTTTAGGATTTAGTTTTCTCCAATCCGGACAAGGTAAACTCATTAATATAATTGCAATTCTGGTTGGATGATTCTTCAAACTTGCTCCGGAGCAATGAATTTTTCTTATATTTGACATAAGAATAGACTCTGACTGGAATAAATTTTATTTCTATAATTATGAAAAAAATACTCCTTTTTCAATTTCTTTTAGTTGCGATAATGTTAACGAATTCATTATCAGCTCAAAACATAATCAAGAAAAATACTTTACCAGGCGCATGGTTCGGCAGGATATCAGCTGATGGCAATGACCTCAGAATAGTTTTTCATCTGAAACTAGTTGAAAAGGACAGTCTTATTGCTACTCTTGACAGTCCCGATCAGGGGGCAAAAGATATACCAGTAGGCCGTGTCATTCTGAATGAGAAAAAGCTTGTAATTCAGGCTCCTGATCTCAATGGAGAATATAACGGGACAATAACTGGTGATTCAACCATGGTGGGTACATGGTCGCAGAACGGTGCTGATTTTCCTCTTAATCTTAAGAAACTAAGTACAAGCTTAACCAACAACATACCAAAATAAAGAAGAGCTTCACCGGACAATAACAGTATATTAAAAGCATTGTTACGAAATCGGGGAATATACATTTAACAACCATGTGACTTTGTGTTTGTTAATTGCTGGTTGCATTTTAGAATTTCTTTTTTTCCTACCTTTGATATGAATTCATTCTTCCGAGTTGATAGGGCTGAACTATGATACTTTGGCGCTTATTCTTAATCATTAAAGCCGGATGCTATGAAGAACATTTTCTTATTTTTAATTTTATCAGGTTGCATTGTCTTCTTTTCATGCAAGGCAAAAGTATCTGATAGGTTCAGACTGCTCACCGATCCGATATGGGTAACTGACAGCCTGTTGGCTAATGGTGTCAATGCAGGCGGTTCCGGAGGGTTGCTCAATAAGTTTGTCGGAGATGCTAAATTTAAAACAGATGGCTCAGGGTATTTCGGGAAATATACCGGAACATGGCAATTCAACACTGATGAAACTGAGCTTGTGATTACATCTGATTCAATACCTATCCCGATAATTGCAGAGATCAAGGAGCTGACAAGTGTATCATTGAAATTGACGACTGTAATGCCAAACACAACGGATTCATCAAATCCCTATAATATCAGGATGACATTCAAGGTTAAATGATGCGTTCCGCAATTGCAGCAATAATTTTTCTATTCACTTCCGGTCTGACCAATGCCCAAATCATTGGCACTATTAAGGGAAAGATTGTTGACAGTAATACAAAGGAGCCGCTGGCTGGGGCCTATATCCTTTACGGAAAACATCTTGGTACCACAAGCGACAGCATTGGATTATATCTGATTAGGACCGCATTAAAAAAGCTGGTAATTACTTTTCAATCTATTGGTTACGAGCCAGTCACGAAAGAGGTGACTATCAGGTCCAATGATACCGTTGAATTGAATGTTTCCCTTTTGATGAAGGCTAAGGAAATTGACCAGATAGTTGTCAGCGCAAATAAAACTGAACAGAAGATTGCAGAATTGACTGTTTCGATGGATGTGATTAAGCCTTCATTTCTTACAGATAATCATTTAACAGATGCTGAGGAGGTCATCAATAAAACATCCGGGATTGAAGTGATGGATGGGCAAGCCTCAGTGCGTGGAGGTAGCGGCTACAGCTATGGAGCAGGAAGCAGGGTTCTCGCACTGATTGATGGTTTGCCGGTTATGTCAGCTGATGCCGGAAGTATTAAGTGGGAATTTTTGCCTCTTGAAAACCTTTCCCAGGTTGAAATCATTAAAGGCGCTTCATCTGTTCTTTATGGCTCCTCAGCGTTAAACGGCATCATAAATTTCCGTACGGCCGATGCAACAAACATTCCGGTAACTCAATTCTATGCGGAAACCGGAGTATATGGCAATCCCAGAATCAAAAAATGGATCTGGTGGAATACTCCAAGAATTTTTTCAAGCGCCTCATTCTCTCATCTTCGCAAATTTGGCAGAACTGATTTCGGAATCAGTGGAAATTTTATGGTCAATGAAGGTTACCGGAAACTAAATGATGAAAAACTCGGGAGGTTAAGTCTTAAAATAAAACATTTCAGTAATAAGATTGAAGGGTTAAATTATGGTATTAACCTGAATTCAGGGTATACTGTAAAAAGGGATTTTGTCATCTGGGAAGATGCCGACTCAGGGGTTTTAAAACAATCCCCTTTGACAGCTGTCGAATTCCATGGCACTTTTTTTACAATCGATCCATTTATCTCCCTCAGGAAAAGCAGCCGTTACCAGCATGATTTAAAATTACGGTTACAATCGACACTCAACAGGTTACCTGAAAGTGAACAAAATAATAGCGACGCTGTTTCGGTTTATGCAGAGTATCAGCTTTGGTACAGGATTTCTCACCTTGTTGATCTGACTGCCGGAGCTTCAGAAAACTACAGCCTTGTGAAATCAAATTTCTACGGTGATCATTATGCCCTTAATATAGCAGGCTTTGCCCAGTTGGAACTGAAACCTTCAGACCGTTTTAAGGCAGTGGGGGGCCTGCGCGTCGAAAATTATTCACTTGACGGAGTTCATAACAGGGTTGTTCCTATTTTCAGAACAGGACTTAACTGGCAGATAACAAATAACACTTTTTTGCGGGCTTCCTTTGGACAGGGTTATCGTTACCCTTCCATTGCAGAAAAATTTGCTTCGACAACCCTCGGCTCAATAAAAGTTATTCCTAACCCTGATATTCTTCCGGAATCAGGATGGAGTTCAGAATTAGGTGTCAAACAGGGTATTCAATTTGGAAATATAACCGGGCAGGCGGATCTTTCAGTTTTTTTTCTTCAGAACTCAGATCTTATTGAATTCATGTTCGGTATGTACCCGGAAGGATTAGGTTTCATGGCAACCAATGTTGAGCACTCGAGGGTATATGGTTCAGAAATAGAATTTTTATTATCGCGATCAATCGGGTCAGTTAGTACCACATTATCAGGAGGATATACCTTTATGTATCCTATTGAATTTAATTCACTTACAAACAAAAACACCAATACTTACCTGAAATATAGAAGAAAACACTCAGGTATAATATCTTGTAACACTCTGTGGAAAAAGCTCGATGCAGGGCTTAGTTTTTATTTCAGGTCAAAAATTCTGAATATTGATGATGTGTTTCTAAATACTTCCATCATACCGGGGTTCAGCGAATACTGGCCAAGTCATAACAAGGGCTATTGCCTGCTTGATGGAACCCTGGGATATAAAATAAATGACAAATTTATTATTTCACTTGCTGTCAAAAATCTGACAAACACGGTTTATATGGGGAGACCGGCAGATATTCAGCCACAGCGGAATTTCAGCTTAAGGTTTTCCGGGAAATTATAAAATTCAGTCATAAAAAGATTCCCCTTCCATACTTTTTTCTAACGCCCTTGCGTGCATCAGGAATTCATCCGTTTTCATCTCTTTGTAATATATCATGCCGTGAATTGCACGTACTTTCGGACTTTCGTTCTCATAGAAGAAGTCCTTACCAAGAATCAGCTGTATCCGTTTAAACTGATCAACCCAGATCTTCTGCGATAGATTGCTGAATGGTCCATCAAATTCATAACTGGGGAATGAAGCGTGGACCTGGCTGATATAGCAATTCTTAAATGACCAGTCTAAGACAGCCATAGAATTCAGTGAAACCGGAGTGAAAACATTAGCTTCAGAAGGGTGATATTTGTACCAGACGTTTCTGTATCCGATTATCCTGAGGTCTGAAAGATCCTTTTCCTTTTTCCATTGCCTCAGAGCTTCAGCAATAGACTGGAGGACTTTGTAATGTGTGTCCGGTCCCGAACCTTCAGGATCAAATGCAAGACTGATAATGGTTGGTTGCACCCGCCTGAGCATCTTCAGTATTGGTATCACATCTCGTTCTTTCTGTGGCTGGGGAGTGAAAATATCGCCAGTGTAAAATCCAAGCCGTAGATGTTCTATATCCTGAACCTTCACTCCATAATGCGCCCATACCAATTCCTCCTCATATTCACGTAGCATACCTTTAAGTTTCTGAATATCAGCAGGATTTTTTTCGCCGCTGTAACTTGACTTTAGATATTCAATATTCTTTTCCAGCTGTGATGTCAGTTCTTTTTCTGAAGAAAGCTTATATATCTGAACCATCACTCTGGTAATCCGGTGGCAGATGCCACGCAGTTTCCCCTTCTCGTCATTAGCGGCAATCTTATTGAGATAATGGCTGACATCCTTGTCAAATTTATATTTATAACCTTGCTCAAAAAAATCAGGATAACGAAGCATCTCTATTTTCCCCAGGCGAATCAGATTAAGTGTATTCTGCAGAAGATTCAGCAGCAAATCATTAGTCACAGCCGTAAAACCTGATGTCATTATAGCAAAGTGGAACTTATTCGAGCTCACCCGAAGCTGTTGTATAATGGATGGGAAAATGCCAAGCATAATGTCATCATGATGGGGTCCGGTATGAAGAAACACCTGATCATTTTCCTTTCGCAGACCGGCCTCAATTTTCTTTCTTGTCGATTCAATTACCTCCTGAACTTTTATCAGGCTGAGGTCAGGTATCATTGCACAATATTTGTCATTCTTCAGGTCATTTAAAACCAGATTATGAGAATATTTGTCGATCTTCTCACACAGGTCAAATATTGCCTTCTCGGTCTTTTCGAATGTCCAGCTGCCTTTCTTGTAGTATCTTTCTATACTGTCATAGAGCTGGAAAGCAGCCCCTTCGGTCAGATAAAACCGTGCATTCTTAAGTTTCCTGAGCACAGTCGCAGGAGAAAGGTTGTCAGTAGGATTCTCGAGAGCATTCTTTACAACCTGTGCTTTTGCTTCACCTGCAGCAAAAATAATTGCAACAGCATCAGGATTATATGTAATTGTACCAAGTCCAATTGTTATTACAAGTCTGTTCTTTGAGACTTCGATACCTCCCAGGTCACTTGCAGAAGCAGCTTGTGTTTCAAAATTGGTTGCAGTAAGACGGGTCGTTGAATTGTGATCGCTTCCACGGGTATTGAAAGCTATATGTCCATCCGGTCCAATACCTCCGAGAAAAAATCCTATTCCGCCCAGATCCCTTACTTTATTCTCATAGTCAGTGCACCAGTTATCAATTCTGAAAATCGATGCCTGCTGGATTTTTTCCTGTGGAGATAATGCTTCCCTGTTTCTCAGTGAAAGATCAATCTTGTTGTCAGGGAAAACCTCTGAATATGTACAATCCCCCGGAAGCCTTATTTTATCAGCGTTTATCAATAAAGCCCGTGCCGGATCAAGCTCAAATCCTTTTATATAGTACTTCATTACATAATCGAAAAAGCTGTTATGCTGCCTGGGATTTATCGGGTAGAATTCATCGATCTGGACAAAATGCAAACCCTTCAGTGAAGGCTTTTTTGAAATCACCAACCCATTCTCCTCCATCAGCTTCCTGTTTTGTGGATTGTTCCAACCTGACAGTAACCTATTTGTCCATTTAATGAAATATTCAGGAGTTTTTCCTGTCGGCAGGCTAATAACTCCTTCAGGATTTTCAGCAACCCATTCAAGGAATCTTAAGGAAGTCAGCAACCCGAGGTTTGGAAAATTCTGAACCACGATATAGGGAACGAGTGTCGAAAACTCTTTCCTCCCTGAATATCTCAGAAAAGCAAGTTCTACTTTTGTTAATCCTGTTAGCTTCATAAGCAAATTAATTTAACATGAGTTCGATATTTCGGTATAAAGTTAAAAAGATAAACGCATTGATTGATCTATAATTCCTTATTTCCATACTCTTGAAAAGTAGTTATTCCCAGGCACAAAAAGAATTGCAGGATCAGCTTTAAGGGTGATAAATAAATGAAAACAGTCATTTTAAAAATTAATAGCAAATACGTTAATCAATAAATACATCAGATGGTTGAAATGTTAAATGAAAGTGTTAAATTAGTATATTAAATACTATTATTTTATTAATCATTTGAACATTACAAAAATCATAATGATTTATATTGGCATAAAGAACGGACCCTGTTTCAGCAATTAAACACATTTTTTCGGGTAGGATTTTGATCCTGATTGGTGCAAAATGCCAGCTATCCTGATCAGGTATTAAAGAGATTTTGATAAAGCATAAGAAATTTAACACATGAATACTCTGAGAATAAAAATCAATGATATTATAATCTGGATACTTTATCTTTGCTGTTTATTGGCCGGGTACATAGGATTTTCCCAGTATTACAATATGACAGGCGAACTTGCAGGATTCTGGGGAAAAATCTATAATACATTACAACTTTTTGTATTCCAGAGTTCATTTACCAATAATAATATACCAACACTATTAAATATTACAAGATTTATAGCTCCTGTATTGTTGGCCGGCACAATTTTAAATCTGTTTTTTTCCACCGTTTTTAACCGGACAAATCTGTTTATCATAAAACACAGCTTCAGAGACCATGTAATTTTTTGTGGATTAAGTCATAAGTCCTTTTTATTGATCCAGGACTATCTTAATAACTACCAAAACCATATTGTTGTCATTGAAAAAAATCCTGATAATTTGCTGATCAGTAATTTAAAGAACAAAAAAATACGCTATGTATTTGGAAATGCTGAAAATCCTGAAATACTTGAGAAAGCCAATATCCGATTTGCGTCAGCAATTTTCGTCCTTACAGGAAATGACAAAGCCAATATTCATATAACTCAAATTATTTCCGACATATATAAACAAAAGAATATAGAAAAATTTATAAAAATAATCCTGCATATTTCTGATCACAGTAATATGCAAATATTTAAGGAATTTCAGGAAAGAAAGATTAAAAATATTGATTTTCATGCATTTAACATATATCAGAAAATTGCTTCCGTTGCTGTAAACAAATACAGACCCGATCAATCGGGCAAATATACAGGTACAACTGATCCCCCATGTCACATTCTGGTGCATGGAATGAATAGGTTAGGAGAACAAATAGTTTTGGAATCCATCCAGTTGTATCATTTTGCAAACCTCAGGAAATTAAAGGTGACTTTAATTGATAACGATATTGAACGAAAAGCATTGGATTTCAGAGCAAAATTTCCTCTCATCGACAATATAGCCGACATTACTTTTAAAAATCATTTTGAGCTGATAAACTATCCGGATTATGATGTTCTGTCAGGAATTTCATTATGTTTTATCTGCGGTGAGACTGAAAGTCAGAATTATCAGACAGCAAAGCAAATCCGTCAGATTTTTTTTAAAATGGAGTTGAATGAAAACCCTTTATACGGCGATAAAAAAGCTCTGGATTCTGAATCTCTGGAAGAACCGCGGATTATTATTCTTATGCCGGCTGATCATGATATTCTGAATCTTTTTGAGAATTTTAATGTTGTTTCAGATTATCTGCACATAGAGTGTTTTGATTCTTACGCTAATGTTTGCAAAAAACAGATGATTGCTGATGAAAAGGATCTGACAGATAATATTGCGATGCAAATTCACAATATATATTTAGGACTTGAGGAAGCCGAACTGATGAAAAGCTGGGAGAACCTCACTGAACGTGAAAAGGATTTTAACCGTTACCCTGCCCGGCATCTTGCAATAAAATTACAATACCTGAACGTAAAAATAGTCCCTATTGATCAGCCCGGAGAGATATTTGAGATTTCTAAAATTCCTGAAGACAAGCTTCTTACGCTTGCCAAAATGGAACACAACCGATGGATGGCTGAAAAAATACTGGGAGGATATATGCCTGTTAAAGAAATGCCTGACACAGAGTTTCAGAGCAGATTAAAGATAAATCTCGGGTTACATAAGGATATGCAGGAATGGGAAGAATTATCCGAAGCTGACCGTAACAAAGATTCCATTATGACAGACAATATTAAATTGATTGTCAGAGCACTAGGGGGAAAGCTGGTTAAGATTTAGTTTACTTGTGTTTTTTTTACTTCAATTGAAAATTAATTTGCACAATGAACCATACAGGAACGGGTCTTCCAGCCTGTTTGCCTGGTTTAAATGGGGGGAAAGTTTTTACAACTCTTATTGCTTCAGCATCCAGCTCAGGATCAACTCCTTTTAAAATACTGATCTGTTCAATATTACCTTTGGAAGTTACACAAAACCTGACAAATACTTTTCCCTGAATGTTGTTTTCCTGAGCTTCCTTTGGATAGTTGGTATTTTCAGCAATATACTTATAAAGACCTGTCAATCCTCCGGGGGGCTCTGGCATTTCCTGAACCTCCATAAATGGTTCAGGTTCGGCCTCTTCTTCCTGCAAAGCTTCCTTCTTAACTTCCTGTACTGAATCAACTGCTTCACCGTTCTTAACTTTAGTCTGTGCATCATCAGCAGTCATAAGTTTTAATGTATCTTCAAGTTTCACCGAGTCTACGACAACCGGGGGAACATATTTAGATTGCCTGATAAAAACTGCCTGTGGTGGCGGAGGTGGTGGAACAACGGTCTCCTTTGGCTGATCAAAGTTTTCCATTGTGATCTCCACAAGTCTTTCAGCATGCTTATGCCGGTTTGTTAAAGCCCTGGCATTAATGTATGGAATAAAAGTTGCAACAGACATAATTATAATTCCAATAAGCAGCGATATAATAACATTGAGAATATACTTCTTCCTCAGTATAAAAGCTCCATACTCCTTGTTTCTGTGCTCAAATACTATATCATCAAAATCAGGAATTCTATTTAATTCTTTTGCCATGAAGTATTTTAAGGTAAATATTCATTAATCATACTTATATCCAACATTTTATTACTGTACAATAAACCATCGCTTTCATTTTAAAATATGATATTAAGCAAACAAAATGCGACAGTAGTTGTTCAATTGTTTCTAATACCTGATATGAAATATCTGCTTCTTAAGAGACTCTATCATTTGTCTTGCAGTTGCCACGCAAGTACACCTGAACGGATTACTTGCGACAGGTAAGTTTGAAAATTTAAGAAATAATGAGACATTTGAAATGGTTGCAAATTTCCCGCTCTCTGCTATGAGTTTTTCGGGGAAGACAAACGGATAGTGTTACCTCATTTTGCAACCCTTCTTACTTCCACACTATTACCCTCTCCCTGCAAAACAGGACATCCCTTTGCAAATTCTACAGCTTCTACTGCTGAATCAGCCTTAACAATAATAAGCCCTCGTAACTCTTTCTGCTCTTGCTGGATCAGACATTAGCTCCGGTCACATTGAATAAATATTGGGATCAGTATAAATGTGTTCACTAAATCAGGATCTTAAAATCCTAATTCAATTGCAGGACACTGACAGAGAATGGTCTGATTACAATGGTATTATCTGTTAATTCTAAATATGCAGGTGGGTTTTCATTTGTGCTGACATCTACATAATGAGAAACTGAATTTTTAAATTCTGCAGGTAAGTATATTTGAACCTCTTTATTCCGCTTGTTGATCAGTAAAAGTTTCTTTCCTTTCGCTGTTATAAAAGCCTGGCATGATACATCAGAACCATTAAAGGAAGTACTCACCAGTTTATCGCCCGGACCGAAATTATCTCTTAGCAATTTTAAAACCCAGTAACGGGCATTTGGTTTCCCATTCTCCCAATCCATCATACTGACATCAGGATACTGCGTCGGATAACCAACCAGTTGTGATTCACCTGCAACATCAACCCCCATTTCTGTTAATTCAAGAAAGATATAAGCATATAATGCACCTGATAAATTCCAGTATTCATCAGGAATTTTTTTATGGTTATCAGAACCCAGAATAGTTCCAATTTCATTAATGAATGTAATTGTGTTTGGAGAAAGCCTTTTCCTTATACTTTCAATGTACTGAACTTTTTCCAGGAACGCATCGGCTTTATCAAATAATGTATATTGGTATGAATCAAGTGTTTGTTCAGAAAAAGAAGGAGTTGAGTAATGATGATATGAAATGCCGTCCAAGGTAACTCCATTTTTGTGATTTTTTGGATTAAGAAAATATTCGAACCATTCAGGATTTCTGTTGAAAGCAACAGACATGCCGACAAACTTTAGTCCGGGTGAAATTTTCTTTAATTTAATGACTATTGCATCATATATCTTTGCGTACAACTGGGGCGAGATATTATGCTCAAGATCAGGTTCGTTGAGCACTTCCCAGTAAGCTATTTCATAAAAATGACCCGATTGATGAAACTTCCCCAATTCATCAGTAAATCCACCTTTTGTGTACCAGCTGAGGACCCTGGCATAATAGTCTGCCAAATCACTGACCGTGGAATCCCTCAATTCAGTTCCTTGATTATAATCCCAGTAAACCTGGTAAGGATTATCGGGATATTTTACTGCCGAACTTGTCTTCCACATCCAGGCAGGCGTTGTGCTGAAATTGACTACCACGGAATGTCCGCGGGTAGCTTTCATCAGATCATTCATCGAGCTGTCTAAATAAGCGAAGTCCCAAAATGTCTTAGATTCAGTAGGGGCTTTTAATTCTGCTACTGCTAATTTTGGATAGGGGAACCAGGGAACATAGCGGACATAATCTGCACCCAAATCTTTTAAGGCTTTATAAGTACTATCATGAAATGAAGATGGTTGCCGGAGTTTTGGATTCTCAACAACCTGCAGGGTAGGTGTTGTTTTAGATATCATGATTGTATTACTCCAGTCGACAACCACCCTATTTGTTTGCGCAGGGATGTTTATTTCAAAGACAAAACCTACTGTAATTGACAAAAGCACGTATTTGATCATTTTCCCTTTTATGCTTCTTATGTTTTTGTGATACCTGTACAAATTAATTCAAATATAATCAAACATTACCTTTTTTATTCTACAACGTAAATCGTTAATGTTAACGATCTTAATGATACAAGTCTTTTTGAATTTGACGGTGCCCGAAATTAGTAATATGGTTTTTTTATGCGCAAAGTTCCCGACATTCTACAGGATCAATTCTTAATTTGTTGAAATCATCTCATATTAATTAATTACGGTCATACTTTCAGAGTAATCTCATTAAGGATTGTTTTAAGGATTTTTGCCTTGGTTTTAACATCATTTTGTTGGATTTTCCCTGCTTTGATTTTCCGGATCGCTTTGTCCAATGAACTTTTTAAACTTTTCAGGTCAAGAATAGCTGCTGATTTACAGAAAAAACTCCTTGACCTGCCATCATCAAAATTCTTAATCATGGTTTCAAGTAATCTGATTCGTTTTTTCTGCTGTTCTATGAATTTTTCAATTCCGTATTCTTTTATGTAATTCAAATTCGGCAATACTTTTTTATCAGATGGGTACGAAGAAGATTCTTTCATTTGCTGATATTCTTCGTCACTTTTGAATTTAGAACAAGGAAAGTCTGAACATTCAGCGCAAACTTCAAGATGCTTTTTCTTTACACAACAAGTAATGAAGGAACATGTTGGGTGTTTATCAAAAAAATCATTACCACCACATCCGGGACATCTCGATAATCCTACAGTATAATATCTTGGGCATAAACCACAATCAAGACCACATACTCCGATTGTCGGGTATTTCTTTATTGGGTATTTAATTAAATCAGAGTTTGAATGGAATAAACTTTCAGAGGTACTCAAATTACTATATATTATAAAATCATTGTGATAACAGCTTCAGCAGGACTTCTGAGTTTTACTGCTTCCCCATCCACCCATAATTGAAGTATGTTTTCTGTATTTTTCAGATTGAGAATAACCACAGCAATTTTCCCATCAGGATTGATAAATGCTGTTGCGATAAAATCATCACTTGATGAAGTGCATGCGATCCTCCTGGCTCCAGGCTTTATAAATCTTGAGAACTGGCCAAAAGTGTAATGTGGGGGATTGAATGTAACTTCTCCTGTTTTTAAATCTGCTGTAATTATATTTGATCTGAATGATGAAGGTACACCACCTGCATGACGTGGGCCTCCTGTCTCGTCGAGAAGCATGTTCCAGAAAGTGTATCCGTTGCACCAGTTGTTTAAATCAATAATCATATTCCTGGCGATACGAAAAGCGGAGTTCCAGGATCCATCCATTCCAGCCTCAGTGTATAAAAGCTTTTTATCAGGGAAAGCATCATGTACCAAACGGACATTATCAAAATGATCACCCACATACCAATGAAATGCCGTTCCCCAAATATATTTTGACGCTTCTGGATCTTCAAAGGCTGCTTCAACCCTCTGATATATGATCCCACGATTATGATCCCAGATCATAATTTTAGTATCACCTAATCCATTTTTCTCCAGAGTTGGACCCAGATAATCCCGTACAAAGTCCTTTTCTTCTTTTGCTGTGTATATACATGATTCCCAGACTTGAGTTGCCATAGCTTCGTTTTGAACTGTCAGACCCCAAATTGGAATTCCGGCTGACTTATATGCTTTAATGTATTTGACAAAATAGTCTGCCCAGGTCTGTGAATACTCCGATTTTAGTTTCCCCCCATGCAGCATTTCATTGTTTGTTTTCATCCAGGCAGGAGGACTCCATGGAGAAGCAAAAATTTTGATGTTTCCTTTTGCAACTTCCAATGCTCTTTTAATAAAGGGAATCCGGTACTTTTCATCATGTGAGATACTAAAATTTTTAAGGTCTTTATCACCGGCAACATCATCATAGGTGTACATTTCTTCAGAATAATCCGAACTATGAATGGTTGTACGACACAATGTGTATCCATTACCCTCTGTTGGGTCAAAGTTTGCTTTCAGAATCTTTTCCTGAGATTCTTTTGGCAGTTTTGAAAAGGTAATTGCAGAAGCATCTGTAAATGCTCCGCCAAAACCCTCAATGGTTTGGAAGGTTTTATCGACATCAATCATGATTGTCGGATAGTTTTCATCAGGCTGTTCAAGTGGCTCAAAAGGACTGAAACCGTGATTAGCCAGAAGTTGTTCAGGATCTCTTGAAGTAATGAAGATTTGAGCTTCTTTAAAATTTCTTTTTTGACTATAAGACTGGAAAATACAGAGAAATAAAAAGGTCACTGTGAAAAGGAAATGTAAAAATTTACTTTTAGAGTTATTTGTTTTAGTTTTCATAGGTTACATTATAAGCCATTGTTTGTCTTCATTGTTATATCTCCATCCTTCGGTGATATTCTTATAATTATATTTTGCATAGCTCAATAGCGTCTGCCAGGCAACTTTGTTATAAACAAATTTCGAAAACAGGATCTCCTCTTACGGATAAACTGATTTATTGCATATTGCGGGTTTTTCAGATTCAACCATAATTATTTCTTTTCTAAGTAAATAAAAGTCTTACTATGAATCAGGATTAAAATTAATAATTTTATAACAGTTTAATCTGTTTAGGATGAATAATGACAAGCCGCTCGACACCCTTTGTGACAGGTATCCTTCCCTGGCCTGTGTTAAGAATTCCGTTGCTGAAGCAGCAGGAATGATAATAACTTGCTACTCAAACAGTGGAAAATTGCTGATCTGCGGCAATGGAGGCAGTTGTGTCGAGGCTGACCATTTTGCTGCAGAGCTGATGAAAAGTTTTGAATCACCACGCCCCCTTGATGAAACCCTTAAGAAAAGACTTTATGAAATTTCCCTAACACGGGGAAAATACCTTGGAGAAAAGCTGGAACATTCATTGCCTATAATCCCCCTGCCATACCATACTGCTCTCGTAACGGCAATATCAAACGATACTGGCGCTTCCCTGGTTTATGCACAGCAGGTAATCGGTTATGGAGACGAGGGGGACGTGCTTATAGGAATAAGTACATCAGGAAATTCTCAAAATATTGTAGACGCTTGCATTACTGCTAAAGCTTTGAATTTGAATGTTATAGGGATCACAGGCAAAACTGGCGGGAAAATGAAACAATATTGCGATTTGCTCGTAAACGTGCCAGAAACCAGAACTGCCTGGGTACAGGAACTGCATTTACCTGTATTGCATACAATATGCCTGATAGTCGAAAATCATTTTTACTCTCTTTAATAGTGTTATAATGAAACCTGAATTTCTGCAGGAAGTACTCGAAAAAATTAAGTCGGTTAAAATAGCGGTTATAGGTGATTTCTGCCTTGATGCCTATTGGTTCATTGATGAATCCGGAAGTGAGATCTCAATAGAAACCGGGAATTCTACAGAACCGGTCTGCCTGCAGAAGTACTCTCTTGGCGGAGCAGGAAATGTCGCAAATAACCTGGCTGCACTGGAAATAAAGGATATAAGGGCTTTTGGCGTAATAGGGAACGATCCTTTTGGTGCTGAAATGATCTCAATAATGAATCAGACAGGGTTAAATACGCTGAATATGCTGACTCAGGACAAAGACTGGTCAACACATGTTTATATTAAACCCCATGCAGGAGAAAAAGAGCAGAATAGAATTGATTTCGGGAATTTCAATAATCTTTCGGATGAAACTGCTGACAGATTAATTCAGAATCTGATGAAAGAATCTATGGAGGTCGATCTGGTAATAATAAACCAGCAGGTTTTATCAGGAATTCATACAGAGTATTTCCGGCAAAAGCTCGTGGAAATTATAAACCTTTTTCCTGAAAAGATATTTATTGCAGACAGCAGGAATTATACTGATTACTACAAGGGAGCTTACAGGAAGATGAATGATACGGAGGCCGTCAGGTTATGCGAAATAAACAAAAATCCCGGTGATGTCGTATCCTATTCAGAAGTAACCTTTGCTGCAGAAAGACTTTATGAAAGATACCGCAAGCCTTTGTTTATTACCCGGGGAAGCAGAGGCTCGATAGTCACGGATGATAAAGGGATCTCTGAGATTGGAGGACTGATGATAATTTCAAGAACTGATACTGTAGGAGCCGGTGATAGTTATCTTGCAGGATCTGCAGCGGCACTTGCAGCAGGCTATACTCTTGAAACCTCAGGAGAAATAGGGACATTCACAGCTGGTGTCACTGTACAGAAATTATTCCAGACCGGGACAGCATCTCCTGAAGAAGTTTTCAGAATAGGCTCCGATGCTGATTATATCTATCACCCCGAAAGAGCCGAAGACATCAGACATGCTGAATATTATTACAAATCAGAGATTGAAATAATTACGAAATGGCCTGCTGATCTCTGCCTGAAGCATGCTATTCTCGATAACGACGGAACCGTTTCCACGCTTCGCGAGGGATGGGAACAGATAATAGCAGCTATGATGATCAAAGTTATTTTAGGAGGAAAATATGAAGAAGCGGATGAATCACTGTACAATAAAGTAAAAAGAGCTGTCAATGAATTAATTGACAAAACCACAGGCATCCAGACACTCCGACAGATGAAAATCCTTCTCGGATTGATAAGGGAATTTGGCTTTGTTCCTGAAGAACAGATGCTTGATGAATACGGATATAAAGAGATCTACAATAACGATCTCATGGAAATGGTAAGGAAGCGTGAGGGAAAACTTAGCAGCGGCGAACTTATGGTTGAAGATTTCACAATTAAAAATGCACTTCCTTTCATTAAAAAGCTTTATGACAAGGGAATCAAACTATATCTTACAAGCGGAACTGATGAGCCAGATGTGAAGCACGAAGCTTCTATACTCGGGTATGACTCACTCTTTGAGGGAAGGATATACGGTGCCACTGGCGATATTAATGTTGAGGCCAAAAAACAGGTGCTTGACAAAATTCTCGATTCAATAGGAGATTCTGAGGCTGCATCTATTGTGACATTTGGCGACGGGCCGGTTGAGATAAGGGAAACTCATAAGCGGGGAGGGTCGACAGTTGGGGTTGCAAGCAATGAGTTAAGAAGATATGGCCTTAACCAATCCAAAAGGACAAGGCTGATCAAAGCTGGAGCCGATATAATAGTTCCGGATTTTTCTCAATCCGGTCAGCTATTTGAACTATTAAATATCAGATAAATGCCACATCCAAAATTTGACAGGAAACAGCTGTTTATCAGAGGTCTTGATGAACGGAAGAATCAGATCTCCATCGCTGAGAAACAGTCGCCTCTTACATATAAGCCAAACAACCTGCCAGATGAAGATAAAGAGCTTATCCTGAAGACAGCCCAAAAGATCATAAAAGCCAGGAAAGAAAAAAGGTCGGTTATGTTGGCATTTGGTGCCCATACCATCAAAAACTGGCTTGGACCGGTACTTATCGAACTGATAAGGAATGGGTGGGTAACCCATCTTGCAACAAACGGAGCCGGTATAATACACGACTGGGAATTTGCTTTTATGGGACAAACCGGAGAAGATGTACGGGAGAATGTTAAAAACGGGGAATTCGGTATCTGGGAAGAAACAGGATTGTTTATCAACCTGGCAATTATTGTCGGTGCTTTCGAAAAACTCGGATACGGAGAATCAATAGGAAAGATGATTTCCATGGAAGGGCTGAATATACCTGAACAATCCTTCCTTATAAATGAGGCTGTTAAAAACATAAAGGCTGATCCCGAATACGCATCCGCAGCTATAGACCTGTCTGACACAATTAAAAGGCGAAGACTTAAGCCAGGATTCATGACCATTCCGCATCCCTTCAGAAAATACTCGGTTCAGTGTGCGGCATTTGATCTCAATATTCCTTTTACCGGGCATCCTATGATAGGCCATGACATTATTTATACCCATCCTTTGAATCATGGTGCAGCAATCGGACGAACGGCACTCACCGATTTTCTTTATTATGCAAAAAGTGTAAGCAATCTCGAAAACGGTGTTTATATGTCCGTGGGCTCAGCAGTAATGTCACCAATGGTCTTTGAAAAATCTCTTTCGATGTCTCAGAATATTGAGATCCGGAAAAATAGACATATCGATAATCATTTTATGGTGGTTGTTGATCTGGCAAAAAATGAGTGGGATTGGAACAGAGACGGAGAGCCTCCTCCTGACAACCCGGCATATTACCTCAGGTATTGCAAGACCTTTAACCGGATGGGGGGTGAAATGCATTATATATCAGCCGATAACAGGGATTTTATGTGTGAATTATACCACGATCTGTCTGAAGAGCATTCTGACTGAAATCATTTCAGCCAGACAAGAATCAGGATTGTTATCAAAGTCAGAACTGACAAATGGAGCCTCCAGTCTTTCAATCCTTTAAATGCTGCAAGTCTCTTTGAGTAATCAATAGTTGTCTTTTCAAGTCTTGATGGTTCTGTTTTTTCGGTAAAGGCAGATACTGCGAACAATACTCCTGTTATTAATATCTCGGCCCAGAGGCCGCGATATCCGAAATTCAGGGTTAGCGTGTGATGAAGGAACGGAAAGACTTCCTTTCCTGTGACCGGACCAAGCATCTGGTCAATTACGAAAATAGTGGCAAGTATTATTCCTACTATGACTGAAGCGCTTGCTCCCTTTTTAGTGACTTTCCTGCTGATTATCCCGAAAAGAATTGCAGGAAAAACAGGGACAACGAGGTAAGCGGAGATGGTCTGAAGGTATTTATACAACCCTTCTTCATTTTTGTAGACCATATAGGCTGCCCCTATCCCAAGAAGTGTGATGGCCAATATCACAAGACGTCCTAAGCCGACCTGCTTTTTCTCGGTCAGACCTGGTTTGAATTCGACGATAAAATCGCGAACAACCAGCGTCGAAACCGAATTCAGCACTCCAATAAGCGATGTGATCATTGCCGCAAGCAGTGAGGCCATTAGCAATCCCCGCAATCCTGAAGGGAGCAGTTTGTTTAGTAGCAGAACAAATGTCTGTTTGGTTTCATCACCCTGCAATTCACCCGGGAACAAGGCAAAAGCAATGACACCCGGCAGGGCAAAAATAAATACCGGCAACAGCTTCAGAAGAGTGGCAAACATTGCACCCCAGCGGGCATTATTGAGATTCGGTGCCGCCAGGGCTCGCTGGACATTTACCTGATCCATTCCCCAGTAGAAAATTCCAGCATAAAAAGCCGTCGCCAGAATTCCCCAGAAAGGATACACGGGATCATCATACGGTTTGGCTATCGACATCATCTCCGGAGCTTTCTCTATCAACCCATGAAATCCGCCGATTTTATCAAGTCCGATCAAAAACATGATTGCTGATCCGCCTATCATTATAATCACCTGAATTGCATCTGTGTAAGCTACTGCTGTTAAACCTCCTATAATAGTAAAAATGGCTACGATGATGCCTATATAGAAAATTGTTGACATTATATTCCAGCCCAGTATGCTGTGCAAAACAAGCGCTCCGGCAAAAAGCGTAAAGGCAAGCTTCGTCATAATGCTTATTATTAGCATCAGCCCCGAAAAAAATGTCCTGGCACGCCTGCTGTATCTTATTTCCAGAAATTCAGGAATAGTGAACAGCTTGTTCTTCATGTAATAGGGGAAAAGTATTGCACAGCTGACACCAAGGGTAATTACCGTGGTAAGCTCAACCAATCCGGCTGAGAGTCCGTAACGATAGCAGTCACCTGAAAGTCCTACAAGATGTTCAGCCCCTATATTAGTGGCAAAAAGAGAGGCGCCGACTATCGGCCATTTAATAGAACGGCCTCCAAGGAAAAAATTTGAACTGTTCTGTCCCGATTTTTTACGATATGCCATATACATACCGTAACCCAGACTGCCTGCCATAACGACAAACAGAACGATCCAATCGAGAGGGGATAGTGAAAGGTTCATATTAGGAATCAGAAAGGATCTTATTCAGCCTCTCTATACTCAGGATCATCGATCTTACAGTGTGATAATTGATTTTCCATGAGTGTCCCATATGAGTCCAGATCGGAACGCCTTCGCGGGTCATCAGGGGATACCACTCCCCTACTCCTTTGTTAATCATCTTATTAAACACAAAACGGTGGACATTTTTATATGATTCCCAGTAACGCGGATCCCTGAACATAATATAGGCATCAAGAAGTGCAGTCAGGACCTCTGCCTGCTGCCAGAATTCCTTTTCCCGGTCAGAAACGCCTCCTGAATGAGGACCTTCAACATATACTCCGCCAAATTCAGTATCGATGCCATTATTGACTGTATGATCGAAGATAATCCGAAAATCCTGACTGTAAATACTTTTGTCGATTTTAAGAATATCAAGGGCATGATTCAACAGCCACGCAAACTCAGCATTATGCCCAAAGCATGTATTATCAGTAACATTTGCTTTCTTTCCTTCTCCCGTGAACCTGTCCCATCCCCATATTATATCGAATTTTATCTGAGGGGCTATTGTCCAGTCTTTGAAAAACTGAGGTATGCCTGTCCTGTACTTTGGATGATTTATCCTGTGCTGAAGAATATCGATCACTTCAAGTAATTTCCTTCTGTGAACATCCTTTCCTGTACATTCGTAAAGAGTCGTAAAAGCCTCCATAAGATGCATGTGCACATCGAGAGTCTTCCGGTCGCCTCCGGCGCTTCCCGGTCCGCGAAGAGTCCAGTCACGTTCGAACATCTCCCAGTAGCCTCCGTACATTGTATCGGTGCAGTATTTCTGGATGAGGTCGAACACCCGTTCCGCATATTCAATGCCTCGTTTATCACCTGTAGCCAGAGTATATTCGCTGAGGGAATAAATTGCGAAGCTCTGACCGTAGATTATTTTTTTGTCAATTTTGACATTCCCTTTCCGGTCCATCATCCAGAAAAAGCCCTCATTCTGCCTGTCCCACATTTTTTTTATAAGGAAATCAGCTCCATGCTTTGCCAGACTGGCCAGTTTACCGTCTCCGTAACCAGCACGGTGAGCCGAGGCAAGAGTGTACAGGCACCTCGTCTGGGCGATGAGTGATTTTTCATCTTCGCCGGTATCATTCCCGTCTTTGTCAAAATGAGTAATGAAACCGCCGTTCTTTTCATCAACCATCCTTGAGGTCCAGAATGGCAAAAGCTCATTAATGAGATGATTCTGAGCTTCATATTTAATTTTAATTATTTCGTCCCTGTTCATTTTAAACCATAATTATATGTTAACCATTACAGTAATTCTCCTCTCTTCCATTTCTTTTGGATAATCACAGAAGGTCAAATAATTTATTCTGGCAACTTCAGGACTATCAATCGGATCAGACTTTTTTAAGTTGATACTCAAATTTAGCGGATTCTTTAAGTCGTCACTTAATCTTGAACTTGGAATTCTCTTCTTTACAAATATATTGTACTGCCCATTTGCCAGATTGACCTGCAGGTGGCAACCCTCCTCCCGGGAAAAGCCACTGACCGGCCATGTAGAATTTCTTCAAACCTGGAATGGCGAGATTGAGACTATTCATGAGATTTTTACCTGTAGGCATGAATCCCTCATATGAACCTTTCCAAACGCCAGTATAGTTCACATCTGTCAAAGGTGTAGCTATATCACATACTTCTATAAAAGCAGAAATTCCGGGATAACGTTTTTCCATAATAGCTCTTACATCCTTTTCAATTTGCTCTTTTTCATTTTTGTATTCATCGATATCAATATCCTTCCATAACTCCCAGGGGGAATCGAACCGGATTACAATGACGGACTTCCCTTCAGGTGCCATAGTGTGATCAAAACAATAATTCGAAATGGAATAACCGAGATTGGTTTTGGTTCTTCCTATTACCTGATCCTTAATTATCCAGGACTCAACGGGAATTTCAGACTCTATTTTTTTATTGATACCAAATGATACCTGTACAATAGGAGTGAATAGATCCCAATTCTCATATGCATTTGATATTTTCTTATTCAGGTATTTCCCTTCGAGCATATTATAAATCGTAGAATGTCCGTCAGCTGCACTAATAATATAATCAGCCTTTATTTCAGTGCCGTCGGACAAAATAACACCTTTTGCAATGTTGTTTTCCACAATGATTTTTGTAACCTTTGATCTGGTTTTAAGTCTGCCACCCAGGTCAAGGTATCGGTTTGTCATTCGTTTTGCAATGGGTAATGAACCTCCTATCAGATAACCGGCATTCTTCTGATTAAACCATGCAAACATCATAATGAAAGCAAGGGCAGAGAAATCACGATATCCAAAAATGCTGTTTAGGAAGTATTTCAGTGACTCGTTAGTAAATCCCAGCTTCCTGACGTATTCATCAACGTTTTTATGACCATATTTCAAAAGCAGGAACATGACAGGCATCATGCCGGTAACAGAGGTAAAGGTATTTCCAAATTTTCTTAATCCGGGAGGGTCTGAAATTGGTTGAAGACAAGAGAATTTCCTCATATCATTGCACATTATTTTAATCTTCTTTGTATCCCCGGGAGCAAATTTGCACAGGTACTCTTCCCACCTGGAAAGATCAGTATAGAGAATAAACTCCCTCCCATCATCAGCAAATATCTTGGTATGCACTTCATGATCTATTATTTCTACATTGTCAGTCAAGGCATTGGTCTCTCTCCAGATGTCGTTGAATGTACCTTTTCTTGTACCCACCAGCCAATGAAGACAGTAATCAAACCTGTATCCTTTCCGGTCCCATGCTGTGCATTGTCCTCCGGTAACAGAATGCATTTCAATAATTTCTGCATCAAAGCCATTTAGCTTTGCGTATATTCCGGCAGATAGTCCGGCAACTCCGCCTCCAATAATTACAATTTTTTTTGCCATCCCGGATTATATTTTTAATTACAGTTGGTAAAAATCATTTTGTATAAGTTTCTGTCAAAGATATTTTATAAATGACCCCATACAAAATTCAAATCGGTATATTGTGGAAACAGACCGACGAATGACATTCTGTCAATGATATTCATGCCAGGGAATCGGCATCCACTGGTTAAATTGATTCTTCAGATTTTATTGAAATAAGAGTGATTTAAGCAGTGGTCAGGTTCTGATCCATAAAGGATTAAACAATTGTTTTCTCCATCAGGGGAAAGAGAGATTCCTTATTCATCTTTATTCTCTTCCCGTATTTGTACTCTTCGTATCTTACCGCTGATAGTTTTGGGCAATTCAGTGACAAATTCAATAATCCGCGGGTATTTATAAGGAGCGGTAACTTTTTTAACATGTTCCTGCAGCTCTTTTGCGAGTTCTTCACTTGGATTATAATTCTTTGACAGTACAACTGTGGCCTTCACAATTTGTCCCCGGTCAGGATCCGGAACTGCTGTGACAGCACATTCAATTACAGCAGGATGCTCCATTAATGCACTTTCGACTTCAAAAGGACCAATACGGTAACCTGAGCTTTTTATAATATCATCAGCTCTGCCGACGAACCAATAATAACCATCTTCGTCACACCATGCCATATCACCTGTTCTGTACACACCATTTGACCAGACACTTTTTGTCAGTTCATTATCCCGATAATAACCATTAAACATCCCTACAGGTTTCCTTTTGGCTGTATGTATTACAATCTCACCTTCGTTTCCGATTTCACATGAATTGCCAGCTTCATCAACAATCTCAATATCATAGCCTGGTGATGGTTTGCCCATTGATCCTGGTTTAGGATCCATCCATGGATAAGTTGCTAACGCCACAGTGCATTCAGTCTGTCCATATCCTTCCATTAGTTTGATACCTGTCTGATCGTAAAATTGCTTATATACCTCAGGGTTTAACGGTTCGCCGGCAACAACGCAGTATTTAAGCCTGCTTAAATCAAATCTGGTGAGATCCTCCTTTATTAGGAACCTGTATATGGTGGGAGGTGCACAGAATGTTACAACCTTATATTTCTCAATTACTTCCATTATATTTTTGGGAACGAACCTGTCATAATCATATGTCATTACCGCACTGCCCGATAGCCACTGACCATATATTTTGCCCCATGCGGACTTAGCCCATCCGGTATCTGCTATAGTAAAATGAAGTCCGTTATCCTGAACATTCTGCCAGTATTTCGCGGTAAGGATATGTCCCAGCGGATAAGTAAAATCGTGGTTTACCATTTTAGGCATTCCTGTAGTTCCTGAAGTAAAATACAAGAGCATAATATCATCGTTCTTTGTTGCCTCATTTAAAACCGGTCTTGATAGTTTCTCCGAACTCTTTTCCATGCCCTGTGAAAAATTGATCCACCCCTCCTTTTCCTGGCCGATCATCACTTTATATTTCAGGGTTGGTGATTTAGGTTCAGATTCTTCAATATGCCGGATTACAAAAGAGTCTGGCAAACAGACGATCATTTTTATATCCGCAGCATTATTCCTGTAAATAATGTCTTTAGTAGAAAGTAAATGCGTTGCAGGAATTGTAATTGCTCCGATTTTATTTAAGGCAAGTGTGCAGAACCAGAATGAATAGTGCCTTTTCAGGATCAGCATTACCGGATCTCCCTTCCGGATACCTGTCGATTTGAAAAAATTGGCAGCCTTATCACTGTAGTATTTCATCTGTCCGAAGGTAAATGTAGCTTCATTACCTTTATCATCGCACCATACCATAGCTGTCTTTCCGGGTGTGCTGAGAGCAATTTCATCAACGACATCATAAGCAAAGTTGAAATTCTCAGGAATTAAAATTTCAAAGTTGTCTTTAAAATCCTGGTATGAATCAAACTCAGTCTGTTTAAGGTATTTTTCAAGAATCATGGTTCCATTCTCTTTTTAATCTATAAAACTATTGCCAGGAATCTCACCTGTTCATTATTTAAGGCTTTCATTGCATGTTTGTAACCTGAATCAAAATAGATCGAATCACCTTCATTCAGGGTAATTTCATGCCCATCGATAATTGTCAGCATTGTCCCTTTTATCACATAATTAAATTCCTGCCCGGGATGAGAATTAAACTCAAGCATTACACCTTCGGGATGAGGGTCAATAGTTACCATGAATGGTTCAGCTTTTTTATGAATAAAATTAAAGGCAAGACTTTCATATCTGTACTGTTTCCTCCGTTCAAGCCTTAATCCTTTCCCGTTCCTGACTATCCCGTAAATATGAAGTTTAGGGTTATCTCCGCCGAGCATAACAGAAAGTTCAACATTAAACAGCTCAGCTATTTTGAAGATAATGCCCACAGGGATATCGGCGTTTCCGCTTTCGTACGAAATGTAAAGATCTTTAGCAAGTCCCAGCTTGACAGCCAGCGTTTCAGCTGAAATGCCTGAAATCTCGCGGATCTCTTTTATTCTGCCAGCAATTTGTTTTATCTGTTCCGTCATAATTTGTTCTTTTTTGCAAATTAATAATCTGTCACTTAATTTAATTTTATTATGAAGTACAAGAACATCGGGTATGAAACAAAAGAAAGAATGTATTGAAATTGCAGAGATGTTCATGTCACAGGCTGACCCTTACAGATGCTTTTATGGCACAATCAAAGGACGTAAGGCCGCTAAAAAACTATGACTGAAGTTCTTTAAAGGGAAAGGCTATGAAGATAAGTTGCACTGTCTTTCAAAGTTTCCAATCCCATTTCCACAAAGATATTTTTCACTCCACCCGTCTCAGAAGTAGCAAAGAATTCCTTCCAGTCAACAATACCCTGACCAATAGGAACAGCTTTCTTGTCATCTGAAGACCAATCAGACAGATGAGCAGAAATAAATCTGCCAGGGTATTTTGTAAAATATGTTGACGCTTTATATCCCAGGGTGATAACTGCTACCTGAAATTGCATTTTAATGTAAGCAGGATCAAAATGGTTCATCAGGGCATCATAGATAAGTGTTCCGTTAATTTGTTCAAATTCCATGTTATGGTTGTGGTAGCCCATCTGAATCCCGGCTTTTTTTGCTCTTACTCCTATTTTATTCAGTTCATCTGCTGCTTTTATCCAATCACTCATGGTCGCTTTTTCAGGCAGTCCAAAACTCGAAAGGATCATTTGTGTCTGACCCGATTCCAGCGCAAATTCAATACGTTCATCCAGATGTTCTCTGAGTTCATCCATTCCATAATGTGAACTTTCACAAATAAGGCCTGCATCGTTGATTATTTTCTTCATCTCCTTGGGTTTCAATTTCATAAGAGGACCAAAACCTGAGGACTCATACCCCGGAGGAGAGCACATCTCAAGGCTTTGATATCCCAGGCCCGCCATCATTTTTAACGTCCCGGGAAAATCTTTAACAAGTAAATCCTTAATGGTCCATACCTGAAATCCAACGAGCATTTTAGCGGGTTTGGGAAATATCCCTGCACTAAGATTCAACGGAAATTGGGAAGCAATAACAGCCGATCCAATTCCTAAGGCACTTTTACCCAGAAATTTCCTTCTTGATAATTTATTCATAATGTTTATTTTTTTTACGCCTTGTTTTTAATAATGACGGAGCCTTTACAAATTTATTAAAAAACCGAATAATTCGTTATTTTTTTATGGTTCATTAAAAAAAGCAATGCTTTTCAGGGTCAGGCTTGACATATATTGAGCAACTGCTCTCCAGTTTGAGGATTATTGTGCTCAGAAATTATATTTACCTCCCCAGGTCTGATCATGTCAAATAGTTTGTATGTCTTTCTTATGGCTTCATTAATATTATAACAGGATTTAAGTCTGCTCTGGTTTTTTTAAGCAAAGGATGAACCCATATAAGAGAATTTGAAATATCTTTACATTACCGCGCCTCGAATTATAATCCTGAATGGCATGCTTTGATTTGAAGACAAACAGTAATATGAAAAACTGGAAAGAAGGAGAATTAGAAAAATTTATCAGAGATAACAAAGATAAGTTCGATATATATCAACCCGAACCCGATCATAATCAGCATTTCTTAAATAAATTAATAAACAAATTTAAGGAAGTAATTAATATTGTGCCTTATTTAATAAAAGTCGGTATAGCCGTAATACTTGTATTTATTTTATCTTTTTTTCTATGGAGAACATATATCTGCCCTCCACTGACGCGCATTTCTTTTAAATATTGGAAAGTGGAACATGATTATAAACATCAAATTAATCGAAGTATCCGACTTAACTATACTTATATTACTAACCTGAAAGAAAAGGCTGAATTTGAATCTGAACTTCAAAAATTTGATAAGACTTTTAAAATTTTGAAGAGCCAATTGAAAAAAAATTCTTCGGTAGATAACATCGCAAATATGTTAAGATTCTATGAAGAAGAAGTATTAACATTAGAAGAAAATGCACAAAATTACAGGAATAGGAATACATTAAATAAATAATTTGGGGTTAAAGGTTAGTGCAAAAATCGGCCCATCAAATTGCCTTTATGCGTAATAAATTGATTCAATAATCCGGAGTTAAATATCTGTTGTTTTGTTATGTGAGTTTTATGTGTTATATCAATTACCCATCAACCAGGGCTGATGGTTTTTGTTCGTTGCCGGATTTTTAATGGATTTTATGACAATCTATTTAAATTTAAATAAAGATCGGTAGTAATTGCAATCATTCCCTTACAATTGTATAAAAGTAGCCAGTTATCCGTATATTGATACATTGGGCATTAATGATAAGGTATCTTTTTTAATCCTGGTTTCTGAAGTATTCAAATAAGCTCCCAATTATGAAAAAAAGTATCCTCTTTCTTATTTTATTACTAAGTACAATAGTTTTTGTAGAATGTAAACAAAGTTCAGACAAAAGAAACATCATCTCTCTTAATGGAATATGGCAGATAGCAGATGGTAAGAAAGATATCGTACCAACAAAATTTGACCGTACCATTCCTGTCCCGGGCCTGGTTACTCTGGCACAACCGGCTTTTACAAGCGCTGCACAACCGGTAGCTGACAGGTTTTCCATCGATAAAAACCCGGACTTATTTTATCATCAGCAGGATAGTCTTCGTGAGACTTACTGGTATCATCGGACTTTTGTTATAACCGAAAATATTCCTGAAATAGCAATTTTAAAGGTCGGGAAGGCGATGTTTGGTACAAGAGTTTATTTGAATGGAAATTATATCGGGGAGCACTTACCCTGTTTTACACCTGGATATTTCGATTTAAAAAAATCACTTCTTAAAGGAGAGAATGAATTGATTATTGCAGTGGGTTCATGCAGGAATTCTTTACCTCAGGATATGCCTGATGGTTTTGATTATGAAAAAAAACAGTATATATCCGGAATCTTTGATAATGTCGATCTGATTTTAAGCGGAACACCATATATCCGGAATGTTCAGGCAGCACCTGACATTAAGAAAAAATCAGCACGGATTCAAGCCATTCTTTACAACACCGGTGTAGCTGCTTCTTCAGAAATTTCTTACGTTATCAAAGAGGCAAAGACCGGAATCGTTGCAGGAGAATTCAAGACTGGTAAAATATTTTTAAATGCCAATAGTGACAAGATAATTGATATTGAAATACAAATCAAGAATTGTAAATTCTGGTCACCCGAAACGCCATTTTTATATACATTGGAAGTAAGCACCAATGGGGATAATTACAAAACCCGTTTTGGAATGCGTGAACTTCGTTTTGATTCTGTTACTCATCAGGCAGTGTTGAATGGGAAGCCCTATTTTTTAAGAGGCACAAACATTACACTGTACCGTTTTTTTGAGGATCCATTGTGCGGAAACCTACCTTGGGACTACGATTGGGTGCGCAAATTGCACCAGAAGTTTAAAAAGGACATGTACTGGAATTCTTATCGGAATTGCATTGGTTTTCCTCCCGAAGAATGGTACAATATTGCCGATGAGGAAGGCTTTATGATTCAGGATGAATTTCCTATCTGGTATGGAGACACAACCTGGAATAAATGGATAAAAAACTTAAATAATGATGAACTGACCCTTGAGTTTAAGGAATGGATGCAAGAGCGATGGAATCATCCGTCAGTAGTAATTTGGGATGCCAGCAACGAAACTCAATTATCTAAACCTAACATTGATACGGCAATAGCCAGAGTCAGAACTTTCGATTTATCCGATAGAAGCTGGGATAACAGCTATAGTAGATTTCGATCCGGGAGTGATATATTTGAGTCGCATCCTTATCATTTTTATGATCCTCACTTTAAATTAAAAGATATTGCCAAAGCAAGTATAATTCCTGAAGGCAATGCTATGAAAGATCCCGGGACATATCCTGTAATTATTAATGAATATGGATGGCTTTGGCTACGCCGCAACGGGAACCCGACCACGCTTACCAGACAACTTTTTGAAAATCTTTTGGGTAAAAACGCAACTTCACAAGATCGTTGGAAATTATCTGCACAATACATTGCTGCTGAAACTGAATTCTGGCGTTGCCACAGAAAAGCTGCCGGGGTAATGCTTTTTACAGGACTTGGTTATGACAGGCCTGATGGTCAAACATGCGACAACTGGATTGATGTGAAGAACCTGAAGTGGGAACCCCAGTTCTATAATTATGTACGAAATGCGTTCTCACCAATTGGTCTGATGATAGATTTTTGGAACGATACTATAAAAAGCGGGGGCCCTCAAGACATTCCAATAATTATAATAAACGACCTCGATAAAGATTGGCAGGGTGAAATAAGGTTAAGGTTACTGAAAAACGAAAAAGTTGTTCAGGAAAAAACGCAGAAAATTGTTATTTCTGCTTTTGGGCAAAATGAACTTTCATTTCTATTGGATACTGATCTGAAAGAAGGAAATTATACAATTGAAGCAGCTCTTTTAGATACCCCTTTTGGCACAATCAAAAGCATCAGGAATTTCAAAATGTAATCTTATGAAGTGGATAAAGCATTATTACTGACTATAGTTGGCTGAAATAATTTGATCTGCACTGGCTGAAAATGGTTCATGTGTCAGCTGGTTTATCTGCTTTTAATTTATTTTTGGAGATGAAATTAAAACAAAAATATGGCAGTACAGCTTTAGTGGCTGGCGCTTCAGAAGGAATTGGAGCCGCATTTGCAACATTTCTGGCAGCAGAAGGCATGGACCTTGTTCTTATAGCACGTCGTCCTGAGCCCTTGAATCAATTAGCTGATTCATTGGAAAATAAATATGAAGTGGATGTAAAGTGTATACAATGCGACCTTGGTAACATTAATGCTACCCGGCAAATACAGGAAGAATTGAATGGCCAGGAAATAAATTTGCTGGTATACAATGCTGTTCTATCATATATTGGTCCTTTTATTAAAAATTCATTTGAGAATCACGCTCAGGCAGCTCAGGTAAATATGATGACTCCTCTGAACATGGTCCATTTGTTTGGGGGAAAGATGCTCAAAAAAGGTAAAGGAGCTATTATCTTAATGAGCTCGTTAGCTGGTTTTCAGGGAAGTGGATATTTATCTTTTTACGCGGCAACAAAAGCTTTTAACCGTGTACTGGGAGAAAGTCTCTGGTATGAGTGGAAAAACAGTGGTGTTGATGTCATAGCATGTTGTGCAGGTGCCACGGCGACACCTAATTTCAAAAATACGCATCCTGAAAAAACAAGCTTTTTTGCTCCCAGGGTGCTGGCTCCGGAAGAAGTGACGGAGGAATGTTTTAAGAAGTTAGGCAAACAACCCTCTTACATCACAGGCAGAGGAAACAGAATAGCATCATTTATAATGCACAAGGTATTGTCTCGGAAGATGGCTGTTAATATAATGGGGGATAATACCCGGGAAATGTACCGGTTATAAATCGGGGATCTCTTTTGACAGGTTCATGTTTTAATAAATATACGGAATTATCCTGTAAGGAACTTTTTTAACATAAGTTTCCCATAGTTCACCATATTTGAGTAAACATCTTTTATCATCATCTCTCTGGCGAAAAGATAAAAAAACAATATAGTATAAAGGATATAACCAGGGCCAGATTAATCCAGGGTATCCAGTACACAGGATGATGCCTGTGGCCATTAATATTTCACCCAGATAATTTATATGCCTGCTGATTCCCCAGAATCCGTTTACCAGCAGGGTTTTGTTTCCAAATGTAATCGTTTCAGGAGCTATCCCCAGGAATACTTTCTCAGGATTTCTTTTGAAAAAATACTTCTGCATATTGGCACCACGGGCTAAAATCCACCCGGCAAAGAAAATAAGGACATAAATTGCCAATAACCAGACAGGAGTCCGGGGATCAGGCAAATCTACGGTAGACCATAAAAAGATAGAATAAAAGTACGGGTAAAAGACTATGCATCCCCAGCCTAACTTGAATCCGATTCTTTCCGCAAATAAATCATAGGTAAAAAGATGAACTTCTTCGAAGATGAGATAATCAACAACGAAGTAAATAATCAATAAAGTGGACAATAAGATTCCGGTTGAAGCCTGATCCCTGAATATGATCCAATGGTGAACCGTGAAGCTTAATGCATTCAATCCCAACATAGTTGCACCTGTCAGGTACAACCACATTTTTACATCAACTCTTCCACCCCAAAGTTGAAGGTTTTCGATTCTGCCCAGAAAAAGATCTGTAAGAAATGACTTTCGCACAGGCGGATAAGGTAATACAACAACCAGTGTAAAAACGATCCCAAGTAAAAATGCTCCTGCCAGCTCGTACCATCTATGATTATATAGATAATCAAAGGGGACTATGTCAAAATATCCGGACAGGGACCATATTAAAAACAAAACAAAAAACACGGTAAGCCCATTAAGATGGTATCTCATCTTTTCTGCAGAATTTGGTTCAGTTACATATCCGGTTACCCATCTGCCGGGCAAAATAGCATTCAAAGCAAATATTATTGTATAAATCAAAACTGGTGTGAAAAATCCCGCAATCTTATCCATAGTAAAAGGTTATGACATAAAATTAATATAAAACCTGATTAATCAGAAATCCATACACCGACCAGACCCTTTAATTAAAGAGCCAGTGCTTCTGGCCATCTTTGGCCGTAATATACTGACCACCATGATCCGGAGTTTAATACTTGTTGTTTTGTATTATATGTTAAATGTAATCTGACCCACAAATTGAAGTCAAGGAATCGGGCTTGTGTGCCTCGTAAAATAATTCTTATTTTTTATTTTACCAGTATTGACTTTTGCACCAGTTCTATACCTTCATTTTTACCAAGATTTCTGCTATACTTTTTCCCGATCGGATTGTTCCAGTGTTCCATTACTCCCAGACTGGATATCTTAGCATTATTCCGTTGAGGATCATATTTTACTTTTGATGGGGGATTATCCGCTTGTGCAGCTTCAATCAGGTATTGATCGCTGAAAGCCATGTCTGGTGCATCGGGCCATTCACATCGCAGAAAATCAAGACCGACTGCATCAATTGCCACCGGATCCTGCGATGCAAAGAGGCTACATGCCCAGTTGTTGTTAAATGGCTCCATTTTCCATTTTGGAGCAGGAACACCATTAACCAGCTTTGATCCATAAATGCCATCGATAAGAAACAGCATGGTTTTATCCCCAAGATCTTTATGTGCAATGAAGTCGACAAAAGTCAGGTATTGAGGATTGCCTTCCTTGTCAGGATTGAAATTGTTGTGGGCATTTTTGCGCCAGTCATTATCAATGCTGGTTACTCCATAATAATTTTTTGCACATAAGGTGACACCCTGCCCGACATGTCCTTTGAGTAAGGCCATATTTATCAGATAATCAGCTTCCACAGCACAGGCAGCAAGCCCCGTAGCCAATTTGCCGTTGTCAACCGAATAAGGTATTGCATTATCAACGTAAGTCGATTTTACACGTCCCTCGCCTCCGATATTATCCACGAAAACGACATTTGGAAAAATGGCATGGCATTTATTGAAAATATTGTCAGTAATGAACCTGCTCGCATCGAATACCGTAATATTATTTTGTGGAATTCCGGCCTCATTGACCAGACTTTTCAGAATTGAAAGCACCAGCTGGGGGGTTGTATTAATCTCCGGCGAATCCATATGGCTGTAAGTATTGTTGGTGTTTATTTTAATTGCAATTTTCTGACCCGGCGTATAATCCTGATTCTTCCTTTCATGTCTGGAATTAAAGTATCTGAAAAGCGCTATCCAGGCTTTTTTCTCTGTCTTTTCGCCAGTAAGGGTTGTCAGAGATTCATTCAGCATTTTATCGGCTTCCGGCTGTGAAGTGACATTTTCGTCCCACCAGTTGCCTGTTTTCCCGTCCCATGTGGCAACAGCCGGATCGTGAACCCAAGCTACCCTGCCGGGGAAGATCCCCTTTGCCGTGCCTACAGGTTGGTTTGGAATAACAATCCATTCCTTATTACTTTTTGCAGAAGCATTTCCAGTTTCCCTGCTTAATACAAATAATGAACCGGCAAGGGCTAAAAACATGAATAAGGCGCCGTACAGGTATCTTGACTGTTTAAAACGCAGTTTCGCTTTCCTGAACGCCGCAACTGATCCGACAAGTGACAGTAGGTAAATGACGAATCCGGACATTATAGGCGCTGCCACCTGCATGCATGGATATGTTGCTCTCTGAGGTTTTGGAATAACCCGGACAAGGAACCATAATGTTGAAGCAATTCCGGTGAAAATAAATGTAATTTTCAGTAACGTTGTTTTTTTAATCAGGTTTATCCGTTTAAAAATTTTATTCACTCTGTTTCTCATAACTATTTAATTTTTAGAAATGAAATTATTATCTGCTGAATTGTAACTGCAAATTTACTGTTTGTAACAATAGGGTAATCAATCGGGAAGCGGCTTTTGCTTTCTTTCTGGCAGTGGGTGATGAAGATGGCATAATTATATCCTTCAATAATGCTTGACATCTGAGGTCTATTTATTTCATTATCAAGCTTAAACTATAAAATGGCCTGGAGCAATTTTATTTTCCCGAGTAGGAATGTTAATAAACCTGACCATAGGGGGACGGAATAAATCAGCCGGCAAAAGCATGAGTTATATACTTGTTGTTTAGTTGTGTAAGTCAAGTATGATAAGTCATAGCATATGTAGCTGAGACAAACGGATTTTAATCTTGTATCTAAATCAATATCTATTGACTTTCAGGTAATTATTAGTTATCTTTATAAAAAATATAAAAAATTGATTTTTGCATTTTTAAACATTATTAATTAAAAGAAAGGAAATTGAAATGAACTATTTGTATTTAATAATTCCGGTTGTACTGATATTTTTTGCAGGAATAAGAATTGTCAGGCCAACTCAGCGGGGTTTAATTGAAAGGCTTGGGAAGTACCATTTTTTTGCCAATCCCGGATTTCATTGGATAATACCAATTATAGATAAAATATATATGGTAAATGTAACTGAACAGATGGTTAATGCTGAACCCCAGGAAATAATCACCAACGACAATCTGAATGCCTCCGTGGATGCTCAGGTTTATTTCAGGGTGAGAGCCGATGAAGACAGTGTTAAAGGTTCAATCTATAATGTAAATAATTACAAATGGCAGATCGTTAATCTTGCCCGTACAACCCTCCGTAATATTATTGGTACACTTACACTTAAATCGGCTAACAGCGAAAGGGGGAAAATTAATGCAGAACTCTATAACACACTGCATAATGAGACTCAAACCTGGGGGATTGAAATAGTGCGCACGGAGTTGAAAGAAATTGACCCGCCAAAAGATGTGCAGGAAACAATGAATAAAGTGGTAAAGGCAGAAAATGAAAAAATAGCGGCCATAGATTCTGCTACAGCTGCCGAAACGGTTGCCGATGGTGTCAAACGGGCTAAGATTAAGGAAGCAGAAGGATTTAAACAATCAAAAATATTGCATGCTGAAGGAGATGCAGAAGCCATTAAACTGGTAAATGAAGCAGCAGATAAATATTTTGTCGGGAATGCTCAGTTATTGAGAAAGCTGGAAGCGCTTGAAGCTTCTCTCGGGAATAATGCTAAAATAGTTGTTCCTGCGGGAACAGAATTGGTAAATATCATTGGAGAAATGGCAGGAATTATTCCATTGGAAAGAAAGAAAAAAGAAAGCTAATCTGACAGTATTTTTTCTATGGTTTCGTATATAAGATCCGAAAGGATCTCATTATTGATGCAGGAATAGAGACATAAATTTCATGAAACCCACATGATTGACCACAAGCTCAAACACGTATGAATATAATTTTCAATCATGTGCGGTTCCATCCGACCTTTAAAATCAAAATTATATACGGATGAAATTAAATATTTCAGTCCTGACATTGACAGGCTCTCTTATTTTATATCAAGGTGCTCAATCTCTGGAAATGGTAAGGGAACAAGCCATTGACCTTGACCGCCTTTGGCCGGCCACCCAAATCCTTTATTTTAAAAACAACTTATTATTAAACCCACATAGTATCAAAACACAAACAAGAATGTAAGTATCTCTCCAAACATGTGGGTTCCAGGTGACCATTAAAATCAAAATTATTTACAGATGAAAAATAATGTCGTTTTGATTATAATTTCCGGCATGATTGTTATAGCTTGTACAACCAGTCAGCAATCAGGGGAAAGTATTGATCTGCCTAAGGATTGGAAATTTCAAACCGGTGATAATACTGAATATTCAAAACCTGACTTTGCTGACCATTCATGGAAAACAATTCAGACGGGAAAGCCATGGGAAACTCAGGGCTATACGGGTTATGACGGAATTGCATGGTATCGCACCCGCATTGTGATACCTTCCTCGCTTAAAAAGTCTGACTCTTTTGTAAAAGGATTCCGTATTTCATTGGGCAAGATTGATGATGATGAGGAAACTTATATCAATGGAAAGAAAATAGGGGAAACCAGCGGTTGGGATATACCGAGGGTATATATTGTACCTTATAATGTTATTAACTGGGACAAAGAAAATGTCATAGCTATCAAAGTGAATGACAAAGGGGGCGACGGTGGAATGTATGATGGACCCTATTCATTTGGCAATCCTGTACTTTCAGATATTGTTAGTATTAAAACAAACGATAAACCATCTGAATTTGCTTCATCCGGAGCTATTGAGTTCAGGAAAACATTGCTTTTCAATTTCAAAATCCCTGTTGAAAAACTAAAGGGTACGATAAAGGTAAAGGTTTATGAACCCAAAAGCAGAGCGGTTGTCTTTCAAAAAGAAGATAACATTACCGTTGGTAATAAAGCTGACACAGCTTATGGTGTTAAGGTAAATGTAAAAAAACCCGGCAGTTATAAAATTGATTATTGTTTTTTCTCAAAATTCTTCACGGATACATTGAAATATAGCACACTATTCTCATACCTGAAGGTTCCCAGGATTGATGAAAAGCTGGAATATCCCATTGTGAAGCCCACTATCTCCGGGAAATCAGCTCCTTTTGAATTGGAGAATGTTAAATTCAGCGGGTACTTGAATGATCGGGTTGATGCAAACCTTGTTCAGCGATTGCTCAGGATAGATGAAACTGGCATTTTGGAGTGTTACTATAACCGGCCCGGTAAACAAACCTGGGTCGGAGAATATGTGGGAAAGTATCTTTATGCAGCAAGCCGGGCATGGCGTTTTTCCAAAAATGAACAATTAAAAGAACAAATGGACCGAATAGTGGATATTTTAATTGCATGTCAGAATGATGATGGCTACCTGGGAACCTATTTACCTGCAAATTATTGGACAGAATGGGATACATGGGCACATAAGTACAATTTGCTGGGCCTGTTGAGCTATTATTCGGCCACAGGTTATAAACCAGCTTTAGAGGCATCGATAAAAATTGGCGATTTGCTTTGCAGGACTTTTGGTGAGGAGAAGGGACAGAGAAATATAATTGAATTCTCACCACATGTAGGGATGGCATCCACAAGTGTGCTCGAACCCATGACTGAGTTGTACCGTTATACCGGCGAGAAAAAGTATCTTGATTTTTGTAATTATATCCTGAAGGCTTATGAATATGATAATGGGCCTAAAATTATTTCAACCTTGACCACTATCGGCAAGGTGGATAAAACAGCTGATGGTAAAGCTTATGAAATGATGTCGAACCTTATTGGTATTGTAAAATTGTATCAGTTAACAGGGGATGAAAAATTATTGAAAGCTGCTGATAATGCCTGGAAAGATATTTCGACCTTTAAACTCTATATAACGGGAACTGCAAGTAAAGAAGAGGTATTTCAGGAAGATTTTGTATTGCCGGCCGGTAATGATGTACACATGGGTGAAGGATGTGTAACCACTACATGGTTGCAGTTCAACCAGGCACTTTATTATCTTAAAGGTGAATCCAAATACATTGATGAGATTGAAAAAACAATATATAACCATTTATTAGCTGCTGAAAATCCCCAGACAGGCTGCGTCAGTTACTACACTGCCTTACAGGGCAAAAAGCCTTACCGATGCACCATTAACGCGCATTGCTGCCTGGCAAGTGTTCCCAGGGGTATTGCTGCAATTCCCGAACTGGCTTATACAAAAAATACCGTCAATGGATTCAGCATTAACCTGTACACTGGCGGAAAAATAGCAGATAAAATTTTAACCAAAGACGGCAAAGAAATTCTCGTTGAATGCACAATTGATTCAAAATTTCCGGAAGAAGGAATGGTAACTGTTACTGTGAACCCTGATGTGAAAGCTGATTTCAGATTGGCCTTGTACGTGCCTGCATGGTGCAATACTTTTAGGGCAAATGTCGATGGCAAAAGCTTTGACGGGAAACCTGGACAATACCTTAACATTGAGCAAACATGGAATGCAAAATCAACTGTATTGATCTCATTCAATCTGAATGCACAGCTTCTGGAAGGAGGGAAAAGTTACCCGGGTTATGTCGCTGTCAAAATCGGACCTCAGGTATTGGCAATTGATCAGGCATTAAATCCTGAATTTACAGACCTTGATAAAATATCTCTGGGGTCACCTGTTCTTAAGCAATTATCAAAAACATTGCTCCCCAAGGGCTGGGTCGGTTCTCAAATATATAAAACGAAGGCATTTTACAATGGAAGACCAGTTGAATTGAAACTGGTGCCCTTTGCTGATGCCGGTCAGACAGATGGTGATATCAGAGTGTGGATTAAAAAGAAATAAGGTTTACTTCCTGCCAAACAGCTAAAGTGTCAATCCATCTAGTTATCAATACGGATGTCCCAGTTTCCGGGTTGGGTGATCTCAAATTCAAGAATACAATCATATAATATTGTTCTAAGGCTGTTCCAGGACTTATAAATCACTTTGCAAGAAAAAGGGAACCGCGCGGTATAAAAAACAGTGTAATTGCCTGACCGGTTTTCAGATCCGCTGCTTGCTGAAAAGTCAGACGATTCAATATAGTTGTACTTTCCGTTCTGATAAAAGGAAAAGGTAATTGCAGAGCCTTCTCCCGTTCTTTTAAAAGATGCAGAAACCACATTAACCTTTTGTATAATTCTCGGTGCAGCGGGTTTCGGACCTGCATAACTATCTCTTTTCCAAATACCTGCCATTACAGTGTCTTTCCCGCCAACGGTTCCTGTAAAAGTTCCTTCACCCTCACGTAAACCCATCTTCCATTGCCCATTGTATTTATTGCCGGAAGCCCAGATGTAAATCCCTTTGCCATCCGGAAATCCCTTTCTGAAAAAACCCGTGTATGTATCTTTTCCCCTGGCTGTACCTTTGCCCTGGGCCAATCCGTTTTTACATCCGCCGTCGTAAGTGCCCTGAAGAGCCGGGACCATTACCAGGCAGTTCCCATTTTTCTGGGCATTCAGGATTGATATTGGTAAAACCAGCAACAAAGTCAGGAATTTTTTCATTTGTATGTATTCAAATCAAAGTGAATTGTTTATGGCGGAAAATTAAGGGCTGTTTATACAAAGATAGTTTAAAGTATTTCATAAATCCATTTCAGGTTATTGTAAGCATAATTTTGGCATCTATTGTTTTAGTTTTTATCTTATTTCTGTGATTATGAGGATGCTGGTAATGTAAATAGGCCTGACCACTTCAGGCCGGATCATGAAGACCGCTCAGGCGCGGATGGAAATTCTTCCTGTTTTAATCATCTGTCCATTCTTCATCATTCTGTGCATTAAGCTTTATTTTTCAGCTGCTACATACTCTTTCCCGGAAGATTTTAAACAGAACTCAAAATTAATAATGATCTCATTTTTTACTTTCACAAGACCCAATAGTTTAACGGGAGGATTGATCTCAAGGTCTGTAAGTTTAATTCTGGTCGTCCCATTAAGAACAAAACTTTCATTATCAACTTTATCAATTTTACATTTTATATCATATTGATTTGACACACCTGCGACTGTAATGGATACGCCTTTCAATATTACAGAATCGTCATTATTGTATTTAATGTTTGAATTATGGGGTATATCAATTTCAAGATATGGATATTGCTCAACCTTAAGCAACTCCAGGAAATCTTTATAAACAAATTTATTGGTGCATTCAAACTCTTTTACAGGGATAACAATACGGGATACGGATGCGCCATGATATTCATTTTCTGGTTCTTCAGTAATTGATAAACACTGTTGCTTAAGATTGTATTGAAAAAACTGCTTATCTACATTTGATAATACAGTTATATCAATAAATCCTGAGGAACTGTTTGTTCTGCCTGATTTCAAACCATCATCAGGTTTTAAACCAAAAAGCCCGGGAAAACAAAAAGTTAATATCAACAGAAGGTTTCGCATTACAAAGATTTAAAATATTTATTTGGAGTCAATAGAATTTTATCAAAATGAGATAGTTGATTCAATCATGACTCCATTGAATCCTGCATTGTCTCCATACATGATAAAATTATTGTAATTCTGATCTACATATTCAGCTTTAACCAGGATATTCGGAGTCAGGAACCACCCGCAACTGATTTGCACTCTGTCAACCGATTCATTTGTGTTATTTTTGACATAATTATACCTGGCACCTCCAAAGAACTGTTCATCTTTCCCGAAGTGAAACAGGCCGTCCACGGCATACTGTGTAAATTTAAAACTTGCACCGCCAAAAGCTGGAGTTCCACTGACAGTCTCGCAGGTTCCGAAAAATTCGATTCCTTTGTATTTAGTAAACAAGTTTAACATAAGCGAGTTATCTCTATCAGTAAACCCGGGGCCCCAGTTGCCGGACAGATGATTTACTGAAGGATCAACGTCATTAGGACTATTAGTTGCCAGATTCATTACTAAATAGTAACGTGACCCTGTTCTGTCCCCTCCATATAACGAACCGAAGGGATTATTTGAAGCATGATATCCCGATAAGGTGCCTCTAATCCTTAGATCATTATTAATTTGCTTATCGTATCCTGCTTTCCAGTAAAACGCCAGTTCCTTGCCAATATAATAAGGCGTATAAGTCTGGGAAGAAGCGTTGTAACCTACAAGGGTAGGGTCAAGTGTTCCTGTGGTGACTGCACCCATAAGCAGGATGCCCTTATTGCGGTATAAGGCTTCAAACGCGGGGGCCGTTGTAAAAGCATCCATAATATAGTTGCCTACAAACATATTATTAATGACATGTCCATTATCAGAACGGCGAAAATGAGCGTCCCCGTAATTAAGTTCCATCACTCCGATTTTAAAGGTCATGTAATCCATCATCTTTGTTATAAGTTTGGATTTTATGAACGGGAGCTTTTCAAGAAGCAGGTAGCCTCCTTTCACCCATGCATCGGGATGATGACGTGAAGAAAGATAAGTGGTAAGATTAACTTCAATTCCATCAGCAATAATAGCATTAAGATTAAGATTTGCTGTAGGAAGGTTTACACCAGTACCAAGAGGTATGAGTGTACTGTCTGCATGGTGTTTCAGAAATTGTAATTGCATTGCAAAATCAGCTCCTACCAGTACTTTAGGCTTCTTCAGATTCTCAATTTCAGGTACAGATTCCTCAAATTGTTGCCCGAAAATTTCTATGCCTGCAAATAGAATGAAATACACTGCCAATATCTTCTTCATAATTCTTGAAATTTAGTTTTGATAAATAGCTTTCTCTTTTCTGACCATGAATTATTGATTTTAAAAACATATTATTAACCTGATTTCCGGATGAACGGTAATGAAAATGACACATCAATTTTATCTCCTGTCTTGAGAGCGCCCATCATAAAGACAGGAGGGGAAATGTCAAAATTGCTCATTTTCAATTCGGTCTCACCCTTGATGTCAATTTCAGCATTCCCTTTATTGTTGTTTAGTATGCCGTTTAAGTGAATTGATATGACATTTGATTTTCCTGCGATAAAAAGGTTTCCTTTGATGTTGCCGCTGAATTTGTTATTATTTAATAATATTTCTGATACTGATATCATATTAAACGTTATTAATGGAAATGTTTTGGATTTCAACGCAGTATATGCTTTTTTATCCATTGATGAATTATCACTTTTTATGTCTGTCGCATTGCATTTAAATGAAACATTATCAATGCCCTTTAGTTGAGAGCCATTCATTACAAAGCCTGCATCGCAATCAAATATTTTAACATACATCTTCCAGTTATGCAAGGTTGAAGTGCCACTTATTAAAATGGAAGCGCTGTCTTTTGATAATTCAAATGACTGCCCTTTGGAATTAATATTAATCAATACCAGTAAAATTGACGAAAAAAAGATCAATCCACTCTTAACCATTGAAATTTAACTTTATACGTTGTATGATCTATCGTAATGATAAGACAAATCAGGTGCAGTATTGTTCAAAGCAAATCCTTATAAATTATTTTCGGGAAATGTTATAGTGCTGAATCCGGATAAGGATTAAAATGGGACAATGATTTTGGAAAATCCGGTAAAGCAGAGTACATGATACCGGATTACATTGAGTATTTGATCCGGAGTGAAGCTGAGAATCTGAATTTGGAACCTGTTCCTCTTATTATCAAGATAAAGACACCTGAGGTCAGTTTATTTCATTACCAAATCCAATTTATGCAAAGACTAAATAGAATTATATTTACCTGAATGTGAATGCCGAAGTCCCTGCCAATAGCTGTCCGGGATAAATCGACTCTTCCTGCCAGAGTTAAATATAATCGAATATCTTTTCTATAATTTCCAGACCGACGCTCTTCCCGATACCTTCATATTCAGGATTATAATATTTATCAAATAATTTCAGGTGAACTTCTGAATCGATGCTCTCTTTTATTCTTCTTGACATTTCACCTGAAACAGGGGCTTTGAGATCTCCGAATGAATTTTTGATAACCCCGATTTTAAGTTCATATTTGTTGTTTCTGACAGTAATATTAATTGCATCTTTATCATGGCCAATTTCTGAAATTGATGACTTATTATAGGTGCTGAACAGATAAAACTTTTTATTGAGATAAAGAAAAGCAATGAATCCGATAAAAAATCTGCCCAGCCAGGGTATTTTGGCTATTGAAAATGAAAATGAAGTGTCATGTTCGTCAAAATTATTGCTTTGTATCCATATCCAGGCTTCCGGAAATGAGATTCCCCAGTCCTTTTCTATATATCCTTTACCGCCATTAAAATCAATTACTTTCCCGTTGAATGATATCTTACCGAAGAGATCATTATTTACAGAAACTATTCCATGATAGCATTCCATAAATGGGACAAAGGAATACCAACCCATAATTCCCGGAGAGAATATACTTTTAGGATACTTAATAATGTTTTTGAAATCAATTTGTCCGGTCAGGTTTATACGTTCATTCTCAATGTTAAGGATTATTCTTTTATCAGTAAAGGTAGATAGACCAATCTGTAAAAACAGTCGCCCTTTTTCCCACTTAAATTCATCGAGCGGATACTTTAAGTAGTCTATATGGCCTGTGTCTCCATTTATGATCTGAATAAATGCATGAGGGTCATTTTCAACTAACGAAACTCCGGGGATAAATGAAAAAGTGCGAAATGGACTCCTGGTGACATTTTTGAAATACCAGCCTTCAAAATAGTGTTTCTTTCTTAAGCTGCCCTGAAAGACCTCGGGATGGTAAAATCTAAAGCCCATTGATATTATTATTAAGTGAAAATAAACAAAATAACTTTTCTGAAGTTCAAAAAGTCAGGAACAAATAAGCAGATTTTAATTTTTTCAGAATAGGTTTTTTCACTATTTTATTAACTTAGATGGTTTACTAACCAAAAAAAGAATAAAATGAAAACATTTGCAATTAAATTATTCCTTGGAATAATGGCTATTGTTTTAATCTGCAGTGCAAAATCAGGTAAAAGGGATCCGCTTGCACTCTATGCTGAACTGGATAAAAAGGCGCCTGTTAACACCTTGACTTCAAGCGAGAAAGCAAAAGGATGGCAATTGCTCTTTGATGGGAAAAAGACTGACAGATGGCATGGATATAATATGAAGGGTTTTCCTGATTGCTGGACAATTGAAGACGGTTCCTTAACGATGAATACCGAAGGCGGCAAAGAAAGTCTGGATATTGTCACAAACGAAGTGTATCGCAGTTTTGCCCTGAGCCTTGAATATAAGCTGACAAAAGGTGCAAACAGCGGTGTTATTTTCCAGATAGCAGAGGACCCCAGATATAAGTTTCCATATGAGACCGGACCGGAATTTCAGATTATAGATCATGAAAACTGGCCTGATAAATTGGAAGACTGGCAGATAAATGGAGCGAACTATGCAATGTATCCTCCCATAGCCAGGCCTTATAAGCCAATTGGTGAATGGAACCATCTTTTCCTTGTTGTTGACGGGAATTATGTTACGCAAATGCTGAATGATGTTGTTGTGGTAAAATATGAGAAAAATTCCGATGAATGGAAAAAACTGCGTAACAGCGGCAAATGGGCAGATTACCCAGATTGGGGTAAATATGATGAGGGACATATATCTCTTCAGAATCACGGGACCAAAGTATTCTTCAGGGATATCAAACTGAAAATTCTTTAAAAAAACTTCTATTTCTACAGGTATGGCTGGTTCAGATAATACAAGACGCGGTTTTATAAAAAAAGCCGGACTCATTTCTGCAGGTGTTACAATATTACCCGGCAGGGTCGTGAGTGGTTTCGGATACAAGGCTCCCAGTGACAAACTGAATATTGCGGGAGTTGGAATTGGTGGTAAAGGACATACCAACCTTAGAGGTATGGCGAATGAAAACATAGTTGCTCTGTGTGACGTTGACTGGAAATATGCCGACCAGTGTTTCAAGGATTTTCCAAATGCAAAAAAATTCTGGGACTGGCGTAAAATGTTTGACGAGATGGCAGGCTCTATTGATGCTGTAATGGTAGCCACTGCCGATCATACGCATGCGCTTATCGCCGCTCATGCTTTGACTCTCGGCAAGCATGTTTATTGTCAGAAACCGCTTACTCATTCTGTTTATGAATCGCGGCTGCTGACAAAGCTGGCAGCTAAATACAAGGTGGCAACACAGATGGGGAATCAGGGCAATTCCGGGGACGGGGTCCGTCAGTTATGTGAATGGATCTGGAACGACGAAATTGGGGAAATAAGGGAGGTGCATGCATGGACTGACCGTCCTATATGGCCACAGGGGATTCAACGTCCTGCACAGGTGATGCCGGTACCAAAAACTCTCAACTGGGACCTGTTTCTCGGTCCGGCACCGGCTAGGCCATATAATTCGATCTATACGCCATGGAACTGGAGAGGTTGGTGGGATTTCGGTACAGGTGCATTCGGGGATATGGCATGCCATGTTATGGACCCTATATACCAGTCGCTGAAGTTAGGTTACCCTGACAAAGTACGTGGCAGTTCCACCAGCATTAACACGGAATCGGCTCCCCAGGCAGAAACAGTTGAGTTTTCATTTCCTTCAAGGAATAATTTACCGAAACTTGCAATGCCGCCTGTCAAAGTACACTGGTACGATGGCGGATTGCTTCCTAACCTTTCGGACCTTCTGCCTCCAGGTGAAAATTTAATGGCAGATGGTCTTGGAGGTTGCTTATTTATTGGCTCAAAAGATACACTTATGTGCGGTTGCGGTGGTTATAATGCACGTTTGCTTTCCGGACGTGTACCGAATGTTAAACCTTATCTCAGACGGATTCCGGGAGGTTCAGTCTTTTATCCTGATGGCCCGCATGAACAGGACTGGATCCGTGCATGTAAGGAATCACCGGAAAGCAGGGTAGAGGGGACATCGAATTTTGCCTATTCCGGTCCCTTTAACGAAATGGTAATGCTGGGAGTTCTGGCAATCCGTCTTCAGGCGTTGAACAAAGCTTTATCATGGGATGGCGAAAACATGAAATTTACCAACATTTCACCCACGGAAGAACTAAAGATCGTGAAAAGCGATGATTTTAAAGTCGTTGACGGGCACCCCACTTTTGATAAGAAATATGAAACTTTCAATGCCATAGAAAGTGCAAATGCCTATATAAGGCATAATTATCGTGAAGGCTGGATCTTACCTGAAATGCCTGTCTGACATTTTATAAATGAATCATATATACTGTTAATGACCAGGACATATCTGTATTTTATTTGCCTGATAGCGACAATGGGCGGTCTGATGTTTGGCTTTGATGTTTCAATCATTTCAGGAGCTGTTCCATTTATACAACCCTATTTCGGATGGAATGAACTCCAACTGGGATGGGGAGTAAGTTCCCTTCTTGTGGGTGCCATTATTGGAGCATTCGGTTCAGGTGTCCTTTCAGATATTTATGGCCGGAAAAGAGTTCTTATAATTGTTGCACTTTTCTTCGCTCTTTCATGTACAGTCACCGCCCTTGCAAAATCACCGGTAGTTTTTATTTCATCCCGGCTTTTTGGAGGATTGGCCGTCGGAGCTGCTTCAGTACTGTCGCCAATGTATGTGGCAGAGGTTGCTCCTCCCAGGAACAGGGGCATGCTGGTATCAGCTTATCAGCTTGCCATTGTTTTGGGAATACTGTGCTCTTATACCATTAATTATGGTTTACATAGTATAGACAATAACTGGCGCTGGATGTTCGCAACAGGAATCATACCATCAGTGATATTCTTTATCGGATTGTTTTTTATACCTGAAAGCCCTCGCTGGTTATTTAAAGCCGGTCAGGAAAATGAATCAATGAAAATCCTTACCAGAATTGGTGGTGCATCACTGGCTAAGGTTGAAATCCGGGAAATTGCTGAATCTTTGAAAAAAGCCCCCGGATCTGTTTCAGTTAATGAGCTGTTCAAACAACCGGCCCGCAAAGTAATGTTAATAGGATTTATCCTTGCTGTACTGGTTCAGGTCAGCGGAATAAATACTATTGTTGATTATGCCCCAAAAATATTTCTGGCAGCAGGCGTTGAGATAAACAATGCATTACTGCAAACATCCCTGATTGGCCTGATCAATTTTATATTTACTTTTATAGCTATCCTTTTCATTGACAAAATTGGCCGGCGGCTCCTTTATCTGATAGGTTCTGCAGGTATGGTGATAACATTGGTGTTATTGACATTCTCATTCTACTTTAAAGCAGAGGGGATATTTACGTTGATTTCTATACTGTTATTCATTGCCTTCTTTGCCTCATGCATTGGTCCTGTGTTCTGGACACTCATTTCAGAAATATTCCCTAACCGGATAAGAGGTAAGGCAGTTGCATTTGCAACTTTCACACAATGGATATTTAACTTTCTTGTGGTACTGCTTTTCCCTCACTTTCTGGCATCAGTTGGCGGACCTGGAACTTTCCTTTTCCTGGCACTTATGTCTTTTTTACAGTTGTTGTTTACCTATTTGTATGTTCCTGAAACAAAAGGAAGGTCATTGGAAGAAATTGAAAAACTCTGGAATAAATAATATGAAACCCACATGTTATCCAAGCACAAACAAGAATATATAAACCTACTCAAACATGCGGGTTCCATGTGACCATTAAAATCAAAATCTCAGTGCCTCATTTGTATCTGTTAAGAACAGAGATCAGCCTGTTCGCCTGATCTTCAATTTCCTGCGATTCTTTTTGCAGGCTTATTACAAATTTATTATTATTATAGGTTCCACGGACAGCTTGAAAATCACTGTCAATGGTATTAACGTCTCCGTCAATTCCAAATCCGATTTTGCTGCCAGGATCAAATTCTTTCTCAGCATCTTTCATGATCATATTATTCAGCTTAACTGCATTTGTTTTCCAGTCGGTAATGATCTGTATTAAACTATCGATTGGAAGATTTTCAGGTCTGTCGCCAAATTGCCGGCTGATGAGGCTTGAACACCATATCCATGCATATTTATCATAGTTTTGATAAATTGAGGCAAGATTTTCGCTTAATTCGTCAACCGATTTTATTTTGCAACTTTTGACCGAATCGGTCAGTTCATCAATTTTACTTGCAGGCGAGAATAATCCGCAAATTTCCACCCATTTACCTGACCCATCCGTACCCTGGGCTGTCAACAGATTTTTTAAATCTTTAAGTGTTGAATTGTCATCCAAGTCCCGGATTCGCTTAGCCACTTCCTGACCAATGTACAATTTCAGGGCCATCTCATAATATTTCCTGGTAGTTTTCAAAAGAATACGGCGGATGGTTATTCCTTTATAGTTGACATAATCATGTTTTATATCGGTTTTTTCAGCAAGTTCATTAAGAATATCAATGCCTTTAATTATTTTGCCAACTATATAGGGGCTGAACAGATCAAAATGAATCAGGTCTATCTTATCGGGGTCTTTCCTTCTGTCTCTTGCCGGCCACTTGTCAATGTCTCTCCGGGTGCCAACTGTTAAAAGATTCATAGCCGGGGTAAGCTCACTTTTCCCTTTTTCTTCCGAGATATACGAAAACGGGAAATCTGAAGTGTCGAAATTTGCATAATGTTTGCCCATTACTACGGTAAAAGCACCAATATGGCTTGGCAGTAACAGGTATGAAAAAGAACCTGTTTTGGAACCTCTTTCCAGAATACCCTGATGTAAAGGGCCGAGCTTATACATATGGTTACTTTGATTTGTACCGCTTCCGGCATTAAAGAAAGAGACAAGACTTGCAATCATCAGGGTTGATTTGTGGTGTGTAACAGTAAAAGGTCCTGCAAACAGGCTGCATGCTTCACCATGAAATGCTTCACTATTGGCAAAAAACACAGAGTTCTCTGCAGAAAATTGCTTTCCTATTATGACTCCCTGGCCTATAAAGGTTTTCTCAAGCATTGCTCCTCCTTCAACTCTTGATCCTGACAAGACGATAAAATTTTTTGCAGTGACTCCGACACCAATAAATACCGGTGCCTCAATGCAGCTCTGGATCGTTCCTTCTTCAAGAAAACTGGCTCCCGAAATGATTGCATAACTTCCGACAGAAACATTTCTGATAATGAGTGAATCATGGATCCTTGCGCCTTTTTTTATCACTCCCCGGTTTGAACGCTTTGATTCACAGTATTCTCTTATCAACCCAAGTATTTTGTTGGTGAAATCTTTGTCATGGCGGTAAAGAACTGTTAAATAGCCGATCTGGGCAGATAGCCTGTCAAATATCGGAAGTTCTCTTCCACCTCCTTCATTCAGGACTTCAATTTCGGTTCCATTGCCAAAAGTCGTTTCCCCATTTACTATAAGTGATCCGACATTGGAAATTACCACATTCTCTTCGATAGTATAATTTGACAAATTCCTGACTCCTGAAATATAAACCTGATCGCCAATTTCACAATTGCTTATACAACTGTCGTAGATCCCACATATTTTTGAAATGGTTTTTTCTACTTCTATCATTCCGGTGCAGGTACCTAATTTTATGTTTCCTTCAAACCTGGTATTTATAATATTTTCCGGTGAAAATCCTTCTCTTACCATAATGTAGGTCCAACTGTCAGCAAAACAGTTTTGCGCAAGAAGTTTGCCTGTTTCCTCTTTTGTTAAATGCCGGTAAGCCATATTATGGAAAGGATTGTATGATTATAGTGTCAGTAATGTATTTTATCCGATTTTTACCATTGACGGTTATCATAATTTGAGTTTTCAATATCCATAAAATACCTGACGGTTTCGACGTGAAGTTCAGAGGTTGCAGATTCATCACAAACAATGATTCCTCTCTGGTGCATCTGGATAATCGAAGCAGTCCACATATGGGTTATGCTTCCCTCAACTACTTCCTTAAGAGCCCGGGATTTACTATATCCGGAAATTAAAATTATCACTTCCCTGGCATCCATTACTGTTCCAACGCCTACGGTAAGTGCCTGTTTCGGCACTTTGGTCATGTCTCCGCTAAAAAACCTTGAATTGGCAAGAATTGTGTCGTATCTTAATGTTTTGATTCTTGTCCTCGATGTGAGAGAAGATCCGGGTTCATTGAAAGCGATATGGCCATCAGGTCCGATGCCTCCAAGGAAGAGATCAATACCTCCGACATCCTGAATCTTTTTTTCATAGTCAATACATTCTTGTTCAAGGTCAATGGCATTCCCGTTTAAAATGTTAATGTTTTTCTTTGGGATATCAATATGGTTAAAAAGGTTATCATACATGAAATAATGATAGCTTTCGGGGTGATTCTCTTCAAGGCCGACATATTCATCCATATTGAATGTAATTACATTTTTAAAAGTGATATCCCCGGCCTTGTGCATCCTTATAAATTCCGAATAAACGGGCAAAGGGGAAGATCCTGTAGGCAGTCCCAGTACGAAAGGTTTTTCCTTTGAAGGATCAGCTTTTTTAATTTTGTCAGCAATATAGGAAGCTGTCCATTTTCCAATTTCATCATGGTTTTTTTTAATAATGATTCTCATAGCCTGGTTTTTTAATTGTTATTTTTTTTAAGGTCAATTTGTGGCTGGAGCATGGAGAATGATACGGGCATCAGCAACATGACAGCCCTTGTTTTCTTCAAGCACTATTAACGGATTAATATCCAGTTCTTCAATTTGCGGACATTCAAGGGCAAGCTGGCTTAATCTCATTAAACATACTTTTATTGCTTCAATGTCACGCGGTACTTTTCCCCTTATCCCGCTGAGGATTTTGTATGATTTTATCTGTTTTATCATAGAATCGGCAATTGTCTCATCAATCGGAGCAACCCTGAAACTGACATCTTTAAAGATTTCAACATATAATCCTCCCAGTCCAAACATGATGACGGGGCCAAATGACGGATCCCTTTTAATCCCAAGGATAACTTCTTCGCCGGATAAAATCATCCTGCTGATTTGTACTCCTTTTATTTTCGCTTCCGGTTTTATTTGCGAAACCTGTTTTATCATGTCTGTAAAGGTGTTTCTGACTTCTTCGACTGAATTCACATTTAATGCAACACCTTTGACATCGGATTTATGGATAATATCATCCGATACTATTTTCATTACCACAGGAAATCCTGTGTTCAGGGCAAATAAAGCAGCTTCATCCCTTGAAGTTGCCAGTTTGCCGGGTACCACCGGCAGCCCGTATAATTCAAGGATCTTCCCGGCTTCATTCTCAGACAGGTAGAGATGCTTATTTTTTACTGCTTCATTTAAAATTACCTGAACGGTTTTTGTACCAACCTCGTTATAAATTGTCTGCAGATGAGGGTTTTTATCAAGATCGCGGTAGAAGCGGTAAACCCTTGAGAAGCTTCTGCACATTGACTCAGGCAGGATGTAATGGGGAATTTTATTTCTGAGCAGGATATCGATGCCTGCTGCAACGTCTGCCTCTCCCATAAATGAGGCATAAACAGGCTTGGAATATTGCTTTGAAACTTTTACAATCTCTTTGGCAATAGTTTCGATATCCGTCATGGATTGAGGTGTGAGAATCACAAAAACGGCGTCGACTTCATCATCTCTGAAGGCCCCGTTAAGGGCAATGTTATACCTGTCGGCACGGGCATCGCCGACAACATCAACCGGGTTTTTAATATTTGCATTTGCGGGTAAATATTTTCTGAACTCCCTAGTGGTTTCTTCCGAGAATTTCGCCAGTTGCAGTCCATCGCGTATGGCTGCATCGGTCGTCAATACACCCGGACCTCCGGCGTTGGTAATGATAGCGACTTTATTTGATCTGGGGGCCGGCTGGTAAGCAAATGCAATTGCAATATTGAACATCTCTTCAATATTGTCGCATCGGATTATTCCTGCCTGCTTGAAGGCTGCGTCATAAATTTCATCGTTGCCGGCCAGGGATCCCGTATGTGAAGCTGCTGCTAAAGCTCCGGCTTCAGTACGGCCAGCTTTAAGGAGCAGGATGGGCTTTCCGCTCAGTCTCGTAACGTCATTTGCAGCCTGCATTAATGCACGGCCATCGGTTACCTCTTCCAGATATAATAAAATCACTTTTGTCTTGTCATCCTCCATCAAATAATACATCAGGTCAATTTCACTTATATCGGTTTTATTACCGAAACTTATAAATTTCGAAAAGCCGATATGTTTTGCCAGTGCATAATCCAAAACTGCTGTACAAAGGGCGCCACTTTGCGACAGGAAGCCAATATTACCCTGTTCGGGCATTTTACGCGCAAATGAAGCATTAAGGTTAATAAGCGGATCAGTATTGATTATTCCCAGGCAATTAGGTCCGATTATAGATATTTCGTATTTCTCAGCGATCTGTTTGAGTTGCTTTTCCCGCTCCAGTCCTTTTTCACCTACTTCTTTAAAACCGGCTGAAATAATGACCACACCCTTTATCCCTTTCTGTCCGCATTGCTCCAGGGCCATGTGGCAAACTGCACTGGGAAAAACAATGATAGCCAGATCAACCGGATCAGCAATATCAACTACGTACTTATATGCTTTAACTGAACATATCGATTTTTGGCCAGGGCTGACAGGAAATACAATACCGGTAAATTCTGTCTTCAGTATGTTGAATAAAATATCATAGGGAACCGTTCCCTTCACATTGTTGGTACCAACTACTGCAATCGATTTGGGATTAAATATCCTGTCAAGGTTTTGCTTGTGAATTTCTGATCTTGTAGACATCGGTCATTTGTTAAAATCGGAATTTGCTTTTCTTTATATTTGCTTAAGTTTGTGAAAGATCGACAGGAGGAAATTATGGCAACTAAACCGGAATACAGGCCTTCCACCAGAGAACAGATGTCAGGGTCAACTGACGTAGCTGCTTATGAAGTCAATAGCTTCCAAAACTGTTTGAATTTCCAGTGATTTTTGCTCATCCATTTCAATGTTAAATTCTTCCTGAAATGCTGCTACCAGCAAAACACTCTGCATCGAGGACGCCCCTAAATCAAAAGAAAAATTTGCATTATCCGAAATTTCGGATTCATTTATCTCAAGAACTTTGGCAGTTACTTTTTTTACTCTGTTTTTAATCTCTTCTTTGTCCATGTTAATAATATTTTTCAGATAGTTTCTTGCTGTACTTGAAATTTCTCTTTGGAGAGAAAGTTTTAATAATAGTATTTTTTGGTTTAATTACCAAAGTATTAAGGTCTATTCTTGTCAGAAATTGGTTTTGGCGTCTGTCATTAAATAAGTTGTGATCCATTATCTCCTCTTATTATTTGATGGAGTTTGAGGGGATTGTTTAACCGGCTGTTCAACCCGACGATTTACCTGCTGACCGGCAGCAGGAGCATTGTTTTGTGGTCTGGATTGCTGGACTGATTGAGGTTGTGGTTGTATTTGCTTCCATGTATTTTCCTGATATTGCAGGGCATTTCTTATCTGGTTTGAATTTTCAGCAGGCTTTTGGGGAACAGGGCTTTTTAGCGAAGGATTTGCCTGTACTGTTTGTTGCTTGTTAACATTGCTATTTTGAATATTAACATTGTTGTTTTGACGATTTTGTCCAGGCTGTTTATTAACCTGATCATTTCCTGCAGCTTTGTAACGGTCAGGTATTATAACTGCCGGCTTTCTGACCGGTTCAGGTACATTTTCCTGAACATATTTTGTTTCTGAATTCCGTTGAATTAATTGTTTTTCAGGAACATTTGTACTTAGCATAGGATATTTGCCTTTCTTCTTTTGTAAATATTCAGATTGCTCAATCTGATGCTGCGGATTCTTGATATTATATTTCTGCCTGTTCGTCTCCATCTGGCCGTATTCTTTAAACAGTTGAGTTCGGTTAGAATTGTCTCTGTCCCAATTATTATTAACTATGTCTTTGTTTCTGTTCCGCCAGTCGCTCACACTATGGCTGATGCTGTTATTATTTATTGATTCGTGATGCCTGTCATAGTAATCATAATAATGATTTGACAATTCGGGGTACCTGGAACAATGTTCCGGATAATAAAAGAACCATTCCATAAAATATTCAGAGGGAAGTCCGAAAAAAACCACATGCCTGCCGGGGCCATAGTAAAACCCCCAGTCATACCAGTATGGGTAAGGATTCCAGTAATCATAAGGGTACCATAAAGGGTAACCGAACCACCAATTATATGGATTGGTATCGTAATTTGTTACGGCCTGTGTAAGTGGAGCATTATAATCATCAGGCTGATAGCCATTGTCCTGGGCATATTCCTGCGCTGCCCCGATAAATTCTTCCTGGGCCTGGGGATTGTCAGCCATACTTTCCTTCCAGTCGTTTGCTTCCTGAGCATTTTTTTGAGTTAATACGATGTTTAAAGAATCTGTTTTATGTAAAACTCTTTCAGGATTCTTTTTATAATAATCGCCTACAACTACTGTATATTGCATATGATCGAAAAGCATATCCAGAACTTCAGGCATCTTTATCATTTCCTCGAAAACACCCGCAATTTCAGGACTGTAACCACTTAGCAAAAGTTCAAAATCTGAATTATAACTTTTATTCATTTTATCAACCTGAACAAGCAGGTCATAATTGTTTTTTTGCTCCTCCAGCGCAGTCTTATGTATTTCTTCAGGATAATTAACCAATACATTATTTATTTCAACTTCTGATTTTTTATGGTCAGCAGCAAGATCAGATATCAAACCATCATAGCGCGTCAAGTTCCATATTTTCTCCTGCTCTTCCTTGCTGAAAGATGAAATCAGCTTTTCGAATGCATCCTGTGAATTTTTTTGCATCGTATTCAGCTTCACAATAATTTCAGGGTATTCCGTAGCTTCAAATATTATTTTTCTTGTCTCGGTCGGATACATTGCGATTGCATCTACAGTTTCCTGGTTGTTCTTAATAACCTGTTTGAGCAACGACCTGCTATTATCCTGAGCCAGGCATTTTACCCCTGCAGCCACTATTAAAAACATTAATAATATTCTGCTGTAATTCTTTTTCATGTTTTTATCTGTAAATTATTTTTTTAAATCTTTAAGATTAAAGCTCTTCTGATTTTTAATATCAAACTTCCTGTAATTGACGGTTAATTCATACAATGTACAAATTTCTTAGTATGAACACTGAATTGTTTATGAACATTATGTTTATGAGCATTATGTTCATGAACATTAAAAGTACTAATATATATTTTAAAAGTCATTTTATTATCAAAGTCGGGGACTGTGATGAAGTTCAAATCCGGGATGGTTACCTTGTGATAGCAGCTTCTCATTATTTTTCTTTCAGGAAAAGTTACATTAAATTTGGGTTTAATAAAGATCAGGGGAAAATCGCTTCTTTCAAGGGACCAGATTAAAGATCAATCATAAATTAGGTAATTTCAATCTTTAAATACTCCAAAAAATAACTCACCATGATTCATAAAAATTTATCTGAAATTGTTTTGTTTCTTTTCCTGGTTTGCAGCTGCTCATCAGAAAATTCAAACTGGCAACCTCTGTTTAATGGGAAAGATCTGACCGGGTGGGACACTTATCTGGGTCCCAAATACGATACAATTTTGCATAAAACTGACACAATTCCAATAGGACTGAATATTGATCCTGCGAATGTATTTAGTGTGGTAAGAAAAGATAATGAAAATGCAATCAGGATTTCAGGTGAAAATTTTGGTGGTATTTCTACAATCGGCGAATTTGAAAATTATCATCTTCAGCTGCAATTCAGGTGGGGCCAGTTAAAATGGGTTCCCAGGAAAAACGACAAAAAAGACAGTGGATTAATGTATCATGCTGTTGGCCCTCATGGTGCGGATGGCGGATACTGGATGAGATCACATGAATTTCAGATTGAGGAGGGAGATTGCGGGGACTACTGGGCCTGCGCCGGAGCTATCGCAGATATAAAAGCCAGAAAGGAAAATGACAGTACCTATATTTATGATGAAAAGGGAGATTTGTTGACTTTTAGTTTAACCAGTCCTGTGGGCCGGAATTGTATTAAATTTCCTGATGCTGAACGACCTGAGGAAGAATGGAACACTCTGGATTTATATTGTCTTGGCAATAAAAGTTATCATGTTGTCAATGGAGTTGTTAATATGATCCTCAATAATTCACGCCAATCTGTAGGGGGTAAAGAAGTTCCGCTGACAAAAGGTAAGATTCAGATCCAATCTGAAGGATCAGAGGTTTTTTACAGGAATATAAAAATATGTTCAATTACTAAAATTCCTGATAATCTCGGGAAAAGACGACCGGATTAAACCGGAAATCACACATACAAATACCAGGTTTGCATTTAGACTTATTCGTTTTGTGGTTCTGACTTTCTTAATTCCATGAAAATAATATTCAGGTACAGCCGCCAAAAAGAAATCAGAATTTAAGACTATTCCAGCATTTTTTTAATTTTTCGCAGGGCGCCGGGTCTGTTTATGAGGTAAACACCTGCAAAGATAAGCAGTACAGAGAGGAACATTGTGGATGCCAGGTGCTCATTATCTGAAAGTCCCCATAGAGTTGCCACAATTGGTATGATATATACCACAACCGAGGCAACTATTGGTGAAGTATCCCTGACAAGAAAATAATAAATTGCATTGGCAATGGCGCTTCCGACAACTGAAAGGATTGCTATATAGCTGAAGTTAAGCAGCCAGTGAGGCGTGAGAAATATGGCATGTATATCTGTACACAGAAATAAAGCCAATGCGAAAGGACTCACAACAAAAAAGGAAAGGGCGGTAATCTCCAGTCCGTTCAATCCTTCCACCTTGCTGACCTCATTATTGCTGAATCCGTTCATAAGTGTGGCAAGAACCACAAAGAGACCATAATAATTAAAAGTCAATGAACCGCTATAAAGTAGCCCTGCTGCTCCTGCAAACCCCAGAAACACTCCGGCAATCTGTGACCTGATAGCTTTTCTTTTATAGAATGCAATGCCTATTACCAGAGTAAATGCAGCGCTTAGTGAGTTCAGCATACCGGTAAGAGAACTGTCTATCCTTGTCTCGGCAAGGGGATAAAGGAAAGCAGGAATTCCGCTTCCGAAGAAACCTATTATGAGAATAGAAAAGAAATTTTTCTTATTGAATTTTGAAAAGCTGCGAAGTGCAACCGGTAAAAGGCATATAAATGAAATAAGTATTCTGAGCGAAGCCAGCTGATAAGCTGAAAAAGAACGCAACCCTTTTTTCATCAGAATATAACTGGTGCCCCATATCAGAGATAAAAGAGCAACAGCCAGCCAATGCCATATTTTTCTGTTTTTGTCCATAATGGCGAAGCTGCAAAAGTAATATAAGAAATAAACGGATTGGCGATTGAAGGATATTTTTACATAATAATGGTGCGTGGGATTAATTTATTTTTTTTTATTGCCCGACAGAGTCTTTTGAATAGAAATGCAGAATATTTGTTTACTTAAAATCATGTTAAAAATAAACTTGTTTCTGAACATGCCAGCAACTAAATTTGATGCCAAAGAAAGATTATGAAGATTAAGGTCATAGCATTGTTTCATTTTTTTCTTTTGGCGGTTTCAGGAGTTTTTATCTTAAGCTGTAAAAAGGAAATTCCCGTAACCATGCCCGAATTATCGACCATACCTCTGAAAACCATCACCCCAACATCTGCTTTATGCGGAGGTGATATAACTTCGAGCGGAGGCGCAATAATTCAATCACGGGGAATATGTTGGAGCATAAATGAAGGTCCGACGCTTTCTGACAGTTATACAATTGATGGATCCGGACCGGGAAATTTTAAGAGCACAATGACCGGACTGGCAAACGGAACCGAATATTATGTTCGCGCTTATGCTACCAATATTGCTGGTACAGCTTACGGGAACGAATTTGTTTTCCTTACCCCTGTAACTGACATCGATGGGAATGTATATTCGACTGTAATAATCGGAACCCAGGTCTGGACGAGGGAGAACCTTAAAACGACAAAGTTTAACGACAATGCGGAAATACCAAACGTATCAGATAATTCAAGATGGATTTCTCTCACGACTCCTGCTTTCGCCTGGTATAAAAATGATCGGAATTCTTATAAAGATATCTATGGTGGTTTATATAACTGGTTTGCAGTAAATACTGGCAGGCTTTGTCCGGTCGGATGGCATGTGCCTGATGAGGATGAATGGACAATCCTTACGGATTGCCTGGGTGGAGACGATGTAGCAGGAGGAAAGCTGAAGGAGGAGGGCACAATTCACTGGAATAGCCCAAATGATGGAGCTGTCGATTTATTCGGTTTTTCGGCACTTCCGGGTGGTTACCGGTCTGGCCTGTCTCCGGGGAACACCGTTGCAATCGGGTATTTAGGTTTCTGGTGGGCCGGTTCGGATTATGATCTGACCTGGGCCCGTGGTCGCGCTTTGACTTATGATGCCGGTGATATGGCAAAAGGATGGGCACTTAAAACGAACGGCTATTCCGTTCGGTGTATAAAGAATTAAAGTGCGCCTGAAGTGGCATTATCTGGCAAAGGCATACCAAAAAGACCCAAAGTCAATTTTATTTTGAAATCATACCCCCTGTTATCTGTATATTTGGAAGAGCCAATGCCCTGATCACTGCCGGTTAAATGTGATCAGGGTTTCTGGCTTATTCAGACAAAATACAGCACTGGCAAAACAGGAGTTTGCAGGGTAAGTTTATCAGCAAAATATTTTAACAGAAGATGGACAGATACAAAAAAAGATCAGAGGAAGGAGCAGAGCTGAAAACAGGATTGTTCAGTGTTCTTGGACCTTACAGGGGAATTGTCATAGTGCTGATCATCATGTCCCTGGCAGGGAGCAGTATAAACCTCCTTATCCCAAAAATCATTGCGGGTGCGATAGATGCCTTCTCAGCCAAAAGGTTCAGAGCCGCAACAGTTATTACTGAATTCCTTTTTGCCGGTTTCGGGATATTTATTTTCACCTTTCTTCAAGGCGTATTGCAGACTTTAACGGCAGAGAGAGTCGCAAAAGATTTACGTAACAAGATAGTAAATAAGATATCACGCCAGAATTACTCATATATATTGAAGTCAAATCCGGCAAAATTCCTGACAAATCTGACCTCAGATATGGACTCAGTCAAGATGTTTGTTTCACAGGCTTTTGTCAGCATCATCTCCTCCCTGTTTGTTATTATAGGTGCAGCGGTTCTGCTTATACTTATTAACTGGAAGCTGGCCCTTGCTGTTCTTTTAATAGTACCGATCATTGCAACTGCCTTTTTTATCGTATTCAGGAAAGTGAGAGTCATTTTCAGAAAGAGCAGGGAAGTAATAGATGCCCTTAACAGGATAATCAACGAAAGTATTTTGGGTTCCGCTCTCGTAAGGGTCCTGAACTCACAACAGCCGGAGTGCCAGAAGTTCCTCGAAAAGAACATTGAATCGAGAGATCTGGGGTTATCCATAGTACGGCTTTTTTCAGTTCTTATCCCCATAATTATGTTTGTATCAAATCTGGCTGTTGTTACAATTCTTGCCCTTGGAGGTCATTTTGTTGTAACCGGATCACTTACTCTCGGCAATTTTGCCGCATTCAACAGCTATCTGATAATGCTTATATTCCCTGTAATGATGATAGGATTTATGAGCAATGTAATAGCCGCAGCCACTGCCTCCTACGGGAGAATAAAACAGGTACTTGATGAACCTCCTCCAATGGAAACAGGAACAATCAGTTCTGATATCAGGGGAGACATAGTACTGAAAAACGTGTACCTGCGCTATGGAGAAAAAACAGTACTGAAAAACGTCTCCTTCTCGGTAAAAGCCAGCAGCAAGACTGCCATCATCGGGCCCACTGCGGCAGGAAAGAGTCAGTTGCTGTACCTTCTTACAAACCTTATTCCTCCCGATTCAGGTAGTGTGGAATTTGACGGGATCTCCGTGGAAAAATATTCAAGGGAGGTATTTCACAAACAAATAGGTTTTGTATTTCAGGACAGTGTAATTTTCAACACGAGCCTCAGGGAAAATATTGCCTTCAATGGCACTATAACGGAGGAGTCTTTTAGAAAATCAATCGAAACGGCTGAACTGGCTGATTTTATCGAAGCACTTCCGCAGAAACTTGACACTGTTGTCTCGGAAAGAGGGACCAGCTTGTCGGGAGGAGAAAAACAAAGAATAATGCTCGCCAGGGCCCTGGCCTTAAATCCGGGAATACTGCTGCTTGACGATTTTACCTCGAGGGTTGACCGGAAAACTGAGAACAGGATTCTGTGCAATCTGCAAAATAATTACCCCGGGCTGACACTCGTGTCTGTCACCCAGAAAATTGCACCGGTAAGACATTTTGACCAGATAATACTTATTATGGAGGGAGAAATAATAGCCACCGGAAAGCATAAGGATTTATTGGAGAGTTCACCTGAATATATTCAGATCTACAGTTCACAAAGAAGCACCCATCATTATGAATTATAATCTGAATCAGCCATCGGAAAAAACGGCCAGGAAACTCACGGTTATTGCATCACTCAGGAAAATGATCACTATTATCAGTGGTGAACGACGCAAACTGACCATTGCTTTTGCAGCAATTTTCCTGAATGCAGGACTAAGCCTCCTGGGACCCTACCTGATGGGTTATACAATAGATACCTATATACAGGCGAAAAATTATCATGGCGTGATTCTCTTTTCCGGAATCCTGCTGGGCATGTATATTACAGCATTTATTGTCAACTATGCCCAGATGCGTATGATGGGTGGAATAGGTCAGCGGATGCTTTTCAGCCTCAGGAATTCTGTATTCAATAAACTGCAGGAAATGCCTCTCGATTTTTTCAACCAGAATAAGTCGGGAGACCTGATATCACGAATCAACAACGATACCGACAAGGTAAACCAGTTCTTTTCACAATCGCTGATGCAGTTTATAGGCAGTCTTATCACTATGACCGGTGCAGGAGTCCTTCTCCTGGTGATAAACCTGCCATTGGGACTGGCAGCACTTTCTCCTGCAATTATCCTATGGATATTTACGAAGAGTGCTTCACCCTGGGTAAGGAGGAAAAATGAAGAGAGCCTTAAAAGTCTGGGCAATCTATCTGCAGAGATCCAGGAGAGTCTTGCAAACTTCAAAGTGGTTATTACTTTCAACAGGCGGGACTATTTCAGAAAGCGGTTCGGGGAGTCGAACAATGAGAATTACCAAAAGTCAGTTCAGGCAGGCATTGCGAATAATATTTTTTCACCGGTCTATACTTTTGCCTCGAATATCGGCCAGCTTATCGTACTTTCTCTGGGCATCCTGCTTGTTATCAAAGGGTATTTTTCAGTGGGACTGCTGATAAGCTTCATCGCATATATCTCCAGTTTCTATAATCCGTTGCGGCAGATGGCTGCCCTATGGGCTAACTTTCAGCTCGCTCTGGCGGCCTGGGGCAGGATCTCATATCTTCTATCGTTTGAAAACAATCTTAAAATTGTTGATGACTCAGGAGGGGTCACAAGCAAATCCTACATTCATTTCAAGGATGTCTCGTTCAGTTACCCTGACGGGAAGGAAGTACTACACAAGGTCAGCTTCAATCTGCAAAGAGGCAGGACTTATGCTTTTGTTGGCCCGACAGGAGGCGGAAAAACGACCACCGCTTCACTTATTGCCCGGCTCTACGATGCAACGAAAGGTATCATATTACTTGATGGCAGGGATATCAGATCGTACACCCCCTGTGAAAGGGTCACCAAAATAGGGTTTATCCTGCAGGAACCTTTGATCTTTTCAGGCACGGTACGCGATAATATTCTATATGGCAATCCTGAATGCGCCGGTCTCACCAATGGTCAGCTTGAAAAGGCTCTTGAGGAAACGCAAATTGTAAGCCTGCTCAAAAGGTTTGACAAAGGGCTTGACACACCGATCCAGATGACAGGCGATGGAATAAGCCTTGGTCAGAAACAGCTTATCGCTTTTATGAGGGCTATTTTACGCAAGCCGGAACTTCTTATACTTGATGAAGCAACAGCCAATATAGACACAGTAACCGAACAGCAGCTGGAGGCAATTCTGAAGAACCTTCCCGCGTCAACCACAAGGGTTATAATTGCTCATCGCCTGAACACCATCGAGAATGCCGACGAGATCTTATTTGTCAATTCAGGAAATATAATTTTAGCAGGGTCGTTCAATGAAGCCCTCAATCTGCTTATGCATGGCAGGGTAGAGAACTGAAGGTCAGATGGCTTGTATGGCTTTCATCTCCGCCAATGCTCCGGTGGATAAAATCCTCACTCTTCCCTCGCGACAAATAATCCCACCTGCGCGTACTTTTTAGTTGCTCTGTCATTATTGTCTCCAATAAATTCTTACAACGTATCTGATATAATTGTAACTTTGCTTGCAACCTTGATACTCATTGTCGGAAACAGTATTGGTGATTCAGTTCCAACATATTGATTATCATGGTTTTATTATAATACAAGTACATGTTTTGTTAACATTGACTCTGTAATATATAAATAATCAACCTATTGTCGTTTTTTGCCATGTACCAGGAATTCGGACACAAAATCAAGTATGCTTTCTAATTTCAATATCATGTCTTTTACCAGGAAACTTAACAAAGCATGAAAATATCAGTGATGCGGTCTTCACAAAGCAACTGGAAATATCACGATGATACAGCCTCCAGGAAATCCTTGATGTCTTCAGGGATCACCAGACCTGCAAAGCAAAGAATAACATCGGATGACTGTCTGACAGGATTGATTGCATTTCTTATAACAATGCTGAATCTGACCATCGCAAATGGCCAGAACAATCCTCAGGCTGACTCCGTTAAGGTCATGACCCTGGAACAATGTATCGATTTTGCCATGCACCATCAGCCTGCCCTGAACAGGGCCCTGATCAACCAGGCAATGGTCAGAACTGAAAATACGATAAACCTGTCAGGCTGGCTCCCTCAGCTGAGCCTCTCCGCCAACGTTGTACACTACTACCAGCTGCCTACAACCTTTGTTACCAACCAGACGACACCTGGAGGGGCTCCGGTCAAGACAAAAACGGGCATTGTAAATACTGCTATCCCTGTTTTCTCAGCCTCACAAACCATCTTTAGCCCACAGCTTCTTCATGCAGCGAAAAACGCACCACTATATATCAGACAGGCCCAACAAATCACTGACAGCTCAAAGGTCAGTCTGGTTACAGCTGTAAGCAAATCATTTTTCAATCTGCTCCTTACACTCGAACAGGTTAATATTCTTATAGAAGACACCACGCGCCTGGGAAGAACCGTCAGGGACACATACAGGCAGTATATGGGCGGAATAGTGGACGAAACCGATTACGATGAGGCAATGATCACACTGAACAATTCAAGGGCTCAACTGAAACAGCAAACAGAAAATATAGTTCCCGAATACAGCCTGTTAAAACAATTAATTGGTTATCAGCCCGATAAACAATTCGATGTGGCATTTGACACTGTACAGATGAGGAAGGAAATAGCATTTGACACAACTCAGGCGTTGCAGTACGGGAAACGAATCGAGTTCCAGCAGCTTCAAACAGCCAAAAAACTCCAGCATCAGCTTACCTCTTATTATAAGTACTCAATTTTGCCTTCACTGTCTGCAGTATATAATTACTATTATGAATATGAAAACAATTCATCAGCAGATCTTTTCAACGCGGCCTATCCTTATTCCTATATAGGGCTTTCGATGAATATTCCCTTGTTCACCGGTCTGTTCCGGTCAGGAAACATCCGGAGATCAAAGCTCCAGGAAGAGGACCTGGGCTGGGCCGAGGTTGACCTTAAATCCCAGATTTATTCGGAATACTCTACAGCCATGGCCAATTTCAAAAGCAACCTGTTCAACTGGTCCCTGCTGAAGGAGAATCAAGCCAGGGCCAGAAACGTGTACAATATTGTAGCATTACAGTACCAGCAAGGTATCGTTGCTTACCTGAACCTGATAGTGGCTGAATCAAATCTTATTACTGCTGAAACAGGATATATAAATGCCCTGTTCCAGCTATTATCAAGCAAAACAGATCTTGAAAAATCGATCGGTGCAATTCCTTATCACTAATAACAAAACGAGTTTTATCAATGGATAGACTACGACTGATAGCAACTTTTATATGTTGCCTGTTTCTTTTCTCATGTAATAAGAAACAGGCACCTTCTCCAGCTTCGACACCTGTTAACGTTGTTACAGCAGAGGCTCATCCTGTGATATACTACGACAGGTACACTGCCACTACTGTGGCTCTTAACCAGGTTAATCTGCTGCCTGAAGTGCAAGGGTATATAACCGGCATTTATTTCAGGGATGGCTCTCACGTCACAAAAGAAGAAAAACTGTATGATATAGACAGAAGGATCTTTGAGGCCAATTACAATTCCGCCGTGGCAAATCTCAAGGTTGCGGAAGGGAATCTGAAGCAGGCACAGCAGGATGCTGACCGTTACGAATATCTTAACAGCAATAAGGCTGTTGCAAAGCAGCTGTACGATCATGCCATAATAACCCTTGACAATGCTGCAAATTCTTATAAATCAGCCCAGGAGGCTGTAAAAAACTCGCAAACCAACCTTAACTATTCAGTCATCACTGCTCCATTTGACGGGACAATCGGATTCAGCCAGGTAAAAATAGGAGACCTTGCTTCCATAGGGCAGACAGTGCTGAATACGATATCGACCGATGATCCGATGGGGGTTGACTTCCTGATAAATGAAAAGCAGCTTTCGTATTTTAAAAAGCTTCATGAAGGGACATCCGATTCATCCGATTCTCTCTTCAGGCTTGTATTACCTGATAATTCCATCTACAGGATGACCGGGAAAATATATGCCATTGACAGGGCGGTCAATCCGCAGACCGGTTCCATCAGGATGAGGCTCTTATTTTCAAATCCGAAAAACGAATTGCGGCCGGGCATGAGCTGTATCGTCATGGTCCGTAACCAGGATTCAGCGCCCCGGCTTGTCATACCCAACAAAGCCGTTGTGGAACAGATGGGTGAGTATTTTGTCTATGTTGCAAAAGATACTTTATTAACTCCTGCAGGAAACAAAGTTGGCAAGGAGCAAGCGGTCGGAGAGACAAAAATGATGATAGCCCAGGAAAAAAAGGTACGCCTTGGGACAATAATTGGTCCTGATATAATAATATTGAATGGCATAAACCCGGGTGACAGGATCGTAGTAGATGGATTGCAATCGCTTCATGACGGAGCACAGATTACATTAACGGCCAGGCGCAGCAGCGGACAGCCCGGAAAAAAATAAAACATGATTGCCAATACCTTCATTAAAAGGCCGGTGACGGCCATGGTCATATCTCTGGTATTGGTTATTGCAGGCACTATCTGCATAATCGTCCTGCCAGTCGATCAGTATCCGGATATTACACCACCTGTTGTGCAGGTCAATGGTCAGTTTACGGGGGCGGACGCCCAGACTGTTGAACAAACGGTTGCCACACCGGTGGAACAACAGGTGAATGGTACACCAGGCATGGAATATATGCAGAGCAATAATACCAATAATGGTCTTATGTCGATGAATGTTACTTTCAGGGTAGGTACCAATATTGATATTGCCACGCTTGATGTCCAGAACAGGGTAAGCATAGCTACTCCTCTTCTCCCTGCTGTTGTCAGTCGGCTCGGCCTGACGGTAAGAGCTCTGAATCCCAGTATGCTGATGATGGTAGCCATTTATAGCCCCAGGGGAACACATGGCATAACATTCCTTGATAATTATACAAACATATTTGTACAGGACGCTCTGCTTCGCGTGCCGGGAGTAGGCAGTATCAACCGTTTCACAGATGATTTCAGCATGCGCATCTGGATGAATCCTGAAAAAATGGCTTCATACAGCCTCACACCACAGGATGTCATAAATGCCCTGAATGCCCAGAATGTACAGGTGGCAGCAGGCTCTGCCGGCGTACCGCCTCAGCAGAAAACCCAGACATTCGAACTTGGCATTCTGGTAAATGGCAGACTGAGCAAAGTTTCGGAATTTGAGAGCATTGTGGTAAAAACTTTACCGGCAACAGGTGAGCTGGTCCACCTTAAGGATGTCGCAAGGGTTGAACTTGGCAAATTCACTTTTTCAAGCAACTCCTTTGTTGACGGGAAACGTGCTTCCTACCTGCTGATTTACCAGGCACCTGGGAGCAATGCCATTGAAACCGCCAAGGGAGTCTACTCGGTACTGGCAACACTGAAGAAAACATTCCCGACAGATGTTGATTACAAGGTACCATTTGAATCGGTTACCGTTATAAGGGCATCTATGAGTGATGTGGTTTTTACACTTCTGAAGACACTCGGATTGGTGGCTATTGTGGTCTTTCTGTTCCTTCAGAATTTCAGATCAAGCATAATACCTGTACTCGCAATACCTGTTTCCATACTTGGAACATTCTGTTTTTTCATACCGCTTGGTTTTACAATAAATACACTTACAATGTTTGGTTTTGTACTGGCCATAGGCATTGTTGTGGATGATGCAATTATTGTTGTGGAGGCGGTACAGCATTACATTGACGATCGTCATATGTCGGCCAAGGAGGCCACATATAATGCAATGAAAGATATTTCAGCTCCAGTGGTTGCCATAGCTCTGATACTGGCAGCTGTTTTCGTTCCGGTGGGTTTTATTCCCGGTATCGTTGGCCGTCTTTATCAGCAGTTTGCTATTACCATAGCAATATCAGTGGTTATCTCGGCATTCATCGCATTATCACTGACTCCGGCACTCTGCAGCCTTCTCCTGAAGCCACTGGATCCGGAAAGGGAATCGAGGGGTATAGGGAGACTGTTTTACAAATTTAATAAATGGTTTGACAGGGTCACAGACGGTTATTCTGAAAGTGTCAAAAAAAGTATAAAAGGATCAAGATATATCGTCCTGATGCTCGTTTGCATTTGTGCAGCCACGCTCTTTCTGTTCCACAACAAATCGACAGGATTTATCCCTTCTGAAGATGATGGGAATATTTACGTCACATTCCAGTTACCCCCGGCTTCCTCAACCTCTCAGACAGTCAAGGTCATGACAAAACTGATGGATGTCATTTCATCCACTCCGGGAATGGCTCATTATGCTGCCTTGTCAGGCCTTAATGTAATGACTAATGCAACCAATTCAAACTGCGGAACAATTTACTGTCAGCTTAAGCCATGGGAAGAACGAAAGAAAAAAAGCGAGAGGGTTCCGGGTATCATCAGTGAAATGCAGAATCGTATCAGTGAAGCCGGCATATTAAATGCCAATGTCGATGTAATCCAGCCTTCTCCTATTCCCGGTGTCGGATCAACGGCAGGTTTCAGTATGCAGATTGAACAACACAATACGAATGATGATCTGCATGCATTTGAAAAGGTAGTCGACAACTTCCTGAAGGAAGCAAGGAAAGATCCGGCTGTATCCGACGCTTATAGTTTTTATTCCGCCCGGACACCTGACTACAATCTTACGGTTGACAGGGACAAATGTGAGAAACTGGGCGTGAATGTTGCTGACGTCTTCACAACTATCCAGGCTTACATGGGGAGCCTGTATATTAATGATTTCACCACTTATAACAGGACCTTCCACGTAGTGGTTCAGGCCGACACCATGTACCGCATGTTCGTTTCGGACATGAACAGGTATTATGTCCGGAACCAGGCAGGCGCAATGCTTCCTCTTGGAACCATAATAAGCTACGAACCTACTGAAACAGCACCCTTGATATCGCATTTCAACATTTTTCGGTCAGCAGAGATTGACGGAACGACAGCCAAGGGATATAATAGCAGCCGGACGCTGAATGACATGAAAAAGATTGCCGCCAGAGGCCTGCCACAGGGATACGGTTATGAGTTTTCCGGGATGAGCTACGAGGAGTTAAAGGCTGGCACCACCACGTCCTATATATTCATATTTTCGATCACCTTCGTCTTCCTTTTTCTGGCCGCACTTTATGAAAGCTGGTCGGTTCCCTTCTCTGTTCTTCTGGCTGTCCCCATTGGAGCTTTCGGCGCTATACTTACGCTGAATTTGCTTCCTGATATTACCAATAATGTTTATTCCCAGATCGGACTGATCACTCTTATCGGGCTGGCAGCCAAAAATGCCATCCTGATTGTGGAATTTGCCAAGGTCCGGGTGGATCGGGGAGAGGAGCTTATAAAAGCGACCCTTGAAGCGGTAAAGCTTCGCCTGCGTCCTATCGTAATGACCTCGATGGCATTTATCCTGGGTGTAACGCCGTTGATATTTGCAAGCGGTGCCGGTGCAGTGGCCAGAAGAACCATAGGTTTTACGGTTCTCGGTGGAATGCTTGCAGCAACATCCATAGCTATCTTCATAGTTCCGGTCCTCTTCGTTCTGATAACACGTCTGTCATATGGCAGGAAACATCTTGAATACCTGCTTCAACATCATGAAGAACTGATGGAAAAGGCGAGAAAAGTTGAACAGCAGAGTATCGATCCCGAACTGGAATTTGAGATTCAGAAATCACGTGAACTTAAAGATCCTCTGATATAATGATAGCCAATACATTTATAAAAAGGCCCGTTACTGCTATCGTTATCTCCATTGTGCTGATGATCTCAGGTATTATCTGCATATTCAACCTTGCCATTGACCAGTATCCGAATATCTCACCCCCTGGTGTTTCAGTGTACGGACAGTATACCGGAGCCGATGCACAGACGGTAGAACAGACTGTTGCCACTCCCGTTGAAGAGCAGGTTAACGGCACTCCGGGCATGGAATATATGCAGAGTACCAGCACAAATACCGGTTCTGTTAATCTTGGGATAACCTTTAATGTAGGTACGAATGTGCATATTGCGGCTCTGAATGTTCAGAATCGCGTGGGGATTGCCACTCCCCTGCTGCCATCTGTTGTCAGTCGCCTCGGGCTTACTGTCAGGGCAAGGAATCCTGACCAGTTGATGCAGGTGGCTATTTTTTCTCCAAAAGGGACTCACAATATCACCTTTCTTGACAATTACACAAATATCTTTATTGAAGATGCCCTTTTGCGTGTACCGGGGGTCGGGGATATAACTGCACGAACCGATCAGTTCAGCATACGTATATGGCTGAACCCCGAGAAGATGGCAGCGTATGGCCTTACACCCCAGGATGTTATAAGTGCCCTTAATTCCCAGAATGTTCAGGTCGCAGCCGGTTTGGCAGGAAGTCCGCCTCAGCCTGATACACAGATATTCGAATCGGGTATTCTTGTGAATGGCCTGCTGAAGAACCCTTCAGAGTTCGAAAAAGTTATCGTCAGGACAATCCCTGCGACAGGCGAACTGGTCTATCTAAAGGATGTGGCCAGAGTTGAGCTCGGCAAGTTCACATTTTCCAGCAATTCATTTGTAGATGGGAAAAGGGCATCAATCCTTATGATATTCCAGGCACCCGGCAGCAACGCCTTGCAGACCGCCGATAATGTTTACAAGGAATTGAAGTTGCTGAAAAAATCCTTCCCTGCTGATGTCGACTACAGCGTACCTTTTGAATCTGTGACTATTATTAAGGTTTCAATCAGCGAGGTAATTTCAACGCTGCTTAAAGCTCTCGGACTGGTCGCTCTCGTGGTTTTTCTCTTCCTTCAGAACTTCCGGTCAGGCCTTATACCTATACTGGCTATTCCGGTATCGATCCTGGGCACATTCATATTCTTCCTGCCAATGGGGTTTACCATAAACACCCTCACCATGTTTGGTTTTGTCCTTGCGATAGGAATTGTTGTGGATGATGCCATCATAGTTGTGGAGGCTGTGCAGCATTATATTGACCATGACCATATGTCAGCCAAGGAAGCCACCTACCATGCGATGAAAGATATTTCAGCTCCGGTGGTAGCCATTGCTCTTATACTGGCCGCAGTATTTGTCCCAGTGGGGTTTGTTCCGGGCATTGTAGGCAGGCTTTATCAGCAGTTCGCCATCACGATTGCCATTTCAGTGGTGCTTTCTGCCTTCGTCGCCCTCTCCCTTACGCCGGCTCTCTGCAGCTTACTGTTAAGGCCATCTCACTTAAACAAGGACTCAAGATTTCCGGCCAGGTTGTTTTATTATTTTAATGCATGGTTCGAAAGATTGACGGGAAAATATACTGTGACGGTCAGGAAATGTATACATGGATCGAGATATATAATTATCCTGCTGATCTGTATTTATTTAGGTGCCATCATAATGTTCAAAAGGAAGCCTTCGGGATTTATTCCTTCAGAAGACGGCGGGCGCCTGTTAATTACTTATCAGTTGCCTGACGCATCTTCCACCACACAATCCGTGGAAGTTATCACAAAGCTGATGCAGCTTGTAGGTTCAACACCCGGAGTGAATCATTACTCGGCAATATCGGGACTTAACATTATCAATGGAGGAGCGACATCAAACTGCGGTACGATTTTTTGCATGCTGAAACCATGGGAAGAACGTAAGAAACCGGGAGAGCAGATACCGGGAATCCTTGATGTCATGAAAAAAAGGTTTCTCGCCGCGGGTATTAAGAATGCCGACATTGTTGTAATCCCGCCCGCACCAATAAGGGGTATAGGGAATGCAGCCGGATTCAGTATGCAAATCGAACAGGGAAATACTAATGATGATGTATTTGCCTTTGAAACGGTAGTAAGGAAGTTTCTTTCTGAGGCCCGTAAAAACCCGGCCATAGCAACTGCATTCTGTTCATACGGAGCCCATACGCCGAGCTATTATGTTACCCTCGACAGGGAAAAATGTGAAAAAATGGGGGTAAATCTGTCCGATGTATTCACGACAATGCAGGCCTATATGGGAAGTCTCTTCGTAAATAACCTGACACTGTACAACCGCACATCCCATGTTGTTATCCAGGCTGACACAACATTCAGGGCATTGATCTCGGATATGAATAAATACTATGTAAGGAACCAGTCCGGACAAATGGTGCCGCTTAGTACTCTTATTACCTATAAGGCTACTGAAGCACCTCCCCTGATAAAACATTTTAACCTTTTCCGGTCAGCAGAAGTAGATGGTTCGACACCCCTGGGATACAGCACCGGACAGGGTATTGAAGCACTGAAACAAACGGCAGAAAAAGTGCTTCCTAAAGGGTACACCTACGAATTCTCAGGCCTGAGTTATGAAGAGATAAAAGCCGGGGCCACCACGGTTTATATTTTTTTATTCTCAATAATATTCGTATTTCTTTTCCTTGCAGCACTTTACGAGAGCTGGTCAGTGCCATTTTCTGTAATGCTGATAGTCCCCATAAGCGCTTTCGGCGCGATACTGACGCTTTTATGCTTACCCCGGCTCACCAATAATGTATATTCACAGATAGGATTGATAACCCTTATAGGACTTTCGGCCAAAAATGCTATTCTCATAGTGGAATTTGCAAAAGTAAGGGTGGACAGGGGTGAAGAAATAATCAATTCAACACTTGACGCAGTAAAGCTCAGGCTGCGTCCCATAATAATGACGTCCATGGCTTTTATACTGGGCGTCCTGCCACTTGTCTTTGCTACCGGTGCAGGGGCTGTAGCAAGAAATACAATAGGATTCACTGTCCTTGGAGGGATGCTTGCTGCCACGTCTATTGCCATATTTATTATTCCTGTACTGTTCGTTATAATCACGCGGTTATCGTACGGAAAAAAGAAACTTCAGTGGCTGCAGGCTCATCATGATATATTGATGGAAAAAGCAAGCAAAGCCGAACAACACAACCTCGATCCTGAACTGGAATATGAAATAAAGCACATTATCAGGGAGCCCTGACAGCTAAAACGCAGGATAATCATTAATCCGGGGTCCTCTGATCCTGTTTCGGCAACCCTGCAAGGCTTCAATCAGCCATTTTCTTCTTTCCATAGCTGAGACGGATTATTATAAAGAATAACACCGGTATTATAAAAATACCCAGTGACGTGGCGGCGAGCATGCCGCCCAGCACTGACCATCCTATCGTCTGGCGTGCCACTGCTCCTGCCCCGCTTGCAAACACCAGCGGAGAAACTCCAAAAATGAAAGCAAAGGATGTCATTAGTATAGGCCGCAGACGCAGTCGAACTGCCTCAATAGTTGCTTCGATAATATCCATTCCGCGGTCAACCCGCTCTTTCGCAAATTCAACGATAAGAATAGCGTTTTTCGCCGCCAGTCCTATCAGGGTGATCAATCCTATCTGAGCATAGACATTATCTGAGAGGCGCGGTACAAGAGTAAGGGCCAGTATTGCCCCGAAAGCAGCAAGCGGCACTCCAAGGAGAATTGTGAAAGGAACTGACCAGCTTTCGTAAAGTGCTGAAAGAAACAAAAAGACAAACAACAATGACAGAGCAAATACATAGACAGATGTATGACCAGCCTTTACCTCTTCACGGCTCAGGCCAGAAAATTCAAATCCATATCCCTCCGGAAGGACCTGCTGGGCAGTTTCCTGCAATGCTTTAAGTGCCTGCCCGGTGCTATATCCGGCTTTGGCATCACCTGTAAATTCAGCCGTACGATATAGATTATAATGAGTAAGCATAGAGGCTCCCTCGCTTACTTTATATGACATCACAGAGCTTAATGGCAGCATAGTGCCCTGCTGATTGCGGACATAATATTTATCCATATCGACAATATCATTTCTGTAAAGAGTATCTGCCTGGGCAATTACATGAAAATTCCTGTTATATATGGTGAAGTCATTGATATAGGTGCTGCCAAGATATGTCTGGATCGTGTTGAACACTTCAGCCAGACTGACACCCATTTTTTTGCATTTATCACGATCGACTGTGAGCTGATAATTAGGAGTGCGCGTATTGAAAAAAGTTATGGCACGGGCAATCTCCGGTCGTTTATTGGCAGCGGCCATAAAAGCATTTACATTTCGTTCGAAAGTTTTCAGGTCATCATTGCTTTCGCGCTGTTGCAGCTCAAAGGTGAAGCCGCCTGTGGCGCCAAGCCCCGGAATAGCAGGAGGAGGGGTGATAAGAATACTGGCATTTTTGATGGCTGCGAATTTTGCCTGCATCTGCGCCATAATGGCAAAAAGCTGTTCAGACTTGCTTTTGCGATCATCCCAGGGTTTTAACTGGACAAACAGAGTTCCGCTGTTTGTCTTGGCAGCTCCGCTGACTATATTGAGACCTCCAATGGCAGAATAGTGGTTGACACTTTTAATCTGGCTCAGCACATTCATTATTTCCTTCATCACATCCACGGTACGCGAGGTTGAAGAAGCTTCAGAGAGTTCGAATGTCAGGATCAGACGTCCTTCATCTTCAAGTGGAATGAAACTGGTGGGCTTTTTAATAATCATGACATAAGCCCCAAAGAATATCATCACCAGCAGAATAACCATGTAACGGGCATTGCTTATCGCTTTACGGACAGTGTTTGTATATCCTCCCGTTTGCCTTGTAAACCATTTATTAAAATGAAAGAAGAGGTAGTTAAGTCCTTTGGAAGACTGATTTATATGGTGGGGCTTAAGGAAAAGGGAACATAAAGCTGGGGTCAGAGAAAGGGCAATAAATGCTGAAATGAGGACCGAAATGGCTATTGTAACGGCAAATTGCTGATACAGCTTTCCGACGATTCCGGGCAAAAATCCGGCAGGAACAAATACAGCAGCAAGAACAAGCGCAATAGCAACAACGGGACCTGATATGTCTTCCATGGCTTTGTGAGCAGCTTCCTTTGAGGAGAGATGCTCCTCTTCCATATAACGCCGAACAGCTTCAACCACTATTATTGCATCATCCACAACTATCCCTATTGCCAGGACAAAGCCGAAAAGCGTAAGCTTATTTATCGTAAAGCCAAGAGGTATGAAGAAAATGAATGTACCTATAATTGAAACAGGAATTGCCAGAACTGGTATAAGAGTTGAACGCCAGTCCTGCAGAAAGATAAATACCACTAATACCACGAGTGCCAGCGCCTCAAGCAGCGTTTTGACAACTTCGCTTATTGATACCTTTATTACTGATACAGATTCAAAAGGAACATTGTAAGCAACATCGCTCGGAAAAGATTTGCTGAGCTGGGCCAAAACCTTATAAACACCATTGGCAACATCCAAAGCGTTGCTGCCGGGAGTCTGGTATATAATCATGTATGAAGCAGGCTGTTTGTCAACAAATGAAACACCTGAGTAGTTGAATTTACCTAACTCCACACGGGCGACATCCTTCAGATAAACTATAGAACCCTCCGCTGGATTTGACCTTATAATGATATTTTTAAAATCTTCGACACTGCTGAGCCTCCCATTGACAATTGCCGTATATTCGAAAGGCTGGTAGGAAGGCTGCGGCGGCGTTCCAACTGAACCGGCGGCTACCTGTACATTCTGTTCCTGCACGGCATTAAGAACATCGGTGACTGATAATCCAAGACTTGCCATCTTATCAGGGTTGAGCCAGATTCTCATACTGAAATCATCCGTTCTTGTAAAAATATCCCCTACTCCCTTGACCCTTAAAAGAGCATCCCTGACAAATATATTGGTATAATTATCAAGAAACCTGATGTTGTGTGTTCCCTTAGGAGAGAAAATAGCTACATTCATGAGTCCGCTCGGATTACGCTTGCGAACTGTTACTCCCAGTCTTTTCACTTCATCAGGCAGAATCGGGGTTGCAATATTCACCCTGTTCTGTACGTCAGTATTGGCAACATCCACATTAATGCCTATATCAAAATAGACATTAATTGATGAATTGCCATCGTTGGTGCTGGCGCTTTGAATATAATCCATACCGGGGACTCCATTAACCTGCAGCTCTATTGGCGTCGTGACAGTTTGTTCGACAGTGGTGGCATCGGCTCCCGTAAAGCGACTTGATACTCTGACTACGGGCGGAGAAATATCAGGGTACTGACTGATGGGCAGGTTGAGTATCGCCAGTGTTCCCACTATAACGAGCACCAAAGAAATTACTATTGCTGTAACTGGACGTTTTATGAATGTATCGGCTATCATTAAATAAGAATCTGCTTGTTTTTAAATTGCTTCCCTTTTTAATTATACCTTTCCTCTTTGTGATGTAACAATTGTAATTAATGATCCATCATGAAGTTTTTGTATTCCGTCAACAACAATTGTTTCGTTGCCGCTGAGGCCTTTCAATATAATTATATCTGATTTTACCCTGGGCCCGGTGGAGACCCTTGTCTGTATGACTTTGTTGTCTTTTACCACAAAAACAAAATACTCACCCAATTGCTCCATTAATGCCTTAAATGGGATGAGAATCTGCTGGCCTGTATTTGCATTCAGAACAAGGACCTTGCAGCTCATTCCCGGTTTAAGCTTTCCCTCATGGTTGGGAACAGTTATCCTGATCCGGATTGTACCTGTCTGCGGGTCAACGGCTCTGTCAATGACACTTATCTTCCCGTCATAGGGGTACATTGAATCATCGGGGAGAGTGATCCTGAATATTGTATCGGCTTTTAAAAAAGCTGCGGACTCCAGTTCCTGAAAGCGGCTGAGTTCGGTTTCACTGATCTCAAAATCGACTCCCATAGGATCGTCTGATGATATTGTATTTAATAAAGTCTGGCCCGGAGTTACAAGAGCTCCGAGCTTTACGTTTGAGAATCCTATGGTACCGTCAAAGGGAGCTGTTATCAACGAATAATCGAAATCCATTTTGGCCTTAGTCAGTTCGGAATTTGCAGATTCAACCTGTTGCCTGGCATTTTTAAGATCAGTCATTGCATTATCATAAAGCTGTTTTGCAACAGCATCCTGACTGGCAAGATCGGTGTAACGATTGGCATCGCGCTGGACTTTCTCAAGGTTATCCTCAGCTATTTTTACATTTGATTGTGCTTCATCGTATGCTGCCTGGTATTTGCGGCGGTCTATTTCGTAGAGCTTCTCCCCCGCACGGACTTTTTTCCCCTCTGTAAAATAAATTCCGGTTATATATCCGGTTACCTGACCACGCAGTTCAACCTCCTTCAACCCGACAATATTTGCCGGATACGAATTGTAAAATACGGCTCTTTCTAATCTGGCATTGATAACTGTTACCGGAATTGCAGTATCTGTCGGTCTGTTAGTTGATGTCGGCCCGCTGCACGATAGCAATCCTGCCGTTGATGTAAAATATAGTATTATGCGAAATAATTTGTGCATTGTGTTCCTGGTTTAAAGTTGTCTGTCAGCTGTCTCCATATAAATATTTGTTGCCCGATATTAGTCGACTTGTATTATTCCCAAAGCTTTTTCCAAATCTATCTTGCTGGAAAGGACCTGGAAAAGTACATTTAAATAATTAAGTTCTGCCGTTCGTAAATCTGTTTCAGAAACTATTACTTCAAGATATGCCTTAATCCCTTTATCATACTGAAATTTCACGGTATTAAAGATGTTTTTTGCAATTGTGATATTCTTTTTTGCTATACTCAACTCATTCAGATTGCTTTTGTAGGCAGAAAGGGCCTGAATATATTCACTGTTTATCTCGCTTTTAAGATAATCCATTCCAAGCCGGAGCCTGTTGTATTGCAGCTTTGCCTTGCTCAGGTTCTCCATCCTGCTCATACCCTGGAAAAGCGGGAATGTGAATTTCAAACCAAAAAGCGCAGCAGGATTGTTCATGTTATATAAATCAGAAAGCTGGTCATCCCCATATGCCGGAATATAGTTATAAAATGCAGAGAGAGTTGGAAGAAATGACAGCTTGTAATAGCTTATCTCTGAACTCTGCAAATTCAATGCAGACTGCATTAGCTTGTATTCAATACGATTATTATAATCCAGAACCTTTGCCGTATCAATTAATATTTCATTTTCATAAAGGGAAGAATCATAAAGTACAGTTATCTGTTTTTCAGGAACCACTCCCATAAGTTGCTTTAATATTGAATATTTGGCTTTTATTGCTTCCTCTGTCGATTTTCTTTGTGCCTGTGAATTGCTAAGTGATATTGCAGCACGCTGAAAATCAATATTGTCTGTCAATCCTTCCTTATAGAGGTTGTTCGCATCTTTATAATTACGCTGCAGTCGAAGTATGTCTTCATCCAGAACCTTAAGCTGCTCTTCTGTCAGCAATACATTGAAAAAAGCTTTCGTCACATCAACATATACATTAATCCTCGAATTCTCCGTGTTTTCTGAAGCCTGTTTGCGGAGTTCTCCTGAAGTTCGCGCAGCAAGAAGCAGGTTGTTACTGTACAGGTTCTGGTTAACGGCTAAAACTCCCGTCGAAACATAATTTGCTGTGGAAGGAAATTGAATTGGAGGGCCTGATGGATTGGTCAGATTAGGATAAAAGGCAACAGGTACCTGAAGATAATGTTGCACATTTGCATCTATTTCCAGCTGCGGGTACCAATCAGATAGGGAAATCCTTATGTTTCTTTTTGTAATATCCTCATCAATCATTGATTGTTTAATAAGAGATTGATTTGCCAAAGCATAGGTTATGCATTGTGACAATGTAATTTCAGAAGGAAGTGTATCATGAATTGTCTGACCTGGTAAGAGACTGCAGATAAGAAGAAATAGTGCGCAGATCAGAACAATCTTGTATTCTATTGAATTGCTTCTCTTTCCAAACATTTTTTGAAAAACCATTTAAATAATTAAGATAATATCCATTTTAAACTTGTTCTGGCCAGGGAGCTCCAAATTAAGTAAAATTATAATTCATCTGGGTTTTTATAAACAGGAATTTACCGGTAAGCATGTTCCTTCAATTAAATATTACCAAAGAATAATACAAATCACTGGTTTACAAAGACTTTTGCTTTAACCTGTTCCTGAGAACCATTTCAAAATCAAAGTTCAAACATACATTTTTAGCCAGACAATGCTGATAAAGAATAGCTAATTAATGTTAAAATCAAAAACAAAAAAGGAAATATCTTAAGATTATTTACCCGTGCGGGCAAGTCAATAACCCTGATAACCAGGATAAAACAGAGGATTTTTTACAAATTACAGATTGCACATATTATTTTAAGAGATGGCAGACCAGTCATATATGGTCATTACAGCCGGCATTTTTAATATACGGCAGTTGCATACTTTGTACCCTTTTTAACCGCTATAACTCCTTTTGATATATTCTGAATTTCTTAACCACCTTACATCCAATTTTTTCATATTCTCTTCTCATCCTGGAATTACTTTCCAGAACCAGGTGGCTGTCAATCAATTCCATCTTATGTTTAATTGCAGACTCGAGAATTTTAGCTCCCATCAGCACATCGAGACCTTTATCCCTGTAATCTTTTTTGACACCACCAAGCATCATCAGCAATTTTTTCGATTTCCTGGAATCCCTCAGGATCTTAAAAATCCCAAAAGGAAGCAATTTACCTTTTGCATCACGTATCCCTTTACTTAAATCGGGCATAGCGACAACAAATCCTATCAGTTTATCACTTGTTTCAATTACTTTAACAAATTTCGGATCGAGAATTGGCATATAACGGGCAGCAAATTCTGTCTTTTCCTTATCGGTAAGTGGAACAAAACCATAGATCTCGGCGAAGGTCTCATTCATAAGTTCAAGTACATCAATGATATATGGTTTCAATTCTTTTTTTGAACTAAACTCAATGATCTTATATTCTTTGTTGTTATAGACCCGGGATAATACTTTTTCATATATAGGAGGGATTTTCTCAGGCAATATGCCAAGGTAATTTACAAGATCGACATTCTTTTCAAACCCTTCAGCTTCAATGAGCTCAGGCATATATGGTGAATTGGTCGGAGCTGTCATAAACTGAGGATATTCAAATCCCTCTATCTGAAAACCCTGGGGATCCTTGTCAGAAAATCCCAATGGCCCTATAATCCTGGACATCCCGTTCTGTTTTGCCCATTCTTCGACCCTTGTTATGAGAGCATGAAAAACTTCCTTGTCGTTATAGCACTCCATGAAACAGAAACGGCCGTGCTGCTCATTATGAATTTCATTATACCTTTTGTTAATTATCCCCATTATTCTGCCTACAGGTACATTATCCCTGTAAGCTGATAATAGGAGAGCATCAGCATACTGATAGGATTTATTCTTTTTTTTATTATATAACTCCCATTCGTCCATATAGATAGGAGGCAGCCAATCAGGTTCATTTTTATGAACTTTTTCAGGAAGATAAATGAAGTCGCGGAGTTCTTTTCTTGTAAGGACTTCTTTTGTAACTAATTCCCCCATATTATTAAATTTATAAAAGTGCCAAGAAACAAAAAAACTTTAAAAACAACAATTCATTATGAAAGATAATTAAAATTAAGGGTATCTTAATGAGTAAGCCACTGCCCCTGACAACCTCCGGCCGGAATAAATTGACCACCCAATATGGGAAGTAAATGAAAAGAATAATTCTTTCCCGATATAAGCATCCCATTTATGACGTCCATTTTATCACACACGCAATAACTCCTTTTTGATATAAACATTAAAGAACATTCTATTATTTGAACCTGCTCAACCGGATAAGGAGTTGCCGGATAGTTTCCATGAAACACATGAATATCCGAATGTTCGCTTTAAATCGCAATATAGTGCTAAGTGTCGCCAGAATTTCCAGTTAATGATTTTATTGGTTACAGTCATTTATAGTTTATGGTTATGTTCCACGGTTACTATTACTTTTCCTTTGTGGGCCCCTTCACCAAAATGCCTGAATGCTTTAGGAACCTCATCTAACCTGTAGGGTCCATCTATCACAGGTTTGACTTTACCAGCTTCGTAAAGCTCGTTCATATATGCCAGATCCCTGTTTTTTTTGAGGGCAACAAACCTTATTTTCTTTTTACTGGTAATTGAAATCCACGGTCCCAGCAATAGAGCTTGCAAAAGGCGAACCATAGAACCTCCAACTGTGATATATATGCCATCTTTACATAATGAACGGACATAATCGAATACCGAACGGTTCGTTTTAACATCAAGAATCAGGTTATAACATTTCCCGTTTTTAGTGAAATCTTCCTGTGTATAATCAATGACATGATCAAAACCAACTGAGCGCATCATTTCCAATTTACCTGAGCTGTCAACGCCAGTCACCTCAGCCCCATATAATTTGGCAATCTGCACTGCAAAAGTGCCTACACCACCGCCGGCACCATTAATCAAAAGTTTTTGTCCCGGCTGAATTTGTACTTTATCACGAAGGCCCTGTAGAGCGAGCATTGCCGCCTGAGGTATTGCAGCTGCTTCCCCGAATGTCATACTGGCCGGTTTCAGGACCAAGGCATTTTCAGGTGCACGGACATATTCAGCGAAACCGCCCCACCTGCCACTTAGATCACCGTATACATCATCCCCTGGCTTGAACCGTTTTACGTTTTTGCCAATTGCTTCAATTCGCCCTGATATGTCGGATCCGAGTATTTTTTTCCTCGGTTTTAGAAGACCGGATAAAAGGCGGTTTATTAACGGAATACCCTGCAAAAGGCCCCAATCCCAATCGTTTATTGATACTGCATAAACTTTTATCAGGACTTCATTACCATTTGGAACAGGTTTATCGATCTCTTTTAACTCAAGAACATCAGGTGTTCCGTATTTTGCACAGACAATCGCTTTCATTTGAACCTGATATAAAAATCCATCCATCCGGAGATTTACTCAGATGGATGGAAATTATTTAATTTGACGGATAAACCCTCTCATTTAAGGATAGAGGTGAGGATGAGATTATTTGACCGGCTCGACCACCAGCACCGTAAATGTCCCAGGCTTTAATGATGGACGTGGCCTTTGGTTTTGATCTGTTTTCTCAGGAGCAGGTCCAAATTCAGCAGTCGGTAAATAAATTCTACGGGTTGCTGCACTTACAGATATAGTTCTGGCACCAGCCTGTGTCGGCACATTTGCCAATACTTTAAATGAATTAGGATTTTCTTCCTGAATAACTGTAAGTTCGCCTTCACCACAGGAACTATATGCACGTTTCAGAACCGGATCAAAGCCTGCACCGTCCACACGACCACCTGTTGGCAGGGTTGTGATAACCTTGCCTGTTTCTGCGTCCAGCACTATCATCAGCTTATCTGTAGCGCTGAAGAGGCGATGATTCTCATTGTCGAGAGCGAGACCACTTGGCCCCTCACCCGGACTTATTGACCATGTTTGTTCAACTTTCCAGGTTTTTACATTGATCATGCAAACTTCACTTTTATCTTCAATGTTCACAAACACTTTCCCTTTTCCATCGCTTACTGCTGCTTCAGGTTTTCCTTGAAGGGAGATGGTCTGAATTACCTTATCTGTTTTTGCATCTATCACCGTGGCATTGGATGTCCGTCCGTTCCACGTAATGATGGTTTTGCTGAATGGCTCATAAATAATGGCATCTGGATTTTTACCTGTAACAGCAACTTTTCCCATTACACTGAAATCTTTTGTACTGAACACTGTCACATTGCTGTCAGGGCCGTTGCTTATAAATCCTTTGTTGAATTCAGGGGCTATAGCGATTCCATGAACTCCATTCACATCAGTAATTGTAGCAACATTTTTGCCGGTTTTCATATCCACCACATGCACCATTTTACCATGTGAAACATAGAGCATTCCTGTGGCATCGTCTGCATTCAGATAATCCCAAAAGCCATCTCCTTCGAGATTGATCTTCTGAACTATCTTATATCCGTAAGGAGCATTCTGGCCATTAAGACCGGGCAAAGACAATAAAAGTCCTGTCAAAACGAAAATCCTTCTTTTCATAGTTATTGATTTTATCTTATTGATGCATCGAATATATAACATTTCAATTTAAATAATCGAAAATTATTCCCGTTTTATTATAACATATTTATCTGCGACATGTTATCAATCCCTCAGGAATATTTTTTTAACTGCTATTTTTACAATTACTTAATCAAAATTATACTTAAAATATTTAATGTCAAATTTAATTTTCCTGCTCAAACAAGTTCCCTTTTTTCAAAGGACCTGGGAGAATGGAATTGACAATATTGAAAATTAAATTATGGAGAATCAATGAGCTTATAAGATTAGTGAACGACGGATTTTTAGCAAAATCTGCAATTTTTACGATATTGAAAGCAACCTGATTGCCATAATGTACGTCATATAATAAATCTCAAACAGGTTAAAGTGAGAAATAAAATTCTATTGATTATCTGTTTAATTGTTTTTGGAGCCTGTTGCTGCCGGAAAGAAAATGGTCATGATTATGAATCGATTGGAATAATTACAGGTCAGGACCCCAGAATGTGCCCTTCTCCTTGTTGCGGCGGGTGGTTTATAAAAATTGATAGTTTGACTTATGAATTTGATTCCCTGCCAGACAATTCAAATATTGACCTGGCCAAAGAGACTTTCCCATTGGTTGTGAAACTTGACTGGCAGTTGTCAAACATTGATGGGTGCCCAAATAAGATGATCACTGTACAGAGAATTGCAATAGATTAATCGTTCCTTAAATTAATTACCGGCGGAAAAGCCGATGATACCGATCCGTCAGACCGGAATAAGCCGGCCATTAAGAAACGGAGATAAATCCTTGTTTTTTTAATAGATTAAGTGTTATAGGGAAAGGAGTGTTCATTGATCCCGTTTAAATTCTGAGATGAGTCTTTTTTTAGCTCTTGAGAGCTGGGACCTTGAAGTACTTGTCGAAATTGATAATATTTCACTGATTTCCTTATGGTCGTAACCTTCAAGAAAATAGAGTGAAAAAGTATTCCTGAATCCTACTGAGAGTCGTTTGATCGCTTCAATTATTCTATTGAAGCTGCCATCAGGTTCTTCATCAGAAAAGGGATTTTCATATGAATCACTTACGGTTTCACTTAGAGATTCAATATCTTCAAAGATCACTTTACTGCTTTTTCTCCAGCTGTCAATCGACCTGTATTGTACTATCTTTTTAAGCCATGCTCCAAAACTGACATTTCCTGAATAGGAACCGATCTGTTCAAAAGCAGCAAGAAATGATTCCTGCATGATATCTTCAGCCTCCATGGGATCATTGACAATTCTCAAACTTGTGTTGTACATTGCTTTATAATACAGTTTATAAATCTGAAATTGTGCCTTCTGGTCCCCTCTTTTACAACATTCGATAAGATCATTGTGTATGTTACCTGATGCTGCTTTTGAATGACCTACATTCGTTTCCATGATATATAGTTTTAATTTCTTTGGATCAAAACTACTATCGGACACAGGCATTTGAAGAACATCCCTATGCGGATGTTGTACATCCCCATAGGGATGTATGAGTTCTATAACGTATGTTAATGGTTGTCAGATATTTATTGACTTGCGAAATTCAGACGGAGTTTTTCCGGTCAGCTTCTTAAAGGCATTATTGAAGGCAGTTTTTGAATTGTATCCAACCATTTCCGATATTTCCTCAATGGTGAGTTTATTCTCCTTATCATCACTTAAAATCTTCTTGGCATATTCCACTCTGTATGATGCAAGCAGTTCAAAAAAGCTTTTATTCAGTTTTTCGTTCAATACCTGGGATACATGATGTGTACTCTCACCGATCTTTTTTGAAAGATCAGACAGGGATGCCAGACTTTCAGAATAATATTGCCTGGTTTCAAATTCGAGCTGGATATTACTGATTATCTTCTGTTTCCCCGCTTCAGTTAAAGATGATTTACGGTACTTCCCGATTGAAATATCCAGGAAAGATGCAGAACGATCGAAGTACGCCGAATCATTCATTACCCTGTAAGTTGTCAGGAGAGTAAACACAGCTACATATACACTGATAAAATAATCATCGGCATTCCCATGAAAATTTGTTTTACAAATAATAAAAATCAAAAGGATCATGAAGCTGTGGAAAATTACGAATCTTAACGATTTAAGGACATCATCATCTGTCCTGAATATCGACGATCCTGTTTCAGCGGCTTTTTTCACAAGTTTCACAAACGAAAGTGAAATATAAAACAGGATCTGAATTGCCTGCAAAGGAGTCAGGTATTTATTTATATTCAGCGGATCATTTGATATGGTTGTGTTAACTTTCAGCAGTTGCCAGTCGGGGTGATAATTGACTACATAGATGTTGTATTTGAACTCGTTGGGCTGAATAAAATCGAAACACAGATACACCAGATAGAATATTGGAAGGATAAAATGGATCCATTCTTTTTTTGAACCTGGCTGATTGATGCTTCTTTTTACAAAAAGGTAGAGAAACGGACCAATCAGGAAATTCATTGATGCTGAGCTAAATGTCAGGGGGAGGACCTTTACTATATAACCTGTAAGACCGAGAACCTGTTCAAGTATAATGAGCGAAAGCGAAAAAAGCAATAATCCCTGGAAACGGTTGGCCTGACTGTTTGATGAAGGTTTAAATATGAAGAAAAATGAAAGAACCAGACCCAGGAATACACCTATGAAAATAAACACTGAAAGTACATCAATATGAATAGTGGTGTTCATATTCCAAAACTACGCAACTTTTTAATATGAATAAATTTAAAATATGAGTGGAAAAGCCAAAAATGAGCATCCTGTCCAAAAGTAATATGGTTATAAATAACAATTAATATTGAAGTCATATTCAAGACAGTATTAACTACCCATTAAAATAGAATTAACTTTGGCTTATTACTTATCTGACTTGCTTAAAAAATGCATGCACTTGGATAACTGCCAAAACTGAAGAAAAATGTTAAGAGCCTTAGTTATCTCAATATGGTTGATCATCCAACCGGGCCATGTAACAATGACCGGAATTGACTATGTTCAAGGCACCGATTCTTTAAAAGTATTTTGTAAGATGAATTTCAATGATTTTCTGAAAGATTTACAGACTATCGATGACGACAGGAATTTGAGCATAATATTTAGTAAGCAGCCGTTTCCTGCTGACCTGATAAACCAGTACTTTAATTCAAAAGTCTTTATCTATATAAATAATAAACTGCTGACAGGGAAGTTATTAACCGTGAATTTCACTGATAATGAAATCAACCTGAATCTGATTTACAAGACAGATAAAAGGCCGAAGAGTATAATTGTCAGAAATATGATTCTTAACGGATGGTTCAGTGATCAGACAAATTTAACTATCATAAGGATAAACAATTTTGAGAAAGGGATCAAATTTACTCCTGAGCATAATGAAGAGACTTTCATTATAAAATAAATGCAGGTGAGGAACTTGACAAAATGAAGAGATCGTCAGCGTTGTTGCTGTCAATTTATCAATTAATACCTTGATTTTTTCTGTAACCCGTATCATATCCGGAGAAATGACTTATAATGATAACCCTGCTTCATATGACCCTGACGGATACTGTTAGCCTTTAAAATGACAAGGATTCCTGATAGTGTTCAGACGTCAGTCTCATTGCCTGCTCATTTTTGTTTATGTTTATAAAGATCAGATTTGTCTGATCGCTGTATAATTCAGTCAAAACCTTATTCTTGATTTTGAATTTCTTAGGGTTTTTCTCTGACTTGTAAAGCAGGTTCATATAGATTTCATAAGTATCAGTTGAGACAGTTATTAACTTGCCGGTCAGTAATTTATGGTTTACATAGATCTGCACCCTGTCATTGAAATATTTGTTAATTAAATCATCAGGAACAAGTTTATCTCCTGATAATGTCTCAATATTAAAATCTGGTTCGAATGATTTGTAATCTCTCAGGAAATCATCATAATACATTCGGAAAAAAACTTTCAGAGAATCGGTCCCCTTTGCCTGGTCAATACTTATCACTGTCACATGGATAGGGTGAAAAAACAGTAAAAGGGGCAGAATTAAGATCTTTAACATTCTAATTTGGTTATATCCGGAATAATTTCCCAATTCACTACCTTTCCGGCACTTTAATTTTAAACTATTTTTTTTGACCAGTTCTTCAATATCAAAAATTTTATTCTTATCCTGCAAAAGCCGGGTAAACTGATCACATTTACCCGAAGTAAATTGATAACATCAAAGTTGGTGTCTTAAAAAGAGAATTATCAGGCCAAAAAGTGGTTAAACAAAATTATCTATTTAATTTATCATATTCATTGCATAATAGGCAGATTAAATGAACAAATTTCGCCGGAATAAATTTACCGGCCTGATCTGGAATTACCCTGATTTTCTCTGATTGGAAACAGCGCGTTAAATCAAATTTTAAAATAACTTTGATAAGGATCATTAAAAACATTCAAGATGAAACAATTATTCAGACTTTTTCAGTTATCGGTTCTGATCATGTCAGTGAATATTTTGACAGTTCAGGCTCAGGATTGGCCTCAATGGAGGGGGATAAATCGTGATGGCAAAGTTTCCGGATTTAAGGTTCCGCAAACATGGCCGCAGCAATTCAGTCAAACATGGAAGGTCACAGTTGGACCTGGTGATGCAACTCCGGCCCTGGTTAACAACAAACTTTATGTTTTCACCCGTCAGGAAAATAATGAAGTACTTCAATGTCTGGATGCATCAACAGGGAAACAAGTATGGCAATCAGCAGGTTATCCGGCTATAGTTGTTACAGGTCCGGCGGCATCGCATCCGGGTCCCAGAAGTTCCGTCGCTGTAGCGGAAGGGAAGGTGGTTACTTTGGGAGTAGGAGGGGACGTAGCTTGTTTTGATGCTGTTACTGGTAAATTACTATGGAGGAATGAAGATTATAAAGGTGCAGTACCTCAGTTTTTTACAGGCATGTCACCTTTGGTATCATCAGGAGTCTGCTATGCTCATCTGGGTGGCCCTAAAACTGGCCAGTTTTTAGCATTTGATCTGTCAACAGGTGCTGTTAAATGGAAAGTTGAAGGAGATGGTCCGGCATATGGATCGCCGGTTCTGATAACAATAGATGGATCACAGCAGATAGTATTTCAGGCACAGACAAAACTTATCAGTTTCAGTCTTTCTGACGGAAAACAATTATGGGAATTTGCCACTCCGGCCGGATCAGGTATGGTACAGAATGCGACAAGCCCGGTTGCAGATCAGAACAGGATTTATTACACAGGCCTGAACAATGGATTTAATGCCATAGAAATCAGGAAAGAGGGAAACTCATTTATTGTGAATAAGCTCTGGTCTAACCCCGATTTCAGTACGTCATTCAGTACACCTGTATTGAAGGATGGATTCTTATACGGACTTTCGAATCGAAGCAGACTTTTCTGTATTAATGCAGGTACAGGCAAGACATCATGGACTGACGAGACTGCTCTTCAAAATTTTGGGTCAATAGTTGATGCAGGATCCGTAATAATAGTTACAACAAGTAATTCAAATTTTGTTGTGCTAAAACCGGACGGACAGAAATATAATCAGGTTGCTTTGATAAAACTTAAAGAAAATTCAATTTATGCACACCCTGTTCTCTCGGGTAACAGGATCTTTATAAAAGACCATGACTCTCTGACCTTGTTTACACTTGACTAAAAGTCCATTTTATACCGAAGCGTAAAATCAATTCAGGGCCGTGATCCTGAAACACCATGCCATTTTACACGGCCGGTGCGACTCATCCTGTAATTCTGCAGGAAGTAAAATCTGCAGACCTGTCTTTTTATTATACTTCCACTCCAGAGGTTTTGGCCGGCCCAGCATAAATATATCTGAACCCTGTCTGGGTTCTATTGTTTTTAGTCTGAGTATCCGACCGGGCCAGCTGCGGCTGATGGCATAAACGGTCTTATTATCCTTTGTCCGGGTATAACGGATAGTATCACCTTCTTTCCATAGATCGCCCTCTCGCGGACGGGTAGCGTAGATTGCCTCGCCATTAACTTTTAACCAGGCTCCTGTTTCCTTAATTGCCTGTATCACCAACGGGTCAAAGCGACCAGTGGCATCTGGACCGATACCTAACATGAAGTTGCCGCCCTTGGCAACAATATCTGTAAGACAATTGATAATCCATGGAACACCCTTGAATTCATCATTTCTGACATATGAAAAGGATTTGCCATAGGGATAAATTACGAACCACGGCATATCTGTGTTTTCAACACTGCCGGGAATAAATCCCTCAGGAGTATAATAGTCACCATAATTACCAATACCCCTCGCGCGGAACATTACTTCCGGTTGAATTTTTCGTAAATCTTTTATTTCCTGGCGCATCTGTGGCCACACTTTTGCCCCTAACCATTGATCGAGGCATATCATATCAATTTTACCATAGCTGGTAAGCAGTTGAGTAAGTTGTTCGCGATGATATGCCATCATCCGGGCTTCCTCCTCCGGGGTCGGATTTGGAACAATGATATAGGGTTCCCTGATCGCATTGCCGTAAAGTTCGGGATGTTCTTGAGAATCAGGTATCTGCAACGGATGATAATTGTAAGGTCTGAAATCTGCATTGTACCAGTCAGGGTGCGAATAATAAAGATCTATTTTGAGTCCGTACTTATGGCCGGCATCGCAAAGCTCTTTCACTACATCACGGTGGAAAGGAGTCTCCATTATGCTGTAAGCCAGGTCGCAATCTTCCAGGGAGGGACCGCCGGGAGCAAGCCAATTAACCCTTTTCTTAACCCTTGCTTTAGTGTCAAACATTGAGAAACCTTCATGGTGCATGGCAGTGAATGCGAACATTTTTATACCGTTTTCACTGAACAGTTTCATCCATTCCTCAGCATTAAAGCCCGTCGGATTCCAGGTCTTATATAGTTCCTGGTAAGCTTGTTTCTTCTCATTTGAGAGAGTTAAAAATGGCCATGATTCTCCTCCCTGTCCCGTGATGGAGTAAATCCCCCAATGGATACGCACGCCGAACTTTATATCACGGAATGCCTCAATAGTGGCTGATGAAGGATGATTGTAATCAGTATCAGTTTTATCTTCAATCCAATCTTTAACACGGAGGTAATGCACATCATTCCTGGGCAGAGTGTAGTTCGGGGCAGTTTTCGTCGTTTGCGAAAAAGTGACTGCACAGGCTGCAATAAGAAGAACAAAAGATAAAGCTGTTGTTTTCACCATATCAATATTTTTTTTTAATCCGCCTTCGCGTAAAGCTTGTGCCTCCGCTGAAGCTTCGGCGACACGCGGACGGCGGACGCGAAGAACAGGTTTAATTCCTCGGTGCTTGCACCGTTTTTAGAGTCCAGAGCTTCAGCGAGCGCTGAAGCTACTCAGCGGAGGCGCTGCTCTGGGGTTCATATCATTTGATTTGCTTAATATACGTAAAAATGAAGTAATTCAATGGTTAATTTACAATTTGTATAAAAGCATTATGCGGTTTCATTTTCAACGTAATCCTGTAAATCTTTGTTCCGGACAAGTGGCCCGGTTGTAAAAAGGACTATTGCTAATCCGATAAGGGCTATAAGTCCGTATCCTATGAAAACAGCGTTATATGCAATGGTATGATTAAAATGAGTTGAAAGATTTTTTATCGTTACACCTGATACTGACTGAAAAATTACGCCACCCAATCCTGCTCCCACACTTGCAATTCCCCAGACAGAAGCAGTGGCACTTTTGGGTACTACGTCAGCCGGGAAAGCCATTGTATTAGCTGTATATGCAGCATAACCAAAACCGGCGACAGCAAGAATTGTCAGTGCACCTGCCGGTCCCTTTATAACAAACGGACCTGATATCAGTGACAGCGCCATAACAAGTCCAAAAACAGTGACAGAAAATTTCCTTGCTTTAGGTATCTCAAGGCCATTTTTAATTATAAATTGAGTGAATAAACCTCCTAAAATATTTCCAAAATCTGACACAATGAAAGGGAACATGGCAAACCATCCTATCCTGGCAAGATTCCATCCATATACATCAGCAAGATATCTTCCAATCCAAAAAGTAATGAAATACCAGACCGGGTCCATGAAAACCTTTGATAATGTTAAACCGCGGACAAATCTGTTCTTTAGTAACCTAAAGGGAGGAATAATTCTCGCATTTGCCTCTTTAGTAACCTTTTTGGGTGTATAATAAATAAACCAGAATGATGCAAGCCACAAATAACCAAATACCCCGATAACCACGAATGTTATCTGCCAGCCATAAGTGGTTCCAAGAAAGGCAATTAATGGAGGAGCAACAACTGCACCAATAGATGATCCGCTATTAAAAATTCCTGAGGCAGTTGAACGTTCATTTGGCGGGAACCATTCTGAGGTGAGTTTTATAGCTGCAGGCCAGTTACCTGCTTCGCCAATGCCTAATAGAAACCTGAAGAATCCAAATTGGAAAGGAGACTTTGCCAGTGCATGTAAAATAGCTGCAGTCGTCCAGAAAGCCATACTTAATGAATAGCCAATACGGGTTCTCAGTTTATCAATTACAAATCCTGAAAAGGCATTGGAAATCATATAAGCAATAAAAAACGCTGAAGCAATATAACCAAAGGCATCATCTGGTATCAGATCATGTAAAGGACCTTTGGCTGTCAGATAATTAAATGATAACCTGTGCAAATAATTAAGAAAAGTCGCCACAAAGGCAAAAGAAATCATTACCCAACGCATTCCTAAGGGTTTATTTTTCCCTTCTGAGTCATCATTTAATAGAATTTCCCCCATAATGTTTTATCAATGATGAAGCTGTTGGTTTTTTGGTACTTGCCACCCTGGGCGACGTTCATTAAGTGTGCAAATTCGAATGATTTCTGCTGTTTTATTTAAGTGAATGAGAGATAACAGATTATAATCTGCCATCAAAATCAGCACGACCATATTCAGGCATCAACGGGAATTTTATTGTTTTTCCATCCCTTTGTGAGCGGTATATCCCTGTAAATATCTCAACAGTAACCCTGCCATCCTCTCCCGTTACCATTGGTTTTCTTCCAAAAATCAAAGCATCTATGAAATCTTCAACCTGCAACTTATGATAGTATTCTATGGGATTGACACTTTTGAAAAAATCAGAATCTTCATTTATCCAGGTTTTAAGTTCGCTCTCTTCCCCCGGAACTGACCATAAGTCATTTATCGGAGGCTCCAGAATACTTGTCATGCCAGCAATAAACATGGCACCACCGTCCGTCTGAACACCTACCGATGCTCCATTATTCCCATGAATATGAACTTTACCATAAATGCCGGGTTTCTGGGAGTTACTGACCATAATATTTCCCAGTCCGCCATTTTTAAATTTCAGAATTGCCAAAGCAGTATCTTCAACTTCTATATAAGGATGGTTCAGATTTTTCCAGACGCCATAAAGTTCATCAATTTCCCCGCCCATAAACCATTGAAGTAAATCTAACTGATGCGGAGCCTGATTTACGAGGACCCCTCCACCTTCTCCCTTCCAGGTTCCCCTCCATGGATCACTATTATAGTAAGCCTCATCCCGCCAGCCAAAAATAAAAACTGTCCCAAGAACGGGTACTCCAACCTTCCCGGAAGCAATTGCTTTTTTCATACGCAGGCATGGAGCATAGAACCGCCTTTGTGATACGACCGATACTTGTTTCCCCGCTTTTCTGGCTGCCGAAAGTATAGCATCGCAATCTTCGAGGGAAGATGCCATAGGCTTTTCAATAAGTACGTTTGCACCTGCTTCAAGAGCTTCAACAGCCGGTTCCCTGTGTGCAGGATGAGGGGTACATACAATTACCATATCCAGTTTTTCCTTACTTACCATTTCTGAAACATTGATATATGCCCTTACTCCATATCCTGAAGCAAAATCTGTTGTTTTTTTTTCATTTCTGCCGCACACTGCCATAAATGCAGATTTTGATATGGCAGCTAATGCAGCGGCATGTATTCTTGCCACTTTTCCGCATCCTATAATTCCGGTTTTTATCTTATCGGCCATGAGAAATAATTTCTAGGGTTTGAGTATCACTTTTAATAATCCTTTTTCCTTTTTATAAAGTTTATCGAAATATAAAGCCCCTTCCGACAATTGGGCCGTGGCACTCATCATACTGTCAACATCGATTTTGCCCTTTGAAATGAGGTCAAGCACAGCCGGGTATTCACCGTTTATTGCACATGAACCTTTAACAGTGATTTCCTGAGTCACTACTTTTTGCAATGGGATCTCTATTAAAGGAGATAAGTTGCCGACAAGGATCAATGTCCCAGCCTTGCGCAGACTTTCAATAGCCGATTTAACAGTTGGTGTGATGCCAACAGCCTCAAAAGCAAAATCCGCTCCCCTGTTTTGCGTAAGCTTTCTGATTTCGCCTGTGATATCGTCTGTATTGGAATTAAGTACCATAGCAGCTCCGGCTCTTTTAGCCATATCCAGTTTTTCCTGCAGAATATCTACCGCAACAACATTAGATCCTGCCAGTTTCAATAGCTGAATTATGAATAAACCGATCATACCGGAACCAAAGACAACCGATGTATCATTAATTTTCACACCTGAGAGATTAATGGCATGTAAGGCTACTGCAACCGGTTCAACCATCGCTGCCTGCTCAAAAGTGACATTATCAGGTATATGATAAAGAATGTGGCCTGGAATACTGACATATTGAGCAAATGCACCGTCACGTTTATAATCACCGCAGGAGACACCCAGCACCATTCTGTTATCACTGAGATTATAATGTCCGTTACGGGTATACCAATCATCAAGTTTATAAATGGTTGAATCAAAAGTAACTCTGTCGCCGATATTCCAGCCTGTCACTTTTTTGCCGGTTTCAGCAATTACTCCTGAGGCTTCATGCCCCATTATTATCGGTGGTATACGCCGGCCTGTGCTTCCGTCCATTCCATGTACATCACTGCCGCATATGCCAACAGCTTTTACTTCGACAAGTACTTCGTCGTCACTTGTAACCGGCACAGGAACATCTTTGTAGGCAAACCTGTTATATTCTTCCAGAATAAGTGCTTTCATAATAAAAAAGTTAATTATATCGCACGCGATAGTTTTTTAAAATATCGTTGCTCATGATTATTATTCTTACTGCTGCTCTGAAAGGTATAGCTTTTTTGTAAAGCTAAACCCCCTTCTTTTGTCAATTTCCTTTCTGCTGCGGTTCTGATAGTCGGCAAGTTCTTCCATACCAAATTTTTTAGCCAGAACACGGGCTGAAACACCTGGCTTTTTTGCTCTCAATACTAACCATTGTTCACGTGGCATGGATATTTCTTTTTCTATTTCTTCACCATGGGCTTTTAACAGATCAGCCAGTTTATCCATATTAAAATTTTCATGATAAATTCCGCGATCCAGGTCAAGTGTTACCCTTGCAACCGTAATGCCATCACTGGTCTCCTCAAGAATCTTTTTCCCTGTAATATCATAAACCTGGCAATCTTTAGTGTAAGTGCTTGTGACAATATAATAGTGGTGCAATAATGCATACGCCTGTAATTGTGATCCTGCAGAGTAAGCACTTGACCAAAGAACCATCTCGGCTCCTTTATCTCTCATAGCCTGCCAAACTTCAGGAAAGTTTGCGTCAAAACATATTGCAATTCCGATCCTGCCAAAGTCTGTGTCAAAAACCGGCTCCAAATTTGTTCCGGGCGTAACAGGGGGTGTAAGATCATACTCGCTCCAATAAGGATAAATTTTATCATAGACGAACACTACTTTCCCTTCACGGTCAATTAATACCGCACTGTTATACCGCGATTTACCATCCGTCCGGTCGATCGGCGAAAGGATGTATGTACTGTTTTTTCTGGCCAGTCCGGATAATGCAGTTATTGTTTCTCCTTCAAGCGTTTCCGGTTGTGATTGTCCCCTCCATGTTTCGGGTAAAACAATAATATCAGTACCTTTTGCTCCTTCTTCATCGACTATTTTTTCAATTTTGGATAAATCCTCGTTTTGAAAACACAGGCTTACGACCCTTACGGGGCGACCAGTTTTTACCTGTGCATCCAACACGGGTACAATTAAAAACAAAAGGCTTAATGTTAAAAACCAGGACAACAGGTGTTTTGTTGATTTAAAGTTTTTCATTTTATCCTCCTTCCTGATAAATGATAATGTAATTTATATGCTGATTTCAAATTTTAAAATTGACACTTTTAATTAGTCTTATATTAAGTCAAAACGATTATTTATAAAGTCCGGTCATTTTCGGCATTTTCGTAATAATCGAAATGGTTGCCAAGTTTTTCCATAACAGGCAGTGTAACCCGATCAAGTTCGGCCCTGATTTCTTTATTTAAAGTGCCTTGAACTGCTTTCACATTAGCTGCAAGTTCGTTGATATTTCTGGAACCTACAAGCGTACAAGTGATTGCAGAGTTTTCAAGAATCCATTTAATGGCAATTTCGGCCATTGGGAAGCCTGATTTTTTACTTACTTTCCGGATACCTTTTAAGGCTGTATTGGTCTCTTTTTCTATTCCTTCTTCTCCATGCCTGCATTCCTTTGTGCTTTTACTGTTGAAGTGACGCGTCCTTCGCTGCCAGGACGGAATACCATCCAAAGAAGTATAGATATCTGCTAATATTCCTTGAAACAAAGCCATGTAACCAATAACTCCAATCCCTTTTTCTTCGCAAAATGGCAAGGTGTCAAATTCAATTGCCCTGCAAAGAAGATTATAGGGAAGTTCATTCACTGCAATTTTTTCAAGTGGTAAATTTTCTAATTGATTACGGCCGAAATTGCTTACGCCAAAATTCCGTATTTTCCCCTGTCGTTTTAATATTTGAAATATTTCCAGGACATCATTAATTTCAGGGGGATTTTCAATAATGCTGATATCGTTTGTAAAATGTCTGATTGATTGAGGATTTAGTGGCCAATGCACCATATATAAATCAATATAATCAGTCTGAAGGCGTTTCAACGAAGCTTCACAATGATTAATCAGTGTTTCCCCATAACAGTTTGACGGGCTGACCTTAGTGCCGATTAAGAACCGGTCCCTTGGGATTCCTCTGATCGCTTCCCCTAACGAAGATTCGCTCCGCCCTTCATTGTACACTTCTGCTGTATCAAAATAACTGATACCAAGATCAACTGATGCATGGACAACATCGTTCACATCTTTTTGATCTTGAGCGCCCCAGTATTCTCCTCCGCCAAAAGCCCAACAACCGGTTCCTATTACAGATAATCCGAGGCCTGTTTTTTTACATAATCTTTTTTCCATTCTTTTAAAAAATCGTTTGAATTTAAAACTTATTTTTTAACTAATTAAAACCTATCTTCGCATTCCTTATGAAATTCTAAATGCCCGTTACGATTAACAGTTGACAAAGCAGATTTTTATAAGACAGATTGGACCCAAAAATATTTTATGATCTTTAAAATGAATGATATCCCGACAAGAGTAAAAGAGATAATCATTAACAAACTGGGAGTTGACGAATCAGAAATAACTCCGGAAGCCAATTTTAAAAATGACCTTGGCGCCGACTCACTTGAATTTCTGGAACTGATCATGGAATTTGAAAAAGAATTTAGTATAGGTATTACTGAAGATCAGGCCAAAAAAATCAAAAATGTCAGTGACGCAATTAAGTACTTTGAAGAAAATGCGTAATAGATTAATATCTGACCAGAGAAACGAGCCATTTAACCCGGGAAAAAACATTAAATCCTGTCATAAATAATTATTACTTCCCGTGAATAAAAAGCTTCCGGGTATTTTGTTCAGCCTGCTATGATCAATGAAAATGATATCCTGATAAGCGCTGGAGACCGCTCAGGCTATCGAATTTTTGCCGTTCTGATAATAATCAGTCAGAGTTTTATTCAGGGCATATTAGAATCCGGAACAAAAAAATCACAATATCAAGAATAAAAGGTTAATTTTCATTTGATTTTAAATGAGCTGTACCCTTTATACCGTAACAGAATGCTCAATGTCTCAGGAATTGCGGGTTTATGTCAGGTTTTTCATCAATTTTGTGGCGATCTGTTTAAATTTGAACAAAGTTTGATGGTAATTAACGCCATTTTTCTATTTTTGGCAAAGCCAATAACCTTGATCACTTCAGTGCGGAATAAATTGACCGCCCGGATTTTTGTTAAGTCATGATTATTAATTGTTAAGTAATCGGCCAGATTTGATCAGGATTATGGGTTTTTACACTCACTGCCAGAAACTGCCGGGGATGCAAATTTCAGGCTGAGAGTCGATGGAAGATGTTGATTTAATTGAAAAAACAAAGAATTTGGAAGAATTTTATAATTTTAGTCGTTTACCTGGAGTTTTTGAAGATAAAACACCAAATGAGAAATTAAGATGCATATTAAAAGCGGGTTAAAATCTTCTGCTTAAGGTTAAGGTGTCACAGAATTAAGCTTTATGTTGATTATAAGGGCTAAATGATTAGTAACAACATCAGAAATTATATTTTCTCAAAAGGCATTGACCAGTATTTCGTTGGCGTCAGCAAAGCCTATAAATTTACTATTCTTGTTTTTAAGGAAGCATTTAAAAGACCTTTTCATCTGAAGGAAGTAATCAATCAGTGTTTCGAAATTGGTCTGAAATCATTGTCGCTGATTACTCTTACAGGTTTTATTGTTGGGATTGTTTTTACAAAACAATCCCGCCCTTCACTGGAAGAATTTGGAGCTGTTTCCTGGCTGCCATCATTAGTTTGCATTGCCATAGTAAGAGCGTTAGGAGCATTGGTGACAGCGCTTATCTGTGCAGGCAAGATTGGATCAGGCATCGGTGCGGAACTGGGTTCCATGCAGGTTACCGAACAAATAGATGCAATGGAAGTATCGGCAATTAATCCTTTTAAATATCTGGTAGTTTCCCGTGTAATAGCCACTACTGTCACCATACCTGTGCTGGCGTTGTATTGCAGTTTTGTCGGGTTGTTTGGTTCATATGTAAATGTTCATGCACAGGAAACTACGAGCATATTTACCTTTTATCATAATGCATTTTCATCCATCAGCTTTCTTGATATCTTTTCATCTATAATCAAATCAATTGTTTATGGGTTCACAATTGGAATTGTCGGGTGTTACAAAGGATATAATGCCTCACAGGGAACCCGTGGCGTCGGTAAAGCGGCAAACCAGGCTGTTGTGCTTTCCATATTCCTGATATTTATTGAGGAAATAGTTATTGTTCAGGTAACTAATTGGATCCGATATTTTTAAGACGATGGGGAAAAACAATTTACAGACATTAAATAAAGATGATTCGGTTATTTCAATTAACGGATTATATAAGTCATTTGGCGATGTACAGGTTTTAAAAGGCATTGATTTTAATGTTTCAAGAGGAGAAAACATTGCCGTTCTCGGTAAGTCCGGTTCGGGTAAATCAGTTTTAATAAAGATCATCGTGGGTTTGCTGAAGCCTGATAAAGGTGAAGTAATAGTGCTGGGGAAACAGGTTGACAAATTGAATCACTCGGAATTGGATAAATTGCGAATTCGTGTCGGATTTTCTTTTCAAAGCAGTGCCTTATATGACAGCATGAATGTTTTCCAGAATCTTGCATTCCCGTTGACCATGAATTTTAAAAACCTGAGTAAAAATGAAGTCAGCAGTGCAGTGGAAGGAGTTCTCGAATCAGTTGGCTTAATAGATAAGTTATATGAGATGCCTTCCGACCTTTCGGGAGGTCAACGAAAAAGAATAGGAATTGCACGCATGTTGATTCTTAAGCCTGAGATAATGCTGTTTGATGAACCTACAGCAGGACTGGATCCCATTACAAGCACTGAAATTATTAAGCTTATCAATGAAATTCAGCAACAATATCACACCAGTTCCCTTATTATTACGCATGATCTTACATGCGCAAAAAATACTGGCGACCGGATAGCAATGTTATTTGAAGGGAAATTTTTAAACCCCGGAAAATTTGAAGATGTGTTTAATCTCGATAATGAGCATATAAAAGGTTTCTATAATTATAACTTTATTCGATAAACCATGAATGAATCGGCAGATAGAAACGATGTAGTAGTCGGACTCTTTGTAATCATAGGATTGATATTTCTTTTAGGAGGAATTCTTATGGTTGGCAACCTGCACAGTACTTTTAAAAACAGGATAAAAGTGGTTTCAATTTTTGAAGATGTCGGCGGTCTGCAAAAGGGTAATAATATCTGGTTTTCAGGAGTAAAAGTAGGTACGGTAAGCAACCTGCATTTTTACGGAAAATCAAAGGTGGAAGTAAGTATGAATATTGAGTCAAAAGCACAGGAATTTATTCGTAAAGATGCCAGGGTCAAAGTAAGTACCGACGGATTTCTTGGGAATAAAATACTTATAATTTTCGGAGGAACTTCAGGGTCGGCAGAAGTGAATAAAGGTGACACCCTGGAAGTAGCAAAAACTATTTCGACAGACGATATGCTTAATACACTTCAGGAAAGCAATAAGAACTTGTTAGCTATTACCGGTGATTTTAAAACTATCAGTAATAATTTAATGGCCGGAAATGGAACCGTTGGGAAATTGCTTAACGATACTTCTATATACGAAAACATCAATGTTGCAACTGAATCGCTTCAAAGCGCAGCTGTAAAGGCCCAGCAGCTGATCAATTCGCTGGCCATTTTCAGCTCAGACCTGAATAAAGAAGGAACACTCGCAAATGAATTGACAACAGATACTGTTGTTTTTAAATCTGTCAAAGCCTCTGTCAGGCAATTACAGCAAATAGCTGATACCGCGGCTGTATTTATTACAAATCTAAAACAGGCTGGCAGTGATCCGAATTCTTCATTGGGCGTTTTGCTGCTGGATAAAGAATCTGGCACTAATTTAAAAGAGACTATCAGGAACCTGGAAAGCAGTTCTAAAAAATTAGATGAAGACCTTGAGGCTGCGAAGCACAGTTTTTTACTAAGAGGTTATTTTAAAAAGAATGCAAAAGCCGACAAGAGCGATTCAGCTAAATAATATACTGCAAAAATTTACCTTTTTCGGAACCGGTATCAGATTGAGAAGGTTTTTTCCCTCTTCTCCGGAAAACGGAAAATGAAGAGGGACTCCCTGTCTTGCTCGTCCGGCGAAAGAGGACTATTAAGACAACCCCTTCAGGAATTCCGTAAAGTTATTTTAACCCGAACCTGTAACTGAACTTAATAAGAAATACATTATAGGGTACGTTGATTTTTTTATTGAACAGATCTCCCATGTTATTTATAAAATCCATATTCCCTGTGTCATTATAACCACTTCTTTGCTGGCTCCAGACCAGATACAGACTTGATCCCGGTGAATACTCCCATCTTATTACAAGATTTGAAAGAAAAAACTGATAATTAAAATCCATATTAGCGAAACTGTAATCATCGTTCCCGTCTGCATTTTCATAAATGTGATAATTATTGTCATTTCCGAGTTTTATCTGACCTGATGTGTAAGTATGAAACCTTTCATTGTAGCTCTCTGCAACCGGATTCGTTATGTATTTATAGTTGTAATATTTTCCGGAAGCTACAAATGGCTGGCCCCAATACTGAAAAGTAAGGTCGGGGCTCAGGTTGAAATTGACTCTGAACGAAGCGCTGTAAGTTTTCCTGTCAATGCTGCCAAAGATGTATCTGTTGTTGTTATTATATTGTAGTTCTGTTACATACTGGAGTTCACTGAAAGATTTATTGTACGCCGGGCTCAGTGTGAATGATATATAATTTGTCGGCTTATATGAGAGGTCCGGTGCTGCATTCAGGTTCCAGTAGTACTTTTCAAAGCCTGTCTGTGCGCTTAAATTAATATCAAACGTAAACTTCTTTCGGAAATCTGTTGAGAAGCCGATTGAGCCATAGGTGCTTCCCGGTAATTTCATCAGCGGGCCGCCCCGGAGCATACCTGTAGAAAATGAGGCTCCGTTTATATTGCCTCCTGCCCATATGCTCCAATAATTTTTCAATGACATTGATGCGTTCCATTCAAATCCTTTGCCTGTTATGTCACCTCCGAAATCATTGACCAGGAAAAAATCTCCATTAATATTATAGGTTTTATAGATACCTTTTGGCTCAAATTGATTATATCCTGCCCAGAGAACAGAAAGCATCTGGTCAGCCTGCGTCATATATCCAAGATCATTAATCTCGAAACCTGGTGTTTTCCAGGTGATGCAGGCCAGGTAATTCCAGTGACCGTTCAGCTTCATTAATTCCATCCTTCCTCCCGAGCCAAATAATGTTGTACGGTTTGTATCCAGAGGCATATAATTATTATCAGGCCTCTGGAAATAATGAGCTGATGATTCCTGAGTTAACTGCATTGCCTTTTTTGACCCTTTCACCTGGCTGAAAGCAGCATTCAGGTTGAACATCCAGTTCTTATTATTGAAGTATTGTGTGAAATCGAATCCCCCGGAATAGGCTGATTTGTTCAAATAATTTGCAAGCCTTGTATCCAGATCACGATCAGTGCCTGTGAACATTCCGCCAATAATGGTTTTTCCTTCATTGTAATCTTTTTGTACCCTGCCGACAAGATAATTAGTCAGGGGTTCCACTGTCTGAGAGCTTCTTTCACCTTCATAATCTATTTTAGCCTTTACTTCTGCAGTGAGGGCTTCAATAAAACCAAGAGAGAACCCGTCTTTTGTTTTCCCGGTAAGCTTTGTAGCTCCAATTATTGGTGTTGCTTTGGGAATATCAGTATAGACTCCGTCCTGAACATCAGGGGCTATTTGTGGCGGACGGCCTATTCGTCTTGAATAGAATATATTATCATTTCCTGCTGAGCCGTTGCCTACTCCTATATTAAAACTTGTAATATTGTCTCCTTCTATGAAAAAGGGTCGTTTTTCTGTAAAGTATGTTTCATAGGCAGTAAGGTTGACCTGTGAAGGATCGGCCTCAACCTGCCCGAAATCCGGGTTGACCGTGAGATCCATCGTCATATTGTTTGTAACTCCTATTTTTGCGTCAACTCCGGCGTTTAAGCTGAACTTTCTTCCATTTCCAAGAAATGGATTATTCGGATCCGACTGGAAGGTTTCTTGTTTTGCAACACCATAAGGGGTCACGTCAAATATTTTTCTTGGCTTAATCTGCTCAAGTCCTGTAATTTCACCAAAAAGATGAACCAATCCTGGAGCATCCTTCGGAATATGTTGCCAGAAATCTGTCTCATTGTTCCTGTATATAATTCTTGCAATCTCCAAACCCCAGACATCTCCGGATTTTTTCTCAAATCTGACCTGGCTGAAGGGGATTTTCATCTCAGCAACCCAACCCTCTTTATTAATGGAAGTTTTGACCCACCAGTTTGGATCCCACGATGAGTTCTGGTTCTGTCCATCATTAGTGAACATCTGGTCGTATTTTACACCGGCTGAACTGACACCGAATAAAAAACCTGTGCGAAGATCATGAAAACTGTCAAGAATGATACCCACCAGATCACCATCGACCTGATCCCGTCTGGTCAAACGGTTCATAATGCTGTCGGGACTTGTATCATAAGCTTTGATTGCAACATAGAGGTTATTCTCATCGAACAGGATTTTGAATTCAGTTCTCTGAGTTGCAGGCCTTCCGCTTAATGGTTGATTTTGTGTAAAACCTCCGGCCCAGGTCCCTTCTTTCCATGCCTCATCATCAAGTATACCATCAATTGTGGGTGCAACTAAAACCCTTGTCGCTTTATATTGCATCTTTGTAATTGTCTGACCGGCTAAGCCCGGAAGAATCAAAAACAGGGTAAATAGTGTGAATAGTATTCTTTTCATGCGTGAAAGTTGCTCCTGGGTTATTTTCGAATAATGACGAATAAGAATTCAAAATGATGCAAAAGAGGATCTATTTAGAATCATTTCAAAGAACATTGGGTTATTAAAAACATAATAGACTGGAAAAGATGAATGGGTTGATCACAAAAGATTTGGGGAACTCTGAATGGGATCAAGACTTCCCGCCTTTGTATCAGTCACCTCACAGCCATATTTTACAACCCGTTAAAACATTTTTAAAGACGGATCATAAGTAAAATATTGTACATTTATTTGTTGATAATTCTTTTGGAATGTCTAAACTCAATTTCCTATGAAAATGACTTGGAAAAAATCAGGCTTCGCATTCCTGCTGGTTATCTTTTTACTCAGCGGATACAAAAAAGATCAGGTTACAACATCGCTTCCCAGAAGCGTTCCTGAAGCGGAAGGAGTTTCTTCACAGGGTATTATTGATTTCCTGAATGCAGCCGCAAAAAGCAAACATGAATTCCATAGTTTGATGTTTCTGCGGCATGGAAAGGTAATAGCTGAAGGATGGTGGGATCCTTACAAACCTGAACTAAGGCATACATTATATTCTACCAGCAAAAGCTTTACAGCCACTGCAGTAGGTTTTGCCGTAAGTGAAAAACGGTTGTCGGTAAACGATAAAGTCATTTCTTTTTTCCCTGATGCTTTGCCTGACACCGTGAGCCCCTTCTTGTCAGATATGAGGGTCAGGGATTTGCTTAGCATGTCGGCAGGGCAGGACCCCGATCCGACATTTAAAATAGTTACAAATGAAACCAACTGGGTAAAGGCATTTCTTTCATTACATGTTGTACATGCTCCGGGCACAAAATTTCTTTACAATACACTGGCTACATATATGTTATCTGCTATTGTGCAAAAAGTAACCGGAGAAAAGGTTATTGACTTCCTCAGGCCACGGTTGTTCGGACCATTGGGAATTGAAGGGATGGATTGGGAAGTCGATCCCCGGGGAATTAATACCGGCGGCTGGGGTTTGCGACTGAAAACGGAAGACATGGCAAAATTCGGACAGCTTTTTTTGCAAAAAGGCAAATGGAATGGGAAACAGTTGTTACCGCCTGAATGGATTGAAGAAGCTTCGACCAAAAAGATTGATCAGGATCCAACTGCTTCGCAGGCTAAAAGGGACTCCAGTGACTGGTTGCAAGGCTATTGTTACCAGATGTGGCGTTGCCGTCATAATGCATTCCGGGCTGACGGAGCCTATGGCCAGTATATCATTGTTTTACCCGATCAGGATGCGGTAATCGCCGTTACAGCTGAAACCGCTGATATGCAGGATGAATTAAACCTTATCTGGGAATATTTATTGCCTTCGATTAAAACAGGTAGATTGACTGAAAACACTAAACTGTCCACAATACTGAAACAAAAATTATCATCCCTGGCACTTCCATTGCCGGTTACAGAAAAAAGTCCCGCCTTTGTTTCACAGATTTCAGGCAAAACATACATGCTGAATTCAAATGATAAACACCTTGAAACAATAAACTTCCAGTTTAAGGACAATATCTGTAAAGTTTCCATGATGATTGATTCAGCTCACTATGACTTTACTTCAGGATCAGGAAAATGGATAGTCGGTGAAACTACTCTTCACGGGCCCGATTTATTATTACACGCTAAAGCTCATTTTGTTGGTCTTCCACCAGCCAGGGTAGCGGGGAGCTTCGGCTGGAAAGATGAAAAAACACTGAAAATCGTATTGCGTTATATAGAAAGCCCGCATACCGCAATCATAATCTTTAAGTTCGAAGGGAATAAAGTGTCACTTGACTTTCATTACAGCAATGAGCCTGATAAAATTCAACCTGAATTAACAGGCGTCATGAAAGGTTAATATATAATGTATAAAGGAGAAACAAGCCATGAAACTGGCTGATTTCAAAGAGATTAATTTTGATAAATAGCTGTCTTAAACAATACCTAAAAGGAGGGTAATGCTAATAATTATTTTTTGCTTTCTTCAAGTATTGCTGTCTCATAAATGTATATATCGGCATTTTTCCAACCATCCCATCCCAGACCGGCTTTGTCGCGAGAAGTATAACCCAGTAGTTGCTCAACGGTCCAGTGATTTCCTGTAGCAACCTGAGGGAGCATCGTGCCTGATCTGAGATCTTTTGTTATATATATGCCGTGTTTACCCAAAACAATTTCAGAAATGTTTTTGATCTTTTTTAACGGTCCGAGAACCGAAATTTCTATTTTGAGTTTATTGAATTCATCTTTTGAGAGTGGAGGGAACCGTGTATCCTCAAATGCCGATGCTAAAGCCATTCGATTCACAACTTCATAAAGCGGGTCAGTCGAAATGACCTGGCCTACACATCCACACAGTTTCCCATCAATATTCAGGGTTACAAATGCACCCATGCATCTCTTAAGATCGGGTGAAATATTTGAAGGTTCAATGGTCAGACTTTTATTTTCAAAGAGCATCTTCCGGATGCTGTTCCTCGCTATCGAGTAAAGCTGATTAACCTCATCCTTTGTAAACGTCAGGTCTGAATTTATTTTCTGATTACTGGTTTTTTTCGGATTCTTCTCAATAAGGGCAATGGCATTGTACCCGACTACCCGGCTTTTATCCCCGGAAGGGGTATCGCCTGAATTGCAGTAGCTTATTTTTTTGAACTCCAGCTTTGGATCTTTATTGACAAGATAAAGTAAGGTCAAACCTGAAGTCCAGCCGCACATGCTGGTCAATAAATTAGGGATAGACTTATCAGCATTCCTCTGAAGAGTGCTCAAAAAAGTTTCACTGTCACCCGAAATTATTGCATCAGCGGTGCTTTTATCAACTTCCCGGGCATCTTTGTAGGAAGGATAATGTGAAAAATCGCTGCTGATAACAAATAAATTATCATCGTTAAACCATGGTTTTAAGGCCTCAGCAATAGCTTTAATGGTGCTTATATTGTCTGTACCGATAATAATTGGCACTATTTGCTGAGGACCTGGAAAATAGTACTGGATAAAAGGCATTTGATTTTCCAGACTGTGTTCCTGAATATGTGCAGTTTCCGGAAACATGAAAACCGAATTGCTCCTTAGCTTGTCTGCAATATCCTTATTCACCTTCAGCTTGCCTAACGGTGTGACATAATCTCCTGTGTGATAAACTGAAGCTCCTTCGAAGGCCATAATATGACTTGACCCGATGATGAAAATATTTTTGTAAACAGCATTCTTCGGGATACACGAAAATGCTGATGCAGCAATCCCTCCGGAGAATTCATATCCGGCATGGGGGCTTATTATTGCTCTTACTTTCCAATTTTCTGTTGTTTTTATACAGGATGAAAATAGCTGTGAAAGATCTTTAGTAAGTGTCTCTTTATCAGAAGGATAAAATTTGCCTGCAGCATAAGGCTCCCTGTCTGCAGATCTGACCTGGGGGAAAGCTTTTAACGTGATAAGAATTGTCAGGGCAATAAACATTAACCTGCGCATGATTTATCTATATTTTTGATAAAGTTATGCCAAAAATATATAAGAACGTTCTTTGCAACCATCAATAATATTATTTAAAAAGGTTAAGTATTTTACAAAACCTATTTCCGGTCAAATTTCCCATAAGAAAAGACCGGCACATCTGACATAAAAAAACATTTGGCAATTTTGTTTATATTCATGACATATGAGATGGCGTATGATATAATAGATAAATTTGGGACTTAATCCATGCAAAATGCTCATCAAGAAAGATAGCATCCTAAAAACGTATGATATCAAGGCTATTGGGATCTTTTAACAAATAAATCATAAAAAAGAATGGACAATGATGTATAGTAAAAAAACAAAAAAGGAATCAGGGGTCTATGTTATAAACAGTGATCATGTTTCTGTAAAGAATCTGGTGCCCATAGTATTGTTGAAACCCGGGATTGATAATGGGAAATCAGTACTGAAAGCATTACGGCAGAGAAAAACTGTCCGGGAAATAAGTGATAAAAAACTCTCTTTGCACAAGCTTTCAGACCTCCTCTGGTCGGCGTATGGGATAAATCGTAAAAAGGGTCCGTTTGGAATTCCCGGAAGAACTGCAGCATCAGCAAGTAACTCGCAGGAAATTGATCTTTATATTGCCTTGCAATCGGGGACTTACTTTTATGATGCAATTCATCATTCGCTTATTCCGGTTTTTGCCGGCGACTTGCGCAGACTGGCAATTGGGAAAGGCCAAAGTAATTTTGGAGATAAGGCTCCCGTTCGCCTCATCTACATAGCAGATTTGAATAAACTTTCTAATACCTCTGGTTACCAGGAGCCTGGCTTGCAGGATCCGGAAATTCAAAAGTCATATTATTATGTTGATACAGGTCTCATTGCAGGCAATGTATATTTATTTGCTGCTTCTCAGGGTTTGGCTTCCTGGTTTCATAATTGCGACAAACCGGGCCTTTCAGCAAAACTTAATTTGCGTCCTGATCAGAAGGTGCTGTTTGGCCAGACAGTCGGATATCCGCTTAAGAAAAGATGAACATCAAAACATTTTATCCCAAACATTATACCCCTTTTGATGTGCAAAAAATAATCCGGATGCTTTAACTCACTTCTCATTGATAAATGGCACTATCTGAATATGATAAAAAGAAATTTGCACCCCTCAGGGTGACTTTTCGTTCCCTTAAGTACAGAAATTATCGTCTTTTCTTCGGCGGACAAAGCATTTCTCTGATTGGAACATGGATTCAACGAATCGCAACACCCTGGCTGGTCTATCACCTTACAGGATCAGCATTTATGCTGGGCCTGATTGGTTTTGCCGGGCAGATACCTACTTTTATAATAGCTCCTTTTGCAGGAGTTCTGACCGATCGCTGGAACCGCTATCATATTTTAATCGGCACTCAGATAGCGGCAATGATTCAGGCATTCATTCTTGCATTTCTCTATTTAACCGGAGTAATTGAAATCTGGCACATAGTGCTTCTTAATATATTTCTTGGTTGCATCAATGCATTTGATACTCCGGCCCGACAGTCATTTGTAATTGAAATGGTGGAAAAAAAAGAAGACCTGGGGAATGCAATTGCCCTGAATTCTTCAATGGTAAATGGCGCCAGATTACTTGGGCCATCAATAGCAGGCATATTAATAGCATTTACCGGTGAAGGAATTTGTTTTTTGCTTAATGGGATAAGCTATCTTTTTGTTATAGCATCCCTGCTTTTGATGAAAGTTACCCCGAGGAAAATAGACAGAAAAGATACTCATGTTTTAAAAGAAATGAAGGAAGGATTTTCCTATGCTTTTAATGTTCTCCCTATTAAATACATTATATTTTTGCTTGGTCTGGTCAGTCTGATGGGAATGCAATATACGGTTCTTATGCCTGTTTTCGCTAAAGAAATACTGCACGGAGGGTCGCATACTTTTGGATTTCTTATGGGTGCTTCAGGTCTGGGTGCATTAACCGGTGCTCTTTATCTTGCTTCAAGAAAAAATGCTATGGGCCTGTTCAGAATTATACCTCTGGCCGCCTGTATCTTTGGGCTGGGGCTGATAACGTTATCTTTCTCACGTTTCTTTTTGCTTTCTTTAGCCATTATGGTAATAGTTGGCCTCGGAATGATGTTACAGATGGCATCGAGTAATACTATATTACAGACCATTGTTGATAATGACAAACGTGGCCGTATCATGAGCTTTTACACAATGGCATTTATGGGAACTGCACCCTTCGGAAGTTTTTTGGCAGGGAGCCTGGCAAAAATCATAGGTGTTCCGGATACAATTTTAATAGGCGGAACATGTTGTGTTTTAGGCGCTCTTGTCTTTGCACATAAACTTCCCGAATTAAATAAAATGATTCGTTCAATATATGCCAGATTGAATCTCATGTCATAGGAATTGTACCAGAGATCCCTATGGCGATTGTCTTTATTAATGATATGATGTCGATAGTGTCTACCAGATTTTAACTCTCAGGCTGTCAGGAACCCAAAGATAATCACCTGGTTTTATTGCAAATGCTTCATAGAATTCCGGCATATTTGACAACGGTCCATTTACGCGGAATTTAGCAGGTGAATGTTCATCGCTTTTCACCTGACTGGCAACAGCTTCGGGTCGTTCATTCACCATCCAGCCAAGAGCATAGCCAAGGAAGAAGCGTTGCGAAGGATTCAAACCTGCAATAATTACATTGTTTTTAAACTGATCAGTTTTCTTAAAAGCTTCATAAGCCATAATTACACCACCAAGATCTGCAATATTTTCGCCCTGTGTCAGTTCACCGTTTATGTGAAGACTGTCAACTGCTATATACTTATTGAACTGTTTAACAATCATTTTCGTCTTTGCATAGAACTTAATGCTGTCTTCAGATGACCACCAGTTTTGAAGATTGCCACTGGCATTGTATTTGCAGCCCTGATCGTCAAAGCCATGTGTGATTTCATGTCCGAAAGTTCCGCCGACAATAGAGTAGAGAAGTGCATCGTCAGCCATTTTACCTTCATAACCGGGAACGATAATATTACAGCCAGGAATGCAAATCTCATTGTTGGATGGATTATAATATGCGTTGTAGGTTTGTGGCTCCATATCCCATTCGGCGCGGTCAACAGGTTTTCCATATTTTGAAATCATATAATTGAATCTCCAGTTATTGGCACTCATAGCATCTTTCAGGTACGATGTGCGGTCGATTTTCATTGCACTCAGATCTTTCCATTTGTCAGGATAACCTACTTTCATAATTACAGTATTGAGTTTATTCAGTGCTTTTTCTTTGGTGGCCGGGCTCATCCAGTCGAGGGCCTTTATGCGTTCTGCAAATATTGTTTTGATGACCTTGCCAATCTCGATCAGTTTATCTTTTGTACCCTTAGGCAGGTATTCATCCACATAAACCTGCCCTATCAGTTCTCCCAGTGAACCATCGGTTTGCAGGACAACTCGTTTCCATCTTGGCTTAGGCTCCTTAACTCCCCTGAGTGTTGCAGAATAAAAGTTAAAGAATTCAAGAAAGGTTTTGTCATCCATGAAGCCTGAAAGATTTCTTGTGAGATGATATTTAAGATAATTTTTCCAGTCATCTAAAGGATATGATCTGAGATAACCATTAAGAGCTTTTAAGAATTCAGGCTGACCCACAATAACACTGTCGACATTATGCAAACCGATGCCATCCATAAAAATTTTCCAGTCGATGTTCGGAGTGGATTCAGTAAGTTGCTTAAAAGTCAGCTTATTGTAATTTTTCCATGGATCACGGGTATCTTCCCGTTTGCGCGAAGTTCTGGCCATATCTGTTTCGAGTTTCATGATTCCCACGGCAATAGTCCTGGCTTTTTCAGCGTTGTACCCCACATCAGTGAATGTATTTTCAAGATGAGCAATGAATTTCTGACGGATTGATACAGCACGGGAATCAGTATCAAAATAAAAATTACGGTCAGGAAGGCTTAATCCTCCCTGGTAAATAAAAACAGAATTCTTACTGCTTATCTTATCATCCTGTCCGACTCCAATTCCGAACAAAGGAGAACCACTTATAGTATGAATGTATGATGCTGCTTTTATGATGCCATTAATATCTTTTATTGCATCTATCTTGTCAAAATCGCTTTTTAAATCAGAGATACCTTTTTTGTTAAGAGTTATACTATCCATGCCCGTAAAAAAGAAATCCCCTATCTTCTGTTTGTTACTTCCCTTTATGGCATCTTTGATTGCGGCCGAAGATTCGCAAACATGGCGGACCTGGGCATTGATGGTATCCTGGATCAGCTGCCAGATGCCATTACTCTGTTCGCTGGCAGGAATTGGATTTTGCTTGAACCATTTACCGTTCGCAAAAAGGAAGAAATCATTTCCTGGCTTAACTGTGGAATCAATGTGTGATACTAATGCATCAGTCACCTGTTCTTTTTTTGACTGCTTACATGATGAAATTGCTATGGCAGTTAGGACGAGTATAAGCAACAATAGAAATAAATGTTTTTTCATGGTCTGGAATTTTGATATTCTGATTTAAATGTAAGGACTATAAAACAAAATTAATACCTCAGGCATATTTTTATTTAAACCATTCCTGAATCAAATTTAAGCCCGGGTTTAGTGAAAAGCAAAAAGTTGTTTTCCGCTTTTTATAAAGTCTTGCAATGGTTAAGAAAGTCGTGCACGATGGAATTGTGTTTATCAAACAGCTTATAAAACTCATCCAGATAGCTTATGATGTCTTTTTTTGATTTCGGATTAAGGTATGGGAAATCGTTAATCAGCTTATAAAATTCATCCTTTTTATCAGCAAATTCTTTAACCTCTTTCGCAAAGACTTCTTCACTTCTGCATACTCCCATATAATATCTTTCACGAACCGATTTGATGGGTAAATTCTCATTCGGGACAGCATAATCCGTATTGACAAGACCGGCATAGTCGAAATCGTAAGGTACCGCTATACCTAGCTCAGGATGTTCTGATCCCGGCTTCGTCAGCACAACGACATTATGCTGATTTGGCACGGCCCAATCGGTATTGCCGATCATGTAACTGAAAATTGCAAAACGGTCCATTATCTCAGGTTTGATATTGTTTTGTGTAAGATAAACCGGTTTTATTTCAGCTGTATGTGTCCTTTTCACAAGCAGTTTTACAGGTTCTATTGCAAACCCGTATTGGCTGACCGGCTTGCTGTTCTTTGCCGTATTTATGAGATTAATCCTTAATAACCTGACTTTAAAACTATTATCAGTGAGTAAATTATACAGCTTATATATTAAATATTCTTTTAAAATATAATCTTCATATCCAATTTTACAATAGGGTACAAGCTTCAGTTTATTTATCCCTACAAATTCGCCACCAACGGTATCTTTAAGTTTTAAATGCAGGTCCATAGGAGGAAAATCACAAATTGTACGGCGGGTGGTTCCCCTTGGTCTTAATTTAACGTTTTTGTTTATGGAATCATTTTTGCCCGTGTGGTAAGTAAGAATACCATCCAAATAAGTAGTATCAGATCTTTTCCTTTTATAGGTGGTAATATCGAACCTGAGCGAAATCTCAAAGGGATCGTTACTGTCGAAAAGCCGGATATTCACATTCTGGGTATCTTTAACTGCGAACTTAGCATTTACTGAGTCAATCTGGCCAAATGCAGGTTGGAATATAAAACCTGACAGGAAAATCAGAGGAAGGATTATCTTTTTCATTTCAAGCTGTTGTTTTAAAGAACGTTTATCGAAAACTCAATCTATGTTATTAAACTAAATGTTTTTATGCCGGGGGAAATCATGACAAAATGATTTCTGCCGTTCTTCCAATGCAGGTAATAGCTAAAGGGTCAATGTATATCATTCTTTAAAATAAATATCCAGATTGGCAACCTCTCTTTTGAAATCGATATTCCGGATCTCAATCTTCATAATAGTCAGGCCTGTTTTGGCAGATATGTCCTTAATAAGCTTATGGCTGTTTTCGGGTTTTAATAATTCCAGATTATTATAACATATTGAATATTTACAGAAATTGTTCTTTTTAAGGTACTCCTCAAGGACAAATACCGCAAGGACCACTATAATGTTGATAATTAAAAATCCAATAAAAGGAAATCCTCCCAGGTTTACTGAATTAATGACCGAGAGTCCGATGGATGTAAAGATATAAGCCATATCTTTGGGTGTGAAATTCCTGGTCCTGAACCTCAGGATCTGAAAAATGCCAAACAACCCGAGCCCCATCCCTAACCCTATATTGGTGTTTTTCAGCATTGTACAGATAAAGAAGACTATTATCCCAACGAGGAAAAGGGAAAAAAGAAATTTTTCCTTTTTACAATACCTGAAATAAAGAATCCGGATAAGAATAAAGAGAAATATCATGTTCAACGCAAAACGCATCAGAACACCTGCGACAGTCATACTTTTAAACAGCTCTTCCATATTATTCTGATTTTAGTCTATAAATAAAAATCAATCTTTAATCCTGTCTTTATTTCATAAAATTACACTACTTAAAAACTAAAATCAAGTAATTACATTTTAAAGACATGCTTTATTTGTAACTTTATTAATTAATTTTTGGCTGACGATTTTCAAATTAACTTTCTCCAGGATCATGATGATAAAATGCCGCAATTCAGTTTTAATGCTGATTTTACTTCAGGTCTTCATATGTTTATCATGCACCGGGCAAAGGATTTTTTTCTCGTTTATTATACTTCCTGATACTCAATACTACACTTACAGCCATCCTGAAATATTTCAGCGACAAATGGACTGGATTATTGAGAACAAGAATCTCTTTAATATTCAATATGTTGTTCATATGGGCGACATAACCGATGAAGATCAGGAATATGAATGGAAAGTTGCAAGTTCATGTTTCAAAACCCTGGAAAATGCAGGAATCCCATATTCCATTGTTTATGGGAACAATGATATGAAAGATCCGGTCAGAAATAATCCGCGATATGATGGAATAAGGCATACAGAATTATTCAACAAGTATTTCCCTGTATCCCGAATTCTAAAATCCGGCCCGGGATGGAAGGGAGGATTCTTTGAACCGGGTAAAACTGATAACTACTATCGTCTTTTTGATTATGACGGCTTCAAATTCATCCTCATGAGCCTCGAGGTAGCTCCCCGCGATATTGTATTAAATTGGGCAAACAGTATTATTTCCCGGAACGTTTCAAAAAAAGTCATTATAGTTACGCACGACTATATGGATGAAAAAGGAAATCTGAATGATGATCTTAAGAATTTTGGAATGGACGGTGTGGATAAAATGGGAACACCTAAGGGAAACAATGCTTACACCCTGTATGAAAGACTTGTCAGGAAAAACCCTAATGTTTTTATGGTATTATGCGGGCATAAATCAGGCGCATTGAATAAAGCAGTAAAAATAAAAGATCCAGGAAATTCAGGCAATAAAAGAATATTCTTTGAGATTCTTACAGATTACCAGAATGAGAGGTTAAAAGAGACCGGTGAAAAATGCGGGGACGGATTGCTTAAGGTGCTAAAATTCCGTCCGGATAAAGACGAGATCGTTATATCTGCCGTAAACACCATGACCGGAAAGAGCCATGGTGAAAAAGTAAGGTTATTGATGGAACAATAAAAACAATTGATTAAAGACTGAATTTACCTTGCCGCTTCTTGCGATGAAGAACATATTTTAATAAAAAGCCATGATCAGATATTTATAAAAGGAGGCCTGCTCCAAAAGTCAGAGAATAAAAAAATGTTGCAAGGGAGAGATTTCTTAATTCATCATCAAGCATATCCGAACGGGTTGATATATAAACCCTGTAAACGCCCACAATGAAGAAAGGGACAGTTACCAGATAAAGCAATTGAAAAACGTCGTGATAGTTTAGAAGAGTTGATACAATTCCCAGTATAACAGCAATCAGGATAAGCAGGGAATGATAAATTTTTGCTTTTTTAAGGCCAATTCTGACTACAAGGGTTTTTTTACCTGATATCCTGTCCGATTCAATATCGCGAATATTGTTGATATTCAATACACCCGTGCTTAAAAGGCCAAAGGAGGAAGCAGGGAGAAGTACAAACCAGTCCCATTTTTGTGCCTGCAAAACATAAATACCGCAGACGCCCACAATTCCAAAAAAGATGAACACTGCAATATCGCCAATTCCAATATAACCATAAGGTTTTTTACCAATGGTATAGGTAATTGCAGCAAAAATGCACAATATCCCTGTGACAAGGAAGACCAAAAGAGCAATGGGTCCAAGCGCTTTTGCAGCCAGGGTGATCAGCAGGATGCCTGTAATAAATGTCAATAAAGAAAGTAATATGAGCATCCAACGCATTTGCCCGGGGCTTATTTTCCCGCTTTGCAAGGCTCTCTCGTATTTACTTAAACGTTTTTCATCGGCTCCGTTTACAAAATCTCCGTAGTCGTTTGCATAGTTTGATAAAACCTGTAAAAGTACTGCTGTTGTGAGCCCTAATAATGTGATATTAAGTTTGAATTTTCCCTGGCTGTATGCAATCAGGCTTCCCAGTAAAATATTAGAAACTGTCAAAGGCAAAGTTCGAAGTCTTGCTGCCGTAATCCATGGTTTTATTTGCATTGTAAAACAAATTTACTCCGACTGAATAAGCAGCAAAAATAGGGAAAGTTCCAGGTATTATCAGGCGGTTTTTGACAATACTGACTTTTTCACTTTAAACAAGCAAATATTTATTTATGTCGGAAAAGCAAGTTTTAATGATTGTGAGAGAAGTGTCCGGGATTTCAGGCATAAGCCGGATTCAGGTTATATTGGGCGCACTGTTACAATTACTTCAGTTAGTAAAGTGTACCTTATGAATAAAAAAATCCATGTTGCATAGCACATACAGGGCATAGTAAAAATCATATCTTGAATTTTTATAATCATAAAAGGATTCATAAGCTGCGGCCAGCTTAATCCCATTATTAACCTCATGATGAATAAATACTTTTGATAAAAATAAATTCCTGACCGGTGTTTTATATTGGCCGGGTGTCGGTACAGCCAATCGCTCAGGATCATCTATTGTAGAAATATTACTAAAATACCTTTCCCCCCGTGGATTGAAAAATTGAAAACCTCTCCAGTGTCCAATTGTAAAATTAATGAATGCAGTATTTAAATAAATATTTACATAAGTTGCATTTCCGGAAGTATAAGCAATTTCGTGTGGTGTTACAAGATCTTTGTAAACCAGATAATATCCATAACCACCGATACTTTTAATGAACGGGCGATCAAAACTATGCTCTATTGACAAACCTGCGGCTCCGTTAAAACGAGTAAACATAGCGGTGGTGTCAAGAGTATTCTGTCCTCCCTTATGTGCGAATAAGAATTGGACAGGAATACTGATTTTCAGAGGTTTAGATGGGCTTGTGAGAATAATCTCCGATGTATAACCTACAGAAAACTGTTCTTTCTGCGGATCTTCGAATCCGATAAACTTCTCCCAGTTCAGCCATAAATCTCCTCTGTAATGTTCATTATGATATAAAAACTCTATTCCATTTTCAACATTGTCTTCTATATATCTGTCAAAACCATACATCGGCTCAATCATCCTGTGATTTAATGTACTGTATAAGCTTCCCATTATCAGATCCAGCCCGGGTGTTATCCGGTATTGAAATCTCAGGAAAGGTATGGTCTGTGAAAAGCCGGCAATTCCTGAATATTTCAGAAAATGATACCCGACCTGTAAGCAGGTATTGGATGTAGGCTGATAAGCAAAGGATGGTCGTAAAATAAATCCAATATATGTATGCCCTTCTGCTATCGGACTGAAATATTCGAGATTCCTGAAAAAATTTATGTCCTCAACTCTGAAAAGAATCTTCTGGCTATTAGCAGTATCCAGAATCGATGGTTGCTTAAAATATTCATTATCAGGACTCTGCGATAAAGCAACAACCCCGGATCCTATTATCAGCAGACTGATTATCAGAAGTTTTTTATTCATAAATTCTATATCATATTATATCAATCAAATGTAAAGAATATAATTAAGACCGATAACGGATGACTGCAACCTTCCCGGAATGCGGATCAGTCTTAGGTAATCAGCATTTCCAGAGTCAGTTCAGGGTCAGCAACTTTTGAACAATCTTTATTCAATGTCCTGGAATTCAATAAAAAAATCTGACTGTTAAGATCAGCAGGACCCGGATTTTGGGTTTAAGACCGGCTTTTTATTTTGGACCGGAAATAAGGGTATAACTAGTTCTTCAGGCAACGAACTGATTCTCCGGACCGTTTGGAGCTGCTGCTTCTTCCTAAACTGCCGTTCAGTGCAAGGTAGTGGTCAAATGCTTCAAGAGACTTACTTTCTGTAGAGCTCCACCATGTGCCAATACTACCCATATTGAGAAATGCTCCGTTCTCAACCCGATAACCTCCGGGGAGACCAATAAAGCCGGATTCGTTGGTGCCATTGTTGCCATCAATCCATCCACTGGTGCTTTTCATTTTATTGCCGGCTGCATCCAGACCTCCTAAATAATAAGTCAGCTTTGCCCAATCAGGGTCACCCGGCAAAGTCCAGCCGACAGGAGCTAATCCTCTTGGGTCGTTCACTGCAAACCAGTTATACAGTTTACCATATTTTGGACCGTTTACAGGGTTATTATTATAGTAACACCATGCAGGTTTTCCTGATTCACCGTATTTTTCCCATTCTTTGTTGGTTTTTGCCTCAGGAATTGAATCGCCATTTCGAAAAGTGCTCACATTCAGGTTTGCTATCGCCCAGGTTTGTGTACCGATCCTGACGGTTCCGGAATCTTTGTTCTTGTTAACCGGTGTGGTTTTTGAACTCTTCTGAGCGGATTTTGATTTAGCCTGAGCGGACTTTGTTTTAGTCTGATTGGATTTTGTTTTTGTCTGAGCAGAATTTGGACTTGTCTGGCCAGAATCTGATCCACCCGGATGATCGGTTTTGCCTGCCAGATTTCCGAAAGAAAAAAGAAGGATAATGGCCCCACTTATTATGATACTCTTTTTTGTTTTTCCCATATCAGTCATCTTGAAATCGTCAGTAAATGTCTCTATCATTTTCAGGGAACATCAGTGGTTTTTTAATCACCATGATTGAACCTGTAATAAGCGCATGATAAATGATTATCACATAACAGATCATTACGTTTATGAAAGAACCTTAGCTTCTGTCCTTGCTGAGCATCAGGTATTAAACGTATCCGGTCAGACTTTATTATGAAAGTTATATGATGAAAGCTTTGGCGCCGGCAACAGATGGCCGGATCAATTTTAGCAGGTCTTTTGGTTTTGGCTTTCTATTTACATTTCAGGTTTGTTCTCTGTGCTTTTGATGGTGCGGCAAAAGGTCCGTACATGGCATTTTTAAATGAAGCGCAGGCATCAGCAGTCTGTCCCTTACCTGCCTGAGCAAGGCCAAGCTGAAAGTAGAATTTTGCTTTTGCATCAGCAGCACCGGTCTCAAGGGCCAGACCTTTCCGGGCATATTCTGCTCCGCTGTCGAAATTCTTCTTCTTGTTATAGACATCGGCGAAGTAATAGAAAAGGTCCTTGTCGTCGCCGTATTTTGCAGCTTTATTGAACATTGCAAGAGCATCATCAAGCTTATCTGCCTGGTTTGCCTGAGATCCGGCTGCCCTGAAATATTCAAGTGCCAGTCTGGATGCCTGTTTTACTCTTGCCGAATCATTACCGCTCTTCATTTTATCAATAAATAAGTCTATATTTTCCTCAAAGCCGGCGGCATTATTCTGATTTCTGAATACCAGGGCCTTGTTATAAATTGCCGCAGGATAGCCGGGGTTGATCACCAAAAGACTGTCAAATGCCAGCAGGGCATTATTATAATCCTTACTGATAAAAAATTCAGTGCCCAGGTTATAATATCCTTGTGACAAAATCTTCCGGGCATTTTCCCTGCCTGTTGCACTTCCGTATTTTTCAGCTGCCTTGTCAGCTGCCTTTGCAGCTTTAATTACCTCAACGGCCGGTTTTTTGTCGCTAAGGGTGTTGGCGGCAGCTTTGACATACAATCCCGGCAAAACCTGTACGGCCTTTTGTTTTAGGTCGGCTGCGCTATCACCAACCTTGTCAGAAAGTGTAATTACATCCTCAAACGACTTAATAGCAGCCGGGACATCAGTCTGCATCGACTTTGCGCCTTCATTATAGGCTTTTATCACATCATTCCGTTCCTGTGCCTGGAGGTTTGTACCAATTAAAGCGGAGACGATCAGAATACCTGCAATCTTTCTCATTGTTCAAATTTGTTATTTCAAATTACCAGATTATTACTAACACTTTTTTTCTTAAAACGCCAAAAATAGAAATTATATTTGATTTACCTGTAATTTGAACAAATTCAAATTGGAATTCAAATTAATTCAATTAACCAACATTGAGAGATTATTTCTTATACTTTTGATTCGTCATTAAATACATATTTGTTATGCCAGGTACTGAACTTTTTGGGAAAGAAGAAAAAAAGGAAATAATGGATGTGCTTGAAACAGGTATCCTTTTTCGTTATAATCATGATCAACAAAGAAATGGTCAATGGAAAGCAAAAACATTCGAGAAAGAGCTTGCCGAATATTACAAAGTTAGTTTTGCTCATCTGACTTCGAGCGGTACCACTGCCGATAATCTGGCTCTTGCTTCCTGTGGCATCGGAATCGGAGATGAGGTAATAGTGCCGACATTCACTTTCATTGCACCGGTTGAGGCTGTGCTTCAGGCAGGTGCTGTTCCGGTGTTTGCTGACATTGATGAAACATTGTGCCTTTCAGCTGATAGTATTGAAAAGGCCATAACTCCGCGCACCAAAGCAGTTATGCTGGTTCATATGTGCGGATCAATGGCTCAGATAGATAAGATCTCAGATCTGTGTAAAAAACGTAACCTTATTTTAATTGAGGATACAGCTCAGGCTCTTGGAGCTTCATTCAATGGAAAAATGCTGGGAACTTTCGGGAAAATTGCCATTTTTTCATTTGACTTTTTTAAGATTATAACCGCCGGGGAAGGTGGTGCAATTATCACTGATGATCCTGCTTTATATGAAATCGCCTCTCAGCATTCTGACCATGGCCATTGCCATACAGGTGATAACAGGGGCGCGGAACCTCATAATATTATCGGAACAAATTTCCGGATAAGTGAACTGCATGCGGCGATAGGTCTGGCACAATTCAGAAAACTACCGTATATTCTAATGCATCAGCGTGCCAATAAACTCAAACTGGAGCAATTTTTAACAAAATTCCCCGGTATAAGTATGAGAAAGATCCCGGATAAAAATGGCGACAGCGCTACCTTTCTTGATTTTTTTCTGGAAAATGAAGCAGTAGCAAGAAAAGTTCTGCAGGGATTTGATAAATATGGTATTAGCTATTCATACTGGTACGATAATAATTACCATTATTTTAAAAACTGGAACCATATAAAACAAATGAAAACTGCAGCCAGACTTGCAATTACAATGCTTGACCCGCCGCAGGATTATGCAACTTTGAAGATACCAAAATCAGACACTATTATGTCGAGGCTGATATCCATCCAGATCAGGATCACCTGGACTGAAAATGATTTAAAAATGCTGATGCAGGGAATTGAAAAAGCATTTAATGAGGCCTTTTAAAAGTAAAGTTGTATTTAAGATATTATTAAAATAAAAAGGACAGGATTTATGTACAGGATTATCAAAACAGTTCCCAAATGTGTTTTCGGGAAAGGCAGCTTCAACCAGTTATCTGATATTCTTGAGGAAAAAAAGAATTACAGTGGAGCATATACGGTTTTTCTTGTTGATGATTATTTTAAGAATAAACCATTTTCACAAAGCATTCCTCTTAAAGGCCTGGATACGATAATATGGGTCAATGTTGATGATGAGCCTAAAACAATTATCGTTGATAAAATCCGTAATCAGATAATTGGCAGCCGGAAGTCCCTGCCTTCTGCCGTTGCAGGGATTGGCGGAGGGAGTACAATGGATTATGCAAAAGCTGTTTCTGTCATGCTTACTAACCAGGGATCCTCGTCACTTTACCAGGGACTTAATCTTGCAAAAAACCCGGGGGTTTTTCATATCGGTGTTCCAACCCTGTCGGGCACCGGTGCTGAAGTATCAATGACAGCTGTTCTTACCGGTCCGGAAAAGAAACTTGGAATTAAAGGTGAATACACACCTTTTGATCTGATCATACTTGATCCTGAGCTGATCTCTGAAGCTCCCAAAAACCAGCGGTTCTATACAGGGGCTGACGCTTATATTCACAATGTGGAATCTTTAAACGGCACGAACAAAAATAGTATCAGTGATGCGTATGCCTTGCAATCTCAGGAATTATGCCGTGAAGTTTTTCTTAATGATAAACTCAGCCGCCAGGAAGCTGATGAGAAGCTGATGGTTACATCCTATTTTGGAGGACTGAGTATCGGATTCAGCGAGGTGGGCGTCTGCCACGCCCTTTCATATGGCCTTTCATATGTTCTTGGATTGCATCATGGAATTGCTAATTGTATAGCATTTAACGTATTGGAGGATGTCTATCAGGATGATGTCAGGGAATTTCACCAAATGGTTAAAAAAAATAGTATTGATATTCCGGAAGGCATATCAAAAAAATTAAACGTGGAGCAGTTAACCAAAATGGCTGACACTGCCATTAGACTCGATCATATGTGGCGCCATGCCTATGGGCCGGACTGGCAGAAAGAGGTTAATGAGGAAAGAATAAAAAACTGGTTTCGCCGGATGTAGCCCTGCTACATGTTGAAAAGATATTAAACGGGAAATAAGGTTATTTCATGGCATAAAACAATCTGTCTCACCCGCGGTTAGAATGTCGTTGCCTGAGTATTAATCTGATCTCTTGATTTAAGATAATCTTCATACTCTCCCTCAAATCTGATACGCAATTCAACAACCCGATCGTAATTCCCGTTAAGGCCGGTCAGAAGTTCGCATATTTCCCTCACAGCGTGATTTTCTCCGGAAAATGTGGAAATGTAATTACAGATTTTATTTTGTATGATATAGTTGACAAGCAGCGGATTTGACTTATTATTCACAAAAAATGATAATCTGCATGTCTTTGCAGCGTCAATATCTATTACATCATCAAAAACAAAAGCAATTTCATCCGGGGATATTTTATGTAAATCACAGATGCTTTCAATTGCCAGTCTCTTATTCTTCAGATTCATAAATATACCGTCAAAATGCTCTCTTTTTGAAAATTCAATTGCAGCGCTGTTATTCACCCCGGTAATAATAAAAGTATGAGGTATCTGACCGTTTTTTAACCAGTGGCTGAATCTTAACAGGTTGATGCCCATTGAATCAATTTCTGAAAAGGGGCTTCCTGTATCACCGGTTTTTATCCCGCTGTTAAAAACTCCATCCCAGTCAAATACAAATGCTCTGATACCGGTCAGTGAAGCTTTGATTTGTCTTGCAGGAGTTAAAAAAGTGCCTCCGAGTTTTATAAATACCTTTTCTAGATCCATTTTAATAAATCCTGAATATCAACAAGCCCCTTTGGCTTGTTCTTTTCCATAACAACAAGATTATCAACTTGTTTGGCTTTAATTAAGCTGATAATTTCGGTAAGCGGGGCATTGATTTCGATCGATATTGGTTTATTGGATTGCAGTTCTTTGAACTTATTATGGAGCAAGGCAGAATTACCTGATTGTAATAATCGCCTGAGATCACCATCAGTAAAAATCCTGTAAATCTTTTTATCGTCATCAAGAACAATTACAGCTCCCAGTTTTGAACTTGTCATAAGCATCATCCCATCAAGAACTGTTGAGTTAAAATTTAAGAATACGTTCCTGGTTATCATAAGATCAGAAGCTTTGATTGTTAACAATTCCTGATCCTCTACAAATTGTTGTATACCTATTTCAGTAAAATGATTCTGAGGAAGTTGCTTTAAGATATTCCATGGCAAAGTACAGGCATGAACACCAAGATTTATTGCATTTCTGACATGCTCGACATTCCTTACGGAAGAGAACATAATCTTGGTTTTATAATCATATTGTACCATAGCTTTCATGCATTGTTCTATAAGCGCCAGCGCATCGTGTCCCTGATCCTGCAGTCTGCCGACGAGAATACAGACATATGTGGCGCCTGCACAATATGCCATATATGCCTGCTGGAGAGTATAAACAAGATGAAGGTTTACCATTATTCCTTTGTTTGTGAGAATCTTGCAGGCTTTTGCTCCTTCAAGGGAAATCGGGATTTTAAACACGACTTTCTCCTTATCCAATCCAAGGCCCAAAAGTCTTTCAGCTTCATCAACAATCTCTTTTGCATTGTCGCCTAACGCTTCAACGTGAAGTATGTTTACCATTTTTGACAAACTGAGGATTGCAGAGTCAACATCCTTTATACCCTCTCTGTGCATAAAAGTCGGGGTGGTCGTCAGTCCGTAAAGGAATCCTAGTTCATTTGCTTCACGGACCTCTTCTATCTTTATTGAATCAAGATAAAGTTCCATAAACTCATCATTTTATTTGATACGGTATTTTTTTTCTGTATAATGAATTTCTATCAGTGGCTTGATAAACTCTTCAAGATTATCAAGCTTAAGCTGACTTGCAGCATCACATTTTGCATTTGCAGGGTCGGGGTGGACTTCTATGAATATCCCGTCCACGCCAGATGCCACTCCGGCCCTTGAAATCACAGGTAAATACTCTCTCAACCCCCCTGCAGGATCAGAGCTGGGTATACCATACCTGCGGATACTGTGAGTAATATCAAAAACGACAGGGTAGCCAAATTTTCGCATCTCATGAAAACTTCTTGGGTCCACTATAAGGTCGTTATAACCAAAAGTGTACCCTCTTTCAGTAAGAATAATGTTATAATTGCCCTGAGATTCAATTTTTTTAACCGGTTTCCCCATATTCTCCGGTGCAATGAACTGCCCGTGCTTCAGGTTAATTGCTTTCCCTGTTTTTGCAGCTTCAACAACAAGTATGGTCTGCATGCATAAATAAGCCGGTATCTGAATAACATCAAGTACTTCAGCCGCAGCATTGATCTGATCAGGATAATGGATGTCCGATAATATCGGCAGGTCAAAAGTATGCCTGATCTTTTCCAGCATTTTCAATCCTTCATCCAACCCCGGACCTGCAAAAAAATCCACTGAGCTTCTGTTGTCCTTCATAAAGGATGACTTGTAAATTACCGGCAGGTCCAATTTCTGTGATAAGGTCTTAAGCTTTTCTCCCGCTGCCATCATTATTTTTTCCTCTTCAATGACACAGGGCCCTGCGATCAGAAAGAAATTTTTATCGCTTATTTTCTGGTTTCTGACAATTACTTCATGCATAATGTTTTAGAAATATTATTGATAGTATATTTTTAAATCCGGAACTACGGGTTTATCAGCCAAAATATCAAAGATCAAATTAAATCAATTTTTAATGCAAGTTTGATAAATAAAATCAAATATCAATGCAGAAACTGGCAATAAAAGAAAGCCGGGAGATTTTGGTATTTAAAATAAAGGTTTTTTGTTGTAAATATATCGGAAGAATTCATTAATAAATAAAAGGTATAACTATTTGTCCGGATAAAAGATGGTAATCAATGAGTTGGAATTTCTTTACAAAAACATCGGATACCAGGTATCCGGGGTCAATTAATCCCTTAAAATCTGAATCCCCGAAAATCCGCTCTGAATAAATTTCTGAAACCGGGAAATTAACATTACAACTGATTTTCCGATTTAGGTTATTTATTCTGAAATATCTTAATTAAATTTCGTCCTTTTAAATAACTGAAGAGCATTGTGATATATAAAAACAAAAATATGACTATGGGGCATTATGTATAAGAAATTCAAGATTGCCTGAAGCGAGGAGTTTGACTAAGTCAAAATCAATGAATTATGGAATTACAATATCAAATATTCAAAAGGATAACCAAAATGCGGTATAAAAATCTGATATTATTTGCCATAGGCTTTTTTTGGATGGGATTTGCAGGGCTGCAGTCACAGACCATTAAGGATATTGAAGGCAATGTTTATAAAACCGTTACCATTGGCACGCAGGTTTGGATGGCGGAGAATCTGAAAACTACGAAATATAATGATGGCACAGCCATTCCATTGGTTAAAGATGACAAGGCATGGGAAGCATTGACAACCCCCGCCTATTGTTTATATAAAAATGATGCAGCCGCCAAAAAAACATATGGGGCTTTGTATAATTGGTTCACGGTCAATACAAATAAATTATGCCCCAGAGGCTGGCATGTACCTTCTGATACTGAATGGAGGACACTGACGATCTATCTGGGAGGTGAAAGTGTTGCCGGCGGCAAATTAAAGGAAAAGGGAACAACCCATTGGGAAAGTCCTAATGCGGGGACAACCAACGAAACTGGTTTTACGGCACTGCCGGGCGGTTTCCGTAACAGTAACGGAACATTCGAATACAGTTCAGGCTCCAACATTGTTTTCTTCCGTTCCAACGGTTGTTGGTGGAGCTCTACGGAACGCTACTACTTCAATGCCTACTACCGGCGCATGTACAGCACTCTCAATGATCTCTACAGCAGCCTCAGTGTTAAGCAATCGGGCTATTCGGTCCGTTGTATGAAGGATTAGTGCGTTCCAGTAATAAATTTCCATTTCTGTAATCAAGTACCGGCTATTTGCCTGCTTAGGAATGTTTATTCCCGGAACATAGGCAATAAAATATAAAAATACCCCGCGTACAATATCGATGTACTATATTACGTATTTTAATACATTCAAAAAACATGGAAATATGACATGCCGGGAAACAGAAGAAAGCCCTATTTGGAGTATAACAAAAGCCTCAGGCGTTTCAGGCCCTGCCATCATAATTTATGTACAGAAACTCTTCCCGGACTTTATATGAAAAAGACTTTATCCATAATATTCCTGTGTCTTTCAATTTGCGGACTGGACTCAGCCCAATCATTAACTGACAGCAACCTTCCGATAATGATAATAAGCACAGATAACGGTGCAGAAATAAACGATTCTGTGAAAGTGTTTGGATCGATGAAAGTCATTTGCAGACCTTCGGGAGAACGAAACTATATGACAGATCAGAATAATCCGGCATATCTGAACTATAACGGCAGAATTAATATAAAAATCAGGGGACAATCCACCCAATACCCGGAAAAGAAACAATACAGTATTTCGACATATAAGTCCGACGACTACACAAAGAATAATGTCAATCTTCTTGGTATGCCCGGTCATTATTCGTGGGTTATTAACGCAATGGGCTTTGACACGGCATTCATACGTGATTATCTGACATATAACCTCTCAAGGCAAATCGGAGAATATGCCTCACGGACAGCATATTGTGAAGTGGTAATCAATGGTAATTACAAAGGGCTCTATGTCCTTCAGGAAAAGGTCAAAGCTGATATAAACAGGGTTAATGTTATCAGCATCGGTTTTAATGATAATTCAATGCCGGCTGTAACCGGCGGTTATATTACTAAATGCGACAAACCGGGATCTGATCCGATTGCATGGATAATGGAGTCGGAGAATGGACAGGAACAGTATTACATTCACGTGGTGCCAAAACCTAAGAACGTAACCCAGGCCCAGAATGATTATATCTGCAGTCAGTTCCGGTTCCTTGCGGCAACCTCTTACAATAATGATATTTCAGTCACCGCTGGGTATCCCTCTGTAATTGATATACCCTCATTTGTCGACTATATGATTATTGAGGAACTGGCCTCAAATCCGGATGCATATCAGTACAGCACATTTTTCCATAAGGACAGGAATGGGAAACTGAGAGCAGGTCCGGTCTGGGACAATGATCTGACTTACGGAAATGATCTGTTTTTATGGGGATACGACAGGAGCAAACCGGATATCTGGCAGTTTTCAAATGGTGATAACGAAGGGTCCAGGTTCTGGTTGGATCTTTTCAACAGCGATGTCTTCAGATGTCAGCTGTCAAAAAGATGGAATGAGCTTATCCAGCCAGGGCAGCCATTGAATCTGACCAGCATGGAAACCTTTATAGACCAGGCTGTTCCAATAATAAGTGAAGCAGTCACCCGTAATGATTTACGATGGAATATTGCCGATAAATTTCAAAAGCGCATTGCCGACATCAAAAGTTATCTTGCGACGAGAATAGACTGGATGACAGCAAACCTGGGTTCATACTCTGACTGCAGCAATGTTCCCGTTCCTCCTCTTGTTATCACAAAAATCATGTACAACCCGCCGTCGACAGTTACACCGCTTAAAAGCGAGGACCAGGAGTTTATAGAGATTACAAACAACGGAGATCAAACAGTGGACCTGACCGGAATATATTTCAGCGGGACAGGATTTGTCTACCAGTTTCCTGCCAATTCCACAATTCTCCCGCATGCTTCAATAATTCTTGCAAGCAATACTTCTGTCTTTAAGATCAGATATGGCTTTGTTCCCTTTGGCCAGTTTACCAGGAATCTGTCAGACAAGGGGCAGAATCTGGTAATGGTCGATGGATATGGGAACATAATTGATAATGTCAACTATGCAGACTCCCTTCCCTGGCCGGACGCAAACGGCAATGGGTATTACCTGAAACTGATCGACCCTGATCTTGACAACAATGATCCTTCCAACTGGGTTGCATCCAATCTTCAACTCTTTAATGATCAAAATATTCCTTCTGACCTGACTCTGCAATTATTTCCAAACCCCGTAAAAGATATACTCGAAATTCAAAATGGAACTGAAATAAAGTCAATCAGTATTTATGATGTATCCGGCAGCTTGCTTTTTACAATGCCGGCGGACAGCAAAATTCTTGAGCTGGATATGAGTCGGTTTGCCAGAGGCATTTATTTAATCAAAGCGTTGACAACAAATGGCTCCACTACGAAGAAAGTCGTAAAGAATTGAACCTAAGGCCATAAGTCAATTCATGCATAATTATGGTCAATTAATCATGGTACCGGTAGTTTTCAGAAGCGCCGGGATATTTAAGGGAATGAACGTAATTTGAAATTAAAAGCAATTTGAATTCTTTTATTGATGTTGTTTGTAATAATTTTTTATTGTTAAGAAGTTGAAGTTATTTTTCTCCGGGGAATAAGTAAATATGACCGAAAATGAACTCAATCGTTTTGACGATTTTTGAAAAAGAAAATATTATTGATTTAAATATCATTGATATTCCGGAATTCCTGGAATTTGTAGTGAGGTTTACCCTGAATCTCGTTGTTTTACTCATTCTGGCCCGCTGGCTGTACTATACAACTACCAGAAGAAAAGATTACATGTTTACTTATATCCTGATTTCCATCCTGATTTTTTTGCTTTGCTATCTGCTTGAGAGTGTTAAGCTTCAAATAGGTTTTGCCCTGGGCTTGTTTGCAACTTTCAGGATAATCAAGTACAGAACAGATCCTATTCCTATTAAAGAGATGACGTATCTTTTCCTGATTATAGGTCTGTCAGTGATAAATGCTCTTACAAACGTACGGACAAGCCTGATTGACCTTCTGTTTACAAATTTCATAGTTGTTCTTATTACGTATGCTATTGAAAAATTATGGCTTTTAAAACATGAATCGTCGAAGCTTATAGTATATGAAAAGATCGACCTGGTCAAGTCAGGAAAGCATGATGAACTGCTTAAGGATATTCAGAACAGGACAGGAATAAACAAGATCAACAGGGTAGAGGTTGTCAAATTTAATTTCCTCTCAGATACATGTGACCTTTTGATCTATTATTATAATCCCATGATTAAAGGGGCCAATGCAGGCTTTAACGGTAAAGGTAATAACGACAATTAAGATAGCGATGGTTAAGAAACTGGTACTGATGATTTTTCTCCTGGGTTCATTTTCCGCTGTTTTTTCTCAGACACCTGATTTCGGTATCTGGTATGGAGTAACAGCCGAACATAAATTTTTTAAGAAACTTGAATTTGATCTGTCGGGAAGTATAAGAACCATTGACAATGCTTCTAAAATAAGGGAAGATTTCATCGAAGGCCAGTTATCCTACAAAATTATTAAGCATTTTGCAATTGGCGGAGGTTACAGACCTGAATACCGGCTGGATAAAGATGATACTTACCATTGGCGTCATGTGTGGTTTGCAGAAGTGAAAGGATCAGTACCGGTCGGCAGACTGTCTTTGTCGGCCCGATTCAGATTTGAGGACCGTTATAAGACCTATTTCCTTGACAGGAACGATGAAGTCCCCGTTGCGCATGGCAGGTACAGGTTAAAAGCATTTTATAATATACGCAAATTCCCGGTATGTCCATATGCCGAGGCAGAATATTTCACTCCCATGTTCAGAAAGGCAATTCAAAATCCGGAACCCGGCATTGGCAAGAAAAGATATACCTGCGGCCTGGAGTATTATTTTGCAAGAAAACAATCGTTCGAAGTTGAATATATTTATCAGCTTGATTATTTTCCTCATTTAACGAAGATGAACATTCTGTCGTTAAATTACGCTATTAAATTCTGAAAGACTTTTTTGAAATCCGGGCCTGGATCAGGCAAAATTGACAAAAGAAAAGAAATCATGATTACTTGATAAATCAATGATTTTTTTTAAATTATCGTCGTTTTTAAATTCCAGAAGTTGAACTAAAAGAAAAATTATGAAAAAGCTCGTATTCATTGTGCTGACAGTAGTATTCCTTAGCACCACAGCATTTGTCATTGTACAACAGAACGTGAGAACTGAAGCATCCAGGCATCCCAGAATCGAGAACGCTATCCGGGAGCTTCAGGACGCTGTAGATTATATGGAAAAAGCGCCGGAAGATTTCGGTGGATATAAAGCTCAGGCAATTGCTGACTCAAAAAGGGCTATTGTTTCATTGAAACGTGCTTTGAATTATAGAGCAAAGCACGACAACATCATGAAAAGATAAAATGATATTGTCTTTTGTTTTGGAGGATAGAAAATAATTCATTCAGAATATTTGCAAAGGTTGAAAGCGATGATTGATACTTTCACTTAACTGAAAGTTATCATTAAGGTTTTGGCTTGCCTTATAACGTTACATAATCCTGAAAGAAAGGCACATTTATGAAAAGGCTGAATTTTGTTATTATGTTCCTGCTAATTTTCAGCGCAGGTCATGCCCAGAAGATAATGGGTTTTACGGATACCAATGCGGCAAATCAGATTGCCTGGGAAAAACAGTTTGATTTACAGATGAGTACAAGAAATCCGGATACCTGGATGCAGTTTCTTACATCACATCCGCATCACGTAGGAAGTCCGCAGGATAAAGCAAATGCAGAATACATAGCGAACTTGTTTAAACAATGGGGCTATAAAACAGAAATAGAATCTTTTTATGTTTTATTTCCGACACCTAAAACAAGATTACTGGAACTCACAGGAAACAAGCCTTTTAAGGCAAAACTGGAAGAACCGGCCCTGAAAGAGGATAAAACTTCGGGGCAAAAAAATGAACAACTTCCTTCTTATAATGCCTATTCAGCCGATGGTGATGTTACGGCTGAATTGGTTTTTGTCAACCGTGGTATTCCTTCAGATTATGAAGAGCTGGAAAGAATGGGGATAGATGTTAAGGGCAAAATTGTGATCGCCAAATATGGCGGATCGTGGAGAGGGATAAAACCGAAAGTGGCTTATGAGCATGGCGCTGTCGGCTGCATTATTTATTCGGATCCCGAAGATGATGGCTATGTACAGGGTGATGTGTATCCTGAAGGTGCTTTTCGTCCGAAGGATGGCGTTCAGCGGGGTTCAGTAATGGATATGCCTGTGTATCCGGGTGATCCTCTGACCCCGGGAGTGGGAGCTACCAAAGACGCAAAGCGTCTGGACAGAAATGACGCGGTCACTATCATGAAAATCCCGGTTTTACCGATCTCCTATGGCGATGCGTTACCTCTGCTGCAATCATTGGGCGGACAGGTTGTCCCTCCATCCTGGAGAGGCGGACTGCCAATTACATACCATGTTGGCCCGGGTAAAGACAAAGTGCATTTGAAATTGCAATTCAACTGGGATATTAAACAACTATATGATGTGATAGCTAAATTACCAGGCAGTGAATTACCGGATGAATGGATCATTCGCGGGAACCATCATGATGCCTGGGTAAACGGAGCCATGGATCCTGTAAGCGGCCTTGTGTCAGAAATGGAAGAAGCAAGCGCTATCAGCGAATTGGTAAAAAATGGATTTAAATTAAAGCGCACGCTTATTTATTGTGTCTGGGATGGAGAAGAACCCAGCCTGCTGGGATCAACGGAGTGGGCGGAAGATCATCAGGCAGAGCTTAGTAAAAAGGCTGTTTTTTATTTAAATACTGATGCTAACTCCCGGGGTTTTATTTTTGCATCCGGGTCACACACTTTAGAGCCATTTTTTAATGAAATAGCGGATGCTGTTATCGATCCGCAAACCGGTGTAAGCATAAAAGAAAGAAAGTATGCTCTGAGCATGGTGACAGCTGATAAGTCAGCAAAAGCAAAATTGACCGGGAACAAATATATTAAACTGGATGCTTTGGGCGCCGGATCAGACTGGTCAGGGTTTCTGCAGTTTCTGGGCATATCATCCATGAATCTTGGTTTTGGAGGAGAAGGGCAGGGCGGAGAATATCATTCCATTTATGATTCTTATGATCATTTTGTAAGATTTGCAGATCCCGGATTTCAATACGAAGTCGCCCTGGCAAAGACTACCGGCCGGGCTATAATGAGAATGGCCAATGCTGATGTGCTGCCATTTGACGTCAGCAGTTTTTATAAAACAGTTGCCGGCTATGTTTCTGAATTAAAGGAATTGCTTGATAAAACAAGAGCCGAAACGGAACAGGTAAATAATATGATCAGTGATGGCTTATTTGATCTTGCAAAAGATCCGACAAAAATTTCCAAGTCACCCAAAATGAAGGATGCAGTCCCGTATCTTAATTTCAGTGACCTGGAAAATGCAATGGCACAGCTTAAGAACGCTTCGGAAGAATTTCAGAAACAATATGAAAATGCTTTCCAACTGCCTGCCGATAAACAAAATGAGCTGAATGAAGTTTTGTACAAACTTGAAAGAAGCCTGATAAATGAAAACGGATTACCAAGGAGACCATGGTATAAACACCAGATATATGCACCCGGATTTTATACCGGCTATGATGTAAAAACATTGCCCGGCATCCGTGAGGCCATTGAACAAAGAAACTGGAAAGAGGCCCAGGACAACATTGAAATAGTTTCAAAAACTATTGGAGTCTATACACAACAGGTGCAAAATGCGGTAAATTCCATTTTTAAAAAACCTTCTTAAAAATCTGCTTTTGATTTAAAGACCTGACTGAAAAGTCCATCCGGTTTGCTGGCAAAGTATAAATCAGGATTTAGACTTGAATTAAGAACGTACTCTCCTGTCCCTTGCCTTATGAAACTCCTGACATTGAAATTCAAAAGGTTATTTCCTTCCACAGATACCGTGTATTCGGGCTTTGTAACTGGTTTAAAGCCATCTTCAAATTCATCGCCATTCATATATGAAAGACTATTCAGATAGTCTGCAACAGCTGTCGTATCTGCCTGCTGATCTCCTATAAACCAGCGTTGATCCTTTTTCATAAGGATAAAACTGCTGTCGCCCGGGAAAGAAAATGTGATCTTTAGAATATCGTCCTTATTACACCTGACAAAAGATTTATCGCGCCAGTCACTGAACTTTCCACTGAATGACAGGGCAAGAAACCCTTCGACAGCATATATTTTATTTTCATTTGAAAGCCTTACAAAAGTTGTTCCTTCAACATTATTTCCGCCTGATGCGTACGGATTACTGACCTGTTTGAATGTAAATCTTCCGATCATCAGACCGGCAAGCACTTTTCCCTTTTTATTGAGAAATTTTATTTGTGTTGCGGCGGTGTCACTCAGGTCGTAGTCATTCCATTTAGATCTGTCTATTGCTGCAAGGCTTTGAGGCTTTATCTCAAGAATTTCTGAGAAGATATTGATGATAGCGTTCTTGACAGGATCAGCAATGATATTGCCCTGAATGACATTCCATTTGCCATTCTCCCTTGCAAATTCAAAAGGCGCCCCGATTGAAACCCTTGGGGTAACTGCAATCCTGTCCACTTCAGCAGTATCAATGTCAACGAGTCTGTCCTTAATAGTTGATTTTTGTTTTGGTATTTTAATGAACACGGTAAGCAGCAGGATTACCAGCAAACCGGCCAGAACATAAATCAGTTTTTTATTATCATATCTTTTACTCATAGTCAACCTCCATTCTTTTTATCCGTTTGTTGCGGTTGATCTGCATTCTGACAAACCCGTAAATGATCACAAGTACGATCGGCAGAAGGAAGTTAAGCCATTTAAGGAAGGTTTTTGTACCGTCAGCCATCTCTTTTATCGGGCGCGATGTCACCTCTTTTGTCCGCAATCCTATTAATCCCGTATCATCCGATAACCAGTCTATGGAATTTACCAGCAGGTTAATATTATCCTGGGGCAGCCTGCTTCCTCTTTGTGAGCCGTTTACAGCAAAATCACCATCCGAAACCACGATGATTTTTGAATTCTGGTTTCCGGATAATTTTCCTTCAAGAATTCCTGCAACGGCAATTCCCGACATCGGAAATTCATTCTGTGTCCATTGTTTCTGAATATCAAAATAAACAGGCGCTTTCACAGTGCCTGACTTTGAAGAAGAAAAGGCTATCGGGATGAATTTTTTCGTACTGTCACCCCCTGAGTAAGTGAGAGGGCTTGCAAACTGCAGGCTAACCTCTTCCAGTCCTTTTGTAACAGGATTATCGGCAAACTTTGAGATCAGCGGCAGGTAAGGGAATGATACCTGCGATGACATTATGAAATTTCCCTGTTGCTGCTGAACCGTCACCTTACCGCAGTTTTCATCAATAACGAAATTATCAGAAATAGTCAATCCCTTCCTGTTCAGCCACTCTTCAAGTCCTGTGCTTATTGCTTTACCGGTGGCACTCTGGAAATCGCCTTCAACCCTGTTTATCGCAAGGAAAATATTTCCCCCCCGGGCCAGAAAATTGTCAAGCTTGGCAATCTGTACCTCCGGGATAGTGTCAGTTGGTCTTATGATTGCAATTGTTTTATACTTTTCAGGAATATCTGTGGTATCGGTAAGTTTAAGGGGATCAACGCTGTACAGGACGCTCAGTTCGTCATAAACCTGCGAGAGTTCATTTATCATTGGTTCACCATGTCCTTCGATCAAGGCTACGGCAGGTTTGTTTGTAACTGAAAGTTTCTTGATGGCTGTCGACAAGGCGTATTCCATAGCAGCGCCGGGCTGAAAGAACGGTATTGTCTCCTTTTCGTCTCCCATTGAAACCACAGCTCCCATGTAGGCTTTCTGTTGCTTAACCTGATCTTTCTCCCTTACATTGATCATTACCGGACGAATCCCGTTCTTAACAGTTTCGCGTTCCAGATCTTCCTTTTCATTAGGATTCACAAACTTATATACCACCAGTCCCCTGGACCTGTTGCCGTACTCGATCAGCATATCCTTCAGATTGCCGGATATATTCCCCAGGCTGGGAGGAAGGTCCTTTGAAAAATATGTAGTTACCGTCACAGGCTTTTCAAGGTTTTTCAGGATATTTCGTGTAGCAGTACCCAGGGTATATTCCCTGCCTTCGGTAAGGTCGACCCTGAAACTGTAGTTTTCTGACAGAATGTTCACTATTAGCAGGATAAATACTGTCAGTATTATTGTTGTTGATATTTTTGCAGTCTTATTCATATTCCTTTCAGAATTTGATTTGTTTTTTCCCATTGATCAGTTAACTATAAGCATTGCGCCTGGAAAGCGAGACTTCTGTAAGGAATAATCCCATGAAAATTATCGACGCGAAATAAATAAGGTCTTTGGAATCAAGCACACCCCGTGAAAGACTTTCAAAGTGAACAGTCATGCTTAAGGTGTTGATTATCTGCCCGAAGAATCCTTTCATGCCGCCGGCGATGATTTCGAAGATAATATGGAAGAAAAGCCCGATGAACAGAGCCGAAAGAAAAGCCACTATCTGGTTACTTGTAAGACTGCTTGTAAACAGACCTATGCTGGCGTAAGCTGCGCTTATCAGCAAAAGAGCCAGATATCCGCACAGAGTGCCTCCTACATCAATGTTCCCGATTTTGGCCACTGTAATTACATATGGCAGCGTGAAAGCCAGTGCGATAGCAATCAGAATAAGGGTTGCAAGGTATTTACCAAGTATTACCTGTCTGTCGGTAACAGGTTTTGTAAGAAGCATTTCGATAGTGCCTGTTTTTTTCTCTTCGGCCAGCAGACGCATTGTGAGAGCCGGTATGAAAAAAAACAGGGTCCAGTAGGCTATCCCGAAAAAAGTGCGTAGGCTTGCCTGCCCGACAAGAAAAATATCAGATCCTGATATCCAGGTAAAGAATCCCGTAAAACCGAGAAAAAGCACTATCATGATAATGGCTATCAATGAATCAAAAAATGAGTTTAATTCACGTTTTGTAATTGTCCAGACGTTTTGCATAATCAAAGATTTTAATTCATTGTCAGTTCCCTGAAGATATCTTCAAGTTTTGTCTCAAAAGGTGTCATTTCGGTAAGCACCCATTTCTTATCAACGCAAAGCCTGAAAATTTCACGCTTTACCTCATCGGTCCGGCAGTGGACGTCAAACCTGTTCAGGTGCCTGTCGGCAAAATCGACCATTGACACGGAAGGTATGCCCTGCAGGGATTTAAATATCTGATTCGGATCACCATCTTCTATCCTGACCCTTATTATATCAGATCCCTGAGCCTTTTTTCTCAGTGTTTCGGCGGTCCCGTCGGCAACGAGCTTCCCTTTATTGATAATAAAAATCCTGTCGCAGGTAGCCTCGACTTCAGGGAGAATATGGGTGCTCAGGATCACTGTTTTTTCACGACCCAGTTCACGTATCAGCCTGCGAATTTCGGCTATCTGGTTAGGATCGAGACCTGATGTAGGTTCGTCGAGAATCAGTATTTCAGGATTATGTATCATTGCCTGGGCAAGTCCTACCCTCTGCCGGAAACCCTTCGACAGCTCTCCTATCTTCTTATGTTTTTCCTTGTTCAGGCCGGTCATCATTATCATTTCAACTACACGCTTTCCAAGCTTGTCCTTTTCAATATTGTTTATCCTTGCACAGAACTCAAGATAATCCACCACGGGCATATCCAGATACAGGGGATTGTTCTCCGGAAGATAGCCTATATGCTTTTTGATCTCCAGAGGATCATCGTCCAGCAACTTTCCGCCGATAATTACTCTGCCTTCATCTGCAGAAATGTAGTTAGTGATGATCTTCATTGTGGTTGTTTTCCCGGCGCCATTAGGTCCTAGAAATCCAAGTATCTCACCTGTAGCAACTTTCAGGGAAATATTGTCTACAGCTTTTTGATTTCCGAATCGCTTGGTAAGATTCTCAATAATAATATCCATCTCAAATCGGTTTAGCATTATGATTACAAAAAACCGGGTGAAATTATTTCAAAGCGAGGAAATATGGTTGTATCAATGCGTTAAATATTTGTTAAAACATTAACAGTACCGATTCGGGAAACCCCACCCATATTATTTAATTCAGGTTTGCCAGACTGAAATTTATTCACTCCGGAATCAGATCAGAGAAACAGCGGCGGGCAACCAAAAGCAGTTCTTTTTTCAGGTTTAAATTATTCATTGAAGCGATATCCGATTCCTGATTCAGTAATAAGCAATTTTGGTTTAGCCGGATCATCCTCGATTTTTTTCCTGAGCTGAGCTACAAAGACTCTTAAATACTGGGTCTGGCCAACATATCCGAACCCCCATATTTCTTTTAAGATGGTCTGATGAGTGAGCACCCTTCCTGAATTTTTTGCAAAGAGAGCCAAAAGTGAAAATTCGGTAGAAGTTAATTTGATAATTTCACCGTTCTTCCGGGCAATATGATTTGGCAGATCGATTGTGAGCGTATCAAAAGTCAGATTGGTATTATTCGCATTATCCGGCTTATGAAGTAAAGCAACTCTGATACGTGCAAGAAGTTCCCCTGTTCTGAAGGGTTTTGTAAGGTAATCATTGGCTCCGTTATCAAGAGCGTTTATTACATCGTCTTCGGAATTCCTGACCGAAAGAACAATGACAGGTTTCTGGTACCATTCTCTTATTTTTTTCAGGACTTCGCCGCCATCAACATCCGGTAATCCAAGGTCAAGAATAATCAGTGCCGGATTATGGGTGGCGGCAGCAATAATTCCATCCTTGCCGGTGGCTGCTTCAGAAACCTTATATCCATTAGATGAAAGGGTTATTTCAAGCAGACGACGTATTTGCACTTCATCGTCAATAATTAATATAGTATCCGGTAAATTCATATGTAATTATTTTTTATCCCTTAAATTCTTCCTGTGGTTTATCTGTCGGTATTTTAATAGTAAACATTGCACCTCCATCCTTTCTGTTTTCTGCAATTATTGTTCCATTTTGAGCTTCAATGAACCCTTTTGCTATTGAAAGTCCCAAACCGGTTCCTCCGGCCTTAGATCCTTCGACCCTGTAGAACTTGTTAAAAATAAGAGATATTTCATTTGCCGTGAAGCCCGGGCCTCTGTCCAGGATCTGCAGAAACAGCATTCCTTTTTCGTAAAATGCCTTTACAGTCAAATCTGTTGAATTGCTGGCATACTGTGTAGCATTGTATATAAGGTTAGAGAGTACCTGTTCCAGCAGACCGAAATCGATCCTTACGAAAGGCATGTCATCGTCAATTTCGACTTTAAGGTGAAACGGCCTGATTTCATCCTGAAGGTTGTCGGTGACTTTATTTATCAGATCATGAATATCGCACCAGTCAAGCCTCGGGGTTATCCTGCCGCTTTCGAGGCGGGACATGTTAAGCAGGTTTTCAATCAGGCGGTTCAGCCTTGTGGATGCCTTGAGTATTTCCCGGGAAAGTTCTTTACGGATATCCTCAGGATGCTTTGTTGCCAGAAGTGATTCAGAAGCACTGATAATAGTGGAAACCGGAATCCGGAGTTCATGCGAAATAGAATTAAAAAGAGTCTTGTATAATTTGTCCGATTCATCCAGAATACGTGCTTTCCTGGCAAGCTCATTTAAATATTCCCTTTCGATTGCATTTGAGATCTGAGTGATAAATGTATCCCAGAATTCATCTTTATTGCCATTAATAGGCCTTGGATGCTTTGCCGCCATGATCCCAGGTTTAATAGTGTTCCCCGTAAGGGGATAAAAAGTGTAATTTTCCGAATCGTGCGATTCCGTGTATTTACCGGCTTTCAATGAATTTTTGAATGCCCATTCTGCAACACTGAGCTCTTGTGAGGTCAGCTTTTTAAGTAAAGGATCCCTGGAGTATTCCATAAGATGGTTATCTCCATCCTGCAAAATAATGATGACATCAAGTCCGAAATGCAGTTTAATATTCTTTACTGCAACTGTGATCAATTCATCCATATTATCAGCATTTGCCAATCCCTTCGTAAGCTGATAAAGGGCATTGGTGCGCTCTTCACGTTCAACAGCAAGCCTTTCCTGTCTTCTTACCCTGGATGTGAGCACCCCGTTTACAAGTGCAATGATGAAGAACATTCCAAACATCAGTGCATCTTCAGTCTTTTCAATATTAATTGTAAACTTCGGCGGGATGAAAAAAAAGTTCCAGATGAATGCGCTGAGTGTTGATGCGAGGGTAATTGGCCCTATGCCCATAAAAATTGACAGAATTGAAACTACAAACAGCAGGATAAATGAAACGGTCTGATATCCAATATATTCTGTAAAATAGAAACAAATGCCTGAACTGAGAGCAATAATTAAAACAACAAGAACATATTGCCAGATACTTGATGTTAATACCGGAAATGTTAGCGTGCTTTTTGAATGCCCGGTTTTATGCAGGTTTTTCATTTAATTCATTCGGGACCTAAAATTAAATGAAAACATTGGTAAACCGATCCATGCCGGTAACCATTCTTTTGATCAATCCACCTTTATGGGGAAAATGACTATGGGTATTCCAAATTTGAAAAACCTTTTCTGAATCGAAAAAATTGTATGGTTATGCAGTAATTTCGAAAGGTAAAATGTTTTGGAGAATACAAGCTGACCGCCGAAAAATGCTGCACCCGATAATCTGGGCCTTATTTTTTTCACGATGCGGTATATTTCATCCACCGGGTCGGTTCCGATTGTCCAGATACTTTTCCCATAAAAACCAAACTGATTTGCGACGGTAACATACTTTTCACCGTCTTCTTTTACCTGTTTTTTAAACTGCTCCAGTTCTTCAGTGCCCCTGTAATTTTTGGAATTAATAATGCCAACCCTGATGAAAACCATATTGCTGTAAACGCCCTTGAAGTTTTCGAGGATCCGTAAGAATGTATATAACCCTGTTCCCCCGAAACCACTAACCAATATGATTGCAGTTTTGCCTTCTTTGTTGAAGCATATTTTTTTCGGTTTTTTATCTGAAAATGTATGCTTCCCTATTAAGCTTTCAATTTCACTGAAAGCATTCAGTCTTACCTTCTGAAGTTTGACAGCAACTGTAAAATAGTGTCGTTTAATGTTTATTGCCAGAAATATAAGCAAACCGGTAATAAGCAAAGTAGCCCAGCCGCCTTGTCTGAATTTCAAAATAATAACCGATATCAGGATAAAAGAAGTAAGTATCAGCCCGATGCCATTTATTGTAAGTTTCCTTTTCCACGGCTGCTGTTTTTCTCTGTTCAGCCACCAATGCCTGACCATTCCTATCTGCGAAATGGTAAACGTAATAAACACATTGATACTGTACAAAACAACAAGTAATGCGACTGAACCTTTTGATATGATCATAAGGATAATAGACGCTATCCCCATCATCAGAACTCCGTTCATAGTTACCAGGCGATCGCTGAGGGAAGCAAATCTTTTAGGAAACCAGTGGTCAATTGCCATATTTCCCATAATTCTGGGACCATCGATAAATCCTGTCTGTGCAGCAACAAAGAGCAAGGCAGCTTCAGATACCAGGGTAATCAGAACAAAACTTCTTGCCCAGAAATGCCCCCACCCGGCTGTAAGATTATCAAGTAGTACGGCATTCAAAGTTTTATGAGTATTAAGCTGAACATTAAAAAGCATATAGCATATCATCAGTCCCAGCACCATAAATGAAAGTGAGACAACCATCAGCAACATTGTCTTTCTGGCTGTTGCAACTTTGGGTTCTCTCAGGATGGGCATCCCGTTACTGACTGCCTCGATTCCGGTATAGGTACCTGCGCCCATACTGTATGCCCGGAGAATTATGAAGAATGTAGCCAAAAAGCCAAATTGTGAGACTGTTGAGTTGATTTCATGAGTTGTCTGACTTGCAACTGCTGTAATATTGGATGAATGCAAAAAAATTCCGTATAAAATGGCAATTATATGCGTGGTTACAAAGATCACAAATATCGGGGTGAGAGAAACCACTGATTCTTTAACACCTCTTAAATTCAGTAAAATAAGAAAACAAACTCCCAGCAGGGCAAAAGGGAGCTTGTATATCTGCATTTCAGCCGGGAAAAAACTGAACAGAGCATCAGCACCGCTTGATACGGAGAGTGTAATTGTAAGTACGTAGTCAATTATGAGCGCAGAACCTGAAATCATTCCAACAACAGGTGACAACAATTTACTGCCTACCAGATATCCGCCACCTCCATGAGGGAACAGGCGAACTATCTGGTTATAGCTGGAACTGATAATTATAATTGTGAATACGGTGCCAAAAGCTACAAAAATTGCCAGGCTTGGGTGTCCCTGTAAATTCCGGAACGCTTCTTCAGGACCGTAACATGATGATGATATCCCATCTGCTCCAAGTCCTACCCACGCAAAAAAAGCTACTAATGTTAATTTATGAAATAATCCTTTGTCCTGGACGGTTTTAGCCTTACCAATAAACGCATTCTTCAGTTTTTCGGCAAACGACAACCTTTCAGTCAGAACATCCACTCGGCGTTTTTTCATTTACCAATAATTGACTAAACAACTGAAAGTTATTAAAAATTTGCCTAATCGGTTTATAAAATCGCGCGAAATTATATGGATGCCCATAAAGAAGTTATAAAAAATTCCCAGGAATTTATAAAGATTTTATAAAGATGTTTTAAGGGTAAATTAATCAAGGGTAATTGTAAGGCTGCTTAAACCAAGGTGATTATTTCAGATGTTTTTCAGGAGTTTATTTCAGAAATTCATCCAGTTTAAAAATATGCCCTATCAGTCCGGAAATGCGAAAATTGGTCTGGCCCGCCATTCTAATACCCTTTTCAATTCAGCTGGCGCAACGGCAAAAGAGAAAGGGGAAAGCAGGATTGTTTTAAAATAAATAAATTTGTCTGATCATTTTTACCGGGAAAAACTCTGGCCGGATTACAGACTATGATGTTGTCAATCTGCCATGGCTAAATGCTTTGTGAACCCCGGGCTTTTTTAAACAATCAACTCCGGGTACTATATTTATGGATAATAAATACTTTGTCGGGTTTTCAGATACAGCTGATATTTCATTTATAATGAAATTCCTGAAATTCGGATTGGTGGGAATTTCAGGAATGATTGTCGATTTTGGGGTTACCTCCTTTCTTAAGGAGGTCCTGAAGGTAAGGAAATACATATCAAACAGTATCGGTTTTACTCTTGCGGCAACTTCCAATTTTATTTTGAACAGGATATGGACTTTTAACAACACAAATCCTGCGGTAATTATGCAGTTCTCAAAATTTTTTATAATATCATTAATCGGACTACTGCTGAACAATCTCACTGTCTATTTCTTTCATGATTATAAATTCAGGCTGAACTTCTATGTTTCAAAAGGTATAGCTACACTTTTGGTATTCCTGTGGAATTTCTTTATGAACTATTTTTTTACATTCTGAGAATAAGCATCGCAGATCGGTCAGAACCGTGTATGGGATGGATTAAAAACAGAATCGCACTTGAAATTTACCATATCGTAAATATAAATATACTTGACAGCTTTGTGGTTTCTGTCAATAGTCAATGTATCTTCCGGGATTATCTTTGAGAAACAACCGGCAAACTCTTCAGGACCATTGTAATTTCTGGAGTCGGTGATATAAAATACCCTGTCGGTTGCATATAATTTTCTGATTTTATTTATCCAGTAATATTTATGTATCCTTCCAATGCTGCCAAGAGCAATTAGCTTAATGTTAAGAGGGTGGGCTATATAGTAGTCCAGGTGTGCTGCAGGGAACCACTTATCGGAAACTATTGCCACCTGCCGGTGATCATTTTCAGGTACCCCCTCTTTTTCAAGGAATATTGCAAACTTCTCTTTTGCCTGTTTCCAGCCATACATATCAAGAGTAAAATCATATTTTCCCGGATAGACAGACCCGGAATCATTTGTAAAATCAATGATCCCGGTTTTTATCTGCACAACTCCCATGACCAGTACAAAAACATATAACACTGTGGCTGCAGACAATGCCCTGTTAATGTTTTTCTTTCTGTTAATATTAATATCTGCAAGATAGCCACTGCTCAGAATGATCAGGCATATGAATGCCGGACCGGTCCAGTGAGGCAGTGTATTATGGAATAATGAAAGAAAAATAAAAATCAGGATAAGAGGTAACCCGAGATAAAGGAGGAGTGCATTTATTTCAGTGATTTCAGGTCCCTTTCTCCTGAAGATTTTAAAAAGTGCGATTAAATAAATTGTAAATAAAACCGGATTCTGATAAAAGAACTGTCCCAGGTTGAACTTTATGAAGCTTATGAAATTTAAAGGATCGTGAAACAGACCTATTCTGTTGCCGTGGAATGTGAAACTTATGAAATCATTTTTATAGTTCCAGTAAAAAACGGGAATCGATAGAATAAGTGTAATGAGTACACTTATATACAATGCCGGTTTCTTCAGCCAGATCCTGTTGCGGAACACTATATAAAGGCCGGTGCCAAACCATAGGAACAATGAATTATATTTGCTCAGGAATGCAAGCCCGGCAAACAGACCAAAGACTACAATATTGAAACGATCTTTTCCTGTCGGGATTTTTGCCGTTAAAGATGGCAATAAAAAGAAGAGCGCAAGAAGCACAAAAAACATTAGGGGAGCGTCGGGCAGAATAAACAGTCCGCTGATAATATTAAAATAGAATGAAGAAATATACATCACAACGGCAAAATATGCTGAAGGCCGTGAATATGTACGACGGACCAGATAAAAGAGTATTATGATATCTGCAGATGACAGGATCAGTGAACCAGCCCTCATAAAAATCTCACCCTGAAAAGTCAGGTTGAATGTGAAAAGCTGGATTAATAGCCCTACCATGGGAGGATGGTCAAAATGACTCCAGTCCGGGAACAAGGCATATGTCCAGTAATACACCTCATCATTTCCCAGTTCCAGGATTCCTGCCGGTATTGCTTTTATTATCAGATTAACAGAAACCAAAACCAGCAGGAATAAGGCATCCTTTTTCCAAACAGAAAACTTCTCTGTGGAATTATTATAATCCATTTTTTACGGTCCGGCTTAAAAAAATGTCAATGACCTATGATTGCCATTTTAAAGATAATCCTACCTGCTTATTATATTGAAACAGCGTGAGTTCAGGTTTATTTTTTGATTTTGCCGTCAGAGGGCCAGCTGAATTCTTATGCATTTTGTCATAATGTGATATAACTTGTTTCCCGCATGCAAAGCCCAGCAAAGCTCCTGCAAAAACATCAGAAGACCAGTGCATATGTTCAGTTAATCTTGAAACTCCTACCAATGTGGCTAATGAGTAACTTAATATTGGGACAGCTTTTATATCGCTGTATCTTGAAGCGAATACCGTAGCAATTGAAAATGCAGTAGCCGCATGACCGGAAGGGAAAGAATCAAAAGAGGAATTGGGCTTCTTAACTGCAACATCCTGGTCAAACTGTGCGAAAGGACCATACCATTTACCTCCTTTGGATTTACTGAAGATATAGTCAGCCTCAGGTCTTTCTCTGCCTGTCATCATTTTTATAAGATGAACCCAGACGCCTGAAGTAATCATGGCCTGGGTTGCCAGTAAGCTCGTCTCAACTCCTTTCTGGTTTTCCAAAACGGAACTTATCAATCCGATTCCGGCAATTGAATATACCCCCCAGTTACCGCCCAACTGGGTTACCATAGGCGATGCTATATCAACCCACCTGTGCTCTTGCTTCTGAACCCGCGCCCACTTGTCAATATCATTGTCAAACTTAAACAGGATATAAGTCACGCCGGCAGAAACACCGGTAATTATCCATTCTTTCGTCTTAAATCTTAAAGGTGCAGTTGACTGTTCTCCGAAGTTGTATAGCAACGAAGGAAAATATCCCATCGGGGAACGAAAAGAAAAAATGCTGTCTGTTCTGTAAAAATTGTCAGAAGATATTAGAAAATCAGTTTTACCCTGATTTATATTTGAAGAAAATGCTGATTGTGCATTGATCACCTGTGAGTTTTGTGCATAAGCAGTATAAGTACAAGCTATAAAGAGCAAGATGTTTAAGATCAATTTATTGAATAATCCTGAAACTTGATTAGCCGAAGACATCGAATAATTTTAATTTCGAATAAAGATATTTCTGTCCAGCGGCAAAAATATGGAAATTTTTTAATTCCTTTCCGGCAATCTTAGCTGAATATTTCAAATGACCATTAAAATCAAAATTATTTACACATGAAAAGCTTAAAACTTGTACCAGCAGTAATCATTTTAATGTTAACATGCAGCATTGCAGTGTCAGCCCAGAAAAATGCTCCCACTCCTACGCCCGAACAGCAGGAGGCCTGGAAAAAGGCAGAGGAGGAGCGTCTGCACAACGATTGGGCCAATCTTGCCCGTTTCCGGGATGACAACATAAAAATCGGTCTTCCTGCAGCCGGTGAAAAACGGATTGTTTTTATGGGCAATTCCATTACCGAAGGCTGGATCAGAACGGACCCGGATTTCTTTGCGGGAAAACCTTATGTTAATCGTGGAATCAGCGGCCAGACAACACCCCAGATGCTTGTCAGGTTCAGGCCTGATGTGATTAACCTCAGGCCTGCCGTAATAGTCATTCTGGCCGGCATCAACGATATTGCAGGAAATACGGGCCCCAGTACACTTGAAATGATTGAAGATAATATTGCTTCAATGGCTGACCTGGCAAAATCAAATGGCGTGACGGTGGTTCTCTCCTCGGTTCTTCCGGCTTTTGATTTCCCCTGGCGGCCCGGAATGCAACCTGCTGAAAAGGTTGTGCAACTGAATGTCTGGATTAAAAATTACGCAGAAAAAAACGGATGCATATATCTGGATTACTTCACACCCATGGCCGACGAACGTCACGGACTCAGGGCAGAACTTACATTCGACGGTGTACATCCGAACCTTGCAGGCTATAAAGTCATGGAACCTCTTGTCGAATCGGCAATTCAGAAAGCCCTCGAAATGCACAGGCCCTGATTTATGAATGTACAGGAAATCAGATAAGAAACTTGCATCCGACCTGGAAAAATCGGGGTCACCGGCAATTTAGCTTTCTGAACAGCACTGAAAGAATGAATTCCTGTGTTCAGATAATTTCGCTCAGCCAGGATGAATAAGGTTCTCAGGACCAGAGCATTTAATTTGATGCAGGCATTTGAATTTGGTTAATTATCTTTGATTCTGAATTATCACAATTAATATTTTATATATTTGCAGCCGGATATTTCTGAGGACCGGCATTTGCCTGTTCAAAGTTATCCGGATGTTTTAAAATAATTCTAATCCAAAAGAGCATCTGATGGAAAAGAGAATCGGCACTATCACGATCCTGATCAAAGGAAGGGAACCTGTTCCCGATATAAATGCCTTATTATCCGAATACAGCAGTATTATTCTTGCCCGGCAGGGATTACCTTTTCACCATCGCAATATTAACGTTATCTCTCTTGTCATTGAGGGTTCGACCGAAATAATCAATGCTCTTACCGGAAAGATAGGACGCTTAAAAAACGTTGAGGTGAAATCTGTACTTACAAAATACAAGGAGGAGCAAAACAATGGACAGGAGTGAACGCAACAAATTATTTATTGACAGGGACAAACTGTACTCGCTGATTGAAGGGAAAGCGCCGGTTGAAGGCGAGGTAAATTTTATCCTTAACAAAGCTTTAAAGTTAAAAGGCTTGAATCTTGAGGAAGTTGCAGTTCTCCTGAGGGTTGAGGATCCGGATGTTATCCATAAGATAATGGAGACGGCCCGTACTGTAAAAGAAGCAATATACGGGAAACGGCTGGTATTTTTTGCTCCAATATATACAGGGAATGTGTGCATAAACAACTGCACATACTGCTCATTCAGGCGTGATAACAAGATTATCAGACGCAAAGTGCTTACAATGGATGAGATTTCAGAAGAAACAAAAACTCTTCTTCGTGAAGGCCATAAAAGGGTTCTCCTTATCTGCGGCGAGAGCCGGAGGAATGATACCGACTATATGGTTGAGGCAATCCGTACCACTTATACTGCCAGGGAAAACAGTGGCAGGGATTATATCCGCCGTATAAACGTTGAACTGGCGCCGATGGAGGTAGAGGACTTTGCAAGACTTAAAGCGGAGAAGATCGGAACCTACGTCTGTTTCCAGGAGACATACGATCCTGAATTATATAAAAAGTTCCATCCTGCTGATACCAAAAAGGGAGACTATGAATATCGTCTTACGGTCATGGACAGAGCAATGGAAGGCGGCATAAACGATATCGGCATCGGAGCTTTGCTGGGATTGATCGATTATCGTTTTGAAGTTCTTGCAATGATGGAACATGCTGCACATCTCGAAAGGGCCTTCGGATGCGGACCGCATACAGTCAGTGTGCCTCGTATCGAGCCTGCTGTGGGAGCACCGAATGCTGACCGGATACCTGCAAAGGTAAGCGATGATGATTTTAAGAAACTTGTTGCAATAATACGAATCGCACTGCCTTATACGGGAATGATCCTCAGCACCCGCGAAAATGATGCCATGCGCAATGAATTGATTCATTACGGTATAAGTCAGATATCTGCCGGATCACGCACCAATCCCGGGGCATATACCCACGAAGAGGAACAGACAGGCAGCCAGTTTGCACTTGGCGACCACCGTACCCTCGACCAGATTGTATCATCACTGGCAGATGAAGAGTTTATACCTTCATTCTGTACAGGCTGCTACCGGATGGGAAGAACCGGGCAGGACTTTATGGACCTTGCAAAACCCGGGCTTATCCAGCAATACTGCAAGCCGAATGCAATGTTTACTTTCAGGGAATACCTTGAAGATTTTGCATCTCCCGCTACAAAGGCAAAGGGCCTGACACTGATTGATAAGCTGGTTCAGGAGTTCGATAACAAAGGGATGAAAGAGAAAGTATCGTCAAACCTTCAGACAATAGGTGAGGGGGAACGCGACATTTATTTCTGAAGCTGACCGGATCTGACCCGGATTCAATCGCTATATTTTTTCCATATCTTTTCAATTCCTTCTAGCGACTTTCCTTTGGTCTCGGGAACCAGCTTCCATACAAACAGAGCTGCCAGAATACCCATTATCCCGTATATCCAATATGAAAATCCATGGTTGAACTGCCGGGTAAGCCATTGATTGTCATTCAATATGGGAAATGTAAGTGAAACCAGCCAGTTGGCAATCCATTGTGCAGCAACAGCAATTGACATGGCCCCGCGGATGCTGTTTGGAAATATTTCTGAAAGCAGCACCCATGTCACGGGTCCCCAGCTCATTGCGAAAAATGCTGTGTAGGCAAGCATGAAAATGAGAGCTATTACACCCTCATTATGGGTATAAAATGATAAACCAAGTAAAGTCATGCTTACAGCCATCCCCAACGCACCGATAATCATAAGCGGCTTTCTCCCGAATTTATCGACAGTTATTATAGCCACTACTGTAAAGGTCAGGTTCACACTGCCGACCAGGATTGTTTGTAAAAGTGAAGAGTTAGTTGAGGCACCCATATTCCTGAAAATATTCCCCGCATAATAGAGCACTACATTAATTCCGACAAACTGCTGAAAGACCGAAAGCATGATGCCTATAAAGATGACAAGAAAACCAAATGAAAGCCAGGGGGCACTCGTTTCATGAAGAGTGCCTTTGATCTCTTCCAGTATAACAGGAGCATTATTTGTTCCGGAAATTTTATTAAGAACTTTAAGTGCTTTCCCTTCTTTGCCTTTCATTACCAGATAACGGGGTGTTTCAGGCACAAATATCAAAAGGATCAGGAATAAACCTGCGGGTATGGCGCCAGATAAGAACATCCAGCGCCACCCCTCGTTTACAAGCCATTGTTCGTTTCCCTGTTTTGCAATAAAATAATTGACAAAATAAATGACCTGCATTCCGAAGATAATGGCAAACTGATTGAATGAAACAAGCTTGCCACGGCTTTCGGCCGGAGCTATTTCTGCAATGTATATGGGAGAGATCATGGAAGCAATGCCCACTCCGATTCCACCAATTATTCTGTAAAAAAAGAAGGAAAAAACAGGCAGGGTACCGAAAATATTAAAAAACTCAGGTTTCCATGCACCGACAGCAGATACAAAAAAAGCAACAGCAGCTATTATCAGTCCGTTTCTTCTGCCGAGCGATTTTGAAATAAAACCTGAAAGTGCGCCACCTATAATGCAACCTATCAGGGCGCTGGCAATGACAAATCCCTTGATTACATCTGCGGTACCCTGCAAGGCTGCACCTTCCGTAGGGATTGATTTATGAAGAAAACTTACGGCCCATATTGTCACCAGTGTAAATAGTCCTCCGCTGATCAGTCCTCCTTTTTTAACCCCCATCAGCCTTACTATCTGGCTTGAGATAACCAGGATTACCAGATAAATGCAAAGTGTCATCAGCATTTTATACTGACTGATGAGCCTGATCGTATATTCATGATTTACAGGATTCAGGATTTTTGTAATAAACAGTTCAACAAGTGATTTTTCAGCGCCGTTTACAACAGCGGTATCGTAACCGAACAATAATCCTCCCAGTGTAGCAACCAGGGTCAGAGCGATAATGTATGCAGGATTTCCTTTGTTGGAATAAGTTCTTACGGACTTATCATAGGTGTTTTCCGGTGTCATGATTATTTGTGGTTTTTAGGTATGCTAATTTAGCAAAAAAGTATTTGCATATAATTATCCGGAATATTCCCTGAGGATATACAACCCGTCCCTGGCTGAATTTTAGCAGTCTTAATTTGAAAAGCGGGATTTAACCTATTTTCTTGTTTGGAATTGACTGAAGTTTTATAAATTGGGAACGAAAGAAATCCAGTCCTGCAAAGCACTCAGGAGAGTCCCGAATAATTTCTCGTTATAATTAATGTTTGAGCCGGTTCAATAATAAATAACATTTGTTTTTAATCCCATGGATTTAAATTTAATAAAGGTATTTGCCAGGACAACTTTAATACTTGTTTCACTGACTTTCTGTAACGCAGCAGTTGCCCAAAGTCAGTCTTTTCCGAAACAGGTCCGGGGAACATGGATAAATTTTGTTTATCAGGATGAGAGGAATAAATACATGAACCCGGCAGAGGTTGATATAACTTCACCTGATCTCTGGAGGCTGAAAGTAAAAGAGCTCTCAGAAATGGGAGTCGAATATGTCGTTATCATGTATGTGGCAATTGATGGCAGGTCATTTTATCCGTCAGACTTTATGCCGCCATATTATCCTGCAAACAGGGGAAGCCCGGTTGAGGCGGTAATGAATGCGGCCGATGAAAATAAAATGAAGGTATTTATGAGTACCGGATGGGCAAAAGACCAGGATGACAATCCGGTGTTACCCGAAATCAGAGCTATACAGGTAAAGATCATGCATGAAACAGCAAAGCTGTTTTCGGGGCATAAATCATTCTATGGCTGGTACCTGCCTTGTGAAGGTGTCATTGGTCCTTACCTTTCCCAGAAAGCGGTTGATGCTGCAAACTCTTTGACCGACGAAGCAAAAAAGCTTACTCCGGATAAAAAAGTGATGATTTCACCCTATGGCTTGCGCCTTGCAAAGTTTGATGACCGCAGGTTCGCCGAACAGATTTCAAAACTTAAAGTGGATATTATAGCATATCAGGATGAGGTCGGGTGTGTTGTTGAGCCGATGCCTCTTCCTCACATGAAAGAAAATTTTGCCCGTTTGCGGGAAGTTCACAACAAGACCAAAATTGAACTGTGGGCAAATGATGAATCCTTTACCTGGGAAAAAGGACTGAATGTCCGTCCATCAGCCCTGATTCCGGCCCCATTGCCGCGGTTCCTTTCCCAGCTTGCCGGAGTAAGCAAAGCCGGAGTTGATGAAGTGACAAGCTTTGCAATATGCGGAATCTATGACAAACCCGGTTCTGAAATGCCGATAGGTCAGCCTGTATTTGCAGCCAAAGCATACACTGAATACATGGACTGGAAGGACGGGAAAGGACGATGGCCGTTGCTGGCAGCCTCCTTTTTTTCAGACCTTAAACATGATGCAATATCAAAACCGGTAATTTTCAAGTTCCGGCCTTCTCCTGCTTATTCCGGCGGCAATCTCACAGACGGGAAACTTGGAACTGAAGATTATACAGATAAAAACTGGCTGGGGTTTGAGAAAAATGATATGATAGCTGTTATTGATCTGGAAACAAAACAGCCAGTAAGAAAACTGGCGGCACGCTTCCTGACATATAAGCTGAAAGATATCTTTCTGCCGACAAGCGTTGAGTTTTCAGTGTCAGACGATGGAAAAAACTTCAGGACTCTCAAAACGGTACCAATGGACCAGTATTTAAATGACAGGTATGATTGCTGGATTGATATTGCAATGGCTGAAGACCTGAATGAGAATGCCAGGTTCGTCAGGATATATGCAGTTAACGGTCTTGGACAATGGATCTTTGCAGATGAGATCCTGGTCAATCCGTCGTATTAATAAATTGTATCCGAGAATGACATATTTTAAAATATAAAGATGGATTCAAAACTTTTTAAACTGATAATGGTACTGTTATGTACCTCTGTTTTTGCACAGGGCCAGGGCAGGCAAATACTGTCACTTGATGGAAACTGGAAATTTGCTATTGATTCTTCAAACCTCCGGATGAAGGAAAACTGGCAGAACGGAATTCCTGATAAGCTTTACCATATAGTAAAAGTACCGCATACATGGAACATCGAACCCGGAACCGAAGAATATGCCGGACTGGCATGGTATCAGAAAGATATCATGATGCAAAACGACTGGAAAAACAAAAGTATCCTCCTGAAATTCAATGCTGTTTACAGGGACGCTGTTGTTTACATTAACGGAATAAAAGCCGGAGAAAACTTTAATTCAGGTTTCACGCCTTTTGTAATTGACATCACCGGATTCGTTAAGTTCGGAACGATAAATACTATTGTTGTATCTGTCAGCAATGAATATTCTGATAAAGCTTTTCCGTACAGGGAATCGTTCGATTGGGTAAATGACGGAGGTATTATTCGCCCTGTTGCCCTTGAAATAACAGGTAAACCTTCGCTCAGGTATGTACATATCACACCAAAGATCAGTCTTAATGACAGCACAGGCGAAGCCGGGGTATGCATAAAACTGTGGGAAGGCGGGATCAAAAAAGCAAAATTCGCATTTATCTTCAGGGAAAAAGGATCAGGGAAAATTATTCAGTCTGTTACAGCCGATCTGAAGACTTCTGATGGTGTTTTTTCAGCTTCATTCAGTCTCGGGAAAATCAAGCCATGGCATTTTGACTTTCCCTGTTTATATGAGCTCGAAACTTCAGTTATAAATAAGTCAGTCGTTTCTGATAACGACACCTCGGTGTTTGGATTCAGAAAGCTGGAACTTAAAGGTGATGAACTATTCCTGAACGGAGAAAAAGTAAGGCTGCCGGGCCTGGAGTATATGCCTTGCAGTAATCCGAAATATGGGGCAGCTGAGCCACAAAGCTACATGGATTCGGTTGTTCATGCAATGAAAGATCTGAATATTTGTATTACACGTTTCCATTGGCAGCAGGATGACTATCTCCTGAGCCTGATGGATAAATACGGAATCCTGGTCCAGGAAGAAATGCCCTGGTGGCAGAATCCTGGCAACCTGACTCCGGAGCTTATAAATACTGCCCACAAGCAGCTTGAAGATAATATTGAAGCTCATTACAATCATCCGTGTATATTTTCATGGGGACTCAGCAACGAAGTTTACGGCAATACGGATAAAAAGAATTATACGGAGCTTCGGGATTTTGTAAGGAAGCTTGATCCGACAAGATTTGTGACAGTTGTATCAAACGATATTTTCAACAGGAAAGAGAACGATGAATCGCTCATCTGTGATATTCCTACCTGGAACGAATATATTGGCACCTGGCACGGCAAGGATCGCAGTGAGGTCCCTGAGAAATTCAGCATAATCAAAGGAGCTATCGGAAACCGTCCTCTGCTTATAACCGAAAATGGTTTATGCGAGCCACGCTTTTCAGGTGGTGACGCCCGCAGGATTGATGAAATGATTTACCATATAAAAGAGTGGGAAAAACAGCCCTTTGTCATCGGTTATATTTATTTCTGCCTGAATGACTACAGGACCCATATGGGTGAAGAGGGCCTTGGCAAATTCAAAATACGGCGGCATGGAATCACCGATATGTACCTTAACCCAAAACCTTCCTATTCTGTCCTGAAGCAATTGGCTTCTCCAGTCGACATTACAGGGGTCGAAAGAAATGGCAATTCAGATGCCACAATTGAAATCAGGGTTAAGGATGACATCCCCGCATATACCCTGCGCTTTTACAGATTAAGCTATTATACGATTGACAATAAGCTGGAAGAAATAGCTTTGCCTGTGTTAAAACCGGGTGATACTTTCACGGCGGAACTGAAAAATGTCAACCCGCGGTTTGCATTCAAGGTTTTACGTCCGGATGGATTTTGTGCCATAAAATACTGATTCAAAAAATCCTGAAAGTCAGACTATAAGCCGGAATCAGATACTTGTTTTTTTGGTTGTTTAAGTTCAGGTGATGGTAACATTTAACACCTGGGGATATACTTTAATCCAACCCTGGCCGTTATTAACAGCTCAGAGGCAGAAATAAATAAAAACTATTTGTCATTACCGGATTAAACCTAATGGCAATAGTTACATCTAAAAGGGGAATTAAAGTTTTTAACTTCAAACTTAACGAACTATTATGAAAACAAGAAAAATTGGTTTTTTGCTTTTCTTCTTTTGTGTGGCAATGGTTATATCGTTGATTTCCTGCAAGAAGGATTCTTCAAGCTCTGGCAGCCTGACTTCCAGCGAACAGACAGCTCAGTTACAAAATTCTGATGCCCAGGATGCGATTGCTGATAAGACCGAAGAAGATATTGACAGCAAACTTGATGAACTGCAGAACAATAACTATGCGGTTGCTGCTATGAAATCGTCACTTGGCAACCCTTCGGACACAGTTATGATAACTGTGGACCACCCTGACAGCACCACTTTCCCAAAAGTGGTTACTCTGAAGTACTATAGCTATGCGGACAGCAGTGCCAACGAACCCATTATCAAGAATGGCACCATCACTGTGACAATTTCACTTGCTGATGCAAGTCACCCGAGGCTGGTCACAAGGTCGTTGGTTTTTGATGATTTTGCCGTAACCACTGACAGCACAACATTTGTGCTGAATGGCACAAGAACAGTTACCAGGACACAGGAAGCAATCAAATTCAATGGACTGAAATCGATCAGGATTTCTGTAATTGACAATATTGTTGCTGATATGAACTTCGCCGAAGTGACTACCGGAGAAACAGATACGCTTAAATTTACGCGTATTGTCAACAAAGTGCGCACAGCTATATCACATTTTAAAAATGTCACCTATACGCCTCTTGATCTGTTGGATATACACTTCAGGCATCTGGCTTCATCTGATACGCTTACATATGAGGGTACAGTTACCGGTATTAATGAAAAAAGCGAGGAATATACAAAAACAATCACTTCCAAGCTTATTATTACGGATTACAAAGGCAGCCTGATAATCTCCGCCGGAACAATTACATACGTGGTTGGTACTGATTCGTATCAGATATCTTTCCAGGAGGACCCTGATCACATGCATTTTACGCTTGTAACAGTAACAAACAACCTTAACGGCACAACCAAAAGTTTCGACCGCAGATTTAGCCGCCTGTTTAAAAAATGGTGGTAGGATTTAAAACATTTATAGAAAAAACCGGACATTGCGCCGGTTTTTTCATTGTGCGCCCGGCATGGGCGATAACTATAGGGTGAAAGTCCCGAACGCGCCTTGACAGAAGGAAGCGTTAGCCAAAGGCAAGGGTGTCCATCGCGAGGTGGAATCTGAAGGAAGCCGGCGGCAAAATTCCGGTCTGACGAACAGAAACTTCATAAAAGGCCTAAGGTTACCGGATGAGTTTGCAATACAAAACAAAGTCCGATTCTGTCCGGGGTAACCAAGGTAAATGGAGCAGATAGATGGGATGAAAGTTATCGTTTTTACCCGGGGAGGTCTCACGGACATGAAGAAACGGAGTATGAATCATGGTCGAAAGAAGGTTTATCGTGAGAAGTCAGCCGAAGCCATAGTACCACATAACTACCAAATGTGGGAAGGGCTGAACCTTAACGAGTGAGTAGTAAATGAATGTTACCAACATGAAGGGAAGAAAGCAGAAAATCTTTGAGCAATCAGAGACCTGTCCACGGAAAGATAGGACGGCATCCGAAGGCTACGTGGAAGGGCAGACTTTCATGTGGATAACTGAAAACAACCTCACCACCAATGATTATCGATTAGGGAATGGGCTTTTAGAGCAAATCCTTTCACCCTCGAATCTGAATGCAGCATTCAAACAAGTAAAGCGCAATAAAGGTGCGGGTGGAATAGACAAGATGGAGGTAGAGTCTTTAAAGGACTATCTTGTCGCCAACAAGGATATTCTAATTAAGTCCATCCAAATGGGGAAATATTGCCCCAATCCAGTAAGAAGGGTATGCATACCCAAAGAAAACGGAAAACAACGCCAGTTGGGCATTCCCACGGTTGTTGACAGAGTAATTCAACAAAGCATTGCACAAAAACTGACCTCGATTTACGAGCCACAGTTCTCATCCTACAGCTATGGGTTCAGACCCAGGCGCAGCGCCCACCAGGCTCTTCGTAAATGTCAGGATTACATTACTCACGGCTATGACTACGCAGTCGATATAGACCTGGAACGGTTCTTTGATACCGTTAATCACAGTAAGCTTATAGAGGTACTTTCCCGAACCATCAAGGACGGACGAGTGGTGTCACTTATCCATAAATACCTCAATGCAGGAGTAATGCAGGAAGACCACTACGAAGAAACCAATGAAGGCGTACCGCAAGGCGGGCCATTAAGTCCGCTGCTGGGGAATATCGTGCTGAATGAGCTGGACTGGGAGCTTGAAAAGAGGGGACATAAGTTTGTTCGCTATGCGGACGATATGGTGATACTCTGCAAGAGCCACCGTAGTGCCGAAAGGACGATGGAAAGCATCGTATCTTACATAGAGAGGACGCTCTTCTTAAAAGTCAATCGGGACAAAAGTCAGGTTGCAACCGTGAAGGACATAAAGTTCCTTGGCTACTCCTTCTACCAACTCAAAGGAGAAGGTCGGCTACGGATACACCCAAAAAGTGTGACAAAGATGAAAACCCGCATTAAGCAGTTGACATCAAGAAGCAATGGATGGGGTAACCAACGTCGGAAGGAAGAACTAAGCCAATACATCAAAGGCTGGGTGCAATACTTCATGTTGGCCGATATGCGAAATCTTTTGGAGAGAACGGACGAGTGGTATCGCCGCAGACTACGTATGGTAATCTGGAAACAATGGAAACGGATTAAAACCAGAATGGCAAATTTAATTAGGCTTGGCATTAACAAATACAAGGCTTATGAATGGGCGAACACACGGAAAGGCTACTGGCACATAGCCAATAGTTTTATCCTGTCACGTACTATCACTAACGATCGTTTACGCAAGGCCGGATACGTTTTCTTGTTGGATTATTATGAATCGGTAAGAGTTGTTTATTAAGGAACCGCCGTATACGTGATCCGTACGTACGGTGGTGTGAGAGGTCGGAAAATAAAGTAGGAGGAAAACTACTTTATTTTCCTCCTACTCGATCAGAATAAAAACTTTCTTACGGCATTGAATACCTGTAGTCTGACCGGATTGACATTATAATATTCACCATTGTCCGGCAAGCCCGTATTCTGCCTGTTGATCAGAAGGATAATTGAAATTCTGTCGCGGGGTATCGCGGCAATGCTTGTGCCTGTAAATCCTGTATGGCCAAACGAACCATCCGGCGCATTCTTCATAAATGAATTAGCGGGGTCCATCATCCAGCCGAGACCGTTATTGAATTTATCCTTCGTCAGAAATGTTTCGATCGTTTTGACGGTTATAAACTGTTTTGAACCAACCATACCCTTGCTGATCAGCATGTCGACCAGCTTCTGGAGGTCGTCAGCGGTTGAGAACAATCCTGCCGCACCCGAAATTCCTCCATTGGCATACCAGGCATTTCCGTCATTTACCTCTCCCCTGAGAATATAAGTTCTCCAGCCGTTCCATTGCAAAGGATCAATCTCCCTGAATCTGAAACCGAGAGTAGAATCATAAACCATTCTTTTTTCGTAAGGATTTCCTGCCGATGTTGAAGCAATTTTTAAAGGACCAGGCGATTTCAGCGGATTGAAGCCCGTATCTTTCATGCCAAGCGGCATAAATATATTCTGATTCATGAACTGATCAAGAGGAAGGCCTGAAACAATTTCAATAATTTCACCAAGGAGAATAAATCCAAGATCACTGTACCTGTGTTGTTCTCCGACAGGAAACCTCAAAGGAAGTTCTCCTATTAACCTGTAACATTCCTGTTTGCCTGAAGCGCGGTAATAAAGCGGGTACCATTCATATAAACCTGCAGTATGGGTGAGCAGGTTACGGATTGTGATCTTTTTCTTATCCGGAGAATCAAAAGCTCTGATGTATTTGCATACCGGATCTTCAATATTGATTTGTCCTCTGTCGACAAGTAACATTAGCGACGTCGTGGTCCCTATTACTTTCGTGAGTGAAGCAATGTCAAAAAGGTGATCGACAGTCATTTTCTCAGGCGGAGTGAGAAGGTTATGGTTGTAGTCATATTTTTGAGCATATCCGTATGCACGTCTGCAGATAACCTGGTTATCTTTTTTAATAAGTATAACAGCTCCGGGGATATTGCCGAGGTCAACCTGACTTTGCAGGATACTGTCAGTTTCAGCAACCAGTTTCTGCTTCCTTTCTTCAGTTTTTGCTTCCTGACAATTTGAGGTCAGGGCATGAAAGAAGAGAAAAATAGCTGCAAGAAGTAATTTGTTTTGCATTAATCAGAATTTATACTCCCGGAGGAAGTTTTGCAAGCATAAGCTCCCGGTAATTTATGGTGCGGCCATCAACCACAAATGTTCCGTCTCCGTTGGCGTGTATTGTCCGGCGTTCCTTCCTGGCAGGGTCTATCCAGGCGTGCACCGCGTCAAGAATGAAAATGTTGTGTTTTTCAATGTAGTCAGTAACACGGCATTCTATATTTGCAAGACATTCTTTGATGAGCGGGGCTTTTACCAATTTTGCCCTGAGCGGCGTGAGCGCGAACTTTTTGAACTTATCAGTATCGGAACCGGAGCATCCACCGATTTCAACCACCTTCCGCGAGATGTCAGCTGCAGGAATGGCAATTACGCATTCCTTGTTCTTTACGAGAGCTTCATAAGAGTAGTTCCATGATCCGGTCAGTAAGGCAAACTGTGGAGTGAAATCCATGACCATATGCCACGAAATGGTCATAATATTGTTTTTCCCCCTGATGTTTGTTGTAACCAGAATAACCGGACCGGGCTCCAGAAGCATAAATGCTTTACTTAAGGGAAGTTCCTTCATTGCATAATTTTTTAGAAAAGAATTACAACAAATCAAAATTAGTCAATTAATCCGGTATTCCGGCGAAATGCTGAACTCAGTTATTTCTAACCTCATCGGCAGAAATTTCCAGCATTTTATTTATTTTTATCGTATTAAAGAGTTAATTCGTAAATTTACGAATATAATTACGACTGATTTTTCTTTCCATCGTTAAAATTAATAAGATGAAGTCAGGAAATAAAAGCAATTATTCAAAGGAAGATATAAGGATAGCCAGGATTGCAAAAGCCTTTGGGCACCCGGCAAGAATTGCGATCCTCCGGAATCTGGCTTCGCGTGAAACATGCAGTTTTGGCGAATTATCCGGTGAGTTGCCGCTTGCTGATTCAACAGTTTCACAGCACCTGACCGGGCTTAAGGATGCGGGACTTATAAAGCAGAGCGTTGACGCATCAAGAGCCGGGTACAGCATTAACTTTGAAAACTGGAAGATCGCAAGAAAATACATCAAGGAATTTATGAAGATCAGGATAATAAAAAAAACAAAGAAAAAATAATACTTTGCAATAGGGAGGGAACGTTTATTAATTATCCCTGTTTCTCGTAAAAATACGAAATGTACCTATATTTGCAACAGGTCAAATACTATTTTTAACCAGCCAGGAAATGATTAAGATCTTTAAAATGAAACATTGTTCAACAATTGTTGAAACCAGTCTGAAGATATCTTTCTTGTTAATCATTTTATTTACGGATATAAGTTGTGCCACAAATTATAAGCACAGGAAAAGAAAAGCCGAGCCCTGCCCGTGCATGACGGAAAATAAAAGGAGATAGTCTTCAATTAAAATAATGCAGGGAACGATTAAAAGATGCTGCACAGCTATTTTACCCCGGCAATATCAAATATTTTTATCTCCGTCGGCCTGGATGTCATATCAGCAGTTTTGGTCCCGAATTCCTTAAAATAAGGAGCTGCAAAATGAGCATCAATTGCAGCCTGGTTTTTATAGTTTTCAACAAAAATGAAATTGCCTTTTTCAAAAGGATCCTGGTAAAGCATATAACCCAGGCAGCCCTCTTCCTTCCGTGTGTTCCCGATTATTACCTGTGCTGCCGACAGGAAATCTGATTCTCTTCCCAGCTTAATGAAGACTTTTGCAGTAATCATTTTCTGAAAATCAGTAGTTTGAGAAGCCGTTACCGGCTGAGGCTTAACTTCCTTAGTCTTTGGTTTGAATGAAATTCCAATTATACAAAGGAGAAGGGACAGAGCAAGGATCTTTGTTTTCATTTTATCTGTTTTAATGTTAATACTTAATTGCAGTTTATCTGGTTAACCTGGTTCAGCGTATCATAACTTTCAAATTTAGAAAATTTAATGAGAAACCAATTCACACCTGACTCTTCCTGAATAAAATAAATTTTCACCTTTGTTTTTTATTATGAATCATTCCCTTCTTCATCTCTTCGATCCCGAACGGAAGAAATACCTAATTTGAATAACTAGGGAAAGAGCTTATTTTTAACTGAAGAAAGCATAACATTAATAAAGACTTTATTTGTTATTTTAGCGTAATCTTGATAAAACGATTTATGGATAATACATGAATACTTTGCAAAAAATATACGGATGCCTGTTAATTTCTTCATCAATAGTTTTGTCTTCCTGTCGCGGTGGAGTTAACGATATTGACGGTAACCAATACAAAACCCTGAGAATCGGGAGTCAGATCTGGATGGCTGAAAACATTAATGTAAGCCGGTTCAGAAATGGTGACTCAATCCCTGAAGTGAGGTCTCCGGAAGAATGGACAAAGTACGGTTCAGAGGGGAAAGCTGCCTGCTGCATCATTCAAAATGACCGGGGCAATGCCGGGAAATATGGCAGGCTTTATAACTGGTACGCCCTGGCAGATCCGAGAGGATTTGCACCAAAAGGATGGCATGTGCCTTCTGATGAAGAATGGACCGGGCTGACAAACTATCTTGGGAATGGAGTTGCTGCAGCATTAAAAATGAGGGCTCCCGGGTCGACAGATCAGGGCAATGAAAGCGGGCAGAAAGGCTTTTGCGGTCTTCCCGGCGGTGCACGGGCTGTCAATGGTGAATTTTATGGTCTGACCAGCTACGGCTACTGGTGGTCTTCTACAGAGACATCTCCTGCAACAGCCCTGATCCGCATTCTGAGCTATGTTGATTGCGATATTCATTTTTTTGATTACAGTAAAAGTTGCGGAATATCTGTCCGCTGCATCAGGAACTGAAGTCCTTTTTTTATTTATCGGATCGGGAACATCCGGCTGCATCAAAAGGGGTATCTGTAAGATTATATCTTGCCAATGACATCTTGAAGCAGTCTTAGTACCCTGTTTACATTCTCATGTAATACTTTAATCACCTCTTCCCATGATACAGGTAATTCATCTTCCTTCCAGCTGTCAAAGTCGGTGCTCATTGCAACCACGGCATAGGGGATGCCCAGTTCATTTGCCAGGATAACCTCCGGTGCCACAGACATGTTGATGATGTCAGCCCCCCAGAGGCGGAACATTTTCGATTCGGCTCTTGTGGAAAACCTCGGACCTTCAATAGTGATAATCGTTCCCTTGTCATGAATGTCAAGGCCCATATTCCATGCTGAGGTGACCAGCAGGGAACGCAGCTTTTTATCAAACGGGTCAGCCATTGGAGTATGTTTCATCTCCCCCGGTTCGAACTCTTCAAAAAAGGTTGTATTTCTCCGCTTCGTAAAATCGATAAACTGATCCGGAATTATCAAGTCTCCCCTCCTGAACTCATCTCTCAAACTCCCGCAGGCTGTTGTTGCCAGAATATGTGTACATCCCTCTTCTTTCAATGCAAAAATATTTGCCCTGTTGTTTACCTGCGACGGAGGTATTGTATGGTTATAGCCATGACGCGAAAGAATGACAACTTCAGCGTTGTTTATAGTCCCGCAAAGGAGCGATGAGGATGGTTTACCATAAGGAGTGTCGACATACTTTTCTGCCGGAGACTTTAATATATCAGGGTTCTCAAGTCCTGAACCACCTATTACGGCTATTTTGGTCATTCTTCTTTCCTGAGGTATTGCATAAGCACGTTTGCGGCCTCGTCCATATCATGGCCGAAAGTGAGAATGCCTGCCCTGTCGCCCGCCATTACAATTATTCTTTTTTCAAAAACATCCGAATCGCTGAAAAGCCTGAATATATCTTTCGCCAGCCCGGGTGTACCATAATCCATTGACGGATTAGTGGTTGGCACTTTATAGATAAGCTCATCCCACAGGTCAATGCTATGAACATGTATTACAGCATTTACTCCGGGATCGGCCTGATATATTGCTGCATGAGTGAGTGATTCGGAAGAGGCCTTAAGCGGACCTATGCACTGAACCGCATTATCATCAATATTGAATGAATTTACTTTTACATAATGTCCCGGCTCAAGTTCAGGAATTTCCCCGGTTGCGGAACCTGTAATTACAAACTGATTTGTACCACCAATCCTCATGCTGATGTTCCCGAATCCGACTCCGTTTTCGTATGCGCCTACCAGGTCCATATTGTAAAGGATCTCCCTCCAGTAATTGATTATTTCATATTGTTCGTCAGAAATCACTGGTCCCGACTGATTCCAGTGGCAATTGAATTTTACTACCCCTTCCATTTTATTTTAATTTATCTGAAAGCATTTTGTTTATTTCATTTTCTTCCGCCCTGCATATTCCTTTTTCGGTAATAAGTCCCGTAATGAGGCGTGCAGGAGTAATGTCAAATCCCCAATTTCCGGCCTTTGCACCTTCAGGGCAAATCCTTGCCGTCATGATTTTACCTTCCGAAAAGCCGGTGACTGAAGTCACCTCTTCGGGATCCCTTTCTTCAACTTTAATTTCTTCCAGGCCGTTATATATTGTAAGATCAAAAGAGGATAAGGGCATGACTGCATAAAAAGGTATTCCGTTATCGTTTGCAGCAAGAGCTTTCAGGTATGTTCCGATCTTGTTTGCGACATCCCCCTTCCTGGTTGTCCGGTCGCTTCCCACCAGCACAAGGTCGACCATTCCTTTTTGCATCAGATATCCTCCGGCATTGTCGGTGACGAGCGTATACGGCACTTCCTCCTTGCCAAGTTCCCAGGCTGTAAGACGTGCTCCCTGGTTTTTCGGCCTTGTCTCGTCGACCCATACATGAACCGGGATCCCTTTCCTGCGGGCAAGGTAAACAGGGGCGGTAGCTGTTCCATAATCGATGCATGCAAGCCATCCTGCATTGCAGTGGGTAAGGATATTTACCGGTTTCCCTTCTTTCTTCCCGCTGATTTCCTTTATGATTTTCAACCCGTTTTCCCCTATTTTCCTGCAGTTTTCCTTTTCGGTTTCGCAGATTTCAAGCGCTGCACTCAGTGCTGTTCCGGAAAGCTTTGCAGGATCAGGGATTTTGATCAGGCTGTCAAGTACATGATTGACGGCCCATGACAGGTTTATTGCCGTAGGGCGGCATGAAATGAGATACCTTGCTGCATTTGCAAGATGGTCGTTTATATTGGAGCTTGATGTAATTTCAAGTGTTGCAAGATACATTCCAAAAGCACCTGCTGCACCGATAAGGGGGGCCCCTCTTATCGTCATGTCGTTGATTGCTGAAAAAACATCTTCAACTGAACCAAGCGCTTTTGTCTCAAAGTAAAAAGGCAGTTTTTGCTGGTCTATTACCCTTATGACGCTATTATCATTTTCGTCGAGCCATATACTCTGGTAATTTTTCCCGTCTACTAACATTCTTCTTTTCCCTTTTCCTGCCGAAATTAATTGAAAGTCAAAAATACAAAATTAACAAGTATCTTTTTTCAATTGAAAAAAAGAGGAAAAATGAATTTTATCAATGCCTGATTCTTAGAATTGTCAACCATTTTATTCGATTATTTTGATATGAATATTTTAAGTTTTAATTTTGTTAAACACTTTTCGCTGATTTTTTGAAAAGGATATATGGTTAATAAAGAAGAGTTTAGAAATAAAATCATAATCTCGTCGGGGCAGATCTTCAGCCGTCACGGATATAAGAAAACGACCATGGATGAGATATCCAGGGCGATCAGGATGGGTAAAAGTTCTGTTTATTATTATTTCAAATGCAAGAAAGATATATTTGAAGCCGTAGTACTTTATGAAGCCAATATTCTTAGAAATGAACTGACTACAGCAATTAAAACGGTTGATTCCCCGGTTGATAAATTGAGGAATTATGTTTTTGTCAGGATGAAGGCGTTCGAAAAACTCTCGAATTATTATAATGCCATTTTTGACCAGAATCTGGATCATTTTGATTTTATAGAGACAATCCGTGAGAAGTACGATCGTGAGGAGCTGGCAATACTCAGGCTGATCCTTTACCTTGGTACGAGAAAGAAATTATTCAGCGTCCCCAACAGTGAATATACTGCCCTGGCAATTCAGACAACCCTGAAAGGCCTCGAGGTGCCTCTTTTCTGGAAAAAAAAGGAGATTAACATTGAGGAAAGGCTCAATGCAATTCTGAATGTTCTTTTTTACGGGATTGTAGAGAAGTAGTCAACTCCTTTTTATAACCGCTCTTTTTTTCTGCTTCAGGCTTACATACAGCCAAATGAATCCTCCGATAATAAAAGGGATGCTTAACAGCTGTCCCATATTCAGCTTCATATTTGACTCAAATGCAACCTGCGGTTCTTTGACGAATTCGATTAAGAATCTTGCAGTAAAGACAAGGATCAGAAACAAGCTTATCAGCAAGCCCTGGATATATTCTCCCTTCTTTCTCCAATAGATACGACAGAGCAGAAAAAAAATAAGAAGGTATGTCAGTCCTTCATAAATCTGTGTGGGATGCTTTGGTACAGTTTCCCCGTTCCTGAGAAACACGAATCCCCAGGGCAGTGTAGTTTCAACACCATATATCTCAGAATTCATAAGGTTCCCCATTCTTATAAAGAACCCGGAGAGCGCCACCACAATTGCGATCCGGTCGATGGTCCAGGTGTAATCTTTCTTCTCTTTTCTCGAGAAAAACCATATTGCTGCAAGTATTCCCAAAGCTGCTCCATGGCTTGCAAGTCCGCCATGCCAAATTGCCAATATCTCAAGAGGGTGGCTGAGATAGTACGAGGGTTCATAGAATAAGCAATGGCCGAGGCGGGCTCCGACGACTGTTCCGACTGCCATATAGATTGTAAGCTTGTCAAGCACCAGTTGGTTGAGGTTCTCATTTTTAAAGATCCTGTCCATGATAATGTATCCGAACAAGAATGAAGAGGCAAACAGCAGCCCATACCATCTGACCGCGAAATGACCTATGCGGAATATTTCGGGATTGACATCCCACGGAATTGCCAGTAAATGCATATTGTGGATTATAATAATTGCCAAATGTAGGAAATATTATTTTTCAGGGATGTTTATGAAATAAAAAAAGACTGTTTCAATGACCACTTTTGTACCATTTTGCAAGTATTTACCAAAAAAATGTAAGTTTGTAATCTGTTAAAAAAAGACACTGATGAAAGAGAGCCATGTACGGCGCCATCTGATCTTTATTCCCATTTTAATACTAGCAGTGGGGTGTGCAAAAATGAACACTCCTGCGGGAGGACCCAAAGACAAGGAAGCCCCTGTGATTCTGAAGACGATTCCAAAGAATGGCATGCTTAATTTTCAAGGCAAGGATATAATAATTTATTTTAATAAATATGTGGTCCTTGACAAGATAAATGAAAAGTTCATGGTTTCCCCGCCACTGGCAAAGAAACCCCAGATTGCTATAAAGGGTAAAACCATTCGTGTGGGATTGAATGAAAAGCTAAGGGACAGCAGTACCTATACTCTTTATTTTCAGGATGCAATCAGGGACCTCAATGAAGGGAATCCGATAAACAACTACCAGTTCGTTCTTTCGACCGGCTCTTATCTTGATTCCCTTTCAGTTACGGGAAATGTCGGCAATGGCCTGAATCTCGATCCTCCCGAAAACACCATGGTTATGCTTTACAGAAATCTTGCCGATTCTTTCGTAGTCAAGCATCTTCCCGATTATATAACACGGGTGGAGCAGAACGGGGAATTCAGGATTGACAATGTCCATCAGGGAGTCTACAAGCTTTACGCCCTTAAGGACCTGGACAACAGTAAGACATACAATAGCAGGGATGAGGGATTTGCATTTTATCCCGATACCGTCACTATTACGCCTGAAAAGAATTTTCTTCCTCCCAAAAAGGACACCACTAAAATCAGTAATTTAAAGCCGGTAAAGGAAATGACGCAAAACAAGCCTTCATCCGGGAAAGACAAAACTGTCAATCCTTTGAAAGGGAAGATACAGCTTAAGCCACCTGTTAAGGGAGACTATCAGCTTATTCTGTTTCAGGCCGAAAAGCAGGCAAGATATCTCACTTCATCATCAAGAAAGATGTCGTACCAGCTGACCTATACTCTATCTCTTCCGCCCGACTCAAATAAATTCGGTTTTTTAATCCCCGGCGCGAGTGAAAGATCTTATTTCTTCCAGAACAGCATTAACAGGGATAGCATAACTATATGGCTGACCGATAGCACTGTCTATAACCGGCAGAATATCCTGACAATTATAAATTTCCCTTTTACGGATTCACTCGGAGTCATAAAGCAAAAAACTGATTCAATCAATATGAGGTTTCTTGCACCCAGGGTCAGGGGGAAAGCTGCAAAGCGCACGTCTTACAAGGTCAGCAGCGGAATTGCTTCATCACAGGTCAGGCCCGACAAAAAGTTTTCATTTACGGCACCAACGCCATTTGCGGAGCCTGATACTTCAAAGATCAGGCTTTATGAACTGATTAAGGAATCGAAGATCAGGGTACCTGTAAAGCTTGAAAAAGACAGTATGAATGTGTGCCGATATAATATGCTTACTAAAATAGAGACCGGTAAATCGTATCTGCTTATTGCAGATTCAGCAGCTTTTAAAAACATTTACGGAGATTGTTCAGATTCGATTGGCAGCAAATTTACAGTTTCAACTCCTGAAATGTTCGGAACCCTGACGCTTGACCTGAAAAACTTTGAAGGGAATATTATCATTCAGTTACTCGATCAATCGGAAAAAGTTCTGAGACAGGCATATACGAAGAGTGAAGGGAAACTGGTATTTCCTCTGCTTGAAAAGGGATTTTACAGGATCAGGGCTATTTTCGACCTTAATCGCGACGGCAAATGGACCACAGGGAATTTTACTTTGCACCGCCAGCCTGAACCGGCAATCTATTATCCCGCGGAGATTGAGGTTAAGGAAAACTGGGAGCTCGTTCAGACGTGGGATCTGGGGCGGAAGAATTATAAAGATTATAAACTTTTCCAGGTCAAGAAGACCGAACAAACTGCTAAAACAAAATAGATTGCAAAACATAAAATTAAATTAATACATTTATGAACAAAAAAGTGAGCAAGGCTTCACGATATCCATATCATTTCTGAATTCTTTGACAAAGCGAAAACATTCCCCGGAAATACCGGGCAGAGAGTAATAATATATTAATAATTAAAAATTTACAAATATGAAAAATGTTGTAGTCGGTGTTGATATTGGCGGTACAAATACAGTATTCGGCCTGGTAGATAATACAGGTAAGGTATTGGCTGAAGACAGACTAAAAACAACTGATTATCCAATAGTTAACAATTTTGTAAAAGCTCTTGTTGCAGGGATTAACAAGCTTGTGGCCGGACAGAAAGATTTAAAACTTACAGGCATAGGTATCGGGGCTCCTGATGCAAACTATCACAGGGGAACCATCGAACATGCACCTAATCTTGTCTGGAAAGGAATTATCCCTCTGGCTGACCTGATTAAAAAGGAGATAAATATCCCTGTGGTTGTGACAAATGATGCAAATGCCGCCGCTATGGGTGAAATGATTTTCGGAGGCGCAAAAGGCATGAAGAATTTCATTGTCCTTACACTTGGCACGGGACTTGGCAGCGGGATTGTCGTTGACGGAAAGATGGTATATGGCCATACAGGATTTGCCGGGGAAGTCGGGCATATGGTAGTGGTTCCCGGAGGAAGGGAGTGCGGCTGCGGACGTCACGGCTGCCTTGAGACATATGCTTCAGCGACAGGCCTTGTAAAAACTGTTTCCCTGATGCTCAGCGAAATGAGAGATGAAAGCGTTCTGAGGGATATCCCTCCGTCACAGCTTACATCAAAGCAGGTTGCCGAGGCCGCCGCAAAGAAAGATCCTGTAGCTGTTAAAGCCATGGAATACACCGCAGAAAAGCTGGGATTCGGGATTGTAAATTCAATAGTATTTACCAGCCCTGAGGCAATTTTCCTTTTCGGCGGACTTGCACAGGCAGGAGAGATACTTTTTGCTCCGGTACGGAAATACCTTGAAGAACATAATTATGTATTGTTTAAAAATACTGTGAAGATACTGCCTTCAGGCATACCGGAAAGCAATGGTGCAGTTATGGGTGCAGCAGCCCTTATACTGAACGAACTTTCCTGAACCTGTTGAAGAACTTAACTGATAATTGATCAGGACATTTTTTATTCCTGTCAGTTATGTTCTGATGATTTTAGACCGGCAAATGAAAACTCTTGAAGTCAGAATGCTTGAGTTTGGTAAGGCTTTCCCTGATCCGGATGATATATCGGAAAAGCTTGGCAAGCTTATGCCCAGAAACAGGATCGATATAATGAACTGGAAGGAATTTGACTATAAGCCCGATGTGCAATTTTCAATCTCTTATACGGCAAAGGAGTTCATCCTCAAGTATTATGTAACAGAGCATTATTTCAAGGCAGAAAAGACCGGATCGAACCAGGATGTTTATGAGGATTCATGTGTTGAGTTCTTTGTTTCTCCGGCAGATGACGGGATTTACTATAATTTCGAATTCAACGCTATCGGAACCTGCCTGATGGGATCAGGTACGGGAAGGGAGAACAGGCCACGGACGGATCCTGAAATAATTTCAAAGATAAGGAGGAAAACATCTTCGGGTTTAAAACCGGTAAATGAGAAAACAGGAGAATATTCCTGGGACATCACCCTGGCTATCCCGCTTGAGGTTTTATTTCTGCATAAGATAGAGGGATTGAAGGGGAAAACAATGAGAGCTAATTTTTACAAATGCGGTGACAAACTTGAAATTCCGCACTATCTTACCTGGAACCCCGTGGAGACAGAAAAACCTGATTATCACCGTCCGGAATTTTTTGGGCTTCTAAGATTTATATGACTTCAGATTCAAACGGAAAGTGTTTCAAAATAAAGTATAATTGCTCCTTTCAGGGGACCCGGTAACTATCGGGACAGGGGCAGGAAGAAGGGATATTAAAAAGTTAATTATGGGGGAAAAACAAATTGTAGCCGGCATTGACATCGGCGGTACAAACACTGTTTTCGGGCTTGTCGACCGTAAAGGAAATATTCTTGCTGAGGACAGGATCAAAACAACCTATTATGATGAAGTGGAGGTTTATGTGGCGGCCCTCTATGAAAAGATAACAGTGAACCTGCAAAAAATCGAAGAAGATGTTGAACTTATCGGATTTGGTATTGGTGCACCGATGGGAAACATAAACAAAGGTACAATTGAATATTCCGCAGGGTTGCCATGGAAAGGGATCATCCCGCTTGCCGATATTTTTAAGAGACATACGGACCTGCCAATACTTGTCACAAATGATGCAAACGCTGCTGCTGTAGGCGAAATGATTTACGGCGGCGCCAAGGGTATGAAGAATTTTGTGGTTATTACCCTGGGTACAGGGCTTGGCAGCGGCTTTGTGATTGACGGAAAGCTTGTTTACGGGCATGACGGTTTTGCCGGAGAGCTTGGTCACACAGCAATCAGGCCCGGACCGTCGAACCGCGAGTGCGGATGCGGAAGAAAAGGGTGTCTTGAGACTTATGTTTCGGCTACCGGACTTAAGAGAACCCTCCTCAAGATAATGGCGGACAGCCTTCAGCCAAGCGAATTAAGAAAATACAGCTTTGATGAGCTTGATGCGGAAATAATACATGATGCCGCAAAAAGAGGTGACCCTCTTGCCAAATTAGCTTTTCTGCATACAGGCAGAATGCTGGGATTCAAGCTGGCCGATGTTGTAGCCCATACTAATCCGGAAGCTATTTTCCTGTTTGGCGGGCTCGCTTTGGCAAAAGAACTTATTTTTGAACCGGCCAGGGAATATATGGAAGAGAACCTTCTTCATATTTATAAGGGGAAAGTCAAACTCCTTCCTTCTGAACTAAGTACACAGAATGCAGCAGTACTGGGAGCAAGCTCATTAATCTGGTCGATAAAGGAATCATGACCGGACACTTAAAAATTATGAATATGGCAAATTTCAATGCGATATTGAATCAGATACTTGGCATAGTTTTCATAATAATTATCCTGTCTGTAGCTTATGCATACCTTAAACCCCATCAGTTGCATAAGAGGAGGCTGGTTTCAACCTTGCTCCTGAAGATCAGCTATCTGTTCTACCTTCTCATTTTATGTATAATTGTTTATCTGTCAGCACTTTTTAAGGGGGGCCTTGATAAAATTTTCCCCGGGGTTGAATTTTTTATTTTTCTGATAGTCCTGTTTGTCCCTACAATCGGAATTTTTTCACGGAAGCTCGAATACTTCTCCAAGAAAAGGGAAAGCTATAATTATTTCTTGACCGTGATTAATCTCCTTTCGGTGATCGCTATTCTTATAATGTATAATTTTTAGAAGCCCTGACATTTTTTTCTTCAGATCTATTTCATATCGTAACTTTGCCACAAATACTTAAAACCTGAATTCATGATCAAGGAACGTTTAGTCGGGTACATTGAACAGAGCATTATCCGTAACTGGAACATTGAAGCTTTGTCAAATTACAGGGAAGAGGGATATTCCTACAAGGAGATCGCAGAGAAGATCCTGAAATTTCATATTTTCTTCAGGGAAACCGGCATCAACGAGGGTGACAAGATTGCACTTGTAGGGAGAAACTCAGCAAACTGGTGTGTTGTCTATCTGGCAGCAATTACCTATGGTGCCGTTATTGTACCTATCCTTCCCGATTTCAAGCCTGAAGACCTTATAAACCTTATTAACCATTCCGATGCAACAATTCTGTTTGCTGACGATAAGATATACGAAAGCCTTGATCTGACTAAAACAGCTGCTGTAAACTTTGTTATTTCACTTGAGGATTTCAGCATTATATCTGCAACAAAACCAGGTGCGAAAGAGTGTTATCTGTCGCTTGATGAAAGGCTTAAGAAAGCATATCCTGAGGTGAAAAAAGAAGACATAAAATTTTCAGATGTCACCAACGACAAGCTTGCAGTAATAAGCTATACCGGCGGAACAACGGGATTTTCAAAAGGAGTTATGCTATCACATAACAGTCTAGCGGCGAATGTGCGTTTTGCCCAGAATCACATGCCTTTAATGCCCGGCGATCCGCTTGTCTCATTTCTGCCTCTTGCACATACGTACGGATGTGCTTTTGAATTTCTTTTCCCGTTCACCATCGGATGCCATATAACAATACTGTCCAAAACCCCATCGCCACAGATCATTATTCAGGCTTTCGCGGAAATAAAGCCCATGCTCATCCTTTCTGTGCCTCTTGTGATCGAAAAGATATTTAAAAATCAATTACTTCCGGTAATAACAAAACCAGGTATGAAAGTAATGCTGGCGATTCCCGGGATCAATAAGATCATTCAGGGAAAAATAAGAAAAAAGCTTGTAAATACTTTCGGAGGGAGGTTTCATGAGATCGTTATCGGAGGCGCCGCCTTCAACCCTGAGGCTGAACGGTTCTTCAGGAAAATCAGATTCAGATTTACAGTTGGTTACGGCATGACTGAATGCGGGCCGCTTATCAGCTATACATCATGGGATACGACCAGGCTTGGCGCTTCAGGAAAACCTGTCGACACACTTGAGGTGACAATTGATTCAACCGATCCACATAAGGAAGTCGGCGAAATAATTCTCCGGGGCGACAATGTAATGATGGGTTATTACAAGAATGAAAAAGCAACGAGCGAAATAATTGATAAGGATGGATGGATGCACACAGGCGATCTGGGTGTGATGGACATGGAAGGCAATATTTTTATCAAGGGAAGAAGCAAGAGTATGCTTTTGGGCCCTTCAGGGAAAAATATATTTCCCGAGGAAATAGAGTCTGTAATAAATAATATGGATTACATAGCTGAATCATTGGTTATTTCGGAGGATAATAAACTCATAGCCCTGATTTATCCCGATTATGAAATGATGAAAACCAACAATATCTCCAAGGAACAGCTTTTAAGTATCCTTGATCAGACAAAGAAATCAGTAAACGATCGGCTGCCTGATTATATGGGCGTTTACAAATTCAGGATTCATCCCGAGGAGTTTGCAAAAACACCAAAAAGAAGCATCAAAAGATTTTTATACACAAATGAATAGAGGACCTGAGGATTTTAACGCCAGTTCTTTTTATCACTTTGAGGCTGTCCGGGGGACGATTCACCCCCGATCCCCAGGGGGGTAAACAGCTATATTGTCAAAAAGTCCCCCGCGTGGATTCAATGGCGGACCAAATAAGATGACGTTCCAGTCATCCCCAAAGGAGGTGCAATACGAACAAATGGCTGACAATTTCACCAGATTCCCTCATAAGGCTTAAATTTGTATTTTAAATGCAGAAATTTGCCCTGATAGTAGCCGGAGGCATCGGGAAAAGAATGGGAGCAGGTATTCCCAAGCAGTTCCTTGAATTTGCTGGCAAGCCTGTGCTCATGCACACCATTGAAAGATTCAGATCATTCGACGAATCGATCAGAATTATAGTGGTTATCCCTGAAAATCAATTCACTTTCTGGTCGGAACTTCAGAAGAAGTACTTTTTTACATTGCCTCATGTTCTTGCAAGAGGAGGATCGCAACGTTTTTTTTCTGTTAAGAACGGATTAAATGTCATTCAGGATGACGGACTTGTTGCGATTCATGACGGTGTAAGGCCGCTTGTATCGGGTGAAACTATAAAAAGATGTTTTGAAGCGGCTGAAAAATACGGAAATGCAGTTCCCGTCATTAGTCCGGCCGATTCCCTGAGGATGATCACGAAGGACGGGAACAAGCCTGCCGGCAGGGGTAATTTTAAGCTGATACAAACACCTCAGGTATTCAGGACCGGACTAATAAAAAAGGCATACCTTCAGGATTACAGGGATGGGTTCACGGACGATGCAACAGTTCTTGAAAGCACCGGAGAGACTGTTCACCTGGTTGAGGGAAACAGGGAAAACATAAAGATCACAAATCCCGAAGACCTTCTTATAGCTGCAACCCTTTTACCTGTTGTAACCTGACATAAGTTCAATTTTGTATCTTGTAAAAAAATTCTATTTGATCAATACATGTTTGAGCGAAGCTTATTTACCCATGACGGCCTTGATGTCAGGGTTTCCGATTATGCCAGTGAAGGTATTCTGGATATTCTGAATCATGCAGTACAGGGGGCTGAAGGAGGCTTAAGGTTTCAGCTGCGCAATATTGCTGCCAGGATAGCTGCTTATAAAGACCAGATAAGGTTTATCTCACTCTATAAGAAAAACCATGTCACTGGTACTGTTGGTTCCTGTTACAGGGTTACCGGTCAGGGAAACCTTCGTTTTCCTTCTTCATATATCAGATATCTTGCATTTCAAAGCACCTATCAGTCTGGAATTTCAAAAAGAAGAAGACAAAAGGCTCTTATTAAGTCAGACAAGGATTTTTCTTTCAAGGGAAAGACGCTTGAGCTGTTCAGCAAGCCCCAGCTGCTTGGCTATGACAACATAAAGGAAGACGACAAGCATATTTTGTTTGCATTCCTCGAGAGCATGAATGAGCGGTCGAAAAATATTGTAAACCAGGCCGGGTACGAGTATATACGCTCTTTCCTCACAGTTGCTTTCAGCAGGTTTTCACCGAAGCCCGACAAGAGGGTGACAAGAATAACCGCTCCTCTGGAAAAAAGCGCCATTGAATCAAAGCTCAGGGATTATTACTGTAATTATTCATTTTTCCAGACCGATTTTGCCTTCTACGGCGACAAATATTATGTGCTCCGGGAAGGAGACGAAATAATTGCCGGCGTGAGTGCGATTCCTTCGGCATACACAATTTATGATATTCCGGGTATCTGGGGCTGGGTCATAATGAAGCTTTTGCCAAAAGCGCCTTATTTCAAAAGGCTGTTTAGTCCCGAAGAGTTCCGGTACCTGGTTTTCGATTCGATTTATTGCAAGCCGGGAAGGGAAAAATCACTTGCAGATCTTTTTGAATCAGTTTGTGCGACAGAAGGTTATAACACAGGTCTTACCTGGCTTGACGACCGCAGTGATCTTTTTGACAAGCTGAGATCGGGAGTCAAGATGGGTGCTCTTAACAGGATGCTGAATGCAAAGCCTGGGCTGGTTTATGCGAAGTTTATTAACCTGAATGAAGTCGAGAAGGAATATTTTTATGACGCTCCGGCATACATTTCAGGATTTGATTTTTCGTAAGCCAATCAGCTGAGTGCTAACTCCCGATGAAAAGGCTGTTGATTCTTAGAATGGTTTTTCTGGTTCACACTCAATCATCTATTCTTAAAAGGCGGAAAATTGAAGATGCTTACGCTTATATCAAATCAATTCAGGGAACATGTGTTTTTTGGAAAGCGGCGCTGAATTACGGATGAAATTTTAAGGCTATCGACACATTGCTTCAAACAAAGAGCTTTGTCTTGAAATTTTATAATCCGATGATGATGTCGGATATCTGAGAGTCAGGTATCCGTCAGGCGTATTATCTTCATTCTTAATCTATATAAACTATAATTTTTTGTGCATTAAACGATTGCATAGATTTCAATGTAATCTGTAATTATGTCTTGTGATCATCAGAATAACTTATGACTATTTGATAAAAAAATGACATAAAAGGCATGATATCAATTAAATATAACCTCTATAGCCTGCAAATCAGGTTAATAATTCGATTTAGCATTATAAATTATTGCTTTAATTAACCGGAAAGACCGGCAATTATGACTATATTTGGCTGATTATAATCATTACTGTTAAAAGGTGTTGTTATAATATAGTCCATATCCATATTTTTTGTACCTCCAGTTAAGACAATAAATAAAACCAGAGGATTTTATTTAAAGAGTTCGGTGTCAAATTCAACCGAACGGAGGAATTTCTCTTAACACTTCATATACATTGGTATTGATTTATCTGAACTGAAACATCTTATGATGGCTTTTATAATATAATATGTATATGATCAGCTATTAAATATTTCCTATTATAGTACAGCAAAAGTATTGAAACTTAATTAATCGAATGGAGTTAGAAAATGCAAGAAAAAAAACAAATCATTTTTAAATCGCCTGATATTTCCAAAATGCAGGTAGTTGTTATAAATAATAAAACAAAAATATATATTCCGATCGGGGCTGATCCGGAAGAAGCCAGAAGTCGTTATTGGAACAGGCCAGCGTTAAGAGCTAAATCAGTAATAGCACCTAAAAAGCCAGCCTTAACCTGAATCGGGAAAAGGTTTTTCTTCAATTAAATCTTAAGATATTTTCGAATGGTGATGAGGTTTTGGGACTCCAGTGACTTATAAGTGGGGCGTACTGGAATCGAACCAGTGACCTCTTGCCTGTCAAGCAAGCGCTCTGAACCAACTGAGCTAACGTCCCTTATATATATTCTTTCCTCTCATCCTTCAGCCGGCGGACCGAACCTCCCGATAACTCCCGATGGCTATCGGGACGGGATGAGCTGACAACCCGATATGCCGCAAAAATAATATTTTATTTCTTATTGCAATATTCATCTCAGTTCTTTAAACAAGAGAAATATCATTGATTTATAACTGACAAAAAACAAGGCTTTTAATCAAGACTATCAGAAATAATAAATTTAAATTATAATGACTATCGGCAATCATGAATACAGTTTTCCAAATCGCTTGAAAATCAATGAGATTATATGCATGATTCCAGATACTCATTTAAATTATTATTATAGCAAAAAAAGAACATCTATAGTCGATATAGAGAAGCACATAAGAAATTTCCAATGATTATAATTCAAGAGAGGAAAAAATCAAAATCAGAAGGAATGTATTAACATTGCATCTTCAAAAGACATCAGGATTTTTTAACCGGATTAATTATCAGTGTTCACGTCGCGATACATATCATCAGTAGTAAATGTCGGAAATGTTCCTCTCGGCGGTGACTTCCCTGTAAGGGTTCAGTCGATGACAAACACTGATACTCTCGATACGAAAGAATCAGTTGCACAGTGCATAAGGATTATTGAAGCAGGAGCCGATTATGTAAGGCTTACTGCCCAGGGTGTAAGGGAAGCTGGAAACCTTGCAAATATAAAATCGCAGCTTCGCAGGGAGGGCTTCAGCACCCCTCTGATCGCTGATATTCATTTCAATCCTGCAGCAGCAGAGATTGCTGCACGGCTTGTCGAAAAGGTGAGGATAAACCCGGGGAATTACATCGATAAAAGAGCATCCTTTAAGAAGGTTGTGTTTTCTGAAAAGGAATATGCCGGAGAGCTCGAAAGAATTCATGAACGCCTTCTCCCGCTTATCAGGATCTGCCAGGAAAACAAAACTGCTGTCAGGATCGGAGTTAATCACGGATCTCTATCCGACAGGATTATGTCGAGGTTCGGCAACACCCCGGAGGGGATGGCTGTCTCGGCCATGGAATTCACAAGGATTTTCAGGGCTGAAAATTTTCATCAGCTTGTACTCTCTATGAAATCATCCGATACTGCAGTAATGGTCAAAGCGACAAGGGAGCTTGTAAAGATGATGACTGAAGAAGGATTTTCCTATCCGATTCACCTGGGAGTCACTGAAGCAGGTGAGGGGGAAGACGGAAGGATCAGGTCGGCTGCAGGCATTGGTGCACTCCTTGCAGAAGGGATAGGTGATACCATAAGGGTCTCCCTTTCCGAAAGGCCTGAAAATGAAATTCCCGTGGCAAGGGAGATACTGAATTTTGTCGGGGATGGTACCGGACGTATAAAAGGCCCCTTAATGGCACCGGTTTTCAGAACTCATAATGTTCCTTACAAGCCTGAGGTGATGGATTTTGAAGACGGGAAGTTAATTAAGGAAGACGGCACTGTTTACGACGAGATGGCATGCACGCTGAGCCGGGAATCAATTACTAAGCCACCCGGACTGCCGTCTCCGCCTGAAAAAATAATACTTCATGGAGTTTTTTCGGAAGATGATCCTGAGAAACTGGCAATCGATTCTGCCGTACTGCTTGGAAGATATTTCATAACAAGAATTGGCGATGGCATCTGCATTTCCAACAAAGGTAAAGTAAAAGGAGAGAAGCTGAAGGAGCTTTCATTTTCAATACTTCAGGCCACTGAGGCCAGGATCACCAGGGTTGTTTATATTTCGTGTCCTACCTGCGGGAGGACAAAATTCGATCTCCAGGAGGCTGTCAGTAAGGTGAAGGCAGTAACAGGTCATCTAAAAGGGCTCAGGATTGCTGTGATGGGATGTGTTGTAAACGGGCCGGGTGAAATGGCCGGAGCTGACTACGGTTATGTAGGTGCAGCTGACGGGAAGGTGCATATTTACAGGGGCATCGAACCGGTTCTTAAGAATGTCCCGCAGGAAGCAGCGGCGGAGGAATTGCTGAGGTTGATTGAGAGCGATAAGAATCAACGGACCAGTTTGTAATCCAGCTGTTTCTTTTGCAGGTCGGCTTTCACAACCTCCACATTCACCTTATCTCCAAGCATATAGATCTTGCCTTTTGAGCGTCCTTTCAGGCAGTAGTTCTCCTCGTCATATTCATAATAATCGTCATCGAGTTCCCTGACACTTACCATTCCTTCGCACTGGTTTTCAATTATCTCAACAAAAATGCCCCATTCGGTGACTCCGGAGATAATACCTTCGAAAACCTTGCCTGTCTTGTCGCTCATATACTCCACCTGCTTGTATTTCACCGAAGCCCTCTCAGCATCTGTAGCCAGCTTTTCCATCTTTGAAGAGTGGTCGCAGAGCTTCTCGTATTTGTCCTGACTTTCAATATTCTCCCTGTTAAGGTAAGCTGTAAGCAACCTGTGGACCATCATATCGGGGTACCTCCGGATCGGAGATGTGAAATGAGTGTAATACTTAAATGCAAGTCCGTAATGACCTATGTTTTTTGTGGAATAAACAGCTTTAGCCATGGATCTCAGGGCAAGAGTTTCGATAATGTTCTGTTCTTTTTTCCCTTCAACTTCGTGGATCAGCCTGTTCATAGCGATAGGAAGGGAGACTTTGCTGTCCTTGTCAAGGTTATATCCGAATCTTGTAATGAAAGTGCTGAAATTTTCGATCTTTTCAGGATCGGGTTTGTCATGGATACGGTAAACGAAAGTCTTGCCCCTGAGCTTTTTACCAACAAATTCAGCGACTCTTTTATTTGCAAGCAGCATGAACTCCTCAATAAGCTGGTTTGATGTTCCCATGTCGCGGAAATGAATCCCAAGAGGTTTCCCTTCTTTATCAAGTTCAAACTGTACTTCCACCTTTTCAAATGAGAAAGCGCCCGCCACCATTCTTTTTGTCCTTAACTGCTGAGCAAGCCTGTGAAGGGGAAGTATCTGTTCATTCATATCACCTTCCTCAGTGTCAATTATCTGCTGCGCCTGGTTATATGAAAACCGGTGGTCAGACCTTATTATGGTTCTTCCGAACCACTCATTCAGCACCTCAGCTTTGTCATTAAGCTCAAAGACAGCAGAATAAGTAAGTTTATCTTCATCGGGATTCAGGGAACATATCTGGTTCGACAACCTTTCAGGCAACATTGGCACCACACGATCGACAAGATACACTGAAGTTGCCCGCTGTTTTGCCTCTTCTTCGGTGAGTGATTCTGGCCTTACATAATGCGTTACGTCGGCGATATGAACGCCTGCTTCCCAGTTCCCGTTTTCAAGCTTCCTCAGCGAAAGCGCATCATCAAAATCCTTTGCATCCTCAGGGTCGACAGTAAAAGTAGGGACATTCCTGAAATCCCTTCTGCCTTTGATATCCTTGTCTGTAATAACGGCAGATATTTTTTCTGCATCCTTCTCCACCTCTTCTGTAAATTCATATGGCAGTTCAAATTCAGCCAGGATGGCATGCATTTCAGTTTCATACAATCCAGGGTCCCCGAGTACATTAATGATCTCCGCAACAGGATTTTTTGATTTAGAATTCCAGTCGGTCACCCTTGCCACAGCTTTCTGACCCTGTTTGGCACCGTTCAGCTTGGCTGACGGAATGAAGAGGTCGAAAGGCATGTTTTTATTATCCGGGATAAGAAATGCAAAATTCGGCATTATCTCGACAGTTCCGACGAATGTAGTCCTTGATCTTTCGATGATTTCAACCACTTCACCTTCCGGTCGCGCCCCTTTCCTTTTGGCACAGAGCAAGACTTTTACCTTATCGCCATGAAGGGCCGTTTTAAGGTTCCTGGCAGAAACAAATACATCTTCATCAAGATCTTCTGTTGAGATAAAACCGTAGCCCATTCTTGTCAGATCGACAGTTCCGGTGATATATCCTCTTGAAGCTGTTTTCGATTTGAACTTCCCCTGGTAAACCTCCTGTATTGTACTTTTTTTTGAAAGCTCGTTCAGGATACCGGAGATCAACTTTTTATTATATTCATCGGTGATATTAAGCCTTTTGGCAACCTGCTTGTAGTTGAATGTCTGCTGCGGATTTTTGGACAATATTGCAAGAATTTCTTCCGTGGCGGCTTCCCTTGATAAGCCTGACCGTTTATTCCCTTTGTCCTTTTTATTCATAAAATTTAGTTTTGGCGAAGGTAAGAAAATGAATGAGTAAATTTTAATACATTTGGTAATTAATTGAAAGAGAATGATCGATCTGAAAAGTGTCGTTTCGCATACTCCGAGTGTCGTTGGCAGGAAGACCGGAAATGAATACGTGCTGATCCCGGTGTCGAACAATATTGCCGATATGAACAGCGTGTACACTTTAAATGAGAGTGGCGCTTTCATTTGGGAGCAGATTGACGGCAGAAAAAGCGTCGCAGATTTAATAAACCTGATGATGGACGAATATGAAGTTGATTATAAGACTGCGGCGTCGGACGTGACCGGGTTTCTCGGCAACATGAAAAACTATCTTGTAATTAAATAAAAAAAGAAGGAACAAAAAATCAATCTTCAAAGTTAATGTATTCAAAAAAAGCAGCCTGGATTTTTCAGCCATAACGGGAACCTCAAGATGGAGGGAAATTATAAAAACTTCAGAAACAATAAAGAATCAAAGAGTTGCGTTTTAATTACGTGAGAAGCTATAATTTAAATATTGCAGATTACATAATAAAGATCACTGCTGCCGACGACGGTCCCGATCTTATTCCTTCAGAACGGTTTCAAAAGAGTATATGTCAGGAGCATGGGATGGGACAGGATGTTCTTATTAAAGTACATCACGGACAAATCAGCCTCCCGGACGATGCTGAAAGAGTTCTTGTTGCACCGTATATTGTTGAAGTAAAGGGGTATAAAGTAAACAAAAAGGACAATTTCTGGAGCGTTTACATGCGCAATTCCGACTTATACCTTGTTACGAATTTCCCTGATTCGGTTACCGGAAAGAAGGCATTGCTAAAATTTTCGCTGGTCTTTCCTGAATGGGATCTCTGGCTTGAAAATGCCGGTTCTTCGACCGACCCTCTTGATTATCCGCTTGATTCTCTTGTATTATATTACCTCACAGCTATCAATGAGGATATTATGATCCACGCCTCAGGTGTTTTTTATAATAGTAAGGGCTATCTGTTCAGCGGTATGTCAGGCAAGGGAAAGACAACCCTTGCAGGCATCTGGGATAACGTAGGGGCGCAGGTTATACATGATGACAGGCTGATAATCAGGAATATTGATGGTGATTACTGGATGTTCAGTACACCGGTTACCAGTAATGATGAACCGAAAGCTTCTCCCCTTAACCGGATATTCATCATTGATCATGGAACGGAGAACAGTATTATTCCAATAAGGGAAGCATCCGCTATCACCTCGGTAATAGCAAATTGTATTCAGCATAATTATGACCCGGAAATGATTGCACGGTTCCTTGGATCGGTCTCCCTTATGTGTTCAAAAATTCCGGTGGCCAGACTTTCTTTCAGGCCCGACCGCAGCGTGATTGAATATATCCTGAAAAATGAATTCCGGACATCTTTCTCAGACTCTTTTGAAAGACATAGGTTTTACGCTGCTTTCTGAAGGTAAAACCATTAAAGTAAGGGCAGACGGATACAGCATGTATCCTTCAGTGAAGCCCGGCTCCATAATATTTATCGAACCTTTGCACACAGCCGGAAATATTTCCCCGGGAGAAATAATAGCATGGAAGAGAGACAACGGTTTTGTTGTTCACAGGCTGTTGAGGATTTTTGAAAGCGGAAACCAGACATTTTTTGTAACAAGGGGCGACAGCAGTTCATCTGAAGATGTCCCTGTTGTAATCGGAAATTTGGCAGGGAGAGTCATAAGAATCGAGAATCCTGAAGGCAAAATTGAAAGGCCGTCATCATACTTTAATAATAAACCTGATTATAAACTCAACAGGTTAAGGATCAGGATAATATCATTCAGAAAGAAAATTTTACGGAAACTTAAAGGTATATTGTCAGACTTTTGACCGGAATATGCCAAAGGATGCTAACTTTGCTCACCTGAGGATATTTGCGGAAAGGGCAGGAGAGTATTGCATGAAGACCGGTTTCTACCTATCTGACAAAATTCAATGAAAGGAAAACTTAAACTCTTCAGGGAATCACTAAGGCTTGTATGGAAAAGCGCTCCTGGCTGGGCAACAGTGAATATTATAATTGCCTTGCTTCAGAGCTTTATGCCGCTTCTTATGATTTATCTTATCAGGATTCTTATAGATTCCCTTACCCAGGCTTCATCTGCAGGATCAGGATCACCGAACGGTCATATTTTATGGTTGATTCTGGCAGTTGTTGCTGTTTACCTGCTTGATGAATTTTCATCAGACACGGGAAGTTTTGTAAGGAAGAAACAATCAATGAAGCTTGAGATCTATATGTACGGGCTTCTGCATTCAAAAGCGGTTCGGCTTGATCTTATTAATTTTGAGCATCCGGAGTATTTTGACTGTCTTTCAAGGGCCGCTTCGGAAGCGCCATGGAGGCCTAACAGCATTCTAAACAATATTGTATCCATGTTCCGCGGCCTTTTATCGCTGCTGTTTATGGCCGGACTGTTGCTGACATTGAGCTGGAGCATTGTCGTTCTCTTGCTGGTCGTTAATATTCCGGGCATCTGGTTACGGCTTCATTATGCCGGCATACTATATAATTTCCAGAGGGAACAAACACCTGAAGCCCGAAAGTCGGCCTATTTCAACTGGCTCCTTACAGGCGACAGACCTTCGAGGGAGCTAAGGCTGTTCGGTATCGGAAATTATTTCATGGAACTTTTTAAAAAGTCCTTTTTAAGGCAGAAGGAAGAAGAGATCAATATAATCAGGAAAAGGACTTTGATCGAGCTTGTCTCTGATGTTATTAAAGCTTCGGCAATTCTTTTTGTTCTGATCTACATCGCCCAAAGAACCATAACCGGGGTTCTGACAATTGGTCAGATGGCAATGTTCCTCCTTGCTTTCAGGCAGGGGATGGCCTGCATAAAGGATCTTTTCAGCTCCGTGGGTGCTCTGTATGAGGACGGCCTTTTTATCGGCGATACATTTGAATTTCTTAATCTCAGGGAGATGATGGAGGCAAAGCTCCCGGTTGTTATACCGTCAGATTTAAGAGATGGCATTTCAGTCAGGGATCTGTCATTTACCTATCCCGGAAATTCCTATCCGACACTTGACAATATCAGTTTTGAAATAAAAAAAGGAGAGATCATCGCACTTGTCGGGCCGAACGGTGCAGGCAAGAGTACGCTTGTAAAGATACTCACCAGGCTTTATGATCCTGATACAGGCGTTTTGAAGTATGATGGCAATGATATAAGGCACATGGATCCTGTGCTTTACAGAAGGCATTTCTCTGTAGTTTTTCAGGATTTCATGTTGTATAACCTTAGAGCCGGGGAGAACATACGGATGGGTAATGTTGACATGGCTGATGCTGCGGAAAAGATAAGAAATGCTGCAGTGGAAGCTGGTGTTGATGATTTGATAAACAATCTGCCGTCGGGTTATGATACTTTGATTGGTACTCTTTTTGACGAAAGCCGGGAGCTCAGCTGGGGAGAATGGCAGAAGATAGCTCTTGCAAGGGCTCTTTTCAGGGGATCGTCGGTGCTGATACTTGATGAACCTTCAAGTTCTCTTGATTCAGAGACCGAATATGAAATTTTCAGCAGATTCAGGGATATAGTAAAGGGAAGAACGTCGATTCTTATAACTCATCGGCTTGTCAATGTAAAGCTGGCCGACAGGGTGTTGGTGCTGGACAAGGGAAAGATTGCAGAATCAGGTACTCATGATGAGTTATTGAGGAGGAAAGGTCTGTATTTCAGCATGTTCACAAAGCAAAGTATTTTGTTTGAATTGTAGCAAGCATAACTTTCCTGGTTTTTTCATGTAATGTTTTTCTCCTGACCGGGTGAAAGCCGGAGACAGATTATCCCATGATTATGCATCCGTTATTTCAGTCTCTCAAAATGCCAATCAGCCAATCAAAAAACTACCAATAAGAGCAAGAAATTATTAAAAGTCCTGTCTGCTACTAAATTTTAGTTGTAAATCCGTGTATTTTTTTAAGAAATTTGGTATTTGATCAAATGTGTTTTAAATTTAACTGAGTGAAAGTCTTTTAATTTAGAAAATAAATACATGAAAAGGTCAGAAAGGAATAATCTGAAGCAAAGGATACTTCGGCTGGCAGGTTTGAAGTGTACAGGTTCCCCATCGGATCTGGCATTGAAGCTTGAAATAAGTGAAAGAAGTGTAAAGCGGATTGTCAGTGAATTAAGGGAAGACGGAAAGGAAATAAGGTTTTCCCAGGTAAACCGGTCATATGTTACAGGTCAGGGATATTAATAATATGTTTTATAACATATATTATTTGTATTTTATGGCCCCGGCTATTATTAAATTGGAATGATTTCCACCTCCTCGATATCAGGCAACAGTCGCTGCATCTTCGGATGTGCTTGATTCATGTTCTCTGTGAACAGATGGTCACCCAGACCTGTTCCCCGGCGGTTTGCTGATTTACTGCCGGGGATTTTTTTATATTAGGAGTGACTATAAAATGGCTGATGATGATACTATTGTTTCAAATGAGAGGGTATCCTTTGGAGTTTATCCCACCCCTTCAGGGCTTCATAATAGTAGAAATGCTGCCTCCTCCGGTGCTAACCGGAGGTATTCACACCCCCACGACCGTAAGCTCTGAAGGAGTTTGAAATAAGCATATATAAAGTATCTCTCAATCTGATGAGATTGCAGATTTCAACAGCAATAAAGACTAAAGCCGGGAAGTGAAAACCTATAACAGACTGTGATCAGATTCAAACATATCCCGCCCCTTCAGGGCTTCATAATAGTAGAAATGCTGCCTCCTCCGGTTGCACCGGAGGTTATTCATATAGAGCCGCTTTCGCGGCTTATGTAATCCCACTTCACATAAACCTCCGGACTTCGGTAGTCATAGTTGACCTTCAACCGACAAGGAGGGCGGACACGAAAATTAAACATTACATTTGGAGAAGTCATAGTATTTCATCATTTCGATGCACTCATCATTCCATGTCTTTAATTTATGGTATTGTTCCTGCTTTTGCAGGTAATCAGATACTTTTGCAAAGTGCGAAGTACTGAATGACAGGCCATAATAGTCATTATCCCATTCAAATTTTTCTTTTAAAATCCTGTTTTTGTTTATCCAGTTTGTCGATTCCTCCCGGATGACCTGCATAATTTTTGAAAGCGTCTGATTACAGTCGAGCAGAATAATGCAATGAAGATGATCAGCCCCGCCATTAATCATATCAATATAAATTCCTCTTGTAGCTGAATGGGTACGGATGTGGTTCATTATGACATTCTTTTTAGCAGGGCTTAAGCATTGTACCTGATCTTTTGTGCCCCAGGCGCAGTGGAGCCAGTTTTTAACGTATTGCATTTTAGGGGGTTGAGTTTAACGCGTGAAATGATTAGGATTATATATTCAATTTTAAACAATGTTAAATTACTATTTGTAAAACTCTCAATCTCATTAATATGCCTTTATTTTTAAGTTAAAAATTTCGTTAAAATCTGAATCCAAACAGGGGAGAAATAGTTAAGCCCTCAAAACCCAGGGCCCAGATGATATTCGTATCGGATCTTAATCCAAGAAAAAATCCGCTTTTAAACTGGTAATAATAATCAAGACTAACAGTAAACCCGATCTCATAAAATACGCAGCTGTAGGTAGGATATGCATATAATTGACCTGAAACATCTTCAAAGGAGATGTCAGGATTTAAGCTGTATTCCCTTTTCAGCTTAAATCCTACTCCCGGCTCGATATAATGTTGTCCTGAAACTCTGACAGTGCGGGAAAATGTAATATCCGCCATCTGGCGGATAAGGATAGTTTTATAATCTTTAAATACACCTTCATAAATGCGCCAGTCAATCGAAGCAACTGAAATCCTGGCATTAAGGTTGAAGCCGGTATTGAACCTGTATCCTCCTTCGAGCCACATAATTGGTCCGTCGTACCATCCGAGCATGTCAGTATAGTAACCGGCACCTGTTTTAATAGTGAATGGTTTGTCCTGTGAATAAGTAATTATACCCGGCCCACAGGCAAAAATTATAAAAATGATATATTTTTTCATGGAACTTATTTAAAGCCTGAAACATAAACCTCCTCCGACAAAAAAGAACGATCCGCCCTTACTGAGACCTTGCATTCTTGAGCTTAACCGGAGTCCGATTCTGGATGTGAAATAAAATGAAAGGTCAAGCCCGATCTGGTATCCGATATAGCTTTTCTTGTACAATTGATAGTCTTTAATTAAATATGAAAACTTCTGTTCATTAATATTATAGCTGAAATCAATGCCTTTTAGAAAAAAGCTTTTGGTTTCATCGATGCAACACCCCGCCAATATATCGGCTGAGAACCACCTGTTCTGAAAGGGTCTTATAAAAGCTGAAATTGAGCAAATTTGCATAATTGACATTTCCTGAACCGGTATTTCGAGTATTGCATTTATTTCTTGTACCGGAACTTTGAACATGAAAGTGTACTGCGACTGAAAGTGGCCAAAACTAATGTTTGCACCATACCATGACTTGCAGATTTCAAATTCCCCTGTCAGATAACCTCCTCCTCCGTAGGTGTCGGATAAATCCCTGTAATAATTTATTGAGGATCCGAATTTTACAGGATCTTTTCCGGTTGCATTGATGATTGGATAAAAAATGATAATTATCAACAGGTAATTTTTCAGCCTTGCGATTTTCATATTATTTGTTTTAAAGCATCTTATAAAAATTGACCGCAAAGAGCGCAAAGGTTCTGACGAGATCCCGGGAACTGAAATCTTTTCATCGCGGCTCTGAAACTTTCAGATACTTTACGTTCTTTGCGGTGCATTACAAAAAACCTGATATTATTTTAATAGGCCCTGATTAATAGTTCTTGTCGGAATTGTCATCTTTAATTCCGGACAGGTTTTCCTTACAGTCAATCCATCCTTAATTTCATCATAAATACCTGGTGTTGTATTAGTCGCATAAAACCATGATCTGTCCCATTCTGAAATGCCTAAAAAATCGCCAGCGTAAGTCATTTTAACAGATACTGAAACAGTTGGTGAAATATCATTTTTCTTATACCCCACTGAGGCACTGACTGTGCTTTCTTTTACGTGGTCATACTCATAGACAAGAATGCATTGCTTAGTTTTAGCCGTTGACCAGTTTGAGTCCCAGATAATGTAAACACTATACCATCCTCCGTTTGAATGAACTTCCCATCCATTAATAGCTGCTTTGGCATAATCCCTTGGATAAGCAATAGGTATAACTGTTGAGAGTGAACCGCTGACAGCACCTGTTGTCACGTTGTAATCCGGAGAACCCCTTCCGACCCTTAACTCAAGTTCACCTTCGAACAAACCGCCACAAAAATCAGCGCATCTTATCTTTCCTAGCCTGACTTCATATATTGGATCTCCCTTTAGCAATGATTCAACCTCTTTGCTGTAATTAATCTGTTCATTCTGACCTTCATCTTTAGGCATGACAAGGATTACAGGATATTTATCAGCATATTCCTCATTTACAGTCACCTCAATTTTCTTCTTGCCCTCGAACCTGAAACCGCGTCCGGCGATATCATTATCCACAGGATGAGCGGCAACCGTGAATGAGTTTGTTCCCTTCGGATAAAAGCTTAAAGGATAAGGACAGTATATATAGCAACCCTTATCACAGAGGAAATTTGCCAGATCGCTGGCTCCGCCTTTGGATTCAGCTGACGAACATTTGCTTAAGAACCTTTCTTTAAGTGCTTTAAAAGATTCTCCGGCACCTTTGGCTTCTTCAATAAGATCTCTGAACGAAAGAGTGTTAAATGATCTTCCTTCTTCCGAGATCAGCGGCATCTCACCAATCACATCACTTTCCTGAAAGATATCAGCTAAAATTTCTGCTGCCTGCTGAAGGTTCTCCTTCAAAATTGTTTCAGATTCGGTGAGCTGCTTTTTAGGGACTGTCACCTCGCCTGACTTTGGTGAATCATATTTTTCACAACCTGCTATCAACAGGCAGATCGCCAAAACATAAATCAAGTGTTTCATTGTATTTATTATATTTTGATTAAACATTCGGGTAATAAGCCCTTAATTTATTATTCTCTGCAACCCTGGTTTGGTCTCACCGGAACGGGTCGCTTTTTTTCCGGCTGAGATTCTGTCAGGTTTTTTTCATAGGCACGAGGTTTAAAAATGCAGTAAGACTTGTTTCTATTCCACTAAAAAATCGTTGTAAGTATATTATTATTGGGCACATATTCTGAAATAAAGAGTGGACAAGCTTTTGAAAAGCCAGCTAATCTTTTGATCATATATGCGTTTTCTTCTTATCACTTATCGGGAATTTAATAAGCGTTTTACCAGGAACACTAATCGTTGCTATTCTTTCAGGTTTGTTGCAATATCAATATTAAAAAGTGCCGGGGCCAGAAAAATGCCAAGGTGATATGTTATAAAACATATTTTCAAAAAAAGATTGGGTGTCTCTAAAAAACACTCACTCTTTATGCAATCAAAAAGCAATATTTGTTATTGGAGAAAGATGTCCATTTAGCTTCGTTGAACCCGTAACGCGAAAGCTTTACTCGGTTCTTTTAGAGGAGCTCGTCCTTCGGCCGTTGCGGTCGACCTACGACCGCCCTGGATTGCAAACCTCGTACCCAGAACCCCGTACTGCATCACATTTATCTTATATTTAAAAGCACAAAAAACCCTCTCTAGCAGGAGAGGGTTTCTGGTCGAATGAATTTTCCAGGGATCAGAAAGAGGTCATTGCAGCAGTGTCACGTCACCTACCATCTTAAATGGCTTGCCATCCTGATACTTACCTTCCACATACCAGACATATACTCCCTGCTGGCACAGCTGACCCTTGTAATAGCCGTTCCATGGCACATTGATATCATCACTCTGGAAGATCAGCACTCCCCACCTGTTAAAGATCTGAAGCTTGTATTTCAGAACTTTCTGCCTTATAGGCGGGTAGAAGAACTGGTCAACCTCTGTCCCTCCCGTTGGGAGATCCGTGCGCTCTATCGGACCGGTCTTGTTTGGCATAAATACAGTGGAAAACCTTAAGTTTCCGTTAGGAATGACGGTCACCCCGGGTGACAGAACATATTTATCGCTGCAGCCGTTTGAAGAGTATGCCCAGAGAGTTATATCGTAAACTCCTTCTTCCATGTACCTGTGGAATGGTTGTGCGACATTGGTTGTGTCGCCGTCACCGAAATTCCACAGATATGAATTTGCGTTCTGGCTCAGGTTAAAGAACCTCACCTGCTCATCATTTACGTACACCTGCGCCGGCGACAGTTCAAAATAAGCTTTAGGTGAATCATATGCGCTTACAACCTGCGACTTGTTTGATGTACCTCCGGGGCCGGTAATTGTCAGCTCAATGCGGTAAGTGCCTGGCGTAAAGTAAGTATAGGTCGGATTCTTTGCCGTTGAAGTGCTGCCATCACCAAAGTCCCATTTATAAGTGGTTCCGGGCACATCAGTATTCTGGCTTGTATTGTTGATGACCACGTACAACGGGGCACAGCCCGACGGGATCGAATCAAAGAGGGCAACCGGAGCCGGAGGAACCACGGAAACATCGTGCTTTATACTGTCACTGCAATTTGCATTGGAGGCAATAAGTGTAACAGGATAATCTCCGACATTATTATAAGTATGAACAGGGTTCATATCCGTTGATGTGGAATTATCCCCGAACCTCCATAGCCAGTTCCAAGTTCCTGCATTTGTTGCGTTAGTAAATGTTACGGGGTTGCCTGCAGAATTGTACACCTGTGAAACCGGTGAAGCAGTAAACTCGGGCAGAGGCACAGGCATGACCGTAATAACAAGTGTTTTTACATCTGTACAATTATAAAATGATGTAGTTGTTAATTTTACAGTATCAACAACCGGCGAGGTAGTAAGGTTAGTATAAAGATGGCTCGAAACATATGATCCGTAGCCTGATACCCCGTCACCATAATTCCAGTAATATTTGCTTGCACCCGAAATAGCAGTGAAGGTTATGGAACTGCCGCTGCAGGTAATTGCAGGATTAGCCGTAAAGGTTGCATCAACTGTGGGATACACGGTTATTGTAACGCTGTAGTTTGCTTTACATCCTCCCGGCGATTGTACTGTAAGATTCGCGTTATAGTATTCTATTGATCCTTTGACAGTGTTCGTAAAAGTATGAACAGGACTTGCATTAACTGAATCAACAGGAGATCCGTCACCAAAATTCCACCACCATTTTGAAATGCCTGTCATATCCTTTGTGAATGTCACAGGAAGCGGAGTGCAACCGTATTCGGCATCATCGGTGAACAGAGCTGATGGACTGTCGACAGTCACTGTAACATCACCGTTTGCAGTACAGCCGTTACTGTCGGTAACCTTGTAATTAAGATTGTAATTACCGGATATCTGTGTATTAAAGACAGGCGATTGTATAAAGTAATTATTCAATGGTCCTACATCACCTGTCCATCTGTGAAGTGTGTATGTACCTGATCCGCCGGTAGGGTTACCATTGATCACAAGCGGCACTCCCCCACAGGCAGCTATCGGGCTGACAGCGCTGAAGTCGACAACAGGATTGGCATTGACCGTCAGGGTGGCAGAGCTGGAATAAATCACGGTACAGGCTGAAACCAAAGCCAGCCGGTACTGGTTCCCATTCATTGCACTCGTTGCGCTCATTATTGCAAGCTGTTGTGTGCCGGTCCCGATGTAAGTGGCATCATCGGCAAGGTCAATCCATGATCCTCCCGAGAAAACCTGCCATTGAAGCGTCGAATAGCCGGTTCCGTTTCCAAGGAAAGTGGTTTGGCCGTTCGCACATACTGTCTTTGATACAGGCTGAACCGTTACAACCGGAGGATTTATAACCCTGAGAGCAGCAAAGTTCGTATATACGGGCACTCCGCAAACTCCGGTTGCCTTTGCCCTGAAGATCCAGTTATTGAATGAGGCCAGCGCATTTGTTATTGTAAGCGTTTTGGTTGTCGACCCGCTGAAGTTGGGATCATCCGCCAACAAAACAAAACCAGCACCTTTGTTGACATACCATTGCCAGGTAAGGGATGTCCCATCTGCATCCGCCTGCATCACGGCATTATTTCCCAGACATACTGTGGAATCTTTAGGATGCAAGGTTATTTCCGGAGCTGTATTTACAGTAAATACTGCATCTGCAGAAGTAACGCTGCTTCCGCATCCTGAAACCACAACATGATAAATATATCCATTCATAGATCTTATGGAATTAAAGATCTGCAATGTTGGTGTAAGGGCCCCGAAATAAGTTCCACCGTCAGCTGCAGCGCTGAATCCCGTACCATCATTGACATACCACTGGTAACTCAGGTTTGTTCCGGTGGCAGTCACACTGAATTTTGCCAGTGTAAATTCACACACTGCCGGAGAAGGAGTAAATGAAGTTATTGAAGGTAATGTGCCTACAACTACCGTCGCCGTTCCGTTCAGGCTTGCCGACGGACTTACCACTTCACAGTTATTTGCATCCTTTACACTCAGCAGCTTGTAAGTTGTCGTCGTCGCCGGTGTAACAACAATATCAGTTCCGCTTGCGTAACCATTGACAGTTCCAAGGTTATCAATGACAATTGTGAAGGGTCCGGTACCGGCAAGGAGGTTGACTTTCAGTACTGAGCTTTGTCCCGGACAGATTGTTTCACCTCCGGTGAGAAGTGCAACAGGCAGAGGATTGACCAGAACTTCAACTACATTGCTGTAAAGAGGCACACATACCCCGGAAGTAACCATTCTCCTGTAATAAAGGGTATAGATTGCCCCTGAAAGAGGGGTGTAAACATTTGACGTTGCTCCGGCTATGTTAACGAACGGACCCGCTGCATTTGTTGATTGCTGCCACTGGAAAGTATATGAGCCGGATCCGCCTGTGGGAGCAGAGTTTTCAGTAAGAGCTGCAGGATTGTCGCCTGAACAGATCACCTGGTCAGCTGAGATGCTTCCCGGGTTAAGGACTGCAGGCTGGGTGACATTGATGGTTGACTGTGCCGAACATCCGTTGTGATCGACAACACTGAGGGTTATTGACCCGGCACCTGCATTGAAGAAGGTCTGGGAATTGAACCCTGACGGAGCAACTGTCCCTCCGGTGGTGTTTGAAACCACGAGGAAGGAGTAGGGCATTGTGCCACCGGAAGCATAGAAGGTTCCGATTCCGTCCATGTCGCCGTTGCAATTAAGCACGATATTGCCTGTCGAGCTCATTGTGAGTGTCACAGGTTCTGTTATCAGCATGTTGGGATAAAGAATTGCCGAACAAGCTTTATGGACTGCATCGCGGATCCTTATGTCGTATGTGCCGGGAGCAAGATTTGTAAAGCTGCCCGAAGCCTGCCATGAGACACCTCCGTTTGATGAGTATTCATATGTCCCGTATCCTCCTGAAGGAGAGGTGATTGTTATTGATCCGTCATTATCGCCATGGCAGGAAACATCCGTCTTGTTTACTGTTGCCGACAGAATGCCGGGCTGTGTAATAATGTATGCATTATTCAATACAATAATACAGCTGGTATGAGCGGCATCCCTTATAAGGATATTATATGTACCGGGGGTAAGCCCGGCAAAACTGCCTGAAGCCTGCCACGAACCTCCTCCGTTTATGCTGTATTCATAAGTTCCATACCCGCCGGTTGCACCGCTTATTGTTATTGTTCCGTCATTTCCTCCGAAACAGGTCACATTGGTGGCTGAAATGGTTGCCGAAAGAGCTGCAGGCTGGGTAATTACCAGTGCAGGATTCAGAACGATCACACAGCCGGTATTGAAAGCATCTCTGATCCTTACATTGTATGTGCCGGGTGCAAGATTGGAGAAATTTCCGAACCCCTGCCATGTTGTCCCACCGTTCACAGTGTATTGATATGTGCCATAGCCTCCTGTTGCACCCGAAACTGAGATCGTTCCGTCATTTGCCCCGAAACAGGTGACATTCGAAGATGTTACAGCAGCATTAAGCACTGCAGGCTGGGTTATTACAAGCGCCGGGTTCAGCGTTATAGTGCAACCTGTATGGGCAGCGTCGCTGATCATTACAACATATGTTCCGGGCGTGAGGTTAATGTAACTGCCGGATCCCTGCCAGGCAGTTCCGCCGTTTATTGAATATTCGTAAGTCCCGTATCCGCCTGCAGGGGATGATATTGTTATTGTCCCGTTGCCGGCGCCATTGCAGGTAACATTCGTGGAGGTGACATTTGCAGTAAGTACCGGTGGTTCCGTTATCCTGAGCGAACCGTTCATCGTTACAACACAACTGGTATGGGCAGCATCCCTTATCCGGACATTGTAGAATCCGGGTGCAAGGGCAGTGAAGCTTCCTCCGGTCTGCCATGTGGTCCCTCCATCGACAGTATATTCATAAGTTCCGTAACCGCCAGTGGGAGATGTAATTGTAATTATCCCATCGTTTGCTCCGTTGCAGGTCACATTTGTTCCGGCAGCTGTAGCTGCAAGTATAGCGGGCTGAGTTATTACAAGCGCCGGATTAAGCACTGTCAGGCAGGCTGTATTTACGGCGTCTCTTATTATTACATTGTAAGTTCCGGGAGTGATTCCTGTGAACGAGCCGGATAACTGCCAGGTGGAACCGCCGTTAATTGAAAACTGGTAATTCCCTGAACCGCCGGCAGCTGCCGTAATGCTTATTGCTCCGTCGTTTGCGCCGTTGCAGGTAACATTTGCTGAAGTAACCACTGCATTCAGCACTGCGGGTTCTGTGATCTGAAGAGCATTATTAAGAGTTACCACACAGCCTGTATGGGTCCTGTCTCTCATCATGACGTTATAAACGCCCGGGGTGAGTGGTGAAAAGGCCGGCAGATTCTGCCATGATGTTCCGCCGTTAATGCTGTACTGATATGTTCCGTATCCTCCGGCTGAGTTGGTAATGGTTATTACTCCGTCGTTAGCCCCGAAACATGATATATTGCTGGTCACAACCATTCCTGTCAGCTTGTCCGGTTCAGTGATCTGCAGCCCGCCGTTAAGAATTACGGAGCATGCAGTATGTGCTGCATCCCTGATCCTTACATCATAAGTACCGGGTGTGACCCCGCTGAATGAACCTGAGGCGACCCAGGTCGTTCCACCGTTAACGGTGTATTCATAAGTGCCGTAACCGCCTGTTGGTGAAGATATTGTTATTGTACCGTCGTTGGCCCCGTTGCAGGTCACATTTGATGAAGAAACCAGTGCGTTAAGGCCAGCAGGCTTCGAAAGTACCAGCGCGCCGTTAAGGACAATATAACAACCGGAATATGAAGCATCACGGATCTGCACATTGTAAGTGCCCGGAGTAAGTGCAGTGTAACTGCCGCTGCCCTGCCATGAACCTCCTCCGTTTATGCTGTACTCATATGTTCCGTGCCCGCCTGAGGGAGAGCTTATGGTTATGGTCCCGTCAGTTGAACCAAAGCAGGTAATATTTGTGCTGCTGACAGTTGCAGACAGCACAGTGGGTTCTGAGATGACCAGGGCAGGATTAAGAACAATTACGCATCCCGTATTTACTGCGTCACGTATCCTTATATTATATGACCCGGCAGAAAGATTTGTGAAGTTTCCCGAGCCAAGCCATGTCGTACCTCCGTTTATCGAATACTGGTACGTGCCATAGCCACCTGCAGGAGAAGAAATTACTATTGAACCGTTATTTGCGCCGAAGCATGTAATATCTGTTTTAGTAACAGTTGCACTGAGCACTGCAGGCCCTGTCAGCACGAGGGCGCTATTAAGGGTGAGTGTGCAGGTCGTATTGACAGCATCCCGCATCTGAACATTATATGTGCCCGGAGCAAGACCTGTAAAGGTTCCTGAAGCAACCCATGTGGTTCCACCGTCGATAGTATATCCATAAGTGCCGGCTCCGCCTGTGGCACCGGATATTGTAATTGTACCGTCGTTTGCGCCGAAACAGGTTATGTTCGTACCTGCAACGGCAGCATTAAGGGCCGGCGGTTGGGTAAGGGTGATGTTGGCTGAAGCCGTACAGCCTTTGGAATCTATAACAGTAACGGCATAATAGCCCGCTTCGAGTCCCGAAATATCTTCAGTTGGAGATGTAAAGCCATCCGGACCGGTCCATGATATTCCGAACGGAGATGTTCCGCCTGAGATCGTAAGATCAACGGCTCCGGTGCTGACCTTATAGCAGGTAAGGTTGGTTCCCGTAAGCGAAAGAGATGGCGGCTGATTTACCGTTATCACTGCTGAACCGGAAAGCACTCCTGCACAGTTGTTGAAGTCAGTTAGCGAAGTAAGTGTATATGTTGAATTTACCAGCGGTGATACACCGACAGTGTAAACATTTGATGGATTAGCTGTTACAGTGACAGGAGTGGTACCGTCAGTGTATGTGAAAGTGAACGGGGCCACACCTGTGAATGTCATTGTGAGGGTTGCCGAGTTGCCGCGGCACATTTCTGCCGTTCCGCTTATTATGCCCGTAGGTTTGGGGAAGAATGTGACTATGGCCGAGCCGGAACCGGTGTTGGTGCATCCGGTATTGTCGGTCACGTTCACAATTGTGTAAGTACCCTGAACCGTGGCATTTATCGTGTAGGGATTACTGCTTGTCGCAACAGGTACCTGGGACACCCCGTTGATCGCATAAGTGAAGTTAAACGGCGCAATTCCTGTGAATGCAACGTTCAGGGGCCTTGTACCTCCGTCGCACATTGTTCCTCCGTTACTGATTGTTGCGACAGGCAAAGGGTCGACTGTCACCGACAGAGGATTATGATTTGTGACGCAACCTGCAATGTTCGTTTCGCGGACGAGGATCGTACCTCCTGTGATTCCGAACAGGATAGTCACGGAGTTTGCCGAAGGATCACCTATCAGGGCAGCGCCTCCGGGTATTGTCCAGCTATAGACCGAACCGGCCCGGTTTGTGACGCTGTAAACATGCGTGCTGAGTGCGCAGACAACTGAACTGCCTGTAATATTTTCAGCAACGGGCTGGGTATAGACTGTGACCGGCAATGTGGACGGATCACCGGAACAACCCAGCGAATTTGTTTCGTAAACGCTTATGTTTCCGGTTCCTGCTGAAGTTGCAGCATTAATAAGGATCGCATTTGTATTGAAATCAAACGTCTTGGTTCCTACGGCAGGGTCAACTGTCCAATGGAAGGTAGAGCCGCCGACAGCATTTACATCATATACAACATTCTTATCACCTGAACACAGATTCGCCCTTCCTGAGATCGCCTGCGGAACAGGTTCCTGGTCAATTGTTATTATGACCGGCACTGCAGTTCCGATGCAACCGAACTGGCTTGTCGGAGTGACTGTATATGTTGCGGTGATCGGAGCAGACGAATAATTATGGATAGCATCGTTGATATGAACAGTTCCTGCCGGGTCTGCAGCGACATTTAAGCCGGCAGTTCCCTGAACGGAAGCATCGGACATCAGGGGAAGACCCCAGCTGAAGGTCGTTCCGGCCGGAGTGTTTGCAGGTATAAGAAATATCTCCTTGCCTATCGGCACCCTGCTGCAGACAGTCTTTGTCTGCCCCGGTACAACAACAGGCTGGGGACGTATAGTTATAACAACATCAACACCATTGCCGATGCAGTTTGGAGCCAGGATTGGCTGAATATGATACGTTACATTTTTATTTACACCAGTGAAGTTTACAAAGACATCGCCGGCAAGATATCCTGCAGGAGCTGTCGTATTGGGAATGACAGCATTCCCGGAACCGGCTGTAAGCCCGGCATCCATTGTAACGCTGCTTATATTATAATATGTCGGGGCAACACTTCCGGAAGCTACTTTAAGGGTCAGGCCGGTTGGTGTGTTACTGCATGCAAAGGCGTTCAGTCCGGGATCAAGAACAGGCTGTGAGCCTACACCTACAACAACAGTAACAGGTGTACCGGCACAACCGTTCTTAAAAGGAGTGACTGTATAAGTTGCTGTACCAATTAACCCCGTTGTATTCAGATAAGTATCGGTTATATTAGCTGAAGAAGCCACGGCCCTTGCCGTTCCGCCGCTGAAGTTCGCGCTGACAGGGCTGAGGGCAGGAGCCGGCCAGGTGAATGTCACATTGTCTGCCGGATTTGTGAAATTATTCATCAGTATCGCGTAGTTCAGTGCATTGCCTGAACATGCTGCGGTGGTCTGGCCCGAAGTGATGACAGGCTCGGGTCTGATATTCACAACGACGTTCTGGACATTTGAACAGCTGTTGGCTGCAAGCGTGTACTGATATGTTACTGCAATTGGTCCGCTTGTTATATTACGCAATGTCTCATTCGGATTGTTGGTCCCGGATGTCGGGCCGGCAGGTGTTATTCCTGCCACTACTGCCCTTGTCCAGCTGAACGTGGTTCCGGCAGTGGCGCTGGCAGGTACATAGCTGAAGGCAGTATTGGAGCATACATCCGCCGGGGTAAGGGTGGTTGTGAGGGCAGGTGTGGGATTGACAGTGATTGTAAATGATTTGGAGGAACCAACGCAAACAGCCGGGCCATTCGTAAGAGCGGGTGTGACAACAATTGTCGCAACAACAGGCGCTGAACCACTGTTTGCAGCTATAAACGATGCAATGTTTCCTGTGCCTGAAGCCGCAAGGCCTATACCCGGAACGCTGTTTGTCCATGAATATGTTGTAGTGCCGATACTGTTAGTTGTTGTGAAAGTTATTGCAGTTGTCGATGCACCGTTGCAAAGAGTCTGGCCGGAAGGCTGATCGACCTGCCCTGCAGGGTTATAGTTGACAGTCACATTCTGGTTAGTGCTGCAAACTCCTCCGTTGCTTATTGTCCATTTAAAGACATATGTTCCATATTGGGACACTGTGGCAGAAGCAGTTGCGGTATTTGCATCCGGCGTGAAAATTACGGTCCCCGGACCGCTTACCAGGGTCCATGTGCCTGTTCCTGCTGCGGCGGTATTACCTGCAAGTGTTGCAACAAGGGTATTGCACAGATCCTGGGCAGGACCTGCATTTGCAGCTTTTTCATATGATACTGTCACCTCATCGAAGCTGTTACAGCTTCCATTTGTTATTGTCCATCTGAGCACGTAAGTGCCGTAAGCTGAAACAGTAGCTGTCGAAGCAGCACTGTTTGCATTGCTGAAGGTTACGGTTCCGGGTCCTGTTGTCTTTGTCCACAAACCTGTTCCGGCGGATGCCGTATTGCCTGCAAGAGTTGCAACAAGTGTACTGCAGAGAGCCTGGTCGGGGCCGGCATTGGCTGCCTCGGCATAAGCCACAGTAACTTCATCGAAAGTATTGCAGGTTCCGTTCACGATTGTCCATCTGAGTACATAGGTACCATATGCTGAAACAGTTGCCGTTGATGTGGCACTGTTGGCGTTGCTGAAAGTTACGGTTCCGGGACCGGAAGTTTTAGTCCATGTGCCTGTTCCGGCCGATGCTGAATTTCCGGCAAGTGTGGCGACCAGTGTTCCGCATTTATACTGATCAGGTCCTGCGTTGGCGGTTTCGGCATAAGATATTGTCACTTCATCGAAGGTATTGCAGGTACCATTTGTTATTGTCCATCTCAGTACATATGTTCCGTATGCTGAAACAGTTGCAGTCGATGTTGCGCTGTTGGCATTGCTGAAAGTCACTGTACCGGGGCCGGATGTTTTAGTCCATGTTCCCGTTCCTGCGGATGGAGTATTTGCAGCAAGGGTTGCCGCCAGGGAGCCACAGATATTCTGATCGGGACCTGCATTTGCTGACTCGGCATAAGCTACCGTCATCTCGTCGAAGGTGTTGCAGCTCCCGTTCAGGATCGTCCATCTCAGTACATATGTTCCATATGCTGAAACAGTTGCAGTCGATGTTGCGCTGTTGGCATTGCTGAAAGTCACTGTACCGGGACCGGATGTTTTAGTCCATGTTCCCGTTCCTGCGGATGGAGAATTTGCGGCAAGGGTTGCAGCAAGAGCGCCGCAGATATTCTGATCGGGACCTGCATTAGCCGTTTCGGCATAAGTTATTGTAACCTCATCGAAAGTGTTGCAGGTTCCGTTGGTTATTGTCCATCTCATCACATAGGTTCCGTATGCCGACACTGTTGCAGAAGAGGCGGGGTCAGCAGAGTTGCTGAATGTGACAGTTCCGGGACCTGATGTTTTAGTCCATAAACCCGAACCGGCCGAAGCGGAGTTCCCTGCCAGAGTTGCAACAAGTGTTCCGCATTTCTGCTGATCCGGTCCTGCATTGGCTGATTCGGCATAAGCCACGGTCACCTCATCAAAGCTATTGCAGGATCCGTTAGTGATTGTCCATCTGAAAACATATGTCCCGTACGCGGATACGGTTGCATTCGACGTTGCGCTGACCGCATTGCTGAATGTAACTGTTCCCGGACCGGATGTTTTTGTCCAGAGTCCTGAACCTGCCGAAGGCGTATTGCCTGCAAGAGTTGCGACAAGACTTCCGCAGACCTGCTGGTCAGGTCCGGCATTGGCTGTTTCTGCATAAGCCACAGTGACTTCATCGAAAGTATTGCAGGTTCCGTTCACGATTGTCCATCTTAGTACATAGGTACCATATGCTGAAACAGTTGCCGTTGATGTGGCACTGTTGGCGTTGCTGAAAGTTACGGTTCCGGGACCGGAAGTTTTAGTCCATGTGCCTGTTCCGGCCGATGCTGAATTTCCGGCAAGTGTGGCAACCAGTGTTCCGCATTTATACTGATCAGGTCCTGCGTTGGCGGTTTCGGCATAAGATATTGTCACTTCATCGAAGGTATTGCAGGTACCATTTGTTATTGTCCATCTCAGTACATATGTTCCGTATGCTGAAACAGTTGCAGTCGATGTTGCGCTGTTGGCATTGCTGAAAGTCACTGTACCGGGGCCGGATGTTTTAGTCCATGTTCCCGTTCCTGCGGATGGAGTATTTGCAGCAAGGGTTGCCGCAAGAGCAGCCACAGATATTCTGATCAGGACCTGCATTTGCTGACTCGGCATAAGCGACCGTCATCTCGTCGAAGGTGTTGCAGCTCCCGTTCAGGATCGTCCATCTCAGTACATATGTTCCGTATGCTGAAACAGTTGCAGTTGATGTTGCGCTGTTGGCATTGCTGAAAGTCACTGTACCGGGACCGGATGTTTTAGTCCATGTTCCCGTTCCTGCGGATGGAGAATTTGCGGCAAGGGTTGCAGCAAGAGCGCCGCAGATATTCTGATCGGGGCCTGCATTAGCCGTTTCGGCATAAGCTATTGTAACCTCATCGAAGGTGTTGCAGGTTCCGTTGGTTATTGTCCATCTCAGTACATAAGTGCCGTACTGGGAAACTGTCGCAGTTGAAGTTGCGCTGCTGGCATTGCTGAAAGTCACTGTTCCGGGGCCTGATGTCTTTGTCCATAATCCTGAGCCGGCCGAAGGTGTGTTACCGGCGAGGGTGGCAACAAGCGTTCCGCACTTCTGCTGATCGGGGCCGGCATTTGCGGCTTCCGCGTATGCTACTGTCATTTCATCAAATGATGAGCATATTCCCCCGTTAACCTCGGTCCATCTCAGCACGTAAGTGCCATAAGCGCTCACTGTGGCATTTGATGTTGCACTGTTTGCATTGGAGAAAGTAACGGTTCCGGGACCGCTGGTCTTTGTCCAGGTGCCGGTTCCGACTGACGGAACAGCAGCAAGAGCAGTGGCGAGAGCTCCGCAGATGCTCTGGTCAGGACCGGCATTGGAAACAGGATTTGCATATATGTTAATTGTGTACGATGCTCCCGGGGATATGCTGTTTGTACATGCATCCGTAACTGTTGCTAGAATATATGTATGAGCACCAACTGCAAGTGATCCGAGAGGGATGTTTGACCCCGAAGTGTATCCTCCCTGGGTCCCGAACCCTGTTATGACAAGGGTATAATTCGGTGCTCCGCCGGTTATTACAGAACTGAGTGTGCTTGTTGTCCCGAAGCATGCGTTGCCGCTTCCTGTGAGAGTGGCTCCGGTAAGTGCGGCTCCCACTGTGACTGTAATGCTTGTTCCTGTCGACTGTACCGGGCATCCGTTTGCATCGGTGACCGATGTAAGTGCATAGACATAGCTTCCTGTAGTAAGCAAGCCTGTCGAAACATTTGTCCCGCTCACATAGTTGTTCAGAGCTGCCTGGGCCAGGGCGTTTCTTGTATAATTGACTGTGTAAGGCGATTTCCCGCCTGTCATTACCACATTGAAATTGGCAGATGAATTGTTGCATATACTGATGTTGTCGTGAAGCTGGGCAAGGGTGAACTGCGGGTGAACAGTAACGACAAGGTTTGAGGAAGTTCCGGTGCAGACGCCATAAGACGGGGTAAGAATGTATGTGCAGTTTACATCTGCCGCTGTTGTGTTTATCAGCGATTCATTTATTGATGATCCGGTTCCGCTATTAGCGGAATTTGATATACCTGCAACGGCGGCACGTGACCAGGCAAAAGTGGCTCCCACAGTCGATGAGGTGATAGTATATCCGAGCCCTGTATTGCTGCAGGTCGTTTTGGTCAGTGCACTTGTTATCACTGCTGTAGGGTTGACTGTTACTACCAGGTTCGAAGCTGTTCCGGTACACACACCATATGAGGGCGTAAGCACATAGGTAACATTGACCGGCGCTGTTGTGGTGTTGACAAGCGATTCATTTATTGATGATCCGGTTCCGCTGGCAGCAAGGTTTGATATTCCTGCAACGGCGGCTCTCGACCATGCAAAGGTTGCTCCCGCAGTCGATGAAGTTATTGTGTACCCCAGGGCAGTATTGTTGCATACTGTCTGCGTAAGCGGGCTGGTGATCACTGCCGTCGGATTGACGGTAACAATCAGGTTGGATGATGTCCCTGCGCATCCTCCGTAGCTGGGCGTAAGAACATATGTGACATTTACAGGCGATGTGGTGGTATTGACAAGTGTCTCGGTGAATGTTGCCCCGGCTCCGCTGCCCGCTGCATTGGAGATCCCCGCCACCACTGCTCTCGACCAGGCAAAGGTAGCCCCTGCAGTTGATGAAGTGGCGGTATAGCTGTATGAGGTACTGTTGCAGATGGTTGCGGCGAGCCCGCTGGTTATCACCGCTGTCGGATTGACTGTGACAACAAGGTTTGAAGGTGTACCGGTACATCCTCCGTAGCTGGGAGTAAGAACGTAGGTTACACTGACCGGTGCAGTAGTTGTATTCGTAAGCGATTCATTTATCGATGATCCTGCTCCGCTGCCGGCAACGTTCGATATCCCTGCCACCACGGCCCTTGACCAGGCAAAGGTTGCCCCGGCAGTCGATGATGCGATCGTATATCCGAGAGCCGTACTGTTGCATTTTGTAAGGGTAAGCGAACTGGTTATGACTGCAGTCGGGTTTACGGTTACGACAAGGTTCGATGCCGTTCCTGTACATACGCCATAGCTTGGCGTAAGCACATAAGTTACGTTGACCGCTGCAGTGGTTGTGTTTGTAAGAGATTCATTTATTGATGATCCGGTTCCGCTGGCGGCTCCATTTGATATTCCGGCCACCAAGGCCCTTGACCAGGCAAAGGTTGCTCCGGCAGTTGATGATGTAATTGTGTACCCGAGAGGTGTGGTGTTGCATATCGAAACCGCGAGGGAGCTGGTTATCACTGCCGTAGGGTTGACCGTAACAACAAGGTTTGAGGATGTTCCGGCACATCCTCCATAACTGGGAGTCAGAACATAAGTTACGTTGACAGGGGCAGTGGTTGTGTTTGTAAGAGATTCATTTATTGATGATCCGGCTCCGCCGCCGGCTCCGTTGGATATCCCTGCCAACTACGGCCCTTGACCAGGCAAAAGTTGCTCCGGCAGTCGATGATGTGATAGTATATCCGAGAGGCGTGCTGTTGCATTTTGTGAGGGTCAGAGCGCTGGTTATAACTGGCAGTAGGGTTCACAGTGACCGTAAGCGTGAACTGGGTTCCTGTACAGCCGTTGATCGTTGGTGTTATCAGATATATGGCATTAACAGTTCCTGTTGTCGTATTTGTGAGCGATTCGTTTATAAGTGATCCCGAACCGCTGTTCGCAGCATTCGATATCCCGGCAACGGCAGCCCGCGACCAGGCAAAAGTACATCCAGCTGTTCCGCTTGTAATCGTATATGCAAGCGGGGTAGTGTTGCAGACGGTCTTTGTCGCTGCACTGCTTATTGTGGCAACGGGATTGAGGTTGGTGGTTGTCGATTGTGATGCGGAATTACAGGTCGGCGCTGTGACGTACTGATCGATAAGGCTAACTGTCTGGACGCCTGCTGTTGTGCCTGCAGTGACGGTTATTGTCCTGGTTCCCTGGCCGGCTGTAATTGTCCATCCGGCCGGTACTGTCCATACATATTGCGTAGCTCCTCCGACCGGCATTGTCGGGAGGATTGGCTGCCACTGAAAACGTAACTCCTGTCTGGCTGCTGCAGACCTGTGCGGGCCCGGTTATTGCGCCGGGCTGGGAAAGTGTCTCCCGCGTGGTAAGGGTTACTTTTGTTGCGGGGCTCATGCACATTAGTCCGGTTGTGCTCTGGTCGGTCACATAATAGTATGTGATCCCTGCCGTAGTTATTGTTGGCGTGTATGATGTTCCGGTTCCAAGCACGGTTGTGAGCCCTGCGTTGGCATACCAGGTTATTGTGCCGACAGGGGTGCTTGTCACGTTAAGGGTTGTGACGTCGCCGAGGCAGATGGTCCTGTCGGGTGCAGTCGGCGCCGCAGGCGCCGCGATGACTTTTATATCAATGTAAGTATCAATATATTCCGGGTCGTTCCAGTTGCATTCCTGGTTCCAGTACTCAAGGTAAACCCTGAAGTACTGGCCCGCCTGGCAGGTGGCAGGAATAGTGATCGCCTGACTCAGCGATGTTGCCCCGTAGGGTGCTGGCAAAATTCTGCCGCTTGCCTCAGGGGCAGGGCCAAGAGTAGCAATGGTCACTGTACCGGTGATGGTATTGAAAGCAACCCCCGTGGGATCCTGACCGTATTGCCATTCAATGTTTCGTGTGGAATTATTCGGAACAGCTGTAAGACCTCCTGAAACCGTCGGGTTCTGGCAGTTCCAGGTACTGTTGTCGCGCAGGGTTATTGTCGATTGCGTACCTGCACATACATTTATTGCCGTTGTGCCGTCGGCATTATTTACGATCTGCAGCACCCCGTCGCCATCGGTAGCCTGGTCCCTGCCGTGGACAATTGCCACATACTGCGGACTGAATGTTTTGCCGCAGGGGTTCTTGACCCCGCAGGTAAATACGTAGTTGCATGAGGTTACATTTGAATAAGTATGTGTCCGCATAGCCAGCGGAGGATAATCCCCGTCAGCAGTTGAAGTATAATTTGATATGTTTCCGTCTCCCCAGTCGATGACCCATACAGTTCCCTTAAGGATGCCTGAAATTGTCGGATCAGGATCGACAGAAATATTGAAAATTGCTGTTGCCCCCTTGTTCACGCATTTTACTGTTTGCTGCAATGCGTTCAGAAAATATATATCGGGGCAGGGTAGGGTCGTTGTAGTTAATCTAACAGGTGCCGCTTGACCAGTTGCAACTATATATATCGTATGAAATGTATTTGCATTAACTACATTAAAAACAGTTTGCAGGATTGTATTAATATTCCCGGCTGTTATCGGGATTACTGCTGTTGCAACAATACCACCAGTAGGTCCTGCCATTGCAGCTATCTCGACATCTCCTGTATTCAAATCAGGCACCCTTATTAAATTGTAATTAAAAACTATGATATAAACAGTTCCAACCATGTTGATCCCATAATTAACAGGAATAGTCGTTGGTCCGACGGTTCCAATCGATGGGGTTGTTGCTACCCACACCGGTTGACCATAGAACCAGTTGTAAAAAGGATCGATAGTGAAGCCAGGGCAAGTAATCTTCTGTATTTCAATTTTATAATATCTTTAATTTGCTTAGCCGTAAGGGGATGCATATATTGTCAGGTTAGATTAAAACGTGATAAAATCCATGCTTTTGCAAGCAGGATTAAAAGATAGCCGAAATGATATCGTGTGTGTATCAAAGTTTTCAAGAGTTTAGGTTAAGTTATTAACGGGCAGATGGCTGATTTATTTCAGATGGAAAGGACAAGGAGGCACAAAGGTGTAGGCTTGCACAAGTCAACCCCCCAACCCCCCCACAGGGGGGGCTTGTTATGAAGGATCCCCTCCTGGAGGGGGCCGAGCGTCAAAAATTTGCCCTGTGGGCTATTTTAGCGAAGGAGCCTGACTGCAGGGGAGACTTGTGGTGGGGTAAGGGGTGGGTTAACGGAGAAGAGGGGAAGGGGAAAACGATAGACGACACAAGGCGCACAGCGCACAGCGCACGGCGCAAGGCCGACAAAACCGCCCTGATGCTCCTGACCGACAAAGGAGCGTCAATGAGCGTCAGTGGCGCAAGGGCGCAGGGGCGTAAGGGCGAGGAAGTGAAATGGGAATTTATTTTATCCGGTATCAGGTATCAGACATGTAACAACCCCGGAGGGGTTAAATATTAATAACCGTGGGTAAGGCGATGAAAGCGCCGCAACCCGCGGTAAGAATGCCAACACAAATGTGGCGCCGGAATGCAAAGCGGATAAACGATCGGAATGTTGATAACCGGCGCAATCGGGAGGAGATCTGTACCAGGCCGAAGGTCAGGGTCAACCCCCCAACCCCCCATATGGGGGGCTTGTTATGAAGGATCCCCTCCTGGGTGGGGGCCGAGCGTTAAAAAATAGCCCGGTGGGCTATTTTAGCGAAGGAGCCAGCCTGCAGGGGAGACTTGTGGTGGTGGCCGAGCGTTAAAAAATAGCCCGGTGGGCTATTTTAGCGAAGGAGCCAGCCTGCAGGGGAGACTTGTGGTGGGGTCAGGGGTGGGTAAAAACGGCGCACGGCTGGAGATCACTCAGTCACTTAGTCTTATAGATGACACTCATCTCCGCCAATTCCTGTCCGATCCTGTTGATCCCATAAAGTATTCTCCGGCTCTGCAGGTTAGAAGGCTTTTTATGTCCCCTGACATATTGAGATAAAAGTGTTGGATTCATTCCTATTTTCTCCGCAAGAACTTTGGAATTAATTACTTTGTAATATTGAAAAAACTGCTTAAAATCTATTTCAAATGATATTCCGGCCGGATCGAACTTCTCATCTTCAAAATAAAGAGAAAAGGCTTCAATACAGTTATCTATCAGCTCATTCATTGACGACCCTGTTGTAAATACCGGATAATCTTCTGAATATGCTGAAAATCCCGAGTTGGTTTTTTCTATAATAACAACTTTTTTCTTTTTTGCTGCCATATCTTTTTTCATTATTTCAAACCAGCGTCTTTCCTGATTTTTCTTTCCATTCCCTTACCAATTTCACCCGATCCATGGTTAGGGAAAATAATGATTCCCTTCTTTTCAGGGTGTTTCATCTTAAGATGGGATCCTTTTATTGAAATCACTTCCCATCCATCCTTTTTTAAGAGTCTTAATAATTCAGAACACTTCATATTTATATCACAAAGGTAAATAATTATTTACTTCAAACATAATATTTTCATTTATTATATTTTTTGCTTTTAATTTTTTCAGATGGTTGTCTTTTATTCAGGGTTAAGAGTTTAGATTGTTACAACCCCGGAGGGGTTAAATGTTAATAACCGTGGGTAAGGCGATGAAAGCGCCGCAACCCGCGGTAAGAATGCCAACACAGATGTTGCGCCGGAACGCAAAGCGAATAAACGATCGGAATGTTGATAACCGGCGCAATCGGGAGGAGATCTGTACCAGGCCGAAGGTCAGGGTCAACCCCCCAACCCCCCATATGGGGGGCTTGTTATGAAGGATCCCCTCCTGGGAGGGGGCCGAGCGTTAAAAAATTGCCCGGTGGGCTAATTTAGCGAAGGAGCCAGCCTGCAGGGGAGACTTGTGGTGGGGGCCGAGCGTTAAGAATTTGCCCTGTGGGCAAATTTAGCGAAGGAGCCTGACTGCAGGGGAGACTTGTGGTGGGGGCCGAGCGTTAAGAATTTGCCCTGTGGGCAAATTTAGCGAAGGAGCCTGACTGCAGGAGAGACTTGTGGTGGGGGCCGAGCGTTAAGAATTTGCCCTGTGGGCAAATTTAGCGAAGGAGCCAGCCTGCAGGGGAGACTTGTGGTGGGGGTCGAGCGTTAAAAAATAGCCCGGTGGGCTATTTTAGCGAAGGAGCCAGCCTGAAGGGGAGACTTGTGGTGGGGTCAGGGGTGGGTAAAAACGGCGCACGGCGCAAGGCCAACACAACCGCCCCTTTTAATTAGTACATCAAATCTGTCGCCTTAAGCGGATCCATCTCTTAAAGAAAGGATCATCCACGTTATATTTTTGCCCATCCTTAATAAGGATCCCCTTTCCGGTCAGACGTTGAAGAGCACTGAAAACTGTGCTTGTGGCTCCTGTGCCAAATTGATTTGAAAATTCATCAGACAAAGGAGAACTATCACTGAGCGACATACCGGTGAGGATCGTCATGTCTGTCCTGTTTAAACCGTTCCATAATCGTTCAAAATCATTATCATGGCTCCGGACAATTTCATTTGCAGCTGTTTCAACAATCCCTGGTGTGAATTCAGTTCGGTTTAGAAGCTCCCATACCGCAAATGCTAGCTGCTGGGTATAGTAAGGATGTGAATCAGAAATGCCAAGTATCTCTTTTGTCACTGTTAAATATTTATCTGTTAATTCCGCGAACTTCTCATTCAGGAAACCGGCAAATTTTTGGTGCGGAATTTTACCAAGCGACATCAATGACCCGAAATGATAAAAAGGAGAGCTCTTTCTTTCAAAAATCTCCCGGATCATAGACTCACTACTACCTGAAAAAATGTAGTTTATATTCTTATGAACTTGCATCACTGAACGAAGCATTCTGTCAAGGCCGTTACCAATTCTGAAAATCTCCTGAAATTCGTCCAGTATCACAATGTTTTTTCTTTTGCCTGATCCGAGCTTTTCAATAAGATTCAAAACATCTTCAATGGGTTCCAGCTGCTTCGAGCCTGGTTTGAAAGAGATTTCCGTTTCTCCGGTGACCGGATTCAGGATCACAGATGGTATTAACCGGAATGACTTAAAAAACCCTTTTAGCTTCTGAACCGGGAAAAGACGATAGACCCTTTTTAGAAGCTGGGATGCAAAATCCTCAACAGAAATGATCAGTTGCATGTCAAGATACAAAAAGGTTCTACCTGAACCATTCATGACTTTCATGATAAGACTGGTCTTGCCAAATCTTCTGGGACTTATCAGTATCAGATGATTTTCTCCCTTAATAAAAGAACTTACACGGGTCATTTCATCTTCCCTGTCAATGAAATATGCCCCATCCACTATTGTGCCGAACTTAAAAGGATTTTCTTTCATTTTTGTCCGATTATTTGCGTAACGATATTTATCGTAACAAATATAGCGAATTATTTCATAGTTTATTATAAATTCTGAAAGTTTTTGTATCGGAATGAAATTCCCTTTCCGCCCTCTACAAGGCAGTAGGCAGTAGGAAGTAGGCAGTAAGCAATAGGAAGACTTGTGATAGGGTTAGGGGTAGGTTAAAGATTTAAAGACAAAAGACAAAAGTCACAAGACAAAAGTAACGCGAAGAACAAAGAGTATAGGGCATGGAGGCACAAAGGTGTAAAGGCGCAGAAGCGAGATTTTAAGAATCCCCTCTGGGGAGGGGTAAGGGGTGGGTGAACGGAGAAACGGGGAAGAGGAGAACGACTAACGACACACGACACAAGGCGATGACACACAATGCAGATCGCAGGGCGCAATATTGACCCGTCATTCAACAACCCCGGAGGGGTTAAATATTAATAACCGTGGGTAAGGCGATGAAAGCGCCGCAACCCGCGGTAAGAATGCCAACACAGATATGGCGCCGGAACGCAAAGCGGATTTACGATCGGAATGTTGATAACCGGCGCAATCGGGAGGGGATCTGTCGGACGTAGGTAGTAGGCAGAGGAAGAGGAAGAAGACTTTGCGGTAACTTTGCGTGCTTTGCGGTTAAAGATTTCCTATATTTGAACAAACTATTCAGGATGAAGAGAATCTTTCTTCTTATATTCCCTTTTCTGACATGCATTACCTCCCCGGCACAGGAACTGAATTCAGTTTACGACAACAATGCCTACGTTTCATTCGAAAAGTATATTTACACTACCGACAGCTCGTTCCATACATCAGTGAAGCCATATTTCATTCCGGAAATGAAACAGGCATTTAATTATGATTCAGTCAGAAGTTCCTATGGGATTGAAAGATACAGGAGCAAAAAAGTATTAAACCTCATCTTCAACAGGAACCTTTTTGTACTGAAAAAAAAGGAATATGGATTTACAATCGATCCACAGGTTGATTTTGAAGCCGGATATGACTGGAAAAACAGCTGGTCATCATGGGTAAACACCCGGGGATTCGTTGCCGAAGGATATATCGGGAAGAACTTTGCTTTTTCAACAAGGTTTTATGAGAACCAGTCAAAGCCTCCGGTGTGGATCAACAATTATGTCCTGCTCAGGAACACTATGCCCGGCCAGGGGGGTGTAAAGAGTTTCGGCATCAATGCCTGGGATTATGAAAACGCAGCAGGATATATCTCATATTCACCTTCAAAATTCTTTAATTTTCAGCTGGGCCAGGGGAAACAGTTCTGGGGCGACGGATACCGTTCGCTGATACTTTCCGATTTCAGCCCCACTCATCCGTATTTCATGATAACCACGAACTTCTGGAAAATAAAATACGTAAATCTTTACTCGGAGTTCTCACATCCGGATGTGACAGATTATACAAATAACAACGGCAGCTCGGTCTTCGCGAAGAAGTACTGCTCGATGCAGTATCTGAGCTTTGTCCCATCGAAAAGATGGGAGATCTCACTGTTCGAAGCAGTTATATGGGCGGTGGATGATTCCACGTTTCACCGTGGATATGAGCTGAGCTACCTGAACCCTGTGATATTTTTTAGGCCTCTTGAATTCAATCTCGGATCGTTCGACAACGACCTGATGGGAGTAAACCTCAGGTTCACTGCAGGTAAGGGTATCATCCTGTACGGACAGTTCCTGATCGACGATATGAGGATAAAGGATTTCCTGGCCGGGAACGGCGAGTACCGGAATAAATACGCTGTGCAGACAGGCGTAAAAACCTATGATCTTTTTGGGATCAAAAACCTGTTCCTTCAGGCAGAATTTAACACCATCAGGCCATACACTTATTCTCACCGCTCCCCTGTGCAGAACTACTCCAATGGAGGCGAGCCGCTTGCACATCCTTCTGGTGCAAACACAAGAGAAGCCGTTCTGATTGCAAACTACAATTTCAAACGGCTTTACCTGAATTTAAAATATGTATGGGAAGGTTTTGGTCTTGACAGCGGGAAATATAATTACGGCAAGAACATCTTCAGGGACTATACTGATTATCCCCATGAGTACGGTAACCGTACCGGCCAGGGGTTATATACAACTATGCATCAGCTTGATATCTCGGCAAGCCTTCTTATCAATCCTGCCTATGATCTGAACCTTTTTGCCGGTTTTACTTTCCGGAGGGAGGAGAATTTCCAGATGGATAACCGGTACGCGTTTTTCAGCTTCGGGGTGAGGACGAGTTTGAGGAATTTGTATTATGATTTTTATTAATAGATAAACCGATTTAACCGCAAAGGGCGCCAGGTAAATCCAATAGATATAACTTTGTCAGAAGATTTGAAAACAAATCTATTCTTTGCGTGCTACTATATTACTCTTTTCCTTTTTCTGTTCTTTCTTTGTTTGTCTGAAATCCATATTACTTTCTTTGTCTTGAAACAAAGAAAGTAATCAAAGAAAGTTCAAGGCTGCAGATAATTTTGGGGCTCATGGTTTTAATCTTGCCCACGCAATACAACTCGTCGTATCCGCCAGTCAGGCGGATTCTCCTCAGACAGTATTGCTTACGCAATGCCCTCACAGCAAGATTAAAAGCACTCGCTATTTCCCAAAATTATCTAAGGCCGGGTGAAATCCAGGAACTTATTTATTTATGATTCTTGGTGGCGTGTGGGCGAACCGGAAATGGTGCGAACTTCAGCCAGAACGGTAGCGCCTACAAGGCAAGTGTAGCGGGCGTACGGACTGGCTGAAGTTGTCATTTCCGGACTCTTTTTCTTTGGTTCATTTCTTTTGGAGGAGCAAAAGAACCGAGGAGCGCTTTAGCGTGACGAGCTCAACGAAGTTAAATGAACATATTAATCCGGAACAAAGCGGAACCCGTCGAAGCCAAATGAACATCATTTAAGAGTTATCTTTTCTAATGTTCCTACAGTTCCTTGTAGTGAGGGACTTTGCGGTTAAACTGCTTTTTCCTTTTTCCTGACAATCATATTCACCGTGCCGACGAAAATAAAACATAGTAACAGAAGCAGCAACCCCAGATAAAGTATCCCCATGCGGTCGCAGAGGAAGGCAACTGCAATGCAGAAAATATTGAAAAGGGAGATGTAAAGCGTAGCCCGGAAGTGGGTCAGTCCCGCACGGAGCATCAGATGATGAATATGGCGGTTATCGGCAATAAAAGGACTCTGGTGATTTCTGAGCCGGACCGCAACCACGCGAAGCGTGTCAAAAAGCGGTACTATAAGTATTGCGATCGAGACCGAAGGGGAGGAGTAGAGCTGATGGAATGGCTTCCCGGTATGGTTTATCTCATTGAAATGCACTGCAAACACTGCAAGGATAAACCCGATCACGAGCGACCCGGAGTCGCCCATGAAAATCTTTTCAGTACCATTTGAAAAATTATGCTTCATGAAGATAATCAGACGTCCCGATAAGCGCAACAGCCATGATCGTGTATCCGAATTCACCCGACAGCCAGAACCATGCTCCGAAAACTACAGACGCGATTATGCCTATTGATGCTGCAAGTCCGTCGATGCCGTCAATAAGGTTAAAGGCATTGATGATCAGCACCATGATGAAAATCGTGATCAGGTATGAAGCCCAGGCAGGGATTGAAGATACTCCGAGAAAACCATGAAGACTTGTAAAACGCAGGTCGGTAAAAAGTGCAATTATCAGGATGGAGAACATTTCTGCAAGCAGTTTTTTGCCCGGAGTGAGATACAGCAAATCGTCGGTTATGCCAACAAAGAAAAGCATTATCGCGGCTGCAGTTATATATGATACTCCCGGGAGATAATCGTTTATTGCCATCAGGAAGCCAAAGATAAATCCTGCAAAGATGGCAACGCCGCCAAACGTCGGGACTTCATGTTGATGTATCTTATGCCGGCCGGGCTTATCGGAAAGGTTATGACTGTTTACGGCCCTTATGACCCTGGGGATGAAGTACCAGGTCACAGCCATTGAGCTAAGAAAGGCAAGAAGAATTGAAGTGATACCCTTGACAGTGATTTCAATCATCGGGCTGGAAAGTTTTGTTGACTGTAAAGGTACTATTTATGAAGAAGAATATAACAGCAGGGAATATTTAGCATTTATTTAGTTTTAGGGGCAGTGAAAAGGCGCTTTACTTTTTCTGAAAAAACAAGAAGGAGAAAATAAGGATTTGAGATAAAATTCCTGCGCCACAATCTGCGCGGTTCCCTGAGGAGCCTTGGCAGCCATTCGAGTCCCATTCTTATCCAGAATTTTCCCGGGCGTTTAACGGTTCCGGCATAAAAATCAAAAGCTGCACCAATTGCACAGATCACCGGCGCCCTGAGCTTATCCCTGTTCATATAGATCCATTTCTCCTGTTTAGGGGCTGTCATGCCGACAAAAAGAACAGTGGGATTAAAATCATTGACTGCTTTGATCATAACGGAATTTTCATCATCGCTGAATTCGTCCTTAAACGGCGGGCTGAATGAACCGGCAGTGACGGAAGGATATTCGGCGGCCAGTTTTGTTTTTATTTTTTGCAGGGTCTCTTCGGAGGAGCCAAGGTAAAAGCAGGAGCCACCTGATTTGTTTAGTGAATTTAATATAGTCCGGTGAAGATCGGAGCCTGAAATCCTCCTGATTTTCACACCATTAAGTATCCGTGCTGCAATTACAATTCCAATACCATCCGGTAACAGGTAGTCGGATCCATTAAGGGCCCCGTGATATTGTTTGTCTTTTCTGGCGATAATATAGCAATGTGGATTGATGGTGTTCACCACGCCTGTGAAATCGCCGGTGAAAAAATCTTTGTTACCGGTGAAGATGTTATAACCTAACAGTTGAATTGTTTGCTCTTCAGACATTGGTTGTGATAAACAAGTTCGAAACATTTAGCGTAGAGCGTAGAGCGGAGAGCAGAAAGCCAGAAGCGTAGAGCGGAGAGCGTAGACCGGAAAACCAAGAGCGTAGAGTGGAAAACCAAGAGCGTAGAGTGTGGAGTATTGAGCGTAAAGTACCTGACATATTTACAGGAATGCAAAGAAAATCAGGAACACCATTTATCCGGATTGTTGATCATGGATATCAGCATTTTACGAACTTCATCATATCCATTCATTAATTCAGTAAATTTTGGAATAGTAATATATTTTGAATCCCTCGAATAATCCAGCCAGGTCTCAGTTTCATTCTCTTCTCCTAAAGAATCAATCAGCTTGTTTACAAATGATTTCGGGTATCTTCTACGCGACCATGATTCAGCCAGGCAGGAAGTTACGGATCGTGACGAACGCCGTATCTGATCGGTAAGAGAGTATTTTTCCTCAACCGGGAAGCTTTTTGAAATTTCAAAAATTTCCATTGCTAATTTATAAGCTTTCTGGTAAACCACAAGATCTTTGAAACTTTCAATCTTCCCCATCATATATTGCAATCATTTTCTTTTCTCCGTTCATCGCTCACCTCTCTCCGCTCTCTTCTCACTGCTCACCGCTCACCTCTCACCTCTCTCCGCTCTCTTCTCACTGCTCACCGCTCACCTCTCACCTCTCACCGCTCACCTCTCCCCTCTCATTCCAGTAACCTCAAAATCACATCAACAATCCTACCTGCCGCCCGCCCGTCCCACAGTTCGGGGATACTGCCCTTTTTCCATTTGCCGGCAAAGAGTCTGTCCATGGCGGGTTTTATGGCAGACGGATCTGTTCCGAGGAGTTCATTAGTGCCAATTGTGCAGGTTTCCGGTCGCTCGGTCGTATTGCGGAGAGTCATACAGGGTACACCCATGACGGTTGTTTCCTCGGTTATTCCCCCGGAGTCGGTGATAACTGCAAAGGCCCTCTCGACGAGGTAGTTGAACTCAAGATAGCCCAGAGGGTCTATAAGATGGAGAGAAGGGGAGAAAGGGTGAAGCGGAGAAGGGGGGAATGTATTTATTATTTTGCGGGTACGGGGGTGGATAGGAAAAATGACAGGAAGATCGCGTGAAGAGGCGCTTACAGCATCAAGCAGGCGCCGAAGGTTATCGGGATCGTCCACATTCACGGGACGATGCAATGTCATTACAATATAGTTTTTCTCTTTCAGACCTGTCTGATCCCAGAGTGAAGGCCTGGCAAACCTGCTGCGGTTAGCCATAAGAGTATCTATCATCACGTTTCCGACAAAGAATATCCTGTCATCGGTTATCCCTGCCTTATGAAGGTTCTCATTGGCAAAATGTGATGTTGTGAAGAAATAGTCGGTGATGCTGTCGGTGACCATTCTGTTTATCTCCTCCGGCATGGTGAGATCAAATGAACGTATTCCCGCCTCTATGTGAGCAACTTTTATATTAAGTTTTTTGGCAGTTATGGAGCATGCCAGTGTGGAGGTTACGTCGCCCACAACTATCACCAGGTCGGCAGGATGATCGGTCAGATCCCTTTCAAACCCGACCATTATTGAAGCTGTCTGTTCTGCCTGTGTGCCGCTGCCGGAACCAAGGTTGACATCCGGAGCAGGAATATTAAGTTCATTGAAAAAAGTGTCGCTCAGGTTCTGGTCGTAATGCTGTCCTGTATGTACTATGCGGTACTCAATGGAATGGCCATTCTTTATGGCATTATTCATTGCATGTATCACAGGTGCGATTTTCATGAAATTAGGTCTGGCGCCGGCGGTTATGGTGATGTGCATATTTAAAATCGATGTTAGTGATTAATTCGGTGTGTCAGAAACGAAGGAAGAAGAGGGAAGAGGATTTGGGTTCAAGGTTCAAAGTTCAAGGTTCAAGGTTCAAGGTTCAAAGTTCAAAGTTCCAAGTTCAAAGTTCCAAGTTCAAAGTTCAAAGTTCCGGGTTTAGATTTACGTGAGTCGTGAGTCGTGTGTCGTTAAGGCACAAAGGCGTAAAGGCATAATCTTAAGGATCCCCTCCCTGGAGGGGCAAGGGGTGGGTAAAAACGGCGCACGGCGCAGAGGACCAGGGGCGCTCACTTCTCACATCTCACCTCTCACATCTTTTCCCTTGCTTCCTTCAAACTGTCCACAGCAACCGCCAGCGCCTCGGTCACAGCCTTCTGTCCTTCAGGGTTCATGTGGATGGGATCGAAAAAAAACTTTGTGTCTTTTGAGAAACGGGGAACAAAATCAACAAGTTCAGCGGATGGACAATGAGATTGAGCAAGAGAATCAATAATATGCATGGATTTGTTGTATTCTTGCTGCTGACAGGATAAAAGAGGTTCCCAGACCGGAGTGTTCAGCAGGATAACTTTTGAACTGGTCTTAGAAAGATAATCAAGTGTCTCCGAAAAGTCATTCATCAGGTTTTTGTCAAAGCTTATTTTCCGAAAATTTCCAGCTGAGATTTCTTTCCTGATCCTGATGCTGTCAATTGTACCAATCTTGAGATTATTCCAGTTTTTTAGCCAACCCCTTATTGAGGCATTGAGCAGAAGGGCATTATACCTGGTCGTTTTGATAAATTCAGCTTTGAGATAATCAGATTTTTTGGGGACGGACTTTTTTACATAATCTTTTATCTCAGGGTTGTCTATAAAAGGAAGAAAAAGGGTATAAGAGTTTTTGCTAAGGCCCTCTCCAGTAAAGAGCCATGGATCAACACCCAGAATGACTATTTCCGGTTTTTTCCCACATGTAGTAAAGTAATGTTCAAGCATTATTCTACGATCGGCAACGTTAACCCCTTCCCTTGTATATTTTGCCACCTTCAATCCACTTCGTTTTTCAAGAAGAACCTTATCTGTTGCAAGCATAAGGTGGGAATGGCCTATCATCAGTACCTCTGAGTTGCTTCCAAGACCATAATTGCGATCTATCCCCTTAAGAAGAATAAATGAAACAACATTATCAAGGATAAAAAAGAGAAGAATGAATACTACTAACCTTAGAATGTTTTTAAGTAGTTTTTTATCATTCTTCAGATCAGAAAAAAAAGGGAGAGCCATGTACCTCAGAATTGGAAATAGATAAACTGACCGGATGAAATGCCAAGCATAGCTATCATGATCAACATTGAAACATATCCTGCCCAGCGAAAGCTTTGAGGTATTGAAGAAGATGTATAACCGGGTGAGATAATTCCATGGTACTGGAGTAATTGTGAGGCGTATAACAGCATTATTAATGCCAGACCCAGCACAGTTTCGAACGCTGATGATCCGAGGTACGGCATCCGGGTCAAGCCTGTGAACATGTGTGACACAATATAACCGGCCTGGTGCAGATTGTCTGCCCTGAAAAAGACCCAGGAAATCATCACCAGACAAAGAATAAGGAACGTTTCAATCAGGACTATAAGATTATTATCGTTTTTAATGCCGTTTTTTTTAAAAAGCCTTTTCCAGGGTCTTTTCTGCAAGTTATAAATGATAAGGAGAAATCCCTGTAGCAGTCCCCAGATCACGAATGTATTGCTGGCACCGTGCCATAGGCCTGTCAGAAACCAGGTGATAATACTTGCCACGATATAAATGAACATGTCTGTTTTCATGAACAGGATTTTTTCACCTTTTATCCGTCCTGCAATTAAAAATGATACCGGCAGAAAAACATAATCGCGGAACCATGATGTAAGTGAAATATGCCACCGCTTCCAGAATTCGCTTATTGATGATGCCAGGTAAGGCAGATTAAAGTTCTGGACAAGTCTGAAGCCAAGGATATAAGCGCTTCCGATTGCAATATCAGAATAACCGCTGAAGTCGCAATAGATCTGGAACATGAAAAAGAGGGCAGCCAGGAACAATGTACTTCCTCCGTAAGCATCAGGGGCAGAGTAGATCTGGTTAACATAAATTGCAAGCCGGTCAGCGATCACCACCTTTTTGAACAATCCCCTTATTATCAGTTGTGAACCCTCAATTAAACGGTCGGAGGAAAAATGCTGTTCTGATTTAAACTGATCAAGAAGATTTGTTGCCCTTGAAATAGGACCGGCAATAAGTGTCGGGAAAAAGGATACAAAAAGGAGAAAATCAATAATGTTTTTTTCAACGTGCATTTTGCCCTTGAAAACATCAATAGTATAGCTGAGGGCCTGAAATGTGAAAAAAGAAATGCCTACAGGCAGAATGATTTTAAGGTAAGATTGCCTTATTCCAAACCCTAAAGAATTGAAAAATAATGTTGTTTCCCTGATGAAGAAATTTGTGTATTTAAAATATATCAGTACCCCGAGGGAGGCAAATACTGCAAACGAAAGCCATAATCTGCGGGCTTTTTTGTTTGTACAATTCTCCAGCTTCAAGCCGGCTAAATAGTTTACAAGTGATGTAAATAATAACAGTAATCCGAATTCCCATTTCCAGGTTATATAGAAATAGTAAGAAGCTATCAGCAGGAATGGATTGCGCCATTTATAAGGAAGCAGGAAGTAAACCAGTACTACTGCAGGCAAAAAGACGAAATATTCAAATGAGTTAAAAAGCAACTGTTGTTTTATATTTAGAATAATCTTCTTTTCTTATGCTTTCAGTAGCTGATAAAGCAAGAAGTGAGATATGAGATCTGTGAGGTGAGGTTCCGGGTTCAAAGTTCAAGGTTCAAGGTTCAAGTTTCCAAGTTCAAGGTTCAAAGTTCAAAGTTCCGGATTCCGGGTTCCGGGTTCAGTTTTTCGTGAGTCGTGCGTCATGTGTTGTTAAGGCGCAAAGAAGTAAAGGCATAATTTTAAGGATCCCCTCCCTGGAGGGGTTAGGGGTGGGTAAAAACGGCGCACGGCGCAGAGGACCAGGGGAGCTCACTTCTCATATCTCACCTCTCACCTCTCTTCTCTCATCTCTTGATAAAACTTCTTCAAGAATTTCCACCATTCTCTTCTCAAATCTTTCCAGAGTAAACTCGTGTTCAAATTTTAGTCTCCCTGCCTGACCCATTTTCAATCGCAATTCAGGATCTTTTACAAGGATCTCCAATTTATCCGCAAGTCCAGCTGCATCTTTCTGCGGTACCAGGAAGCCCGTAACTCCATCTTCAACAACATCTGGTATTGCCCCTTCAAAGGTTGAGACAACAGATAGTGAATACTGCATAGCTTCTAATAATACCAGCGGAAGGCAATCGTTGAAGGAAGGATGAACAAAAATATCTGCTGAAGACATTAGCTTAATTTTGACATCTCCATTTACTGCTCCTGTTAGTGATACAAAAGAGTTCAGATCTTTCTTTATGATAATCTCTTCTACTTCCCGGATGGTCAGTTCCGCTTCACCGCCGGCAATTGTAGCATGGAAATTGACATTTCTTTCTTTCAGGATTCTGCAGGCTTCAATAAGGATGAGGACTCCTTTAGATTCAATCAGATGAGAAAGAAACAAAATATTTGGTTCAAGGTTCAAGGTTCCAGGTTCCGGGTTCCGGGTTCCAGGTTCCAGGCTGAGGATCGGCCTGACAGGCGGAGACGAAGTCCCGTCCGAAGTGACGGGATTCAAGGTTCCAGGTTCAAGGTTACGGGTCCCTGATCCCTGATCCCTGATCCCTTTTTTTATTAGATCAGGCATTCCATTCGCGCAATAATGTACTCTCTCCTCCGGAACATACCTTGCAATATCAGGATAGAGAAGATTTGACAGCAGAATCACAGCAGCATCCTTAAAAACATACCTATAAAGTAAGTTGTCAAAAAATCGATGTTGATTTGAACTGACACCTTTATTATGAAAGTGATATATCACTTTTTTGCCTGATCGTTTTGCGAAGAAAATTATAGATGCATCTTTATAAAAACCTGAACCTTTTGAATTTGGGGTCAGATATATAAGGTCCGGACAGAAAACCGAAATCTGCTTTTTGACTTCCCGGATAAGTGAAAGGTATCTGAAAAGTTTTCTTAAACCTCTCCGGCCTATTTCTTCAACAGATTGAGATATCCCAAGGTTTATATAACTGCACTCATAATTAGTATTTATTGTCTTACTTTCTTTGATATACGAACCAATGATAGCAGGACCATGAACAGGAGGCGGGTAATGAAGAATAAACAATATTCTCAAATTTATGATTTTATTAAAGGCTCAATAATTTTACTATATATAGATTGCTGGGAAACAGCAATGCAATTCCAGGAATTGGAAAAATCAACATCAAGATTTCCATCTCCCTTAAGACGAAACAGGGAATAAGAAGTACCTAATAATGACCTGATTGTTTCAAGATTATAATATTGCTTGGAAACATAGTTATATTCAAAAATTATTAACGGGTTGTTTTTTCGGATGAAGTTTAAGTTTCCCTTAATAACCAAAGGTTCAGCTCCCTCAACATCAATAAGGATTATAGGGTTTAATAATTCTTCAGGCAATGCTGAATCAAGAGTTATTGCCTTTATATTCAACTTTTTAACAGCATTAATCGATGAAAAGATCCCTGAAGTTGTTCCACCCGTATTTAAATAGAATTCAATGTCCCCTTCTTTATCACTCACCGCATTTTCAAATACAATTATTTTTTTATCATCATTTATTACAATGTTCTTTCTTAGTACAAAAGCACATTCAGGTCTGGGTTCAAATGCGAATACTTTTTGCACATTCGGATATTTACTCGTTGTCATAACAAATTCACCAATACTGGCACCCACATCCACAAAGTTTAGTGCTTTAACAAAGGGGATTATTTTTGAAAGGAATAGATGGGTTTCGGGCTCATTAGGTTTTCCTATAAGGAGGTAATTATAGCTGCCTTCGACAGGCGGATAATAAAAGAACTTACAGCCAAGGGAATTAAATTCGTATTCTCTTTTAAGGAATTTTTGGACAAAGCCCAGGCCTTTTATTCTTATACCAATTGAATTCAGCCAGTAATGAATACGTATAAATAAAATTATTAAGAGCTTCATTTTTTAACAAGCCTTGGATTCCCTGACATCATATTTGTCTGTACCTGCCATTCCAGGTTCTGACAAATAATCTGCTAATCAGATCCGGTGGTTTTTTTTGGTAATCAAGTACAAAGTTTATCGCCTCTAAAAGTCCTTTACAGAAGCGATGAATGTCCCACGCTGAAATTATTTCAAGTGACTTATCTCCCATTTTTTTTCTTTCATTTTCGGGTATAAGGTTTATTCTGATTAACCAATTGGCAAGTTCATTATCATCCTGAGGTGAAAAATGAAATCCGTTCTGCCCGTTTTTTATAAGGATTCTGCCACAACCTGCCTGATCACTTACCAATACCGGCAATCCTGATGCCATTGCCTCATTTACTACCAGACCCCATGATTCACCGAATTTACTTGGCAGTATAAACCAAGATGCATGCAGGTAAAAAGTTCTTAGTTCATCCTGGGTTTTGAAGGGATAAAATGAATCTTATCCATGAGTTTATTATCAGAAGCATAGGATTTAAGAGTTTTTTCCTCCGGTCCCTGTCCTATAAGAATCAGATCAGCAGGATCCTGAACTGAATCAGCAAATTTCCTGTATGCTTTAAGCAAAAGGATGAAGTTCTTTTTTGCGACAAAACGTCCAACAGAAAGAAAATACCCGGAATTTATTTTTATTCCGGATTCATTTTCTGATCTTCTCCAGAATTCGTTATCCACAACATCCACTCCGTAAAAAAGCTGTTCTTTCCTGAACCCGAAACGCTTATAAGTTTCAATCCAGTCGGGTGACGGGCAGAACAAAGCATCAACACACTGGTAAACTTTCTTCTTTATCAGGTTGACCAACCATGATCTGGGAACATCAGAGTACCCTGCATCATCAAGACTATTATTTTTTTTGTGTTTCTGGCCGCCCAGTACACCGATGCAGCACCTGATGTAAATGCTATCGGCCCGGATATTATGATATCAGGGTTAATTGCATTCAGAGCCCCTAAGACCGCAGATTTAGCACGGCGCGGAGAGATATCTTCAATTCTTTTATCTTTGAAAAGGCAATTCCAGTTATCAGGATATGATTCGTTTCTTTCTGCAAAATTATAAGGTGAACCCATACCTGAAATCTCAATAATTTCAAGTGAGATATTGAATGAGCGAAGGAATTCTGTCAGGGCAGAAAGCCTTTTTGGCCAATAGATACGAAAATCAGTATGTACTATTGCTGCTTTCAAAAAATTAAAGAGGTCTGTAACGT
>CAWBNA010000014.1:0-416886 GCA_963789985.1 uncultured Bacteroidales bacterium | reverse complement strand
ATTCTCCGTTTTGTTCGGAATAGCAGGCTTATCTGATTCAGATTTAGGATCAGACTTGATTGCAAATGCTGTTGATGCACCTAATGAGAAAATCATTAAGAAAACAATAATAATAGTCTTTTTCATTTTATGACCTTTTAAATTAGTATTTAACCAGATGTAAAGGTAAATGGCCAGGCACTTAAACTTCTTACATAATTATTTAAATTAGTTACATGATTCACACATCCGGATGGCTGACAATGATTTCTCAGATTGGTTACAGCTTTTTAATCAGGCAGTAAAGGTCATGCCTGCTCTTGCCGACCTTAGTTTGAAGTCTTGTTATCATTTCTTCCATTTTACCCTGTTCAAAATGAAGATCCTTATCAGTAAGTGAAGAGAATCTTTCCTTAAGCTTCCTCGTTTGCTCATTCCAGTTGAGCGTTACTTTTGTTATTACTTTTGAGTCTGACATATTCCGGCGTTTTATTAGTGGTTGAATATATTTAACAAAGGTGAGCATGTTTATTATGAGAAATGTTACATAATTGTTGAAAAAAGTTATATTATTCATATATTTATCTGCTTGTTGAAAAAGGATTATGTATGAAAAGCCAGCAGTTAAAAAGAGGACAACATACAGTGTTTTATAATCTAAGACCAGATATGTATTTAGATGGAAAATATCTATTTTTGCATTGACAAAACATACTTTTTTTGAAGCTCTACATTAAAAGTATGGTTTGCATTCGCTGCAAAATGGTGGTGAAGTCAGAGTTGGAAAAACTTGGACTGCATTACACAACTGTGGAGTTAGGTGAAGCTGAAATTATTGAAAACATTTCATCAGATCAAAAAGATCAGCTCGACATCGGTTTAAGAAAATCAGGGCTTGAATTGATGGACGATAAGAAAAGTATGCTGATTGAAAAAATAAAAAACATTATTGTAGAATTGGTCCATTATTCAGATGAACAGTTGAAAATGAACCTTTCCGATTATTTATCCGAAAAGCTGAATTACGACTATACATATCTTGCAAACCTTTTTTCAGAAGTTGAGAGCACCACTATCGAGAAATTCTTTATTACTCATAAAATAGAACGGGTAAAGGAATTGCTTGTATATGATGAATTCAATCTTAAAGAAATTGTATTTAAGCTTCATTACAGCAGTGTTTCCCATCTGTCCAGCCAGTTTAAAAAGGTCACCGGTTTAACTCCCTCACACTTCAAGCATCTCAAGCACAAAAGACGTACTGCACTCGAAAATGTGTGAATGATGTAACATTTTTCTAAAGTTGTGTAATGCTTTACCGGGCAAAGGGGTTCACCTTTGAGTCTGATAATTTAAGACTATTATAATCTAACTCAATACATATGAGTATTCTGCAATATTTCATAAAAATGTATCCGGATATCATCAGGACTAAAGGTTTCTTACCTGTAAATCAAACAAAATGATAGTCATTCTTCTTGTAACAGCAATCATTTTGGTTTTAATACATTTCATAGGAGGCAAAGAACCTAAAGCATATAAATATAAAAAATACAAATGAAAAAAGCAGGCATCGCAATTATCGTCATCGGGTTATTATTCACAATTATTACCGGGTTCAACTTTTTTACAAAAAAGAAAGTTGTGGATATCGGCAATATTAAAATCAATGCGACACAATCCCACCATGTCAAATGGTCACCTTATCTGGGAGCAGGAATCATGGTCGTGGGAGGTATTATTTTTTTTGCCGGTTCAAAGAAGTTGAGTTGAGACATTGTAAAAAAAACATTTGCTTGGAAATGTGTGAAAGATGTAACTTTTTGCAGAAGTTATGTAACATTTATGACAATTTATGACCATAAATTTGTTGAATAATTTAAATCGTTTTTAGGGGATCTTTATAGCGATACTTTAGATTGTCCTGAGTTATTGACATTATAAAAAACAAAGATTATGGATGACATAGGATATGAAAAATCAAAATCGTTTATTATTGTTGAGATAATTGAATATGTTCCAAATTCCATTGTCACTAAAACTATTATTAAAAAGTCAACAGGAAACGTTACTGCTGAGGCTTTTGACACCGGCGAGGGGTTAACTGAAAAAATCTCTCCGTTTGACACCTTTGTCCAGGTCATTGATGGTAAAGCTGAAATTGTAATTGATGGCAAAACCAATTTCCTTGAAACTGGTCAGTCAATAATAATACCGGCCCATACAGCACAAATTGTTAAAGCAAATGAACGGTTTAAGATGATTTCGACAATCATAAAAAGCGGATACGAATAAAAATAATCCGGGGTTTCATATTCATTGAAGACCTCCAGTTTTATTTAAACATAAAAGAATGAAACTTTACATCAAAAATATGGTGTGTTTACGCTGCAAAATGGTGGTGAAGGCAGAGTTGGAAAATCTTGGGTTTAATAAGGCTTTAGTAGAGTTAGGTGAAGTAAAAATTAAAGAAGTAATTTCAGCAGAACAATTGAAACAACTGGATAAGGCTTTAAGAAAATCGGGATTTGAACTAATTGACGAGCAAAAAGGTTTGCTGATCGGTAAAATAAAAGAAACTATTGTAGAGGTGGTGCATTATTCTGATGAACAGGTGAGAAGAAATTTCCCCGATTATTTAAGCAGGAAGCTCAACCAGAACTATGCCAGTCTCGAAAGTCTTTTTTTTGAAGTAAAAAACACTACGATTGAAAATTTTTTTATAGCTCATAAAATTGAACGGGTAAAGGAATTACTTGTATATTATAATCTTAATCTTTCCGAAATTGCTTATCAGCTAAACTACAGCAGTGTCGCACAGCTGTCAGGCCAGTTTAAGGAACTGACAGGCTTTCCTCCTTCTCATTTCCAGAAACTCTACAAAACCAGACATTCTAAGCAGATGAATGTGTGAATGATGTAACTTATTTCCAAAGTTATGTAACATTTATCAGCATAAAGGCAATCAACTTCGTATCATAAATATTTATCACAATTAAGAGGATTTGTATTTTATATCAGTTTTTTTAATAATTAAAACTTAAAATCATGGGAAACTTACTTTATGTTATTGCAGTCATCCTGGTTATTGCATGGCTGATAGGATTAGTTGGATTTCATGCCGGAGGCATCATTCACATCCTTCTTGTCATAGCTCTTATAGCCGTAATTGTAAGAGTTATTCAAGGAAGAAAAGTCCTTTAATTACTTGTCATCATTTTGTATTTGAACAAATTAACTACTCATTAAAAACAAAACTATGAGCTCAGGAAAAGTATTATTAGGAGTATTGGCAGGTGTCTCAGCAGGTGCCTTGTTAGGAGTGTTATTCGCCCCCGACAAGGGTTCATTTACCCGCAAAAGAATTTCCGAAAAGGGCCAGGCCTATAAAGATGAAATGAAAGAAAAATTCAATGAATTTTTAGACAGCATAACTGAAAAATTTGAAACTGTAAAAGAAGAGGCTGAAAAAGGAAAACAAAATGCCGGGGAAGGTAAAAAGGCGGCAAAATCAAGCGTGAGTTAATAATTCCCGGGGTGCAAATCATGGAAGACGAATCAAATCCGGTCGAGTCCCTTTTGGAAAGTGCCGCAGTATACAGTAAGACAAGTTTTGAGTTATTGAAACTTAAAGGGATTGACAAAACATCGGTTGCGTTATCATCGATTATTTCACGTATAGCCGCCTTGATATTCATATGTGCCTTCTTACTTGTGGGGTCCACCGGAATTGCTCTCTGGCTGGGCGAACTCCTTGGCAAAGTCTGGTATGGGTTCTTTGTCGTAGCTGTATTTTATGGAATTATCGGGGTTGTTCTTTATTTCTTTTTACATAACTGGCTTAAAAGGCAAGTGGGCAATTTTATTATCAGGCAAGTACTTAAATAGACCCAAATGCAAAACATAACCAATTCAACCGGGTTAAAAGAGGCAATTGCACAATTGGAAAATAAACAGGCTGTCCAGGGGCAAATGCTGAAGGAACAATTCGACCTTGTCCGTGAAAGCTTAAGACCTTTTAACCTGATTAAAAACACTTTAAGTGAGGTGGTCACATCACCTGATTTAATAAAAAACATCTTCAGCGCCGTTATAGGTTTAACTGCCGGTTATTTCTCAACAAAAATGTTGGTGGGTCCGGCTCAGAATTCATTTAAGAAATTGCTTGGGGTCGTATTGCAAACTGGCATCTTAATGGTTATAGCAACAAAAGGCAGTAACTTAAAGGAAACAGTATTCCGACTGTTTAAAGGTGTTTTTAATAAAAAATCAAATCAGGATTCGGATCATAATTGATTTAAATTCGCCATTCCACCTGAGGTGGGACAACCAATCAGATAAATAAAATTAGTCAACTAGGGCCGTAAAAGCAAATCAATTTTATTAGATGTAAGTGAAAAATATACTTGAATAATAAAATCTGAAGGTGAAATACTCAAAATATTTCGGAAAATCATGGATAATCCATTAAAGTTCCCATTCTATGCAAAAACATCTTTCTATTTTATTGGCATGTTTGCCCTCATATCAATGTTATATATCTCACGGGGCATTATTGTTCCTCTCATTTTCTCAATTATCCTTGCAATTGCACTTCATCCGGTCGTAAATTTTCCTGAACGGCTGAAAATAAACAGGATAATGGTTATTCAATTATTTTAATACTTGTCATTTTAGCCATTACCTCACTATGCCTCCTTTAGCCATATTTAAACTCAAACTGAAAAAGAAATGAAATTCGTCTGGCTATGTGCTGCAGATTACTATTCATCATGTTATTGTTTCTACACTTTTGCGGGCAGACAAAATCGCAGGAACAAAATGCCGGAAGGGATTCAATAAAGACCGTACGTGATTCATTAAGAACTATACGGGATTCATTAAAAACAAGACAGGACACATTAAAGACACGCCGGGATTCAGTAATGGCAATCAAGGATTCATTAAATTACAGGGCGATTGAAAAGTTTTCTCAGAAATCAAAATTCACCAGATTCCTTCATAATTTGATTTTTAAATCTATTAACCCTGTAGCCAACCGGCAAACAAATAAAGTTAAAATCAAAAAACCAAAAACTTATCGCAAGTCCGAGGGAAAGATCATAAGAGATATTCATATCATTACACTGGACCCTTTTGGCTATCATATCCAGGACACTTCCATTCATCCGGGGGGCTTTTTGATGAAAGCGGGGAATAGCCTGCATTTAAAAACTCAGCCTAAGGTAATTAAAAACCTTTTGCTCTTTAAAAAGAATGAACCCTATGATTCTTTGCTGGTAAATGAATCAGCGCGATTAATAAGGTCACAGGACTATGTACGGGATGTGCTTGTATATAGTTTACCCACCTCCAAAAAAGCTGATTCGGTGGATGTTTATATACGGGTTCTGGATGTCTGGAGCATCGTTCCGGCTCTCATGTTGTCAAAATCTACAGTTGATGTTGCACTGACTGACAATAATTTTGCCGGTCTTGGGAATAGTTTTCACGTAGATATGCGAGGGAATCGCCCTACAGGTGATTATATTACGCGAATCAGCTATTTGATCCCCAATATCCGTAATTCACATATAAGCTTCAACCTTCAATATCGTTTTTCGAGCAGTAATGACCTGATTAACAGTATTGAATCGGCAAGGTCTTTTTATTCGCCCATAAGCTCCGACCAACAATATTTGTTTTCGGGCAATAAGGATCTGATTAAAAGTATCGAATTTTCAAGGTCTTTTTATTCCCCGGTGGCAAAATGGGCCGGAGGAATTTTTTTAGGGCAGATGATAACGGCTCAAAGCTATATTAAACAGGATACTATCCTTTATTTATCGTCACGGACCAATATCCAGGATTATTGGGCAGCAAGGTCATGGCAAATGTTTATAGGAAATTCAGCTGATGGACGAATAACTAATCTTATTCTGTCGGGACGGTTCCTGAGGACAAGGTTTCCTGAAAGACCGCCGGAAGCAGAACTTGCAAATGTTTTCAATAAGGAAAATATTTATTTTGCAGGAATTGGTATTACTTCGAGAAAATATATCCGGGATAATCACATTTTCAATTTTGGAAGGATTGAAGACGTTCCTGCTGGCCGGGCTTTTGGAATAACCATAGGATTTGATGTTCAGCAAACAAATCGTTGGTATTGGGGTTTATTGGCTGCCTGGGGAAATTATTTTCGTTTTGGATACCTGAGTGCCCAGCTTGAATATGGAACTTTCGTAGGATCAGCAGGCTTTCAGCAGGAAGTGGTTACAGGCAGGATAAATTATTATACCAGGTTATTAAACCTGGGGAATTGGAAAATAAGGCAGTTTATCAAACCCACTTTAATCTTTGGAATAAACAGACTTGCTACGGATAATCTGACATTCAGTGAAGGGATGAAAGGATTTTCGGGGTTTGAATATCCTGCAACATGCATGATGGTCTTAACTCTTCAAACCCAAAGCTATGCTCCCTGGGATCTTATAGGTTTCCACTTTGGCCCCTTTCTTTTTTCTTCTTTCGGAATGCTGGGAAATGAGTCATCGGGTTTTTCCGACAGCCGGCTATATACCTTATTGGGTTTAGGCATTTTAATAAAAAATGACTATCTTATGTTTAACACCTTCCAGCTTTCAATGACATTTTATCCGATTATTCCCGGAAGAGGGTACAATATCTTCAATGCAAATGCCTTTAAAACCAGTGATTATGGTTTCATGGATTTTGAAATATCAAAGCCGGGAGTAGTAGATTACAGGTAGATTTTAAAAAACAACTGGTTTTTCCACTGTCGTCTCTTAAATATTAAATTAATCAGGAACAAAATAATTATTGCCCCGATAGCTCCTGTAAATATGGCTCCAATCCACCCATTGCCAAGATTAATGCCAAGTTTCCCTAAAAGCCAGTACCCAATAAAACTTCCAATAATTCCAGCCACAATATTTCCAATGATTCCCAGGCCACTGCCCTTGTAAATCATGCTGCCCAGCCAGCTGCAGTGATTATTTGAATTATAGTAATAAATAAACTAATTCAACATATTCATTTAACATTTAAATCACATGTTGTGTTTAAACTGCGAAATATGTATGTACTTTAACTTGATTCTAAAATCCGGATATGCTCTAAATATCACCGGAATATGCCAACCTGATGTCTGAATTGAAAGGATTTTCAATACAATTATCGCCGGTGGTTATCCTCCTGACGACCTTGTTTCTGCCAATGACCCTTTGCCCAATATTTACCCTTTGGAGTTGATTGCCAATGTCCTGACATATATGTATGGCCCTGCCTTGGTTGCTCCCAATGGCCAGCGTTCCGCATATATGCATTAGTTTGACGGTTCCAAACCCAATCACCATCTATCCAGATATAGCGATCGCTTGGACGTGGTGGTCTTGCAGTTTCCATGTATGTAGGTTCTGTTCCGATATAGGCGGGCATACAACCGTTGAAGAATAATCCCATTCCTGCAAGACTGGTCAAATAGATGAATTTCTTCAAGTTCATGCCGATTTTTGAATTAACACCAGGTTCTGCTGCGTTCAATAACGGTTCTGATAAGATTCTGTCATGAACATCTTTTTGGAAATCTTTATTTCTCTCCATTTTAGAATTTTTAATTATGAAATTTTTTTTCATCACAAAGGTGGGTTTATTAATTCCTTAAAGCGTTACACTATTCCGGGAAAGAGTTACATTATTCACACATGACCCAACGTGCTGCTCCTTTTGTTCTTGAGATTTTGGAAGTAAATGGGGTGAACCCTGCCATTTTCTTAAAATTGGTTTGACAGATGGTACACAATGCTGAAATGCAGTTTATATTACGAAAGCCGACCGCCTTGACCACATTTGGCCAATCATATAACACTTGGTATAATATAAAAACAGGCATTTAACTCAGGCGTTTAGTGGTAAATTTATTCCGGCCAGCTATGGTTAAGGGCATTGGCTTTTTTTTAGAAGGTCAATTTAGGCCAGTTTTCAGATTTATGGAACATATGCGGGGAAACTACTCTATAAATAAAAACGCAACTATCTGGGGAAAAGATAATTACGTTTTGTAATTGTCGGCCCGGAGGGAATCGAACCCTCGACCCCATGATTAAGAGTCACGTGCTCTGCCAGCTGAGCTACGGGCCGGAGGTGCAAAAATATATCAAATAAAAATATTGATCAAATTCTGAACTAAAAGAATTAATACTTATGAGAAATTGCTGATTGTGTGTCAACTAATCGATTTCAAACCAAGTAGTTACATTTAAGCTGCTTTTACCACTTTTCCTGTTGCTGAACTCATTCGAATGCCTGTCATACACATAATCCTCCTTCCAGGTTTCTGCATTCTTCACTATCTGATCTATTGAATCAATAATATACAACAATTCATCATCAGTCATCGTCGGATGCAAAGATAACCGCACCCAACCCGGCTTCATCGAAAGATCACCAGCATCAATCCTGTCAGTTATCTCCTTCGATAACCTGAAATCTACATGGAGCAGGAAATGACCGTAAGTACCTGCACAACTGCATCCACCCCTGACCTGAATGCCAAACCTGTCATTCAGCAACTTCGTGACAAGATTATGATGAACATTGTCAAGATAAAAAGAAAACACTCCCAGCCGTTTTGTTATATTGTCAGCAAGAATATGCAGCCCTTTAATCTTTCCAAGCCCGGCAAATGAAATCCCTATCAGCTCATTTTCGCGTTCTCCTATCTTCTCTGTTCCCATCTTTTCCTTCAGCCTGACAGCCAGAGCTGCCTTAATACCCTGCAAAAAGCCTGGAGTGCCACCGTCTTCCTTGACTTCAATGTCACTTATATACCTGTAACCTCCCCACATATTTGTCCATCTTACAGTGCCCCCGCCCGGCGCGTCAGGTATCTCATTCCTGTAAAGCTGCCTGTTGAAAACCAGCACTCCTGCACTTCCCGGTCCGCCAAGAAACTTGTGAGGCGAGAAGAACACCGCATCGAGCTGCTCCATCCTTTCGGACGGATGCATGTTGATATCCACATACGGCGCTGATGCAGCAAAGTCCACGAAACAGTAACCGTTGTTCTCATGCATGATCCTGGCCAGCTCATAATAAGGAGGAATATACCCTGTTACATTTGAACATGCAGAAAACGATCCGATCAATAATGGGCGATCTTTGTATTTCACTATCTCCTTCCTGAGCCTGTCAGGATCTACCAGGATATCTGCCGTAGGCTCCAGAACAACAACATCGGCTAATGTTTCAAACCATGATGTGTGATTTGAATGATGCTCAGTATGAGTAAGAAAAACTATGGGTCGGTTTTTATTCGGAATATCCCTGCATGTATGGTACTCTCCATTGGTAAAAACACAGTAATTGATCGACTGCTCCGGGACTTTCAATCCGAGGATCCTTTGCAGCTTGGCAATTGCCGAAGTCATGCCTGCACCTGTAAAAATGAGCAGATCCTTGTCATCGGCATTCACATGTCTCTTTACTATTTTCTGTGCCAGGTGATAGGCTTTTGTCATTGCCTCGCCCGTTGCTGAAGACTCGGAATGGGTATTCCCCACCATCTGGCCAATCTCATCAGACAACCTCTTTTCAATAGGTCCGTACAGCCTTCCGCTGGCAATCCAGTCGGCATAAACAAGCTTATTAATCCCGTAAGGGGTTTCTATCTCAGTATCAATACCGGTGATGTTCTTTCTGAATTTCCCGAAATAGTTCTCAAGCTCTGACATAAATGTTCCGATTTATCTGCTAGGGCAGTCGGACAAAAATATCAATTATTTGTTTATATATTGCGGAAGTGTTATTAAATAGCCTCCCTAAAGAGGTATAGAGGGTTGAACACTTTTTACCTGATCAACACAGGAATGATTTGGAAAATATCATAATTATGCAGGATTTGTACAAAATATCAATTGGCATTATACTCAGCTTTGCCATAATTGTTTTTACAGTATTATTTTTCATAACAGCTCCCTATGGGAAATTCTCAAGAAAAGGTTGGGGACCTGCGCTGAAATCAAAATGGGCATGGATGATAATGGAATTCCCGTCTCCTGCACTGATCCTGATTTTTTTCATCACCTCTCTCAACAGGAATATCCCGCAGGCAATCTTCCTTCTCCTTTGGCTAATTCATTATGTTCAACGGACTTTTATTTATCCGTTCAGACAATCGGGGAAAAACAAGCCATTCCCGGTGGTTTTAATTTTAATGGCATTCCTGTTCAACTGCCTTAACGGTTTTATAAACGGTTACGGATTGTTCCATCTTTACAGATACACAATCTCCTGGCTGACTTCATGGCAATTCATAACCGGACTTATACTATTTATTGCAGGAATTGCAATTAACAAAATTGCTGATGAAAAACTCAGGATGCTCAGGCAGCAAAATCCAACGGAATATCTGATCCCGGGGGGCTGGATGTTCTCATATATATCATGCCCTCATTATTTTGGTGAGATCATTGAATGGGCCGGATGGGCAATCATGACCTGGTCCCTGCCCGGATTGGCTTTCTTCATCTTCACTTTTGCAAACCTTTTCCCAAGAGGGATCACTTCACACAGATGGTACAAAAAACATTTTCCTGACTATCCGCCTGAACGAAAAGCAATAATACCTTTTATATTATAGGATTATCCAGATGAATTTTTACCTTCTGCCCTAGAACATTCTGACCTGGCAAATCAATAAACGCTGTTGTTGATAGAAATAAAATTATATTAATTTCCTTCATCGGTCAGGTGGTCTGAGCAGGAAACAACAAAAACAGAAGGACTGTTAAACTTCAGATTTGGAAAATGAAAAATAACACTCCTTCCATTTCATAAGAAAAAGAATAAACGGCTATATTTGTCTTATTAAACCTTATTATAATGAAAATTGCACTAATTATTATTGCAATAGGAATTGGAGCAGCTTTACTGTTTTTAATGAATTTGGGATCATCCATTCCCAAAGGAGCTGCGGCTGTCAAACCATTTGATGAAAACCGGTACCTCGGCCGATGGTACGAGATTGCCCGTATGGATTTCAAATTTGAACGCAATCTGAACAATGTCACGGCAAATTACTCCCTGAGAAAGGATGGAAAAATAAAAGTGGTGAACCGTGGATATGATTATACAAAAAAAGAATGGAAAGAGGCGGTCGGGAAAGCTAAACTCTGCGGTGCACCAGATGAGGCCATTCTTAAAGTTTCATTTTTTGGACCTTTTTATTCAGGATATAACGTAATCGCACTGGATAATGATTATAAGTATGCACTGGTTGCCGGAAAAAACCTCAGTTACCTCTGGATACTTTCAAGAGAGAAAACGGTCCCGGACGACGTCAGACAGAATTATCTGAAAGTTGCACAGGGATTGGGTTATAATACCTCTGCCCTTATCTGGACAAAGCAAGACAACCAACAGAAATAAACCCCATCTTACTATTAGAAGATCTCTCAGCACAGCTTCAATTTTCTGGCGGAGTCATCTCTCTTTTGACAATCTTCTTCAATTAGTTTTGGAATTTCTTCATTTATAATTTGGAAAGTAATGGATTGAATTTTATTTTTAAGCCGCGAAATCAATCTTCAGATTTTAATGGACGACGGGCCTGCGAATATATTTATTTTGAACCTGGTATAGACCAGGCAACCCGTTTATACGGTTGCCTTCATCTGTATCAAAAATAGAAGGAGGTGACTATGACTTCACTTACAACATTTTTCTTAAGTGGAATTATTGGCAAGGAAGTGTTTGATGCCGATGGTTTTGCAATCGGAAAGCTTAAGGATCTGCTTATCAACACCGCACCTTCGGGTCAGAATGATCCGAACCAGCAGCTTGTTATAGGTGTAAAACTGAAAGTACATAAGGAAACCAGATTCTATTCGTTTAAGACTTTCCGGGTTACAAAAGCAAGGGAATTGCTGAACGTTACCTGCACTGAACTTATAGAACTTAGTGTTGAGGAAATAAGCAACGGACTTTTACTGGTCGAAAATATCCTTGACAAGCAGATTGTTGATCTGAATGGGCGCAAGCTTGTGAGAGTAAATGATATAAGACTGGCCACACTCCCCGCCGGCACTTTTGCCGTTGCAGTCGATATCGGTATTGAGGGGCTTTTGCGCAGGATTGGAATATCAGTCCCGATGAAAAGGATACTCTCAGTTTTCAAGATTAATATTCCCTCAGAATACATACTCTGGGATGATGTTCAGGCAATTGATTATTCAAACCTGAACATAAAACTGTCGAAAAGCTATGCAAAGCTTCACAAACTCCATCCTTCGGACCTGGCCGATATTCTGGAGGACCTTGGCAAAAAATCCAGCCCGCAGGTCTTCTCAGCTCTTGATGAGGAGAAGGCAGCCGACGTGCTTGAGGAACTGGAGACTGATGCACAGATCCATATTATTGAAAGCCTGCCGGTTAACAAAGTTGCTGATGTGCTCGAAAAAATGCCGGCCGATGAGGTAGCCGATATCCTTGATGAGATAGGTGATGAAAAAGCTGAAATGCTTCTTAAGGAAATGGACAGCGAATCGTCCAAAGAGGTAAGGGAGCTTCTGGAATACCCTGATAATACTGCAGGAAGCCTTATGACAACCGATGTATTGTCATTCAAGCCTGAGCTGACAGTTGATAATGTTATTAAGGAACTCCGGGTTAAGAAGCCTGAACCATCAGAGCTTTACACACTTTTTGTTACCGAGAAAAGCGATGAACTTGTCGGAACCTTTGATCTGCGGGACCTCGTTGTTGCCCAGCCGGAAACAATCCTTAACCAGATAATGAAATCAGAACCTGTGTTTCTTTATGATTACCAAAAGGTTGATGATATTGCAGAGACAATCTCAAAATATAATCTGCTTGCAGTTCCTGTCGTGGACGGTGACAACCACCTCCAGGGAATGATCGTCGTCGATGACGTTATTGAGGACCTCATAAACAAAAGAAGAACCAATAAAAAATGACCTTATAAACATGTTCAGGAAGAAATTCAGCGGCTCCCGTCTTATAAAGAATTTTTTGGTATTTCTTGCTATTCTCGGACCAGGAATAATAACAGGAAGCGTAGACAACGATGCAGGCGGTATAACAACTTATTCCGTTGCAGGTTCAATCTATGGCTATGGATTGATCTGGACGCTGATTCCGTCTTTTATTGTTCTTATTGTCATCCAGGAAATGAATGCCCGCATGGGAATTGTCACAGGGAAAGGCCTGGCAGATCTGATACGTGAGAATGCAGGCGTCAAGGTGACATTTTTTATTTTTGTGGGATTATTGCTTGCTGATATAGGAAATACCACAACGGAATTTGCAGGAGTAGCAGGCAGCACCGAGGTTCTTGGAGTAAGCAAATATATTTCGGTCCCTGTTGTGGCATTTCTGGTATGGATCCTGGTGGTTAAAGGCAACTATCTGTTTGCTGAGAAAGTGTTCCTTATTTTCAGTGTCACACTGCTTACTTATATTGTCTCGGCTTTAATGGGAAAGCCTCACTGGAGCGAAATAAGGTCTTCGATCATTCGCCCCAGAATGGACTTCAGCACTCAGGGACTTGCAATGGTTATAGGTCTTGTAGGGACCACTATTGCCCCGTGGATGCAGTTCTACATGCAGTCCTCAGTAATTGAGAAGGGGCTTAAAATGAAGAATTATAAATATACAATTGTTGACATTGTTGTAGGATGTGTGGCCACAGTTGCAGTAGCTTTCTTCATAATTGTTGCATGCGCTTCAACACTGCACGTAAAAGGAATTCAGATAAATGAGGCTAAAGATGCTGCCATGGCTTTAAAACCGCTTGCCGGAAACCTTTCTTCACTGGTTTTTGCATTCGGGCTTTTTATTGCTTCAATCTTTTCGGCCACTATACTTCCTCTTGCAACAGCTTTCTATATTTGTGAAGCCTTCGGCTTCGAGGCAGGCATCGATAAGAAATGGGATGAAGCAAAAGAATTTTACATACTCTACACTTTCATTGTCGTAATCTCGGCAATCATAATACTTCTTCCGAACGCGCCATTAATCAAAATATCAATCTGGTCACAGGTTCTTAACGGAATACTTCTGCCGGTAGTTCTTATATGCATGATCCTCCTTATAAACAATAAGAAGATCATGGGACAGTATGTCAACAGCAAAGCACAGACCTTCATTGGCTGGAGCGCCGTGGTAGTACTTATCGGATTGTCTCTTTCACTTCTGGTAATGCCAATGCTTAGCCGGTAAATTTTTTTTTCCCGGGAAGCTTATTTTTCATAATTTTAATTTTACTTATTATTGATCAGCCTTTTGAAGTTAGAATATGAACAGGAACATACTGACTATTACGCTGGTGGCTTTGATAGCGATGATTATTTCATCTTCCGGTTCTGTTGTCAGAAATGAACAGAAGGATAACATGGTTCATAAACCCAACGGCGTTGCAGTGATTCTTACTGGCGCTGCAGCCCGGATCCCGCAGGAAGCTGCCTTACTTCAGGAACTTGACAGAAGGGGGCTTCTTAAAAATGTGGTGTTTATTTCAGGAGTCAGCTCCGGCGCTCTTAATGCGGTGATGCTCAATGGAATACTAAGCAAGAAAATAACATGGAACCAGTACAGGAAAATACTTTTCAATCTCAGGAACAGCGATATATATACCCAGGACAAGAAAAAAATCCCGGTCGATACCCGACCTGCAAGGGAACTTTATTCAAAAGTGACCGAAAAAAAACTTGGTTACCATGCGATTGGTGACCTGCCAATTACGACAGAAATATCCTTTACCCACCTGAAAGCCCTGAGCCTAAAGAAAGACGTCTATAGAATGTGCTCCAGGAAAATAAATGAGGAAAGCGATCCCTCTTTAAGCCTGGTCGATATCATGATGGCTTCATCCGCATTCCCGGTAGTGTTTCCTGCTGTCAGGATAAGGAACGTAAAGACAATCCCCGACGTCGAATACGTCGATGGCGGGGTAGGTGAAGACCATGTGCCATACCATGCACTTCTTGATTTTGAGAAATTCAGGGGAGCAGAAGTTGAGAAAGTTTATATCGTAAGCAGGAAAAGCGATAGTATTCCCGAGATAAGCGATGAGTTGAAGAACCTTGGGATCAACGACAGGGGAATATTCAACAAGCTGGGTATCTCATTCGATATGGTGTTGAGCAGAGGAATCTACAAACGGCTTGAAGCATTTGCTGATGAGGCCCCTGAACTTGTTCCCCGCACATACGTGTGGATCCCGGAGTTTAACGGCAATTTCCTCATGTTTAATTTTGACAATCTGAAGCAACAGTATATGATGACATACAAATGGGCCAGGAAAAACAATCCCGTTCCTCTTGCCGATTTTCTGGAACAGCATACCGGACGCAAAAAATTACGCTATATGACAAAATGATAAACATCTGGCTCCAAGAGCTTTGAATATTAGATTTTAAACAACACCCGAATGCCTTTCAATAGATTCCATAAACCTTCAATTTAAAATAACCTCCAAATGATAAACTCAGCCCATCCCTGGCACAGCATTAAACCAGGCAGTGAAGCTCCGGAATTTGTACGGGCAGTTATTGAAATCCCAAAATGGTCAAAAGGTAAGTATGAGCTTGATAAAGAATCAGGCGTTTTGCGCCTTGACAGAGTGCTCTTTTCTTCCGTTCATTATCCCGCCAATTACGGCTTCATACCTCAGACCTACTGCGATGATCATGATCCTCTGGACATACTTGTCATTTGCTCGATTGATGTTTTCCCGATGTGCATTGTTGAAGCAAAGGTTATAGGCGCAATGGAAATGATCGATGAAAAGGAGAGAGATGCCAAGATCATTTCAGTCGCCAGGAACGACATGTCGGTCAATTATATAAATGAGCTTACAGAACTGCCGCCTCATACACTTGTTGAATTGAAACGGTTCTTTGAGGATTACAAGATGCTGGAACACAAAAATGTGACGGTAGAGAAATTCCTTGGCAGGTCAAATGCCTATGAAATCATCAATGATGGGATCAGTTTGTACAAAGAAAAGAGAAAGAGCCTGTTGCAGAAATAAGAACTCAGGTCCGGCAATTTTTTGCCCTGCAGTTTCTTTAATTTTTTAATTTAATGAAATGAAATTTATCTTTGGCTTGTGAAACTTTAAATTTTATTCTCCACTGAAAATAATGCAAAAGGGATATTTCAACTCAGATTCATATAATACACCTGATAAAAAAAGAAGTATCCTTTACAGGATGCTTCATTATAACAGGTTATATTTCACTCTGAAATACGCTGTAATTGTTTTCCGGACCCGCAGACAGGCCATTAAGGGTTTTTACGACATCAAGGCTTGGGCCGATTCATCATTCTACATTCTGAAGTTCATAGAAAAAGCAGGTGGAATGTTCCATATTTCCGGGATGGAAAATATATCAAAGGACCCGGGCCCGGTAGTGTTTATATGCAACCATATGGGCACACTCGAGACAATGGTTCTCCCGGCAATAATTGCCCCTCATCGTGAGGTCACTTTCGTCGTAAAGGAGAGCCTTGTAAGACATCCCTTGTTCGGACATGTTATGCGGTCGCGCGATCCTATAGTTGTCGGACGAACCGATCCAAGGAAGGATCTTGAAACGGTTATGAACAAGGGTCCTGAACTGATTTCAAAAGGCAGTTCAATAATAATTTTCCCCCAGAGCACGCGAAGCCTGGTGTTCAAACCCGAAGATTTCAATTCCCTTGGCGTGAAGCTTGCAAGGAAGACAGGAGTCAAGGTCATTCCTGTAGCACTTAAAACTGATTTCTGGGGTCAGGGAAAGCTTATAAAAGAACTTGGCCCTCTCGACAGCAAAAAGCCTGTCTGTTTCAGGTTTGGGGAACCATTTCCTGTTAAGGGGAATGGAAAAGAAGAGAATCAGAGGATCATTGATTTCATCCAATCATCACTGGATCAGTGGGAACGGGGGGTATTTTAATTTTATAAAAATAATAAGTGTAAAATTTACATTTATAATTTTTTTGTATAAATTTGGAGGTAAGGTCAATAAAACCTTAATCAAATTCACCCTTGTTTTTTGTATATCTGGACTTCGGAAAATAAAAATTTAACAGATTAATTATGGCAACATTAGACTGGATTATTCTGGTTATTTTCTTTTCATGTCTGGTCGGCATTGTCCTTTGGGTTGTAAAACATAAGAAAGATAATACAAGCGACTATTTCCTTTCCGGCCGGAGTGAAACCTGGCTGGCAGTAGGAGCAGCGATTTTTGCAGCAAATATTGGTTCCGAACATCTTGTTGGTCTTTCCGGAACGGGGGCAGAAAGTGGAATGGCAATGGCCCACTGGGAGATGCAGGGATGGATGATATTGATACTGGGCTGGGTTTTTGTGCCTTTTTATTCTCATAGCAAGGTATTTACAATGCCTGAGTTTCTTAAGAACCGGTATAACAAAAACACAAGTTCCACACTCTCGGTTATTACCCTGGTAAGTTATGTATTAACTAAAGTTTCCGTGACTGCCTTTACAGGTGGTATTTTCCTTCAGTCAGTTATCGGGATTGATTTCTGGTATGGGGCCATAGGCCTTGTCATTTTATCAGGGATTTTTACAGTTTTGGGCGGTATGAAAGGTATTATGACCATTTCGGTTATTCAGGCTCCTATTCTTATTCTTGGTGCTATCACTATCCTGATTTTAGCTCTTCTGAAAGTTGGTGATGGACATATTCTCAATGGATGGAATGAAGTAGTAAAATATGCAAGCAGCAACGGCATGACGAACATGCATCTTTTTCATCCGAAAGGTGACATCTGGTATGATAAATTCCCCGGGATAAGCGTAATTTTCGGCGCTTCCATAATTGGTTTCTGGTACTGGTGCACCGATCAGCATATTGTTCAGAGGGCACTTGCTGCAAAAGATCTGAAGAATGCCCGCAGAGGTAGTATCTTTGCCGGTTTTCTTAAGATTTTCCCCGTAATAATATTTCTGATCCCCGGTATGATAGCCGCTTCCTTAAGAGCCAAAGGCGTTCTTCTTTTTACTGACAATAATGAAGCTTATGGAAGCCTGGTCAGTAAACTGTTGCCGATGGGCGTTAAAGGCATCGTTGTTGTTGGTTTTATTGCTGCCCTTATGACGTCTCTTGCTGCACACTTTAATTCATCAGCTACCTTGTTTACAATCGATTTTTATAAGAACATTCGTCCCAACGCCAGTGAACATCGACTTGTCGTGATTGGACGTATTGCAACTATTACAGTGGTACTGCTTGGACTGGTATGGATCCCGATCATGAAAAGCCTTGGTTCGGTACTGTATGAATATCTGCAGAATGTTCAGTCACTCATTGCACCAGCGATTGCATCAGTTTTCCTCCTTGGCGTATTCAACAGGAAAATAACTCCCAAAGCAGGCGAGTGGGGATTGATTATCGGATCTCTGATTGGACTGTTCAGGCTTATTTTAATGGTTTTCGACCCGGGTACAAGCTTTGACGCTTCGCAAAAAATGATTACCAATCCTGCATTGCGTTCAGGTCTTTTTACTATACTCAATATCAACTGGATCCATTTTTGCATAGGCCTGTTTTTCTTTACAATGCTGTTGATGGTTGTAATCAGCATGTTTACTCCAAAAGCCAAAGAAAAGCAATTGCAGGGATTAACCTATTTCTCACAAACTCCTGAGCAAATTAAGGAAACACGCGAAAGCTGGAATATCGGAGATGTTATTACATCACTTATTGTGGTAGGTGTTTGTGTTGCATTTTATATTTATTTCTGGTAAAAGGTATATCAGCCAATATATTAAAAATATACTCTATGGACGAATTAAATAACAAAGAGATCTGGTTTGTAACAGGAAGTCAGCACCTCTACGGACCTGAGACCCTGCGGCAGGTTGCTGCCGACTCAAGAGCTATATCGGAATCGCTCGATAATTCACTCAAAATACCTGTCAGGATATTATTTAAACCCGTACTTACAACTCCTGATTCTATCTTTGAGCTGTGCTCCGATGCAAATAATAACAGGAACTGCATCGGGATCATTACCTGGATGCATACCTTTTCTCCTGCAAAAATGTGGATTAGGGGACTTACAGTCCTGAACAAGCCTTTCCTGCATTTTCACACCCAGATGAACAGGGATATTCCGTGGGACACGATTGACATGAATTTCATGAATCTTAATCAATCGGCGCATGGCGACAGGGAATTCGGATTCATCTCTACCAGGATGAGGCTTAACCGGAAGGTTGTTGTCGGACACTGGGACGACGAAGAGGTTGTCGAAAGGATTGCCATGTGGGTGAGAGCCGCAGCAGCCCTGGATGACGCCCGCAACCTGAAGATCGCGAGGTTCGGAGATAATATGCGTGATGTAGCTGTGACTGAGGGTAATAAGGTAAGTGCACAGATAAAGCTCGGCTACTCTGTCTACGGCTATGGTGTCGGTGACCTGGTTTCCGTCATGGATACAGTTTCTGAGAATGAAGTGAGCAAACTTGTGGATGAATACAGGGAAGCCTATAATGTCACAAGGGATGTCGAGGAGTCGGAAACCCTCAAAGATGCGGCGCGCATCGAACTGGGGCTTGAAAAATTCCTTAATGCTGGAGGTTTCAGGGCATTTACGACAACCTTCGAAGATCTTCACGGAATGAAGCAATTGCCCGGACTTGCAGTTCAGAGACTTATGGAAAAAGGATACGGTTTTGGAGCTGAGGGTGACTGGAAAACAGCTGCACTTGTCAGATCGATGAAAGTCATGAGCACCCGCCTCCCCGGAGGAACATCATTCATGGAAGATTACACCTATCACTTTGACCCTGCAGGTATGAAAGTCCTTGGTGCCCACATGCTTGAGGTGTGCCCTTCACTGGCCGCTGATAAACCTTACCTTGAGATCCACCCGCTGTCTATTGGTGGGAAGGCCGATCCCCCGCGTCTTGTTTTCAAATCAGCAACAGGTAAAGCTGTCTGTGCATCACTTATCGACCTTGGCAACAGATTCAGAATGATTGTGAACAAGCTGGAAATTGTAGATTGTCCTGATATGCCAAACCTTCCCGTTGCAAGCGTTCTCTGGAAGCCCATGCCCGACCTTAAGACAGGAGCAGCTGCCTGGATACTTGCCGGAGGAGCCCACCATACAGGTTTCAGCACTGCCATTAATGCTGAATATATGGAGGACTTTTCATCAATGCTGGGAATAGAATTCCTTCTTATTGACGAAAAATGCGACCTGGCAACCTTTAAGAAGGAGATAAGATGGAATGAAGTGTATTACTATATATCGGACGGTATAATATAATTATCCTGAGTTACTTAGATCAGCGTAAAGCAATGCGTAAAGGAAGTTTTATGAAGCTTTATTCAGGTTATAAGCGGTTTCTTGTCGCTGTCGACTGTATTATTTTCGGCTACGACATCATTGAAAAAGATCTGAATCTTCTTCTTATTAAAAGAAGTTTTGAACCTGCAATGGGAAAATGGTCCCTGGCCGGAGGGTTCGTAAGGGAAGATGAAAGCCTTGATGAAGCTGCAAGCCGGATCCTCCATAAACTGACAGGACTTAAAGATGTTTATCTTGAACAATTTTATACATACGGGGCAATTGAAAGGGACCCGGGTGCAAGAGTTATATCAATATCGTACTCAGCGCTTATAAAAATAATGGATATTGACGAAGATCTGAAGGAAAAGAACGGCGCCCACTGGCAGTCAATTTCAACTCTTCCTGAACTGATCTTTGATCACCGTGAAATGGCCAATAAAGCTCTCAACAATCTTCAGGAACAAATAAAGATCCATCCTGTCGGATTCGCTCTTCTTCCTGAAAAATTCACCCTGGTTCAGCTTCAGGAACTTTATGAGGCCATTTACCAGCGGTCGATCGATAAGAGGAATTTCAGGAAGAAAATTTTATTAATGAATATTCTTGAAAAACTTGAAGAAAAGGAAAAAGAAACCTCAAAAAAAGGGGCCTGGTATTATAGGTTCATAAGGGAAAAGTATGAAAAATCGCTTGAAGAGGGTTTTTTCTTCAATCTTGATGTGTGCTGAATAAGAATTTGTTTCTCTCTGAGATCTTTGCGTTTAATGGATTAATTTTTTATTCATGCTTGAAAAATTAAAGCAGGAAGTTTTCAAAGCCAATCTGGCACTTGTTGAAAACGGACTTGTGCTCCATACATGGGGTAACGCCAGCGGCAGGGATGAAGCCACCGGATTTATTGTTATCAAACCTTCAGGAGTGAGTTACAAGGCAATGAAAGCTGACGATATGGTTGTACTCGACCCCGAAGGCAAAATTGTGGAAGGGAAATATAAACCATCCACCGATGCGCCTACACACCTTTTTCTTTATAAGTCATTTACAGGGATAGGCGGAGTGGTGCATACTCATTCATCATATGCAACCGCCTGGGCTCAGGCCGGAAAGGATATTCCTCCGTTCGGAACCACACATGCCGACCATTTCCACGGAGCTGTGCCTTGCACCAGAAAGCTGACGGAGAATGAGATAGAGAATGATTATGAACGAAATACCGGGAAGGTGATTGTTGAAAGACTGGGCAGAATTGATCCTCTGGAAATACCCTCAGTGCTGGTAAACTGCCATGGTCCCTTCTCCTGGGGACGCAATACTGAAGAAGCTGTCTATAATGCAACAGCACTGGAAGAGATTGCCAGAATGGCTTTGTATACAATACTTCTTGGATGTACTGACCCTGTTGACAAGCGCCTTCTTGACAGGCATTTTCTGCGCAAACACGGAAAAAATTCATATTACGGGCAAAACAATAATAAACAGAACAAACATTGATTTATGACTGGCAAATTTGTTATTGGAATTGATTTTGGGACCGATTCGGTCCGGTCAGTTGTAGTTGATACTCAAAACGGAGCTTTTGCGGGCTCAGCTGTTGCTGAATACCCCCGGTGGAAAAAAGGACTCTATTGCGATCCTTCGGAAAACAGGTTCCGTCAACACCCTTTGGATTATATTGAAGGGTTAGAGCAATCGGTAAAAGAAGCCATAAATGAAGCAGGACATGAAATTGCTGAAAATATCTGCGGGATAACTGTTGATACGACCGGCTCAACTCCGGTGGCTGTTGACAGGCAGGGAATTCCGTTGTCGATGAAGCCTGAGTTTGAAAATGATCCGGATGCGATGTTCATTTTATGGAAGGATCACACTGCAGTCATGGAAGCAGCTGAGATAAATGAAGCAGCTCACAGCTGGGGCGGGATTAATTTTACAAAATTTGAAGGCGGCATTTATTCATCCGAGTGGTTCTGGGCTAAGCTTCTTCATGTTATAAGGAATAACAGGAATGTCAGGGAAAATGCATTTTCATGGGTTGAGCATTGCGACTGGATACCGGCATTACTTGCAGGTAATACTGACCCTCTTGTTCTTAAAAGAAGCCGGTGTGCTGCAGGACATAAAGCTATGTGGCATAAGGATTTCGGCGGCCTTCCTGATGAGAAGTTCCTTGTCAGGACCGATCCGCTGCTCACAGGCCTGAAGGATAGGCTTTACAATGACACTTTCACCTGTGATGTACCTGTCGGCACTCTGTCGGCAGAATGGGCAAAACGGCTTGGCCTGCCATCTGAAGTAAAAGTCGGTGTGGGAGCTTTTGATGCTCATCTGGGAGCCGTGGGAGGCGAGATAAAGCCTTATCAGCTTGTAAAGGTTATGGGAACTTCCACATGCGACATGCTGGTTGCTCCAATGAATGAGGTGGGCAATAAACTCGTGAAAGGTATCTGCGGCCAGGTTGACGGTTCGATAGTGCCCGGAATGCTCGGGCTTGAAGCCGGACAATCGGCTTTCGGCGATGTCTACGCCTGGTTTGGAAAACTGTTGTTGTGGCCGGTCACTGAAATCATAAGCAAAATGAACGGGCTTGACAGAAAAACAATTGACAGGATCAATGATGAGATATATGAAAACCTTATAGCAAGGCTAAGCAAAGATGCCGGAACCATAAACAGTGAAGAAACTTCGGTGGTTGCCCTCGACTGGCTGAATGGCAGGCGTACCCCTGACGCAAACCAGGGGTTGAAAGGAGCGATCACCGGACTGTCACTGGGTTCCGATGCACCAAGAATATTCAAAGCCCTTGTCGAATGCACAGCCTTCGGATCAAGAATGATAAACGAACGTTTTATTTCCGAAGGCATCCCTATCGACGGAGTAATTGCCATCGGAGGCGTGGCAAGGAAGAATCCGTTTGTAATGCAGGTGGTCGCGGATGTATTGAATATGCCTATCAAAGTTGCAAAATCTGACCAGACCTGTGCTCTCGGGTCAGCGATGGCTGCGGCAGTCGTTTCGGGAATTCACAGGGATATCCCTGCCGCGCAAAAAACCATGGGTGGTGGCTTTGAAAAAGAGTACACACCCGACCCGGAGAAAGCAGGAATATACGAAACACTTTACATTAAATATAAGAAACTTGGTTCGTTTATTGAGAAAGAATTGACCTGATCCTTTGTAATACCTGGTGATATCCTTTGTGACCCTTTGCGGTGCAAAGCATTTGACCACAAAAGTAATCTAAGGTTTTCACAAAGGTGCAAAAAGTAAGATTCTCAATCGATTTTAAAATCTTTATGCTATGAGAAAATCTTTGCTCTTTATTTCTGTTTTTCTTTTTGCGGATTTTTTGTCAGTCTCTGCACAGAAAGAAAATCCGGCTCCCGTGAATCAGCTGGTAATAATTGCCAATAATCCCGGCCCTGTCATAAGCAAGGATATTTACGGCCAGTTCTCCGAACATCTGGGCCATTGTATCTATGGAGGCTTATGGGTTGGCCCCGATTCAAAGATACCGAACACTTTTGGCATCCGGAATGATGTACTTTTTGCACTAAGGGAAATGAAAATACCAAATCTGCGCTGGCCCGGGGGATGTTTTGCCGATACTTACCACTGGAAGGATGGTATAGGACCGAAAGAGAAGAGGGCTTCCATAGTCAACATCTACTGGGGAGGGGTGACTGAGGATAACTCATTTGGCACCCATGAATTCATGAAGCTTGCGGAACTTCTGGGCTGCGATGCATATATAAACGGAAATGTCGGGTCAGGTTCAGTAAAAGAGATGGCGGAATGGATCGAATATCTTACATCAGGCTCCGATAGCCCGATGACACGCCTGCGGAGGGAAAACGGAAAAGAACAGCCATGGAAGGTGAAGTATTTTGCAATCGGGAACGAAAACTGGGGCTGTGGAGGGAATATGACAAGTGAATACTATGCGAATCAAATGAGACAGTACTCCACCTATTTGGGTAATTATGGGAACAATCAGCTTTACCGGGTGGCATGCGGACCCTCAGACTTTAATGTGGCATGGACCGAAACCCTCATGAGAGATCCCGATACACGGAATATGTTCCAGGGGATATCAGTTCATTATTATTCGCTTGTAGATGGCTGGAACAAAAAAGGATCGGCCACTGATTTCGACGAGAGCCAGTGGTTCAAAACTTTTAGGGCTAACTTTTTGATGGATAAGGTAATATCGGGGCATGAAGCTGTAATGGACAGGTATGATCCGGAAAAAACCAAAGGCCTTATTGTTGATGAATGGGGGAACTGGTTTGATGTTGAACCCGGAACAAACCCGGGGTTCCTTTATCAGCAGAACACCATGAGGGACGCAATCACGGCAGCAATTCACCTGAACATATTCAACCACCATGCCGACAGGGTGAAAGGAGCAAATATCGCACAGATGGTAAATGTACTGCAGTCGGTCATTCTTACAAATGATGATAAGATGGTTCTTACTCCCACATATTATGTCTTTAAGATGTTCAGTGTACACCAGGACGCATGGCTTGTAAAGACCGACCTGAAATGCGAGGATTACATTTACGGCGATGGTAAAATTCCTGCAGTCTCTGCTTCAGCATCCATAGATAAAGAAGGCAAAATGCATGTTTCACTGGCCAACCTGAATCCGAACAAACCCATCACTTTGACATGTCCGGTTATCGGGGAGACATATAAAAAAATAACAGGAGAAGTGCTTACTTCAGTCAGAATGAACGATTTTAACAGCTTTGAAAAACCTGAAACTGTGAAGCCTGCAAACTTTAGCGGATTCAGTTACAGGGAAGGAACTCTTATAGTGACAATGCCGTCGAAATCGGTTGTGGTTCTGGAACTAGTTAAATGATTTCTCCGTAAATCCCTCTCCCCAATGGAGGGACTTCAAAGAGAAGTGATACAAAACCTTGATAAAAAGTGCTTATGAAAAATCTGAAGGGTTTATTTATAGTTAATATTACAATAATTCTTTTTATAACAGGATGTAAAAACAAACCAGCGCCTGTTGCTGACTATCCCATTCAACCTGTTCCTTTTACATCAGTTAAGCTTACAGACGATTTCTGGGCACCACGAATACGGAAAAATGCAACGGTTACAATCCCTATTGCATTTTCCTATTGTGAAAAATCGGGCAGGGTTAAAAATTTCGAAATAGCGGCCGGACTCGATACAGGAAAGTTTCAGACCTTATACCCTTTCGACGATTCCGATGTTTATAAGATAATCGAAGGCGCAAGTTATTCTCTTCAGAATAATCCCGATCCGAAGCTGGAAGCTTATCTCGACACGCTCATTTATAAGATTGGGCTTGCCCAGGAACCTGACGGTTATCTTTACACTAACCGGACGATAGCCGAAAAGCATGGCGGAGTGGGATTACATGAATGGGCAGGCAAAAACCGCTGGGAGAAGGATTCGATCCTGAGTCATGAGCTTTACAATCTCGGGCACCTATATGAAGCTGCAGTTGCTCATTATCAGGCTACCGGCAAAAGATCTCTCCTTAATATTGCACTGAAATCAGCTGACCTGGTGAATAAGGATTTCGGATGGGACAGGGAGAAAGTTTATCCCGGTCACCAGGTAATTGAGATGGGCCTTGTCAAGCTTTACAGGGTGACAGGAGAGAAGAAATATCTGGATCTTGCAAAGTTCTTTCTTGATGTGCGCGGTCCTAAAGGCGCTATATACAACCAGGCAAATAAAAGGGTGGTAGATCAGACAGAAGCCATCGGACATGCAGTGAGGGCAACATACATGTACTCGGGCATGGCTGATATTGCTGCGATAGAAAAGTACAGCGCTTATCTGAATGCCATTACCAGGATATGGGAAGACATAGTTTACAGGAAGATCTATATTACAGGCGGGATCGGAGCGAATGGGGAAATTGAAGGATTCGCCGGTCCTTACGAGCTTCCGAACATGACGGCCTATTGCGAGACCTGCGCTTCCATCGGTGACATTTTTGCAAATCACCGCCTGTTCCTTCTGCACGGCGAGGGAAAATACATTGATATTCTGGAAAAAACACTTTATAATTCAATGTTGTCGGGAGTCTCCCTCTCAGCTGACAGGTTTTTCTATCCCAATCCCCTCGAGTCCAACGGACAACAGGAGCGTCAGGCCTGGTTTGGATGTGCCTGCTGCCCTTCAAATGTGGCCAGGTTTGTTCCGGCAATTCCAGGTTATATTTATGCCGTGACAGATAAAGCCCTCTTTGTCAACCTTTATATTTCAAACGATGCCGATATTAAAGTCAACGGCAATCAGGTCAGGATCACTCAGAAGACCGGATTTCCATGGGACGGCAGGGTGGAAATATCAGTCAACCCCAGAGTACGTACAAAATTCGACATGAAGATACGTATCCCAGGCTGGGCCAGGAATGAAGCAATACCCGGAGATCTTTATAAGTTCACCGAAAAGTCGGATGAAAATTTTAAGATCCTTCTGAATGGTGAACCTTTAAAGGCTGAAATTAAAAACGGATATGCAGATATTGAAAGAAAATGGAAGCAGGGCGATAAGGTGGAGCTTTTACTTCCCATGCCGGTAAGGACTGTCACTGCCGACAGCCGTATCAGGGACGACAGAGAAAAGATTGTCGTTCAGCGCGGCCCGCTGATATTCTGTGCTGAATGGCCCGACAATAAGGATGGGAAGGTCCTCAATCTTGTTTTAACACGGGAACCTGCATTCACAACCGAGTTTGTCCCGTCATTGCTTGGTGGTACCCAGATCATAAAAACGACAGGTTATCAGACCATAAGTACCCATGATGGGAAAACAGAAGCTCTTGAGACAGAACCCGTAACCCTCATACCGTACGCTTTCTGGAACAACCGCGGAAAGGGCCAGATGATAGTCTGGCTTCCGGAATCACCGGATGTCGCACACCCGTTACCTGCATCACCGCCATCTGACCGCAACAGTTCTATGTGAAAACTTTGTGAATTCCGCGGTTAAAGTGATTATTCCCGGCTCTATTTATTTATTATGATATGAATAGCCTGAGCATCTTTTTTTTATTTTTTGTCATATCTTGTTGTGCGGGCTGCAGGTCAGGCCAGATGACACATGAAGATATTTACCTGGACAGTGTAACAGGCAATGACAGTAACAAGGGTGATATGGATCATCCTTTAAGGTCGGTTTCGGGATTGAATGAGCTTCTTCAGAAGAAAAATGCAAATGTGCATCTGGCAGGTGGTCAGGTTTTTAACGGGACTATTATAATTAAAGGCCGGACCGGACTCCCATCCGATTCCATTATCATAAATTCCTTCGGAAAAGGGTATGCAGTCATTAACGGTGGCAAAGCTGAAGCACTTAGAGCTGAAAACTGCATTTATATCTCGGTACGTAATATTGATCTTTCCGGCGACGGCAGAAAGGCTGGCAATACAAAAAACGGTCTCTCATTTATAAGTTCACGGAATTGCAGCGTTGAGAACATTAATGCATACGGCTTCCAGACTTCAGGAGTTGACCTGTACAACTGCAGGAACATGGTTGTCAGAAGAGTATTCGCCCATGACAACGGTTTCAGCGGCATTAACATAATGGGATCTTCAATAGACTCATCGCGGCTCATTTTAATAAAGGATTGCAAAGCTGAAAACAATCCTGGCGACCCTGCAATAATAAACAATCACAGCGGCAACGGGATACTTGTAGGAGTTTCTGACAGCGTCACAATCGACCACTGCACGGCCACAAACAATGGCTGGGATATGCCTCGCCAGGGGAACGGACCTGTTGGAATATGGGCATGGGAAAGCAATCACGTATCAATCCAGTACTGCATAAGCTACAGAAACAAAACATCGAAGGGTGGAAGTGACGGCGGTGGTTTTGATCTTGACGGAGGTGTAAAAAATTCACTGATACAGTACTGCCTGTCATATGAAAATCAGGGCGCAGGTTTCGGATTGTTCCAGTATTCAGGAGCATCCGACTGGTCGGGCAATACAATCCGTTATTGCGTAAGCATAAATGATGCAGCGACAACTGCAGGCGCCGGAGGCTTTTTTATCTGGAACGGCTCCGGCGAAAGCAGGCAGATGACTGATTGTTATATTTATAACAATGTGGTTTACAACTTGTCGGCTCCCGTGATAAGCTTCGAAAGTAACTCGGATCACCGGAATTTCAATCTCAGTAATAATATTTTTATTGGCTCAGGTAAACTTTTAAGCGGAAAAAATACGGGCAGTAAATTTCTTGGGAATGTTTGGTGGAGCGGGAAGGGAAAAATCAAATTTTTTGAATATAACTCCCTTTCCGGATGGGCAAAATCCACGGGCCAGGAGGTCCTGAATGATAAGATTGCAGGCATTCAGGCAGACCCGGGTCTGAAGGGCCCGTTTACAACAGATATCACTGATCCGTATCTGCTGAACGACCTTTCAGGATACACTCTCCGTCCCGATTCACGTTTAAGAGACAGGGGCTTGAATATTAAATCTGAACTGGGGGTCAGTCCCCCGTTAAAAGATTTCTTTGGGAATCCTGTTCCGCAGGGTTCGGCCTCGGAACCTGGGATTTATGAGATTAAATAAAGAAAACCTTTACAACATATTGAGAACCATAGTCGGACATTACCTGTATTGATAGAAATGACTTTTTCTTAAAATTTTGCATGGTCCCACCGGAAGATACGGATTATTATTATAATCGGGATTATAATGATAAATAGTTGAGATCGTTCAATATACCTGAGTTTGTCACAGATAAAGTTAAGACAGATGGCCGGACCATGTCAAAAGCTATTGAATCACCTGCCAAAAATGTTAACTTTGAACTGAAAAACTGACATTTTATGCTTAAGGATTATAAAATTTACCTGCCATCAGTTCCGGGAGATATAAGCGAGGAATGGGAACAATGCCGCAGCAGTATTCTTGAAAGCACAAAATCGGGAAACAGATCTCTGAAGCTTAGCATTTTTGTAAGTGTTCCTGATTATAGCTCCTATAAAAAAGCAAGGGAGTTCATTGGAGAATCAATCCTCGGCACATTTGGAGAAAGCTGCCCAGCTTACAGTATTACCATTCATCCGCCTGAATCGCCGTGGAAAATTGCAGTTGAGGGTTTGTTTATTTCAGCTCTTTCGCCTGAAGTCACCTCTGTCGTGACTAAATTCCGGCATTTGGCGCCGTATGTGGTTGTAAGAACTAAATCGGTGAAGGAAGTGTGGGGAGCGGGACTTGGAAATGCAAATCCTGAGGAGGATACCAAGACTTCAGCCGGAGCAGCATTTGATCTGGTCAAAGACATCCTTGAACAGGAAGAAATGTCGATGAACAACATTGTACGCCAGTGGAATTATATCGGCAACATACTTGAAGTAAAGAATGGTAACCAGAACTACCAGCTCTTTAATGAAGTCAGGAATGAGTACTATAAAAAGTACCGCACAATAACCGGGTATCCGGCAGCCACAGGCATCGGGATGAAACTGGGAGGTGTCATTATTGATTTTTGTGCAATTGCAGCTGATGAAACTCTGAAGATAAAGGCTGTCGACAATCCGAACCAGCTTAATGCTTACAAATATGACCAGAAGGTGCTTAAAGGGTTGAAGGAAAAAGGTCAGACAGCAAAGCACCCGCCTCAGTTTGAAAGGGCTCTGCTTATTGTGAAAAGGAAAAGCGCCGATATTATTATTTCCGGCACTGCTTCAATAATAGGCCAGAAAACTATCGGGAAAGGCGATATTAAAGAACAGACTTTGGTAACGATCGAGAATATAAAGAAACTCACTGACCCTGAAAGGATCAGCGGGATAACGGACGATTTGCTTATCACCGGTGGCAGATACAGCCTCATAAGGGTTTATGTTAAGAACAGGGAAGATTTTTCGGAGGTCAAAAGTATTTGCCTTGAACATTTCCGGAAGGTTCCATTGGTTTTTATTGAAGCAGACATTTGCCGCGACGATCTCCTTACCGAGATTGAAGGGGAGTATATACCTTAACCTAAATTGTACAACTTTTATCGATTCGGGTTTCTTTCTCCAAAAACAGCAATGAATCAGATTGTTTGAAAATTATTCAAAGATCAGATGAGAAATTTAATTCTTGCTATGGCATCACTCATTTTGCTGACCATGTGTGCTCAGACCAGGTGGCAGAAAACTGATGATGGGGTCACCATTAAGCTAAAATCAAAAAATGCAGGCGTCCCTCAGCAGATGAATATTGAGGTTGTAAATGATAATATCATTCACGTCGTGGCTTCACCTGTAAAGGAATTTTCAGGCGAGAAAAGCCTTTGTGTAATTGATCGCAATGTTTCAGCGCCTCCTTTTGAGGTCAAACAGGTGGTCGATTCCCTCATAGTTACAACTGCAAGGATAAAAGCAAAGATATTGCTTTCATCGGGACAGGTTATATTCACTGATAAGAACAACAGGAAAATACTGGTCGAACCTAAAGGGGGAGGCAAAACTTTCAATCCGGTAAGCGTGGACGGGACAAACGGGTACTACCTCAGGCAGGTCTTCGAATCACCTGATGATGAGGCATTTTATGGACTGGGACAACATCAGTCAGACGAATTCAACTATAAAGGGCTCAACGAGAGTCTGTACCAGTACAATACAAAAGTGTCGGTTCCCTTTGTGGTTTCAAGCAGGAACTATGGGATCCTGTGGGACAACTATTCTTTGACAAAATTTGGCGACCCCCGGGATTATTCACAGATGAGCCTCTTCACCCTTTATGACAGGAAGGGAGAGAAGGGAGGTCTTTCGGCAACATATTACATTAATTCAGATACAAACCGGATATTTACTGAAAGGAAGGAGTCAGCAATTGACTATGAGAACCTGACAACTGTCAAAAACTTCCCTGATAAGTTCCCTTTCTACAGGTCGACCATTATCTGGACGGGTAAGATAGAACCTGGCGAAACAGGTTTGTATTATTTCAAACTTTATTATGCGGGTTATACGAAGCTCTATATCGACAATGAGCTGGTTGTTCCGGAGCGTTGGAGAACTGCGTGGAATCCGAATACGTACAAATTCAGCAGGCAGCTTGTGAAGGGAAGAAAATATGGCATCAGGCTCGTGTGGCAGCCCGACGGCGGTATTTCATATATCGGCCTGAAGGTTCTCAGTCCACGGACTCCCGTCGAGCAGGGCAGGCTCTCCCTTGCATCAGAGATGGGGAACCAGATTGATTACTATTTTATAAACGGGGGAAGCATTGATGAAGTGATAAGCGGTTACCGGAATCTTACAGGTAAAGCGCAGATCATGCCAAAATGGGCATTTGGATACTGGCAGAGCCGCGAGAGATACAAAACTCAGACCGAACTTGTTGATGTCGTTAAGGAATACAGAAGGCGTAACATCCCGATCGACAATATTGTTCTTGACTGGTCATACTGGCCCGTTGATTCGTGGGGATCGCATGAATTTGATCCTAAGTTTTTTCCCGATCCGAAAGGAATGGTGGATGAAGTGCATAACCTTCATGCTAAAATAATGATTTCCGTATGGCCGAAATTCTATTACACTACTGATCACTTCAGGGAGTTCGACAGCAAAGGATGGATGTACAGGCAGGCTGTGAAGGACAGTATCAGGGACTGGATTGGGAAGGGCTATATAGGCTCATTTTATGATGCCTACAGTGAAGGCGCAAGGAAGTTGTTCTGGAACCAGATCAGGGAGCATCTTTACACAAAAGGGTTTGATGCCTGGTGGATGGACGCCTCGGAACCTGACATCCTTTCAAATGCAAGTATTGAATACAGAAAGAAACTTTCAACGCCTACCGCTCTGGGCCCTTCAACAAAATACTTCAACACTTATGCCCTCGTTAACGCAATGGCTATCTACAACGGACAGAGAGGCGTTGATCCCGATAAACGGGTATTTCTTCTTACGCGTTCCGGCTTTGCAGGGTTGCAGCGTTATTCCACGGCTACCTGGAGCGGAGATATCGGCGCACGCTGGGAAGATATGAAAGCTCAGATTCCGGCCGGACTAAATTATGCAATGTCGGGAATACCATACTGGACTTTCGATATTGGAGGCTTCTGTGTAGAAAATAGGTATGCGGGCGCAAAGGAAGGGTCAGCTGATCTTGAGGAATGGAGGGAGCTTAATACCCGCTGGTTCCAGTTCGGGTCGTTCTGCCCGCTGTTCCGAAGCCACGGCCAGTACCCCTATCGCGAGATCTATAATCTGTCTCCCGAGAGTCATCCGGCATATAAAAGCATGGTTTATTACGACAAGCTCAGGTATCGCCTTATGCCTTACATCTATTCCCTGGCAGGACTCACGTATTTCAACGATTATACCATAATGCGTGCCATGGAATTTGATTTTGCAGCCGACAGGAATGTTAAAAGCACAGGCGATCAGTATATGTTCGGACCGTCAATCCTGGTTGCACCTGTGTATGAATACAAGGCAAGGAGCCGCGAGGTATATTTCCCGTCATCAGGCGGATGGTATGATTTTTATTCAGGAATTTATATTAACGGCGGATACCGGCTGAAAATTGAGGCTCCGTATGAGCACATTCCACTTTTTGTAAAGGAAGGCTCAATAATCCCGGCAGGACCTGAAATTCATTATACAGATGAAAAACCTGCCGATCCGGTGACACTTTATGTTTATTGCGGCAGGAACTGCGCATTTACAATGTATGAGGATGAAGGGATAAATTACAACTATGAGAAGGGCGCCTGCAGTACAATAAGGTTTGATTATGACGACAGCAAAGGTGAGCTTGTAATAGGAAAGAGGAACGGTGAATACAGCAGTATGCTTAAATCGCGTACTTTCAATATAGTATGGGTTACAAGGGAAAAACCGGCAGGGTTTGGTTCCGGAACACCTCCGCAGAATATCGTGACCTATTCAGGTGAACAAATTGTCGTCGCCAGGAAGAAATAATATTTTTACTCCATAATGAAATCAGTATCATTTTTTATAGTGACATTTTTTTGTTTCAGGTTAATGACAGGATCTGCCGGCGCGCAGGTGGCATCTGTCCTGGACTCTCTCGGGAAAGCTCCTGTGCCTCCTGAAATTGAGGATCCTGAGTGTATAGGAATAAATAAGGAACCAGCTCATGCAACACTTATGCCTTATGCTGATCTGAACCAGGCACTGGCAGGCATACGGCAGGCTTCATCGTTTTGCATCAGTCTCAACGGAATGTGGAAGTTCAAATGGGTATCTTGGCCCCAGGCAAGACCTGAAGGTTTTTACAAACGCTCATACAGCGTAAAATCATGGAAGGAGATTCCTGTGCCGTCAAACTGGCAGCTTCAGGGTTACGGAACTCCGTATTACAGGAACTTCGGCTATACTTTCAAAAAGGATTTTCCAAAGGTGATGAGCACTCCTCCAAAAAATTACACTGCGTACGAGGAAAGGAATCCGGTAGGCAGCTACAGAAGAAATTTCAACATTCCTTCAGAATGGAAGGGGCGGCGTATTTTCATTTCATTTGACGGTGTCGATGCCGGTCTATTTGTATGGATCAACGGGAAAAAGGTCGGCTACAGTGTCAACAGCCGGAATACTGCTGAGTTTGATATTACAAAATATGTGAGAACGGGGAAAAACATGGTTGCTGTTGAAGTTTACAGGTATACAGCAGGAAGCTACCTGGAGGACCAGGACATGTGGAGGCTGAGTGGTATCTTCAGGAATGTGACAGTATGGAGTTCGCCGCAGGAGCATATCCGGGATTTCTTCGTAAGGACCGATCTTGACAGCCAGTACCGCGGTGCACAGGTTGAAATAACTGCAAAGGTCAAAAACTACGGATCGAGAATTGTGAAACCTTCAAAGCTATCAGCAGTTCTTTATGACGAGGGGTCAGCTGTCGCCGGTGCCAGTGCGGTAATTGCCGTGCCCGAACTTAATCCTGGCGAAGAGATCATCCTTAAACTTGCCTTCCCGGTCAGGAACCCGGATAAATGGACAGCAGAAACACCGAAGCTCTATACAACGGTTCTTCAGTTGAACGACGGTAATAATGAAACCGAGATAATTTCATCCCGCACAGGCTTTCGGAAAATTGAGATAAAAGGGAGGGTGCTTTTGATTAATGGCACTCCGCTCAAGCTTAAAGGCGTCAACAGGCACGAAAACTGGCCCGAGGTGGGGCATGCAATTACTGAATCCCAGATGGTAAGGGACCTGGAACTTATTAAACAGGGAAACTGCAATCATGTCAGGACATGTCATTATTCAGACGATCCCCGCTGGTACGAGTTATGCGATGAGTGGGGAATATGGCTTGTGGCTGAAGCTAATGTCGAATGTCATGGCAACATGGGAAGGTTCAATGAGGAACCGACCATGAAAGCGGCAATTATCGACAGGAATGTAGCAAATGTGGAGAGCTTTAAAAACCATCCGTCCGTTTTAATCTGGTCGCTTGGGAATGAAAATGGAAAGGGCGGAACAAATTTCAGGACTGCAATGGCTGCAGTGAAAGCAATTGATAAAACACGCCCCGTACATTATGAGGGATTCGGCATAGGGAAAGATAATCCTGCAGATATAGATAGCCGTATGTATACTGTTCCGGACGAAGTTGAAAAAATTGCAAATGACACTTCATTCACAAAACCGTTTTACATGTGCGAATATGCCCATGCAATGTTTAATTCAATGGGTGCCTTAGGCGAATATAACGACATCTTTGACAAGTATGAAGATATTCTCGGCGGCGCTATATGGGAATGGCAGGATCAGGGTATCTGGAACAGGCACGATACGAATCGTGTAATACTTGCCTATGGCGGGGGATTTGGTGAGATACCAAACGACAAGTATTTTATACATAAAGGAGTGGTCGCTTCCGACCGGTCACTGAAACCGCATTATCCGGAAATGAAGCATGATTATCAGTGGATAGGAATTTCCGCCGGGAACATAGGGAAAGGATCAATAAGGATCAGGAATAAGTACCAGTTCATAACCCTTGACGATTTCACCTGCTCATGGACACTTTCTGAAAATGGCACTGATATAGAGAATGGAACGGTACCGCTTCCCTTGATCATGCCCGGGAAGGAACTGGTTGTCACAATTCCTTACAGGATTAAGAAAATCAACTGGGAAGCTGAATATTTTCTGCGTATTTCCTTTACCCTTTCAAAAGATCAGATATGGGCAAAACAGGGATTTGAAGTTGCATCCCAGCAGTTCCACCTTCCCTTCACAACGCTTACAACCGTACCGGTTTCTGCTACACTTAAACCTGTGAAAATGAGCAAGGATGAAAAGGAGATAACCGTCACTGGAAACAGTTTCTCTGTTGTATTTGACCTGGCATCCGGAACATTTTCCAAGATTGAGAGAAATGGAATTGATATTCTGAAAGATGGAGGAGGCCCCCGCCTGCATCTCTGGAGAGCCCCGCACCGTAACGATGACATGTGGGCCGACAGAGGGTGGACAGATGCAGGACTGAAAGAGCTTAAATGGACAATTCAGAGTGTCAAAGCCGACCAGGTATCAGCGTCAGGTATTGACATATCAGTAAAGGCAACCGGTGAGGGCAAAGGCGGATTTACTGTAAACCATGACGTTGTATATACCATTACCGGCGATGGCATGATCAGGGCTGAGAACTCTGTCAGATCAAGCAACCCTCAACAGGTTGTTGGAAGGATAGGGGTCAGAATGTTCCTTGACCGGCAGTTCCAAAATGTTGAGTATTTCGGCCGGGGACCTATGGAAAATTATTCCGACCGGAAGCGTGGTTCTGATGTCGGCATCTATAAAAACACGGTCGAAGGATTAATGACACCTTATGAAAAGCCGATGGATGCAGGCAATCACGAAGATGTGCGCTGGATAAAGATAACAAATGCTGAAGGAAACGGAATTAAAGCGAACGCTGACGGATCACTCCTCCAGTTCACTGCAATACCTTACACTGACGAGGTGATGGAAAAAACCGAGTACAGGGCCGACCTTCCAGAGAGCAACTCAACAGTCTTCTGCCTCAGCTGCCGCACACTTGGTGTCGGAACTGCCAGTTGCGGACCTAAACCTTTAAATAAGTACATTACTTATGCTTCACCTGTCAAATTTACATATCTGATCCAGCTTTTGCCGGAAAAGAAATAGTGTAAATTTGACACTTATAATATGATAAGCAGGTAAAAAGGCTGAATAGAATTATAATTGAAAACTAATTTAGAATACCGATGAAAAAAACTCTTTTGTTTTCATTGACAATGTTCTCCTTAACGCTGATTGCTGGATGCGGGCAGAAAAAGGAGATGGTCAGGAAAGAACTCTTTGGAAATATCCGGGGGAAGGAAGTCTACCTTCTTACGCTGACAAACAAAGCCGGAAATGTCATCCGGCTGACAAACTACGGGGCCAAAATCACATGGATCGAAGTCCCCGACAGGAACGGCAAAAAGGACAACATTACTTTAGGATATGACACTTTTGATGCAATGGTTGCAGGGGATATGTCATTCGGTTCGGTCGTGGGGAGGTATGCAAACAGGATTGCAAAGGGGAAATTCACACTTGACGGTGTGGAATATAAGCTTCCGGTTAATAACGGCCCGAACACCCTGCACGGAGGTCCTGGAGGGTGGCATAGCGTCGTATGGAACACCGAGGTACTGAAGGAAAGTGATGTGCCGGCAGTTAAATTTACCTATCACAGCCCGGATCTTGAACAGGGATTCCCGGGCAATGTGGATGCTGAGGTCGTTTATACATGGAACGACAACAACGAAATTGTGATGGACTATAAATGCACGACCGACAAAAAAACGGTCGTGAATATGACAAATCATGCTTATTTCAATCTTCACGGTGCAGGCAACGGAGATATTCTCGATCATATTCTTACTATCAAAGCCTCAGCATTCACCCCCGTGGATTCCGTGATGATACCCACAGGAGAGATACGCCAGGTGGCAGGAACTCCGTTTGATTTTACATCTCCTCACGCAATCGGCGAAAGGATCGGTCAAAACTACGACCAGCTGATCCTTGGGAAAGGGTACGATCATAATTATATCCTCGACAACAGGGAACCCGTCGATGTTACTCTTTACGACCCGTCAAGCGGAAGGATGTTGGAAGTAATGACTGATCAGCCCGGAATGCAGTTCTATTCCGGTAACTTCCTCGACGGAAAGCAGATTGGACACGGAGGAAAACCATGCAATTTCAGAACGGCCCTCTGCCTTGAATCGGGCCATTATCCGGACAGTCCAAATCATCCTGAGTTTCCGTCAACAGTGCTGAACCCAGGCGAAACTTATAAAACCCAGACAATTTACAGATTCTCAGTGAAGTAAGCTGTTTTAAAAGACTACAGCCGGATTTAATGAAAATTATATCTTTCAAAATCCGGCTTTTTTATTATACATTTATTTGCAAAAGTTAAGGGGCTATTTGGGTACTTTTACCTTCATTCCAAAACATCAGGGGCATCTGAGATTCATTTTTACCTGATTTTGAAATCTATGCTTTTTAATCCGCCTTCGCGTAAAGCTTGTGCCTCCGCTGAAGATCCGGCGACACGCGGACGGCGGACGCGAAGAACAGGTTTAATTGGCTTCACCGAGCTCACCGCCATCCAGATAACTATCGGGAGGCGGTTCGGTTCCTCGGTGCTTGCACCGTTTTTAGAGTCCAGAGCTTGCTCTGGGGTTCATACCATTTGATTGGAGGCAAAAGAATAATATTGTAATCTGACTAACTACTTAATTGTACTAATAATATATTAATATGACTACCAGAAGAACATTTTTGAAGAACACTGCAATTGCAACTGCAGGAATTGGACTCGCACCTGTTTTTTCGGGAGTATTGGAAGGCTGTGCACCGTCTGACAAGATCAATATCGGTTTGATAGGATGCAATGGAATGGGTTTTAATGATCTTACCGCATTCCTCGAAAATTCCCGGACTGAGTGTGTCGCATTATGCGATATTGATGAAAGCGTTCTTAACCGCAGGGCGGCTGATGTTGAAAAACTGAGAGGAAAGAAACCGGCAAACCTGTATAATGACTGGCGTAAACTTATCGATAACAAGGATATTAACCTGGTAATTGTAGGGACGCCCGACCACTGGCATTGCCTGCAGATGATTGCAGCCTGTGAGGCAGGAAAGGATGTCTATTGCGAAAAGCCTATCGGGCGGACAATTGAAGAGTGCAACCTGATGATAAAGGCTGCAAAGAAGAATAAGACCGTCGTCCAGGTGGGACAATGGCAGCGGAGCGACCCTCACTGGCAGGATGCCGTAAACTTCATTCAATCGGATAAACTGGGAAAGATCAGGCTGGTAAGAGTCTTTTCATACCAGGGATGGTGTCCGTCAATCCCGGTACTGCCGGATGAACCTGTTCCGGCAGGAGTTGATTATGACATGTGGCTCGGACCGGCCCCGAAACGCCCCTTCAACAGGAACAGGTTCCATTTTACATTCCGCTGGTTCTGGGATTATGCCGGCGGACTGATGACAGATTGGGGAGTTCACCTGCTCGATTATGCACTCTACGGGATGAACGTTACCACTCCAAAGTCAGTGATGGCAATGGGCGGAAAATATGGATATCCCACCGATGCATGCGAAACGCCGGACAGCCTTCAGACAATATATGAATTCGACGGATTCAATGTATTATGGGATCATGCAATTGGCATTAACGATGGAGCTTACAACCGTAATCATGGACTTGGATTTGTCGGAGAAAACGGAACCCTTGTCGTTAACCGTGACGGCTGGGAAGTGATACCTGAAATTGTCGACGGAAAAAGCCGCATGGAAGCTGTTCCGTTTGTGAAAGGCAAAAACATCGGACTAAAGAACCATGTTAAAAACCACCTTGAGTGCATTGCAAAACGTGATCCCAGGACCAATGCAAGCATCGAAACCGGTGCCCACATAGCAAAATTCTCGGCTCTGGGGAACATCGCTTACCGCACGGGCAAAAAACTGATCTGGGACGGTTCGAACTTTTCAAATGATGCCGACGCCAATAATTACCTTGTTCCGTCTTACAGGGATCCATGGAAATTACCAGTTCTGTGAGAATATCTGTGTATTCTTTTAATAAGGTGATTATGAAACCCACATGTTATCCAAACATACAAGAATGTAAATACCTCTCCAAACTTGTGGGTTCCAGGTGACCATTAAAACAAAAATTATTTGCACATGAAAAAAACATTAATCATTATACCGGTGACAGCCTGTTTCATGCTTAACTGTCTTGCAGTCAAGGCTCAGCAGGCAACTAATGAATATCCGTTCCGCAATCCGGCACTGACCATCGAAGAAAGAGTCAATGACCTCGTTTCACGGATGACGCTAAAGGAAAAGGCAGATCAGCTTCTCTATACCGCCCCTGCCATTCCCCGTCTCGGCATACCTTCATACAACTGGTGGAACGAAGCATTGCACGGAGTTGCCCGTGCAGGATATGCAACAGTTTTTCCGCAGGCAATAACGGTTGCAAATTCATGGGATGAATCGCTCATGTTCAATATCGCAAATGCAATCTCGGATGAAGCAAGGGCAAAATACCACGAGTTCCAGAGAAGAGGCAAAACAGGAATTTATCAGGGACTTACCTTCTGGTCCCCGAACATTAACATTTTCCGTGATCCCCGGTGGGGAAGGGGCCAGGAAACATATGGAGAGGATCCTTTCCTTACAGGAAGAATGGGCCTCGAATTTGTAAAAGGCATGCAGGGAGATGATCCCAGATACCTTAAAACAGTCGCAACTGCAAAACACTTCGCTGTTCATTCCGGTCCCGAACCAATGAGACACTCGTTCAATGCCAAGGTCAGTGAAGTTGATCTGCAGGAAACCTACCTTCCGGCTTTCAGGACTCTTGTTGTAGATGGCGACGTCTGTTCGGTCATGGGGGCATACAATATGTTCAGGGATTTCCCGTGTTGCGCAAACCCGATTCTGTACGGGATACTGCGTAATGGCTGGGGTTTTAAAGGATATATCGTCTCAGATTGCTGGGCGGTTTCGGACTTTTATACATATACAAAATTTGCGAAAGACCCTGTTGAGGCTGCAGCCCAGGCTCTTAAAGCCGGCACTGACCTTGAATGCGGCGTGGATTACAGGAACCTTGTCGCAGCCATTGATCGCGGAATACTTACCGAGGGTGACATTGACCGTGCAATAAAAAGGGTTTATACTGCACGATTCAGGCTCGGAATGTTTGACCCAGACAATATGGTTCCATATGCACAGATACCGTTTTTTGTAAATTGCTCCGACTATAATAATTCACTGGCCAGGCAGGCTGCAAGGGAATCAATTGTCCTTCTCAAGAATTCGAATGATATTCTGCCGCTTAAAAAGGATATCAAATCAATTGCGGTAATTGGTCCGAATGCCGACAACTGGGAAGCGCTTATCGGGAACTATAACGGCATCCCGAAAGATCCGGTAACTGTATTGAAAGGGATTAAGAATAAGCTTACACCCGATACCAGGATCATTTATGCTGAAGGAAGCGATCTTGCTGAAGGAATTCATAACCTGACAGTGATACCTTCAAGATATCTTCAGTCCCCCGACGGGCGGCAGGGCGCTCTCGGTGAATATTACAATAACCGTGAAATGAATGGTGAGCCTGTATTCACAAGGATTGATGATCAGATCAACTTTTACTGGGAAAACCTTTCTCCCTCCAGAGAGCTTCCTGATGATGATTTCGGAGTAAAATGGACAACCTACCTTACAGCTCCTGAAACCGGTACATATGCAATCGGGTGCTGGGCATCATCAGGTTATGAGCTGTTCCTCGAAGGAAAGAAAATAATCTCCGGGAGAAGCGAGCACAGCGCTTTCAATAATGAATATGCGACAAATTTCGTCGCAGGAAGGAAGTACAAGATTGAAGTGTGTTATAAAAACTATTCGGGTGATGCAGATATCAGGCTACTTTGGGCCCGCCCGAGGACCGATATGGTTGAAAAAGCCGTGAAGGCAGCCAGTGAGGCTGATGCTGTTGTTCTTGTGCTGGGGTTATCCCAGCGCCTCGAAGGAGAAGAAATGAGCATCAAAATTGACGGATTTCTGGGAGGCGACCGCACAAGTCTTGATCTGCCCCTGGTCCAGGAAAAACTGTTTGATGCAGTCAATGCCACAGGAAAACCAGTAGTGGTTGTTCTTATGAACGGAGGCGCACTTTCTGTCAATAATGGACAGGCAAAGGCAGCAGCGATCGTACTGGCAGGCTACCCTGGTCAGCAGGGTGGGAATGCGGTTGCAGACGTACTCTTCGGAGATTATAACCCTGCCGGCCGTCTTCCAGTAACTTATTACAAATCGGTTGAACAGATCCCTGCCTTTGATAATTATGATATGAAAGGCAGGACTTACAGGTATTCTACCCAGGAACCTCTTTATCCTTTCGGCTACGGTTTAAGCTATACGACTTTTAGTTACAGCAATCTGGTGCTTCCTGAAAAGGCTGTAGCCGGTACCTCGATCCCTGTTAAGGTGACGGTGACAAACACCGGGAATATTGCCGGTGATGAAGTGGTAGAACTCTATCTTACAGATGAAAAAGCTTCAACTCCCAGACCTGTACATCAGCTTGAGGGATTCTCAAGGGTATCCCTTAAGCCCGGAGAAAGCAAGAATGTTGAATTAAAGCTTGCGCCAAGGCAGTTTTCAATCATCAACAACAAGGACAAAAGAGTAATCGAACCCGGTTACTTTACCATCACTGTGGGAGGGAAGCAGCCCGGCTTCAAAGGCTATCTTGATCCCCAGTTTACACAGGTGCTTACCGGCAGGTTAAAGCTTACAGGGAAAGAAGTGCCGTTTGCAAATTGATTGATAAGCTGATTGATTTTCTGAAATAGTTAACTGTTTATTTCATTATGAACCGGTAAATCTTCACTGAGTGCGGGGGAATATCAATATAAAAAGCTGATTCCTTAAGAACGAGGTCCTTGTGATCCCACAGGTCCCTTACGCGGTAATTTTCAAGAGTCAGGGGTTTGTGTGCTCCGGCGCCTCCTGTATCGTCATCCATTGAATCTCCGGATTCAAATGGTCTTATTTTTGCCAATAAGCCAAAATCAACGAGCACGGATTTCTTTTCATCGCTCCTGTTTAAAAGGCATACAGCTTTTTCATTTTTGACGAGGGGTTTGATCCAAATCTGATAACTGCCGATATCCCTGAAGCAGGTAGCCTGCCTGCCCAGACTGTCCTGATCAATGGCAATTATTTCCCGGTTTGTAAGAATTGATTTTATATCGGGCGTCATATTTGCGATATCATTTCCTGCCATCAGCGGGGCTGCAAGCATGCACCAGAGAGAAAAGTGGGTTTTGTACTCTTCAGTAGTCATGCCGCCGTTTCCTACTTCAAGCATATCAGGATCATTCCATTTTCCAGGTCCTGCATACCTTGCCAGGTCTTTCTGTCTGGTAAAAATATCTATCATACTGTCCCAGTTATCGCTTATGTCGCCCGTAGTTCTCCAGAGATTGCCGACAGAAACGGCCCATTCCCATGGTTTGTTCGAGCCCCATTCGCAAATGCTGAAAACTATTGGCCTTCCTGCCGCGTAAAGAGCATCGCGCATATTGGCATAGGTCGATTTGGCATCCTGGCTTGATGACCCGCACCAGTCATATTTTAAATAATCAACGCCGTATCTCGCATAGGTACGTGCATCCTGGTATTCATGTCCGAATCCGCCGGGCCGGTTCTGGCATGTTACCTTTCCGGCGCTTGAATAAATACCAAACTTAAGTCCTTTTGAATGGACATAATCTGCAACATATTTCATTCCGTGGGGAAATCGATCCTTGTCAGGAACAATTTCTCCATTCTCATCCCTGGAAACCTGCCAGCAATCGTCAATAACTATATATTCAAACCCGGCATCCTTCATACCGCTGCTTACCATGGCGTCAGCCATCTGCATGATAAGCACTTCACTTACATTACACTGGTATTTATTCCAGCTGTTCCACCCCATTGGAGGGGTATGGGCTAACTGATTGAACTTCTGTCCTGAAACTGCCATAAACAAAAAAAGTACAATCAGACTTGATAAAGATTTTTTCATTTGTCTAAATATTTGATTAAATATTAATTACAGGCCACGGTATTTGAAGCCGGTTGTTTAAAGTTAAGAATTTTCAGGGTCATTCTTCATCATGGCTAAATAATATTTTAACAGTACATAAAATCAAAGCGTTTTATTCATTCTTTAAATATTAAGCTATTAAGAGATCGGGTTTGACGTTATTTTCATTTGTTTGTTTATTTTTGTCCATACCTGATACGAAAAATGCCGACAGAAAATAACCTTCTCAAGAAGCGGGTGAACCTTTTCGATGGGATCTGCATTGTTGCAGGAGCCATGATCGGTTCGGGGATTTTTATCGTGAGTGCTGATATTGCCAGAAATGTCGGCTCGCCCGGATGGCTGCTGATTGCATGGGTGATAACCGGTATAATAACCGTTATTGGCGCCATAAGTTATGGTGAACTTGCCTCAATGATGCCTCATGTGGGAGGACAGTACGTTTATCTTAAGGAAGCATATCATCCTCTTATCGGCTTCCTTTTCGGATGGACCACCTTCCTGGTTATCCAGTGCGGCTCGATAGCAGCCGTTGCAGTTGCATTTGCGAAATTCAGCGGCGTGATCTTCCCATGGATTTCCGACACAAACATTCTCATGATAATAGGTCCGGTGAAACTGACAAGCACAATGGTAATCGCCATAGCAATGATTGCATTCCTTACGTGGCTTAATACAAGGGGTATTGTGACGGGGAAAACTGTTCAGAATATCTTTTCCTCCACCAAGGTGATAGCTCTTTTAGGATTTGTGCTGATAGGACTTGTTGCAACAAAAGGAGTGAATTCGTGGCAAATTAACAAGGAGGTATTCTGGCAGGCAAGCCAGATTGGTCAGGGAAACAGGATAATCCCACTTTCCGGATTCGCACTTATTGCCGCTGTCGGCACTGCCCTCGTCGGCTCATTGTTCGCAGCAGATGCGTGGTACAATGTCACTTATATCTCGGGCGAAGTGATCAATCCCAAAAAGAATGTGCCTCTTAGCCTTGTGTTCGGTACCCTGATAGTATGTTCAATTTACATTCTTACAAACTTTGTTTACATAAAAATGCTGCCTCTGGCAGGTTCGCCTCTCGGGACAGATGCTGTGAGCAGGGGCATCCAGTTCGCCACCGACGACAGGGTTGCCACATCGGCAATGAGTGTTGTCTTTGGGGATTATGCAGCAGTCATTATGGCTGTGTTTATCATGGTCAGCACTTTCGGCTGTAATCACGGCCTTATTCTGGCAGGTCCAAGAGTCTATTATGCGATGGCGAAAGATGGCCTGTTCTTCAGAAAGGTAGCCGGGATAAATAAGAAAGGAGTTCCTGGATTTGCAATTGCGATCCAGGGGATCTGGTCGATACTTCTCTGCCTGTCAGGAACATACAGCAACCTCCTGGATTATGTTATATTTGCTGTTCTTCTTTTTTTCACTCTGACAATCTTTGCAATATTCATTCTCCGGGTTAAAAAGCCCGGTATTCAGAGGCCATATAAAGCTTTGGGTTATCCGGTAATACCGGCAATCTACATACTTACAACTTCTTTTATAATGGTTATTTTACTGATATACAAACCAAATTACACATTTCCCGGTTTGATTATCGTAATACTTGGAATACCAGTATTTTATATCTGGAGAAGATTTTCGAAGAAACGTTCAAACTATCTGAATGCTGAAGCTGAAGAAGTTAATTAGGCGTCAATGTTTCCAGCTGATTTTATAAAGAGACTTGAGCAACAGGAATATATTGATAAAGACTCTCTCCTCAGAGCCCTTGAAGAACCTTCTCCCGTCAGCATCAAGATCAACACAGGGAAACTGAATCTCACGCCTGTGAATTCCACACCTGTTGAATGGTGCAAAACAGCTTTCTATCTTCAGGACAGACCTTCTTTCACGGCTGACCCATTTTTCCATGCAGGATGCTATTATCCCAGGGAAGCATCAGGAATGTTTATCGAACAAGTGTTTTCCCAGGGAATAATTCCTGAAAGAAAAATCAGGGTTCTGGATCTTTGCGCTGCGCCGGGAGGTAAAAGCACCCATTTATCATCGCTTATTGCAGATAATGGTCTGCTCGTTGCAAATGAAGTCATTAAATCGAGAGCTTCGGTACTTGCTGAAAACATTACAAGATGGGGAATCCCCAACACTGTTGTATCACAGAACGATCCGCGTGAGGTTGGGGGTCTCATCGGTTTCTTTGATGTTATCTTTGTCGACGCGCCATGCTCGGGCGAGGGTATGTTCAGGAACCAGGATGCGGTAAATGAATGGTCGGAAGATAATGCCTTTCATTGTTCTGAACGGCAGAAAAGGATCCTTAGGGATGTCTGGCCCGCATTAGGCGAAAACGGAATTATGGTGTACAGCACATGTACCTTTAATCCGGCTGAAAATGAAGAGAATATAAAATGGCTTTCAGATAAGTACAACGCTGAAAGCGTCGAACTTGAAATCAGGGGTTTCCGGGGAATCAATAGGATTGACTATCAGGGAATAACAGGATATGGATTTTATCCTGACAGGATAAGGGGAGAAGGGTTCTTCATATCCGTCCTTAGAAAAAGAGGGAAACAGGAAAAGACTTCAAAAAAAGTTTATGCCGGGAGATCCCATAAAGCGGGAACGGAGGAAATAAAGGCAGCATTGTCATGGACCAATTTTAAGGAGGATCAGCTAATCAGGTCAGGTGATGATCTTATTCATATTCCCTGCAGCATTGATGAATTTAAGTTACTTGCCCGACATTTGAGGATCATAAAGCCGGGAACCAGGATCTGTACGGTCAAAAACAGGGACATTCTTCCCTGCCATGATCTGGCACTCTCCGCAGGACTGAAAAAGGGAGCATTCAATGTTGCAGATCTTGATTATAATCAGACAATTGCCTTCCTGAAAAGAGGAAATTTAATTGTACGGGATGCTCCGGAAGGTTGGTTTATTTCCGCCTATAAAGGGATCAGGCTCGGATTCGCCAAAAACATAGGCAACCGCATAAATAATTACTATCCTTTAGGATGGAGGATCAGGATGGATATACCGGACTGCTTACAGGACGGGTTAATCAAATGGGATTCCTGAAATAGTTGAAGGATTCAGAACAAGTTATGACAGATTTAATTCGTGAATTCCAGATTTTCGCAAAGCCTGTGGGAGCCCGCTGCAATCTCAGGTGCAAATACTGTTATTACCTTAAAGTCTCAGATCTGCGTCCTGATCATGGACCGGCCCTTATGTCGCGATCAATTCTTGAAAGGTACATCAGGCAGCATATAGAAGCTTCGACTGGGAGGGTGATCAGCTTCTCGTGGCACGGAGGTGAGCCGACAATTGCAGGAGTCGATTTCTTCCGGCAGGTAGTCAGATTAGAGAATAAACATATTCCATCCGGTAGGGAGATAATTAATGGGATACAGACAAATGGTACACTCTTAAATGATGAATGGTGCAGGTTTCTGGCAGATGAGGGCTTTATTGCCGGCATAAGCATTGATGGACCTGACGAGTTGCACAACAATTTCAGAATTTCGCAGACAGAAGGACCGACAATGGCCATGGTCCTGAAAGGGTATGAATTACTTAAAAAGAATAAAGTTCCGACTGAAATTCTGTGTGTCCTTAATTCAGGTAATGTGTTGTATCCCAAAAAGGTATATGGATTTCTTAAACAGCTTGATCCCGGGTATATAACTTTCCTTCCTTTGGTGGAACCCGCTGTTGAAGGGGTGACAGGAGATTCAGTCTCTTCGCTTCAGTTTGGCCTTTTTCTCAGCACTGTTTTCGATGAATGGATTGAAAAGGATATTGGCAGACTAAAGGTCCAGGTTTTTGAAGAAGCAGTCAGGCCGGCCTTTAAACTGGAGCATACATTATGCATTTTCAAAAAGAACTGCGGAGGAGTGCCAGTTCTTGAATCAAATGGTGATTTTTATTCCTGCGATCATTATGTTGACAGTGCACATCTTGTCGGCAATATTACCAGAGGTTCAATTGCCGGCTTTCTTGACAGTGAACAACAGAAGTCGTTTGGAAATGCAAAATCAGAAACACTTCCGGAATACTGCAGGAATTGTGATGTACTGGAGATGTGCAACGGCGAATGTCCGAAGAACCGGTTTATCAAAACGCCGGACGGGGAACCGGGGCTTAACTATCTTTGTGAAGGGTACAAATATTTTTTCAGGCATTGCATGCCGTTCATCGAGGCAGTATCCTCTTTGAAATCAGGGATATGACCTGGTTTTGCTGTTCAAGGTTATCATTTGAGTTTCTCCCTGAAGAATGCTATCGTTCTTGACCAGGCCAGCTTGGCAGCCTGCTCATTATAACGGTCGGGATTTGAGTCGTTATTAAATGCATGCTGGGCTCCCTCATAAATGAAAATCTGATATTCCTTATGGTATTTTTTCAGAGCCTCTTCAAAAGCAGGGATCCCGGCATTTATTCTCTCATCATTCCCTGCATAATGAGCCATAATTGGCGCCTTAATCTTTTCAACATCCTCCGGTGAAGGCTGGCGGCCATAGTAAGGCACGGCGGCATCCAGGTCAGGTGAGTTCACTGCCACCTGGTTTGTCATACCTCCTCCCCAGCAAAATCCTGTACATCCGACTTTCCCTGTCGAAAGCGGATGTGTCTTAAGAAATTTTACGGCCGCTACAAAGTTCTTTATGGTCTTCTCATTGTCCAGTTTACTGAACATTTCCCCGACGTCAGTGACATCCTCCGGAGTCCCGCCCAATGGAGAAAGGGCATCAGGAGCCAGCGACAGGAACCCTTCCTTTGCCATCCTTGAGGTGACATCCCGGATATGAGGAACCAATCCCCTGTTTTCGTGGATGACAATGACAGCCGGAAATTTTCTGCCTGTCTCCGGCCTTGCAAGAAATGCTTTCATTTCTCCTGTCTCAGCAGGATACTTTATAAATTCCGTTACAATACCCTGATTATCCCGGAATACATGGTCAGCCTTGCTCCCATTTTCCTCCAGAACAGGGACTAAGGTCATTGCCGAAGCCATGCTCCCGGTGATCACGGCCAGCTTACTTATGAATGAACGCCGGTCCATACCACCGCACCTGTAATCATTATAAAGTTCCGTAACCCTTTTATCCATATTGTCAGTTTTTAAAGAAATTAATAAACACAACGTCAGAACAACGCACTGTTAATTCAATTCATTCAAGCGCAAGGTAATAAACACATGAAACTATCCATTAAGGGACATGATTAAACCTGAAATTTAAATCAATAACCTGAAATTTGCAAGAAAACCTGATCGCCAGAATGCATTTTCCCCTCTACTGAAACATTTATTATCTTTCATCCCTCAATTAAAAAGCCTCAGGTCTTTTTTATATATTAATTTTGAAAAAAAACAAAGAAAGGATATGATTTTCAGAATAATTACGTTACTTTTAAATAAGGTGCAGGCTGCAGGGAGCATTATAATTTTCAGGCAATTCTCCCTGAACGGACTGCAATTATAATGTTTATGATAATTAAGCTGCAATAAGAACTATGAAAAGAGTAATTTCAATCCTGATGCTTATATTTTTGATTTTTAACTTTTCAGTTGTTGAGGGACAGGGGAAATATAAAAAATATATGAGAGGACCTCAACCAAAACTCGGATACGGAATCAAGGCGGGTGTAAATCTGGCGCGACAGTCCAGCCCGGGAAACGATGCGGATATTATCGTGAAAAATATTCTTGGCATTAATGCAGGAGGGTATTGCAATTATTTTTTCGACAGACATTTTGCTATTCAGTCTGAGCTGATGGTGTCGGGGAAAGGATCCAACTGGAAAGACTATTATAACCACATGAAGGACATTATTACTTACATAGATTTACCTCTCCTTATCAGATATCAGCCGGTTAAATTTCTGAACATTCACGCCGGTCCTCAGGCAAGCTACAGAGTGAACGCCACGCAGAAAGATTTGAATGAAGGGGTGAAAGCAGACATAAACGATTACTACAAATCTTTTGATTTCGGAATGATGCTGGGAGTTGAAGTCAACCTTACAAGCCGCATTAATGTTACCGCCAGATATGTACATGGGCTTACAGCAGCGACAACCAGCGTGGAATACACAGAACCATGGTACAATAATTATTTTCAGTTCTCAGTCGGTTTCAGACTGGTAGGAAGATGATTATTCAACATTCACCGATCGATATGAAAAGGCCATTGTTTTTTATTATTGCTATTGCTTTATTGTTACCGGCATGCAGGAAGTACAACAAATATGAAGGAATTGCATTTACCGAAAAGGAGCCACGTGATTGGGAGAACCCCGGAATGTTCAATCAAAACAGGGAGACCCCTCATGCATCGATGATAAGTTTCAATGATGAGATTTCTGCTTTGAAAGGGGATAAGTCAAAATCACCAAACTACATTTCACTCGATGGCATATGGAAGTTTCATTTCGTAAAATCGCCGGATCAGAGACCTTACTGGTTTTTTAAGGATGACTACGACACGCGTGACTGGGACAATATCGAAGTACCTTCAAACTGGCAGATGAAAGGGTATGATGTACCCATATATGTCAATATCAATTATCCTTTCAGGAAAAATCCGCCATATATTGAGCACAGTTTTAATCCCGTCGGATCATATAAACGGACATTCAAAGTACCTTCGGACTGGAAGGACAAGGAGGTTTACCTTCAGTTTGGTGCAGTAAGCTCGGCATTTTATGTCTGGGTTAATGAACAGCTTGTCGGTTACAGCCAGGACAGCAAAACCCCGGCAGAGTTTGATATCACAAAATATTTGAGAAAAGGAAGCAACTCACTTGCAGTCGAGGTTTACAGATGGTGCGATGGCAGTTATCTTGAAGATCAGGATTTCTGGAGGCTGAGCGGCATTCAGCGGACCGTTTTCCTTCATGCACGTCCGAAAACACATATTGGTGATTTTTTTGCAGTTGGCGATCTTGCAAAGAATTATACTGACGGAATGCTGAAGCTGAATATCTCATTGAAAAGCGCTTCAGAAAAACCTCAGGATGTTGTGTTGGAAGCTTCACTGTTTGACAATAACCGGAAGTTATGGTCTGAATCAAAAAATAGAGGCGTATCAGGAAACAGTGACGGACTGAAATTTGAAAAGCAGTTCCCACATGTTAAAAAATGGAGCGCCGAAACTCCAAATCTCTATACTTTGGTCCTCTGCCTGAGGGACAAGTCAAACAATATACTTGAATGTGTCAGCTCCGGAATCGGTTTCAGGAAGGTTGAGATTCTGAATTCCAGGTTATTTGTAAACGGAGTCGCCATAAGAATAAAAGGAACCAACATGCATGAGCATAACGAAATCGCCGGACATGTTATCGACGAAGCCACTATTCTGAAGGATATAAGGATGATGAAAAGCAATAATATAAATGCAATGCGGACCTCGCACTATCCCCAGCAGGAACTGTGGTATGAAATGTGTGATAAATATGGACTCTATCTTGTTGATGAGGCTGACATTGAATCTCATGGCATCGGTTATGACAAGGACGTTACTCTTGCTGACAAACCTGAATGGGCTGCTGCTCACCTTGACAGAATGAAGCGGATGGTCGAAAGGGACAAGAACCACCCTTCAGTTATCATCTGGTCGCTGGGCAATGAAGCAGGCGACGGCCATAACTTTCTCGCTGATTATAAATGGACAAAAGAAAGGGATGCTACACGCCCTGTCCAGTACGAACGGGCTGAACAGAGTACAAATACCACCGAGCGTCATACTGATATTTTCTGTCCGATGTATGCGCGTATATGGCAGATAGAATCATATGCAAAGGATCCAAAGACTGACAGGCCGCTTATTATGTGCGAATATGCCCATTCAATGGGAAATTCGGACGGGAACCTCCAGGAATACTGGGATGTGATTGAAAAGTATCCCAGGCTACAGGGCGGATTTATATGGGATTGGGTCGACCAGGGTTTTCTAAAGACTGATGAGAATGGCGTTAAATACTGGACTTACGGAGGGGATTACGGGGAAGAGGGCATTCCGAGCGATGGCACCTTTTGCATCAACGGACTTACCTGGCCCGACAGAACAGGGAAACCAGCGCTGGCAGAAGTTAAAAAGGTATATCAGTATGTTGGTTTTGAACCTGTTAATCTTTCTGCCGGTAAGGTCAGGATTAAAAACAAATACGATTTTACCGACCTGTCAGCATTCTCATTCGATTGGGATATTATGTCGGACGGTGTTGCAGTCAAGTCAGGGAAGCTGGCATTTCGTGATTTCAGGCCACATACAGATACCCTGGTAACCGTACCAGTAGAAGGCATCGATCCTGCACCTGGTTCAGAGTATTTCCTGAATATCAGGGTGTCGAGGGCTGATGAATGGAACTATGTTCCTGAGGATCATATTTATGCAACTGCCCAGTTCAAGCTGCCCATCGAAGGCAAGCCGGTTATAGCCCCAATCGATGAACTTGCTCTGCTTCAGACAAAAACCGAGGGAAAAAAATATTCTGTAAGCGGGAAAGATATGAAGATTGTGTTCGATCTTGAAAAGGGCACGGTGGAATCATTTTCATATAAAAGCAGGGAATTGCTTAAAAAAGGGCCTGAGCCTGATTTCTGGAGGCCTCCTACGGATAACGATTATGGTTATGGGATGGACAAAAAACTGGCAATGTGGAAGAAGGCGGGAGGAGCTGCAAAAGTGAGGAAAGTGAATATAAGTCAGACTGAAATGGGTAAGGTGATTGTTACTTTTGAATATGATATTCCCGGGAACAAGGGAGAAAAAATTGCCGGATTCGTCACAACATATACAATACTGGGATCATCTGATGTAATCGTGAAGAACCAATTCTCAAAGGTGTCGGCCAGTGTACCCGAGATACCAAGGATGGGGATGCAGATGCAGCTTCCCGACGATTATGCGAACCTCAGGTGGTTCGGACGCGGACCTCAGGAAAACTATGCCGACAGAAAAACTGCAGCGGATGTAGGATTGTATGAAAGTAGTGTGGATGATCAGTATGTGCCTTACATCAGACCTCAGGAAAACGGCTACAAGACCGATACCCGATGGCTGACCCTTACTGATGAAAACGGTAACGGGCTTCTCGTAAGCGGCAATCCTTTAATCTGCTTTGAAGCCCTCAAAAATATCCATGATGATTTTGAATCACCGGGAAATCTGGCGCAGTACAGAAAGGATGCAAAAACAGCCAACAGGCATATCAAAGACGTGAAGCCGCGCGATCTTGTCAACCTTAATGTTGACCTGGGACAGATGGGTGTTGGCGGAGACGATTCCTGGGGAGCAGAAATTCATCCCCAATACCGGCTTCTGGGGAACAAATACGAATATTCCTTCAGAATACGGCCCGTGGTAAAGGGTGATGATGTAATTAAACTGGCAAAGGAGAGATTCTAAATTATCTCTGTGAACCTCTGCATACCTCCTTAACTCTGTGCAACTTTCTTTTTATCGCAAAGGGGCACAGAGAAGACATAGAAGATACTTAGCGCTGTGCTTCATAACCGGTTTATTCTGTGGTAAAAGGATTTTATTTATCAGATCTCTTCATAAAAGTAGGCAACCTTATCATCAGCATCATCCCAGGTGTACATCTTTTTCCCCTTATGCAATGCAAAGTAATTCAGAAGAGCAAAATCACCGGCACACATGGTTGCATGCACAAAGAGAAAAACTGAAAGGCTCCATTTCCACAGTCCCGGAAGGATAAGCACCAGGCAGATGATAACGAGGCTTGTAAGAACGAATGGTACAAGGGCCACAAACCTGAATTGCCGGGCAGTTGTAACATGCCTGTGAGCGGTCACATAGAACATATACTGACTGAGATCCATGCCAATCCTTATCCTTCTGGCTCCTGTCAGATAATATGGAATTATATGCAGCAGCTCATGAATCGGGACAAAAAGAAGCGGGAAAATCAGAAAGCCAAGTACCGAATGGTAAAAGATGATTCTTAAATGAAAATATCCGCTTATGTTGACCCTGACAGTCAGGGCTAATCCAAGAAACACAATGCAGACTGACCAGAAAAACACCATCAGCCACGATTTTCTTCTGATATAATCGAGAATAAACGGAACCATTTCGTCGTAAGGTATACTGAGTGTTTGCCTGTATTTAGACTGATCCTCAAGATCTTCAACCTTCAATGCCATAAAAAGAGCTTTTCCCAAAATTAGCTTTTTAGAGATGCATTACAAATTTTTCCAATCATATAAAAACAGAAAAGTGAAGTCGGAACTTCACTTTTCTTAATTAAATTACCCCAAACACTACCTGCCTTGAACCCCTTTCCCATTTATCAGACAATATATCGGTCAGCTTTTAATAAATGCCAGATCAGCGGGAAGGGGATCGGTCATGGCAATTGTTTTAACAAATTAAATGTACGCAATATGTCGATGCAAGTCAAGTTTAATTCGATGATATCAGGCTCCATGAAATGGTCCGTAATTTGATACATTTGTAAAAAATCGGATTTTAGTGAGATTTAATTATTCAATATTGCTCTCTTTTCTTGTTGTACTGAGAATTTCGGCCCAGACCGATAGCACAATTACTAATAAAGACACGATTCCGGTTAATAACTATTACCATCTGCATGAGGTCGAAAGAGACGGAGTCAAACTCCCGGAGGTGAACATAAAAGAAGTGCTTATAGTCGGCCAGGCCCGGAATTCGCAGAAAATGTCGTATTCAAGATATGAACGGCTTATTTATAACCTGAAAAAAGTTTATCCCTATTCCCTGATTGTCAGGGCAAAACTTGCTTCAATAAACGAGGAACTTAAAAAAATTCCCGATGACCGCAGCCGGAAAAAATACCTTCGTCAGGTTGAAAAGGATGTATTCGGTGAATACGAGGGTGATGTCCGCGATATGACAATTACCCAAGGGAAGCTTCTTATAAAGCTGATCGACAGGGAGACTGCCAATACTTCATACGATCTTATCAGACAATACAGGGGAACATTCTCTGCAGCATTCTGGCAGAGCATAGCAAGGATCTTCGGCACAAACCTGAAAGAGAAATATGATCCGGAAGGAGATGATGCCCTTATCGAGATACTTCTGCATCAGATTGAAATGGGCAACATCTGAAACAAACAGGAAGAAAAGAATGAAAAGAATATTTACTGCTGTAAAAATCAATCCTGAACCTGAGCTGCTGAAGGCATTCAGTGATTTGAAAAACATTCTTGCCGGGGAAATCATTAAATGGACCGATATTTCAAACACTCACCTGACCCTTGCTTTCCTTGGAGATACGGACGAAAAAAAAATAAGGATAATCAAAATGATGCTGGAAGAAAAATGTTCTGAATTAAAGGAGTTTGAATTCATCCTGTCAGGGCTGGGCCTCTTCAGAAATTACAGAGACCCCCGGGTGATATGGGCAGGCATCAGTTCATCCGGCAGTCTCACGGAGCTTAATGACAAAATCAGGGAAGGATTGAAAGAAACGGGCTTCATCGTTGAAAACCGGCCTTTCAGTCCTCATCTCACACTTGGAAGGATCAAATTAATTAAGGATACCGTACATCTCAGGGAGGTCATTGAAGAGTACAGGGACACTGAATTTCAGATTGTGAAAGTCAGGGATGTTGTTCTCTTCGAAAGTATATTGATGCAAACGGGATCTGTTTATAAACAATTGGGGAGATTCGGACTTTTATAAAACAAGTAGAGAGCCCGAACTAATGATATATTTTTGTTTTCTTTACTTCCCTAAACACCTGGTTTTTTGATGACAGATTCATTTGAAGCAAAGGGCAAAAGGAAAAAACTTGTTGAAGAACTCCGCCGCAAGGGAATTACCGATGAGGAGGTCCTCAAAGCCATCAATAAAGTCCCGAGGCACGATTTCATGGATCCGGCATTTCTGAATCATGCCTATATCGATAAGGCTTTCCCTATTTCTTCAGGCCAGACGATTTCGCAGCCTTACACTGTTGCTGTTCAGACCTCGCTTCTGCAGTTGAAAAAACGGGATAAAATCCTTGAAATAGGAACCGGATCAGGATATCAGGCCGCAATCCTTGCGGAGATGGGAGCAAAAGTCTATACGATAGAACGATACAGGGATCTGTACCTTAAAGCACAGAGGATCCTGACCTCACTGGGGTATTCTGCCGATTTCTTTTATGGCGACGGTTATGAAGGCAAGCCTCAATACGGACCGTTTGACGGCATAATAATTACTGCAGCCGCTTCCGAGATCCCTCAGAAACTCCTGAAGCAGCTTAAAACAGGTGGTCGTCTGGTAATACCGCTTGGCAACAGCATATCGCAGGTTATGACACTCGTGATCCGTTCCGGTGAGGATAAATTTGAATATTCCTCGCATGGCAGTTTTGTATTTGTACCTTTGCTGAAAGGAACTGTAAAGAAACAATAGTAGCTATGAAAATATACAGGTTAATATTTTCCCCGATAGAGGTGAATACCTATGTTGTTGCTGATCAGTCGGGCAATTGTGCAATAATCGACTGCGGGTGCTACGACAGGGATGAATTCAGTCAGCTTGAAGATCTGCTGACGGAAGAGAAACTTAAGCCTGTTTTGCTTCTGAACACACATTGTCATCTCGATCATGTTTTCGGGAACAGGTTTATTCTTGAAAAATATAACCTCGGGACTTATTGCAGCAGGGAGGATGAAATGAACAGGGAGAGTGCGGTAGAGAACGCTCTCATATTCGGGCTGACAATGGAAGCGCCTCCGGTTCCTGCAGGATTCCTCACAGATGGCCAGAAGGTATCGTTTGGTACTTTGGATTTTGATGTTCTTGCTGTTCCGGGACATACCAAAGGGAGCATTGCATTTTATAATAAGGGAAATAAGGTCGTATTTACAGGTGACGCACTTTTTGAAGGAAGCATAGGAAGAACCGATCTCCCGGGTGGTAATTATGAAACATTGATAAGAAGTATCAGGACCAAACTCTTCACCCTTCCGGGAAATACCACAGTGTATCCGGGCCATGGAAAAAAAACGACAATAAAGGCAGAAATGCAAACAAACAGGTTTTTTATCAACACCTGATCCATCTGATATCCAAAGTACATTCTTATTGCTATTTTCGCGGTGTCGGATTTTATTTGTTAATTCAAAAAACTAAATAAATGTCCTTTGATAATTTTGCCGGCAGGCACAACGGTCCGCGTGACCATGAATTGCCCCGTATGCTTGAGACAATAGGGGTAAGAACAATAGATGAACTGATTGACAGAACAATACCTGAAGCAATACGGCTCAAGAAACAGCTCAGGCTTCCTGAAGCCATGAGCGAATATGAATACCTGAACCATTTAAGGAAGATCGGATCAGTAAACAAGATGTTCAGAACTTTTATCGGCCAGGGATATTATGGCGTCGCTCCTTTATCGGTAGTTATAAGGAACGTGCTTGAAAACCCTTCCTGGTACACATCATACACACCCTATCAGGCAGAGATATCACAGGGGAGGCTGGAAGCTCTTCTTAATTTTCAGACAATGATTATCGACCTGACAGGCATGCAGATAGCAAATGCATCTTTGCTCGACGAATCAACCGCAGCAGCTGAAGCAATGATAATGATGTTCAATGCAAGATCACGGGCTGCAGTAAAAGCAGGTGCAAACAGGTTCTTTGTCGATCAGGACATATTCCTTCAGACTATTGATGTTATTACCACACGCTCCGCACCGCTTGGCTTTGAGCTCGTAACCGGAAAATATGACGATGCTGTTCTTGATGAGACCTATTTCGGCGCTTTCGTTCAGTACCCGGCCGCATCAGGTCAAATCAATGATTACAGGGAATTTGCTGAAAAGGTCCATTCCGCAGGATGCCTGCTTGGAGTGGCTGCAGACCTGCTGAGCCTTTCCCTTCTTACACCTCCCGGCGAATGGGGCGCAGATATCGTTGTAGGGTCGAGCCAGCGTTTCGGACTGCCTATGAGTTACGGAGGACCGCATGCAGGATACTTTGCCACAAGGGATGAATTAAAAAGGAACATGCCAGGAAGAATAATCGGTGTATCGATAGATACTCACGGGAACCAGGCACTCAGAATGGCCCTTCAGACAAGGGAGCAGCATATCAAGAGGGAAAGGGCAACTTCAAATATTTGCACTGCAGAAGCCCTTCTTGCGACCATGTCAGGAATGTACGCACAATACCACGGCCCGGAAGGACTGAAAAACATTGCACTCCATGTCCATAAGTCAGCGTGTACAATCAGCGACTCCCTGAAATACCTTGGATACAAACAGACAAATACTCAGTTCTTCGATACCCTCAGGATAGAACTTCCTGATGGCATTTCGCAGGAGCAGGTCAGAAAACTGGCCCTTGAGGAAGAAATCAACTTCTTTTATCCTTCTGATAATGAAGTGATCCTCAGCACTGATGAAGTGACAACATTGAAAGAGATAAATACAATTGCCTCTGTTTTCGCAAAAGCTGCAGGCAGGGCGCCTGAAAATATTGAGTCACTCTGCAACTGCAACATCATTGAAGACAGGTTTGTCAGGAAATCATCATACCTGAAAGCCCCCGCTTTCAACATGTATCACAGCGAAACTGAAATGATGCGATACATAAAACTACTTGAAAGAAAGGATTTCTCACTGACCCACTGCATGATATCACTTGGATCATGTACAATGAAGCTTAACCCTGCCACAGCGATGTTTGCATTGAGCTGGCCCGAATTCGGAAACATTCATCCTTTTGTTCCGGCCGATCAGGCCAGGGGTTACCATCAGGTAATGGATGAACTTGGAGAAGCGCTGAAAGAGATCACCGGCTTTGCCGCGATCTCATTTCAGCCAAATTCAGGTGCTGCAGGCGAATATACAGGGCTGATGGTGATCCGCGAGTATCACAGGAGCAGGGGAGAGGGATACAGGAACGTCGTTCTGATTCCCGCTTCGGCACACGGGACCAATCCTGCAAGCGGGGTAATGGCAGGCATGAAGGTTGTGGTAGTGGAATGCGATGAAAAAGGCAACATTGATGTTGACGACCTTCAGAACAAGGCTTTGCAATTCCGCGACAGGCTGGCTGCATTCATGATAACTTACCCGTCTACTCACGGAGTTTTTGAGGCCGCTGTTATAAGGATGTCGGAGATAATACATGAAAACGGCGGGCTGGTCTATATGGATGGTGCAAACATGAATGCCCAGGTCGGATTGACAAATCCTGCCATGATAGGCGCAGATGTATGCCATCTCAACCTTCACAAGACTTTTGCAATACCTCATGGAGGAGGCGGCCCCGGAGCGGGCCCGATACTAACGAATGAAAGGCTGGCGGAATTCCTGCCATCACATCCTGTCGTAAAGACTGGAGGAAGTCACGGAACAACAGCCGTTTCTGGAGCCCCCTTCGGCAGTGCTCATATACTTACAATCTCACACGCCTATGTTATGATGATGGGTACCGGGGGACTTACCAGAGCAAGCATGTATGCCATAATGAATGCAAACTATATATCAGTTTCATTAAAAGATTATTACAAGACTCTTTATAAAGGCAGTAACGGATTTGTTGCCCATGAGATGATACTCGATTGCAGGGCCTTCAAGGCTGAGTCCGGAATAACAGAATCAGATATTGCCAAAAGGTTGATGGACTACGGATTCCATGCCCCGACTCTCTCATTCCCTGTTCATGGCACTCTCATGGTGGAACCCACGGAATCGGAATCGCTTCGTGAGCTTGATAAATTCATTGAAGCCCTTAAGTCGATCTGGCATGAAATAAAAGAGATAAGTGAAGGGAAAGCTGACTGGGAAGATAATGTGCTTCATAATGCGCCGCATACTGCAAAGGCTGTAACGGCAGACAGCTGGACTCATAAGTATGGAAGGGAGAAAGCTGCGTTCCCGCTCAGATGGGTAGAAGAAAACAAATTCTGGCCTTCCGTAGGGCGTATCGACGATGGTTACGGCGACAGGAATCTTGTTTGCACATGTGATCCTATCGATTCATACAGGATTGAAACATTTAAACATTAAGACACAGAGTTAGTCATCCAATGCGTAATTCTTTACCGCTCTGCTAATGAGGCCGTAAAAAACTATTCTTAATGACTTGTCATTTTCATCTGTTCCTGAATTTTGGTCATTTATGATCAGTCACATATTTACTTAAAGTATAAATTTATCCTGTCATGAGAAGTTCAGTATTTATGATCCTGTCTGCAGTTTTCCTCGCATCTTGCGGACAGGCTGGTTCAGGCATAAATTCAGCCGGAAAACAAAAAGCTAATTTGCAAAAACAATATAATGTGAAACTTTTAACAGTTGATCCGGGCCATTTTCATGCTGCCCTTGTGCAGAAAACAATGTACCCGCAGATTTCTCCTGATGTACATGTATATGCACCAGCAGGCCCTGATCTGGAACAACATCTCGGCAGGATTGCCTCATACAATTCAAGGGCTGATAGCCCCACGCACTGGAATGAAATAATCTACAAAGGCGATGACTTCTTTGAAAAAATGCTTTCAGAAAAGGCAGGCAATGTCGTTGTCCTTGCGGGTAACAATTCGAAAAAAGCTGAGTATATTGAAAAGTGCATAGAAGCAGGACTTAATGTGCTTGCTGACAAACCGATGATTATCTCTCCCGAAGATTTTCCAAAGCTTGAAAATGCGTTCAGGGAAGCTGATGAAAAGCATGTTCTTCTTTATGATATAATGACTGAACGGTATGAGATCGCAACCATACTTCAGAGAATGCTTTCAGGGAATAAAAGTATTTTCGGAAAACTGCAGGCAGGAACAAAAGATGAACCGGCAGTCACAAAAATAAGTGTACACCATTTTTCAAAAGTGATATCCGGTACTCCTGTGCTCCGCCCGGCATGGTATTTCGACATACATCAACAGGGCGAAGGTATTGTTGATGTCACAACTCACCTTGTGGATCTTATTCAGTGGGAATGTTTCCCCGGACAGACCCTTCATCCGCAGGACATAAATATGGTTTCTGCAAGGAGATGGCCAACGCCCTTGTCAAAAGAAGAATTCAGCAGCGTTACCGGCTTTAAAGATTTTCCGGCATTTCTTCTGAAAGACGTAAAAGACGGGAAACTTAATGTCTTTTCAAACGGAGAGATGGTTTACCAGATAAAAGGCATATGGGCGAAAGTGTCCGTTGAATGGAAGTATCAGGCGCCTCCGGGAGGGGGTGACACGCATTATTCAGTGCTGAAAGGTTCGGGTTGCGACCTGGTGATAAGACAGGGAGAAAGCGAGAAATTCATTCCGACTCTGTATGTTGAAAACATAAAAGGCTCAGCGCTGAAAGAATTCACAACAAAGCTGAAGGAAGCTTTAAGTTCATTGCCTTATGACAGCCTGGCCGTTGAAAAGGTTAATGGCAATTCCTTGAAAATAATTATTCCATCGAAATACTATGTTTCTCATGAAGAGCATTTCGGGCAGGTGACTCAGAAATTTCTTGAATATATGAATAAAGGCCGATTACCCGACTGGGAAGTTCAGGGGATGATAACAAAGTATTATACAACAACAAGCGCCCTTAAGAAAGCAATGAGAGAATAAATCAAATTTGACTTTGAGTCTTTTAATTGAAAAGATCCTCAATAACCATGGAATAGAGAGCCCCGGCTGATATTCCTGCATATGCAGCCTGCTTTGGTACGATGCTCTCCTCAGTCAGGCCCGGAACGGTATTGATCTCAAGGAAATACGGTTTATTTCCCACGATAATGAAATCAACCCTTACAATGCCACTGCAGCCAAGGAGATCATAAATTGCTGAGCTGAGATTCTGGATCTCACCCGTAATCTTTTCATTCATTTCAGCAGGCGTTACCTCGTCAGAATTTCCCGGTATATACTTTGCTTCGAAATCGAAAAATTCATTTTTACTTATTATTTCAGTGACCGGGAGAATAACCGACCTGCTCCTGACCTTTACAACCCCGCAGGCCACTTCCCTTCCGCTCATAAAGGATTCGACCATAATATCGTTGCTTTCTTTCAGTGCTTTTTCCAGGGCAGCAGGAATCTCTTCAACACTCTTTACTTTTGTCACACCAAAACTTGAACCGCTGTCGTTGGGCTTTACAAAACAAGGCAGCCCTATATGCTTAATTATTCCCTCAATATCTGGTTCATCCCCTCTTCTTATCAGAACAGCTTTGGCAATCGGTATACCATAATCCTTAAGATAAAGTTTGCATGCATGCTTATTGAAAGTGAGGGCTGAGCAGAATGCGCTGCAGCTGGTATATGGGATGCCCATCATGTCGAAATAGCCCTGGAGCAGTCCGTTTTCACCCGGAGTACCGTGAATGGCTATAAAAACCGCATCGAAAAGTACTTTTCCGCTATCAAGGTTCAGGGAAAAGTCATTTTTGTCAATTCCGAAACTCCTTCCATTTGTATCTTCCCAGTACCAGCCAGTGCCCCGGATCATAACTATATAGACTTCATATTTTGACGAGAGTGCTTTGCTTACCTCAACGGCACTTTTTACCGATATTTCATATTCTGAGGAGTCACCGCCAGCCGCTATTGCAATCGTTCTCATTCGGGTAATTTTAAATGTTAAAATTAATTATTTTAAGAGGGCAGGGGAAGGAAATTCATGATTTTTTCAGCAGGAGCAGAAGCGGGATGATTTTCGTCAATAACAAGTTGATTAAAAATAAATGGTCTTATAAGTGGTATTACAATTATATTAAATAGTTATAATATCGGTTTATTCTCTCATGGATCTGCTCCGCGGTTCGATTCCAATTTCAAGCCGTATGAAAGTGTTATAATATTAAAATAATAATTAACCTGGAGTGGTCCATATATGAAACTAAAATCATCATTCCCCTTATAATGAATATTCTATTTATAATAAATTATTTACATTTGGAGAAACTTAAATAAACTTAACAATGAAAAAAGGTTGCTTAATATGGATAATTATCGGAGTTTTCCTTGCACTTGTGGTGCTTGGCTTCATCTCCTGGGGAACAAAAGCCTATAACAGCATGGTGACACAACAGGAAGCTGTAACCAGCCAATGGGGCAATGTACAGACCCAGTATCAGCGCCGCGCTGACCTTATTCCAAATTTTGTGAACACAGTAAAGGGAGCTGCAAATTTTGAACAGGAAACACTTACAAAAGTCATTGAGGCCCGTGCAAAAGCCACCCAGGTTACAATTGACCCCACAAAAATGACAGCTGAGAACATGAAACAGTTCCAGGCTGCGCAGGGAGAACTTGGCTCAGCTCTTTCAAGGTTAATGGCAGTGGTGGAGCAGTATCCCGACCTCAAGGCAACCCAGAATTACAGGGATCTGCAGGTTGAGCTTGAGGGAACGGAGAACCGTATCTCTGTTGAGCGGAGAAAATTCAACGAAGTGGCCCGGTCATTCAATACATATATTAAAAGGTTCCCGCAGAACATGATAGCTGGCATGTTTGGATTTTCAGCAAAGCCATATTTCGAGTCGGTGGAAGGTGCTGAAAAAGCTCCGGAAGTTAAGTTTTAATCATTCAACGATATGGCAGTAAAAGCTTCAACATTCTTCACAAAAGATCAACAGGAAAAGATCCGGGGAGCAATAAAAATAGCAGAAAAAGAAACCTCGGGAGAAATACGGGTGCATATCGAGACAAAGCTGCACGGGAACGTGCTTGACAGGGCTGCATGGGTATTTAAAAAGATCGGCATGCATGCCACTGAAAACCGGGAAGGGGTTCTGTTTTATGTTGCAATCAGGAACAGGGAGTTCGCGATCATAGGCGACAAAGGTATAAATGCCAAAGTTCTGGCAGATTTCTGGAACAAGATAATGGCTATTCTTCAGAAACACTTCAGGAATAAAAATTTCACGGAAGGACTTGTTGAAGGAATTCTTATGGCAGGAGAACAGCTTAAGGTTCATTTCCCTTACAAGAGCAATGATGTCAATGAGCTTCCTGATGAAATTACATTCGATAATCCCAAATAATACACGGCAATATGAAGAATAGACCAATGAGCATATCTTTCAGGCTGTTATTGCTGTTTTCCTTTTTAAGCACCTCGTTATCTGCACAGGAGTTTCCTGAAAAGCCTGATCCTCCAAAACTGGTAAACGATTTTGCTCACATGCTTTCAGCTCAGGAGACAGATGCCCTGGAAAGAAAACTTGTAGCCTATAATGACTCATCAACAACCCAGATTGCAATAGTCACTGTCGCTGATCTCCAGGGGTATGACAAAGCTGATTATGCCCAACGGCTTGCAGAAAAATGGGGAATAGGCCAGAAAGGGGAAAATAACGGCATACTAATTCTTGTCAAACCAAAAACTTCTGAGTCCACCGGACAAGTGTTCATTGCTCCAGGGTATGGACTGGAAGGTGTTGTGCCGGATATGGTTTGCAGCCAGATCGTTGATAATGAGATTATTCCGGCTTTCAAAATGGGTGAATATTATAAAGGGCTTGATAAAGCAACAAGTACCCTTATGTCTCTCGCAAGCGGTGAATTCCCTGCCGATCAGTATGGAAAATCGAAGAAAAGTGATCTTTCCGGACTTTTCCCTTTTATTATTTTCATAATTGTTCTGATAATAATTATGTTTATCCGAAGCAGCGGAGGTTCCAATCAGAAACATATAAGCAGAAGTGGTCTGCCTTTCTGGATGTTGCTTTCAATGATGAATTCGGGTCGTAACAGCCATAATGGAAGCTGGGGAGGATTCTCAGGCGGCGGAGGGGGAGGCTTCGGTGGCTTCGGCGGAGGAAGCTTTGGAGGTGGCGGTGCCGGCGGAAGCTGGTAAAAGTTAAATTCTTATTTAGTTATGCTTGCCCTGCCGGAAGTGTAGCTTCTCCATTTTTCAATCACCTGCTTCATATCTTCAGGCAAATCAGAATCGAACGACAGTCTCTTGCCCGTCACCGGATGATCAAAAGCCAGTGATTTGGCATGAAGCGCCTGTCGTGGCAGAATTTTAAAGCAGTTTTTCACAAACTGCTGATAACTTGTAAATATAGTGCCCTTGAGTATCCTGTCACCCCCGTACTCCTCGTCGTTGAAAAGCGGATGCCTGATATAACTGAAATGCACTCTGATCTGATGAGTTCGTCCTGTTTCGAGCCTGCATTCCACCAGCGAGACATATCCGAGATCTTCAATAACCCGGTAATGGGTAACTGCTGTCTTCCCCATGCTTCCGTCGGGAAAAACCTGCATGACCTTTCTGTCGCGTATACTCCTGCCTACATTACCTGTGATAGTTCCTTCGCGTGGGTCGGGAACACCCCATACCATGGCAATGTATTTCCGGCTGGTGGTCCTGTCGTAAAACTGCTTTGACAGCCTGTTCAGCGAAAGCTCATTCTTTGCGATCACCAGTATACCGGAAGTGTTTTTGTCAATCCTGTGCACAAGTCCGGGTCGAAGTTCACCACTGCTGAACAACGGAAGATTCCTGAAATGCCACATAAGTGCATTGACAAGAGTACCTGTATAGTTTCCGTAAGCAGGATGAACCACCATTCCCGCTGCCTTATTGACAACTATTACATCGTCATCCTCATAAACAATATTTACAGGTATATCCTGGGGAATCAGTTCGATTTCCCTCGGAGGGTTCGGCAATACAACCTGTACCACATCTCCAGGCTTTACCTTGTAACTTGGCCTGACAGTCTTGTTATTGACAAGTATATTACCTGCATTTGCAGCATTCTGGATCCTCGTCCTTGAAGTGCTTTCAAGGCGGCATGCAAGGAATTTATCGATCCTCAGCATTGACTGACCGGGGTCGGCAATGAACCTGAAATGTTCAAACAGTTCCTGCTGGTCAATCGAATCTTCTTCATTCATTGATGTCCTACCTTATTTTGACAAGCCTGAGGTGAGTTACTGGTTTGTCGTTCTGAAGCAGTATTACAGTGTAAATGCCCGCCTTAAGAAATGAGATATCAATTTGCTCAGCGTAAGGCACTCTCATCTGCTGCCGGCCCTGGAGATCCACTATTGAGAGATAGACCGGGCTTGATAAAACCAGGTCGGAGCACTCAATATTAATAAGTCCTGTTGCCGGATTAGGCCATAATTTTATGGCATTTTTGGTATCAGTCACAGGGATATCTTTAATCCCTGTTGTTTTAAGTGGTTTTCCGACAACAGGCCTGATCATAATGGTACCGCTGACCTGCGACAACTGCCAGCTGCCGTTAAGCCAGTATAACTGTCTTCCGTTATTGGGAGTGTTAATGTCATAACCGGCATTGAGAAAAGTCTCTGTATGTTGTTTCCATCCTATATAAAACACGCCATTGACTGGCACACCTTCAGGAAGGACATATGTATAGAACCCATTTAAACCATTTCCTTGTGCAACAGCTTCATCTTCAACCGTATATAGTACGTTACCAGGGAGGCCGTTATTGTCATCCCATATCATCAGGTCAAAAACCGCACTGTTACTGTTCAGGTAGCTGTCGTTGAAGCATATTCTGATTGCCCTGATAGTATCCTGCATGTACGATTCGAACCTGCTGGCAACCATTGCATTTCTGGATCCGAGCCCGTTGATACCGTATCCTCCTTCCGATGTACCATCGTCAAATGCAAAATAATTGTTGAATACCTGGTTGTAAACTATTGTGTCGTTTTGTTTCGGATCAAATTCGTCGGTCTTCAGGTAGCATTTTATTCTGAAAAGAGCGGAATCGGTCCCTGTCGTATTAAAAGTATAGATCAGGTTTGCATTATAATCCACATTTGTCTGAGGATCAATATTTGTTGCGCCTGCAGAAAAAGAGTAAGAGATGGTATTTCTGTAAACATCCCTGATCTCAAAATTGCGGGTCACATTTCTTACGATCGTGTCATTATTACGGTAATGGATCGGAATATATGAACCCATCTCCTGCAGATATGCCTGTTCGAATTCGTTCCAGGGCATTGATTCGTAAGTCTTGAGCAATGAGCGGGTTGGTGTGCGGAATGCAACATCATGAAGGGTAGTGTCGGCTCCGTTCCTGTTGATGTTGAGATAGACATAATCAAGGTTCCAGATATCGCAGTTCCCTATCATTGAAGGATCACTAAGGTCGCTGCTAAGGCTTGCCCAGTTCACAAACCTGAACCTGAATCCATTCTGAAGATACCTCGGCTGGTCTATTTTTATGATAACTGGCTTGAACCTGGTGCTTGCAGAGCCTTCGACCTTCCATATCGAATACCATTGTGCTTCGGAAGGAGAATAAAACTGCAGAGTAAGACTGTCCTGAAGCTCTGGCGGGTCGCCCAGCCCTCCCGGCTGATAGAAGAAACTGAGATAAATATTTGATGATGATGGATAGTTGAGGTTAATCGGCTGTGTGGTCAGATGATCGGCTTCAAATCCGTCGGGTGAGGCTGTCGGGTAAAGGTATCCGTTGTTGTCAAGAGCATCAAATGTCGCAATGCCGACTGTGATCTGCTGATCAGAGTAGGTATTGTTTATAAATACGTAATCATCGCTCCATCTTTCAGGAGAAGGAAGATATGAATTTTCTGAAAAATCGTCGAAAAAGGGAAGATTTATCGTGTCAGTGGAGGTCAGGTTCTTCTGAACCCTCCTGTTTAATTTTGCCGCTTTCACTAAAGGATTCACCTGCAGGCCGGTAATGACCTCCTGTGGTAACAGGATTGCCGGAAAGAAAAAGAAAAATACAATATATAAACCTAACTTTTTGATCATCAGTTTAATTGAAGCTGCCAGAAAAAGTATCCGCAACAGGCACAGTGTCATTTTTTACCATCGTGGAATCAAGGTGCATTTTGGCCGAGTCGACGGTGAGCCATAAATAAATTGAAGAACCGAGCTGAAGTGAAGCATCATTTTTGAATTCGGGATTTTGTTTGTAAACGAAGGCATGCGCTGAGTCCTTTCCTGAAATGATCGTATTATCGTAAATATATGTGCCAAGGTTAAGTGAAGCTCCAAGGATCTTATCGATTGCCGGCTGGAGGTTCATTCCCATCAGATCAGGCACCATGGTCCTCTGGTTACTCAGGCCTTTTCCAAGAACCAGGTCAATTACCGAACCTTTCTGAAGAGAATCTCCTCCGGCAATTTCTCTCCCATTATATAGCTGATTGATAACGACATCAATTGATATGTCGGGAATATATCTCAGTGTTCCGGTAACAAGGCCGGTACTTTCAATAAGCGCAAGAGCCTGACGCTTTGGTAGATTGACAAGATTGGGCATCGCAACCATTTCAGGCTTGAAAGCGTTTACTGTCAGCATTATACTTCTCCACTTCTTGACTTTCAATCCCGGTTTCGGATTTTGTTCTGCGATGCAGCCTCGGGGGACCGTGTTTGTGTACACCGAATCAATGATTTGATATTGCATCTTGCTCTTCCTTGCAGCCCTGGATGTCTGTTCCAGCGTTAGTCCTACGAAGTTTGGAACTTTTCTGCTCTGTCCGTGTCGTGTGTAGAAGTTAAGCCAGATCAGGAGCACCATAAACATTGCGACAAGAATAACGGCGGCTAACGCAAGATTTTTCAGAAAGGCTTTGCTGGATATAAATTTCTTAAAGCTCATACAGGAGTTTCGGACTTAATTTATAACGCAAATGTACTTATAAAATTATAAAGAGAAACCCGTTCAGAAGGCTTAAATAAGGCTCCACTAATAAGTCCGTATATTTCTTCAGCCGTCATTTCGAAGATCTTCAATTATATTTCCCTCAAACCACGCTGCCGTCAGAGAGGGGCTTAATTTCCCCTACTCTATGGGATCGGAGGATAAAAGAAATTGAGGTGTTTAAAATAAAAAAAAAGCGTCTTAAACAGGCGCCTTTATATTTATAAGAGGAAATGATTATTATTTCAATTTAAGCTCCGGGGAGACAGTCAGTTTCTTCCTGCCTTTGGCCCTGCGTGATGCAAGCACCCTCCTGCCGTTTGGAGTGGACATTCTTTCCCTGAAACCATGCTTGTTTGCTCTTTTTCTCCTTGAAGGCTGAAATGTCCTTTTCATATCTTTTTGTTTTAAATTATCATTAATTGTTTTGGAGACGCAAAGATAGACATATTTTAAATAATTGCAACCACCCTTTGCAATTTTTATAAAAATCAGGAGGGCAGATAAATGATTTTTTTTGTTTCAAACCAGGACTCACTGAAGAAATTACTGATATCCCATACTTTAGGACGAATACCGAATGCTTTGAGCTCTTTTTCAATATCTCCACCCTTCAAATAAATGATACCGTTCATAAGGGAGTTCCTGTTCGTCCGGGAAATGTTTTTTTCAGTAATACCCACAAATGCTGAAAGAGTTGTAACGGCCCTGCTTACTACAAAATCATATCTTCCTGTTTCGTTCTCGACTCTTTTTCTTATTGTTATGACGTTTTTCAAACCCAGGGAAGAAGCGACTGACGATACAACTATAGTTTTTTTTTCGACCGAATCAAGAAGAAAAAATTGAGACCCGGGGAACATTATAGCAAGTGGTATGCCGGGAAATCCTCCTCCGGTTCCGACATCAAGTATCCTGCTGCCTGGAACAAAATCAATGACTTTCGCAATTGACAGTGAATGGAGTACATGGTGCAGGCAGAAATTATCCATATCCTTCCTTGAAATGACATTGATCTTATTGTTCCAATCCCTGTACAGATTTTCGAGTTGCCCGAACTGCTCCCTCTGCGCAACTGGCAGTGAGGGGAAATATCTGAGTATTATGTCCGTCATTACCCGTTACCCGTTTTTATAAAAATGTTGTACAGCAACAATTTAGCTCTGTACAGCTGGGCTTTAACAGTACCGATAGGCAGGTTCAGCTCAGATGCGATCTCCTCGTAGGAATATTCCTTGAAGAATCTTAGTTCAATGAGCTTCCTGTAGCGTGGTTTCAGCTGTCTGACGATATCCCGGAGCACCGCTATTTTCTGGTCGTTAATAAGCGATTCTTCGGGATCTGGAAGATCAGATTGGATGTTAACCGTAAGTTTCTCAATATCATCCTGGATCTGGTCGATCGGAGTGGGGGAAACTTGTTTTTTCCGTATGAAGTCAATGCAGTTGTTGGTCGCGATTTTGAAAAGCCATGTGCTGAAGGCGAAATCGGGTGTGAATGATTCCAGATTCCTGAAAGCTTTCCCGAATGCCTCAATTGTAAGATCCTCAGCATCGGTAGTATTGTTAACCATCTTCAGAAGCATGAAATAGATGGAGTCGCGATAACGGTTCAGCAGACTGGCAAAAGCTTTTTCATTTCCTTTCTTTGCCAATTCCACAAGCGCCAGGTCATTCCTTGCCTTTTCCGATAATCCGTTACCTATTTCCATACATTTTTCCCGGGACTTTGCCTGAGATAAGCTGCGTAAATGGATGAGTTTATAAATGGAGAAATTATATCAAAAATCAGTGACCATGGAAGCAGACCGCGTTCATCGAGCCTTTGCTGGGTGATGGTGAGGACAATTACCTGGAGTGTCAGCCTTATTCCAAAAACTGCGACCAATACGGGCCACATGAACAGATTTGAAAGAAGTATGATGAAGAGCACATAAAAGAGTGTCCGCGAGGCTGGCTCAGCAATCAAGATTATCTTATCGGCAAACTTGTAATGGCGGGCCGTTGTCATATGCCTCCTCTTCTGCTCGTAAAATTCATTTACCGTGGCTGCGGGTACCGACCTTGTGTGAGCATCTTTCCTGAACTCGACAGCGGTGTTTTTCCCGGTCGCATTGGAGTTGACGAACAGGTCATCATCGCCTGAGACCAGGTGGTTGAAGTTGGCGAACCCCTTCTTGTCAAAAAACAGGGAACGCCTGTATGAGAGATTACGTCCAACGCCCATATATGGAATTCCCCTGATGGCCATTCCAAGGTATTGCATTGCAATGGCCATGCTGTCGTACCTGATATATTTGTTCAGAAGCCCTTTTTCCCGTAAATAGCCGCCATATCCAAGCACAAAATCAGTTTTATTATCAAAGTGGCAAACCATACCTTTTATCCATCCCTTGCTAACAGGGCGGCAGTCTGCATCAGTGAATAAAAGGATTTCATTCTTTGCTGCCTTGATACCGATGAACTCTGCAAGTCTTTTATTATGAGTGAATTTCGGATCCCTGCTTATGTTTGAAACCTTAAGTTTCGGAAACTTTTTGAGGAATGCACCAAGTACCAGATATGAATTGTCCTCTGAACAGTCGTTGACTACGATGACCTCATAATCATCATAATCCTGCTCAAGAACAGATGGCAGGAATTTCTTCAGGTTATCTTCCTCGTTCCTGGCACATATAACCACAGATACCGGAGATCGGTCGTTTGTAGTGATGGTTTGCATGAATATGGCCGGAGCCAGATAAAAATAGAGGTAATAAAACAATTGTACTATTGCCGAAACCCCGAAAATTATCAGAATAATAAACAGTAACGGATGTTCATTGAATATCATCTCGCTCAAAAATATGGCAGCAATATTAATAAGATAATCTCAAAGCAGGAACAGAGATTTCAATTATCATAATACGTATACGTTTTACTACGATCAATGGTGATCATAAAATTACTTCATTTTCAGTAAAATATGATTTCCCGGAGTTCTGGAATTTTTTTTGTTAACTTAATAAAACGGAAAATGTGTTTCAAAAATTATTGACATAAATTTTAACAGGTAAATGAATGAATTACCTTTGTGCATCCGGAACGAAAGCGAATTTATGTTTGAGATTGAAGGCAGGGATGTGGCGACCAGGGCGAGGGCAGGATTGTTGAAAACTGCTCATGGTAATATACCTACCCCTGTTTTCATGCCTGTAGGCACTGCCGGAACCGTGAAAGGTATTTTACAGCAGGATCTTATGGATGAGATAAATGCAAAAATCATCTTGGGGAATACATACCATCTTTATCTCCGTCCGGGAACCGGGATACTGAAAGCTGCGTGCGGGCTTCACAGGTTCATGAGCTGGCCGCGTGCAATGCTCACAGACAGTGGTGGCTACCAGGTTTTTTCACTTTCTGAAAACCGGAAGCTTTCATCGGACGGAGCAGTGTTCAGATCGCATATCGACGGATCAATTCATGTTTTTACACCAGAAAATACAATTGATATTCAAAGGGTTATAGGAGCTGATATAATAATGGCTTTTGATGAATGTGCCCCGTTCCCTTGTGATTACAGTTATGCCAAAAAGTCAGTCGAACTGACTCATCACTGGCTTGACAGGTCGGTGGAAAGGTTTACAGGAACCGATCCGCTCTGGAACTATGAGCAGTTTCTGTTTCCAATCGTGCAGGGTAGCACCTTTGATGATCTCAGGAAAAGATCAGCAGAAAAGGCCGCCTCAGTATCGATGGCAGGGAATGCCATCGGAGGCCTTTCCGTAGGAGAACCAGCTGAGGAAATGTACAGGATTGTCGAAATTGTAAATGAGATACTTCCTGAAGACAAACCGAGGTATCTTATGGGGGTCGGCACTCCTGTAAACATGCTCGAATCAATAGAGCGCGGCATTGATATGTTCGATTGCGTTATGCCGACAAGAAACGGGAGGAACGGGATGCTCTTTACAAGAGAAGGCATCATCAATATCCGGAATAAAAAATGGGCTGATGATTTCAGCCCTGTTGATCCGGACGGCCCTTCTTCCGTAAGCCTCAACTATTCAAAAGCATACCTTCGCCATCTTGTGATTTCGGGAGAAATACTGGGAGCCCAGATAGCAAGCATACATAACCTGGCTTTTTACATCAAAATTATTGAAGAGGCCAGAAGAAAAATTGTAGACGGTAATTTCAGGCAATGGAAAGAACAGATAATAAAAAAGCTTTCCGAAAGGCTGTAGCTTTTCCTGACATGAAAATTATTGATAAGTATATTATCAGGAAGTTTCTTGGTACCTTCTTCTTTTGTCTGATTCTTATTATGGCTATTGCCGTTGTATTTGATTTTGCAGAGAAGATTGATAATTTTATGGAAAGGAATGCTCCTGCAAGGGCCATTATCTTTGACTATTACATGAACTTCATTCCATATTTTGCCATGTTGTTCGCTCCTCTGTTTGTCTTTATTTCAGTCATCTTCTTCACATCAAAGATGGCGGCAAACACCGAGATAATTGCAATTCTTAACAGTGGCATGAGCTTCAGAAGGATGATGTGGCCCTACTTTATTTCTTCCATTTTTATTGCAATATTCATTTTCTCACTTACCAACTTTGTGATACCCCAGGCCAATCTCAAAAGGATGAGTTTTGAAGATAAGTATTATAAACCTTCTGCACACAGGATCTCAGTAATCAATGTTCACCGGCAGGTTTCCAAAAATGTTCTGATTTACATGGAATCTTTTAATCCGACTACAATGTCAGGCCGTAACTTCACAATTGAAAAATTCGGTGATGACGGGGAACTTGAAGCGAAACTTTCAGGAGATAACGTAAAGTATGATACCACAATCAATAAATGGAGGATCATGAATTATCACCTGCGCAAGATCAGCCGGCAGTCTGATTTAATAACCATGGGTGAGCATATTGATACTGCTCTTACAATTCTGCCGGCTGATTTTTCAAGAGGCCCTGAATATGTAGGGACAATGAAGTACAAGGAGCTAAATGATTACATCAGGCAACTGAGGCTTCAGGGATCAGACGAGCTGAAAATATATCTGATTGAAAAGCATCGGCGGATTGCAAATCCTTTTGCAGTTTTTATCCTGACGCTTATCGGCGTAACTCTTTCATCGAGAAAAGCAAGGGGAGGAATAGGAATGAATATAGGAATAGGACTGGCTTTGAGCTTTTCGTATATATTATTCCTTCAGTTTGCTTCACAGTTTTCAATAAAAGGTAGCCTGAGCCCCGCATTTGCGATGTGGATACCGAATATTCTTTATGCGATTGTCGGCATAGTACTTTATGAAATTGCTCCAAAATAGCAATGATTATATATATTATTCATTTGCAGCTAATTGGAGGAATTAAAAAATAACATTTCAGTTAATTAAAATATACGTCAATGGTGGTTAATAAGAAAGTTCAGGAACTAAAGGAGAAGCGTGAAAAAATTCTTCTCGGAGGAGGAGAGCAGGCGATCGAGAAACAGAAAGCCATGGGTAAACGTACAGCTCGTGAGCGCATTATGGCGCTTCTTGATCATGATTCTTTCAGTGAATACGACCTGTTTGTGGAACACGATGCACGCGATTTTGATATGGACAAGAAATCTCTCCCCAGCGATGGCGTGATAATAGGATCAGGGACAATATACGGGGCTCCCGTTGCAATTTTTGCCCAGGATTTCACGGTTGCCGGAGGATCTCTCGGGCTTATGCATTCAGGAAAAATAACAAAGATAATGGACCATGCCCTCAGGATGATGATACCTCTTATTGGCATCAACGACTCGGGCGGAGCGAGGATACAGGAAGGTGTGAACTCCCTGGCGGGATATGGAGAGATATTTTTCAGAAACACAATTTCAAGCGGAGTGATACCTCAGATCTCAGTGATCCTTGGACCATGCGCGGGGGGTGCTGTTTATTCACCGGCGCTCACTGATTTTGTTTTTGTTGTTGACAATATCTCAAAGATGTTCATCACAGGTCCGGAGGTTATAAAGACAGTTCTTGGTGAAGAGATCTCAATGGAAGAGCTTGGAGGAGCAAGAGTGCACAGCGAAATAACAGGAAATGCACATTTTTTTGCAAAGAGCGAGGAAGAATGCTTCGAGCAGATCAAACGGCTCATTACTTTTATACCCTGGAACAACAAAAGGAAAGCAAAACCATTTGCTCCTGCCGAACCGAAAAAGTTTTATAATATCGACAGGATTGTTCCCGACGATCCCACTCTTCCATATGATGTGAAAGATGTGATCAGGTCTGTAATCGACAATTCAGATTTTTTTGAGATCATGGAATTTTATGCAAAAAACATGGTAATCGGTTTTGGCAGGATGGGAGGAAGGACAACAGGCTTCGTTGCCAACCAGCCCCTTGAAATGGCAGGAGTTCTTGATGTTGATTCCTCCGACAAGGCGGCAAGGTTCATCAGGTACTGCGATGCGTTCAATATACCGATAATCACTTTTGTCGACCTGCCGGGCTATCTTCCCGGGGTCGACCAGGAACATGCAGGCGTTATTCGTCATGGCGCAAAGGTCCTGTATGCATACAGCGAAGCAACGGTCCCGAAACTGACCGTAATTATCAGAAAAGCATATGGCGGTGGTTATATCGCAATGAGCTCAAGGCACTTAAGGGCTGATTTTGTTTTTGCATGGCCTTCTGCTGAAATTGCCGTGATGGGACCCGAAGGCGCTGCAAATATCATCTTCCGCAAGGAAATAATGTCATCTGACGATCCTGATGAAATGAGGAAAAAGAAAGTGGAGGAGTACAAAGCCAAGTTTGCAAATCCATATGTTGCGGCATCAAGAGGATATATTGATGCCGTTATTGAACCGTCGGAAACAAGAAAGTTCCTGATGCACTCTATCGATGTCTCTGAAAACAAGTCCGTTCAGTTGCCTGAAAAGAAACACGGACTTCCACCATTCTGATTTTTAAAATATTACACCACGACCCTTATTATGACAGAAAAAGATTATTTAGGATTTTTAAATATTAATTCAATCCTTTACAAAACCAGGCTCAGCAAAAAATTCACTGAAAGGGAAAAATATAAATCCCCTGATCCTAAAATGATATGGAGCTTTATCCCGGGGACAATACTGGATATTCCTGTAAAAGAAGGACAGAAGGTTAAGCCTGATGACGACCTGATGATACTTGATTCAATGAAAATGCAGAACAAACTCAAATGCACAGTTTCAGGGACAATAAAGAGAATAGCTGTCAAAAAAGGCGAAAAGGTATCAAAAGGAACATTGCTGCTTGAATTTGAATAAAACCGAACTGCAGGTAACCTAAAGCAAACCTTCGTAAATCAGGAGCTTTTTCAGATCACCGGGTAAAGCCGGCTTTTCAGGAAAAATACCGTAAACGGTTGACCCGCTGCCCGACATGGAGCTGTAAAGTGCCCCGGCAGAATACAGTTTGTCCTTGAGAACCCCTATAACGGGATGCCTTTTAAAGACTGTTTTTTCAAAATCATTTATGATCTGATCTTTCCATTCGCTGACAGGCTTCTTTACCAACTCACCGAGGGATGCTTCCTGATTTGCAGGATCACATTCCTCATAAGCTTCCCTGGTGCTGACTTTAAGCCCGGGATTTAAAAGCAAAACGTACATATTTTTAAGCATATCACTTACCGGCTCAAGTATTTCACCTCTTCCCGTGGCCAGGGAAGGGACACTTTCGATAAAAAATGGACAGTCGCTGCCAATTTCCAATGCAAACTCTTTCATGCCTGTCAAGCTCATTGCAAGTCCCAGATGCCTGTTCATCATCTTAAGAACTGATGCTGCATCGGATGAGCCGCCTCCAAGACCGGCTCCGGCAGGAATTGCTTTATGCAGATGGATTTTGAAATACGGCAGGTCAAACATGCTTCTTAGCTTACTTACTGCCCTCAGCACCAGGTTATCTTCAGGGCTGCACCGGAAAACAACTCCTGTTACGGTAAGTGTGTCCCTGCCGTTCTTGTCATCGCTAATAACGTATTCAAGAGCGTCGCATAAATTCACCGGATAAAAAACAGTTTCGATGTCATGATATCCGTCATCGCGTTTTCCTGTTATTCTTAATCCAAGATTTATTTTTGATTTTGGGAAACTTACCATATATCAGGTATCTGTTACAAAAATACCATATGGATCGGATAATAATACAGAAGAGGCGTTTTTTTGGTTTTTCAACAAGTTTTAAACATTAAAATGTTTGTAAGAATAAAATAGCGTCCTGATAATTCAGTGTTGTTATATTTACCTTTGAACAGCCAGGGAATAATTATTAATTATTCCTATAAACAACAATAAATCAGCAATATAGTATTAATGGTAAGACAAAAAGCTGCTGTTCGTCCTGTGCTCACTACCCTTCCTGATTTTGGGAAGGTGCCCCCGCAGGCGATTGACATGGAGGAGGCGGTTCTTGGTGCAATTATGCTTGAAAAGGAAGCAGTGATCACCATTCTCGATATTCTTAAACCGGAAAGCTTTTACAGGGAGGCCCATCAGAAGATATATAAGGCAGTGTCGGATCTGGCGGCAAGAGAGTACCCTGTCGACCTTTATACGGTTACCGAAGAACTTAAGGTACATGGTGAGCTTGAAAGCGTTGGCGGACCTGTTTACCTTACTCAGCTTACTTCAAAAGTAGTATCGGCAGCAAATGTAGATTATCATGCAAGGATCGTTGCCCAAAAATACATTCAGCGCGAGCTTATCAGGGTTTCAACGGAGATACAGACAAAATCGTTCGATGACTCTGTTGATGTAACCGAGCTTCTTGATTTTTCAGAAAACGCCCTTTTCCAGATTGCAGAGGGAAACATAAAGAGAGAAGTATCACCTATAAACATGGTGATCAAGGAAGCAATAAAAGAGATAGAAGAAGCAGGCAAACGGGAAGATGCACTGGTAGGAATCCCGTCGGGATTCACCAGGCTCGACAGGATCACATCAGGCTGGCAGAAATCCGAACTGGTGATCATTGCCGGACGTCCTTCGATGGGTAAAACAGCTTTTGCTCTTACAATGGCAAGGAATATGGCAATTGATCACGGGAAGCATGTAGCAATATTTTCGTGTGAGATGTCGTCAATACAGCTTGTGAACAGGCTCATAATAGCAGAGACCGACATACCAGGTGAGAAAATCAAGAACGGCCGGCTTTCCGAAGAAGAATGGAAACAACTCGATACAAGGATAAAAAAGCTTGTCCAGGCACCAATCTTTATTGACGATACCCCTGCAATTTCTATTTTCGAACTGAGGGCAAAATGCCGCCGGCTGATGGCCCAGCATAAACTTGATATTGTCGTCGTAGATTACCTTCAGCTGATGTCCGGACCTGAAAATGCAGGAAGCCGTGAACAGGAAGTCAGCAACATCTCAAGATCGCTCAAGAGTATTGCAAAAGAGCTCAATGTTCCAATACTGGCACTGTCTCAGCTGAACCGTTCAGTCGAAATGAGAGGCGGTACAAAAAGGCCTCTTCTTTCCGACCTCAGGGAATCTGGTGCAATTGAACAGGATGCAGATATGGTGGTCTTTATTCACAGGCAGGATAAATTCGGTATTCCGACTTTTGAAGACGGTTCATCCACAAAAGGGATAGCTGAGATAATTCTGGCAAAGAACCGTAACGGACCTATTGATGATGTCAGACTCAGGTTCAGGGAAGAAAAAGCCCAGTTCCTTGATATCGACGATTTTGATATAGAAAACCAGCCTGAGTCGCTCGAAGCTTCGCAAAGCATAACCCTTGGTTCAAAGATGAACCACGATAATCTCAGGCGGCTGGGAGGAGGAATTGACAAGAATTCTGATCCCCTTGATGAACCGCCATTTGCATGATCAGTGTGATATTAAGGGGACTTACTTCCTTCGCTGGTCCTGTACTTCTGAAGAGGTAAAATTGTAACATTTGTTACAATTTCAAAAAGCATCTGACGCCTTTTGAAATTTACTGAATTTGAACCCGGATCCTGGTATTGAATAACAGTAATGTTACCAATCTACTTAGGGCAGGTATCTGACAGGCTCGGTTTTTCCTGCAGCTTTTATTGATTAAATTACCTTTTGCAGGTTGATCATAACTTATTGCCTGCAACTGTCAGGACGATTTCACCTTTAGGCGTATGGGCTTTATAATAATCAGAAAGATCCGATAATGATCCTCGTCTGTTTTCTTCAAAAACCTTTGTCAGCTCCCTTGAAACACAGGCTTTCCTGTCGGGGCCGAATTGTGCTGCCATGTCATCAAGAGTCTTCGCCAGGCGGTAGGGTGATTCATAAAAAACCATTGTTCTTTTTTCATCAGCCAGACTTTCAAGCCTTTTTGTTCTTCCCTTCTTCACCGGCAGAAAACCTTCGAAGCAAAACCTCTCACATGGGAGGCCTGAATTGACAAGTGCAGGAATAAGAGCCGATGGGCCCGGAAGTGTTTCGACAGTAATTCCTTTTTCAAGGCATGTCCTGACAAGAAGGAATCCGGGATCTGATATTCCGGGAGTGCCTGCATCTGAAATCAGTGCAATGCTTGTTCCTGCAAGTATTTTAGAACAGACTGCTTCCACAGTCTGATGTTCGTTGAACATATGATGCGACTGGAGCGCAGTATGAATCTGGTAATGACTCAGAAGCTTTTTTGCCTGACGGGTATCTTCTGCAAGGATCAGGCCGACACTCCCAAGAACCTCAACAGCCCTGAAAGTAATGTCGCTCAGGTTGCCGATGGGAGTGGGAACCAGGAAAAGCTTACTCATTTGAGGGGAACTTGCGTTTTATGAGACTGATAAGTTGTTTTATAGCTTCACTGTCAGTATTGCCTCCGGCAAAGCCTGATACCATTTCATTTGCTTCATCAAGGCTTTCCGTCTCATCAAGCCTGGTGATGGCATTGTTGTAAAGATCAAAATCGCCATTGAAAATCTCCCTGATGAACAGGAATTTATCATTTATTCCAATAGCTTCTGAAAGGCTTGAAACAGGCTTGGATTTAAGGACCTCGGCAATCTCTTCCTCATGCTTCTGACTTCTCAGGGTATCATTGAAACTTTCAGGCATGCTGCCAAACTGATCAGCAATTATTGCTGATTCAATTATTACTCTTCCGGGGATTTTTGTGTCATTGCCGGTTTCTGGCGGAGCTTCATGAAACTGAGCTTTTTCAGGCATTTTTGGCTTTACGGAAGATGGCCGGTATGACCTGACTTCTGTCTTTACCGGCTGCTTTTCTTCCTTTGTTTGATTATTTGCGTATTTATTCAGGGGAATGTTCTTCAGGAATGCTATCATTTCAGCGGCACTTTTGCATTTTGATTTTGCAAGCTCAATCTGAAGAACCGGGATATCAGGGTAGTTCTTTAGATCATCGATGATATCCCTTGTTTCATCAAGATCTTTAATAATTATGTCAAGGGTTGCATTTAAATCCATATCTTTTAATGTTATAAAAACAAACCATTTTTCTTATTTTGCAAAATTAAGTATTATTCCATAAGTCATAACGGAATAAGAATACATTTAGCATTCGGCGGTTATATTAACTTATTATGGATTTTCTTGAGAATTCCGGAAGAAGCGTCGAAAAGAGGGGATCTGTCGAGGTCATTACCGGTTCAATGTTCTCCGGGAAGACCGAGGAGCTGATTAGAAGATTACGACGGGCAATTTTTGCAAGCCTGAAGGTCGAGATCTTTAAACCTGCAATCGACGTCAGATACTCCGGGGAAAGAGTTGTGTCGCATGATGAAAAATCAATTGTTTCAACCGCTGTAGATAATGCAACATCGATCCTGCTGCTTATATCTGATGTGGATGTAGTCGGAATCGATGAAGCCCAGTTTTTTGATAATTCACTTATCGATGTCTGCAATGCACTTGCAAATAATGGGGTAAGGGTTATTGTTGCAGGCCTTGATATGGATTTCATGGGAAACCCCTTCGGCCCGATACCGGCATTGCTGTCAACGGCCGAATTTGTCACAAAAGTTCATGCAATATGCATGAACTGCGGCAGCCTCGGACAATATTCATTCCGGAAATCGGATGAGGCAGGGGTGGTGCTTCTCGGAGAAAAAGACAAATATGAACCTCTTTGCAGAAATTGTTATAATAAGGCATTAAAAAGGACCAAAAGTGGAACTTAATTCGGGTGATATTGCAAAAATAACGGGAGGAAGACTAATTGGCAGGAACGACCTGGTCATAACAGATCTTTCGACCGACAGCAGGCAGGTGAACTTCACTGAAAATGTTGCATTTATAGCTATCAGGGGGACCAATCACGATGGTCATCAGTTTATCGGGCCTCTTTACAGACAGGGAGTGAAAGTGTTTATAACCGGCCGGCTACCTTCAGAGTCAGAGAGTATGTCTGATGCCGCATTTATATTGACTGACGATACCATTGAAGCTCTTCAGCGACTGGCGGCCTGGAAAAGAGCGCTCTCCAAAGCGACAGTTGTGGCTGTTACCGGAAGCGCGGGTAAGACCGTTGTCAAAGAGTGGCTTGCAGATGTTATCGGCAGGACTGTTCCTGTTATCAGAAGCCCGAAAAGCTATAACTCACAGATAGGCGTCCCGCTTTCGGTGTGGAAACTTGAGGATAAATTCAGCGTCGGAATTTTTGAGGCGGGAATTTCTCTGCCAGGCGAAATGGAAAAACTGCAGCGGATAATTAATCCGGATATTGGCATAATTACAAACATCGGCGAAGCACACAGCGAGAATTTTCATGACCTTGAATCAAAAGCGAGGGAAAAGCTTAAGCTTTTTAAAAATGCCTCAATGATAGTTTATTGCAGCGACCAGCCACTTACGGGGAAACTGATTCTTGAAGATAAAACCCTCAGGAATAAAAAGCTCACCGACTGGTCGCTGTCAGATCACGGAGCAAGGGTGTATGTAAAAAAGAGGCGGATGAACAATTCCCGAACTGACCTGAAAATCACCTGGGATAAAAAAGAATATGACTTTAAGATTCCCTTCAGCGATAGAGCATCAGTTGAAAATGCAATAACTGTTGCAGCAGCATGCTTGGCATTGGGTATCAATGTTGACGACGTAAGGGAAGGGCTCAATCGACTGGCTCCTGTAGCCATGCGTATGGAACTGAAAAGTGGCATTAATAATTGCAGCCTTATTGAGGATTATTACAATTCCGATCCTGGCTCCCTCGGGATGGCTCTGGAATACCTTAAACTGCAGAATCACAGGAAAACAACCCTTGTACTTTCTGACTTTGTTCAGAGCGGAAGAAATGAGAAAGAACTCTACAGAGAAGTTGCGGACCTCATCGGGAAAACCGGCATTGACAGGTTTATAGGCATAGGGCAGGCGCTTATGAGAAACAGGACGTTATTTGGAGATGAAGCTTTATTCTTTTATTCGACTGACGATTTTATACGAAACTTCAGCAGCCTTGATTTCAGGGATGAAATAATCCTTCTCAAGGGTGCAAGGATTTTTGAATTTGAAAAGATAGAAAAACTGCTTGAATTCCAGGTTCATACAACAATCCTGGAGATCAACCTTGATGCCATTTCACACAACCTCAATGAAATAAAGAGGCATCTCAATCAGGGAACCCGCATAATGGCAATGGTAAAAGCCTTTGCTTACGGAGCCGGCCCATCAGAAATAGCAAGTCTGATGGAATACCACCGGGTGAATTATCTCGCTGTCGCTTATGTTGACGAGGGGGTTGACCTTAGAAACAACGGCGTTTCAATGCCTGTAATGGTTATGAATCCCGAACTCTCTTCAGCCGGACTTATAATTCAGAATAATCTTGAACCTGAAATTTACAGCTTTTCCTCATTGTCGGGATTTACTGAAGCCGCGGAAAGGTACGGACTTTACCAGTATCCTGTTCATATTAAGATTGACACAGGGATGCATAGGCTTGGGTTCATGCATGGTGACATCGGGGAACTCGCTCTTCGGCTGAAAAACCTTGATTGCATACGGGTAATGTCTGTTTTTTCTCATCTTGCAGGCAGCGAAGATCCTGCACTTGACGCTTTCACGCACCGGCAGGTTAAAGTATTTCTTGAGGCAACTTCTGTAATCAGGGAGGCAATTGGGTACCCGTTCCTGAAACATATCCTGAACACTTCCGGCATTGCAAGGTTCCCCGAATATCAGTTTGACATGGTCCGTCCGGGTATAGGCATATACGGCGTTGGCCATTTTAAAGGCCTGCAATTGAAGCCGGTGGAGCGCTACAAAACAAGAGTTTCCCAGGTAAAGAAAATCCCGGCAGGCGAGCCTGTTGGTTATGGCTGTGCCGATGTGGCGGATACCGACAGGGTGATTGCAATTGTTCCTGTCGGTTATGCTGACGGATTGAGCAGGAAGCTTGGCAACCACAATGGACATATGTTTCTCAGAGGGAAGAGAATTCCGATTGTAGGAAACATATGTATGGATATGTGCATGATTGATGTTACCGGTACAGGTGCAGCGGAAGGAGATGAAGCAGAAATTTTCGGATTGAACATACCAATTGATGAAGTCGCAAAATGTTGCGGCACAATTCCTTATGAAATACTCACATCAGTGCCGGGAAGGGTCAAAAGAGTATTCTTCAGGGAATAAGCACTATCATTCTCCTGATTCACTGACCTTTTGAAGGCTTTCGCCTTCGAGTATCATTATTTTTCTACCCTCCAGATTAATCAGCTTCTCCGAAGAAAAATCTGAAAGAATGCGGATAGCATTTGAGGTCGTCATATTTGACATGTGTGCAATATCTTCTCGTGAAAGCATCACGCGGATAGTCTGTCCGTCAGCTTCAGTGCCGTAAGCATCGCGGAGAATAAGCAGGGATTCTGCAACCCGCCCCCTGACGTGTTTTTGCGTGAGTGAAATGAGCCTGTTGTTTGAAAATGCAAGTTCTTCAGTCAGCATTTTGATGAACTTAATTGCAAGTTCGGCATTATGCTTTAAAATATCCGACATGCAATGCTTCTCAAAAATGACCACGGCTGAATTTTCTACAGCGACGACATTAAACGGAAAGTGAGAATCGGAATACAGCGACCTGTAGCTGAAAAAACTCTGCGGCCTTAGCATCCTTATTATCTGTTCTCTTCCTCCTACACCGACTTTTGACACTTTTGCCTTGCCCGATGCAATGCAGACAAGACCCTTTGGTTTTTCTCCTTCACGGATTATGGTTTCACCCCTGCTGAAAAGAGCTACCGTGTGATGCAGGTCAATTGACTCCTTCTCATCATGGCTGAGCCCTTTGAATATTGAAGAGGATCCTTCAATACATAACTCAATATAGGGATTGCGGTATTGCATTTTTATCTGAAGCTTAATATTTCGCCACAAGCGGCATTTTTCTGCCTTCCCCGAAGGCTTTTGAAGAGATCCTTAAAATCGGAGGAGTCTGATATCGCTTGTATTCATTATAGTTTATCATTTTAATTACCCTGTCAACAACAGATCTCTCCACCCCTTCCACTTTAATTTCATCCGCAGGTTTCTGTTGTTCAATGTATTGGTAAAGGATTGAATCAAGTATTGCGTAGTCGGGAAGTGAGTCAGAATCACGCTGCCCGGGCCTGAGCTCGGCCGAAGGCGGTTTTGTGAGAATATTTTGAGGAATTATGTTCCCGTTCCTGTTTATGAATGATGCAAGCTTGTAAACGTCGGTCTTGTAAACATCTCCAATAAGTGACAGACCGCCCGCCATATCACCATAAAGAGTTCCGTAGCCTACAGCCGTTTCACTTTTATTTGATGTATTCAGCAATATATATCCGAATTTATTCGAAAGGGCCATCAGAATCACCGCTCTTATTCTCGCCTGGATATTTTCCTCTGTCACGTCAGGCTGCCTTCCCTCAAATGCTTTGTCAAGGACTTCCCTGAAAGCAGTGAAGGGCTTTTCAATGCTTATCAAATCGTATTTTACCCCAAGGTTTTCTGCGAGCAGTTTCGAATCGGTCACTGAATGTTCCGATGAATACCTTGACGGCATAAGAACTGCATGCACATTTTCTTTTCCAAGTGATTCCGCAGCAAGGCACAGGCATACTGCGGAGTCTATCCCTCCTGATAATCCTAAAATTCCTTTCCTGAATCCCGATTTTGAAAAATAGTCACTTATGCCTGTCACCAGAGCCTTATGTATCAGAGCCACTGTTTCCATCTGCGGCCCATGATGTATCTGCTCCCCGGACATAACATCCTCAAGGCTGAAAGATACCACAGACTCCTCAAAATAACTGAGTTGCCTGTAAATCCGGGCCTCACTGTTTACAATAATCGACGCCCCGTCGAAGATAAGTTCGGTATTGGCTCCTGTCTGGTTTGCGCAAATAACCGGGATCCTGTATTTCCTGGCTTTTGAAATGAAGATGTTTTTTTTGGCTTCAATTTTTGAATAGGAGAAAGGTGAAGCTGAGATATTGATGATCAGATCGGGATTCTGCTTTGATAGCACCTCCATGGGAGAAATAGTATAAAGCCTCGATTTTTCAAACTTGTTGTCAAAGGGTTGTTCATCCCAAATGTCCTCACAGATGGTAAGTGCGATCCTCAGGCCTTTGAATGTGAAAATATTCAGCTTTTTTTCAGGCTCGAAATACCGGTATTCGTCAAAAATGTCATAAGTGGGAAGAAGAGCTTTGTTGGCAGTAAAGATCACCTTCCCTTCTGAAAGGACCAATGCCGAATTGAAAAGCTTCTTACCCTCCGGCTTCTTGTTGAAAGTGGGAGAACCTACGATTGCGGTTATACCAATGCAGGTTCCTGCAATTTCTTCGACACTCTTTTCGCACCTTTCAATAAAATCTTCATGATCGAGCAGGTCAAGAGGAGGATACCCGGTAATACAGAGTTCCGAGAAAATAACAAGGTCAGCACCCTCTCTTTTCGCATTTTCAATTGCCGTACAGATCTTTTCCTTGTTCTTCCCGAAATTGCCAATATGATAGTTTAGTTGTGCTACAGTTATTCTCATCACCTTAAATTTGAAAATTGATCCCGAAGATGAATTTAATAAACCTTTGGGATATTTTGTCGGGTCCCTGGCTGCCCACATCCTTTGTTACGTCCGCGAAATTGTTCTCGAAGCCTAAGCCAAGGACAAGGGAGAACGAATCATTAATGTAATAGGTGGTTCCGCCATTTACAAACCAGCCCATATTGAATCGGCTTATTTCAGTCATTGCCTTCTCATTGCTAAGCTTGAGTGATGGTACGTCTATTCTTCCCCTGATCACCATTCGGGAATCAAGTCCTATTTCTCCGAATAACGTATAATTGCCTTTTGGATTTGTGGAAAATTTAAAACCAATTGGTACTGAGAAATACTGTATCTTATAAACAATCGAGTTGTTAGCAGTTACATATGGATTGGATTCCTGCAGCTTTAAATGAACCGGATGGCTGTGTATAAGCCTTCCGCTGGAATTTGTAAAGCTGATGCCGCCGGTCATCGAAATGTTAGCAGTCAGAGGCCTTTCAACCTTGACCGTTAAATCAAATCCTGCCCTCGAGCCTTCATTTCTTACAGAGTCAATATCCGAACCAAACCATGAAATAAAAGGGACAGCTGAAGCAGTGAGCCTGTATTCCTGGGCTTTACCTATGTTACATGCAGCAATAAGAAAAGACAGGGTAATTACAATTCTGTTTACTATTTTTGAACTGTAGGATGATGTGTTCATATTTTTGTTTTTTTTCAATAATCGGGACCAGACCTCTGCCATCTGGAAACAGATTCAAAATTAAAAAATAAAAACAGAAGTTATTGAGATGCCTTAATTGGTGATTATAAAATAAAAGTACATATTTTAGTCATAATTACATAATTATAATTATTGGAGTCGTATGGGAATAAAGCCTGTCGCAATCATTTGTGCCATTATGGTTGTTTGCGGAATTACATCCTGCAAAAGGAATCAGTATAAGGTCAGAACTACCTCAATAAAAGTAAATATTGAGATCAAACGGCTTGAGAAGGACCTTTTTGAGGCCGACCCGGGAGCAATATCCGGAAGGATTCCTGAGTTAAAAAAGAAATACGGAAGCTTTCTCCAGTTGTTCAGCTATGTGATAAACACAGGCGACATAAACGATCCTTCATTTGGAGATTACCTTTCAAAGTTCTGTACGGACAGGCAGAACAATGATATTTTTGCACTGACTGAAAAGCTATACCCAAATGTCAATTATATAAAAGAAGGCCTGGAAGAAGCTTTCAGACACTATCTTTATTATTTTCCTCACAAGACTGTTCCGGCAGTTTATACATGCATTACCGGCTTTAATAACAGCCTGATTACAGGAGATTCGGCCCTGGGTATAAGCCTCGACAGGTACCTTGGATCAGACTGTAAATATTACCCCGGGATGGAAATATACAGTTACATGGCGGCAAAAATGACGTCTGTATATATAATTCCCGACTGCCTGTATGGATGGGGGGCATCAGAATGGGATTTCTCTTCAATGAGATACAATCCTGAAAACGTCCTTGCCGAGATCATCCATGAAGGCAAACTAAAATATTTCGAAAAATGCATGCTGCCTGATCTGCCCAACAATATCATCTTCGGGTTTACCGAAAGTCAGATGAAATTCTGCCGGAACAACGAAAGCCAGATGTGGCAGTACCTGGTTGAGCATGATCTGATTTTCAAGACTGACCAGTTCCTGATAAAGAAGCTTATCGGTGATGCTCCCTTTACTTCCTATTTTACAAATGAATCGCCGGGGCGGGCATCGGTATGGATCGGCTTCCGAATTGTGGAATCGTACATGTCGAAAAACAAGGGAACGACCCTTGAAAATCTTATGAATAATACTGATATACAGGGAATTCTTGAAAAGGCAAAGTACAACCCCCAATAAAAAAGGTGTCCTCACGGGCACCTTTTTTATTCCCTTATTATGCAATGCTATTCGGCAGGGTGAATTGCCTCGACCGGGCAGACATCAGCACATGCACCACAATCTGTACAGACATCCGGATCAATTTTATAGATTTCACCCTCAGATATTGCTTCAACCGGACATTCATCGATGCATGTTCCGCAAGCAGTGCAATCTTCATTAATTTTGTAAGCCATTTTTATATTTTTTGGTTAAATAAAACTTATAACAGTGCAAACTTATCTTAATTTTTTAAATTGAAAAGGAATCTTTATAATAATCTGACCTTTTTCATAAGGACGCAGGATCATCTGAAAGGAAATTATATATGAGCCAGCAGAGATTTGCGGTTCCAGTTTCCAGGCTGTCCTCATCAATGTCGAACTCAGCCGTGTGCAGCTTTTTCATTTCAGCACCTGGCTTTTTAATGCCGTATCTGTAGTACAGAGATGGTGCAATGGTTGAATAGAATGAAAAATCATCTGAACTCATCCTCAGCTCGGAAAAAATTTCGACTCTCTCCTGTCCAAGAAGCTCTTTGCTCAGCCTTATTGCTTTTTCAGTAAGGCAGATATCGTTAACCAGAACCGGGTATCCCTCGGCAACATTTACATTTATATTTATGCCAAATTCGGATGCTGTTTCATATGCAACCGACTTTATTATTTCCTGAGCCTCGGCTCTCCATTTCTCGCTGAAGGTCCTGAAAGTGCCCGCAATTTCTACTTTTGCAGGAATAACATTTGTTGCTCCTTCACCGGATATTCTCCCTATTCCCAGTACTGTCGGAATGTGGTTTTTATTCTGTTTTTTTGAAATAGCGTCCTTCAGTCTTACTACAAGGGTTGATGCAATATATATCTGGTCGGTCGTCAGTCCGGGCAGAGCAGCATGTCCGCCCTGGCCGGTCACATCGATATAGATTTCATCGCATGATGCCATGTATGGTCCGCCTGTCTTGTACCCAACCTTGCCGCAATCAAGCTCCGGAAGAACGTGCTGGGCGATCACATAATCGGGTTTCGGGAAATTCAGCGCCCCCGATTCTATAAGGAGCCTTGCTCCGCCGGGTGATTTCTCCTCGCCGGGCTGAAAAACAAGCAGAACAGTGCCTTCAAAGCTGTCACGGAGATCCGAGATGATCCTGGCAGTGCCAAGCAGCATCGCCATATTGGCATCATGTCCGCAGGCATGCATAACCCCTTTGTTCAGACTTTCATAATCTGTGTGATTGTTTTCCGTAATCGGCAAGGCATCCATTTCGGCTCTTATGGCTATCGTCTTTTGCCTGCCTGTCAAATTTGTCCCGCATATTTCAGCTATTATGCCGGTTCCGGCAATGCCGCCGCGGAATCTGATATTGAGGTTTTCAAGGTAGTTTTCAATAAAGGCTGCAGTACCTGATTCATGAAACGATAGTTCCGGATACATGTGAAAATGGCGCCGCAGTCTTACGATTTCTTCTTTAAGTAAAGACGATTTATGCAAGATAGATTCTTTTATCCCTGGCATATCATTCTTTGCAGTTTATCATCAGAAGTCGAGGCTGAATGAGAGATAAAATATTCTTGGCAGGATATAGTTGTTGTCGATACCCCATGCCCAGTCGGCTCTGATGAAGTATCCCAGCAGCTGTGCTCTTAGCCCTGCCCCGAAGCCTTTGACTATCGCGCTCCTGTTCGAATCAAGCGAAACCGTAACGGGCCCGTTTAAGTAGGTTTCGGTGTTATATGCGTTTGTTGATGACCAGGGGCTGGCCCCTGTCCATGCTGAACCAATGTCGCCGAATGCAACGATCTGCAGACTGTTAAGGAAATTTGATCGCAGCGGATGGCCTGCTATATACCTGATGAATGGCCATCTTATCTCACTGTTGATCAGTGCAAAACTGTTGCCGTTCCTTATGTTCTGCTTGAATCCCCTCATATCGGTTGCCAGCGCCTGGAAGCCGTAATTCTCTTTTGAACTCACCGGGACACTTGTGTCAAACATGTTGGAACTGCCGAACAGGTATCCCATCCAGTTGTCAACTCCGCCAAGGTAATAACAGAGTTTTGTAGGACCGAAAGAGGTACTTGCAGCAAAACGGTTAGCCCATATAAGCTCACGGCTGATAGAAATGTAATGTCTGAAATCGCCTCCTACCACGAACATGTCCGATTTTTTCCCTGTGATTTCCTTGTAATACTCACCGAATATTTTGAACCTGGTTCCGTAGTAAATATTAACAAGCTTTTTTCGGGTATTGTCAAAAATTGCTTCACCCTTAAGGCTTAGCCAGTTATTTGTCTGGTTTTTGGTATTCAGAGTGGTAATGTCCGTAACCATGGTAAGAATGCGATCCTGCCTGTAAGTCAGGGTTCCTTTCAGGGCAAAAACCGGTGTCAGAGGCTTGGAGTATGTAAGATATACATTGTGAGTGTAAATCTTGTATATAGTATCACCGGTTGTAGACGATCCCATGTACGTTTCACGGTGAAATATCACCTGCTTATCAAATTTTCCTTTAAGGTTTTCGACACTCAGGAGGTATTCATTACTGTCAAAATTACCAGAGAACCTGAACCCTGCCGTAATCCTGTAATCTTCGAAAAGGTCGAGCACCCCTATCCTTGTCAGCAGGTTTATTCCCGGGTTGTAATAAGATGCTCCGCCGTTGAAAATCTGGTAGGTGTTGTTAAGGAAACTGAAATCAATCTGATTTGAAATGTAGTTATTATAAAATGAAGGTTCATATATCCTGATCAATGGAAACCTGATTTTAGCAGTATCAAGGTCCACATCCATATACTTTTTCCTCCACTGGTGCTCAATGTAGTTCTGTTTTTCCTTTTCAAAAATATAGTGATTTATATCAATAGGCTCATTCTTCAGATAATACTCGTACAGGGGCTTTGTCATTGTATCCCTTCTTTTCTTATCTTCTTCAAGTATCCATTTCCTTATCTGATCAACGCTGTCGGCCTTATGATATAAGTTGTTCCTCTCTTTTCTGAAGCTTGATGTAATCAATTCACTGTCAGCGACAGGCTTCAGGTTTGCAGTTTCCCCTTTTCTTAGATTGAATTTTCCCTTGCTGAACAGTACTTCACCGTAAGTATCGGATGCGTCTGAAACAGCCTGGTTTATTATGTTCCTGTCGTAGTTGGTGACAGGCACCGAATTGATATAATAGCTGTAATGGGTGGCTGTGTCGATATAGCTTATTGAACTGTCAAAAACTGCTGAATATCTGTTGAATACGCCATTATTGTCTCCTATGTAAGTCAGCTTGTTGCGGGCAGGCATCGATGCCTGCAGCCTGCTGGAATACTTGCCTTCTGAAAGCCTTGTAAGAACATTGTTCTTCTTTTCAATATTATATGTGAATAGATCGTATGTGGGAGCCAACTTTTCAAAAGGATCAGCATTATTAAGGAGTGTGTCAGAGAGACGGTTTGATGAAAAGATGATTTCATCGGGGTTATCCTTGACGAATGACGGATTGAGGTCATCGGCAACATCCCTTGTTATCTGATCATTGACTCCGGAGGCGATTGTGTGGATGTAAATGTCAGTTGTCCCGTCCTTGACAGCCGACAGGACGAGTCTTGATCCTTCAGGTGAATATGAACAATCGAGGACCTTTTCAAAATAAAGCATGTTTTTCTTTTCCGTACGTTTTTTGTCGAGGAAATAAAAGTAGATTACAAGTCCGTCTTTTTCCTCATTTATATAAGTGAGTATTTTACTTCCCGGGTGCCATGCAATAACCGGATAAGTGTTGTCAGTTTTTTGTTCATATTTCGGTTCTTTCCTAAAAATTACCTTTTGCTTTCCGGTTTTCTGGTCGTAAAGCCAGATCTTTTTTCTTCCCCAGATGTTGGAAACGTAAGCAAGATATTTTCCGTCAGGACTTGGTTTTACCTGCTGATAGACCTGGTATTTTTTTGATGTCCTGAGAACATTGCCGTCATTTCCGGGAAGGTTCTTATCGGCAGCGTACTCTTCTTTATAAAATTCTTTCCATTCCTTCAGAAGATCCTTTAGCTTTACTCCAAGGACATAGAGCAAACCATCATCAACGTTTTTATAAACCTTTGTAAGATAGATTATATTGGGAATTAATGCATTGCCATATTTCTTGCCGATGAACCTCCAGAATGACTGGCCGGCATTTATAGCATCGTCATATTCCAGGTGATTTATGTTCTTGTATTTACCCGACGTAATACCGTCTTTTACAGCATTTTCAACATTGAGATCCCAGCCATATGCAACATAATTTATAAGTCCCTTGAGGTACCAGTCGGGCAGGTCTATTACTGAAGAACTTGTAACGCGATCCTTGGATTCAGCATTATAAAGTATCTCATTTATTATTACCTGAGCTATCGAGGCCGCAATCTGCTTTTGAAATGCAATGTGGTCGCCCTCATAATAAAGCATCACCTTGTTCTTGATAATGCGGTTGAATCCTCCGGTATTGTAAGAGTCCTCATCAAAAGTGACCAAGCCGATATTTGATTGCCTGAATTCGTTGCTCCTGTTGTAAATGATGAAAATTATTCTTTTTTCGAGGGTGTAATCAAAAAAGTCTTCGATCTCGTTCAGCTCTTTCTTTGCATAATTTGCTGTGAACTGAGCCAGATCACGCCCGTTTTCATTGAAATAGCAGTCGAAATCATCGAACCTGTAATATGACCAGAAATAATTGAAGTACTGCAACCTGTTTTTCCCGAATGACATCTGATGACCATTATAGAACTGGCCCTCCGCATTCAGGAAAATAATACAAAGTATTGCGGTGATTAACAGTCTGTAAGTATTTTTCATCCTCAGAACTCTCAGCATACAGAACGGTAACAATCCTCAAATTTTGTTCCAAAAAATCAGAGACAGAGAGCAAAACTAAGATAATATTGAATAAAAAAAGTATTTGGATCAAACTTTATTATTTTTACGGGGAAGTTTAAATGTGGGGATTTGGCCTGATTTTTGTGAGAAAGGATGCAACAAACTTCATTAAAACCTGTTTTATATTAAGATTATAAAAACCGAAACCAAACAAGTTCACGTTTAGAACAACTTCTTATTAATAAATTTTAAGTTAAATCGTATGAAAAAGCTGTTTTTATTATTTTCAATGGTTATCAGCGGAGCAGTAATCTGGGCCCAACCGGTTATGAAAGTTTCATCAACCGAATATGATTTTGGCAAGTTCAAGGAAGAGGCCGGAAAGCAGAAATATGATTTTGTTGTAATGAACACTGGCGATCAGCCGCTTGTGATTCAGAACATAGTTGCTTCATGCGGATGTACCACACCTGACTGGACAAAAGGTCCAATCCCTCCGAAAGGGACGGGGAAAATTACCGCAGTTTATGATCCGGCCAACAGGCCAGGACAATTCAACAAGACCCTTTCGGTGTACACAAACTCGAAGCCCGAGGTGATGGTGCTTGTCATTAAGGGTGAAGTTATTCCTCATGAAAAAACAATGGAAGAGTTATTTACTTTTCCTGTAGGCCCTGTGAGGTTTGAGAGCAATCACCTGGCTTTCACAACTGTCAAAAAGAACGGAAAAAAGGACATGAGCATGCAGGTTGTAAATACTTCGGACAAACCTGCAAAAATCGAATTTCAGGACGTTCCTGCACATCTTTCTCTTAAAGCAAATCCTGAAACTCTTAAACCAGGACAGAAAGGCGTTATTGAAGGAACCTATGATGCAACAAAGAACCAGAGCTGGGGCAATGTAAGCGATATGGTCAAACTGAAGATAAACGGAGATCTTCAGTCAAATGTATATTATTACGTGTCCGCGAACCTTGTTGAGGATTTTTCAGGCCTTACACCTGAACAGCTTGCAAATGCACCTGTTTTCACCGTCGAGGCCAGCACTGTGGATCTTGGCAAGATTCCGGGATCAACAGCAAATAACGTCGAATTCAAATTCAAGAATACCGGGAAAAGCGATCTGATAATCAGGAATGTAAGAGCTTCCTGCGGCTGCACTGCAGTTCAGCAGGGAATCCAGGGACAGGGTATCAAGCCGGGAGAATCTGGCAGTATTAAGGCTACGTTCAACTCGGGAAGCTATAAAGGGAAAGTGACAAAGGCAATATATGTCTATACAAATGATCCCAAAAACTCTGAATCGGTCCTTATGTTGAATGCAGATGTTGATCAGGATGCTGCAGCAGCCAAAAAGCCAACTAACTGAAAAATACTATTTGAAGGGTGTCATTTCTTATATGACACCCTTTTTTTTATTTTTGTTTCCTGAAATCTTTTAGAATGACGGGTAAAGAAGGCTATAAAAGCACCCTCAGAGTTCGGGAAGGTGTTCCCCAGCCACCAAACGTGAATCCTGATGTGGTGTCGAACGTTGTCAGAATTAAAAAACAAAAGTATTCCATCGACGAATATGTAGAAGGTATTGCTTCCCGCAACATGACGATTCTCAGTCAGGCCATCACACTTGTAGAGAGTACTTTACCTGTTCATTATGACATTGCACAGGGAATAATCGAGAAATGCCTGCCTATCGGCGCAAAATCTGTCAGAATAGGTATTACCGGCATTCCGGGAGTTGGGAAAAGCACCTTCATTGAAACCTTCGGTTTATATGCTGCAGGTATGGGAAGAAAGCTTGCAGTTCTCGCAATCGATCCCAGCAGCGCACAAACCAAAGGAAGCATTCTGGGTGACAAAACCCGAATGGAAAAGCTCAGCGTTCATCCGAATGCCTTCATAAGACCTTCACCTTCGGCCGGTACACTCGGCGGAGTGGCACGGAAAACAAGGGAAACTATAATACTTTGCGAAGCTGCGGGTTTCGACACAATACTTGTTGAAACGGTCGGCGTTGGACAATCTGAAACAGCCGCACGGACAATGGTCGATTTTTTTCTTCTTCTTATGGTATCAGGTGCAGGAGATGAACTGCAGGGGATAAAAAGAGGAATTATGGAAATGGCCGATGCAGTAGCCGTAACAAAAGCTGACAGCGACAATATATTAAAGGCAGAGAATACAAGGAATTCCTTCCAGAATGCGGTAAACCTTTACCCTCTTCCACCCTCGGGATGGAAAACGAAGGTGGTCGCCTGCTCGGCCCGCAATAACACAGGCATCAGGGAACTCTGGGACATGATCGGGAATTATGTTGAATTTACACGCAAAACCGGCTATTTTGACGAGTTTAGAAAACAACAGGCAATTATCAGAATGCATAACGCCATCTCCGAAAGCCTTTATAATTCATTTTATAATCGTAAAGACATTATAAAAATGCGGCCGGAAATAGAAAAACAATTGTATGAAGGAACAATAACTTCCTACAAGGCTGCCATGATATTGCTTGACAAATATTTCAAAAAGCAGATATAATGAACAATAATATTTATCTTTGAACGCATTTTCGGGTATCATAAAAACAAATACAAAATAATGATCATGAAAAAACTGATTTATGTTGTTGCCATAACAGTTCTGATTGGAGCCTGTTCAAGTGAACCTCATTATTTAATCAACGGTAAGATAGCCGGCGCCGACAGCGTAACCTTCCTCCTTCAGAAGAGGGAAGCAGGGAAATTCATTACCCTCGACTCGGCCGTTGTGCATAAGGGATCATTCAGGATACAGGGCGGCGCAGTCAGATATCCTGAAATGGTTATGCTTTCCGTTAAAAATTCCAGACTGAGAACCCAGTTCTTCCTTGAGAATTCTGATATAACAATTACAGGAAAGCTTGATTCCCTTTATGGAGTAAAAATAACAGGCTCAAAAACCCAGGATGAATACCAGGGCTTTGTAGATTCGAATAAATCACTTACTGAAAAGTACTCCAAAATATATACTGAATACCAGGCTGCCAACCAGAACGGTGATACTGCCAATGTATCAAGACTTGAAAAGGAAGCTGATAAGGTTCAAAGTGAAATGGCAGAACTTCAGAAGACTTTTATAAAGAACCATCCTGCTTCATTTGTGACACCTTCGCTTCTTTCAGGAATCAGTTATGACCTTGAAGCCGGCGAACTTGAATCATATATTAACGGACTTGACACTGCAGTTGCCAATACTCCTGTTATAAAAGACCTGAAAGAAAGGGTGGAAAAGCTAAAGCTGGTCGCAGTAGGACAGAAAGCACCTGATTTTACTCTGAACGATCCGGAAGACAAACCGGTTTCTCTTTCCTCGAAGATCGGTTCAAAGCTGTTGCTTATTGACTTCTGGGCTTCATGGTGCGGTCCTTGCCGCAGGGAGAACCCCAATGTGGTAAAAGTGTACAATGAGTTCCATAAAAAAGGGCTTGACATTATCGGCGTTTCCCTCGATCAGAGAAAAGATGACTGGGTAAAGGCTATTTCGGATGATAAACTCGTGTGGACCCACGTTTCGGATCTCCAATACTGGAACAATGCTGCCGCAAGACTTTACGCAGTCAATTCCATTCCTGCAAATTTCCTGCTTGATGAAAAAGGCACGATCATTGCCAAAAATCTCAGGGAAGATGCACTTTACAATAAGGTCAGGGAAACTCTTGGAGGTAAATAAATATCTGATCCCGGAACCTCGCTCGATAGATTTCCTCCCCAAAGCATTTATGGAAATTTAATTCACTATATACCCCTCTCCGGAAGGCGAGGGTTTTTTTCGTGATCTCTATTCAACCTGCTTATTGAATTCCTCACCTGGCTTTAATTCCTGGAGAATAAAACCGGTTCCCCTTACAGTACGGATATCAATATTCCTGTCGTCGGAGATAAACTTCCTGAGCCTGCTAATAAATACATCCATACTTCTTCCGAGGAAATAGTCGTCCTCACCCCAGATCTCGTTCAGGATATCTTCCCTTGCAAGTATCTTGTTCTTGTTTATTATGAAATACTTCAGCAGCTGCGCTTCTTTCAGTGTCAGCTTTTCCTTTCGGTCTTTGCTGGTCAGTTCCAGGGTATTGTATTTAAGCACTGTGTCTGAGATCCTGTATTCATCGTTCATTGATGAATAAGCCCTTTTCAGGATATTGTTGATCCTGAGTATAAGAACCTCCGGATCAAAAGGTTTGGTTATATAATCATCAGCTCCTATTGTGAGCCCCCTTACAATATCCTCCTTCATGCTTTTGGCCGTCAGAAAAATTACAGGCATTTCAGGTTCAGCCTGCTTTATCTTTTCGCCAAGTGTAAATCCATCCATTTCCGGCATCATGACATCAAGGACGCAAATGTCGGGTTTGGACTTTTTGAACTGTTCCCATGCTTCAGAGCCATCGCGGGAAAGAGTCACCTCGAATCCGCTTATGGAAAGGTACTGCGATAGTATGTTGCCAAAATCCCTGTCATCTTCCGCCAATAAGACTTTCATAACAAAAATGATTAGGTTGTTAATACGGTATTGTTACTGTAAATATACTTCCTTTTCCCGGTTTGCTGCTGACAGTTACATCGCCTCCGTGAGCCTCCGCAATTTTCTTTACATAATACAAACCCAGTCCAAGGCCTTTATACTTATGTATATTCCCTGTGGAAGCCCTGTAAAACTTGTCAAAGATATGCTTCTGATCATTCCGGCTTATGCCAATCCCGTTATCAGTCACATTTATAATTAAATTCCCGTTTTCAGCTGAACCTTCAATTTTTATTTCAGGATCACCATCTGAATATTTTACTGCATTTGAAAGAAGATTATTTATCAATGTCGTAAAATAGACTTCATCAAGCTCAACATCATTATTTCTGAAATTGTAGTTTTCAGTGATAGAGACCGAGCTGGGACATCCGGTTTTGAAGCTTGTGACAATATCATTCATCAGGTTGCCGATGTTCACCTTTTTTCTGTCTATCTGGAACTGTGTCCTTTCCCACATGCTTATTTCAAGTATCATGTTTATAAGCTGATTCAGGTGCAGACTTTGTTTTCCGATAAGCTTTGCCGTTTCGAGAACCTTGCTGTTATCCTCACGTATCTGATTCATTTCAAGGGTCTTTCCTGCAACAGTGATTGTTGAGAGAGGTGTTTTCAGCTCATGTGTCATATTGTTAATGAAGTCCGTCTTCAGGTTTGACATACGTTTTTCTTCCATCAGGTTCCTGTAGGTGATAAGAAATAAAACCACAACTACGATTATACTGAAGATGCTGAGAGAAAGATATGTTTCTGTCTCTTTCAATATCAGTTTCTGTTTGTTGGTAAAATCTATAAAGTAGTCGAAATCAAGCCTGTAAAAATCACGCTCTATTCTGTTCCCTATTACGAATATTTCCGATGGCTGCCTGGGCCGGAAAATTTTGCGGTGTACATTTGGATTGTCCGGCTTTTGAAGTTTACGGTTAGCAAATTCCGTGCTTGTATAGATCGGGATCCTGGTTTCATGATCACGATCTATCAGCTCAAAATTGTGGATAATGATTTTATAGTTGAAATTTTTTTCGATACCCTTGCTTTCAAAATAATCTGCAAGAAATTGGGATAGATCCTGCTCCTGATTTAATACCTTGGTGACAAAAGAAAGAACATACCTCTTTTTTGCGGCAAGAGCCGAATCATCTTTAATCTGGGAAATCTCCTTCACTGCCTTTTCAGAATACCCGCCGAGCAGGATACGCACAGTGTCAAAGCCATCTGTCGACCATTTTCTGTTCATGTTTGCAAGACAGTCCTGCGATAATACCCTGTACCTCAGATTGAACATTTCATTCTTCTGTTGCCACACCACCCCTATTATAATTACCTGTATGGTTATCAGGATAACTATTGAAAAGATGCCGAGCAGGAGGACTGTGTTTTTCTTTTTCATTTTGCCGGATTTCTGTATTCAAAAGTATTCAATTTATCAATTGACACAATTATTGCCTCCAACATTAACCCTGCATTAACGCTGTGTTAACAAAAAAATGAATATCAGGGCATTATCTTTGATACGACTAAGTAAAAAACAGGGTAGTCATGAAAAAAACCGGAAAAATATTTGCAGCAGTTTTCCTGATATCTGCATGTTTTGCATTCCAGCCCACAGGTGCTCAGGACAAGACAGATGAGGAAAAGGAAAGGGAACTAAAGGTCCAGGCAGAGATTGAAGCTCAGAAAAAAGCAATAACCGAGCAGAAAGACGCCCAGGACGAACTGATAAAATCAATGGATGTTCAGAAAAAGAACTTTGATTTAATAAAGGATTCCCTGAAACAATTTGAAATGAATCCTGAATATAATGATATGGCCAGGAGATTCGCTAAACGATATGCAATGCCATATATTAACAATGATCCTTTCTTCGATATGAGGATGGATCAGTTCATTAACCGTCCGTTCGGAGATGAAGGAGAAAGAACCACATGGGATTTTGCTAAATCGATAAAGGAAAACTCATTTTCAGGGGATTACACTTTTGATGTGGAACCTACTGTCAAAACAGTTGTGATGGCCGTTAACGGTGACTGCAAAAAAGGTGATATACGTATTAAAATAATAATGCCCGACGGCAAGGTGTATTCCGACATTCTTATAGATGAATCAGGAAACCTCGACTGGCGAAAATCATTCAAGATTTCTGAAGAGGAAAACAAGGATAAGGAAGGAGCATGGAAATTTCAGATCAATGCTTCAAAAGCGACGGGATATTTTAAGATTTCCCTTCAGACTTATTAATTATTTTCATTCTGATTTTAAGGCTGGTGAAGAGGCACCAGCTTTTTTTTCGTAACGACCGCCAACTGTTCCTGAAACATAATAATCTCAGGTATCTAAACCTTTTCTCATGTTATGTGTTAAATTTGCAGGAGAACCTTTAAGATCTGCCGATGAAAAAAGTGGTTTTGTTTCTGTCTGTGATTATTTTATTTTCATGCGGAAGAAACAAAACCGGATCAGTAGACAGGATTATTACGGTCAGTATCGCTCCTTTCAAATATTTTGTTGAAGGCATTGCCGGGTCGGAATTCAAAGTCAATGTTATGGTTCCGGCCGGAGCCAATCCACATATTTATGAGCCATATCCTGAACAGGTCGCAAAACTCAGCAGGTCGGAAGCCTACATTAGCGACGGGTACCTGGGATTTGAAATGACATGGCTCGACAGGTTCTATGAATTAAACAGGAACATGAAAAAGCTTTCCCTGGGTAACAAAATAGACCTTATTTATCCGGAGCATCAACATTCAGACTCCAGGATTGAAGGAGCTGATCCTCATTTCTGGGTATCTCCGGCATGTGCCTTTAAAATGGCTGCTGCCATAAAGGAATTTCTTATTGAACTTGATCCCGGGCACCGTGAACAGTTTGAGAAAAATTACCAGGTCCTTTATAAAAAGATAGAAGAAGCTGATAAAAAAGCAAAAGAGCTTTCTTCAGCCGGCAAGTCGAAGGCCTTCATGATTTACCACCCTGACCTCGGGTACCTGGCAAGAGATTATGCACTGGAAGAGATACCGGTTGAATATGAAGGAAAGGAACCTTCCCCTTCACGCATGAAATATCTTATCGACAGGGCTGAAAATGAAAAGCTTAAGTTTATTCTTGTGCAGCGTGAGTATGATACTAAAAATGCACGTGCAATTGCAGATGAAACGGGAGAAAAAGTTATAATAATTGATCCGTTGTCGGAAGACTGGTTCACAGCCACGACAAGAATAATTGATATTATCAAATCGGGTCTTGAGGACCAAATGAATTAATGAAGGTATGACGCAATGGTTGCTTGAAATGAATTCTGTATCGGCTTCCTATGACACTAGCCTGGTGCTCACCGGGATCGATTTCAAAGTTTATGAAAATGATTTCATCGGGGTGGTCGGCCCCAATGGAGGCGGCAAAACCACCCTTCTAAGAATCATCCTCGGTCTGGTCAGGCCAGTGAAGGGGACCCTGGTTTTTAACCATGATCTTCTTGCGCCTTATAAGATAGGTTATCTGCCCCAGGTTTCTACCGGCGACAATAATTATCCTGTTTCCGTAAAAGATGTCATTCTGTCTGGCCTCATGATCCGCAAAGGATTGATTTCCAGGATGACGGCAGCTGATAAAAGGAAAGCTGAAATGGTAATAAACGACCTGGGCCTTGCAGACCTTGCTGATTCCTTGATGAATGAGTTATCGGGCGGGCAGAGCCAAAGAGTTCTTCTGGGTCGTGCCGTGATAGGCGACCCGCCCCTCTTGCTGCTGGATGAGCCCGGAAATTTTGTTGATGCCAATTTTGAAAATGATTTCTATGAGAAACTCAGGATCCTCAACAAAAAGATGGCCATCCTGATGATATCTCATGACATAGGTACAATCTCGGCTCATGTCAGGTCATTCGCCTGTGTCAACATAACACTTCACTATCATCCTTCTTCAGAAATATCAAATGAAGAGCTCATGGCATACGGATGCCCGATACAACTTGTGACGCATGGAGAGATTCCTCATACCGTTCTTAAAAATCATTAGACAGTGGAAGGAACTATTTTTCAGTACGAATTCGTAATAAAAGGCCTGCTTGGAGCAGTATTCGCCAGCATAACAGCAGGAATTGCAGGCACTTACATTGTTTCAAAAAAGATTGTATTTCTGAGCGGGGGCATGGCCCATGCTTCGTTCGGAGGGATAGGGATCGGATACTTCATTGGAATAAATCCGGTTGTCGGAGCAGGAGTTTTCAGCATTCTCTCAGCTCTTGGCGTGGAGTACCTTTCAGTGAGGCAAAAACTAAGGGAAGATTCTGCAATAGGGATACTTTGGGCCTTCGGAATGGCAACAGGCATCATTTTCATTTACCTTACGCCGGGCTATACTCCAAACCTGATGTCATACCTCTTCGGAAGCATCCTTACTGTGACTAACGCTGATATAATTGCCCTTGCAGCAATGTCGCTGATACTGATCCTTTATTTCGTGATTTTTTACAGGACAATACTCTATATCTCATTCGATGAGGTATTTGCAAGGACATATTCAAGGCATGTCAATGTATTCAGATATATCACAACGGCTCTCGTCGCACTTACCATTGTCCTTAATATAAGGATGGCGGGAGTTGTTCTCGTGATTTCACTGCTTACCATACCGCCTAATATTGCAATGCTTTTTACCAAAAGATACAAGAATATTGTATTCGGATCAGTTCTGGCAGGATTTGCAGGAACTGCAACAGGATATGCAATATCATATTATGCCGGCATTCCGGTCGGAGCGACAATAATATTCACCCTGGTACTCATCTGGATCATTGCCAGGAGTATAAACAGGGTAACAAGGTATTTGAAATTAAAACCAGTAAGCTTAAATCAATCTGAAATAAACAGATAAATCATGGATTACGATCTCATCATTATTGGAAGCGGCCCTGGAGGATACGTCTCCGCCATAAGGGCTTCACAGCTTAAAATGAAAGTTGCCGTTATAGAAAGAGCGGAGCTCGGAGGTATCTGCCTGAACTGGGGATGTATACCCACAAAGTCACTGCTTAAGAGCGCCCAGGTATTTGATTACCTGAATCATGCATCTGATTTTGGCATTAATATAGAAGGAACCGTAAACCCCGATTTTAAGGCGATAATTGCACGGAGCAGAAATGTGGCCGAAGGGATGAGCAGGGGAGTCCAGTTCCTTTTCAGGAAGAACGGGATTGAGCATTTAGCCGGCTTTGGTCGTATTGCCGGCAATAATAAAGTTGAAGTAGAGGACAGCCAGGGCAGCAGGAAAAGCTATACAGCAAAGAATATTATCCTGGCTACAGGAGCACGATCGAAAGAGCTTCCAAACCTTAAGCAGGACGGACTGAAGGTCATCGGATACAGGGAAGCGATGACTCTGGCCAACCAACCGTCTTCCATGGTTGTTGTCGGGTCAGGTGCGATCGGAAGCGAGTTTGCCAGTTTTTTCCAGACTATGGGCACCCAGGTCACGCTTGTTGAGTTTCTTCCCCGGATAGTACCAAATGAAGATGATGAGGTTTCCAGGCAACTTGAAAGGTCATTCAAAAAGCTTAAGATGAAGATTCTTACAGATTCCGACGTAGAGTCGGCCGATACTTCCGGGGATGTTTGCAAGGTGAAAGTCAAAACCTCAAAAGGGGAGGAAATGATTGACGCTGAGGTAATACTTTCTGCTGTAGGAGTCACTCCGAATATAGAAGGTATAGGGGTTGAAGCTGCCGGGATCCAGACTGATAAAGGGAAAATTGCCGTAGATGAGTTTTACAGGACTTCCGTTCCGGGCATTTTTGCTATAGGGGACATTGTTCATGGTCCGGCACTGGCTCATGTTGCATCTGCCGAGGGGATAACCTGCATTGAAAAAATTGCGGGACTTGATACAGAACCTCTCGATTATAACAATATACCTGCCTGTACATACACCAGTCCGGAAATAGCTTCAGTCGGTTATACTGAAGCTGCTGCCAGGGAAGCCGGCTATGATGTCAGGGTTGGAAAGTTCCCCTTCACCGCATCCGGCAAGGCAAGCGCTTCAGGAGCCAGGGATGGCTTTGTGAAACTGATATTTGATGCAGCATATGGAGAACTGCTCGGTGCACACATGATTGGTTCGAATGTCACCGAAATGATATCCGGGATAGTTGTCGCCCGTAAACTTGAAACTACTGCCTACGAAATTATGAAATCTGTTTATCCTCATCCAACAATGTCAGAAGCAATTATGGAAGCTGCTGAAAGCGCTTTTGGTGAGGCAATCCATCTGTAAAAGGATCAGACGCAACCTTTTTTATCTATTTTGCATCAAACTATCTGGAATTTGCTGGTAATTCAGACAAATTTTATTTATTTTTATATCCGTTAAAGGTACTATACCTTGCCTGATATAAAAAATATTATAAAAGGTTGTCTGGTTGGTAACAGAAGAGATCAGGAACTTCTGTACAGGCGTCATGCCCCCAGACTGTATGCTGTATGCCTGCAATATTCCGGTAATGATGAGGAAGCACATGATATACTCCAGGAGGGGTTTATAAAGATATTTGAAAACCTCAAGCATTATAAAAACGAAGGTTCTTTTGAAGGATGGATACGCAGGATAGTGGTAAATACGGCTCTGGAAAAATACAGAAGCAACCATAATCTCTACAGGATTGATGATATTGATACGATTCCGGAACCTGATGCAGATCCTGAAAATGAGGATTATTCAGGTCTTGAAGCTGTTGACCTCCTGAATATTATTAGAGAACTACCTCCAAAGTACAGAATGGTTTTCAACCTTTTTGCAATTGAGGGATATTCCCATAAGGAGATAAGCAGAATGATCAATATTTCAGAGGGAACTTCAAAATCTAACCTTTCTCGTGCCAGGACCATACTGCAGAGAAAAGTAAGTGTCTACTCAGGTTTGAACAAAAAAGCTGTAAATGGCTGACAAGAACGCAAATATTGATCTCCTTTTCAGAAATGGGCTGAAAGACTATGAAGTGCTTCCACCACCTGAGGTATGGAATAATATTGTCCCTGTGATAAGGAGGAAACAAAAAACTTATGTAATTCTCCGGGCAGCAGCACTTGTTGCCGTTCTGGTGTCATTGAGCATTTATGCCTACAGATGGAGCAGGGAAGTAATAATCCAGATGCAAAATCCCGAGGTTGCTTTGAATGAAGGATCAACTCAAAACAGGAATAATAATGTTGATAAAAAGCCTGCCGGGAAATCTTCTCTCCTCAGCCGCCAAATTAGTAAAACCCGGGCGCTGCCTTCAGATTTATTTGAAACCGAAACGACAATTGCAACAGCACCTTCAATTGAAGCCGAAGCTGAAACTGAAGCTGGACCAGCATTGGCCCATTTACCCGATGCAATAATAGTGTTTCCTGAGTCAGCGTTAAATCCTCAGGCAAACCTGATAAAACAGGAAAAATTGTTTGATACACAGAACAATTCAACTGTGATTCAGAAACCGGATGTGATTAAGAAACCAGAAACTCAGGCTGACGACGCTTATGATATTTTTAAAGGCAACAATGGCAACCTGACGGGAATTGAATACAAGGCACCAAATACTAAAAAGGGAAAAATAACAATTACTGCATCAGTCACTCCAACGTATTATGTCAGCCATGAAGGAACTTCAGACGAAGGCAACGGTCTTTTTGGCTTATCTGAACAGTCCATGATCTCTTTCTCAGGAGGTGTTTCACTTTCATATAAACTTGGTAAAAAGCTCAGCGTCCAGTCGGGACTATTCTATTCCTCAGTGGAGAACCAGATCGAGGGAATTGCTTCATACACCGGATTCAGACGGTATGACTATTCAAAAGGCACCGACAATTTTGAAGTGATTACGTCAAACGGCAATATCCTGACAGAAAACGCTGATGTATTTCTCATCGACAGGGCAGGTGATCGCGTTATCACTGTATATTCGAATGATGTATTTGATCCGGACAAAGCTAACCTGACATATGCCGACAATGCCCTTTACCAGAACTTCAGCTATATGGAAATTCCTGTATTCCTGAGATACAAACTGATTGACAAAACTTTAGGCGTCAACATTATCGGCGGAGTTTCCTATAATATTCTGGTAAATAACACTGTCAATGCTCATGTCGACGGAAGTAAATACTATATCGGCAAAACCGACGGATTGAGTTCATTTATTGTAAGCAGCTCAATCGGCATGGGACTGGAGTACAGCATCAGTAAAAGGATCTCCCTGAATCTTGAACCTACATTCAGGTATTACCTGAGCCCATTCAATGAAATGGTGGGAACAAGAGAACATCCATATTCCTTCGGAGTATTCTCGGGGCTCTCATTTAAATTCTGAAATACACACCTGTAATTTTCTTCTTTTTTTTAATGACCGGAGGTGTCAGGTATATTTTTAGATTGGCCCTATATAATAAATAAGGTGCAAATTCATTAACTTTGCATCTTATTTTTTTATAAGGTCATTTTATCATGCAGAAATCAGTAAGGAAAACTATAATTGCAGGCCTGATACTCATCTGTTTAACCGGAATTGTTGTAACTGCGAACCAGAGCTTCAGGTATTTCAGCAAAAAAGATGAGCATAAATCATTTTCAGATACAACACACCTCAACAGGTCATGTAAAATTCCTGATACTGTAACATTTGCAGGCGAGAGGATGCCGCTTGAAAATTTTGATACAAGAGAAAGCCTTGAACGTGAATTAATAATCAGCGCCTACAGGCATTCATCAACAATTTTGATTATCAAAAGGGCAAACAGATATCTTCCGGTAATCGAAAAAATACTCAGCAAAAATAATATCCCCGACGACTTTAAATATCTTGCAGCAGCTGAAAGCGAATTCAGCAACATGGTTTCCCCTATCGGGGCGACAGGTTTCTGGCAGATCATGGCTGTAACAGGAAAGGAGGACGGTATGGAAATCAATGATGTCGTAGATGAAAGGTATGATGTTGAAAAATCAACCCAGTTTGCATGTAACTATTTTCTTAAATCCTATGAAAAGTATGGTAACTGGACACTGGCTGCTGCATCATACAATGGCGGCAGGAGCGCACTGGATGAACAGATAAAAATACAAAAGCAAAACAATTATTACGATCTGCTGCTGGCTGACGAAACCTCAAGGTATATTTTCAGAGCAGTGGCTTATAAGCTGATAATCAATGATCCGCAGAGCTATGGATTTGATCTTGATAAAACTGACCTTTATCCCGAACTGAAATACTATGAAGTGAAAATTGACACTGCAATTACAGATTTTTCAGATTTTGCGAAGAGGTATGGTACCAATTACAAGCTCCTGAAATTATTTAATCCCTGGCTGAGGAAACCTTACTTTACTCCGCGGCCAAACAAGGAATACCTGATAAAAATACCTGCTGAAGGGATGCGGTCATTTGAAAGAACTGATTCGGTAAACTGATTTTGAGAAGGTCTTCCGGCAGATGGATAAAGTTATTAAAGTATTTGGCGCACGAGTCCATAATCTTCAGAACATTGATGTCACAGTTCCGCGGAACGAACTGGTAGTGATCACGGGATTAAGCGGCAGCGGAAAATCATCCCTCGCATTTGATACCATATATGCTGAAGGTCAGCGCAGGTACATGGAAACCCTTTCAGCCTACGCACGTCATTTCCTCGGAGGCATGGAAAGACCTGACGTTGACAAGATCTCCGGATTGAGCCCTGTCATCTCAATTGAACAAAAAACAACAAACAAAAATCCAAGGTCAACTGTAGGTACCATCACCGAAATTTATGATTTTCTAAGACTTCTCTACGCAAGGGCAGGCGAGGCATATTCATATGAATCAGGTGAAAAAATGGTCCATTATACTGATGAGCAGATACTTGACCTTATAAACACAAGGTTTTCAGGGAAGAAAGTTTATATTCTGGCACCCATTGTGAAAGGAAGAAAAGGGCATTACAAGGAACTTTTTGAACAGTTAAGGAGAAAGGGATTCCTTCATGTCAGGATAAACGGTGAAATCAGGGAGCTTGTCCATGGACTTAAACTTGACAGGTATAAAACGCATTTTATTGAGCTTATGGTCGACAAGTTCAGGGTCGGCGAAATAAAAGAGAAGCGTCTCCATGATTCTGTTCTGATGGCACTTGACCAGGGCGACGGAGTGATGATGGTGCTTGATGCCGACAGTGATGAACCCCGGTATTTCAGCCGGCATCTGATGGATCCGGTGACAGGGATCTCATACGGAGAACCGGCTCCCTACACTTTTTCGTTTAATTCTCCGCAGGGAGCATGTCCTCATTGCAATGGCCTTGGCGAAGTATCAAGCATTGATATCAAAAAGCTGATACCAGACCCTGAACTGAGCATAAGGAAGGGAGGAATCGAACCTCTCGGAAAATACAAGAATACCTGGATCTTCTGGCAGATTGAGGCAATTGCAGAGAAGAACGGCTTCACACTTGACACTCCGGTCAGGGATATTCCCGGGGAGGCGCTGAACAAGGTATTATACGGATCTGATGAGGTACTGAAACTGTCAAATACCCCACTTGGAATGACATCCAACTACTTTCTTACTTTTGAAGGCGTTGTAAATTTTGTGGGAAATCTCGAGAAAATAAACGGAAAGAAGAACGGAACAAGGCTAAGGGACCAGTATGTACAGTATGACGTATGCCCTGACTGTAACGGGACCAGGCTTAAAAAGGAGGCTTTGTATTTCAGGATCGCAGGAAAAAATATAGGTGAACTTTCAGCAATGGACATAAGGGAGCTGTCGTCATTCCTTGAGAATATCGAAGAAAAACTTACTGTAAAACAACGGCTTATTGCGTCAGAAATACTGAAAGAGATCAGGGCAAGGCTGGGGTTCCTTCTTGAAGTCGGCCTTGAATACCTTTCATTAAACAGGGGAGCAAAGACTCTCTCAGGCGGGGAAAGCCAGAGAATCAGGCTGGCGACCCAGATAGGTTCGCGTCTCGTTAATGTTCTCTATATTCTTGATGAACCAAGCATCGGACTCCACCAGCGGGATAACAGAAGGCTTATCGCCTCCCTGAAGCAGCTGAGGGATTCGGGGAATTCAGTCATAGTTGTAGAACACGACAAGGGGATGATACTCTCATCCGACTATGTTATCGATATGGGGCCGGGAGCCGGCCGTCATGGAGGCCATGTTGTCGCCTTCGGCACTCCGGACGATATAAAATCCTTTAATACCCTTACTTCGTCCTATCTTAACAATAAGAAAAAGTTTCATATTCCTGAAACAAGAAGAAAAGGCAATGGTAGGTTCCTCGTGATGACGGGCGCTTCCGGACATAACCTGAGGAATATTGACATGATACTTCCACTCGGAACATTTATCTGTGTGACCGGAGTTTCGGGAAGTGGCAAATCCACACTGATTAATCAGACTCTACAGCCTGCTCTGGCAAAAAAGTATCATAATTCAGGAAATATACCTTTGCCATACCATGATATCGCTGGAACCGAATATCTGGACAAGGTAATCGAGGTCAGCCAGTCACCCATTGGAAGAACACCCCGATCCAATCCGGCAACTTACACAGGTGTTTTTACCGACATCAGAAAGTTGTTTGAACAGACAACCGAGGCAAAAATAAGAGGATTCGGAGCAGGAAGATTTTCATTCAATTTAAAGGGTGGCAGGTGCGAGGAATGTGAAGGCGCCGGAGTCAAAACAATCGAAATGAATTTCCTGCCGGATGTGTACGTTCATTGCACTGCCTGCAACGGGAAACGTTACAACCGTGAAACGCTTGAAGTAAAATACAAGGGGAAATCAATAAGCGATGTCCTGGATATGACTGTCAACATGGCAGTTGAATTTTTTGCAAATATCCCTTCGATTTACAGCAAGATAAAAACGCTTCAGGATGTCGGACTGGGTTATATCAGGCTCGGCCAGCAGTCGACAACTCTTTCGGGCGGAGAGGCTCAGCGGGTCAAGCTGGCAACAGAACTTGCACGCCGCGATACAGGCAAGACTCTGTATGTCCTCGATGAGCCGACCACAGGTTTGCATTTTGAGGACGTCAGGGTCCTTCTTGATGTGCTTAACAAACTTGTCGACCGCGGAAACACCGTGGTAGTGATCGAACATAATATGGATGTGATAAAAATGGCCGATTATATTATCGACATGGGAAAAGAAGGAGGGAATAAGGGCGGAGAAATAATTTTTGCCGGTACACCGGAGAATCTGGTGAAATGCAATGAAAGCTATACCGGAATATACCTTGCACCTGAACTTAAGGCATAGAATTTTTTTATATTTGGAATTGAAAAACAAAACATTTATGGATAAACCGGCTGATCTTATTAAAGATGCATTTGAGCAGAAAACGTGGCAGGAGATCCACACAACAGAATCGTGGAGAGTTTTCAAAATAATATCCGAACTTGTTGAAGGTTTTGAAAAGCTTGCACGTATAGGTCCGTGTGTCTCTATTTTTGGTTCGGCAAGAACACACTATAATGGTAAACATTACAAGCTGGCTGAGGAAATTGCGTTCAGGCTTACACAGAACGGTTATGGTATCATAACAGGAGGAGGTCCCGGTATAATGGAAGCTGCAAACAAGGGAGCAAAAAGGGGAAACGGAAAATCAGTCGGAATCAACATTGACCTCCCATTTGAACAGAAACCAAATCCATTTATTGACTCAGATAAGCTGATAACCTTCGATCATTTCTTTGTAAGAAAATTAATGTTTGTGAAATATGCTCAGGGTTTTATTGTTTTACCTGGAGGATTTGGAACTTTCGATGAGCTTTTTGAAGCAATGACCCTTATTCAGACAAGGAAAATTGGGAAATTCCCTATCATTCTGGTGGGGAAAAAATACTGGGGCGGACTTCTTAAATGGATCAATGAAGAAATGCTGACCGAAGAGCATAATATTTCACCCGACGACCTGAATATCTTTACCCTTGTTGACACTGCTGAGGAAGCCGTTGAAAATATTGTAAAATTTTACTCGCGATACCTTCTCAGTCCCAATTTCTGATTATTTTTTCCGGAAACGGTCAAGCTCCCTGTCACTATCCCTCCGTTTAAGGGTTTCGCGCTTGTCGTATTCCTTTTTCCCCCTGGCGACAGCAATCTCTCCTTTTGCCAGCCCTCTTTCATTGATAAATACTTTCGTAACGATAACCGTAAGACCTGCTTCTTTCACCTTCCTTTCAATTTTTCTTAGTTCGCGGATCCTGAGAAGCAGCTTGCGTTCACGAAGCGGATCGTGATTGTTAAGGTTTCCCCACCAGTACTCTGAAATATGCATACCTTTGATGAACAGTTCCCCCTCCCTGAAAAGGCAGTATGAGTCGGTAAGAGTGGCTTTACCTGCCCGCAGGGATTTTATTTCAGTACCTGTGAGCTTGATGCCAGCCACATATTTCTCAAGGAATTCATAGTCATGCGATGCTTTCTTGTTCCTGATCGTGATATCGGATGTCGCTCTTTTCATTTTCCGGTTTCGGTCATGCAAAAAATGAAAAGTAAAATCCTTCGAGGATCTTTGAAAGAAGCCAGTTGACAGCAATAAAAGTTATGATATAAATCGCAGTGGCTGTGATCATCAAGGGCAACTTCTTCGGCGCGGGGGGATTCAGCATCTTTTCAACACCTGTCCAGAAGATATAGAGGCCATATAATGAAAGGATATTAACAAAGATAAAGGATTCGAAAAGCCTGCTGATAATCTGGCACAGAAGAAAAGGAGCGGATGAATAGGCGATAATTTTGAATGAGGAAATAAAATCACAGTTCAGACCGAACTTTTTTGTGATCTCTTTGAAAGCCAATGCCGTAACATAGATAACAACCGTCAGCAGCAAAAAGTACTTTATTCCTGTGAGAACGTTATATACCCATGAAAGTTCTGTATTGGTAAAAAAAAACGATCCGAGGAATGCAGATAATGCAGCAAGTATGACAAGTGGGAAGAAGAAGCTGTCCCTTACGTCCCTTATTGGTCTGTTCTCACGGTAAATTGCATCCCATGCATTGACGGGGTTTAGTATGACATTCCTTATCCGGTGAGATAAAAACTTGAAATCCATATCTGATCAAGTTAAGTGACGCAAAAATAAATAAATTTATGGTAATTTGCTTTCATTGTACCCAAGGTTCTGAAAATGATACATGGCAACAAACCTGTTTATGACCTTCTTGTAATTACAGGGCCAACTGCTTCGGGAAAAACATCCCTTGCAGCACGAGTGGCAAAACTCCTGAACGGTGAGATTATCAGCGCTGATTCCCGCCAGGTTTACAGGCACATGGACCTTGGAACTGGGAAAGATTACAATGACTATATTGCTGACGGTGTAAAAATACCTTATCACCTTATTGACATTGTTGATCCTGGCTATAAGTACAACGTATTTGAATACCAGCACGATTTTCAGAGGGTGTTTTATGAAATGAGGCAACGGAAGGTTTTTCCGGTTGTCTGCGGCGGGTCGGGAATGTATATCGACAGTATCGTTTCAGGTTACAGGATGTATGAAGTGCCACCCGACCCGGAACTCAGAACTGAGCTTAAAGAAAAATCGCTTGGCGAACTTGCTGAAATCCTGTCATCCTACAGGGAGTTGCACAATATTACCGACATAGATACCAGGAAAAGAGCTATAAGGGCGATCGAAATCGAAAGGTACAATCTTAAGGCAGGGAAGAAACAGGCCATCATGCCAAAACTGAATTCAATCGTGATCGGGATTACGGGCGACAGGGCTAAAAGACGTGAAAGGATCACTGCCCGTCTAAGGCAGAGGCTCAACAAAGGGATGATCGGGGAAGTGCGTAAGCTTCTGGACTCAGGATTAAAACCTGAAGGATTGATCTACTATGGTCTTGAATACAAGTATATTACATTGTACCTTACAGGTAAGCTTACCATGGATGAAATGTTCAGGGCCCTCGATACTGCCATACATCAGTTTGCCAAACGTCAGATGACCTGGTTCAGGGGGATGGAGCGGCGCGGCGTCAAAATTCACTGGATCGACAGTGAATTGCCGGCAGAATTAAAAGTACAGGAAGTTATGAGACTGCTTTATTCAAAAGCTGAATGCCGGAAAGCTAATAACATTTAACCTCAAAGTTCACAATGCACCGCAAAGGCTGCCAAGAAATCATTTTGCAGAACAGTTGAAAGTGGTGAATACATTACTATTTCAGATACTTATCAAGCCACTCGAAATACTCTTTCTGCCATATGACCGAATTCTGCGGTTTCAGCACCCAGTGACATTCGTCCCCGAAGAACAGAAGCCTGCAAGGCACATTATGAAGCTGTGCAGCCGTAAATGCCTCCATGCTTTGAGTATATGGTATTCTGAAATCATTTGCTCCGGTGATGATCAGGATAGGTGTATCCCATTTATTGACCTTAAGGTGCGGTGAATACTGGTAACTTTTCGGGTTTTCCCAGTATGGACCTTTATAATCAAAGTCGTTGAACCACAATTCCTCCGTAGCGCCATATTCGCTTATGAAATCAAAAACGCCACAGTGTGCAACGAATACTTTAAACCTCTTTTCATGTATACCTGCCAGGTAGAAAACCGAGTAACCGCCATAACTTGCACCTACTGCCCCGAGCTTTGAAGCATCGACGTAAGGTTCTTTTGCCATGGCATCAGTAGCATCAAGGTAATCCTGCATGTTCTTGCCACCATAATCCCCTGATATCTCTTCTTTCCATGCCTGGCCAAAACCTGCAACACCCCTCCGGTTGGGAGCAAATACTATGTACCCTTTTGCTGCCATCATCTGGAGGTTCCACCTGTACGACCAGAATGGACAAAGCGTACTCTGCGGGCCACCATTACAGAAGAGAAGTGCAGGGTATTTTTTTGCAGGATCAAAATCTGGAGGGAAAACGATCCATATCTGCAGATCCTTGCCATCTTTGGTCTTGATGTATTTCTCCTCTGATTTTCCCATTTTGATCGACTCATAGATCGATTTGTTTATTCCGCTGATCTGTTTAACATCGCCTGTGCCAATATCAACTGCAGCAACTTCAGGAGCAAGTGAAAATGACATGAGTGATGCTATAGCTTTTCCAGATTCCAGTTCCAGGGAAGCAAGCTCATGATTGCCCTTTGTGACCTGTATTACACCTTTGCCTGAAATATCTGCCCTGAAAACCTGGGATGTCCCCATATGCGCACATATGAAGTAGAGATTTTTCTCATTACCCCATCTGATGCTTTCAACGTCAAATTCCCATCCCTTTGTTATCCATGTCCGGGTTCCCGTCTTCACATCATAAACGAAAAGCCTGTCAAGGTCTGCTTCATATCCGTCTCTCTCCATGCTCTGGTAAGCGATCTTTGAACCGTCGGGTGAGAATACCGGGCATCTGTCGTAACCCTTGTTCACTTCTGAGATGTTTACTTCCTTCCCGGAAGATATCTCGTACAGGAATATGTCGGAATTGGTGCTCCTTGCATCTTCTTTGCCCCTCAATCTCTTGGAAGTATAGGCAACATATTTTCCATCAGGACTCCAGGAGATTTCACCTTCATCAAAATAGGGCGACAGCGGCGATTCAAATTTCTGACCTTCCATAATATCTTTTCTGTTCGAAACTGAATCACCATTGAAGGATGCAACAAATATATGGCTGTATGAATAATCGCTCCAGTAATTCCAGTGCCTGTACATGAGGTCGTTTATTATTCTCACATTTGCTTTTGGAAGATTGTATTTTTCGTTGGCGGTCTGGTCGAGCTTCACTCTTTTTGTGAAGTAAATCATATTGCCAACAGGTGCAATACTGTAAATTTCAAAGCCCTCAATTCCCGAAACCTTTTTCTGTTCTGAGCCGTCGGCATTCATTGTGAAAAGATCATTTCCCCTGACAAATGCAATTTTTTTACCATTGTCGAACCACTGTGGTGATGAACCGCCGTTGGTGGTCAGCCTTACAGGATCACCTCCACCGGAAGCTATTTTGAATATGTCCGACTGGCGGGCTTCACTCTGCAGGTCAATGTTTGTAACCGCGTAAACTACCGTTGTTCCATCGGGTGAAAGGGCGAATGATCCCAGCCGTCCGAACTTCCACATTATCTCGGGAGTCATTACCCCGCCTGCCTTTTCCTGGTCAGTCAGCTGATTATTTATCCGGGGCCTGGTTTCCTTTGGAACCGTAACATTCCTGCTGCAGGAAACGGAGAAAGTGATGATGATTATTATCATCAAAAGGTAAGGAGATCTTTTCATAAAGGTGATATTAAAAATTAGAGGCCTTATTATTGTTTTTTAAGAGCTTCGGCAATTTTCTGTTTAAGCTCATCATATAATTCGGGATTATCCCTGATTATCTGTTTTACCGCATCGCGGCCCTGTCCGAGCTTCGTGTCACCATAGGCGAACCATGATCCGCTTTTCTTTATTATATCGAAATCGACTCCGAGGTCAACAATTTCACCAAGCTGTGAAATACCTTCACCGTAAAGTATATCAAAATCGGCCTTTCTGAAAGGAGGTGCAAGCTTGTTCTTGACTATCTTCACCCTTGTGCGGTTCCCGATTATTTCTTCTCCCTCCTTGAGCTGGTTTGTCTTGCGGATATCTATCCTTACCGAGGCATAAAACTTCAGGGCATTTCCTCCGGTTGTAGTTTCAGGATTTCCGAAGACTACGCCGATCTTGTCCCTTAGCTGGTTAATAAAGACGCAAGAAGTGTTTGTTTTGCTGATGTTTGCAGTCAGCTTACGAAGTGCCTGCGACATAAGCCGTGCCTGGAGGCCCATTTTTGAATCACCCATTTCACCTTCAATCTCCGCTTTTGGAGTCAGCGCGGCAACCGAGTCGATGACGACAATATCGAGAGCTCCCGACCTGATCAGATTATCAGTAATTTCCAGCGCCTGTTCACCGTTATCGGGCTGAGAGATAAGCAGGTTCTCGACATCCACTCCAAGCTTTTCGGCGTAATTCCTGTCGAATGTATGCTCAGCATCGATAATGGCTGCTATGCCTCCGTTCTTTTGTGCCTCTGCTATAGCATGGATTGCAAGCGTGGTCTTTCCGGATGCTTCAGGGCCATAGATCTCAATCACCCTTCCCCGGGGAAAACCACCTATTCCTAACGCGGCGTCGAGACCAATAGATCCTGTTGAAATAACCTGGATATTCTCAACGGCATGATCGCCAAGTTTCATTATCGTTCCTTTTCCGAAATCCTTCTCAATTTTCCCCAGAGTTACTTCAAGGGCTTTAAGCTTGTCCTTGTTTATTTCTTTTCGTTCGTTGCTCATATTATTGGTTTTATTGTTGATAAATCTTGAATATCTGCCCTGCATGCTCATTTGTGTCAACTTTGGAAATTATCTTTTCAATAACTCCGTTCTCATCGATCACGAAAGTTGTTCTGACAATCCCCATGTAACTCTTTCCGTACAATTCTTTTTCCTTGTACACGCCATAATCATTCAGGATCTTTTTTGAGGTATCGGCAATGAGCGGAAACGGGAGGGAATATTTTTCAGCAAATCCCTTATGTGATTTTTCACTGTCCATGCTTACGCCTACAACTGCGAATCCTCTTTTTAAAAAATCATCATAGTTGTCACGAAGATTGCATGCTTCAGCAGTGCATCCTGAGGTATTGTCCTTGGGATAAAAATAGAGCACTAATTTTTTACCTTTAAAGTCGGTCAGTTTTACAACTCTGCTATCCTGATCAGTGCCTTCAAAGTAGGGGGCTTTCATAAGTTCCTTTAACTCTGCCATAATCTGTTGATTTTGTTATTAATGGTAAATTTACGAAGTTATTATGGCAGTTTCATTTAAAATGTTATCTTTGTTATATAGTTGATAATCAATATTGAAGAAAATATTCCAGTGACTTAAAACTGTATATCAACCGTATAATTTGACTGAAACCATATAGAAACTGTATATAAAAACTTTGTAAAATCACCACTTTGAGAATTAAAAAATTTACTTTAAAGTTTGTTGCTTTAGGCAAAGATAAGAAAACTTACCTTAGATATTACTGTACTGTCAATGGCAAAGGTGAAAGTTATAACATACCCTGTGATATTAATCTGCCACCTAACCAACTGGCTGCACTTAATGATGGTACACTTGATAATCTTGTACAGAAGCAGTTGTTCAACCTTCGTGATGAAAAACTACAAGCAATAAGACGGTTTGCAGTAGCCAATAATACATATCCGACAGTACAACAACTACGAATATATGATAAATCAGTACTCAGTAAGTTTAATATTGATTACTACATCAATCAGTATTTACATCAACTGACGAACGTTAAGCCAAGCAGTAAACGTGTCTATTCATATGCACTTAAAAGTTTTAAAACGTATCATGCTAAAAACTTGCTTAATAGTACAATTGAGGAAATTATAAGTAAAAACACTGTCGTTAAGTATGGGTTCATATTTAAGGAGTTTGCAAGATTTCGCAATAAGAACATTACATCAACACATGTACATAACTATCAATCTATTGTTATAAGATTCTTAAATTATGTGGCTGAACAACTAAACCTGCCAAAGATTGAATTCTTTCTGAAATTACCTGCCTATAGTTCAAAATGGCATATAGATGAAACTGATGTACAGAGAATCTTAAATTATAAACCACAGACAAAGACAGAGCCTGTTGTACAGGACATAATTCGAATAAATTCACTTATAGGTCTTCGCATCGGTGAAATTCTGACAATTGAAAAAGGTAATGTGCGCATTGCAGATGATTGCGTATATATCCGGTTTGCCGAGCACAAGAAAGATAAAGAACGCACCGTTGTGGTCGTTGACCAAAATGCAATGAGCATTATCAAGAAATACATAAATAGGAGTGAAGACAAGTATTTGTGGTCATTTAAACATCATAATTGGTTTAACGTAGTTCTACAGAATATCGCCAAAGATGTATTTAAAGAAGAAACTGTAAAGATTTACAAAAACCGATTGACAGGTATGGAATACATTGATGTATTAAAGTATAAAGCTATTTCAAGTCACGCATTCCGAAGATTTGCCATTGAACGAAATATTGTCAAGCACGGTATTGATGTGGCAAGAACATTTTCCGGTCATAAGGATACTGCTATAATGTATAAGCACTATGCTGATTTTATGAATGGTGAAGACTTAAAAAATAAACTTCTGAAAAGAAACTAATTTTTCCAATTTCTTATGTATTTCTAAGTAATTTTAAATTATTACGTGCATTAGTGTTCCATCCGATGTTAAATGAAACAGTAATAATGACATTTTGATTCACTATAATCCTAATATACAGTTTTATTCTTTTACTAATTCGTCTTATATTTGATTTATAAATCATATTAGAAAATGAAAACCAAACTTGAGAAAGCGATTTTTGAAACAATGAGCAAAAATCCCAATAACTGGAAAGGAATTTTCTATTTCAACCCTCAAGACCCAAGAATATTAGTTCGCAAGATTAATCCGAGATTGGGATGGTCTTACAATTGGGCGAGTCCGTACTCCTACATCGCATTTATTTGTATTGTTTTGATTACGGCAGCCTGTTTTATTTTTCTTAAATAAAAGTATATAAGTACTTTAACAAATTTGTATTAGAACTCTATATAGACTTTTGTAGTGTTCTTGCTTTTTTTTTGAAAATTTTCATGGGCATTTATTTTTAGCCATTCCGTTTTTCCCTCAGATTATAATTTTCTATAATTTTTTATAAAACCGATTTTTATGAAGTGAAAACTATGTCCGGATTTTTTTGTCACTTCGAATTAATCCATGTATGACCCCGTGCCCAGAAGCACCCCCCACCCCCAGGGGGTCGAAAGATTTGGATACCCCGTCCCCCACCTTTTACCCGTACATTAAGTATTTATAGTTAGAATATACGATAAGATGACACTACAAGACTATTTTCCTGCTGACCTCACCCTTCTCGGTCTTCGAAACCGTTACTCCCAGATGGGTGGAAATTCCTTTTTTGTAAATTCATACTGTGTGGTTGCAAAAGGTAAAATTTTGACAAAACAGAAGCATTATTTAATCTTCGACATTCCGACAAATATAATACTCCCCAAAATTAGGACCACTGGTTAAGTTGAAAATTATCAATTAAATTTACCAGTGTATTATGAAAAAAACGAGAAGAAAATTTACCGGGGCTTTTAAGGCCAAAGTTGCGATTGAAACGCTCAAAGAGCGTCAGTCCCTTGCTGAATTATCAAAACATTTTGAAGTTCATCCGAACATAATTAGTAAATGGAAGAAGGAGTTTTTAGAGAACTCTGCTCATGTATTCGACCAGCAATCAAAAGAAACGGAAAAAGAAATTGATATAGAAAAGCTCTATGCTAAGATCGGCCAATTGGAAATAGAAAATGATTTTCTAAAAAAAAATCTAAAGAAAATTGGACTGTGAGAGAGCGATTAGATATTATTGATAGTGAACATGTTCTGAGCATCAGAAAACAATGTGAAATTTTATCGGTTCACAGAAGTGGTTTGTATTATAATCCTCAAGGAGAGAAAAGGGATAATCTTGAGATCATGCGAATCATGGACGAGCACTATTTGAAGCATCCGACTGAAGGAGTTATGCGCATACAGGATCTGCTGTTGAGTATGGGTATTGTAGCTAATCATAAACGAGTTCGTCGACTGCTTCGCCTTATGGGCTTGATGGCGATATATCCTAAGAGGAATCTGAGCAAATTGGGGCTGAGTAAATATATTCGCCCGTACTTATTGAAGGGATTGAAGATAGAACGTTCCAATCAGGTCTGGGCCATCGACATAACATATATTCCCATGAAGAATGGTTTTCTTTATTTAACGGCCATAATAGATCTATACAGCCGCTATATCGTTGGCTGGGGGATATCAAATACTCTTGATGCTGAAGCTTCATTATCGGTCATGAAACGGGCAATTAAAGAACATGGTAAGCCGGAGATCATAAACTCTGACCAGGGCAGTCAGTTTACCTGTGAAGATTGGATTGAGCTTATGACAACCGAGGGTATCATTATAAGTATGGATGGCAAAGGTAGAGCCATTGATAATATATTTATAGAGAGGTTCTGGAGATCTTTGAAATATGATTATGTATACCTGTATCCGGCTAATGATGGTCTGGAACTGTACCAGGGATTAAAGGAGTATATCAGCTATTACAATTACGAATTGCATCACCAGGGTATTGGAAGAAGAATTCCGGCAGAGCTGTACAAACCGGCAGCATAAATATTAACAGAAAATGAATTTATTAACAAAAGAAAAAAGTAGGCAAAAAAGAAAAGGTGTTAATAACCAGAATAACTCTGCGAGTTATTTCCGGTTAATTAACACGTATTTACATCATCATAAGAATAATTTTAATCAATTAAGAAAAGACAAATAGTGGTCCAAAGAATGGGTAGTAGTTTAAAAGACCGATATCAAAATAAATGAGGTTGTACTCTTGGACCTATTCTATTATAAATACAATATTCATTTGATTTCACAGGACATCCAAACCAAAAGAGTATCTAACCTCAGCTTTTGTTTAGAATGTCCTACAAACGATTGTACGATGTTTGTAGTGGATGTTAATTTTTTCATCGATAAAATGGATATCAACGCAATTCAGCAATATTGTGGGGACTGTGGAAATGGCAAGAAAAAACCAGATGCAAAAATTAATCCTCAACCGAGTCAAGATGACCTGCTTGATTTCGACTTCTGATACTAATTCTTACCATCATTAATATTTTAAATCAATAATATACTGGGATTTCCAATATATTTGCAACCTAATTTTGACCATATGGATAAGAAAAAGATACCACCAATTGAGATAATTGAAATGTTTTTGGTCAAATCGAATTGGCGGAAAACATTTGTTGGTGAGATAATAAGAGAAAAAACTGAAGATGGTGAAATTTGCCGAGGAACAGTTGTTGTCAATGAGGGGAGAATCTGGAGCACTGCGAAATCTGATGAAGAACTTGGATTTTTTTTGGATGAAATATGCATAATGAAGTTGGATTATAATCTACACTCAAATGCTGGAGTATCGACCAAAATTTCCGGGTTTGAGTTCTTTTCGAATTAAATATTTATATTTTTCATCATATTTTTAAAGGTTTTAACATCGTCAATCAAAAATTAGTATAATTTTGTTTCGGAAATTTCCGAAATGAAAACATTACCAGTGGCAAAAGAAAAACCCATTACAGATAATCAAGAGAAGATTGCACGCTACGGGAAAGCATTGTCCAATCCAACCCGTGTATTCATTCTTGATTACCTTTCTAATAATCTTAACAAAGCCTGCTATAGCGGTGACATGGCAGAAATTTTACCTATTGCCCGCTCCACATTGTCGGAACATTTGAAAGAACTAAAAGAAGCAGGTTTAATCCAGGGTGAAATCAATCCACCTTATATAAGGTACTGCATCAATCCGGAAAATTGGGAAGAAGCAAGGCTGATATTCGCAAAATTCTTTAAAAAGTAAAAATTTTAACTAATTGTTTCGGGTATATCCGAAATGATTTAATATAAATATTATGGAAATCAAGATTTTAGGTACAGGTTGCGCCAAATGCAAATCACTGGAGAAACTTACTCGTGAGGTAGTTGAAAAAAATGGTATTCAAGCCACCATAACAAAGGTTGAAGACATTACTGAAATAATGAAGTATCACATTATGGCTACTCCAGCACTTGTTGTGAATGAGAAAGTTGAAATAAAGGGACGTGTGCCGTCTGCATTGGAGATTAAAGAGGTATTATCAAAATATTAAATCTGTCAAATCATGAAACAATTAACATTATTAGCTACAGTACTGGTTATTGTTCTAAGTGGTTTTTCCTGCAATGGTCAGGCAAACAAAAAAGAGATTGCAAAAACAATTAGCTCACCAAAAATAAGCGTGTACTATTTTCATTTTACACGCAGATGCTCAACTTGCATGGCAGTTGAAGAAAATGCACGTAAGGCTGTTGAAGCATTATACCCAAATGAAGTAAAGGCAGGTGAATATATATTTTCAGCACTGAATCTTGATGAAGCCACCAACAAAGAAATTGCCAGTAAGTTGGGAGTCGGGGGACAAACACTTCTGGTCGTCCGGGGTGATAAAAAGATTGATATTACCAGTTCCGGATTCATGAATGCCCATGACCTTGAAAAAATGAAGGTGGAAATTAAATCTGCCGTTGACAAAGTTTTATTCTGATTCACATGGACTTTTTAAAGAATATTCTTGATAATTCACAATATTCATTTGTTACAGCATTAATACTGGGACTTATGACAGCAATAAGTCCTTGCCCTTTGGCAACAAATATTACGGCAGTCGGATTCATAAGCCGTGATATTGATAACAGAAAACGAGTGTTCATGAACGGTCTCGTTTACACTCTTGGACGGGCAATAAGTTACACAGGATTAGCAGTAATACTTTTCTTTGGTGCAAGCCAGATGAATATTTCAAGATTGTTCCAAGGATGGGGAGAAAGACTTCTTGCACCACTTCTTATTATCATCGGATTATTCATGCTTGATGTTATAAAAATCAAGTTTCCGGGTTTTTCCGGATTAACTGATAAAATTGAAGAAAAGGTCAAAGGAAGTTACTGGAGCACACTCTTATTGGGAATGCTGTTTGCCTTGGCATTTTGCCCATATAGTGGTGTATTGTATTTCGCCATTCTCATACCTATGACCATAGCAAGTGCCAATGGTTTATATCTTCCAGTTGTGTTTGCTATTGCCACGGGGTTACCCGTAATTATATTCGCATGGTTAATTGCATATGCTATTGGCAATGTTGGCAAACTTTACAATCACATAAAGACTTTCGAACTTTGGTTCAGACGTGGAGTTGCAGTACTGTTTATTATAGTTGGTGTATACTATGCCGTATTGTTATTCATATAAAAAATTTTAAAACATATTTCGTCTTTATCCGAAATAAAAAACTGTAAATAATGTCGAATAAGAAAATAATTGTACCGCTATTGTTATTGCCTGCTTGGTATCTGATTTATCATTTTCTGCAACCAGCCACTGATTGGTTAATTGATACAGCTTTAGGATTGACCAAAGGTACTCACTTCACTGAAGCACTGCGATTCTTTGTTTTTGAGTTGCCAAAAGTCATGCTCCTACTCACACTAATTATCTTTTTCGTAGGCGTAATACGTTCGTATTTTTCACCTGAGAGAACACGTAAGGTACTCGAAGGTAAATCTCTGTTCACTGGGAATGTGATGGCTTCATTGCTTGGCGTTGTAACACCATTCTGCTCATGCTCTGCCATTCCGTTGTTCCTGGGTTTTGTTGAGTCGGGTGTACCGTTAGGTGTCACTTTATCTTTTTTGATAGCTTCTCCGATGATTAATGAAGTTGCGGTAATTCTTTTGTTTGGGATGTTTGGTTGGAAGACCGCACTTATTTATGTCGTAACTGGTTTAACCATTGCAATAGTTGCTGGATGGGTCATTGGGAAACTTAAACTTGAACATTGGGTTCAGGATTGGGTATATCAGACCAAATTCGGCAATTCTGAAAATGATGGTGCAAAAATGACCCTTTCTGGTCGAATCCAATTCGGATATAATGCTGTCAGAGAAATCGTAAGTACAGTCTGGGTGTATGTTGCTATCGGTATTGCTGTGGGTGCAAGTGCACATGGTTATGTACCTCAGAATTTCATGGCAGCTCTAATGGGTAAATCTGCCTGGTATAGTGTGCCTTTGTCAGTTCTTATTGGCGTACCTTTATATTCCAATGCTGCTGGGATAATTCCTATAGTTTCAGTGCTTATTGAGAAAGGTGCTGCGCTTGGCACTGCGTTGGCATTTATGATGGCTGTCATAGGTCTTTCGCTTCCAGAAATGATAATTCTTAAAAAAGTTCTGAAACTCCCATTGATATTGACTTTTGTCGGCATTGTGGCATCGGGAATAATGATAGTTGGTTTTCTCTTTAATGCAATTATGTAGTAAATGATAGTATTAATTTAAATCTTCCTCTTATGAAAACATTAGGTTTTATTGGTGGTGGACGCATTACTCGAATCCTGCTGAATGGATTCAAAAATGCAAATGTTTCGTTTGAAAAAATCTATGTCTACGAAACTAATGAAACTATACTTAGTGCTTTAAAAGCAGATTTTCCCAAAATCGATGCTTCGAGCACAGATTTAGTAAGGGCTGCCTCTTCAGCCTGGGTTTTTATCGCTTTGCATCCACCAGTATTGATGGATTCATTGAATGCTATTAAGAATGTCATTAATAAAGATGCTTTGGTGGTGTCTTTTGCACCGAAAATCACTTTAGATAAAATGCAAACTGTACTCTCAAATGTTCCAAATGTTGCCCGTATGAACCCGAATGCCGGGACTTATGTCAACAAGGGATATAATCCGATATGTTTTGCAAAGAATGCCGATAAAACAGTCACAATAGAGTTTATTAAGGTGTTTGAAAAACTGGGCAATGTTCCTGTTGTTCCCGAAAATCAGATTGAAGCATACGCAGTGGTTAGTGCAATGGGACATACGTATTTTTGGTATCAATTACAACAACTTAAAGAACTGGGATTATCATATGGCTTATCTGAAAAAGAAGCCAATGAGACGATTTCTGCAATGCTCATGGGAACAACAGAAACACTTTTTAATTCTGGATTGGGTTATGAAAAAGTTGTTGACCTCGTACCTGTTAAGCCAATGGCAGAACATGAAAATACAATAAAGGAGTTTTACAAGACGTGTTTAAATGGGATTTATCAGAAGATTAAACCAATGTAGAGGGAGAATAATAATGCTTTATAAAATCGCTGAGAGTCATGAAATACTTTAAACATGGTTTTATCAGTTCTGGTTTTCTTAACCTTTCCGCCAGCGAGGCTTATAAAGAAGCGACAGAGAATAATGCTATAATGATTGATGTCCGTGAAATCGGACTTACAGGTTATAAAAGATTCGATGTCCAGACAGTGATATACATCCCAAAAAGTATTTTATCTGAAAATTATAGCAGTCTGCCACGAGATATTCCATTGATTTTAGCAGATTCTGTAGGCTTACGAAGCCATGAAGCAATGGAGTTTCTCCTTAAAAAGGGATATAAGAATATTGCAAATTTGGCTGGTGGCATTGTTGATTGGGAACGTGATGGACTTCCCCTTAAAAAAGACATAACTGAGCAACTTGATGGTTCTTGTGTTTGCCAGTTACGACCAAGGCATAAGAAAAAATCATAAAAGTTTGTCGTTCCTCAAGAATTGTAAAATTAAAACTGTAACAAAAATTTAATACTCGGAACTGTATATTATTTAATAATGTCGTAATTTTACGACATAAAACATAGTGCCATGTTAAAAACAGAAGTATTTACCACAGAACTTCAGGAACTTGCAAAATTTTCAAGAGTACTATCGCATCCGGCAAGGCTGGCTATCCTTCAATATCTTGCTGAAACTAAGACTTGTATATCAGGAGATATATCCGATTATCTGCCACTTAGTCGCAGTACTGTCTCTCAACATCTTAAAGAACTCAAAGAAATAGGATTGATTCATGGTGAAATTGACGGACTAAAAATCAATTACTGCCTGTGCAGTCCAAAAATTTCAAAGTACAAGCAGATGTTAGACACTTTTTTCGGAGATATGATAGCATTGGATATTAACTGCGATACGAAACATTAATAATTTACTCTTTATGGCAAAAATAAAAGTGTTATTCGTTTGCGTGCATAATTCTGCACGTAGCCAGATGGCAGAAGCATTTCTGAATAATTTGGCAGGAGAAAAGTTTAGCGCAGAAAGCGCAGGATTAGAACCTGGTACTTTGAATCCCTTTGTCGTTGAAGCAATGAAGGAAATTGGAACTGATATATCTGGTAACAAAACTAAGAGTGTATTTGATTTTTTTAAACAAGGTCGCTTATTCGACTTCGTTATCGCTGTCTGTGATGCTACAAATGGTGAGCGTTGTCCAATATTTCCGGGAGTGACAAGAAGGTTAAACTGGTCATTTGAAGACCCTGCATCATTTACTGGCACACATGATGAAAAATTAGCAAAAACAAGACTCGTCAGAGATAAAATTAAATCAGAGGTTGAAAACTTTATAAAAGAATTATCCTCAAAGGTATTATAAAACAAATATTTTATCAGTTATGAAAATATTAATTCTCTGTACAGGTAACAGTTGCCGTAGCCAGATGGCTCAAGGTTTTTTACAACATCTTGACAAGACCCTAACTGTGTGTTCGGCTGGTACATATCCATCTGATAAAATCAATGAGAAAGCCGTTGCTGTGATGAAAGAGATTGGAATAGATATAAGTCATAATAAACCCAAGTCAGTTGAAATATATCTTGATGAAGTCTGGGACTATGTAATTACAGTTTGTGATGATGCAAATGAAACTTGCCCAGTATTCATAGGTAAAGTAAAGAACCGTTTGCATATGGGTTTCGAGGACCCTTCAAAAGTAACTGGCTCGGAAGAATATATTATGAGTGAGTTTCGAAGAGTCAGAGACTTGATTAAGAATGAATTTACTAAACTATATGAGGATAAAATTAAATCTTTTTTTAAATGAGAAAAGCAGATAAATCCGTTGAATATTTCCGGAATAAGTTCAATTGCTCACAGGCTGTATTCACTGTTTTTGGGACTGAATATGGACTGTCAGAAAACGAATGCCTGAAGTTAGCTTGTGCATTTGGTGGCGGAATGGGTCGTCAGCAACTTACCTGCGGTGCAGTAACAGGAGCAATGATGGCTCTCGGTCTTAAATATGGGAAAGGACTTAATGATAGCGAAGAGCAAAAACAACAGACCTATTCAAAAACAAGAGAACTATTTGCAGAGTTTATAAAGTTACACGGTTCGACAAATTGCCTGGAACTTCTCAATGGTCTTGACATGAATAATACTGAAGAGCATAAAAAAATAATTGAACAGAGGCTCTTTGATGTTAAGTGTGAAGATTATGTTGCGGACTCAGTAATGATAGTTGAAAAAATAACGAAATAATATTATATGATTGAATCATGAAAGCAGAAGATTTAAAACAAGTTGTAAAAGAAAAATATAGTGAGATTGCAAAGCAATCAAAAGAGCAGAACGAATCATCATGCTGTGGTAGTACCAGTTGTTGTTCGACAGTAGACTATACAATTTTCAGTGAGAACTATCAGAATCTTGAGGGATATGCCCCGGATGCGGATTTAGGTTTGGGTTGCGGCTTACCAACAAAGTATGCAGGCATTAAAAAGGGAGACTCAGTTCTTGACCTCGGAAGCGGTGCTGGAAATGACTGTTTTATAGCACGTGCTATAGTTGGTGAAACAGGTCAAGTAACAGGTATTGACTTCACTGATGGAATGCTTGATAAAGCAAATGAGAACAATAAGAGACTTGGTTTTACCAATGTAGAGTTTGTTAAAGGTGATATTGAAGAAATGCCTCTTGCCGACAAACAGTTTAATGTTGTAGTTTCTAATTGCGTTCTGAACCTTGTACCAAATAAACAAAAAGCATTCAGTGAAATTTATCGGGTCTTGAAATCTGGCGGACATTTCTGCGTCTCCGATGTGGTAATAAAAGGAACACTACCTGAGAATCTCAGAAAAGATGCCGAAATGTATGCTGGCTGCGTTGCTGGAGCAATTGATATGAATGAATACCTTGGAAAAATAGGGTATGCTGAGTTTAAAAACATCCAGGTACATAAGCAGAAAGCAATTTCAATACCAGATGAAACTCTAAGGAATTATCTCTCAGAGGAAGAGATTAGAGAACTTCGCAATGGTAATGTTGGTATTTTCAGTTTAACAGTTTCCGGATACAAACAATAAAAATTACAAATATGCCTTCACCGAAACGTTTAAAGTTTCTTGACCGCTATCTGACCCTGTGGATTTTTCTTGCAATGTTTATTGGTGTTATAGCGGGTTGGGTAAGTCCAAATATTGCAAAATTCTGGAATAGTCTGTCGTCAGGAACGACAAACATTCCAATAGCCATTGGATTAATCGTAATGATGTACCCACCACTTGCAAAAGTTAAATATGAGGAATTAGGTGATGTTTTCCGCAATACGAAAATTCTTGGGTTATCATTGGTGCAAAACTGGATAATCGGTCCTGTTTTAATGTTTGTGCTCGCAATCATTTTCCTGCGATTCAATATAGATTATATGTACGGTCTTATCCTTATTGGTCTTGCAAGATGTATTGCTATGGTTATCGTATGGAATGAACTCGCAAAAGGTGATACAGAATATGCTGCGGGTTTGGTTGCCTTCAATTCCATTTTCCAGGTTCTGTTTTTTTCTGTATATGCTTATCTTTTTATTGCAATTCTACCGGGTTGGTTCGGTCTGCCAGTAAATAATACAGTATCACAAATTACCATATGGCAGATTGCCAAAAGTGTATTTATTTATCTTGGCATCCCCTTCATTGCCGGGTTTCTAACACGATTTATTTTAGTCCGTATAAAAAATAAAGAATGGTATCATACTAAGTTTATACCAAAAATCAGTCCGTTAACATTGATTGCATTGTTGTTTACAATAGTGGTGATGTTCTCACTTAAAGGTGAATACATAGTAAAAATTCCGTTGGATGTTATCCGAATTGCTATCCCATTGGTAATCTACTTTGTAATCATGTTTGTAGCATCGTTTTTTATGAGTAAAAGAATAGGTGCAAACTACGAACAGGCAACTACTCTATCTTTTACTGCTGCAAGCAACAATTTCGAACTGGCAATTGCAGTTGCAATTGCAATTTTCGGAATAAATTCTGGTGAAGCATTTGCAGCCGTAATCGGTCCATTGGTTGAAGTACCTGTCATGATTGGGTTGGTTAATGTTGCTTTCTGGTTCAAGAGGACCTACTTTTTACTGAAAAGTACGTAAAAGTGGTTCTTGCCTTCCTGCCAACATGAACTTTCTGTAGTATCTGCGTTAACCACGTTAGGCAAAATGATGTATATGTTTCGGCTATAATTGACGATTGAAAAGTGGCTCAAATCATAGTAATTGACCCCTATAGAGTCGATGTCACAATTTAAGCAACCTTTTTATTAATAATTAACCCAGTAATGTAGGTAGACAAAAATATCAATGATAAAGGAATCCAAGTTCCCAAAATACTTCTAAACATGTCAAAACTTTTTTCAAATACTGGGGCAACCAATCCTGCATCCATTACAATTACAAAGAGCAAAAAGATAAATGCAGTCCAAATGGGAGTTATATAGTTAAATTTCTTGTAATAGACCAAACTTACTGCGAAGGCAAAAATCGGAGCAACTATTGCATGAATAATTAATGTTGTTCCCATTGTGGTTATAGAACGCCCAATTGATATAGTTGCTCCACAAAGTGCCCACACAATGAATGCATGGATTAAAATAATAATAATTTTCTTGAAGTTCAATTTGTCCATATTTTCATATCTCTAAACTCGTCAAGTTAAATTGTCAATATTTTTTCTCCAGATTTAATATAACCAGTCAATGCTTCCCCCATGTACCTTACATTAACACCAAGTTTAGTCAATTCATCCGTTACTCCCAAATTATCACAGCATGCTTTGCATGCCTCTATTGAAATTCCATGATTAAGCATTTCTAAAACTTCTGCTTGTATTTGCATATCTGTTCCAACTAATTTGGCTGATGCACCCCAGATTATCACATTAACTTCTTGCCACCAACCATTTAATCTTGAATTAGTTGCATACATCACCAACATATGAAGGACAGTATCTTTATTATCCGTTGTCCATAGTATATTTAGTCTATCCATATCATAATTTATTTAAATTTTTCAAATAATTGGATGGAAATTTAATGAAAGAAAGAAATTATTACTTGAGATTAAAAATGACCTTTTTTGACAAATTTGAAAGAACTATCAAATAGCAAATCAAAACTCTCTTTTCCTTTGGTTATTTCTGCCTCATACATAGGCTTGCCATCAGTATAAGTAATTTGTGCTGCTTCAGTAATTGAATAACCCGGATAATTTTTTGCCACATACTCATGGATTTCTTTTGACAATTCTGAAACCTTCATATCCATTTCAGTTTCTTTTAAATTGCCAAGAGAATCAATTGATACACCGAAATCCTTTTTGTTTTGTGTAAATTCTGCTTCATAACCCCCATTCTTGTGTTTTAACCATTTTGCATCCTTGACATCTGGATGCAATGATTGAAATTTTGCCTTTACCGGAGCAGGTACCTGTGATTCACTTATTTTTTGCGAGTAGGCATAGTTCATTGATAGAACTGTTACCAAAATTAAAAGTAATGCTTTCATATTTATAGATTTACATTGATTTGTCACCAAACTTAATACTAATTTCTATAGAGATTCTGTTAAATGGAATCGGTTTATTTTAAATACTTTTTCTTGAATTTTTCAAGCAAAGCATGAAGTTCTTCATGTATACCTTCTCCAATTACATCTTTTTCAAGTTTTTCAAAATCCTTTAGTAATTCTAATTGTGTTGATGCTGACAACTTGATATCACTCAATGGGAATAAGTTTGTGTCTTCTTTTTCGATATGATTTCTAAGAAGATTTACATATGATGAAGCTGAATCAACAAATTTATCTTTATTGATGACCTTATTTTCAATAGATTTCTGCATTTGTTTAATAAATTCCCGCCCTTGCCTGTGTTGTGCAAGCATTAATCCGATAGGACCGTTCTCGTTTTTAACGCCAACTTTTTCAAGTGCAGGGAACAAAAAGTCTTCTTCCTTACCATGATGACATTTGTCGGCAAACACTTTCAGAAATCCAATGATTTCTTCAATATCTCTATAACTTGTTTCTTTATTATTGTTTTGGACATCTTGCCACATTTTTTCTACCACATTTAAGGCAATTAGAATAGCTTTATGTTCGTGCATCAAATCTTGACTTGATGTTTTCATATTTTAATCTCCATATTTAAAAATTAGTAATTTAAGTTTGCAACGGAGGACAAGTCCGTTTGGAACGGTATAAAACCATATAATAATCAACCAGAAAGGTTAATTAGATATTGGCTTAACAAAGTTATAAAATTGTACGTAAGCATAATAATAAAAGAGGCGGTACTATCAGAATTGTCTCGCTGCATTTCCTTGTGCTAAAAGGAAGGTGAAGTACCGCCTCAGTTCATCCGACCTATGTAAGAAAAAGGCGACACTTGTGAAAGTCAATGTTTGCAATACAATCCTGTTGGGCAGGAAAAGAAGGAATGTGTCGCCTTTTATCTTTGATTATATCTTGTAAATAAGCACGTTAAGCACAACTTATCAAATTTAAATAATCTCAATCAATTTTCATAATTTTATGAGAATTCAACCTAAAATCTCATGGCATGAATTGGTCTAAAACTGAGGAGTGATTGATAATTATAATCGTTGTTTAACAAAATTTACTAAGTATTTTATATAATTGTTAAAATCTCGGTTCTTCGTAAGCCAAGTAGGGTGCGCTGTCCATATGACATGTGTTTGAGTTGTGGGTAAAAAGTAATACCAAAAATGGTCGTCAACTTCTTGCCTTACAACATTTTCAACACCATTGCTTAACCACTCTTCGTTGGTTTCCCAATTTAAGATAATCATAATATGAGGTCGTAAAACATCAAGCAGATATTTACCTCTATCAAAACATTTGCTTGCTTCTTTAACGGCTAACCAATTTTTATAATCCACTCCTTTGTCTTGTGCTGTAACCTCGTACCGTTCAATGGAATTTGTATTACCCCAGGCAAAACTTCTTAAAATATCTTCAGTTTCGCCACATTTAACTCTTTCCCAATTATCAATGCCATGAAAACTTGCTAAGAATTTAAAATTGAAGTCCCAAAAACTATTCCCAAAATTACTTCCCCATTTGCAAAATTTGAGTTCATTAAAATCTTCAAACACTCCAAAAATTGCTTCTTCTGGATTTTCATCAACAAGATTTACAAAGTCAGTAAGGTTTCCGTATCCCCGTGTCTCCATTCCAACGAAAGCAATTCTCGTCTCCGCTGTATCGTATAGTTGCCCATAAGCAGGTAAAAAGGGTTCTGGGATTTTATCGTATTGAACATTACGGATACTGTTTACAAAATCTACTGCAAGTGGTTTGTAAGTGTCAATGAAATGTTTTCTTGTATTTGTTCCCATAGTATCTTTTTTGTTTGAAGGTTGCATCCAATACTTCAAATTAAACATTGCATGAATAAAGGTAACTAAATATTCCCCTACCAATTGCTTATTCAATCATCTTTAATCACCGTGTTTCTCCTGGTCATCTAATATAAATTAAGAAATTCATATAAACTTCTTTTCAACGTCAAGTTATGTCGTTTTCTGCTATTACCTTTGGTCTAAGATTTAAAAATATATCATGAGCACTGACAATTTTAGTAATAGTTTTCTGAAGAAACTAACCAGCAGACGCAACAATTATGACCTGTTTGGTAGCGATTTACTCGAAGATTTACACTGGGGGAAATTATTTGTCCACCTGTTTGGCAAATATTATTCAAGGTATAGAATAAGGCACGGGTTTAATAACGAGGAATTAATTAAAAGTCTCATTTGTCGCTATTCATTGGAACAAAGCCAGATAATAAGGATTGACTGGACTAAAGAAGAAGATTTATATGGAGTTAATTACAGAAGGTCGGAAGTCTTACTTATACTTAAAAATGAACTTCTCTTCAGCATTATTGATGATAAAATAGATATAATGTATGGCTCAAACATCGAAGAAGCTGAGAGAAATGAGGTTATAAAAATTGTCGATGAATTCAAAATCACTGAAACTGTTGTAAAGCAATTTCACATGATACAATATCGAGGAAGTTTTGAACTTGCTAATTTTGATGTTAAACCTGTTGATATTGATGTTGAGACGCATTATAATGATGATTTTCAGAGTATCCATAGTATTATATCCGATTCATTAAAGACAAAGGATAAGAATGGTATTGTTTTGCTTCATGGGAAGTACGGTACAGGTAAAACCTATTACCTGCGACATTTGATAAGCAATATTGATAGAAAGTTCATATATTTTCCTTTGAACATGATTGAAACAATAAATTCACCGGAGTTTCTTCCTTTTCTCTCAGACCAACCAAATTCGGTTTTAATATTAGAAGATTGTGAGAGTTTTTTGGTACATCGTGAAAATGGTTTAAATAATGCTTCTGCTTTATCTAACCTCTTAAATCTTGGCGATGGTCTTCTGTCTGATGCTTTATCGGTGAATGTAATTTGTACCTTTAATGCTGGCATTAAAAAGATAGATGATGCTATTCTTAGAAAAGGCAGGTTAATTGCCCGTTATGAGTTTAAGGAACTTGAACTTCAGAAAGCAAAGACATTGGCACAAAAAATTGGTAAAAATGTTACAATTGAACATCCAATGACAGTTTCCGATATTTATAATCTTAATGAAAAAGATTTCGAGAATACTCCGGCAAAGAAAATTGGGTTTAAAGCAGCATAAATAATAGTTATATCTACAATTTCTACATTATGTCAAAGCGAGATTATCTTATAAGGTTTTTATTAATAATCAAAAAACTCCGGAATTCCAAGGTTGCGACTTTTGAAGAAATAAACGAATACCTTCAGCGTGAATTTGACTTGATGGATGCTCCCAAAAGCATATCACTGCGGACATTCCAGAGAGACTTAAATGAAATTCGTACAATATTTAACATGGATATTCAATGCAATCAATCACAGGAGTATTTTATTGCGGAAGATGAATATTCGGGGTTCAACAACAGGATGCTGGAAGCATTCGATATTTTCAACTCTTTAAGTACGGGTCAGCAATTGGTACCGTATGTTTTACTGGAAAAACGATGTGCTCTTGGTACTGAATTTATCTATGGCTTATTACATGCTATCAAAAACAAATTAGTAGTAAAAATAGACTATCTGAAATACGATGAGAATATAAGAACTATAAGAGAAGTTGAACCATATGCATTAAAGGAATTCAAGGGTCGTTGGTACTTACTGTCAAAAGATTATGAAGATGATTATATAAAAACATTTGCTCTTGACAGAATCCATGAATTAGAAATAACGAAGAAGAAGTTCAACTACCCTACAGATATGAATCCCAATGATTATTTTAAGAACTGTTTTGGAATCATTGCTTCGCATGAAGCTAACCCCGAAGAAATAATATTGTCTTTTGAACCTTTCCAGGGCAAGTATATCAAGTCCTATCCATTACATGAATCTCAAAAGATATTAATAGACAATGAAACTGAACTTCGGGTCAGCCTATATTTATACGAAACATATGATTTAATAATGGAACTGCTGTCCTTTGGTGCTACTATGAAAGTTATAAAACCTAAGAGTCTTGTTGAAACAATTTCTGGAATAGCAGAAAATATTAACCAATTGTATATAAGGTAAAGCCAATTGCCTTGACAACCTTTAGCCCAAATAAATTGACCACTAAAAGCTGGTGTTAAATGATTCTTATATAATTATGTTGGTCAAGCGTAATCTGACCTGCCGTGAGTGGTCAATAGATTCAGCATTTCCATTTATACTCAGCCAATTAATTACGATTTAAGGTAATCCCGATTGAAATAATTCGAATATTTGTTATGTAGTTGATAATCAGTTGTTGTCCAAAATTGGACTGCAACAAAAACTAAATCTAAGTCTGCCATCATATTAGTTATAAGAATTATAAAGTGCAATTGATTGTTAGATGTTCGATTGTTTACTGGTGTAAATGGCAAATAACAATGTCGGTATTTTGGCAAATAGTAATGTCGGTATTTTAGCAATTAGCGATGTAGGTTTTTTAGCAAATAAGAATGTAGGTTTTTAAAATCCTTCCCTTTTCCCTTGAAACATTTTTGTGAAAAGTAAATCAATACTTATCAGGATTGATTTACTGGTTTGTCAGGATAATTGCTGCAATTGGTTTATTTTAAATTCTATAAACTAACTAACAGCAATTATCTCATGAGAAAATTAATGCAAAAGTTGATTATGTATTTTGAAGTACACAAATTAAAAAGAGAAGGTTTGAAAACTGCTCAGATAAGCAGACACCTTGTTTTGGACTTTAGAACCGTTAAAAAATATCTTGCAATGAGCGAACAGGAGTACGAGGATTTTCTGGAGGTTCAATACACCCGGCATAAAATACTGGCCCCTTATGAAGATTTTGTGAAGGGCAGGTTGGAAGGCTGCCAGGACGCTTCGGCGGCTCAGGTACATGACTGGCTCAAGGAACACTTTAAAGATTTTACCAATGTAAACGCCAAGACAGTCTTCAACTTTGTACTTTATGTCCGGAATAAACATGGTATACCAAAGCCTTTCAATCACAGAGATTATACACAGACAGACGAGTTGTCGTATGGGAAACAGGCACAGGTAGATTTTGGTGAGTATAACATGACAACCGAAGAAGGTAAACGCAAGAAAATCTATTTTTTATGTATGGTACTATCCCGCTCAAGGTATAAGTATGTATGGTTCTCAGAAAGCCCCTTCACAACACTTTCTGCCATAGCCGCTCATGACAGAGCTTTTTGGTTCATGGAGGGGATTACCCTGGAAATCGTTTATGATCAGGATACATTGCTTCTTGTTGATGAAAATAAAGGAGATTTAATATTAACCGAAGCCTTCCGCAAATATGCCGATTACAGGGGATTTAATTTATATTTTTGCCGGAAATCAGATCCTGAGAGTAAAGGTAAAATAGAGAACGTTGTAAAGTATGTCAAATACAATTTTCTGCGTGGCAGAACCTTTGTTAATATAGATACACTGAACGGGCAGTGCATGGCCTGGCTCAGCCGCACAGCCAATGCAAAAGTTCATGCTTCCACACATAAGATACCTTATCAGGAATGGCTCATTGAGAAAGCCTCTTTAAGGCCTGTTACAGACTCTTTCAAACCGGAATCTGTGTTACGGAGTTATAATGTAAGGAAAGACAATACAATCTCTTTTAAGTCCAACTTTTACCGGGTCCCTGTGGGGACATACAAACCACCGTGTACCACTGTTTGGACTGAAGTAACTGACGATGAACGGCTGATCATTTATGATGCCGGTAACAACAAAATTGCGTCGCACAAGCTTTACACGGGGAAAGGGAAAATAATAGGTGGAAACAATTATAAAAGAGACTTCTCTTCAGGCATTGATCAATTAATAGAAGAGTTGTCCTGCCGTTTCAATAATCCTGATCAGATAAGAGAATATCTTCTGCAGATACGTCATGATAAGCCTCGGTACATAAGGGATCAGCTTCAGCACATTAAAAAGCTTACCAATATCTATGACATGCAGGTAATGAGCCAGGCATTGGTTTTTTGTATCGAGAACAGAATTTACCGGGCAACGGATCTGGAAAGTGTGGTAAAAAAGATTCATTCCCGGCAGAACCAGGAAACTACCATTAATCCACCTATTTTTATTGATACTATAAATCGGACAGCCCATAAGATCATACCTAATAAAAGTGACATATCAGATTATCAATCATTAATGAACTAAGCCTATGGAAACAAAAACACAAACTCTCAAGGAATATGCAAGCCAACTCAGGTTAAGCGCAATACAGGACCAGGCAGAAGAACTGATCCGAACCGCATCGGAAGAAAAATGCAGCTATCTGGATTTTTCATTAAGACTCCTGGAAACCGAACTCGGCCAGAGACGCCAACGTGACCTGGAACGAAGGAATAAAGGAGCAAAACTGCCAGTCAATCATGACCTGGATCACTACGATTACTCGTTTATAAATGGTGTCAGCAAACAACAATTAAACCAGTTGAAAGAATGCCAGTGGTTGGAGCAAAATTTTAACATCGTATTGATGGGACCTTCCGGAACCGGAAAAACATTTATTGCATCCGGCCTTTGTAATGAGGCCCTGAAAAAAGGTTATAAAGCTTACTTCCGGTCAATGGAACAAATCAATGAAACCCTTATTATGAAAGATATCACCAGATCAGCCCTTATTGAGTACAATAAGCTTCTCAAAGCTCATCTGCTCGTCATTGATGATATTATGATGTTTGCCCTGGAAAAGAAACAAGCAGTACAGCTTTTTAATTTTATCAATCATCTGCATGAGCGGGCTTCCTTTATTGTGACTACAAATAAAAGTCCTGAAGACTGGGTTAAAATGCTTGATGATGAAGTTATTGCAACAGCCTTACTGGACAGAATACTGTATAGATGTGAGGTAGTAAGGTTATCCGGGAAAAGTTATCGATTACAAAACCGGAAAACCATTTTTAATTGAGCCTTTGTTCTTTGAATTTTTTATATATGTTTGAAGTTGGAAAAGGGACATTCTTAATTGCTATTTTTCCTACATCCTTATTTGCCAATTTTCCTACATTGTAGATTGCCGCTTACAACTGGCTTTTCAATTGGCTTGAAAAAAACATAAACATTCGAAGAACTTTATGATTTGGTAATCTTTAGCTTAATCATAGTATATTTGTTATGTAGTTGATAATCAGTTGTAAGGGAAAAATCCCTCACAACAAAAAGTGTATTTAAGTATTTCAATTTATTAATCTTATAATTAAAACAATTTCTTATGGCAAAATTTGAAAAGGCATCTGATGATTTAATTAATCTTTTTGAAACTATCAGAGACAAAACGACAATTCCGCAATGGGTTAGGCTTGAAGTGCTTTTTAATAAAAAGCAAAAAGAGACTTGCAAAATCTTTAAAATGAACACTTTTTCGGAAACAATAACTGATGGCATTAATTTTGCATTTGTTTTTAACAAAGAAATTATAATGCAACTATCGAAATATCAGCAGGAGATAGAGGTTAAACTATGTCTGAATTGTATCTATGTTAGTGAAACCGGAACAATCTCAATGGAGAAACCGAATTTCAATATGTACAAGGGCATATTGGAGAAATATGGTTATGACTCATTGAAATCGCCCGACTCAAGTTCTAATGTTTGAACCCTCTGCAATGTCGCTCCAAGACCTGTTAGGTCACCATAGACACCAGCCATATTATGAACAATACGATAAAGTTGTTTCTCCCTCTTTGCCCAAATCTTTTCCATTGCTGTTCTTTCTCTTTCAATGTCAGATTTCATTTCTTTTAATGCTTCACCTGTAGCTTCAATTCTCGTTTTGAATTCAGTTCCAGTAACATAGTTATAAATTAAATCCATTATACTTGACCGACCTGCAATGGCTGATTTGGTTTGATGAAGTTCCTGGAATTTAGTTCTTATGGCTGTTGCAAGTCCAATAATTGAATAAAAGTCTGAAATCCAAATCCCATCTTGGAAACCGAAACGTTTTATAGTTTTGGGTAATGCTTTAGTCACAATAATCCCAACAGTTTCACCACCAGTTTGTCTTTGGTCGTCCCGGAGTTTTGCAATCCATCCTTCACTCCAGTTCTCAGCATTCTTTGCTTCCCAAATTATTGTTCCGCAGTGTTTTTGATTTTCTGTCTTAACACGGTGAATGATATCTGCTCCTCGTTTGCCCTTTGGAATTGGCTCAAATTCATCAGTTGGGAAGCAACTTCTCAGAATATTTTCCAATTCTTGTTCAAACGCCTCTCCCTGTTCTTCCGAAGAACCCTGTTTGGCTTTTTTTTGGAGTTCTTCAGCCAACTTTTCAAGTCGTGTTATTTTTTGGTCTTTTTCTGAAAGTTTTCCTTTCAATTCGGTTTCGACTTCTTCACGGATGGATGTCTGAAGTTCTTCTGTTTTTTTATTGATGAAACGCTGCTTGTCAAGTTCAATTTGTTTTTCTTTATCAGCAATTTCTCTTTCTCGTTTCAAAAATTTGAGTTCCTTTTCAGAAAAATCCTGTGACCTTGTTTCAAATTCTTTTACTTGATTTTTAAGATTCTCCACTTCTGTCTGAACTTCTTTTTTTGCTTTTGCTGTTGCTTGTTGTGTAGCTTCCTTCTTTGCAATTTCAATTTGCCGTTGATGCTCTGTTTCAAGTTCATCCAGCACTTGTTGGTGGTCAGACTTCACCTGTTCTTCTATCTCATGTTTCATTGCTTCCGATAATGGAAATTTTTTGTTGCAATGAGGGCATGTAATTAACTGTTCTTTCATATTGATTAAGTTTTATGATTGTCAATTTATAATTCAAAGGTACGTACATATAATTCCTCTGGAAACGCTGAGTTTTTTTGATATTGCCACTATACTCATTCCAAATGATTTCATTTCCCGGATTTATTCTATTTTGGTTCAACCAACATTTGGACAGATTACTTATAATTGAAGGTACACGTCCCCAATTTCTTCCTGTTTTATGCCAAGATAAATTTTTGTTGTCCTTATGCTGGAATGGTTAAAGAGGTCACTTAGTAAAATCAAGGATTTTTCACTATAGTTGTTTAATGCCCACGCATGTCGCCCAAGTGTCTTCCTAAATATGTGTGAAGAGGTCGAGTTTGTCGGTATCTGTAAATTATACTCCTTTGCAATTTCTTTCAGTCTCCTATTTATATACTGCACGTTTATAGCCTTGGTTCGAGTCTTATTGATAAATAATAACTCATTATCATCCTCGATATTTATTTTTTCATGTAATCTGGAAACAATTTCAACGAGTGCTGGATTAAGTTTGATTCTTCTGGTTTTCTTTGTTTTGCCTTCTATAAGTTCAAGGGTTTCTCGATTATAAACATCAACCCAGCGAATTTTAAGCATATCACCGATTCTAAGACCAGTGAAACACCCAACTGCAATGAGTAATTCAAATTTGTATTGATTGTCACGTTCCAGTTTTTGGAGCAGTACAATCATTGAGTCCCATTCCAAATAACTTGCTTTTGTTAATTGTCCTTTTAGTGCCATAATGTAATGTCTTTTAATATAAATGATACTTAGTTATTTCAAAATTAATCAATATAATTGCTATGTCTCTGTATTACAGATTGTTGAAATTTGATAACATATATCACTTAGTGTGAAAGTGATACTTGTTCTTTGTATGCTTGTAAAGAATTGAGTTCCTTTTGGCATCATAGTCAATTGTTACAAAATGGATAGCATCTATAATCTTCATTGTAGAAATTGAACCATGGAGGAAATGCAACAACACTCACTCCTATGATTTTCTTATTTTCGGTGAACAGAAGAATCATTTGGTTTTCCATCTTTTCATGGTCAATACAAATATTCTGTTGCACTATTTTTATGTTCTTATTTTGTTTCATGCCTACGCTATTAGGCAAAGATATTAATAATTAATAAAAACCTACGAGTTTGGGCAAAACTTTTTACCTTTATGTAAATATTCTGCCATGAACCTCAACGAATCTAAGAAGCACAAGGAAATAGAACCGGAGCATCAAGCACTGATGACAGCTATTGGTAACAAAATAAGAGAGCTGCGAAAAGATAAACGTTACATCGATATGGCAGAAGAGATTGGAATTTCTCGTAATGAGTACAACCTCGTTGAACTTGGCAAAATATACTTCAAATTCTCAACATTATTGAAAGTTCTGGACTTCCATAAGATTTCCTTCACAGACTTCATGAAAGAGTTAGAGCTGTAGTCTAAATTTTCATATTTTTTCTAATTTCTCAGCGCATTCGTGTGTGTCGGTACACTTTTCAATCGATAATACCGTAAAATCTGGTCGTTTGGCGTTAATAATAGTAGTTTAAGACATTTCTACTGATTTTTCCAGGAATAATAAATCGATTTATTTGGGTGGGTATAGTACCATTATTGGCAGTTTTGGTATTACATGAACCACATTTTGATGTGTTGCTGGTATTTATATTGAATACTATCATAATGATGCCAAAAAAACAGATTCCAAAATACCAGCGTAAACGATTAGAAGAAATAAGTCTATTCATTAAGAACTGGCGTATCGGTGAACAATTGAGCCAAAGAGAATATTGTGATATAGCAAATACTCATGTCAACACTCTTCAAAAATTTGAAAAACAAAAAACAAAGAATATTTCTGTCCTCACGCTCTTTGCTTTCATCGATGCAATGGATGGGATGACTTTATCTGATTTTTTTGCCGGGATGGAGTAGTTATTATACGATATATTTTAAGAATAGCAATCTATTCTTTTAAAAGGTTCAATACTATCTCCTTCGGTCTCGCTGGGTCTTTGATTTGTAAATCCAGTATATCACATCCCTCTTTAATCTCATCAGTTGAACAATCATCATTAAACTCATAAACATCATATTTAAAGTTGACACCATACATCTTTTTTATTTTGTCCTTCCAAATTTTGGCATAAGATTTATCCTTTATGAATCCGGCATCTGGCAAAAAGTGGACCTTGTGTTTAGTATCAAAATTCAGATGAATTAAACGGTTTGAGCTGCCAGTTGCTAACCAATTGTATTCCGGGTAAAATAAACCCATTCCAAAGGCAGTCTTAACACCTTCTGTAATTATAATAGGCTTATCCGTATATTCTTTTATTAAATGCTCACCAAATAAGCACCAGTTGATTTCTGTCGAGTCAATATTATAATTTCCCCAGTTGCAATAATCCTTGTTTAAAATTCTATTGGTCACATACTTACTTCTTTTGAAACCATTATAATAAATCTGTTCAATGGCTCGTATATCGCCTTTTGTATTGACGTAATAATAAATCACTGATGTTCTGCTTTTAAGAATTTCATTTACTTCATGAATATTCTCATAGTACAGTTCAATTTTTTCATACATTTTAAATTCACTCATTTTTTCATCAATATACTCTGGTGTGAAATGAAGCACGTTAATCAAATAATTACTGAATTCACAAGTATATTTCGAATCCCAACTTTGATATTTTTTATTATACCTTATTGCATCCTCTTTAAGTCCATCATACAGTCCAATATTGAAAGAATAATATCCATTAATTACTTTTTTCTCTGAGATTTTAACCTTCTTAGATTCAAATATTTGATTTGCATCCGGATTCTCTTTTAACCACTGACTTGCATGATACATATAACCACATGAGTTTTCACGGTCACATCTTCCAACATTTTCCGGATAAAATTCGCCATTTTCGTTTATCATTCTTACAAACCTATATTCTTTGCACTCCGGGCATTGAAATTTCTCTTTATTGTAAAATTCCCATTTCATAATACAGTATAGATTTTTTTGCGGTCAATTATTTCACTGCTGAATAAGTCCTGGCGAGAATCCAAGAACCTTCTTAGTTTTGATTCGCTCATTTTAGTCAGTGTTAATAGATACTCTTTCGGATATGCACGTCCCTTGGTTAATTGTGCCATTAATGCTTCCTGGTCCGGTTTAAGTTTTTTCTTTTCCCCGAACAATTCAATGAAATTATCAATGAAAAAATTCATCAATTTTCCACCCCGGATTACCATTTCCTCGGATACCAGGATTTCAGAGCCTGACAATATGGTACCAGCATAACAGGTATTGATTATCTCGGTAAGTGCGATTAACTTCAATAACATTACTCGAACCCTGGTTTTATATGTTGTCAAGATGTTTTCTGATAAGTCTGAATTATCCAGAGTAGTTTCAATGTCTTTTTCAATGCCATTCATTATTGGAAATAATTCTTCCGGAATGACAAATTCAAACCGGGCATCATTCTTATAATAATTTTCAAACAAAAAATCTAATAGACGATAGGTTTTTATATCGAACTGCTCCAATGTAATTCCATTTGTAGGCACAATATCTGTCCTTTGGTAATCAGCACTATTAAAAACATATAGGAATCTTGCACCAAAACCATTATGAAAGAAACCGTTCTTATTAACGCTATCTTTAAAATTACCAGTTGTTGTATTAATCATAAGGGTTAATGAAATATCGATACTATCAGAGTCTGTGTTTTTTCTGATTATTGACACATGCTCACCGTCAAAAAGTGAAGTAAAGAATTGGTGAGGGTCATTAACTGTCTTTGTCCTGGTAACACTGTTAATTAATTTATCATATTCATCACAATAAATATAACCGGTATGGTTTTTACTTGAATCGATTTTTGTAAGTGCTTCCGGTGTGAAATCTGTCACGAAAAACTCTGGTCTGTGTTTATGGGATGTTGTCCAACCTTTAATATTTATTCCAAAGGATTTATAATCTGGGTTTGAAAACATTAAGCCATTGGCAAAGTTTTCTTTTTGCTCATCAGATATTGGTACTACTGCGTCTCTCTCCTTTGCCTTACAAGCCTCTGCGAATCTCTTTTCAATGGAATTTAAATCACGCTCATTTTTTTGCAAAAGTCCAAGGACTTTATTTATTGGTCTTGAACTAATTGATTTTCCACAGCCACTACCAGCTACATTCATTATGTAGAGGTTTGTGCTGACTTTGGGATGATTCCTTGGGGAAATTAATACTCTGTTATTAGTCAGCAGAGAAGCTGCTGCAAACAGGTTTGAAACAATGAATTCTGTGTGTACCTGCGGTACATTTTCTTTTAATTGTGTTAAATCCTTGAATAATTCTTCATTGAGGATTTCTTTAAAATCTGTCATTACGGACGGTATAAAATAAAATTATTGTGGACGATTTTTAACCCTCGTTGTAACCCGCTTGCTACCGTCCTAACAACACGGGTTACGAGGGTAAAAGAATATCTTTCTCAGATGCTCTTTTATATAAATACTGACAAAAACAAAATTAATATGACCCGACTTTAGAGAATCTTTATGGTTGGATTTGACTCTTTTATACTATATCTAATCTGTATAAAATAGAAAAACACCAACAATACGACCCATGGGGTACTTACAGTTAATGATTATTACAGTAAATGATTATTACAGTAAATGATTTCTTCAGTGGTTTGCTACTTCGAGGTAGCGACAGTGCAGTTATTACATATTGCCCTTTTGGCTCAGCAAAGATAGAAACAATCTAAATAAGGTGCAAGAGTTTTTAAAAATATTGTAGAAATGCTCATTTTCAGCTACTTGTCATGTTGTCACAAGATGTCAAGAACCTTGACAAGCAACAAACCTCATTGTTTCAAGGGTTGGAAGGAAGTTGTCAAGTTGTCAAAAATATTAACTTCAAGAAAAGTATTAAGTATGATTAAAAACTTATATAATATAATACTGTTATCACAATTATTGAAATTTTTGACAACTTGACAACATGTCTTGAAACATCCATTGTATGGGCATTTAGAACTGTCAGTGGGTTTGATAGGTTGTGACAACTTGACAACTTGATAGGCTGCTGATTTATAACCATTGAGTTTGCGAAAGTCATTACAAATCCTCTCCTTCATGCATCACGATTAACTGATTAAACTCTTTCTTGTAGTTTCGCCATCCGGGCACAAACTTATCCATGCAAAGCACATATTTATTGTATTATGAAAACAGAAATGCCAAGAACCTGGATAGGTTTGCCGAAGTAATCCATGTGCTTTAGAACGGCTAATAACAAAAGCAGTTTCTTACATATACGGATAACCGTTGAAGTAATTCAAAGTTTTCTTTGCAATGATAGATTGCATAACACTTCCAGAAAACTCTGTTTCATTGATTTTTACTATATTTACTTCTCAAGCCGCTATGCAAGGTTCAAGCATTGCGACCAACATAATAACCATAAACCTTTAAGAAAGAATATCTATTATCTATAATTATCAATGGCAAAAACTAAGAAAGAAACACCAGAAGAACCCCTCGAAAAAAAACTTTGGAAAGCTGCCGACAAACTCCGGAAGAACATGGATGCAGCCGAATACAAGCATGTCGTATTGGGACTTATTTTTCTGAAATATATATCGGATGCATTTGAAGAATTATACAATAAACTCAAAGAAGGTAAAGGCGAATATGAAAGTGCTGACCCGGAAGACAAGAATGAATACACTGCTGAGAAGGTTTTCTATGTACCATCTACTTCAAGGTGGACTTACCTGCAGGGAAGAGCCAAACTCCCCACCATTGGCAAAGATATTGATGATGCCATGGATGCTATTGAAAAAGACAATCCTTCTTTGAAAGGAGTATTACCAAAAGTATTTGCACAGGAAAAATTAGACAAAGCCAACTTAGGTGGTTTGGTTGACTTAATTAGCACTGCAACACTTGGGACTAAAGATGCACAAAGCAAAGATTTGCTTGGCAGAGTGTTTGAATATTTCCTCGGTGAGTTTGCTTTGGCTGAAGGGAAAAAAGGCGGACAATTCTATACTCCTGCAAGTGTAGTGAAGCTGTTGGTTGAAATGTTAGAACCTTACGAAGGTAGAGTGTTTGACCCATGTTGTGGAAGTGGTGGCATGTTTGTACAGAGTGAAAAATTTATCAAATACCACCAAGACCATTACAAAAAGAATAACGGGAAAAAACTTTCGCTGAATCCAGCAGATTATATTTCTATTTATGGACAGGAGAGCAACCAAACGACCTGGCGTTTGGCAAAAATGAATTTATCTATCCGGGGCATTGACAGCAGTAATGTAAAATGGAACAACGAAGGCAGTTTCTTGAATGATGCCCACAAAGACTTGAAAGCTGATTATATTATAGCAAATCCACCATTTAACGATAGTGACTGGAGCGGTGAATTACTGCAGAAAGATGCCAGATGGGTTTATGGTGTTCCACCTGCCGGGAATGCCAATTATGCCTGGATTCAGCATTTCCTATACCACACTGCTTCCAACGGACAGGCAGGTTTCGTGTTGGCTAAAGGTAGTCTCACTACTAAAACCAGTAATGAAGGTGAAATCCGGAAAGCAATAATTGAAAATGATTTGATTGATTGTATTGTTAACCTGCCTTCAAAGCTATTTCTGAATACCCAGATTCCGGCTTGTTTGTGGTTTCTGAGACGCAATAAGCAAAAACGTAAACGAGAAATTCTATTTATTGATGCAAGGAATCTGGGATTTTTAAAAACGAGAAAAAACCTTGAGTTTACAACCGAAGATATTGCGAAGGTTGCAAGCACTTACCATAATTGGAGGACGGCTGATGCTGTATACGAAGATGTTCCTGGTTTTTGTAAAAGCGTAAACATCGAAGAAGTACAAGCACTCAACTATGTAGTTACTCCGGGGAGGTTTGTGGGTCTACTGGATGATGAAGATGATTTCAATTTTGAAGAACGCTTTACTTCATTGAAAACGGAACTGGAAAAACAAATTGCAGAAGAAGATGAATTGAACCAGCGGATAAAAAACAATCTTTCCAAAATTATTTTTAAAGTGGAAGCTAATGTCTGAATGGAAGGAATATAAAATTGCTGATATTATTAGTCTCGAATATGGCAAAAGCCTCTTAAATTACAGGAATAGTACTGGTGAATATGATGTATTTGGGACTAATGGGAAAATCGGTACTTCTGATGAATTTTTGTATGATAATCCATCTGTGATAATAGGAAGAAAGGGGGCGTACCGAGAGGTTCATTTATCCAAGAAACCTTTTTTTGTCATCGATACAGCCTTTTATACTAAAAATAAGATAACTGAATTAGATACATTTTTCCTTTTTTATTGGTTTAAGAACATAGATATAAATGCAATGGATAGCGGCTCCGCTATTCCTTCTACAAGCAGGGATGAGGTTTATGATATAGATATTAAACTTCCACCCCTCTCCGAACAAATCCAAATCACCAACATTCTCAGTAGCTTAGATGATAAAATAGATTTACTTCAACGTCAAAACAAAACCCTTGAGCAATTAGCTGAAACACTCTTTCAACAGTGGTTTTTGGAACAAACGGAAGTGAGTTGGGAATTTGGCAGGTTAGGCGATATTTTGAAATCAATTGAATCAGGAAGCAGACCGAAAGGAGGAATTGACCCTACATTGAAAGAAGGTATTCCAAGTATCGGGGCAGAAAATATAAACGGATTAGGTGTTTATGATTTTTCTAAAACAAAATTTATTACTCATGATTTTTTTAAATCCATGAATAGAGGAGTTATCAATGACTACGATGTTTTAGTCTATAAAGATGGTGCTTATGTCGGGAGAAAAGGAATGTTTGCAAAGGCATTTCCTTATGATATTTGCACAGTTAACGAACATGTATTCATATTAAGAACAAATGATAGAGCAAATCAATTTTTTCTGTACTTCTTACTACAACAAGATGTACTGGCACAACTAAATACGAATACTGCCCAACCTGGCTTAAATCAAGATTCCATGAAATCTCTGGAAATAATAATCCCACCTATAGAAATAATAAATCGATTTGAAGAAAATATTAAAACCTTAATTGACAAAATATTTTTCAATTGCAATCAAATCCGCTCTCTCTCACAACTTCGAGATACACTATTGCCGAAGTTGATGAGTGGAGAAGTGAGGGTGAAAATGTAAAATATGGCAAAGCGACATAGAAAGTTGTATTCCATAAAAGAAGAACTTCTGACAAAGTCAAGAGAAGCTATGCTTTGTGCTGTTCAGATTTTCAATAATCCAAATATTGTTTTCAAATCCGAAAGTTTTATTGTTCTTTCAAATATTGCATGGACATATCTATTGCATGCTTACTATAGAGAAAAAGCTATTGACTACCGTTATTTTAAGCAGAAAACACAAAGAAAAAGGTATGACAAGACGAAAAGGGGTTCGTTTAAATTTTGGGAACTTGAAAGATGTTTGGATGATGATAATTGTCCGATTGAAATTGTACCAAAACTTAACTTAAAATTCTTAATTGGTTTGCGGCAAGAAATAGAACATCAAATGACAACAAGGTTAGATGATTATTTGAGTGCAAGATTTCAAGCATGCTGTTTAAACTACAATCATTACATTAAAAACCTTTTTGGTGATGATTGTGGAATTGATAAATATCTCTCCTTTTCACTTCAATTCTCTTCTATAACGGAAGACCATGCAAAACAATTGAAAGAGTTTTCAGAACTGCCTAAAGAAATTGCGGCATATATTAACGGCTTTGATGATTTAATATCCGATGAAGATTTTAATAATCCCCAATACTCATATAGAGTTTTGTATGTTCCGAAAACTGCTAATACAAAAGGGCACGCAGACAAAGTGATAGAATTTATTAAACCGGATTCACCAGAGGCAGAGGGGTTGAATAAAGAATATTGTATTATCAGAGACAGAGAGAAACCGAAGCATCTTCCTTCCGAAATAATTCATAGGATGCAAGACAAAGGTCTTCCCGGTTTTAAGATGCATCAACATACCCAACTTTGGAAACAACTTAATGCAAAAGACGAAGCAAAAGGATTTGGTGTTTCGGTTGCTGGCTCTTGGTATTGGTATGATAACTGGATTAAAGAAGTAGAAAAGTATTGTGTCGAACACAAAACAGAATTGCAATAATGAAACCCATCACAGAAAATATTATTGAAGAATCAGCGATTGAAATACTGCAATCTCTGGGATGGGAATATGCTAACGGCAAAGATATTTCACCAGAAGGTTTGTTTTGCGAGAGAGAGAATTATCAGCAAATAATTCTAACCGGACGTTTGCGAAATGCTATTGCTAAAATAAATCCAAATATTCCGGCAGATGCACGGGATGCAGCCGTTCAAAAAGTGTTGCGCATATCTTCACCTGTTTTATTACATAACAACGAGGAGTTTCATAAACTCTTGGTAGAGAAAGTCAAAATTTCTTATCAGCAAAACGGCTATGAACGTAGCCATGAAGTGGCTTTGATTGATTTTGAAAACATTTATAACAATCAATTCCTTGTCGTCAACCAATACACCATCATTGAAAACAATCAGAACAAACGACTTGATATTCTGCTTTTTGTAAATGGTCTACCATTAGTAGTGGCTGAACTGAAAAATGCAACCGATGAAAATGCAAATATTTTAAGTGCTTTTAAGCAAATTCAAACATACAAAGCCATAATTCCAAGTTTGTTTACCTACAATGCCGTCTGCGTTATATCAGACGGATTGGAATGCAAAGCTGGAAGCGTTTCAGCCGATTTTAGTCGATATATGACGTGGAAAAGTGCAGATGGAATAAAAGACGCTTCACGGTTCAAACCACAGATTGAAACATTATTACGTGGAATGATGAAGCCTGCTATTTTGTTGGATTTGGTTCGCAACTTCATTGTGTTTGAAAAAACAAAAAAAGAAGATGCCAAAACAGGATTAACACAGATTTTTACTGAGAAAAAACTGGCAGCTTATCACCAATATTATGCAGTGAACAAAGCGGTACAATCTTCAATTATAGCATCTGGTGTAAATGGAGACAAGCGAGGGGGAGTAGTATGGCACACACAAGGTTCTGGCAAAAGTCTGAGCATGGTCTTTTTTTCGGGGTTACTCATCACTTCAGTAGAAATGCGTAATCCAACTATCGTAGTGATTACCGACCGCAATGATTTAGATGACCAGTTGTTTGACACTTTTGCTGCTTCTGTACAGTTACTTCGACAAGAACCAGTGCAAGCAGAAAGTAGAGAGCATTTGAAAGATTTGTTGAAAGTAGCCAGTGGTGGAATTGTGTTTACCACTATTCAGAAGTTTATGCCCGAAGACAACAAATCAGTTTATGACCAACTATCCGATAGAAAAAACATTGTGGTAATTGCCGATGAAGCGCACAGAACACAATATGGCTTTGAAGCAAAACTAATAGATGAAAGAGACAAAGAGACGAAAGAGGTAGTCGGGAAACGCCTTGCTTTTGGTTTTGCAAAATATATGCGAGACGCTTTGCCAAATGCAACATACATTGGTTTTACCGGCACACCGATTGAAGGAACAGATGTAAACACTGCACAGGTTTTCGGAAATTACATCGACCGGTACGATATTAAAGATGCAGTTGCAGATGGAGCAACTGTCAGAATATATTATGAAAGCCGTTTGGCAAAAGTGAATTTAGATGCTGAAGGCAAGCGGTTAATTGAGGAGTTTGATATAGAATTGGAGCATGACGAAGAAGTTACTGAAAAACAAAGAGCAAAAGCCAGATGGACAAAACTGGAAGCAATAGTCGGCAACAAGGAGAGGATAAAAAACTTGGCAAAAGACATCGTTACCCATTTCGAAAAACGCCTTACAGTATTTGAAGGCAAAGCAATGATAGTAGCTATGAGTCGAAGAATTGCAGCAGATATCTTTAAAGAAATAATTGCAATAAGACCGCAATGGCAAAACGATGATATGACAAAAGGTGCAATCAAGGTGGTAATGACATCCAGTAGTTCAGATGGTCCGGAAATTGCAAAACACTATACAACTAAACAACAACGAAAAGATTTATCGGAACGGATGAAAGACCCTGCTGATGAATTAAAAATTGTTATTGTGAGAGATATGTGGCTTATAGGATTTGATGCACCTTGTTTAAATACTATGTACGTTGACAAACCAATGCGTGGTCACACTCTGATGCAAGCCATAGCAAGAGTAAACCGTGTTTTCAAAGACAAACCGGGTGGGTTGGTTGTAGATTATCTGGGTATTGCGACAGATTTGAAAAAAGCACTTTCCTTTTACGGTGATGCAGGTGGTAAAGGCGACCCTGCCGAGAACATTGCAAAGGCTGTAGGGGTATTCTTGGAAAAATTAGAAGTAATTGAACAAATGTTCAATGAGGACAGCACCACACGTGAAGATATTTTAAAAGAAGAACCCAAAGCTTATTACGAAAACAGTCTGAAATTCAATTACAAAAGATTTCTTACTGCTGATTCAAAAGAAAAACTCTCCATCATCCTGGAAGCCGAAGAACATGTTTTTGGATTGCAGGACGGCAAAGAAAGATTCATTCGGGAAGTAAGTCTATTAAGTCAGGCACTTACTCTTTGCATAACAAGAGAAGAAGTTCAGCAACATCTTCCCAAAGTGGCATTCTTTCAAGCAGTAAAAGCACGGTTGGTAAAGTTCGAAGGCACTGGCACAGGCAAATCAAATATTGAGGTTGAAACCGCCATTAAGCAAATAGTTGATGAAGCATTAAGTTCAGATAAAGTAATAGACATATTTGAAGCAGCAGGAGTTGAAAAACCGGAAATTTCTATATTATCAGATGAATTTCTTTCGGAAGTCAAAGACATGAAGCATCAGAATGTTGCTTTAGAATTACTCAAAAAGATATTGAACGATGAAATTAAAACAAGAGCAAAATTCAACCTTGTAAAAAGCAGAAAATTGTTGGAAATGTTGGAAGGTGCAATAAAACGCTACCAGAACAACCTATTGACAACGGCTGAAATTATACAGGAACTCATCAATATTGCAAAGGAAATCAAGGAAGCCGACAAAGAAGGGGAACGACTTGGCTTGACAAAGGATGAAGTTGCTTTTTATAATGCATTAGAAGTAAACGATAGTGCAGTGAAAGTTTTGGGTGATGCCCAGTTGAAAGAAATTGCCAGAGAAATTACTGACAAAGTAAGAGCCAACGCAACAATAGACTGGGCAATTCGAGAAAGTGCAAGGGCAAAATTGATGGTTATAGTTAGGAGAACACTGAATAAATGGGGTTATCCGCCAGACAAACAAGCAAAAGCGATTGAAACAGTTTTGAAACAGGCAGAATTAATGGCGGATTTCTTTACAAATGTTTAAATCAACATCAAGCAAGAAATTTATACTAAACGAACCATATCAGCTTACAATCAATTCTTATGACGCATAAAGAACTATTAGAACTCATTAAACAAGGCGATAGTGAAACTGTCGAGTTTAAACAAAGCAAATTATTGATATCAACTATTGGTAAATTAATTACTGCCTTTTTAAATTCAAAAGGGGGTAAAATTATTATTGGTGTAAAAGAAAATGGTGAAATTCTCGGAGTTGATGAAGACATAATTAGCAAATACAAATCCTTTTCATTGCGAATTGCGCTGAAAAACATTAAGCCAAAGGCTACTGCTGTATTTGATATAATCGAGATTGAAAATAAGAAAGTTGTAGTAATCGCTGTTCCAGAAGGCAGAACAAAACCCTATGGATACAATGGTACTTACTTCAAACGAGAAGGAGAATTATCTATAGAAATGGCACAGGAAGAAACTCTGAGTTTTTTTGGCACCCAAGAAAAATATGATAAAAGAAGTATTACTGAAATACTTGAGAAGGTAATATCCATTGAAAACGTTTTAAATAAAAGAATAACAAATAGATTTGGTACCAATATCTTCATTAGCCATGGATATAGTCCAGAAATAAGAGGAAAATTTATTGACTTTTTGGAATCTTTAGAACTAAATCCAATTGTTGTCATGGAAACTGCGAGTGGTGGATTAAGTGTAGACGATAAAGTTGACAAGTTAATTAAAAAATGTGCAGCATCAATTATTCTCTACACCCCGGACGACCAATTAAAGGATGGTACATTCTTGCCGAGGCAAAATGTTATTCATGAAACTGGTTTATTACAACGAGAAATGCCAGATAGAATTATATACGTTAAAGAAACTTCTGTAAAACTTCCAACAAATATTACTCCGAAAGTTTATGTATCATTTGAGAAGGATAACCTCACAGACGCTTTTATCCAAGTCATTAAAGAACTTAAATCATTTGATATTATCTGAATATTTTTGCTTGCTATTAATTTGATTCAATTCTGTTTTCCCTTTTTACAAGATGTACATATCTAACATGCAACATTTCCTGGACGAATCCGGGAACATACCCAAACAGATGCCAAAGGAAGCACGAGAAATGGCGAGTTTCTTAGCCTTGGTAGTTGATACAACGACTAAAAAAAGTCCTCAGACATTAACTACAACTGATATTCGATGCTTTCAGAAAGGATGTCATGGACTTATTAAAACTGCTGTGATGCCAAAGAATGAAGAGATTCATTGGTACTGTCCGGAATGCGAAAATGAAGGTGTAATTAGCGAATGGCAGAAGACCAAATGGGATAATAGATAATTTAAAAGATACCATTTATCTGAGCACCCCAACCATTGGAAGTTGCAGACTATAAAATTAGTTCAGGTTATACGGAATTTCTTTGTTAATTTAGTGTGTGAAAGACCAAATATGTATATAAACTGTATATCAACAAAGTTTAACAATAGTTTAAGGCTTTGAAATACAGTTTAGTATAGGTGTTTATAAATAAATTTACGAAGTTTGAATCGTTTTGAGATAAAAATAGAACAATTATTATAAACTTAAATGTGGCAAAAAATAAAAAATAACAAATTGAAATATACTTATTATAAGATAATTACGAAGTTATTAACTTAATTGTGCTAAGAATAAACCATATTTTCTGCCTGCTGGGTGCAGTAATAATTTCAGGGATCCTGGGTACATATCTTTTTTCTCAGGAAGTTATTAAGCCATCAAGGCAGGCAGCCTTTGATTCATTTTCAAAAGGGGAATTTGAAAAGGCTTACGGTGAATTTACCATCCTTTTACAGAATTTTCCGAAGGATCCTTTATATAAATACTATTCAGGTGTCTGCCTGGTAAAGCTGAACCGGGACCCTGAAAATGCATCAGCCATGCTCATGGATGCAGTAAACGGGTCGCCTGAAATAAGGACAATACCGGATGATGCCTGGTTTTTCCTTGGGAGGTCCCGGCAGATGTCAGGGAAATTCCAGGATGCCATTAAATCCTATGACGTCTTCGCAGGTAAGGCAGGGAGAAAAGCGGCACACGAAATGAATGTTGACGTGTATGTTGCAGAATGCAATGCGGGGGAAGGCAGTCTAAATGACTCTGAAAAAATGTTCGGGGATCTTTTGGCAGATACCTCTGTTGCCAAAAAACCAGTTAATGTAACTCATGTTGCCATAAAACAGGTTGACGAAACGCCGGCTGTGAAGCAACCTGTCGCAGTGGAACCTGCCAGGCCGGCAACTGTCAACAGGGCAGCCCCGGCTGAAAAGATTCCCGACAAGGTGATCCCGTCTGAGAAAATCCCGGAAGACTACGATAAAAGACTGTCGGAAGCTATGGACTACCAGGTAAAGGCCGATTCATTGAAAGCTTTGGCTTCTGATTGCCGGAAAAGCTATGAAGAGCTTCCTTCTGACCAGAAACAAGCTGTAAAAACAAGGATTATACAAACTGAAAAACTGTCGGCAAGATACCAGAAGCTGGCAGATGCACTGTTCGGTTATCCGGCTGAGGCTGAGACCAGGGATAAGAATAAGGCAATGATAGATTCAGGGACCGGTCAAAATTTAAATAAAATACTTTCACCAGCTGTTCCGGTACCTGATACACAGGCTGCAAAAAATGACCAGAACAAAAGATTAGCCGGGCAGGATCAGAAAGTATCAGCTCAGCTTGTCGGTATCTTTTCAGTATTCAACATTAACCCTGAAAGGGAGACTGCCGGTGATCAGCCCGTTTCAATAGATCTGGAACTTCCTTCAGGACTGATCTACCGAATACAGATAGGAGTTTATAACGTACCATTGACAACATCATATTTCAGGGGTGTCACCCCGGTTGTGGGCTTCAGGATTCCGGGATCCTCATCCGTAAGATACTTCGCAGGCCTGTTCAGGCGCGTTGCCGATGCAGGCAAGGCTCTTCTAAGGGTCAAACAGGCAGGCTTCAGGGATGCATTTCTTACAGCTTCATCGGACGGGAAGCAGATTTCGGTTGACAGGGCCACAGTGCTTGAAAAGGAATGGGGGCTTAAGCCTTTTTTATCAGTCAGCCGGTTGCCGGAAAGCATTTCAGGAATAAGTGTGACTCATACACTTATTTTCAGGGTGGAAGTTACGAGATGCAAAACACCTCTTGGTGATGCGGCAACAGAGGCGGTTAAAAAAATAGCAGGGGAGAGGAGTTTTGAAATATTTGAAGGAGAAGACGGATCATTTGTATATCTCATAGGAAAATTTATTACCTTTGAAAGTGCATCTGAATATGCAAGCCTGCTTAACCGGAATGGTTATCGCGATGCGAGAGTGGCAGGTTATCTGGGAAATAAGGAAATACCTTTAGAAAAGGCAAGGCAACTGTTTGAAAAAGCTGAATGAAAGAGAAGACATTACGTAAAAGGGGCCATCTTAAGAGCGGAGAAGTAAAGTACTCTCTTGTTCTGTTTAATGATGAGGTCAATACCTTCGATCATGTAATAAAGTCGCTTATCGAAGTGTGCGGGCATGATGCAGTTCAGGCTGAACAGTGTGCCTTTATCGTCCATTTTAAAGGAAGCTGCGATATAAAAACCGGAGAAAAGGAGGTCCTTGCAGCAATGAGCAGATCGCTGAATGCCAAGGGGCTTAATTCAAGGGTTATCGGCCTTTAGGCCTGCAGATTACTCTTTTCTTCCCTGTGAAACAGTCTGAAAAGAAACCTGTCAAATAAACCGATAAATACAATTCCTATAATTGAATACAAAGTCCAGCCCGGAAGACTAAAATCAGGCTTTGGGGAAGGAATTATATCAGGAATTAAATTTCCTATTTTATTTATATAACTGAAGATCACTGAGAAAAAAGAATCAGGTTTACTGGCCGGCATTAAAACTGCAGCAACAACCAGAAGGAGAGTAATTACGGCGGAAATGATCAGAACGCGGTTCCGCCTGAAAATTCCGTTATAAACCCTGACCGAATTGGCTTCAATCCTTATTCTGGCCATTGTCTTTGAAGTGAAGCCTTCAGGCGCTTTTTCGATCCTTTCAGAACTGAGATATTTCCTCAGGATATCTTCATCATATTTTTCACGCTTTTCCATGGGTCACCAAATTTTTCTTTTCCACATTTTCAATAATCTCCATTATCTTCTTTCTTGCACGGAACAGTCTGACTTTTATGTTTTGCCTGCTGATTCCCGCTATTTCAGCGATCTCTTCGATCTTCAGATCATCATAGTAATACAAACTTACAAGGGCTCTTTCATCTTCTGTGATCTTTTGCAGGGCAAAGTTAACCAAGGAATTCCTGTATTCATTTTCCGCTTCATGTTCATTTGAACTGTAACTAAGAAAATCTATGACATCCGCAGGAAATTCATCAACCGACAATATCCCTTTCTTTCTTGCCCTGACAAGCGATATCGAAGTGTTATAAACAATCCTGTAGAGCCAGGTGCTGAAGCTGCTGTTCCTTTTAAATTTTGCAAGCGACCTGTACGCTTTCAGGAACGCATCCTGTGCTATCTCTTCCGCCTCTTCCCTGTTCCCTGAAATCCTCAATGCCAGGTTAAATGCCCTGTCCTTATGCATGTCGACAAGATGCGAAAAGGCATTGATATTTCCTTCCAGGACCTGTTCAATGTAATATATGTCCTTCTTATATTCCATTACGGCAGTTTGACGAAAGATCTGCAATTATGGTTACAGTAAACCTATAATTTCTTTTCAGGAAATTTCTTCCCTTTTTATGTAACCGTTTCAGATCAAACAATGTCTAAAGTTACAAAATCGGTCATTAACTTTTTTTAAAATTAAGAATTATGGGAGTATTAATCGCATTTATCGGATTTTTTGCCATGTTTTTTGGCATTATGTATTTATTCTACACAACCAGGAACAAGGAACGGATGGCCCTTATTGAAAAAGGTGCTGACGCAAGTCTCTTCAATACAGGGAAAGATAATAAGAGTTCCTTTAACCTGAGTAAGCTCACCCTTAAGATAGGGATGCTCGCCATGGGCATAGCTCTCGGCATAATAATAGCAGCTATACTGGCATCCATGGGAGTATTGAATGAAGGGGCACTGTACCCTGCAATGATATTCTTCTTCGGCGGACTCAGCCTTGTGATTTTCTACCTGATCGACAGGAAGATCAAATAGTATGACCTCTCCGTGTCACCTGTGTCTTCTCTGTGTCGCTCTGTGCAATTGAGAATAAGTTGCACTAAGTTCCACAGAGGGGGCACAAAGGACACAGAGGTAAGAAGATTTATTTTGTATAGAACTCGATCATTTTCTTCACTGCTTCACGGCAGACGCTGCAGTAGCCCTTAGATGAATTGCTTTTCATCCTGCAATCCAGTTCCGGCCTGAAAATTCCTTTTGCGGAGTACCCTCCGCCTTCGAACAATCCTGTTACATTGCTGTATTTTTCCTCCGCGGGAGTCGGAACCGGAGTATCAGGAGAGATCATATTCTTCCATTTTGAACTGAAATTCACCATTGTTGTTATATTCGGTTCCCATGGTTCCACGTCAAGGGGATAGAAGTTATCATAAGCGACTGTTGATGAATAGTATTCATCTGCAAGTCCAGCAAATCCATGTCCCAGCTCGTGGATGAAAACCTTTGGCGACAGGCCGTTGCCGGCCGTTACGCCGGTATAATAGTTGTAAACCCCTCCGCCTCCATATTTAGTGCTGTTTATAAGAACTATGATATGATCGTGAGGTACGGCTGCTGCATAATCATTTACTGATTTGATATCCTGGGTTGTCAGGTACCTGTCAAGGCCGAATGTATAGAAGCTCGAATTAAGAACTGTATTCGCATAGATTTTTTCACCGGGAATATCCGTCCCTGAGTCCTGCGAAACAGCTTCAACAGCCCATATGTTTATCTTGTCCTTATAATTGCTGAAAGGCTCTTCAGCGAAGAGCACGTCGGCCATTTTTTTGACATCTTCCCTGAACTCAGGCATTTCATCGGCTTTATAACCTTCGGCAATAAAGGCAAAATCTAAACATGTGTGCGGATCACCTGCGTCATTTATTCTGGTTACGGCTACATTTACAGGCTTTTCCTTTCTTATGAAATAATCAGCAGGATCAATTGAGGTTTCATAAAGCAATTTAAATAAACCGTTGCGCTCCCTCATGTTTAACACAAACCTGACCTTGTTCTTTGGGTACGGCATTGTTGCAACTTCATAAAAGACTCTCTCAGTGGTCTTTGCCTCCTGAGTCGTTTGCCATTCCTGAAACAATGTGCAAAAACCCCTTGAGTAGATAAGAGTATTGGAGGCTGCATCGTATAATTCATAGACGAAGTTCCCGTAATTAAAAGGATCAATGAGATTATTGTATGATCCTGCCCAGAAAGGTTCCTCTTTCATGGCAACAGGATAGACATGCGTTTTATGAAAATCGCCTGCCAGCATAAAATCGAATCGCAAAACTTTGTCAGTGAAGTATTTATCGAAATTGTTCTGGGCTGTTGCCATAAGGGAACAGCATAATAGCGCAATTGTTGCGGAAAATTTCATAGAGTCATTTTTTGACATTGGTACAGCAAAGCTAAAAATAATCAATAATAAGGTAGAATAAATTGTATACTTTTGCTGCGGAATTAAAAATCTAATATTTATGCATTTCTCTGGCGATCCTGCAGAATGGTTAAAACAAATTCTACAAAATGCAGGATTCAGCTATAATCTTTCGGCAATTCCAAGCACTGAAGCAATGATAATGCTCATTTTCAAAGATGCTATACCTGGCCTGGTAGCAAGCATAAAGTTGTCAGCAGATCATATGTTTCAGATTGGCGGCCGGATAACAATGCCTGCCAGAGGTGCCGATGGTGAGTTTGACCTTAAAGTGCTCCAGAATCCCTCAGGAGATGATCTGGTTAAATTGTCAGGAACAAATTGAATTTTTAATTGTTAAACGAAAAAATATAATATGGCTGACCTTAATACAAAAATCAGTGATTTTATCTGGAAAGATCTGAACGAAAAACGTTTTAATGGCAGAAAAGATCCATTCTGGCAGTCTCTGCGTGATACGGGCACCGAACTCTGGCTCGATACGGGCGACATTGATGAGGCTGAAGCCATATGGTCATCCGAAATGGGGGCATTGACAACAAACAACACATTGCTTAACAAGGAGATCCAGAAAGGAATTTATGATATCCTTATTTCAGATGCAAAACATCTTTTAAGCAGTCTGCCGTTTAAAGAAAGGGTCAGGGAAATTGCCTTTATCCTTAACGCAAGGCACGCTCTCAGGCTTGCACTCAAATTCGGAGGGCTTGTCAGTGTTGAACTGCACACAAATAGTGCTCACGATATAAAAGCAATCGAGTACTTCGGAAAAAGGTTTCATGAAATATGCCCCGATCAGTTTGTCGTGAAGGTACCGTATACTGCAGAAGGTCTGATAGGAGCAAGGCATCTCCGGGATGCAGGTGTCAGAGTTAACCTGACCCTTGGATTCAGTGCAAGACAGAATGTACTTGTAACAAAGGTGGCGAGGCCCGACTATCTGAATGTTTTCGTGGGGAGAATAGGTTCGTTTATCGCAGATAACAATCTGTGTGACGGAACAGGAGCCGGGGAGATGGCAGTCATATCATCCCAGAACTGGACCACGGGCCTGTCAGCAAAAAATCCATGGCAGTCGAAGCTTATTGCTGCCAGTCTGAGGAATTACAATCAGCTTGAACTGCTTGCGGGTACGGATGTTTTTACTATGCCGCCGAAGGTCGCTCAGGAAGGACGAAAAACATTGAGCGGTAAATTCACGTCGCGGATGCACGAGAATTACAAAGTCAACCTCAATGGATCCGCCAGGGATGCTCATATAGAAAAATTCTGGGATGTTGACGACAGGGTTCTGAGCCTTGCGGACCGTCTTGCTATGAAAGTTCCTGCCACCGGCCAGGAGCTTATACGTATTGCCAACGGCGAAGGTTGTGAAGAAATGTTCCCCCTTATTACGAAGGACGAAAAGGCATTTTTAAAAAGCGATGGGAAAATTCCTGTCTTTTCAAGATGGGCATCAAAAATAAAAGATGGCAAGATTGCACCGGACACGCTGTTATCACTTGCTGGACTGGAATCATTTAATTCTGATCAGGAACAGCTTGACCAGAGGATAGAGAGCATTATCGGGTAATTAAGCCGGTGTTGCGCTGTCTCATGATTTCATAAACAAGAATTCCGGCAGCAACCGAAACGTTAAGTGAACCGATCTTTCCTAACATAGGTATTTTTACAAGGGAATCGGCAAGAGCGGCAAGTTCGCGGCTGATACCCTTGTCTTCAGAGCCCATTATCAGGGCTGTGGGCCCATTTAGTTTCAATCCTGATACTTCAGATCCTGATTTTTCAGATGCCCCCAGCACAGTAAGTCCTGAATCCTTCAGATATTTGACAGCCTTCACAATGCTTTTTTCCCGGCAAACCGGGAAGGTATGGAGGGCACCTGCAGAGGTCTTGACGGCATCGGCAGTGATTCTTGCCGATCCCTTTTCAGGAATTATCACTGTATGAGCGCCGAGACATTCGGCACTGCGCACGATGGCTCCAAAATTCCTGACATCCGAAACGCCGTCAAGAATAAGAACCAATGGATCCTCTCCCTTTTCGAAAATGGATGGAAGTATGTCTGATATTGACTGGTATTCAATCAGGGAAAGCCAGGCAATGATCCCCTGATGGTTTTTGCGGGTAATCAGTTCAATCCTTTCGACAGGGACAATCTGGTAAGGGATATTATTCTTTCTTACTTCTATCATCAGTTCATGATAGACAGGACCGTGAAGACCCTGCCTGACAAGTAACCTGTCGATCTGCCTGCCTGCCCTGATGGCTTCGATCACTGTCCACAGGCCAAAGATATAATCAGATTCTTTCTGCATCAGAACTAGAGGTTCCCTGGATTATCGAGCCTGTAAACTATTCCTTTTCTCCAGTTGGCAATGGCTTTGTCCCATAATGTCACAAGTGTCTCGTTCCGGCTAAGGAAATAATCGTTGTCGGTGAATTTGTCCTGCCTGTATTTAAAGTTGAAGAAAAGATAATCATCCTTGAGATGGACCCTTCCTCCCCAGGTTGTTTTAATCACAGGCTTGTGGTATCCCCAGCTTTCACCTCCGGGAGACTTGTAAACCTTGTCGGGCGGACCGTAAATAGTATAAATCATGCCCCTTTCGGTCCGCCAGCCTTCCTTGAACGAGGTGAAATAGTAATTTGAATATAATATTCTGGTATAATAAATACGGATAAGTTCCCTTGATTTCTCAATGTTACCGCCGCAACCGATCCAGAATTCATCAAGTGCAACTTTCGGCCTTTCAGAATTACGCATGGTGTTCATCTCATCCTCTGTAGCCAGGTAGGTAAGAGGTTCAATCATAACTTCGGGTTTAGTCATTGAAGGAAAAGCCTGGCCAAAGTTGCAAAAAGTGTAACCATCATCGCTGTTTCTTTCTGTGGAACAGAAATAAATTCCTTCATTAGGGAACATCATTGGCAGCGTATCGGCGTACGGTAGTGCAATTGTTGTATCTGGTTTATAATCGATCGTCCTTTCAGGAAGCATCATTGAGGGTGGATATGGCACTTCCTTCAACGGCTTGTAGTACGAAATGAAAATGCTGTCAGCATGCTTCCTTTGGTAAACAAGATTTATAAATTCATTTTTCCTCAGCACAGGATTGAAAAGCTCGTTCTTCTGAAAGTGACCGCGGGCATAGAAATTATATCTGTTGGTCTCCGAGAGCGTGTTAAAAGGCACAAATGACTGTATCACCTCAAGCCTGATCCTGTCGAGCAGCTTTATTTCAGCAATATATTCAACGCCTGGTTCAACTTTCAGCGGTATTTTATAAATATATTCAACCTTGTTGGTCTCTTTTATGATTTTCAGGTCAGCATAAGAGGTGTCGGCAAGTTTCATTCCTCCTGTAAGATTATAAAGCTTGACAGTTACCAGTACCTGAGCCATTGCCACATTTTGCGAGTTTGCTTCTGAAAAGAAGAGGTCGGATGCAAAAAATTTAACCGATAGTGTTGATTCATCGTCCGATTCGTTAAGTACCGAGAAGCGTGGCCTTATAGAACTCTTTGTAGGATTGTACAGATAGGAAAGATCCCTCGTGTCGACAGCCGATTTCTGACTTGTCTTGCATGAAATCATGACAGAGCAAATCATGGCAAGAAATGAAAATATACGAAATGGGCTTAAAGAAATGATTCTGTTCATTTTTTAATCTGATTTACTTTCCTGGTGGTCGCTTTTCCAAACGATTCTGACCCTGCAAATCTCAGTGTTGTCAGAAAGCCTCACTATTGAATGGTTATAGGCATTGGCATTTTCATTTTCACAGGAGAACCGTATAATTATTTCTTCGTTGTAACGCGACTCAGCAAGATAATTGATTTCAGCGGATACCGGAGCATGGTTCAGTATAAATTTGAGTGAATAGCTGTCGGTGATCCATTTCAGGTATCTTGCATTATTGGTATGGAGGTTCAGGTCAAGGTCGCTGACCCTTACTCTTAATCCTGACATTATCCGGGAATCCGTCGCCGCTGGTTCAAGCTTCTCCGAATTTCTTGGCAGTGCGCCCCCCCCCAGCTTTGCAGATTTATACCTGACCAGAGTGCTGTCGGGCCTCTGGATCCTTTTTGTTATATAATCAATTATCAGCCATGAGGAAGTAGCAAGGGCTATCAGACGGCCATCGCTGGAATGAACATCAAAATCCCTGAGAGCAAATAACCTGTCAGTGCCTCTTGGCCAGGTCCTTACTGTCAATTTGTCTCTCCATGCCGGCCATTCTTGGATCTCAGCATATATCCTCGAGAGAACCCAGATATGGTTCTGTTTCATCAGGTCGTCCCTGCCATATCCCAGTGATACTGCATGATCGGAAGCAATGTCCTGCAGGTAATCGAAAAACGAATAAAGGCTCAACTTCCCGTCAGGCCCCATTTCATAAACATGAACATTATATTCTTTTTCAAGGCTGAGAAATTCCATTTCAGTCATTACTATTTAAGAACTCATCAACTTCGTGGGAATGTCCGGTCCACCGGTTCATTTCTTCATTCAGATTTTTTTTCATTTCCTCATACTTCAAGTAGATACCTGATGTCGTTTCGGGATCGAAAGTGACAGCAAGTTCTTTCTCAAGGTCAGTAAGTTGTTTTTCAAGTTTTTTGATTTCATTTTCTGAATCTTCAAGCTTTTTCCTCAGCTTCCTGAGATTCCTTTCATATTCTTTCTTTTCAAGGTATTTCTGCTTGTTTTGGACATTGTTCTCCTTTACCTCTTTCTTTGCAGGTCTCTCCCTCATTTCAATATCTTTGAGGCTGACGATCTTCTTCTTTCTCAGGAAATCATAGATTCCTCCTATATTCTCTTTTATCCTGTTATGCCTGAATTCATAAACCTTGGAAACAAGACCATCAAGAAAATCCCTGTCGTGAGAAACCACAATTAACGTGCCATCATATTTTTCAAGAGCCTTCTTGAGTATATCCTTCGAACGCATGTCAAGATGGTTTGTAGGTTCATCGAGAACAAGAAGGTTATATGGTTCGAGCAGCAGTTTGACAAGTGCCAGGCGCGACCGCTCCCCTCCCGATAAAACTTTCACCTTCTTTTCAATCTCCTCGCCCCTGAAAAGGAATGCCCCGAGCATATCCCTTATCTTTGTTCTGATTTCTCCTTTTGCTGTCTCGTCAATTGTCTCAAACACTGTCTTGTTTTCGTCCAGAAGCTCGTCCTGATTCTGGGCAAAATACCCGATTTTCACGTTATGGCCTGTTTTCAGTGTCCCTTTATAGTCAAGCTCGCCGATAATTATCCTTGAAAAGGTTGTTTTCCCTTCGCCGTTACGGCCGACAAAAGCGACCTTTTCTCCCCTTGTGATAATGAATGAGATGTTATTCAGCACCAAATGCTGTCCGAAGCTTTTTGAAAGGTTTTCAGTTTCAACGACAACAGTCCCGGAACGCGGTGCAGGCGGGAACCTCAGGTTTATGAGACTTCTGTCTTCTTCATCAATCTCAATTCGCTCAATCTTATTGAGCTGTTTTATTTTCGACTGTACCTGAACTGCCTTTGTGGGCTTGTACCTGAACCTTTCAATGAATTTTTTTGTATCCCCGATCATTTTTTGCTGGTTCCTGTAGGATGCAATCTGCTGTTCACGGCGCTCCGCCCTCAGAAGCACATATTTCGACCATGAGGCTTTATAATCGTAGATTTTGCCAAGAGATATTTCGATAGTCCTTGTTGTAATGTTATCGAGGAAGGCTCGATCATGAGAAACCAGCATTACGGCACCGCGATAATCGGAAAGGAACGACTCAAACCATTGGATCGACTCAATGTCAAGATGGTTGGTAGGTTCATCAAGAAGAAAAAGAGAAGGTTTCCTGAGGATCAGTTTTGCAATTTCTATACGCATTCTCCATCCCCCGCTTAGCTCTTTTGTCGGACGGCTGAAATCCTCTCTTTCAAATCCAAGCCCGGCAAGTGTTTGTTCTGTTTCAGACAGATACCCGTCGCCTCCGAGAATACGATACCTTTCCTCAACCTCGGTGAGAAGGTCGCAAAGCTTCAGGTATTCGGGCGATTCATAATCGTCCCTTGAAGCTATCTTTTTGCCGCATTCTTGAATTTTCTCCGAAAGTCCGATTAAACCCGTAAATGCTGAAAGTGCCTCGTTAAGCACAGTTGTTGAATCCGATACCGTCATCTGCTGAGGAAGATAGCCTATGGTCACCTCCTTCGACATATTAATAGTTCCCGAAGTGGGACTCTGTATCCCTGCAATAATTTTCAGAAGTGTTGATTTTCCGGCCCCGTTTTTGCCGGTAAGGCCAATCCTGTCCTGATCATTTATAAGAAATGATATGTTTGACAGCAGGTCAAAGCTGCCAAATGAAACCGAGATGTCCTGAACCGAGACCATAAAAAATTATCAAGCGCAAATATAGGAAAAGTAAATAAGCCTGTGAAAGGGAGTGAATCGTGAGAACCGTTATATTTGTGACACATGAGGAAGGAATGACGTTTTCAGGTTATTGAATCAGACAGTGGGAAGAAAAACAGAGATGCCTTTGCTTGAAAAGGTCAGGATCACCGATATCGGCTCGGAAGGAAATGCAATTGCAAGGATTGACAACATGGTGGTTTTTGTACCCGGTCTGATACCGGGAGATGTGGTTGATATTAAGGTTACCAGGAAAAAGAAGAAATACCTTGAAGGAAGCATTGTCCGTTTCCACGAATATTCTCCCGACAGGATAAAACCGCCGTGCATTCATTTCAGCGTCTGCGGCGGATGCAGTTGGCAGCATCTTCCATACGACCTCCAATTGTTGTATAAAGGGAAACAGGTGAGGGATAACCTGGGAAGAATAGGGAAAATAATTCTTCCGGAAGTCAGTCCTGTTTTGAGTTCGCCGGAGACGTACCGTTACCGCAATAAGCTTGAGTTTGCATTTTCGGACAGAAGATGGCTAACAAGGGAGGAAGTTGCTTCCGATAACGAATTTGCCAGGGAGGATGCCATCGGATTTCATCTGCCCGGATTGTTCGACAAGGTCCTTGATATCAGGGAGTGCCTCCTGCAGCCCGAACCATCGAACGCGATCAGGAATTCAGTAAGGGAGTATGCCCATAAGGACAGGATGACCTTCTTCAACGCGAAGGAACATTCGGGATTTCTGAGAAACTTGATAATCAGAAATTCTCTTAAAGGAGATGTGATGGTGATATTTGTTTTCTATTATGAGGATGAAAGGAGGAGGGAGGGTCTGCTGGATTTTATCTCAGGGAAATTTCCCGGGATAACCTCATTGTTTTACATAATCAATTCAAAGAAAAACGATTCTCTTTCTGACCAGTCTCCGGTTCTCTGGAAAGGTAAAGATCATCTTATTGAGGAGATTAACGGATTGAAATTCAGGATCGGCCCAAAATCATTTTACCAGACAAATGCCAGGCAGTCGGTCAGGCTTTACAGCATCGCAAAAGAATTTGCCGGTCTCACGGGAAAGGAAATTGTTTATGACCTTTATACAGGCACAGGCACAATAGCTGACTTTATAGCTGATTCGGCCGATAAAGTCATTGGAATTGAATATATTGATGAAGCCGTTCAGGATGCCGCAAGAAACTCCGGGCTCAACAATATTATAAACACGAAATTTTTTTCAGGCGATATCAGAATAGTTCTGAATGAGCAATTTATAGTTGCGAACGGCAGTCCCGACGTCATAATAACAGACCCTCCAAGGGCAGGGATGCATGAGGATGTCGTGAAGGCAATCATGTCTGCATCACCTGACAGGATAGTTTACATCAGCTGTAATCCGGCTACCCAGGCCCGGGATGTCCTTCTTATGTCAGGGAATTATAAAGTTGAAAGGATTCAGCCGGTTGACATGTTCCCGCAAACCCATCATGTCGAAAATGTAATTCTACTGAAGAAGAGATGATCCGGTATCCTGCTTCATGCTGACCCCTGAACTGAAAATTCTGTTTATCTTTGAAGCCTGTTTGATAATATTTGATCAATGGCTTATAATCAGCAAAATAACAGGGACCTGTTTGCACAATACAGGCAAAGTGTTGATGACCATCTTGCCAGCCTTAGATATGCAGGACTGATACAGCACGCTCTGATGCCCGATCCTGAAATCCTCAAAGGTGTTCTGAGGGACTTTTTCATTCTTTTTCTTCCAAGGGACATTGTAAGCGGAGATTTCTACTATGCATTTTCAAACAGGCAATATACATGTGTCGCTGCCGGGGATTGTACCGGGCACGGCGTCCCGGGAGCTTTGATGAGCATACTGGGAATTAGCTTTCTTAATGAGATATTGCAGGGAAAGGCCAGCCTCAAAGCAAACAGGATTCTGAACCAGATGAGGGAAAAGATAATGAAGGCTCTCAAACAGACAGGCACAAAAGCTGAAACCAGGGACAGTATTGACATAGGATTGTGCGTTTATGAGCAGGGGTCCGGAGTTATGCAGTTTGCCGGAGCCAACAGGCCGCTTATAAGAATCAGGGACGGCGTACTTACGGAGTTCAGGCCTGATAAGATGACAATCGGAATCGGCTTCCTTGCAGAGCAGCCATTCAGCAACACTGAAATTGACACCGTCCATGGTGATTCATTTTATATTTTCTCCGACGGTTTTGCTGACCAGTTCGGGGGAAGAAATGATAAGAAATTTAATAACAAGCAATTCAGACAAATGCTGGTCTCTGTGACAGGATTGTCAATGGCCTCCCAGAAAGAATGTCTTGAGTACACTTTTAAAGAATGGAAGGGAAATTCACAACAAAATGACGATGTTCTCGTTTTTGGATTCCAGGTGTAACTCAAAATGATATGAGGCTGATCGCATTCAGGATCAAAAATTTCAGATCAATCGTCGATGCTGGCTGGCAGAATCTTTCTCCCGACAACATTACATGTCTGATCGGGCAGAATGAATCGGGCAAGACGTCTATCCTTGAAGCACTGAAAGCTTTCTACACCGGAGTCATTTCAGAGGATGTCCTGAGAAGCGATATGTCGCTGCCCGAGGTAAGCTGCAGGTTCAGCATTCCCGAAGGCTGGCTTGTGGATGTGACCGTAAATCCTGGCCCGGAACTGAAAGAGCTTTTATCGGGACTTAACCAGCTTGAACTTACACGGAAATGGATCGCGGATCTGTCGTCCGAAATGGTTGTAAGCGGAAAAATAAGCGAATACCTCGATTCACTCGAAGATGCCTGGAAACTCTATCTCGAGGATGTCAAAGCAAAGCTGCAGGATGAGTTCGGGAAAATCAGGGAACAGGAAGCCAGTCTGAACAAGCTGTCGGAACAGATTGCGGTTACAAAAGAGAAGCTGTCGGAGGCGAAGGGAAACAGGAACGGGTTCACTCTCTTTGGGAAAAAAGCTGTAGATCTGACATCCTTGCCCACTTCAGATTATTATGCCATCAAAAACAGACTGGCTGAACTGAAGAAGAAGGAAGAAGAGTTGCGCAGGGAGCTGTCGAAAAAAGAAACACTCAACAAGGCAGGTAATACCTGGCTGAAAATTGAAGAAAAGTGTTCATCTCTCGACAGGCACCTTAATGAAATTGCAGTGAAGCTTGAGGAAAGACACCAGAAGATGACCCTCCTTATGCGTCCAATCGACAACGGCGAAGATCTCGAATGGAACAATATACTTGCAGATTTCAGAAGAACCAGGACAGAAAAGGAACAGATGAAGGAAGAGCTTGACAGACATATTGCATTCACAGGCTACCTTATGGAAGGGTTCACCGGAGACCTGGCAATTAAAAAGGTTAATGAGACTGTCGGCGCCTATAAGTCTTATTTTAACAGCGGGAAACTGGGGAACAGGTATTTTGAATACTGTCCGGTCTTTGAGATGTTCGAGGATTTCGGAAGTCTGCTCCCAAACAGGATAGATCTTGATGATATCACTGCGGATAACAGGCAGGTTGAAGGGTACAAGGCAGCCCGTAACTTCCTTACAATGGCACAGCTCGATTATTCGTTCTTTGACCAGCCTTCAAGCAGGATCCTGAAGCAGAAGATTGAGAACTTAAATCACTCACTTACACGTAATTTCCAGGATTTTTGGCAGCAGTCGATAGGCCGGAACAACAAAATAAACATCCAGTTTGAGCTGGACCATTATAATTCGAGCTATACCAGCAAAGCAGGAAAGCCATACCTTGAGTTCTGGATAAAAGATGAGGAAGAAAGGCTGTACCCAAAACAAAGGAGCCGGGGAGTGAGATGGTTCCTTTCCTTTTATATGGAGCTGAAAGCATCGGCCAGCGGGAACAGCAGGCCAATGGTGCTCCTTGTTGATGAACCGGGAGTCAGCCTTCATGCACGGGCACAGGAAGATGTCCTTAAGGTTTTTGAGGATATAAGCCAGAAGATACAGATTATATATACCACCCATTCACCTCATCTGGTGGAAATAGACAAGCTTCACAGGGTTCTTGCCGTCCAGCGCGATGATGCAGAAAATTACAAGAGCAGTACCAGGATCCTTGACCCGGTGATGCTATCGACAGCAACAACAGATACTCTTACCCCTCTTCAGAGCATTTTAGGGAATCCGATGGTGAAGGACGGATTCTTATCTGATCATTATAACCTGGTTGTCAATGATATCGGATCATTCTATCTGCTTAGCGCAGTTATTCACCTGACAGGTTATAAGGGGAAGCTCAACCTTGTCCCGTCGACTGATGTAGCCTCCATTCCTTTGCTTTGCAATATCCTCATAGGATGGGGAATGAAATTTGCTGTTCTGCTTTTTGAGAACGAAAAAGAAAACCAGATTGAAGAGACCCTGCGAAAAACTTTATTCAACACTGAAAGGAGCGGACTTGAAATGATCATCAAGATGCCAGATCATATACTGAATGCCGAGGATCTGCTTTCGACACTTGATTTTAAAAATTACGTGATTAACACGCGGGAAGGCATTACGGTGCCCAATTCGGTTTTTATTCAGGATAAGAATGTTCCACGGAATTTTGTTCTCAGCAGGTTTCTCAGCAACGTTAAGTCCGGTAAGACTGGTATAAAGGATTTTGATGAAGAGACCCTTGAAAATTTCAAACTCTTTACAGATCTTCTTAAAGGGTTGAAATAACCTGTCGTTTATTTTGCACTTTATGGTCGATTTCATATTTTTGTCGCGCATCACTGATTTAAAATATGATTACCGGAGAGATGGGTGAGTGGCTTAAACCAGCAGTTTGCTAAACTGCCGTATGGGTAACTGTACCGGGGGTTCGAATCCCCCTCTCTCCGCAAAGATTGAATGAATCCCGCCTATATTCTTCCTGATATTTACTAAATCCAAAAATAAGGAACCTAACACTTGTGTCATTATCAAAACAAAACTATCAAATAGTCAAGTAGAATTTACGCAATAAATTAAAATCTCGTTAACTTGCCTGTAATTTACTAACACATTAAATATCTCAAAATGAAAACTTACAAATCTCTGGCACTTGCATTTATCGCACTATTTTGTGCAGTTACGGTTTCAGCTCAAACTGCTGATGAAATAATTAACAAATATATCCAAACCGTTGGAGGGAAAGACTTACTGACTAAAATCACATCAGTTTATACCGAAAGTACCATAGATGTGATGGGAAACCAGGGTAACGTCAAGTCCACAACCCTGAATGGCAAAGGCATGAAACAGGAGACGGAAGTAATGGGTACGACTATGGCTACATGCTATACGGACAAGGGAGGATGGAGCATAAATCCAATGACCGGGAGCACCTCAGCCGAAGTAATGCCCGATGCTCAATACAAGGCCGGTAAAGATCAGATAACTATCGGCGCTCCTTTTATCAATTATGCAATGAATGGGTACAAAATTGAATTAGTTGGTAATGAACAGGTTGGTACTGTAAACGCCTATAAAATTAAATTTACATCTCCTGACAGCATATCATCAGTGTATTATTTTGATCCGGCTACGAATTATATGATAAAATCGGTCCAGCAGAGTGAGATGCAGGGGCAAAAGACAAATATTGCAATTACATATTCAGATTTCAGGCAGGTTGAAGGGTACACCATACCATATAAAATGGATATGGATATTGCAGACGGACAATTTACTATGGGAATGCAGGTGACCAAGGTTGAATTGAACAAACCCGTTAATGATTCCATATTTACAAAGCCACAATAAAGTTTCATCATTCCGGTCATTTAATCAGTTTTTTCACAGAGCCACACTCTCCTTCCTGCTGATAACGGCATCCGGTTTACTGAAGGCAGGAATCGTACCGGACGGGCTGACCTGTGAATACCTCCGGAATCCCATGGTGGTTGACGTTCTTCAGCCTCGCCTTTCCTGGATAAATATTTCATCCGGAAAGCGGAACGGCCAGTTTCAGACGGCATGGGAGATAAGGGCTGCAAGTACAAAAGAAATGCTTATCTCAGGTGATGCGGATCTTTGGAATAGCGGCAGAGTTAATTCAGCCGAATCTGTAAATGTCAGGTATTCCGGCAAGCCATTAACATCAAGGCAGAATTGCTGGTGGCAGGTAAGGGTCTGGGATAAGAAAGGTAAGGTTTCGCACTGGAGCGACCCTGCTTTCTGGAGGATGGGATTGCTTAGGGCTGATGATTGGAAAGCCAGATGGATCGGCGCTCCATGGCAGGATGAAGCCCCTCTGCCAAAACCTTTAATGCCCAAAAATAATGAGTCTGACGGACCTTTACACAAAGAGATGCCACCGCCAGCGCCTATGCTGAGAAAATCATTCACTGTAAATAAAACTGTTGCTTCCGCAAGGGCTTACGTTACCGGCCTTGGTTATTTTGAACTCTACGTTAACGGGAAAAAGGTAAGCAATGACGTTCTGACACCAAATATTACCCTTTATGGCAAACGAAGTAATCTGGGACCTATTGGCGCGATGATCAATAATAACTTCAGGGAATACAGGGTTCTTTATCTTTCTTATGATATCACAAGCCTTCTGCTGACAGGAGATAATTCAATTGGAGTCATGCTCGGGAATGGATTCTTTAATCCGTCAGGATTCTGGTGTGAAGGATACGGATCTCCAAGGTTCCTTGGCCAGATCTATTTGACTTATTCCGATGGTACAGAGGAATTAATAGTAAGCGACCAGAGCTGGAAAGCTGCCAAGGGCCCGATAATTAGTGATTTGATCTACGATGGAGAGCAGTACGATGCCCGGCTTGAGCAACAAGGATGGTCTTCCCCCGGTTTTGATGATTCAAAATGGGGAAATGCGGCAATCAGAAAACCACCTGAAGGCAGGCTGGAAGCCCAGATGTCACCGACCGACCGTGTAATGGAGACTTTTACACCCCAAAAGATCGAACGCCTTGGGGAAGGACATTACAAAGTTGATTTTGGCGAAGAAATCTCCGGCTGGCTGAAGATAATAAATGTCGTTGGAGAGGCAGGACGCAGGATCGGAATAAAATATATCAGTGAATCTCCGAATGGCGACGATTCGTATATAATGAAAGGAGGAGCCCCTGAATCATATTCTGCACGCTTCACATGGTTCGTTTTCCGCGAAGTGGAGATAACCAACTGGCCGGGTGAACTCAGACCTGAACAATTAAGGGCTGAAGCAGTTAACTCAAACATTGAAATTACAGGTAGATTTGAATGTTCCAACTCTCTCTTCAACACGATAAACAAAATATGGCAGCGAAGTGAGGCCGATAATATGCACGGAGGCGTGGCCAGCGATTGCCCTCATCGCGAACGTGCACCGTACACCGGCGACGGACAGGTTTCATGTGTTACGGTAATGCATAACTTTGATGCAAGGGCATTTTACACCAAATGGATAAAAGACATTCTGGGAGCGCAGAATCCTGAAAACGGTTATGTCCCAAATGGAGCTCCCTGGCAGCCCGGATGCGGAGGCGGCGTAGCCTGGGGGGCAGCCATCAACATTATGCCCTGGGAATTTTACCTTCATTATGGTGACACTGATATGCTTAAAAACAATTATGAAGGAATGAAGGGATATATCAGATATATGCTTACCTGGACCAATGAGGATGGGATAATGTACTCACAGGCTCCTGACAGGAAACATCCAAACCAATGGATTAACCTGGGAGACTGGTGCGCTCCGGGCAAGCTTCCTCCGGATAGTATGGTCCATACTTTCTATCTTTGGCGTTGTGCCGATTTGACAGCCCGTACAGCTGCTATTCTGGGAAAAACAAATGATGCCGGTGAATACAGAAAGCTTGCGGAAAAAACAAGGAAAGCTTTTCAGGATAAATTTTACGACAGGGAGAAAGGTACCTATGGTCCATACGGAGGGAACATATTTGCATTGAAGATGGGCGTTCCCGATGACCAGAAAGAGAAAGTGATTGCTTCACTTAAATCAGATATAATTTCAAACGGAGGCCATCTGGATACGGGAATATTCGGTACTCAGTTCTTCTTTGAAGTGCTTGCAGAGAACGGACTTAACGACCTCGCTTTTGAGGCTATGAATAAGCGCACTCAGCCAGGCTATGGATGGTGGATCGAGCAGGGTGCCACAACTACATGGGAACAATGGAACGGGGAAAACTCCCGAAACCATCCAATGTTTGGCGGCGGCATAGTCTGGTTTTACAGAAAGCTCGCCGGCATGAATGCCGACCCTGACAAACCGGGATACAGGAATATTATTTTCAGACCTCAGCCTGCTGGCGATATTGCATTTGCGTCTTATTCCACGGAGACTCCCTATGGTTACGCCGCGATCACCTGGAAAAAAGTGAACGGGAAATTCATAATGGATATCACGGTACCTGTTGGAAGCACAGCCGATGTTTACTTCCCTGCTTCAAACGCCACTATGGTTACTGAGAATGGCAGGAAGATAAAAAAATCAAAAACCATGTCCTTCCTGAGAATGGATGACGGATATGCTGTATTCAGCACAGGCTCAGGAAGCTATAATTTTGCTTCTTTACAAAACCTGCAGAGCCCTGAAGATCGGCTAAGGAAGACTGGCATCAGAAGTAACTAAATCCCGGTTGCCTGTTCATCAAAATTCACCTTCTTAAAGTCAGCCTTTCCGTGGGTCTGCATGAGAAACAAAATCCTGATCCTGTTTTTCATTTTCAGGACTTTTAAATTACTTTTAATAAAAAAAATTGTAGTTATTCGAAGTGAGGCTGAAACTTCATTTTGTAATTTTATTTCATAAATCCTTAAAAATGAAAACGAATATTAAAATGCTATGCTCTGTCATATTTGTTTCAGGCATATTGCTTCAGACTGCTGTGGCAAATATTTCACTCCCGGAAATATTTTCAAACAATATGGTTCTTCAGCAAAAGTCGGAGGTGACTTTCTGGGGATGGGCAAAAACCGGTGAAAAAGTCACTGTAAAGGCTGACTGGCTTGATAAGGAATCGTCCGTGGTTACCGGCAGCCAGGGTAAATGGAAACTTGTTCTGCAGACGCCTGCGGCCGGCGGGCCATTTAATATTCTTATCAGAGGATATAATGAGATAATAATTAAAAATGTGCTTATCGGTGAGGTTTGGCTTTGTTCGGGGCAGTCAAATATGGAATGGTCAGCCAGGAGCGGAATCAACAATGAGCAGGAAGAGATCAATAATGCCGGTAATCCTAAGATCAGGCTTTTTACAGTTTATCAGGCCACCTCGGAATATCCTCAGGATCACTTCACCGGTGAATGGACTGAATGCACTCCTGAAACAATGCAGAACTTCAGTGCCATAGCTTATTTCTTTGGCAGGAAGCTGACCAAAGAGCTAGGTGTGTCGGTAGGCCTTGTCAACTCAAGCTGGGGAGGCACGCCTGCCGAAGCATGGATGCCTGAAGATGTCATTCAGAAAAGTGATTTCCTGCGCGAAGCTGCAGCAAAGCAAAAGCCTGTTCCATGGGGCCCTGTGGAACCCGGCAGGATCTTCAATTCAATGATCTCACCCATGGTGCCGTTCCGTATTGCAGGAGTAATCTGGTACCAGGGTGAAGCAAATACTGTAAATGCCTATGCATACAAGGAAATGCTTTCAGCATTGATTAGCAGCTGGAGGAGCAGATGGGGTTATGATTTCCCGTTTTATTTTGCCCAGATTGCCCCATATAAATATGAGAACCCGTTTGAGGGAGTAGAAGTCAGAGATGCACAGAGAAGAGTGCTTGAATTGACAAATACCGGTATGGTTATTTTAAGCGATATCGGCGACACTACCAACATACATCCGAAGAACAAGCAGGATGCAGGACTCCGTTTTGCGAACCTTGCCCTGAACAGGTATTACAAAACTGAACAGATTGAGGATTCGGGACCGTTGTTCAGGGCAATGGTGATCGAAAAAGACAAGGCAATTATTTCATTTGATCACAGTGAAGGATTACATTCATTTGGTGATAAGCTGACATGTTTTGAGATAGCCGGTTCAGATGGTTTGTTCTATCCTGCAACTGCCAGAATAAAGGATCAAAAGGTAGTGGTCAGGTCAGAAAAGGTTAAACTGCCGGTCAGGGTGCGCTTTGCCTGGAGCAATACCGCAACACCCAACCTGTTTAACGGTGCCGGTCTGCCTGCATCATGCTTTTTTGCATCCATTTTTTAAATTTCCTCTGATATTCCTTTTGATTCTTTTTTCAGTTGCGAAATCTGAAGTTCCAAAAGAGCAGCCGGCGTTACAAGGATACGCTCCTTCCGCAGAATACTGTAAATAATCCGGCTTATTACTCACAATATCATCCCGGCCAGGGTAGCTGATATATATGATGCCATTGTGCCGCATATCATCGCCTTGAAACCCAGTTTTGCCAGGTCTCCCTTTCTTTCAGGGACCATGGCTCCAATGCCTCCGAGCTGGATGGCAATTGAACTAAAATTGGCAAATCCGCAGAGTGCAAAGCTTGCTATGACAATTGATCTTGAACTGAGAAGGCCCTGGTGTATCATTGGTGACAGATCGCTGTAGGCAACGAACTCGTTTATTACCATTTTAGTCCCCATTAATGACCCGACCGAGAAGGATTCCGAAGGCGGAACACCCATTACGACGGCGAACAGGGAAAAGAAAGCGCCAAAAACATCTTTTAACCTCAGATGGTTGACATCGAGGCCAATTGCATTCAATGACACACCCACCCAGGAGAGGAAATGACCGAAATAACCAAGAAGTGCATCAACCAGGGCAACCAGGGCAATTACTCCGATAAGCATGGCGATTACGTTTATTGAGATTGTCATGCCGTCAGAAGCACCATGGGCGATTGCATCCATTATATTGGTTTGTTGCTTTTTTACTTGCAGCTTTACAATTCCCTTTGTTTCCGATTCTTCAGTTTCGGGGTAAACGATTTTTGATATCACAAGAGCTCCGGGAGCTGCCATAAGACTGGCTGCCAGAAGATATGAAGCCGGCACTCCCATCGAAATGTAAACTGCCATAACTCCTCCGGCGATGCATGCCATGCTGCCGGTCATCGAGGCAAGTAATTCGGATTTTGTCATACCTCGGAGATAGGGTCTGATCATTATCTGGGCTTCTACCTGCCCGACAAATGCACTGGCAACATTTGACAGTGCCTCACTGCCGCTTACCCTCATGGCCCAGTGGACAAATTTTGCAAGGACCGACACGACTCTCTGCATCAGCCCAACATGGTATGCCATTGAAACCAGCACACATACGAATATAATCGTGGGAATCAGGATAAAAAGAAACACGCCACTGCTTACCACGCTGGGAGGAAGAATCTTTGAAACTTTAGTAAGATCGCCAAAGACGAAAGCTGCACCTTCCTGCGAAAAATCAAGAAGTTTGTTTATGGCTTTCCCCAGCCATACAAAGATATCCTGTCCGATTGGCACCTTTAGGATAAAAAATGCCAGTGCCAGCTGTAGGATCAAGCCTGTAACAACTACCCGGTAATTTATTGCCTTTCTGTTGTTTGACCATAAAAACGCTAATCCGAGAATTATTACAATTCCTATAATACCGGTAAATCGTCCCATGTAAAAATGAATTAGGTTTAAGTCAGATTCAAACCTACATTTTTTTTCTGTTTCAAAGAAGGCTGTTGAGAAAAAATGCTATAGCAAAACGGCTATTTGTCCGTTACGCGGAACTGCCCTGTACAATATTTTTGCATCTGATTTTGGCAGTTCAATTTTTATAAAAGGGTGATATTCAGGAACCTTGAATGCCATAACACTTTTAAGTGACTCAAGAGTGTTTTTCAACCTGTCGTTCAAATTAAAGAGGAAATGATTTTTTCTGCCCGTTGAAGTTGTATCTTCAGCCTGGTACATAAAAATTCTTATCCCGTTATTCATTTCAAGGATATAGTTCACAGACTCCCTGTCGGCTGTATCGGGAATTATGTCGGGCTTATATTCTGAAGTGTCCTTAGGAGCCATTTTGATCATCAGCGGAACTTTCTTGAGGCTGGCAAAATCATTCATTATATTCATTGGAGTTGAAAGCATTGAATAAATGACGGATTTATTGCCTGAGCTCAGAATTTTGCTTACCCTTATTTTTTTCATTTTTGCAGAGTGGACGACAACCCCGCTGATTTCAAGGTTAGCCGTGCTGTCGGGAATATCGAGGGTAATATAAATCGAGTCATTTGCAGCCATGGTGATCCTTGACTGAAGGAAAGCTCTTTCCTTTAGAAGGTTAATATAAGAGGAATCAGTTGCAAATCTTTTATCAGTTCCTGAACTTTCTGAGAGTTTTTCCCCGTATTCGGCTTCAATCTCCTTAATTTTTCTGGAGGGACCCAGAATAGACATGACACTGTAATAAACTATAAATGCCGCTAAGAATGAAGCAATAATGATGAGTATTATTGTGCCGCCTGAAACCTTTTTCTTTTCCTTATTTTCCATGCCAGTTGCTTTTATGCCGATCAGAATATATATACTTTGGAACCGATGCTGAGAGTCTTGTAAACAGCTTCCAGATCTTCATCATTTAGCCTGACGCAACCGTGAGTTACAGGCATACCAAGAAAGCGTTTGTAGATGGTACCATGTATAAGGTAACCGTCTCCTATGCTCATGGCATAACTGCCCAGTACGCCATATTCCCATCTTGAGGGATCATCTTTCCCGGGAATCGGCAAACCTTCTTCAACGAATGACCAATCAGGCCTTTTCCATACCGGATTTGTTGTTTTTCCCTGTACCCAGTACTTTCCTTTTGGAGTCTTGAAGATCCATTTCTTTGAGCCTTCAGTCTGCAGTAAAGTATAGCTTCCCGAACTGCAACGGCCAACTCTGATCAGTTTTTTGTTCTGGTACAGAAAAAACCGGTTATAAGTTGTATTTATGACAATATATGATTGTCCGGAGGTATAGGAATTGTACTTCTTTGAGAGTTTCTGGATGTCTTTTGTCAGGAGGCTGACCTGCTTTTTGTAATTCTGGTCCTGCTTTAATTCCGGGTTACCTGTCAGCCTGGTTGCACCTTCAGATGCAACCTCCTGAAGCCATGGGACACTGTATTCTATGAAACCAAAGATAAGAGCGGCTGTCACGATTAATGCAGCTGTTTTCCATATAGTACTCAGTATTTTCTTAAGACCTGAACTTTCAGGGATTGCATTTTTGACGTTGTCTGATCCATCAGAACCGGCGGCTGTTGTCATGTCTTCTGGCAGTAATTTTTATTCTTATTAACAAAACTTCCATATATCAGGATAATACTTTCATCAGTCAAGGACCTGTTTAAGGTCAACCGTAGACCCAACGATTGTAACCGGTGTCCCTTCCTTTGCAATCCTGAAAATAACCTCCATCTCTGAATCGGAGAGTGCAATGCACCCTTCGGTCCAGTCAACCCCTTTACCCCCGTTACCATGAATCTCAATTAAACCTCCGATCTTTGCTGAAGGTGGCAGAGTTCCTCTGGCAACCTCATTCCTGAATTGCGTTATATCTTTATCGTTCGGATAATTAAGAAGAAGAGCTTTATAGTATTTGGTGTTATTGCTCCCGATTTTTTTCACTATCTTATACATCCCTTCCGGTGTCGCCTTGTCACCCTTTACTCTCTTGTCGCCGACCCAGTTTCTTCCAAGTTCTATATCGTACTCATACTTTTTTATGCCGCTGAAATACACGATGCATTTTCTTGAGTACTTGTCAACAATTATAGAGTAACATTTATTTTCCCGCGATTCACTGATTGTCTTATCGACCAATTTTTTCCAGACAGGGTATGACTTAAAATACTCTTTCAGACTGTTGGTTGCATTCTCGTAAGAGGCAGTAAGAAGATATTCAGCATCTGTAAGCTTTTTGTTTGACTGAATGTATTCTCCTCTCTTATATGCTATTTCGGATTCTTTAAGATAGATTTTCCCTTTTGATATCCTGTTCCTTATTTCTGACGAAAGCGGATAGGTGGTAAAGTACTTATCAATCTGGATTACAAGGTCATCGAGCGAATCTATCTTTTGTTTAAGTTTTATTCTGAGGTTGGTGGCGCTGGACTTTGAAATTTCCATTGCCTGCTCGGCCTTTTTTGCTGAAAGTTCGGCATATTTTGAGACATTATCATAGTTTCTGAAATAAATAAATCTTTTGTTTTCTTTTTGCCACGACATCAGGGCAGAGTCATAAAGTGTTCTGGCCTCGTTGAAAAGTTTTTTCGAGTAGATGCTGGCGTTATTGGATGTGGCCTGAGAAAGAGTGAGCCTGGCATATTCCATTTCACCTACAGGAGGTTTGGGAATAAAATGGAATACTACAAATGCTATCATTGGGATTATTACCACGGCTCCCGTAATTCCAAATGCCAGTTTCCACTCTTTCTTAAGTCTCGCCATCTTTAGTATTTCATTTTAAAAAAAACCCCGGGAATTTCCCAGGGATTTTATTTTCATAAAGGGTTATGCCTTTATTACTTCTTTGGTGCAGCCGGTTTTGCAGCTGGTTTTGCAGCTGGTTTTGCAGCCGGTTTTGCAGCCGGTTTTGCAGCCGGTTTTGCAGCAGTAGCAGCAGCTTTACCACCTTTTACTTTTGCAATAGCATCTTTAAGTTCTGAGTTAATGCTGTTTGCCTGATCGTTGGCAGCTTTTACTTTGTTAAGTGCATCCATATATGAGCCCTTGTCGAAAAGGCCCTGTGCTTCAGCAACAGAACTGTCGATGGTTGTCATTTCAGATTTAATCTGTTCAAGAACAGCAGCACCTTCCTTGCCCTTTGGAGCTTTTGTTACGAGAGTCTTGTTTTCGTCGCATACAGTTTTAATGCTTGTAAGTAAGTTGGTCACTTCTGCTTTTACTTCTTCCTTCTTGGTAGCAGAATTGGCAGCAACCTTGTTTGCAAGAGTTACTGTAGCAGCCAGTTTTTCCTTGATGGGACCGAATTTCTTGAATAATTTTGATTTCTGAGCTTCAACAGCAGCGTTGATTGCGTTCATTGAATCCTGAACAGCAGCAAATTCAGTCGGTACATAAACAGCGGCTTCAGCAGTTTTAGCAGCTTCGATAGCAGCATTAGCAGCATCAATTTCAGCCTGTGGAACTTTGCCACAACTAGAAAGGACTGCAACCATTGCAATAGCTGCTAATCCCATTAAAACTTTGTTCTTCATTTTTCTACTTTTTTAATACTTTGTTTGTTAAATATCCGATTTTTGTTTTAACCGTTTCATTTTTTAAAAATCGGGGCAAAGATACTGTTTATTTTCATTTAATCCAAAAAAAAATCACATTTTTTAAAATAATTGCCCTTAAAAACGGGTCAGTTTGCCCTGATTTGTTTCTCATATAAAAATAAGCAAATATTTTAATTCAGAAGACTATTGCATTAAAATAATATAGTAAAATCCTGCTTTTCCTTTATGATACTGTAATTTATTGTATCAGCTATTAAAATAGAATGAAAAACAGGAGCTTGTACTTTGCGGATTTGCAGCAAATGTTCAGTTTACAGTGCTTTGCATTTTTCTGCATATTACTTTGGCGGAGAGAGGGGGGTTCGAACCCCCGGTCCCGCGATCGCGGGACAACGGTTTTCGAGACCGCCGCATTAGACCACTCTGCCATCTCTCCGATATTAACCACCTCAAAGCCACTCCGGATGAGGAATTTATCCAGCTTTATCCGAAATAAAGCGGGATCATCTCTCTAAAAGCTATTTACCCACCCCTAACCCACCACAAACCCTCCCCGCAAACTGGCTCCTTCCATCGGCCGCCAAAGGCTTGCCGACGGCGCTGCGCTAAAATAGCCCACCGGGCTATTTTTAATGCTCGGCCCCCCCTCCTGGAGGAGAACTTTTATTGCCACATAAGCATCCCGCCCTGCGTCGTCAACTCTACAAACCTCCTCTTCTGCGTTTTCCTTTGTTTAAAGAGCTGACAAAAATAACAATTATTTCACTTTCCATACTTTAACTTTTAGCATTTTAAGCTGAACAGACAATTGTTTATGATCAAATTTCAAAATCTCACTTAATCTTTTGACGGGTGCTTTAAAAACGTTTATTTTGCTTAAACTTCAAAAAATTAATTATTGACCTTAACTGTAACAAAAGTGAAAAATATTTTCAAGACATTAATGATTTCATTATTGTCAGTTCTGACAATAATATCATGTAAAAACAAAACCATGATTGATATGAGCAATCCATTCTTCTCGGAATATAATACACCTTTCAATGTTCCACCGTTTGAGAAGATCCATGCACGCCATTATATGCCTGCCTTTGAAAAGAGCATGGCCGACGGCCGGATGGAAATTGAAGCAATTGCCAGAAACAGACAGGAACCTACTTTCCAAAACACTATCGAGGCACTTGACAGAAGCGGCGATTTGCTGACAAGGGTTTCTTCCGTGTTTTTTTCACAGACATCGGCTAATACAAATGATTCCCTTCAAAAAATAGAAGTTGAAATTTCGCCTGAACTTGCATCATACACTGACGAGATCAGGCTTAATCCCGGGCTCTTTAAACGAGTTAAATCAGTTTATGACAACCAGGAGAAATTTAACCTGAACCCTGAACAAAAGTACCTCCTTGAAAACATCTATAAGGGATTTGTCAGGAACGGAGCCAACCTGAACAAAAGGGACCAGGACACCCTTAAAAACATCAACAAGCGGCTCTCCGTTCTGACGGTGAAATTCAGTCAGAATGTTCTCGATGAAACCAACCACTATAAACTGTTCGTTGACAAGGCAGACCTTACAGGACTTCCTGAATCTGTAATTGCAGCAGCTGCCGGGATTGCCAAAGATGCAGGACAGGAAGGCAAATATGCCTTTACAACACAGAAGCCAAGCATTTTCCCATTTCTGACATATTCTCCAAACAGAGATCTGAGACGCGAGCTTTTTCATGCTTACACGAACAGGGGAAATAACGGCAATGAATATGACAACAACAAAATACTTGCTGAAATAGTGAAGCTCAGAGCTGAACATGCAAAGCTTCTGGGTTATAAGAGTCATGCTGATTTCATGCTGGAGCTAAGGATGGCAAAAAAGCCGGAAAACGTTTTAAAGCTGCTGAACAGTCTCTGGGATAAAGCAATACCTGTGGCAAAAGAAGAAGTTGCAGAAATGCAAAAAATAATTGACAGAGAGGGTGGTAAATTTAAGCTTGAACCATCAGACTGGTGGTATTATGCAGAGAAACTCAGAAAACAGAAATATGATCTAAATGACGCTGAGCTCAGGCCATATTTTAAGCTTGAAAATGTCCGCGATGGAGTTTTTGCCTGTGCCAACAGGCTTTTCGGGATTACATTCACACCAATTTCAAATATTCCCCTGCCTCATCCTGAGGCCAAGGCTTACGAAGTGAAGGATACAGACGGATCGCACATCGGAGTCCTGTATATGGACTTTCATCCCCGCGACAGCAAGCGCCAGGGTGCATGGTGCGGTACTTACAGGAGTCATCATGTCATTGGCGGAAAAACAATTACACCGGTAGTCACAGTTGTTTACAATTTTACACGCCCGGGGAAAGACACGCCGGCACTGCTTGATATGGATGAAGTTGAAACTCTTTTTCATGAATGCGGACATGCTCTTGATAACCTGTTCAACCGCAACAATTATAACCAGTCATTCATTGCCTGGGACTTTGTGGAGATGCCTTCGCAGCTGAACGAGCACTGGGCTACAGAGCCGGAGGTCCTTAACATGTACGCTAAAAATTATAAGACAGGCACAACAATCCCTGCTTCACTTGTAAAGAAAATAAGGAACAGCAGCTATTTCAACCAGGGATTTAATAATGTGGAACTGCTTGCGGCATCTTTGCTCGATATGGCATATTACACCCTTGAACCGCCTGCTGTTATTGATGTTCAGACCTTTGAGAAAAAATATTTCAGTAAGATAGGACTTATCCCTGAGATTATTTCACGTTACAGGAGCACCTACTTCCTTCATATAATTGACGGCTATGATGCAGGATATTACTGCTATACATGGGCAGCAGTACTGGATAACGATGCATTTGAAGCCTTTAAGGAGAAAGGCATATTCAACAAGTCGGTTGCTTCTTCCTACAGGAAAAATATACTGGAGAAAAACGGGACAATGGATGCAATGCAGATGTTTGTCAATTTCCGTGGCCGGGAGCCCATAATCGAGCCGTTGCTGAAGAACAGGGGACTGATCCCACAGGGAAAATAAGATTCTCAGTTTTGCAGGCATTGCCAGCTGAAGCTTTAGCGAGAACTGGTTATGCAGATTTTGCAAGCTACACTGGTTTAATCCTTTAAGCTGTTTTCTATCTCATTGAGGCTGACCCCGAGAGTTTTGACTGCTATTTTGTCAAGCAGGCTTCTGTCTCCCGTGATATGAATGGTTATCTGGCTGTGAACAATGCTTTCTGTCGGTTTAAGCCCGGCTGCCGGCGATGAGGTTTCGAGCTCATAGAACGGACCCATTTGTGTTCCATCTTCAAGAGGGCCGTCATTGTATGCGTTGAGGGCATCGCCGGAGTAAGGATTATCCTGTAACTTCCAGGCTGAATTTACGTAATCAGGTTTTCCTTCGGGAATCCTGCATATCAGAAGGGTCAGTATATTGTTCTCTGAATCATAGCTTCCTATTGTTCCGGTTGCACTGAAAGGAGGGATCCCTATTTTGCCCCTGCTCTTTCCATCGGCTCTGAAAAAGACATTATTACCCTTTATCCTCAGCCTGTCTGAGGATATTTTCCCGAAATAGCTGTCATTGACAGGAGCAATGGACTCTTTCCCGCCTGCGTTTCTAAGTGGAATTACAATAATGACGGAAGGAGAAGGATTGAACATTCCAAGCATCCAGACTGACAGAAGGCCTGACTCTTTCTTCCATTCATTTGTCCCTGTATTGGTCAGTTTATTGTCCGACCTGTAAGCCACTCCGTTCAGACCTTTTAAATCAATGCCGGCCTGTGAGAGGATTTGATCATAAGTGAGAATATTGACTTTCCTTTCAATTCTAAGTTTGAATTTTGTGCCGCTGTAGTTTTGCGTTTCAACATCCTTCGCGAATGATACTGATGAGTCGGTCAGGGCGGTGACCTCAAAGGGAATAGTGTCAAGAAAAGCAGGCGTCTGCCATTTATCGTAAACAAAGTTTTCCCCCTTTTTGAAAAAGATAGAAAACTGTCCGCCTTCCGGACCAAGCCAGAGTCTTTCTTCTCCCCCATAAGGATTAATATGAGGCCGGGTTTTGCCTGCAGCTATGAGTTCATGATTAATCCATCCGAAACTGTATCCGAGATCGCCTTCAGATGTGCTTGTCATCACCCTTCCCTGCCAGGCGGGAACAATTGCCACAGAAGAGTTTCCGCTTCTTAACTCTGCAACATCTTCATATTTCTTGAGGAAATCCAGATTATATCCGTACTGTTTAAGACTGTCAGTTTTCATCACATTATTGGTGTTTTGTAAAGTTTTCCTGTTCTGGTCCCTGCCGGTACACGAAAATATCAATAGCACTGCAAAACCTGATAAGAATGTCCTGTTCATTTTGTCATTGTATGAATTTGTCACTAAGTTATTGAATTCCTCCAGGATTTCGGCTTAAAATAATTAATACCTTCGGTATTCATTGTATGAAGAATGATCAGGACAAGTCTTTGCGGGTTAATTCCTGATGAGATATTAAAATTTCATGGAGCCCCGGACCTGAGTGTGCCGAAGGCAATTACTGTTTTAAATTGCATTTACAGGAAAAGAATCGGAGATATTCATCAGTTCCCGAATATATCAGACAAACTTAAGGAAGAATTAAGCAGTAAATTCATCACCGGCCTTTATAAACCACTGTCGTTCAATAGATCCGCGGACGACAGTGTCAAATTTCTTTTCCGGAACAAATCAGGATTGCTTTTTGAAACGGTTTATATTCCTGATAATAAAAGAAATACAGTATGTGTATCGACCCAGTCAGGATGCAGGATGGGGTGCCCTTTCTGTCTGACGGCCAAATACGGATTTCACGGGAATCTTGAAGCATCGGATATTCTTAACCAGATATTGAGTCTGCCTGAATATGTAAAGGTCGATCATGTCGTCTTTATGGGTATGGGAGAACCTATGGATAACCTCGAAAACGTTCTGAAAGCCTGCAGGATAATAACTGCTGAATGGGGTCTCTCATTAGGCCGCCGGAATGTCACTGTATCAACTGTCGGAATTACTTCTCCTATAAAGGAATTCCTTGACAGGTGTGACTGTAACCTCACACTGAGTTTGTTTTCTCCGTTTCCGGGAGAAAGGAAAAGGGCAGTACCTGCCGAAAGGAATTATCCGGCAGGGGAGATAATCGAGCTGATGAAAAACTATTCAGGTGTCAGGAGAAGAAGGATGACGGTTGCCTACATGATGGTAAAAGGCATTAACGATACTGAAAAGCACCTTGAAGGGCTTAAGAATCTTCTTTGCGGCTCGGGAATCAGGATAAACATCCTGACTTATCACAACATCCCCGGTGATATGCATATTTCCTCCGATTATGAAACAATGCAATATTTCAGACACGAACTGACAATGGCAGGTATTTCCGCTTCTATAAGGAAATCAAGAGGACTTGATGTGTCAGCAGCTTGCGGCCTTCTTGCCTCATTTTGACTGGTTTATCAGCTGGAAAATATATTCATCGATATAGCCATCCGGTGTTTTTACCCACTCTTTTTTGATTCCCGATTGAACAAATCCATTCTTTTTAAAGAGTTCCATGCTTTCGCAATTGTTCGCAAGAATGCTGCAAAATAACTGGTGAAGCTGAAGAGTTTTGAAACAATAATCAGAAAGGCATTTTAATGCCAATGAAGCATACCCTTTCCTCCGGTAAGCTTCATTGGCGATTAGAATACCTAATCCAGCCCGCTTATTAAAGGCGTCAAAATCAAAAATATCAATTGCACCGATCGTGAGGTTATCCTTTATATGATCAATCATCAGGCGGAGCTGGCCGGTTTCATAAATGTTCCTGTGAGAGTTTTCAATATAGCGTTTAAGCGTATATTTTGAAAACGGAGTTACGGTATTGCTTATGATCCAGTAAGCTTCGTTATTCTCCCATTCGTAAAGCAGCTCAAGATCTTCAGGCTCAGGAGCCCTGAGTCTGATTTCCCTGTATATCATTGCCAGTTGTCAAACTAAGTTTATTTATTGGCGGGCAGTTTTAATTCCCTTATAAAGGCATCGTCAAAGTCTTTCTTTACTGCGATAATAGCCTGCTTTGCCTGTTCAATTGATTCATACTCACCATAAAAATACTTATAGAAGCCATCATCCGCAACGAATTCCTTAACTCCCTGGTAACCTGGGAAGATTTTGCTTATGTTAATAGGGCTCTTTGTGGCTTTAAGCTGGATGGTAAATACTTTACGCGTCTGGACCAAGCTTACTGCCCCTTCTTCCTCTTTAAGAGTAGGTGATTGCTTGTCAAGATCATGCTGGTCTATAATGTATGCAGCTTTAAGTCCCTTCTCTTTTGCAGCACCAAGATATTTAACTGCATCGGCCTTGTTAAAGAATGTGCCGAGCGCGTAAATATAAGTACTGTCGGTCTTGATAGTCCTTATAAACAGCATCTCATCCTTTATAAGATTGCTGAAGTAGCCTGATTGCAGTTTCTCTTTGGTCTTTATCAGGATGATGCTGTATTTTATTGTGGATGGCTGTCTGAGATGTTCCGGAGTATAAGCCTCATGCCTTATAACAATACCGGTCTGCGAATCAACAACACCAAACGTTACCCTGCGGTTATACTTTCTTCCTTCAGGATTATCGGAACCGTCGGGATTATAATTCAAAGCTACAAAGTTAGATTTGCCGAATGCTTTTTTAACAAACCTCGAAGATTCAATTCCGCGGGCTGTAAGATAATCAATAGCGGCCTGGGCACGCTTGTCAGCCAGTTTCCTGTTGTATGCTGTAGAACCTTTTGCATCGGTAAAACCGGCAATCTCAACAGTCAGCTTCGGGTATTCAATCATAATTCCTTTGAGAAGTTCAAGATTCGGTATGGCTTCCTCGTTAAGTTTGTAACTGTTGAAGTCAAACAGTATATTCTTTATTGAGAGGAAAGTTCCTGCCGCTATACTCTCTGGCTTAAGCAACGGATTTACAGCAAGGTACTTACCTCCATAATATAGTGGCAGACTTAGATTAATCGTATCGGTCACATACTTATCATGACTTACAAGAACCTGATATTCTCCGGGCTTTATCTTAAAATTGAACGATCCGTCAGAGGCAACAGGAATATTTTGGAGAATCTCATCCGTTTTTAGATTTCTTACTGTTATAAGAGCCAGTTCAGGCTTCACTTCAAGGCCGTCTTCAAGCTTTATTATTCCTGAAGCTTCCGTAAGTTCATCAGATGGATCGACCGCAACTAATGAATAGATATTCCTTGAATCAGTCTCTGAATTAAACCGGCTTGCAACAAACCCCGGGGCATTATTGTTAAGGATAAAGTCTTTATTTTCCAGCACATCATTGAAAGCGTAAGGCATACCGACCGGTTGGGTCCAGATGCCGTTCATATTGATTGATCTGAAAACATCAGAACCGCCCATGCTTATGTGTCCGGTTGAACTGAAAAGAAGCGCGGTTGTTGAAGGATCAAAATAAGGTGTGTCTTCATCATAGGGTGTGTTTATTATGTTCCCAAGGTTGACAGGGCGTTCCCATGATCCATTGCGTGATCTTTTGGACATCCAGATATCAAGTTCTCCCTCGCCGCCCGGCCTGTTGCTCGAGAAATAAATGTTCTGGCCATCGGGAGTGATGAATCCATGAGCTTCCCAGTAAACTGAATTTATATTCCTGCCCATACTCTTGATTTTTGTCCATATTGTATCATGCCTGGTACTGTAATAAAGGTTTCCGTCTCCTCCATCGTCGATAAAAATGATTAGCATTTTCCCATTTCCGGTAATGGAATTTGAATAGAGCCTGTCCAGCCCGCCCAGTTGCTTTGTAATATTTGAGGGTCTCTGCCATTCTTTACCTTTTTTATACGAACAGTAAACCTGGGTCCGTTTATTGGTTTTTTGCGTGAATATGAACACAGAATCATTTTTGGCAAGACATGGGTAGCATGCTCCGGGATAATCAGCAAGCCAGGGGGTGAAAAGTTCCGTGATAAGCCTGAGAGGCTTCTTTTTCATCTCCATGGCATAACGACAGTTTCCAATCTGCATGTCTAAAAATTCCTGTTGAGAAGTTTCATCCGGATTCAGGCCGGATCGGATGCTGGTATACAGCGACAACGCTTTCTCCAGACTATCATTCCGGTGATATGCAATCGCCAGGTAAAGCATTACATCGCGCGGCGCCAGGCTGCCGGTCTGAGTGTATTCCTTAGCCGTTTTTGCATAATTGGTCGAAGCTTTTTTCAGAAGCTCCAGTGCCTGCTGCTTTTTGTCGTCAAGGTTCAGATAGCATATTCCCAGCTTTGCCGCAAGATTACAGTTATCAGGATGAGACTTGTAAAGGGGCTCGTATAAAGATGCCGCCTTTTCATAATTCTCATCATAATAATAATAACTGTCGGCATTTCGGAATGCCTTTATGAATTCCCTTTTGGTCCCCTGGGAATGCAGGGGAAGGAATCCTATTGATAAAAAAGAAATTGCAGCAATTCTTTTTAGAGTGTAGATTAGTTTCATTATGTAGCTTTTTTAGATATATTTTCTAAATTACAAATCCGGTTCTCAAACCGGTTCCGGTTAAAAGCTGTTCAACTGGTTACTTGGCTTTTACCAGTAAACTTATTTCTCTTACAAAAGCATTTGCGTATTTTCTGAATTGTTCCCTTCCCAGCACTGATTTAGCTTCTTCTGATGAAGTGTATTTACCATACAAATAATGATATTCGCCATCACTTTCTTTGGTTTCCCTCACACCCTTTAATCCCGGAAAGGAAGTATTGATATCAACCGGAGTTTTGGAATCCATAATTTCAATTGCAAAATATTCCTTTGTTTTAACAGTCTTTTCCTTGCTCATCCTGGTAACCTTCTTGATAAAAAGATCATCCGGATAGCCTTTTGCAAGAAGCTCATTTTTATGAGTATAAGCATCATCTTTCACCTTAAAAATTCCAGTGGTATACCTGTAGAACATATCATTTTCATTATAAAACACCTGTATGTCGTTAACATACCTGAAGTAACTTACATCTACCGGATTATACAAAGCCATAACCTGAACTGTATAATAAAGAATGGCCGTATCCTGAACATCATTGTCAGTAACGTCATATACCTGCAGGTTCTTTATAAGGATACTTGAATCAATGGATGACACTTCCGGAATGTCAGACAGGTCAAGTTTTTCATAAACAACTGTCTGAACTTTAAGAGGAACTTTGTCAAGAATTATATTCCCCATATTGATTGTCCTTGAAAGATTTGAAGCAAAGGCTGCCGTGTCAACCGATTTTGAAATATAACCTGGTCCTGTATAAACAAGCCTAAACATACCAGTGTCGGTGACAAAGCGGTAGGTGCCTGAGTCTTTTTCCGGAATCATTGTCTCAAGAGTGTCTCCGGATAGCCTGTCGAAAAGATATATCCGGTTGCTTTCATTGTAAGACATTGAAGTGTCCCTGAGGCCATACTTGCCGGTTATCTCGAAGAGAGGATTTTTTCTTGATTTTGAGAAAGTTAAATAAAATATCTCCATTTTCTTATAACCGGTTGACATGGAATAAAATCCATTCTCATCGTTGTTGAAGGGCTGGAAGAATTTATCGTCATCTGTTGAATTAACAGGATATCCCATGTTTTCAGCGGCAGACCATCCGTTACCGGACCTGTGGCTCATGAAAATGTCAAAGCCACCCATACTTTTGTGTCCTTCGGATGAAAAATAGAGCAATGAATCATTAATGGTTATAAAAGGGGTATCTTCATTATATGGAGTGTTTATTGCGTTGCCAATATTTACAGCCGGACCCCAGTCGCCCGTTGCATCCTTTTCAGATACGTAAATATCAAGTCCGCCATATCCTCCTTCCCTGTTGCTTGTGAAATATAGTTTCCTGCCGTCGGCAGAGATTGATGCATGCGACTCGTAGTATTTTGTATTTATGTTCTTGTTCAGCTTTTTTATCGGTGCCCATGCTCCGTTTGTGAATTCAGAGGAGTAAATATTGCCGTCGTAATTATCTGTCTTATAAAGAAAAAGAAGAGTGCCATCATAGTTCAATGAACTGGAGGAACAGTCTTCCCCGCATTTGAGTTGTGCATTAATTTCAACAGGCGTCTGCCATTTTCCATCAGTCTTCCTTGAGTACATTATGGCATTATTCATCCCTCTTCTCTCGGTATAAACCATTGTATTCCCATCAAAGCTGACAGCCGGATTTTCATTTACTGATCCCTGACTGAATTCTTTGCCTAACTTCCTCTTGCTAAGCTTGACCGGATTATCACGGTATGTTATGGCATCTTTGCAGGCGATAATTTCCTGATCCACATATCCAAGGTTTTTCATGCTTCCTTTCTCCCTGACTCCGAGAGCCAGCTTCTTGAATTTTTCGAAGGTGCTTATGGCACTGTCAAGCTGGTTGTTGACCATAAAGGCTTTCCCGAGGAAGAAATATGAATCGAGAGAGGCTCTTTTTTCCCTGAATGAGGAAATCTTTGCATCATAGGAAGAATGCTTTGATGAGGATTCAAGATAAGGTATTGCTTTTCCCTTTTCTCCAGGAATATTAAGATAGCATGTGCCTATCTTGTATTGAATATTGAAATTATCAGGCTTATCGAGAAGAAGGTATAGAGGATTTGCAAGTTCATATTCATCAAAAAGATAGCACGACTCAGCCTCAGCAAAAATCTTCCTCATCTCAGTCTTTGACTGTGACGAAGCAGCAAAAGAAAAAACAATCACAAAGATAAGCTGCAACAGTAGACTGAATATACCTGTTTTTAAATTAATCATTATAACAAATATAATAATTTTAGGAAACAATGATCCCTGCCCTTGCTATTTTTCTATATATGCAATTTTGGGGATATGTTTTCCATTTTATTGTTGCCTTCATTGTTTGATAAATCAAAATTATCAAAAAAACGTAACAACAATAATTACATAAAGTTATTTCTTCACGGAACCAGGATAAGTAAAAGCACCTGTCAGCAATAAGACAAGTCCCTAAAGCAGGTCGGGAGTGTAATTTTCGAGTATTTCCTTTAATTTCTGAAGGAACTTTCCTGCAAGTGCGCCGTCAATAACACGGTGATCGTAGCTCAGGGACAATATCATAATTTGCCTTATTGCGATTACATCTCCCTCGGCGGTCTCAATAACTGCGGGCATTTTTCTCACGGCCCCCGTTCCCAGGATTGCAGCCTGGGGCTGGTTTATGATCGGCGTTCCTGCAATATTATTAAAAGTCCCGAAATTAGTAATTGTGAATGTCCCCCCGGTTATTTCGTCAGGTTTTAGACTGCCGCTTCTCGCCCTTGATGCTAAATCATTTACGGTCCGGGCCAGACCTGTCAGGTTCTTTTCGTTCACATTCTTTATTACAGGAACAATAAGGTTCCCGTCAGGGAGTGCGGTAGCCATCCCTATGTTTATGTAGTTCTTTTTAATAATATTATCACCATCAACTGAAATATTGATCATAGGGTAGTCGTGAATAGCCCGTGCTGCAGCGTCAATAAAAATCGGAGTCAGCGTCAGCTTCTGTCCCTCTTCGGCAAGGAATTTTTCTTTTATGCTGTTTCTCCAGTTTATGAGACGGGTTACATCGGCATCTATAAAAGAAGTTACATGAGGTGAAACTCTTTTTGACATCACCATGTGTTCGGCTATAAGCTTCCGTATTCTGTCCATCGGTATCACCTGGTCCCCGTGTACAGCCTCGAAAATTCTGGTTCGTGATTCATCTTTTACAGTCTCGGTGCCTTTAATATTATCAGTTTCTGATGCTTTGGAAACACTTTCCCGCTTCTGTGCTGAGGCTTCCTTATTCCTTTTGTCCAGGAACCTGAGCAGGTCATCCCTTGTAATCCTCCCGTCCATTCCTGTTCCGGTTATCAGATCGAGCTCAGAATAGCTGATCCCTTCCTTTGAAGAAATACTCCTTATGAGCGGCGACAGGAATTTCCCTGAAGGGGTACGGCTCTTCATCCCACTCGATAAACTGGATTCCTCTTTTTTATTCTGTTTTACCTCTTCAATGGTCTCACGGATCCTTTCTACTTCTTTTTCAACCTTTGCCGCCTTTGAAGAAGTGGTTCCGATTTCAGTATCAAGAACTGCAAGCGGTTCTCCTACTTTAACCACCGAACCCGCTGCAGCAATTATTTCAGCTATTATACCTCCGGCAGGAGAGGGTACCTCCGAATCAACCTTATCGGTTGCAACCTCTACAAGCGGGTCGTCTTCCCTTACTTCGGCGCCCTCTTTTACCAGCCATTTATTGACAGTTGCTTCAATAACACCTTCTCCCATAGCTGGCAGAACAATATTCATTCTAGGCATAGCATGGTTTCATTTTATTAACTGTTTAACAAACCTGGATCAATTATGTTTGAACAGGAAGTATTATTGTTGGTAGGGATTCCTGTTGCTGATTGCCCGTCCAAGTGTAATTTCGTCGGTATACTCAAGCTCATCGCCTATGGCCACACCCCTGGCAAGGGTTGATATAAATACATTATACCTGCTCAGTCTCTTGTAGATATAAAAATTGGTCGTGTCGCCTTCCATGGTTGTGCTGAGAGCCAGGATAATTTCTTTTACTCCGCCGCTTTTTACTTTTTCTTCAAGGCTGTCGATCTTGAGGTCAGCCGGACCTATACCATCGACAGGAGAGATAATTCCCCCGAGTACATGATAAAGGCCCCTGAACTGCCCTGTATTTTCAATAGCCATCACATCATGAATGTTTTCCACAACACATATCATCGACCTGTCCCTTTTTTCATCACAGCAGATCGAACATACCTCATCATCAGAAATGTTATGGCAGTTTTTACAATAATGAATTTCCTCGTGAAGCTTAATAATGCTTTCACCAAATTTTTTCACTTCATCGGAGTTCCTTTTCAGCAGGCTCATAACAAGCCTGAATGCAGTTTTCCTTCCGATTCCCGGAAGCGAGGCGAACTCATTTACCGCATTCTCAAGCAGCTTAGAAGGGTACTCAGAATAACTCATTTCTGAAGTTTTGTGGCAAAATTAATCCAATATTGACGTTAAAACTAAAAAACCTTTAATTTTTTCCCCTGATATCTTTTTGCTATTCTTGCACATTAATTTCCGGTATGTCACCATTACTTATACTTATTGTATTTCTTGTTTATACGGCACTCCTGTTTACAGTTACATGGGTTACTGCGCGGAAAGCCAATAACCAGTCATTCTATATAGGGAACAAGATATCCCCATGGTATGTTGTAGCTTACGGCATGATAGGGGCATCATTGTCGGGTGTGACATTTATGTCAGTTCCCGGGTGGGTAAAAGATACCCAGTTCAGCTACATGGTGGTGGTGCTTGGCTATCTTGCCGGATACTTTATAATTGCCCTTGTCCTTCTGCCCTTGTACTACAAGCTGAAGCTTACATCCATTTACGGCTATCTTGACCAGCGGCTCGGCTTCTGGTCGTACAAGACCGGTGCAGGTTTCTTCATCCTGTCAAGGATCCTCGGCGCCTCTTTACGTATGTTTTTGGTAATTAATGTATTACAGATATTTGTCTTTGATGCCTGGCATGTACCGTTCTGGATTAACGTCATGATTTTTATTTTCCTGATCATACTTTATACATTAAAAGGAGGCGTCAGGACGATTGTCTGGACTGATACCCTTCAGACTACTTTTATGCTGCTGGCTCTTGTTCTTTCGGTCGTTTATATAAGCCGGGAACTCGGAACCCATGTTTCCAAACTTCTTTCAGATGTTGTAAACAGCGAGAATTCAAAGATGTTCATAACAGACTGGCATCATAAACGGTTTTTTTTAAAACAGTTCTTCAGCGGGATGTTCATCACAATTGTAATGACAGGACTCGACCAGGAAATGATGCAAAAGAATCTCAGCTGTCCGAATATAAGGGATGCCCAGAAGAATATGTTCACATTCAGCGGCATCATTGTTCTTGTAAATTTTCTTTTTCTGTTCCTTGGCGCATTGCTTCTGATATTCTCTTCAACCAGGGGCATAACTGTAAAATCTACAGACGATCTGTTCCCTGCAATCGCTTTTTATTACCTCGGGCCAGTAGCAGGTCTTGTATTTCTTATCGGGCTTATTTCGGCAGCATTCCCAAGCGCTGACGGCGCACTTACATCACTCACGACATGCTTCACAATTGATTTTCTCGGACTTGAAAAGAGGGCTGACCTTTCCGAAAGAGCCAGAACGAGGATCCGGTACATTGTACACATTTCAATCGCAGTGGTATTCTTCATATGTATTCTTATATTCAAAGCCCTGAATGACAGGGCAATTATTGATAAACTGTTTACCATTGCGGGATATACTTACGGGCCCCTTCTTGGACTCTATACCTTCGGACTGTTTACAAAAAGGCAGGTTAATGACAGGCTGACACCTGTAATTTCAGTTATGTCACCTGCTGCCTGCTATTTCTTAAGCATGTATTCTGAGCAGCTGTTCAATGGCTATAAATTCGGATTTGAAATACTGCTTGTAAACGGATTCATTACTTTCACGGGGTTGTTGATTTTCAGCCATAAAACTGAAAGCCAATGTAATTGAATCGTTTGTCATTACTAACGTTTTAGCAATATAAGCATTAATCTGCAAAATCAAAAGGAGTCTTTTGTGTTTCCTTCAGATAGTTTTTACGTGTACAGAGAAAGAATAATGAGAATATTCACAGAAATTTATTAATAAGGCTGGATATGCTGGTTTTGCTGGTTTTCAGGTTTGGTCTCATTTTCTTCCTCCTGCTCCTCTTCCGGAGGCGTTTCCTTTTTGGTAATTACCGTCTTGGTCCTGAAGGGTATACTCCACACCATGTAATAATTTACTCCGGCACTTGTGTTACTTCCGCCGGTCCCGAAACCAGGTATATAGACGGGTGACAGGTCGTTACCTCCGCCTCCGGAAATAAGAAGTCTGAGTCTTATTGTCCATCCTATGCTGAAATTCCTGAAGATCTCTGTCCTCATTCCAGGATCAACTTCAAGGAAATGGCCAACCAGATTTCTGGCAGGTATTGACGAAGTCACTGTACCCCAATAGTTTTCTTCCTTGAATGTGGGTGTCTCCGAACTGAAAATGCTCATCCCATAGCGAAGCCCCACTCCGGCCCAGAATTTACCGGATGAAGTAGCAGGCTTAAGAAGATTAAAGTCGGCGCCGGCGCGAAAAAATACCCCGCTGGCATTATAATCATAGTTCCATTGGGAGTATTTATACTTAACATGACCTCCTTCAACAACATACGATAGTTTCTCATTCATGTCGTATGACAAATAGCCTTCAATACTGAGGTCATTCTTGTCCCCAAGGTAGTTACCCGGTCCGAACAGGTCTATGGCTGCCCTTATTTTGAGGGGAAACATCACAGTATCCTGAGCATTGAGGAGTTGTGATGAATTTATCACCAGGAGGCTAATAAAAAATGCGTATGTTTTCCTCATTCGCAGTTGTTATATTATTATTGGTCCTGTACACAGAGTCGATTCCATGAGTTGTATATATCAATGAATCAAGATTATGGTAAAATGAATAACCGCATTCCTTTGATATAAAATGCGGGTAGCTTGAATATACAACCTTTACAGTATCGGTAATGTTGTTTATCGAAATAACAAATGTGCAATTGTTAGTTGAGGCATCAAGCGGGAAAAGCGCCGGTTGCACATCGGTTGTATTATTGTAGATTTTGATCGAATCATTGTTAATGCCGTACAGGGTAATTGAGTCGGGTGCCTCAATCGTTTTGGTCGAGTAACTGTAAAAAGAGGCTTTAATATCTGCATCTGTTTCCTCAAAGCAGGCTCCCGGCGCACATGACATTATTGACACAGGTATCGCTCCAGTCAATGCAAGCATTATTGTCGAGATCAGCCTTCTCATTGCAATATGAAAGATTCAAAAATACAAAAATAATAAAGCAGGGGATTATGATGTCGAAAATATTGGCCTCAATACGTCGCCCTTTTATTGCCAGGAGAAAGAAGCCCGGAACTGAACCTGTTCATCAGGTCCCTTACCTCTTCAGGAGAATATATGATTCAGCTGCCATACTGCTTACCGGCAATCATGTCCTTCCCTCGGTACTGTTCACAATTCAACCCTATAATGTCAAAAATTCTTGTTAACTTCCATTATTCTGACCAGTTATTATTTTTCAGATAATCTTCAGCTTTTTTGAGGGCAGCCGGTATCCCTGCGGGGTTTTTACCGCCTGCGGTTGCCAGGAATGGCTGTCCGCCGCCTCCTCCGTCAATCTCACCTGAGATTTCCCGGATTATGTTCACAGCACTTATCCCTCCTGCAACAAGATTGTCGTTCACCATAACCGCCAGACTTGCTTTTCCTCCGACAGATGCTCCGATTACAGCAACGCTGTTATCAGAGATATTCCTTAGATCGACAGCGACTGATTTCAGCGTATCGGCGGAATCAGCCTCAATCTGGCCGGAGATAAAATTAATGCCATTGATAACAGTAGCCTTTTTCTGAAGTTCTTTTACAGCACTCATGGCAGCCCGTGAATGAAGCTTTTCGATTGTCTTTTTAAGGGTGCTGTTTTCAGAAATCAGTTTTTCCACAGCCTCAACAACGTTTCCAGTGCTTTTCAGTAATGAAGCTATTTCATCGGCAGCAGCTATTTTTGACCTGACATACTCCTCTGCCTTCACTCCAGTTACAGCTTCAATCCTTCTTATTCCTGAAGCAACTGCGCCTTCCGAAACAATCTTAAATAACCCTATATTTCCGGTATTGTGAACATGGGTTCCGCCGCAAAGCTCTATAGACGTTCCGAACTGAACCACTCTTACCCTTTCTCCATACTTTTCCCCGAAAAGTGCCATAGCCCCCATTGATTTTGCCTCCTTCATCGATATTCCGTCGGTTACCTTGAGATCATAACTGTCGCGCACCATCCTGTTGACAATTGATTCCACGAGCGAAAGCTCAGCATCGGTCATCTTTTTGAAATGGCTGAAATCGAACCTGAGTTTTTCAGAAGTTACAAGCGACCCCTTCTGTTCAACATGTTTGCCGAGAACCGACCTGAGTGCAAAGTGAAGAAGATGCGTAGCCGTATGGTTATTAGCTGTCATAAGCCTTTTTTCAGTATCTACGACAGCTCTGAAAGGGACAGCAGCATTTTCAATGTTCCCGCGGCTCAGGTGTATTATAAGGTTGTTCTCCTTTATCGTGTCGGTAATCGTCAGCTTTTCTTTGCCTGAGTCGATATATCCTGTGTCACCTACCTGTCCGCCCGATTCAGCGTAAAGAGGAGTCTTGTTGAAAACAAGCTGAAGAATCTCTTTCCCCTTGTACTCTATTTTCCTGTATTTCGTTATAAGTATTTCATCTTCAGTTTTTTCGTATCCCGTGAATTCCGTTCCCTCACCTTCCCTGACAATGGTCCAGTCGCCGGTGACGGTTGAAGCATCATCCTTTGATCTTTTCTTCTGATTTTTCATTTCATCCTCAAAGCCGGCGACATCAAGTACCATGTCGTTCTCCTTGAGTATCAGCTGTGTGAGGTCCACAGGAAATCCGAAGGTGTCATAAAGTTCAAAAGCCACTTTCCCGGGAAGAATATTCCTGTTTTCCTTCTTAAGATCTTCAATCATCCTTTCAATCATTTTCAGACCTTTCCCGAGGGTCCTGAGGAAAGCAGTCTCCTCTTCATGAATTATTTTAGATATCAGCGCTGATCCTGTTTTTAACTCAGGATATGCATCCCCCATCACTTCAGCCAGCACAGGTACAAGCTTGTAAATAAATGGTTCCTCCATTCCAAGGTTGTTATAGCCGTATCGAACCGCACGGCGAAGGATCCGCCTGATAACATAGCCCGCCTTGTTATTCGAGGGGAGCTGACCGTCGGCAATAGAAAATGCAACAGCTCTGAGATGATCAGCTATTACCCTCATAGAAATATCGCAGTTATTGTCTTTCCCGTATTTTTTATCTGTAATTGATGATATCTCTGATATTATTGCCTGAAAAATGTCAGTGTCATAGTTTGACTTTTTTCCCTGGGTCACCATGCACAATCTTTCGAATCCCATGCCCGTATCGACATGCCTTGCAGGAAGCTGTTCAAGTCTTCCGCCGGAGAGTCTGTTATACTGTATAAAAACGAGGTTCCATATCTCAATAACCAGCGGGTGACCTTTATTGACAAGCTCATTGCCGGGAGCTTTTTTTCTTTCGCTGTCATCCCTCAGGTCGATATGGATCTCAGAGCATGGTCCGCAAGGGCCGGTTTCACCCATCTCCCAGAAATTATCCTTTTTGTTGCCCTCAATGATCTTTACTTCAGGATCAGAAAACAGTTTCTCCCAGCATTCATACGCTTCATTATCGCGGGGAACATTTTCCTCACTGCTTCCTTCAAAGATTGTGGCGTAAAGCCTTTCCTCCGGAATGCCGAGCTTTTCCACAAGAAACTCCCATGCCCAGTCAATTGCCTCTTTCTTAAAATAATCTCCGAATGACCAGTTCCCCAGCATTTCGAACATTGTATGATGGTAAGTGTCAAGGCCAACTTGCTCAAGGTCATTGTGCTTGCCGGATACCCGGAGGCATTTCTGTGAATCTGCAACCCTTTTGTTTGAAGCCTGGGTATTCCCGAGAAAAATATCCTTGAACTGGTTCATCCCTGCATTTGTAAACATAAGAGTGGGGTCATTCTTAATGACCATAGGAGCCGACGGTATAATTATATGTCCTTTGGATTGGAAAAAATCAAAAAATAAATGCCTAAGCTCGAACGCTTTCAACGAAATTGACATATCATTTAACAATAAGTGGCTTAAATTTGAGTTTGTAAAATTAAATTATTTGTAATAGATTTGTCAACACCACCAAAAAAAACCAATTTCCTGGATGCCCAGACACAAGTATTTCCTGGATTTATCAGATTTACAATTTAAGAAAGTAACTCTGCATTGGACACACAAGCTTTTTAGGATAGGTGTGGTAATTGCTGGTTCGCTGGCAATAACTTTTATTTATTCCGCAATTTTCAGTTCTTTTTTCGACTCTCCGAAGGAAAAGGTGCTCAGGCAGCAGATAGAGTCGCTGAAACTTCGGTATTCCATGATGGAAAGGAAAATGGATCATTCCGTAAAACTTCTTGATGACCTTCAGCAGTCTGACGGGAATCGTTACAGACCTGTTCTGGATATGGATTCAATTCCTTCGTCAATCAGAAGCATGGGAACAGGAGGCGTGGATAAATTCGAAGAGCTTGAAGGCTATGATAATTCCCCGCTCATGATTTCCTGCATGAAGAAATTTGAAAACATTCGCAACAGGGCAAATTTTCAATTTGAATCGTATAAAGCCATTGAAGAACGTGAAACTGAATGGCAGCGTGAAATGGAACACCTTCCGATGATCAGCCCCGTAAATGTCATATACAAACTGGGCGACGGCATCAAGTTCAGGGAAAAACACCCCGTGCTGGGAACTCCGGAATGGCATCATGGTCAGGATTTCAGTACTCCGTACGGGACCGAGGTTTTTGCAACAGGTTCAGGAAGAGTGATCAGGGCAGGATGGGAAGGGGGCTTCGGGAACTGCATTGTAATAGACCATGGTTACGGATACCAGTCCACTTACGGACATCTCAGCAATATAAAAGTGACAGTCGGAACCGACCTAAAACGCGGAGACCTTATCGGCCTAACCGGAAGCTCTGGTACTTCATCAGGACCGCACCTTCATTATCAGATCGACCTGTTCGGACAATTCAAGAATCCTTTGTACTTCTTTAATAATGACCTGAGTGAAGAGGAATATTATGTTATGATAAAAACCCTCACAACACAGGCAAAGATCAGGTAACCTACAGGAATCCGTTTTTCAAATAACTGACATTTTCAGAATGATAAAACTTTCGTCAGTTTTATGATGAATTATTTATCTTTGCATCGTCATGGCCAAACCAAAATATAAATTCAATCCCGAATCTCTCAGCTTTGACAAGATACGACTGGGAGCAAAATCTGTTCTTCTCAAGACTCTTGCTTATCTGATAGGATCGGTAATTATCGCCGTTATTTACAGTTTTATAATAGGACTGTTTATTGATACTCCCAAGGAAAAAGCGCTTAAGCGTGAAATAGCCCAGATGACCCTCCAGTACGATATGATGCACAAGGAGATGGGTAACCTTGAAAAAGTAATTGATCATCTCCAGGAGACTGACGACAATCTCTACCGGACAATTTTTGGAGCAGAACCTGTTTCTGCAACTCTGAGGAAGGGAGGCACGGGAGGAATTAACCGGTACACTGAACTTGAAGGCTTTGACAACTCAAGCCTGGTGATTGAAACAGCCAAACGGCTGGAACGGATAAGAAGCAGAGTTTATGTTCAGTCAAAATCATTTGATGCGCTTATCCTGATGGCTAAGGAAAAAGAAGATATGCTGAGGTCAATTCCGGCAATTATTCCTATCTCGACAAAAGACCTTATAAGAATAGCTTCAGGCTTTGGCCTGAGGATACATCCTGTCTATAAGATTATCAAATTCCATGAGGGTATGGATTTTACTGCTCCGATGGGGACGGAAATTTATGCTTCCGGTGACGGTAAAATCACTTCGGTATTATCAAACAAAAGAGGCATGGGAAACAGCATTGTCATTGACCATGGCTTTGGCTACTCATCCGTTTATGCCCATCTTGAAGGTTTCAACGTCAGGGAAGGACAGAAGGTTCACAGGGGCGATGTCATAGGATACGTTGGTAATACCGGACTGTCGGTCGCTCCGCATCTGCATTATGAAATAAAGCTGAATGGAGTGAATGTCGACCCTGTAAATTATTTCTTTAACGATCTTTCTGCTTCCGAATACGAAAAGATGATAGAAGTTGCTTCAAAGACCGGGCAATCATTCGATTAGATTTACGGTTTCTGCTTCTTTGGCATCTTAATGCCGTTGCCGCGTTACAATAAGTTGATTATGGCATACAGGGAAAAAAAAGTTGAAAAGCTGTACTATTCGATAGGAGAGGTTTCGTCCATCCTTGACGAGCCTGTTTCGACCATACGTTTCTGGGAAAATCAGTTTGCGATACTAAAGCCCATGAAAAACAAAAAGGGCAACAGGTTGTTCACAGCTACAGACCTGAAAAACCTGTCGATCATTCACCGTCTGATAAGGGAAGAAGGAATGACAATTGCCGGTGTCAGGAAAAAGCTCTCAGGGAAATGGGAAGATGAAAACAATATTTTTGAGATCAATGAATCACTTCAGAAAATTAAAAGTCTGCTTATTGAATTAAGAGATAATATGTAAGCTCCGCGACTGCCCCTGAATCCCCGGAAGGAGACTTTATTTTCAGACCCATATTAAAAACCTGGTGCAGAGGATTGGGGACACGCAAACCAGCAGAAAAGAATCACCATGAAACTAAAAGAAATCTGTTCTTACCTTGACACTGCCGCTCCCCTTTCGTTTCAGGAAGGATATGATAATTCAGGACTGCAGGTTGGCCTTCCGGAAACTGATATAACTTCTGCACTGCTTACCCTTGATGTGACCGGGGAAGTTATTGAGGAAGCAATAAGTGAAAAGTGCAACCTGATCATCTCACACCATCCGGTTATCTTTAGTCCGCTGAAAAGGCTTACCGGGAAAACCATGCCGGAAAGAGTCCTTCTCATGGCTGTCAAAAATGATATTTCTGTCTACTCTTCCCATACAAACCTTGATGTGACAGGCAATGGAGTGAGCTGGAAAATGTCGGAAAAACTGGGATTAAACGGGGTAAAAGTCCTGGTGCCCCTTAAGAACAGCCTTCTTAAACTTGTTGCTTATATTCCTGAAAATTATCTTGATGATGTCAGGGATGCTGTTTTCGACGCTGGGGCCGGAGTGACCGGGAAATATGACCGGTGCGGATTTTATGTCGGAGGGACAGGCAGCTTCAGGGCTGGTGAAAATGCAAACCCGTTCGTTGGAGAGAAAGGGAAACTGCATTTCGAAAAAGAAGTCAGATTTGAAACAGTACTTTTTTCACATAACCGACAAAAGGTCATTGATGCACTGTTAAAGGTACATCCATACGAAGAGGCAGCTTTTGATTTATATTCACTTGATAATGAATATTTTGATGCTGGTATGGGTTGTGTCGGAGAACTTCGTGAACCGCTTGCTGTTCCTGAGTTCCTGGAGCTGCTATCGTCTGTTTTCGGCACAAAAGGAATCAGATATTCGGGCCATTCAGAGAACCGGGTCAGCCGGGTAGCCCTCTGTGGCGGGTCGGGTTCAGCACTCATTAAGGATGCTGTTGAACGAGGAGCTGATGCTTTTGTAACAGCCGATCTGAAATATCATAATTACCTTGACGCCGGGAACGATATCATGCTTGTTGATTGCGGCCATTATGAGACGGAAAAATTCTCCGTTGAAATATTGTACGACCTAATTATCAAAAAATTCCCTAAATTTGCAATCCGGTTTTCAAAAACAAATACCAATCCGATAAATTATTTTTAAAATGGAAAAAGCAAAAACACACGAAGTCGAGATTTCAGTAGAAGAGAGGCTCAGAGCACTATATAGTCTTCAGCTTGTTGATTCGGAAATTGACAAGATTAAAACACTCAGGGGTGAACTGCCGCTTGAAGTACAGGATCTTGAAGATGAGATTGCAGGGCTTGAAACAAGGCTTGGGAACTTCAGGGAGGAAGTGCTGAACCTTGAGAAGGCAGTTGTGAAAAAGAACGGTGAAATTGCAGAGGCTGAAAATCATATTAAAAAATATGAGGAGCAGCAGAAAAACGTAAGGAATAACCGGGAATTTGACTCTCTTTCAAAGGAAATTGAATATCAGAATCTCGAAATCGAGCTTTTTAACAAGAAGATAAAGGAATTCAATGCCCAGACCGACGAAAAGAAAGCTGTGATTGCTGATTCAGAAGCCACTCTGGAAGACAGGGAATCAGATCTGGAAAACAAAAAGAAAGAACTCGATGAAATAATTTCCGATACCCAGAAGGAAGAGGAAGGGCTTTACAAGAAATCAGAAAAGATACAGTCACTTATCGAGGAAAGACTTCTGATGGCTTATAAAAGAATACGTTCAAATGCACGTAACGGACTTGCAGTTGTGCCGATTCAGCGTGATGCCTGCGGCGGTTGCTTTAACCAGATCCCTCCCCAGCGCCAGCTCGACATCAAATCCAGAAAGAAAATCATAGTATGCGAATATTGCGGACGCATTCTTGTTGATGATGAGATCATAAAAGAAACCAAAGAATGAAAACTTTTTGTCAGAAACTAAAAACCACCTCCAAAGGTGGTTTTTTTATGACCCATTGTTGTAATTTTACAGTCACAACCTCCATCAATCTTAATATTATGACTGCATCTGAATTCAAAAAACTGGTCGCCGAGGGAATACCGGAAGAATTGCCCGATCCTGAGCTGTATGACCTGAATATCAATCATGCGCCGGTAAGGAAAGATATTCTCTTGCCTTCAGAAAAAAAGCTGGCACTTAAAAACGCATTAAGATATTTTCCTTCACGGTTTCATAAAACGCTGGCAGGGGAATTTGCACAGGAGCTGGCCGATTACGGGAGGATATATATGTACAGGTTCAGGCCCGGCTATGAGATGAAGGCACGACATATTGATGATTATCCGCACAGGTCTTTAAAAGCCGGGGCAATAATGCTGATGATTTCGAATAATCTCGATCCTGCCGTGGCACAGCATCCGCATGAGCTTATTACATATGGAGGAAACGGAGCTGTCTTTCAGAACTGGGCACAATACCGTCTTACAATGCGATATCTTTCGGAAATGACTGATGAACAGACACTTGCTGTCTACTCGGGTCATCCGATGGGCCTTTTCCCGTCGTTCAGGGAGTCGCCACGCCTGGTTGTAACGAACGGCATGGTAATACCAAATTATTCCTCACAAGACCACTGGGAAAGATTCAATGCACTCGGCGTTTCACAGTACGGACAAATGACAGCAGGGTCATATATGTACATAGGTCCGCAGGGAATCGTCCATGGAACGACAATAACGATCATGAACGCCTGCAGGATCATTGACAAAAAGAATGAAAAGCAGAAACCAATGCTTTTTGTATCATCAGGGCTTGGAGGAATGTCGGGAGCTCAACCTAAGGCTGCGGGAATAGCAGGTGTGATCTCGGTTATAGCTGAAGTTAACCCAAGGGCAATTCAAACCCGCTATTCCCAGGGATGGGTGGATGAGGTAATATCAGACATGGACATCCTGGTGAAGCGGGTGGGGGAGGCACGGAAAAAGAAAGAGGTTGTCTCACTGGGATTTCACGGCAATGTAGTGGATGTCTGGGAGCAATTTGCAATAAGGGGCATAAACATTGATGTAGGTTCTGATCAGACATCTCTCCATAACCCATGGGCAGGTGGTTATTATCCGGTCGGACTTACCTTTGAAGAATCGAACAGGATGATTTCGGCCGATCCTGAAAGGTTCAAAGAGTGCGTGAAGGAATCTCTCAGGAGGCAGGTAAAGGCAATTAATACCCATTGTGGCAGAGGCACATATTTCTTCGATTACGGCAATGCATTCCTTCTTGAAGCCTCAAGAGCTGGCGCTGATATACTTGACTCAAAGGGTGAATTCAGATATCCGTCATACGTTCAGGATATTATGGGTCCGATGTACTTTGATTACGGATTCGGACCGTTCAGATGGGTATGCTGTTCGAACGACCCCGCTGACCTTGAGGTCACTGACAGGATTGCTTCCGGGACGATTGAAAATCTGTTGATCAGCGCACCTGGAGAGATCAGGCAGCAAATGTCGGACAATATTCACTGGATAAAGGAAGCTGGCAGGAACAAACTCGTTGTCGGTTCACAGGCAAGGATCCTTTATGCTGATGAAGAGGGCAGAACATCCATTGCAAAAGCTTTCAATACAGCGGTTGCCCGGGGAATAATAACAGCCCCTGTTGTTATCGGGAGGGACCACCACGATGTGTCAGGCACCGATTCTCCATACAGGGAGACTTCGAACATCTGTGACGGTTCAAAATTCACTGCCGATATGGCTGTCCAGAATGTGATCGGGGATTCTTTCCGTGGGGCCACATGGGTCTCGCTTCACAACGGAGGGGGAGTAGGATGGGGCGAGGTTATAAACGGGGGCTTTGGGATGGTACTTGACGGTACCGGGGAGACTGAGAAAAAGCTCATGATGATGCTAAGGTGGGATGTTAGCAACGGGATTGCACGCAGGAGCTGGGCCAGAAACAAAGGAGCAATGTCAACCCTGGAAAGAACAATGAAACGAAACGGGCAACTGAAGGTCACGGTTCCAAATATTGCTGATGACAAAATAATCGATGAAGCTCTGGCGGAGGTAAATAAAAATAAAAAGATTAGAATCTGATCTTAAATGATTTTTATTTACTTAGCAATACTATTGCCAATGCAACCACACCTTCCTCCCGGCCTGTAAAACCAAGCTTTTCGGTGGTGGTTGCTTTTATAGAAATATTCTCCTCCCCGATACCAAGTATGCCTGAAATTGTTTTTCTCATCTCGGGAACAAATGATGATATTTTTGGCTTCTCAAGACAGATTGTGCAGTCGGCATTAACGACTGAATATCCCTTCGAATTTATCAGGTCAGATGTTCTTTTAAGGAGTATCTTGCTGTCGATGTTTTTATAAGCAGGATCAGAATCCGGGAAATGGTATCCAATGTCCTGCAATCCTGCAGCCCCGAGAAGAGCATCGCAAAGGGCATGCATTAGTACATCACCATCGGAATGTGCCAGGCATCCTTTTTCTGAAGGGATGTTGACACCGCCAAGCCACATTTTTCTGCCGGCTTCAAGGCGATGAAAATCTATTCCCTGGCCAACCCTTAAATTCATTCAACCGGAACTTCAGGTTTCCTTACGGGATTGTTTAAATCAAATGAAAGCGAAAAGCGAAGGGTCCTTGCCAGAGGATTATTTTGAGTTGTCGGCATCAGGTAAGAAAAGTCGATTGTAAATCCTTTCATCCTGAATCCTGCTCCAGCTGTGAAATATCTCCTGTTGCCCTTATCCGGACTTTCGTGAAAATAGCCTGCCCTTAGAGCGAACTGGTTGTTGTACCAGTACTCGGTTCCGATGGAATATGTTATTTCCTGCATCTCTTCCTTGAATCCGCCGGGAGCATCGTAAAATGACTGGAATATAGCAACCGGAACAGAAACATTAGGATCTTTACCTGCCTTAATTTCGCTTCCTGCAGTTAACACTGTATCTCCTTTGCTATCCACTTCCCCAACCTGATAATAAACAGGAGGTGTCGGGACCAGCAGTTTATTAAAATCAACTGTAAGGCTGAGTTTGTTGTAATTATCGAAATTAATTGTTGCTGCCGTACCAAGTCTCAGATTCATCGGGATAAAGTCAGAAGTCGATCCTTCAGAATAGCTCATTTTTGAGCCTATGTTTGAAAAATTAAGTCCGAAAGCCACCTGGGCACTTTTGTTGAAAAGGTTGACGTCCCTCCTGTAATATCCCGAAATATCGGCAGCAAAAGAAGTACCAGCTTTTGTAGCCGTTCCACCCGTGTAGGTTCCCCCTGTAAGATTTGAATAAATGAATCTGAAGGCGACCCCGCCCGAGAAATATTCTGAGAACAATCTTGAATAGGCAGCATCAAATGCAAGTTCATTTGGCTTGAAGGTACGTTCCAGATTTCCATATTCATCAGTAAACGGAACATCCCCCAGTGATGAATATAACAGGCTGGAGCTGACCACCTGTTTCTTGTCGATTCTGTAGTACCCTGAGAGGTATGCAATATTAATGTCAGGTACAAGATTTCGCAACCACGGTGCGTATGAGATGCCTACTCCTCCGTTTCCGTCAATAAATGCAAATTTTGCCGGGTTCCAGTGATTGCTGTAAACATCGGGAGAAGTTGCAACGCCCGCGTCTCCAATCGCTCCTGCTCTTGAATCGGGGGCTATTATTAGAAATGGCACGACCGTCTGGATTACTCTTGTATCTGTTTCCTGTGAATAAAGATTTATAGCCCCTGGAAATATTATCAGGAGCATAGCGAATACGATTGCCTTTTTCTTCATGAAGATTATAATCTTTTTAAGACTGCAAATATAAAACAATTTTTTGGGTGACTTATTGTGCAGGAATTATAAAATGATCATTCTGCCTGAAATAGTGGCAGTTTCACCGTTTCCGGTACTGATTGTCACCCTGAATGGATATAGTCCCTTGCCTGTCCTGCCACCATTTGAATCAGTCCCGTCCCACTCAACGGGTGAAATCCTGAATCCCGTCGATTCTTCAACACTGATGAGTGTTCTTATGTTTTTTCCCGTCAAGTCAAAAATATCAATCCTTATCTCAAGCGACTCATCAGGCTTGTTATGCCCTAAACTTATTTTTGTTGATCCGGTAAATGGATTTGGATAGTTTATAAGATTGTTCAGTACAAGTTTATTATCAGTCTCGACAAAAAAATCAAGCGATTTTTCGGAGGAATTGTTGAAGTTATCCCAGGCTTTTAGCGTGAGTGTATGGTTTCCTGCCATCAGATCGGTGAATCCGTATATGATAGTGCCCTTACTGTATGATCCGGCGTCATATTCGAAATAGCTGTTGAGAACGAAGGAGTTTTCCAGGTCACCATCGAGCCAGCAAGTGATATCATGGCCTATCCCGGTCCCGGCTGTATTGATGCCCCCGTTATCTTCAAGAATGGCATATAGTGTCGGGCTGGTGTTGGTCATCCCTCCGTTGACAAACAGGGTATCATCAAGATAAAGCTTTATAGATGGCCCTGTTGTGTCAGGGCTGTTGGCTTCAGTGAACCCGCCAATGATAATCCTGTCATAGAAGCCTTTCATGTCAGCAGAGTCGTTATATGCGTAATAGCTTATTTTTCCCCGGCCGAAATTATAATCGATGTCATGAGGTACCATGAACTTGTACTCAAATTTGCCATCGGAAACAATTGTCTTGCCGCTGAAAAGAACATTGTTCATCTGGTAAAACTGCATTTTAGAACCTCCGTCGTTGGCAAGGGTTGTTACGAGTTCAGGCTTTCCGTAAACAACCGGGTTAACCGTTCCTTTAAATTTAGTTGCGCGGTTGCCGTTAAGATCCTCGATATGTCCTTTAACAGTGACAACCGACAGGGCATTGAGAGTATCATCATCCTGCCCGGCCTGAATTGAATTAATTGAATCAGTCACAACCTCTCCATGCCACGGGTAGGCCAGTCTTATGGCAGGATCTCCGAGTAAAAGAAAATTTCTTTTGTTGATATCGCTTCCGGAAATGTTTTTCGCTTTCCTTATAATATCGCCCAGGCAGAGAGATTTCCCTTCACTGTCTCTTTCAAAGGCAGTTTTAAGGATATTGAGGTTTAAAGAATAATTAGGTGCAGAATATACAAGCCGGGCGGTTGACATAAGAGCAATTGCACCACCATCGCTGCTTAAAAGTACCTTTTCCCCGGCAGAATTTTTATTGGTCATAAGGCCGGTTAAATTATCTGTATAAACATCATCAAACCTGCTGAATTCACAAGTTGCTGTAATAAACAGCGGCAGTTTCGATTTGTTTTTCCATTGGTCGATAGTTTCCATTGTAACGACCCTCTCGCTTGCAAGACTTGTTTCATTCCCGTGCCCTACGTAATTGAATATCAGCGCGCCGGCATTAATCCTGTCATTCACCGCCTGGGTTACCTGCGGATAGAACTGACCTGTCGGGGTGGTTACCTCGGGATAGGCATCAAGATAGATCTTGTCAATATTGATCCATGGCACGCTGTCTGCAAGGAGTGAGGAAAATCCTTCAGCATCGGTCATGTGGACATTGTTGTCCTCATCATCTGCAAGAAGGCAGACAACATTCTTCCAGTCGCCCGTATTGAGGGGACTAAGGTAGCCACTGATCTTTGAAACGATCAGAGCGGCCGCTGTAGTATCAGAGACAGGTATCCTGCCAACACCTACATCCTCTGTGCCTGTGTATTCTCCATCGCCGTCATTTAGCAGGCTGTAAAAATCATCCGAGGTGAAGGATGAGACCACAACATTTGAGTTCTGCGACTGGTAGGTAAGTATGAAGTTCATGTTTCGCGGCGGGGGTGTCTTGTTTTCATATGAACCGTCACCGAAAAGAAGCACATATCTGAGCGGTCTCGCTGTTCCTTTCTGCCTGAGGTATTTCATCCTGATAAAGTTCCTTATTGCGGCTATGTCGGGGATGCCGCCCGAAAACTCGTTATAGATCTGTTCAGGCGTTACGACAAGGGATCTCAATCCATCGCCGGTGTAGTGAATATCAGCCAGTTGTGATGCATACTTCCTGAACAAAGGATGCGTGATGATCAGCATATCTGCAGATTCCGAGGAATGGAGATCCTGGGCCGGCACAGCTTCCTGGCTGATTACCGGTTTGATTGCTTTGTCAGCATTAAATGCAACAAAGGTTTTAAGCGAATCTGTTGTTGACCTGAACGTTATACTGTCACCTGAGTTGTCATAATGTATTATATCAATATTACAAGGATTGGAGATGTCCCAGACAATGATATTGTCTGATGCACTTTTTATCGTAAATTCAGTGACATTCCCCTTTGAAACTGATCTGGAATCAGTGTAAAAAGTTGTATTTCCATCAAAGGTATTAAGTTTCCTTGCATGTATTCTGACATAATCAAGCCAGGCCAGGGCTGAAGATTCACCATTATTATCGAATTTCAGGTTGTACACGGGCGACTGCGACTGAGGCAGGGCAGTTCCTGACACAGAGGAGACGGAAGCATAAGTTCCTGTGGTTGAAGAAAGGTCTACTTCATTAACCTGAAGGCTTTCAAGAAGTGAACCTTTTTCAGACAGGCTGAAGGAGGTCTGGGCAGACGATCTTGCAAGAACCCTCACAGAGTAGCTCACTGGTTCGGTTGTGATAACATCTTTGAACCCGGGATCAATTTCAGTTTCACTGGTTGCCAGAACAGGCTGGTACCATTCCCTTCCGGAATGTAAAAGGTTCTCAGTTTCATTTTCATAATTAAAAAGTGCATCAGATGCGTTTGAATGAAAATTTACAGCAGCCACAGGTTCTTCAGCGGTTTTAATTCTTTTCCCCTGCACCTGCCCGGAAGTGATAAAATAAAAGGCCGTATCGGAGTAATTATGCCTCAGAAATTCAAAATCACCTGAAATTCTGTCAAAAATCCACCTGTGGGTGCACTGACCGTAGAACAAAAGATAATCGCCTTCATTGAAAACCCCGTCACTTCCGGTTTCGGTATAAATAGCAATCTCCTTCAGATCATCAGGTGCTGTATTATCATTATAATATGATAGTTGTCCTGCATTGTTGCCAAACAACCGGGGATTTGAAGGGTTTTCCAGTCCAAGTTTTTTAAGGTCAGAGAAATCTATTCTGTAAATGCCGTCAGCTATAACAGCTATTTTGAACCATTTACCTGATGAAAGCACCGATGAAGATGCATATCCTGATTTTGCATTTTGTCCGGAAAGTGATTCAGACAGCAGCAGGAGGATATTCAATATAATCAGTAATCTGTTCATTATTTTGAACAAAGATAGAAATGTACTTCTTTTTTTGACTTATTTTGTAATCTGAAATTGGCAGAACCGGAATTTGCGAGGACTTTTAAGTTTATGTCAAGTTATGTCAGAAACAGCATGAGGTACCGGATATTATCTCTTTTATCAGCCATTTTTATTCTTCAGGGTTCACTGTTATGTCAGGAGACTGATTACGGCCCGGGATACCAGACCATTCTGGTAAATAACCCTGCGTTTTCAGGCATGAGTGCTGATGGAAAGCTAAGGCTTTCGTACATGAATTTTTATCCGGGCAACAGTTACAATTTCCATTCTTTTTATTTCTCGTACGACTCATATTTTAAGGCTGTCCATGGAGGCGCAAGCGCTTTTTTATCAGATGATTATCTTGGCGGAATAGTCAACGATTTAAGGGGAGGGCTGGCTTACTCATATGCTTTAAGGGCCAACAGGGATCTTTTTATCAATGCCGGATTGTCAGCTTCATTTTTTCACCGTGGCTTTAATTTTAAAGGTGCAGTTTTGCCTGATCAGATTGATGGAATGGGAATGGTAACTCTTCCATCCTCAGAAGATCTTGCGAACACCGGCAGGACAGTCATGGATATAGGGACCGGGTTTTTGATCACCTCAGGAAACTATTTCGGAGGATTTTCCGTTTCTCATCTGACTCAGCCTGATCTTTCAGGTTCAGGATATTCGTATGAAAGGCTGAAAAGAAAATATATGATAAATTTTACTGCTGATTTTGAGCTTAATAAAAGAAACCAGATAAGGATAAGGCCACTTGCTGCTGCCGAGATACAGGGAACCTTTTTTTCAGTCAGCGAGGGAGCTTTACTTGAATCCCGTAGCCTGTCGTTTAACACCGTTTTTTTTGAAGACAATTACAGTAACATTGATATGCAGGCAGGATTTTCATTCAGGAAGGATAATATAGCATTTTGTTACAATTACAAGTTCAATGTTAAATCAGGAAATTCACTGCTGCCATTCTCTCTTGTCCATCAGGCAGGTTTGATTTTCAGTTTTAACAATGTTGAAAAAAGAATGAGAATTAAAACAATAAACCTGCCTGAATTGTAGTTATATTTGATGTTTTTAAAAAAGATATAAAGGATAAAAGAATATTAAGTATTTCATAAGAGCCATAAAATTAAGGAGTTATGTATAAATTCAGAACCTTGACGGTTATATTGTTTGCAACACTGCTTCTTTTCTCATGCAAGGGAGGAAAGGGAGGAAGCGCCAATGTGTCATCCACAACAGGATGGAAATATAATGATCCTGACAATGGCGGATTTGAGGTTAAGGTAGGAGCAGAACAGAAAACAGGTCCGGGACTCGTACTTATCGAGGGCGGACGTTTTACAATGGGCCGGGTGGCGCAGGATGTAATGTATGACTGGAACAATGAACCACGAACAGTCACTGTCTCGTCATTTTACATGGATGAGACCGAGGTCAGAAATGTCGATTACCGCGAATATCTGTACTGGATAAAGAGAGTTTACAAGGATTACCCTGAAGTGTTCAAGAGAGCATTGCCCGACACGCTGGTGTGGAGAAGCCCGATGGGTTATAATGATCCTTATGTTCAGTATTATTTCCGTCATCCTTCATACAACAACTATCCGGTTGTAGGTGTAAGCTGGGTTAAGGCCAACGATTACTGTTTATGGAGAACCGACAGGGTAAATGAACAATTGCTTATCAAGGAAGGTGAGCTGAAACCTGATCCCAACCAGCTGAATGAAAAAAGCTTTAACACTGAAGCTTACCTCGCAGGACAGTATGAAGGCGTTGTAAACCAGCTTCGCGCGAGCCTGAACCCAAATCAGAAAGAAAGACGCACAAACTTTGAAGACGGACTCCTTCTCCCTGCATACAGGCTTCCAACGGAAGCAGAATGGGAATTTGCAGCTTACGCTCTTAAAGGCAATACATTTGAAGAGAGGATTTATGAAAGAAGAATTTATCCATGGGACGGACATAACGTGAGAAATTCAAGCAAGAAATACCGCGGTGAGATGATGGCTAATTTCGTACGCGGAAGAGGCGACATGATGGGTGTCGCAGGCAGCCTTAACGATAACGGAAGCATCACTGTTGACGTAAAATCATACTGGCCGAATGATTACGGACTCTATTGCATGGCCGGCAACGTTAATGAATGGGTTCAGGATGTTTATCGTCCGCTTTCCCCGGAAGATGTTGATGCTTTCAATCCATTCAGGGGAAATGTATTCACCGACCTGAAAAGGGATGCTAACGGACAGGTAGTAGGTAAAGACAAATTAGGACGCCTTTATGTTGATACGGTAAAAGATAAGGATGTAGCCAACAGGTACAATTACCAGAAGGGCGACTACAGGAACTACAGGGATGGCGATCTGCAGTCATCAATCTCCACAAGCGGCGACTGGAATTCAGATGACAACAAATCTGGTTCGTCAAGGATGTATGCCCAGGAAGATAAAGATTATTTCACACTCATAAATGACAATGCCAGGGTTTACAAAGGAGGATCATGGAAAGACAGGGCATACTGGCTTAATCCCTCAACCCGCAGATTCCTTGACCAGGAAAGCTCAAGGGATGACCTTGGATTCAGATGCGCTATGATCAGAGTCGGAAGTCCATCCGGTTTATGACATTAAGATTGCAAAATGTACCAGGGGCTCTGTTTTCAGAAGCCCCTTTTCTTTTCTTAGATCTTGATTATCTGAAGGATTTTGCTAATTTTAAGTCTGTTATTTTGACCATTCATGGAAATAAATGGCGAACTTGTTTTTAACAGAAATCCATATTTTTAAGCCATGATAACCGAACAGATTTACAGGATTTTCAGGGAAGAATCAACCGGCATCTCAACTGATTCACGTACTGTTAAAAAAGGCCAGATTTTCTTTGCGCTTTGGGGACAGAATTTCAACGGGAACAAATACGCCGCTGAAGCTATTGAAAGAGGTGCCTGCTATGCTGTGATCGATGATCCGATTTATGAAACTGAAAAAACCTTGCTGGTCGATGACTGTCTTATTGAACTTCAGGGACTTGCAACACATCACCGGAAAGAGATGAAAATCCCTGTGCTGGGTATTACAGGCACCAACGGAAAGACAACTACCAAGGAACTCATCGCTGCAATAATGTCTGAAAAGCTAAGGGTCCATTCGACAAAAGGAAATCTCAACAATGAAATCGGACTTCCTCTGACAATGCTTTCTGCACCCGATGACACAGAAATGATGGTTTTGGAAATGGGAGCGAACCATCTGGGAGAAATACGGACATTATGCAATATTGCAAGGCCTGATTACGGAATAATAACAAATGTTGGAACAGCCCACCTTGAAGGATTCGGATCGTTTGAAGGTGTTGTAAAAGCCAAAACGGAATTGTATGAATACCTCAGAAAGGTCAATGGAATTGCATTATACAATGACAAAGACCCGGTACTGACAGAAAAAATCTACAAGCTGGTAAACAGGGCTGTACCGTATTCAGATCCCACAGGTATAGCGCTTTCAGTTGAAGCTCTGTCTTCGGAAATGAACCTTATTGTAAAGGTCAGCTACCAGCATGGAACTTACAGCATTAATACAAGCCTGTTCGGAATTTATAACCTTGAAAACATTAAGGCTGCAATAGCAACAGGTTTGTTTCTCGGGATCGGTATGGATCAGATAGCTGAGGCAATAAGTGAATATCATCCGGGGAATAACAGGTCGCAGATAAAGACCACTGCAAACAATACCGTGATCTGCGATTCGTACAATGCGAATCCTGTAAGCATGATGCTTGCCATAAAATCATTCTCCGGGATAAAAGAACCAAAAAAAGTGTTCATTCTTGGTGATATGCTTGAACTCGGTGAAAAAAGTGAAGAGGAACATCGAAAAATACTGAATGAACTTAAATCCCTGAAACCTGATAAAGTACTCCTGGTCGGACAGGTATTCAATAAATTAGTGAATGAAACCGGATTCATTACTTTTCCTGATGTTGCAGAACTGAAAGACTACCTGAAAAAATCACCTTTAAAAGGAAGCTTCATTCTGGTCAAGGGATCAAGAGGAATGGCCCTTGAAAAGATATATGACCTGCTCTGACATTATTTATTTCCTGAAACTGGCTGGCTGCCTTTGAATGCAACATTAACCAGAAGGACTTCAGGCCTGCTTCCCGATCTTACCCGCGGACCCCATATGCCAAAGCCTGATGACACAATAATATTGGTTTTCCCTCTCTTCTCGTACCCGTAGCTGAGCTCATATATCCACCGGGTTACATAGTTCAAGGGCCACATCTGGCCATTGTGAGTGTGACCTGAAAGCTGGAGGTCCACACCATATTTTTCTGACTCGCCAAGGTGGAAGGGTTGATGATCAAGCAGTATAATTGGTTTTGTAGTGTCAGCTTCTTTCATAAGCTCAGCGAGGGTTTTACGTGCCTTGCCGAAAAACCTTTCCGAATCCCTGTCAAGCCGGCCAAAAACCTGAATACCTCCGTCCAGGGTTATCATTTCATCTTTAAGAAGCCTTATGCCCTTGCTTTCAATATATGGAATTGTTTTGGCGGCGCCTCCGATAAATTCGTGGTTCCCTGTTATAGCATATAGCCCGTCAGGACATTTCGGGCATGAGAAATACTGTAAAAGATCACCTCGCATAACAGGACCCACCTCACCATCAAGTATATCACCTAAAAGGAACACTACGTCCGGCTTAAGCTCTTTCAGCATTTCCGAGAGCTCTTTAAGGCTTCTTTTTCTTATGATACTTCCCAGATGGATATCCGAGACAGCTGCGATCCTGAGGTTTTTTACCTCACCGGCGCTTTTGTTTATTGCAATGTCATATTGTTTTACCCTCGGCAGAAGTGCATTAATGAATCCTCCCGCAATGAGAAAAAACGATATGACCAGCGTCAGTAAAAACGACCATTTCCTATATGCCATTATATTTTCCGTACCCAGAAGTCGTGTAAGACGAAGTATGAGCGCAATAATGTCAGACAGAAAAAGGAAAAGGAATCCATACAGCATGAATGCAAGCCAGAAGCCTCCGGCTATATTCAGAATATCCGATAAAACTGAAGAATGCCACGCCTCAAGTATCTTTCCTGCAATAAAAACCATTGCAAGAAGAACGAATATAATAAAATAGGCTGGTCCGTGACTTTGAAAGGCTGGAATTGCACGATATCCTTTAAGTCCAATGTAAAGATTTGCAAATGAGTATATTATAATTACAATTGCAAAAAAGACGAACATCTGGTAATTTTTCATTTAACCTTGATATTTTTCATAATAGTACGGAAAGTCCTGTTCCGCTTTATATAAAACTCAAAAACCAGACTCTTGTTCAGTATCGGGTTGACAGCTTTGCCGGATGACAGTTCCCTGACTGATCTTCTCTTTGATTTTAATGTTTTTATGTTCCTGTAATAGTCATTATGTGCATTCCGTATAGCTCTCAGGTTTTTTATTTTGCCCATGAAGGCAAACCTGATAGCCGCAATGCCGTCAAGGATCTTTCGGATGAGCAGTATTCTGTGAAACTGGTTGTCGGGCAGGTTCTTATAAAGAAGGAAAAGATTGTTGCGAAAATTAAGGTATGTCTTCAGTTCCGAATTATACGGGAGTACTCCTCCGCCGGCATGATAAACAACCGAATCAGGAACATAGGTAATCCTGTAACCCGCGATATGTAATCTCCAGCAGAGATCTACTTCTTCCATGTGTGCAAAAAAATCAGTGTCAAAGCCTCCGCATTTTTCCCATGCTTCATATCTGACTGCCATGCAGGCGCCCGATGACCAGAAAGTGTCGATAGAGTCATCGTATTGTCCTTCATCCTTCTCCACGCGGTCAAAAATACGTCCACGGCAGAATGTATAACCGTATTTGTCAATGAAGCCTCCGGCGGCTCCGGCGTATTCAAAATGCTCTCTTTTTGTATATGATCTTATTTTTGGCTGGCATGATGCAACCTCAGGATTGTTGTCGAGGCAACTCACAAGGGGTACGAGCCACCCGGGCGTTACCTCTACATCGGAGTTCAGAAGAACGAAATACCTGGCAGCAATCTGGTTCAATGCGAGATTATAACCGCCTGCAAAACCATTGTTTTTATCAAATCTTAAAAGCTTGACGCTACTGTAGTTCTCAGCTATCCAGCCGGCTGATCCGTCGGTTGAGCCATTGTCGGCAACGCAAACAATAATGTCATCACCTTTTGTGCAGCTGACAACATTCCCAAGAAATTTCTGAAGCCAGCAGATCCCGTTCCAGTTAAGGATGACAACAGCTGTTTTAATCATTGCTGTTCTTTTTTATGTTTCCACCTGAGGTGTGTCCAGATCCAGTATTCAGGTTTTTCCCTGATGAGTTTTTCCAGCCTGTGGACGTGAGTTTCAGTCACGAGGTATTCAGGCAGGCCCGCCGTCGATTCAAACAACAGTTCAACAATAAGGCTATAGTGTCCTCGCCTGATTTTCTGGACATTAAGAAACACAACCGCCATGTCATATTTAAGAGCTATTTTTTCAATGCCAAGATAAACCGGGGTTTCCTGATTCATGAATTGCGTCCAGTACTTTATGTCAGGTTTCGCAGGCGTCTGGTCGGCTATGAATCCGTACATGGCACGTATATTTTTTTTCCTGTTTTTAATAATCTCCCTTACAACATGTGTCATAGGGGTAATGCTTAAATTGTTGCGTGTGCGGTTCCTGTTAATGAAACTGTCAAAACGCTTATCCTGAAGCGGCTTATAAATACTTACGACCTTGTAATCAGAATAAAGTGGCAGGCAGACGAGCCATTCCCAGTTGTTATAATGACTGTGAACCACTGCAAGATCACGTCCTCCCTTGTACAAATGATCCAGAAGCTCCGGATTATTTAAAGTAAACCTTCTTTTTAGCTCCTTGTTGGTCATATGGGTCAGCTTAAGAGTCTCAACAAAAAGATCGGCGAGATGTCTGTAAAATTTCTTCTCTATTTCCAGGAGCTCTTCCGGAGTTTTTTCAGGAAATGAATTTCTCAGGTTCTCTTCCACTATTCTTCTCCTGTAGAAGCGGCTGAGAAATAAGTAAAGCACATCAGACGACAGGTATAAGACATCAAGAGGAAGAAGTGTGATCAACCAGTTAATTGCATAAAATATATAGAAACCAGCAGTTCGCATAACTACCTGTTGACTGGATTCATGAATTTACTTATTATTTCAAGTGCTTCCGTGTAAACAAGATTATTTGACGCTAATGTTTCCTCACCCGTCAGCCCTTTCGTTCCTCCTGAGAAATCGCTGAATCTGCCCCCGGCTTCACGTACGATCAGCATACCTGCCGCAATATCCCAGAGTTTAAGGTCATATTCAAAGAAAATGTCATATCTGCCGCAGGCAACATAGGCAAGGTCGATTGATGCGGAGCCGAGCCTTCTTACGCCATGGGTATGCCTGACAAGATATTTCAGCAGATCCATGTAAGGATCAAGCCTTGAAAAAAGACTATATGGGAATCCTGTGGCAACGAGCGAGTCGGCCAGGTTTTTTGTCCGGGAGACATTTATCTTTTTACCGTTAAGCCAGGCTCCGCCATTTTTCCAGGCTGAGAATGTTTCGGATCCCCCTGCTTCATGAACAACTCCTGCAATCACCTCATCATTTTCCATCAGTCCTACGCTGACCGCGTAAGGACTTACTCCATGAAGAAAATTTGTTGTTCCGTCAAGCGGATCAATGATCCAGTTGTATGTCAATCCTTTTTTTTCTGAGGTTCCTTCCTCGGCAACAAATCCTGCTTCAGGGATAAGCTTTGCCAGCTTTTCAACAAGCATCATTTCGGATCCCTTGTCAACATATGTAACAAAATTATTGAGCCCTTTGAGCTCAGTTTTCTTAATATCGAAAGTTTCAGATTCTTTCAGAATGAATTTCCCAGCCTCCCTGGCAATTTTTTCAATTTCAACGCATAAAGCTTTTAAATCAGTCATTATTCAATCAATTAATTCTGCTGTCATTTTCCCTCTGGCAGTTATTCCTTTAAGTCTTACCCTGATTATTTTTCCGCTCATTTGCAGATCCCATGGGTATTCAGCCTTTAAGTAGTTTTCCGTGAAACCATTTATCATTCCGGTATACCTGGTATGCTCAAAAAGGACTTCTGCCAAAGCCCCGGTATTCTTTTCACAAAATTCCAGATGCTTCCTCCGGGAAAGTGATATGAGCGCCTTACTTCTCTTTTCCCTTGTCGTGAATGCGACTTTCCCATCCATTTTAACAGCATCGGTTCCCGGTCTTTCGGAAAAGTTAAACACATGGAGATACGATAGAGGGAGCCTGCTCAGAAAGCTGAACGTATCGGCGAAGTCCTGTTCCGATTCACCCGGAAATCCTACGATTACATCAGCACCTATTCCGGCCATTGGCATTTTTGCCCTGATCCTGTTTACCCTGTCCTCGAAAAGACCGCGTTTATACCTCCTTCTCATGAGCCCCAGTATCTTATCAGAGCCGCTTTGCAGGGGAATATGGAAATGAGGCATGATTTTTTCACTGCCGGCTGTCAGATCAATCAGTTCATCGGAAAGGAGATCGGGTTCGATGGAGGAAATTCTGAACCTTTCAATACCCTCAACTTCAGCCAGCTGTTTCAGAAGTGAAATGAATGATTCACCTGTTGATTTTCCGAAATCTCCTATATTTACTCCGGTGATGACGACTTCACTTATACCTTTACCGGATATTTTTTCAGCTTCTTTGACAAGCGATTTGATATCCTGATTCCTGCTTTTCCCTCTTGCACCAGGAATTGTACAGTATGAGCATCTGTAATCGCAGCCGTCCTGAACCTTCAGGAACGAGCGGGTCCTGTCGCCGGCCGAATATGATGGGCTGAAGCCTGCATATCCGGCTATGCTTCCCGAATGTATTTCAGCTTTGTTTTTCTTGCAGGTGCCATTAAGGTAATCTGTGATGTCGAATTTTTCACTGGTTCCAAGGATGATATCAACTCCGGGAATGGATGCGATTTCCTGAGGATTGAGCTGTGCATAGCACCCCACGACTGCAATGAAAGCATCAGGAGCTTGGTTTATGAATCTCTTTATAGCCTGGCGGCACTTTTTATCGGCAGTATCAGTTACCGAACATGTGTTTATCACATAAATGTCTGCTTTTGTGCTGTCGGGGACCCTCTCGAACTGATCTTCCGGAAATGATCTTGAGATCATTGAAGTCTCGGCATAATTCAGTTTACAGCCCAGTGTATGGAATGCCACCTTTTTTCTGGTCGGGTTCATGATTTTCCGGATGGGAATAACAGATTTGCTTGCAAATAAATAATAATCAACAGGTTTTACCTGCGGTCTTCCACCGGAAGTCTTGTAAGGTAAACATTCCTGAACTGGATATCTTTTCCTTCACTCTGAAGGCAGATGCTTCCTTTATTTATATTAAGATTTGTTCCCCTGTTCTGCAGAACTCCGTTTACAAAAACCTCGATTGTATTCAGCTTGCAGGTTATTTCCACAATATTCCACTCTCCTACAGGTTTTTCCGAAGAATTTTCCAGCTTTTTTACCACAATATTTGACTTATCCTTTCGCTCGTTCATGTCGGTCCCGTTCGAATAGATGAAATCACCTGCGTTGCCTGCCTGCAGCTGACATTCAATGCATTTAAGCCAGATGGTATCAGGGGCCTGGGCATGGATAAAGATGCCGCTGTTCGTTGCTTCTGCCGGCCAGCGATATTCAACATGCAGCCTGTAGTTTGAATAGCTTTCTTTGGTACGCATATATCCAAAAGGAGTTCCGCATATATTTACTACACCGTCCTTAACGGTGAAGACTTTTGCAGGATCGACTGCTGGGTCCTTAAGCTTAAAAACCCAGTTCGAAAGATCCTTCCCGTTGAACAGCCGGACTACAGCCTTTTCATCCGCCATGTTGACCTGGCTTTTTGAATTTTTCTGATGTGACTGGCCAGCTAATTTCTGATTCATAACAAACAGCATTAACACCGCTGATATGATACAAACTGATCTTGATTTCATGGTTTCAAATATTTTAATATTATTAATTTCAAAAAAATCATCAAAGGTACACCTCAAAGCAGTTTGCTTGCCAGTTCTGCAAGGAAGCTTCTTTCTCCTTTTACAAGGTTTACATGAGCAAAAATGTCCTGGTCCTTCATTTTGTCGGAGAGATAGCTCAGACCGTTTGACCCGGTGTCAAGGTACGGTGAATCAATCTGTTCAATATCGCCCGTGAACACCATTTTTGTTCCTTCGCCGGCTCGTGTGATTATTGTTTTCACTTCGTGGGGAGTCAGGTTCTGGGCTTCATCAACAATGAAAAAAATGCTGGAAAGGCTTCTTCCCCTTATATATGCAAGCGGAGTAATGACAAGTTTTTCTTCTTTCATCATGTCGTTGATCCTGATGAACTCAGGGCTCTGATGGCTGAATTTATGTTTAATCACGGTCAGGTTATCGTATAAAGGCTGCATGTAAGGATCCATTTTTTCCTTTACATCGCCGGGGAGGAACCCGAGGTCGCGGTTTGCAAGAGACACAATCGGCCGGGCAAGGAATATCTGCTTGTATCTTTTATGTTGTTGCAGGGCCGAGGCCAGTGCAAGGAGAGTTTTGCCGGTCCCGGCTTTTCCGGTAAGCGAAACAAGCTGGATATCGGGATTCAGAAGGGCATCGAGAGCAAATGTCTGTTCAGCATTGCGCGGTTCAATACCATATGTGGTTTGCTTGATCACACGGTTGAGCAATCTGGTGGCAGGGTTGAAATGAGCAAGAGCGCTGGCTCCGCTGTTCTTCATTATGTAGAACTGGTGACCCTTAAGTTTTGTATCAAGACTGAATTCTGAACCATCGACTCCTTCAGGCACTTCATAGAGCTTGCTGATCAGCTCGTGATTGACTCCTTCCAGAACCGTGATGCCCTTGTAAAGATCATCAATGTTTGCAACCTTATCGTTCTGATAATCCTGAGCCATGATTCCAAGAGATTTGGCCTTCATCCTGAGATTAATATCCTTGGTTATCAGAACTACGGTTTTGTCCTTGTTTGAATTGCAAACATAATCGGCTATAGCCAGTATGCGATGGTCGGCTGTTCTTTCCGGAAAAGACTGGCTCACCTTTTCAGAAAAATCCTTTCCGGTTTCAATATGCAGGTTCCCGAGATTCTCACCAAGCGGAATATTTGCAGTGAGCAACATGTCGCCTGAAAGCTTGTCAAGCTCACGGGTAAATTCCCGTGCATGAAAATTTATCATGTCATTGCCTTTTTTGAACTTATCAAGCTCCTCAAGGGCAACTATCGGAATAATGACATCATTTTCCTCGAAATTGTAAATGCATTTATAATCATGAAGAAGAACGTTTGTATCAATAATAAAGAGTTTCTTATTGTGTTTTTTTTTCATTGTTAAGTGATTTGAAATCAATAAAATGAAGGTGAAAGTTACACCTTTTTGCCAACAAGCAAAAGTAACTAAAATAAAGGATACATTGTTGCTTGTATTGAAAGTATGTTAATTTGTAGGTTTTTCGTTGTTTTTTGATTTGATCCGCATTTAAACAATTTAAAATCCAAAAGGGTTTATTGAACTATAATAAACAATGAATTACAACGAGACTGTTGAATTTCTGTTCAGGCAGCTTCCGGCTTACCACAGGGTCGGGAAAGCTGCATATAAGAATGACCTTCATAATACACTTCTGCTCGATGAACATTTCGGCCATCCTCACAGGAAATACAAAACAATCCATGTTGCCGGAACGAACGGAAAGGGATCTGTATCTCACATGACCGCCTCAATGCTTATGGAAGCCGGTTATAAAACCGGCCTTTACACATCTCCGCACCTTAAAGATTTCAGGGAAAGGATCCGGGTTAACGGAAAAATGATAAGCAAAGGTGCGGTCACAGGCTTTGTAAATAGGAATATTTCTTTCATAAATGCTGTCAGGCCTTCATTTTTTGAGATGGCTGTCGGAATGGCATTTGATTACTTTGCCGAAGAGAGTGTGGATATTGCTGTCATTGAGGTTGGGCTGGGAGGGAGGCTGGATTCCACAAACATAATTACCCCTGTGATCTCGGTAATAACAAATATAGGACATGATCACATGGATCTTCTTGGAAATACCCTTGAAAAGATTGCATATGAAAAAGCCGGGATAATCAAGAGCAGGGTCCCGGTTGTGATCGGCGAAACACAGCCGGAAACATACGATATTTTTATGGCAAGAGCCCGTGAATCGCAATCGGAAATATTTTTTGCCGATCAGAATTATAAATGCAATCTGGGCGAATACGATTATCAAAGGGGCTTCTCTGAATATGATATAGATGAATTGTCATCAAAAGTTTCATATGCAGGAGAAATTCCTCTCGGAGGAGACTACCAGTCAAGGAACCTTCAGACGCTCCTTCAGGTATTCAGCATGTTGAAGGAGACTTATGGAATTTCTACAAAAAATATTCGCGACGGCATCAGTAATGTTATTTACAATACTCATTTGGCAGGAAGGTGGCAGGTAATCGGGAAAAAGCCCCTGACAATCTGCGATACCGGTCATAACAGGGAAGGACTGGAGTATGTTGTTAATCAGATCAGAAGGATCCCCAAAACCGGTCTTCATATGGTAATGGGCTTTGTAAACGACAAGGACCTTAGTCTTGTTCTGCCGCTTTTGCCTGCTGATGCTCATTATTATTTTACAAGGGCTTCAGTTCCCAGGGCCCTTGATGAGCGCATCCTGGCAGATGAGGCTGCCAGGTTTGGGCTGAAAGGAGAAAGTTACCGTGAAGTAAGGTCAGCAATAAATGCCGCCGGGTTAAATGCCTCTGAAGGTGATCTGATTTTCATTGGCGGCAGCACATTTATCGTTGCGGAGGCTTTTTAAGCACATTTATTTCTGAGTGCTGCAGGGAATATGGAAATAATCAGTAATATTTGTTTTTATAACTTTGCAGATTAATTTTAAATTATGCAGACCAACCTGATCTTCTGGATAGGATTTCATCTTTTCATCTTCCTTATGCTGGCTCTCGACCTGGGTATTTTCAACAAGAAAGCACATATAATTGGAGTTAAGGAAGCCCTGTCTATGAGTGTTATCTGGATCTCTCTGGCACTGCTTTTCAATGTCTTTGTTCTTTTTGAGTTCGGAAAGACCAGAGCTCTTGAGTTTCTTACAGGATATGTTATTGAATACTCCCTGAGTGTCGATAATATCTTCGTATTCATCCTGATCTTCACTTTCTTCTCAATAAACACCAGATATCAGCATAAGATATTGTTCTGGGGTATCTTAGGGGCCCTGTTGATGAGAGGCTTCTTTATTTTTGCAGGCGTTACCCTTATAAACAGATTCCAATGGATAGTGATAATCTTTGGAGGATTCCTTTTATTTACTGGTATTAAAATGTTGATTCATAAGGATGTGAGCATTGATCCTGAAAAGAATAGAATTGTGAGGATTTTCAGAAAGCTATTTCCTGTGTCAGAAAATATTCAAGGGGACAGATTATTTATCAAAGAAAATGGAAAGCTGCTTGCCACCCCTTTGTTTTTGGTTTTGCTGGTGATTGAGTCGTCCGACCTGATCTTTGCTGTCGACAGCATTCCGGCAGTACTTGCTATAAGTAAGAGTACTTTTATAGTTTACACATCAAATATTTTTGCGATTCTTGGATTGCGCTCATTATATTTTGCGGTATCCGGGGCCATGGGGTATTTCCGTTATCTCAAAGTGGGTCTGGCATTTGTGCTTATGTTTGTAGGACTCAAAATGCTTGCTTCCTATATTAATTTTGAAATACCTGTTTTTGTTTCTCTGTCAATAATCATTTCAATTCTTTTAATTTCAGTTCTTGCTTCAGTCCTGGTCAGGAAAAAATGAATTTCATGAATATGCTGTCATCTGGAAAATAAATTCACTTTCGCATAAACGTAAAATACTACTTTTACGTTTCATTCCTGTGAAGGCATATTTTCCATACGACCACTTTTAGCTGACGACTATGATTTCTCACAGGCAAAATCCGGCTACTCCATGGCTACTTGTGGTTCTGTTTATCATTATTGCAACAAGCAGTATCCTTCTTGGCTTTTTTTACTTTAAAAGCCAGAAAAACAGGCTTTTGAATGATAAGAAGCAGGAAATGTCAGCAATTGCGGATCTGAAGGTAAGTCAGATTGCCCAATGGCGAAATGAAAGGATCCTGGACGGAGTTCTGATCGGCGAAAACGTTCCTTTTACTAAACAAATGGCAGAATATCTGACCAAAGTCAGGAAAAAGAGCGGGACTGAGGAGATTTCTGCAAGCCTGAAGTTCTTTTCGGGAAGTTCCGAATATAAAAACGTGATTCTTGTCGATGCCGCTGGAAATAAAAGGGGCTTTTATCCAAGGCCTGATACAATAATGACTGCCCATATTAAAAAGATGCTTCCTGAACTTCTGAAATTACATAGAGTGATGCTTACCGATCTTCAGGAGACAGATAAGATAAGCACCATGAACCTTGACCTTATTATCCCTATTATCAACAGCTCGAATGACGATTCGGCCGTACTGGGATTCCTTGCATTGCGGATTGATCCGAATGATATTCTTTATCCGCTTGTCCAGACATGGCCTGTCCCGAGTAAAACTGCAGAGGCGATGCTGGTAAGGCGGGAAGGCGATGATGTTGTTTATCTTAACAGGCTCAGGTTCAGGAAGAATTCCGACATAGTATGGCACAGGCCGGTCACAGAGGCAAATCTTCCTTCTGCCATGGCAGTGCGGGGAATCGAAGGTACTACCAATGGCATTGATTACAGGGGCGTATCAGTTGTATCAGCTATGAAAAAAATCCCCGGCTCATCCTGGTATCTGGTAACCAAAATTGATCACAATGAGGTTTTTCTGGCTCTGAATAGGCAGATGACCCTGATAATCATAATAATAATACTTTTCATTGTTACAATCGGATTGTTGCTGGGGGTTATAGAATGGAATGAGAACGTCAGGTTTTACCGCGACAAGTATGAAGCGGAAGTCGATCATCTTGCATTACGTAAGCATTATGATCATATACTGAAGTATGCAAATGACATTATTTTTCTTACCGACCACAATCTTGTAATAATTGAAGCCAACGACAGGGCATGCGAGGTATATCAGCGCGGCAGGAATGAGATTATAGGCATGAATGTAAATAAGATATGTGCCCCAGGTGTAATTGAGGAACTGGAGAAGGAAAAAAAGATTCTTGACGAAATAGGATATACAACTTATGAAACCATTCATTTAAGGAAAGACGGCACTCCAATCCCTGTGGAAATCAGTTCCCGAAATGTCGAAATCGAGGGTGTAAAATACTATCAGTCAATCTGCCGTGATATAACTGAAAGGAAATCAGCCGAAAAAACGCTGAGGGAAAGCGAGGAAAAATTCCGGAAGATATTTGAAGAGAGTCCTTTCAGCATGGCTATGACAGGAAAAGATCTCAGCATCATTAAGGCCAATTCGGCTTTCTGTAAAATGCTTGGTTACGAAGAGGAAGAACTCAGATCTTTCACATTCAGGAAATTTACACATCCTGATTATATAGCAGCGGATGAAATTCAGGTGATGAGGCTTGTGGCAGAAGAAATACCAGCATATCACACTGAAAAACAGTATGTAAAAAAAGACGGAAGCGTAATATGGGGTTCGACGACAATAAGTATAGTCAGGAATAATAATGACGAAATCCTGTACTTCCTGGCAATGGTAGAAGATATCACTCTTCGCAAAAAAGCAGAAGCAGAGCTCGAAAAGTCATTTTCACTGATTAAGGCGACGCTTGAATCAACAGGTGACGGCATTTTGGTTGTTAACCTTAATGGGAAAATAATGCAGTACAACCAGAAATTCGTTGAAATGTGGGCTATTCCTGAAGAGGTGATGAATCTTTATGATGATGACAAAGCTATTCAGTTCGTCATGGATCAGCTTATAAAACCTGATGAATTCGTCGGCCAGATAAGGCACCTCTACGAGGCTCGTGAAATGACTACATCGGATCTGCTCGAGTTTAAAGACGGAAGAGTTTTTGAACGATTTTCCCAGCCCCAGAAAATATCAGGAAAAAGTGTTGGACGTGTCTGGAGCTTCCGTGATATAACCCAGCGCAAGCGCGCTGAAGCTGAGCTTATTGCAGCAAAGGAGAAAGCTGAGGAAAGTGACAGGCTGAAGACCGCATTTCTTCATAATGTCTCACATGAGATAAGAACACCAATGAACGCAATATTAGGATTCTCTGCATTGCTAAATGAGCCTGAAACCACAGAATCTGAACGGCGGCAGTTTATTGAAATTATTTTCCAGAGTGGCAGCCAGCTGCTTTCGATCATAAATGATATAGTTGACACTGCAAATATTGAAAGCGGACAGGTGAAGATCAACATAAAGGAAATGAACCTTAACAACATAATGAGAAGCCTGAATGAACAGTTCAGCTACAAAGGGAATCATGATCAGATATCAATCAGGCTTACCACAGGTTTACCTGACGACCGTTCAGTTATATTGACCGACGGTATCAAGCTTATTCAAATTCTTTCAAACCTGATCAGCAATGCCAAAAAGTTCACGAAAGTTGGTGAGGTAAGCTTCGGATATGAGCTTAAGAATGGATTTTTGGAGTTCTATGTCAAGGATACCGGTATAGGAATCCCATCAGAGCATCATGAAAAAATTTTTGAAAGATTTTTTCAGGTCGATAGTATTATTTCCAGGAAATTCAGCGGCACCGGCCTTGGATTATCAATATGCAAAGCTTATGTCGAACTTCTCGGTGGTAAGATCTGGGTAAACTCACGGCCAGGTGAAGGTGCCATTTTCCGGTTTACAATCCCGTACAGAATGCCTGTTGTGAAATAGAAAAAATCCTGCTGTTTATCATCTTTTTTCTTTTTCATAATATCTCAATGACATACTTATTCCATATCTGCTCGATAAGGACGACAAAAAAGCAGATGTATCCGGGGACGATATTTATAAAGTATCATGGTTTATGACCTTTAAAAAACTGAAAATGTGACTGATATTTTCGCCGACTACTGCTTTGGCGAAAAAGTGTAATTTTGAATTTTTGATTGGAGAGGTCGGAGAGTTTACCAGCCTCTTTTATTATGCATACTATCAAAACCGACAAATTTTAATTTCAATTCCGAAATGAGTTTAAGAGTAATTTTTCTTATTTTTATAATAAAATAAGAAGCTAAAAAAACCGTTCTAAAAAAAATCAAATTTCAGCGTGAAGAACAAATTTGATAATTCAACACTGTTACTTCTGTTTTTTTCTCAATTATTTTTAGCAGGCTGTAATAAGGAAAAAATTCCTGACCTGTCAACTATCGCAGTTACCGAAATCACCGCTACCACTGCAATGTCAGGCGGTATAATCACAAGCGATGGCAATGCTGATATCATTGTCAGGGGAGTCTGCTGGAGTACGCGAAAATCGCCCACAATCAGCGGTACAAGAACCACTGACGGTTATGGAATCGGGGATTTTACAAGTGCTGTCACTCTGATGACTCCCAACACTCTTTATTATATCAGGGCCTATGCTACCAACAAGATAGGAACAGCATACGGTAACGAGCTTTCCTTTACCACCAGCAGGATGACAGTTCCCGAGGTTACCACAACTTCTGTTACAGGAATAACACAGACTACCGCGGCCTCAGGTGGTACAATAACTTCTGACGGAGGTGCATCAGTGACGGAGAGAGGCGTTTGCTGGAGCACACAGACAAATCCGACAGTTTCTGACAGCATAACAAGTGATGGTACAGGCACGGGAAGCTTCACCAGCAATATAACAGGACTTACCGGTAACACTATTTATTATGTAAGGGCATACGCAACAAATTCAGAAGGTACCAGTTACGGACAGGCGATTTCGTTTTCAACAAGCCCTGTTGTACCAACACTCACAACTGCCGATCCGGCATCGACATCAACAACGTCAGGAACAAGCGGAGGTAATGTAGCAAGCGATGGAGGTTCCGCAGTAACGGCGCGCGGAGTCTGCTGGAGCACTTCTGTCAATCCTACAATAGCAAATTCAAAAACATTGGACGGAACAGGGACAGGATCATTCTCAAGCACTATGACGGGATTGGCAGTGAACACTCTTTATCATGTGAGAGCATACGCTACAAACACCATTGGGACGGCTTACGGGACAGACAAAACCTTTACCACCGACCCTGCAACAGTGTCGGATCTGGATGGAAATACTTATGACGTAATAAGAATAGGAACTCAGCTCTGGACAAAGCAGAACCTCAGGACCACGAAATTCAACAATGGTTCATCAATCGCCCTTGTATCTGACAATACCGTATGGACAAACCTTACTAATCAGGGTTACTGCTGGTACGACAATGATGCTTCAACTTATAAGTCTTTATACGGAGCCCTTTATAACTGGTATGCAGTCAATACGGGGAATCTTTGCCCGACAGGCTGGCATGTCCCTTCCGATGATGAATGCCTGGCACTTGAAACATATCTCCTGGGTTCGACTGTTGCAGGTGGCAAATTAAAAGAGACCGGAACAGTACATTGGACAACTCCCAATACTGATGCTACCAATGAAACAGGCTTTACAGCCCTTCCGGGAGGTTACCGTTCCGATACCGGACTGTTTGATAATATAGGTGATTATGGTTTCTGGTGGACATCAACAACATATTCAACTTCAGATTCATGGTTCAGACGGCTTCAGTACGACAGCGGCAAATCATACAGGAATTATTTTGATCTGAACTATGGTATGTCAGTTCGTTGCGCTCAAAACTGACCAAAGGGCGGAGGTTATATTTATAAATAAATAGGTATAATATTATTAATCAGGAGTTGGAGAGGAAGATATTTTGGACAACAATATTTTCTGCAGCTGAAAACTTTTGCTTCCCGCTTATATTAGTTTGGACATTTTTTGCGTTATATGAAGGATTGATCAAATTTCTTGAGAATTGTCTAACAATTTTATATCATTATTAATCATTAATAAGAGCGTCTATGAAAAAATTATTGGAATTATTATTTGTTGTCACTTTGATCTCCGGGATCGCATTTATCCAGGGATGTAAAAAGAAAACCGATCCCCCTACTGTAACAACTGCAGCCGTAACTAATATTACCGTCACTACGGCTACATCAGGAGGAAATGTAACATCAGACGGAGGTGCTGAAGTGACTGCCAAAGGCGTTTGTTGGGGAACTTCAACGGGTCCGACAATTACAGGTTCAAAAACCAGTGACGGAACCGGAACGGGAAGTTATACCAGCAGCCTGACAGGCTTGACTGAAAACGCGAAGTACTATGTGAGGGCATATGCAACTAACAGTGAAGGGACATCTTATGGCAATGAAGTTAACTTTACGACAAGTCAGGTTGTTGCAGCAACTGTAACAACAGCGACAGTCACGTCAATCTCTTCAACAACAGCCGTTTCAGGCGGAACTGTTTCTGCCGATGGCGGAGGGACAGTTACTGCCAGAGGTGTATGCTGGTCTACCACAACAGGTCCGACTGTTTCCGATAGTAAAACGTCAGACGGGACAGGAACAGGTACCTTTACAAGTAATCTTACAAGTTTGGCACCCGGCATCCTTTACTATGTAAGAGCTTATGCTACAAACAGCTCAGGAACTGCTTATGGCAATGAAGTTACTTTCACGACTCTTTCTGCTGTTGCAGTTTTAACAACCACAGCAGTCACTGGCATAACATCGGTTGCCGCTGTTTCAGGAGGCAATATTACATCCGACGGAGGTTCAACTGTTACGGCACGCGGGGTTTGCTGGAACACGACATTAAATCCTGTTGTGACAGACTCACACTCATCTGACGGATCAGGAGTCGGCACATTCACCAGCAATTTATCAGGCCTGCTGCCCAATACTTTATATCATGTAAGGGCTTATGCCACAAACGCCAATGGAACAGCTTATGGTACTGATGTGACATTTACTACTCTCACAGTCATCCCGACGGTGACAACCGCAACAGTTACAGGTATTACACAGACAACTGCAACCGGAGGTGGCAATGTGACTTCAACCGGAGGTGCAGATGTGACTGCAAAGGGTTTATGCTGGGGAACTGCAACCAATCCGGATCTTACCGGTTCGCATACATCCGATGGAACCGGAACAGGATCTTTCACAAGCAGCCTGACCGGATTAACGCCCGGTACAACTTATTATGTCAGAGCTTACGCAACTAACAGTGTTGGAACAGCATACGGCAGTGATGTTACATTCACGGCAAGCCCGGTTAGCCTTGCTACTCTGACAACCACAGCAGCTTCAGGCGTAGGTACTACCGTGGCATCGTCCGGAGGAAATATAACTTCTGCCGGCGGAGGAACAATAACTGCAAAGGGTGTTTGCTGGAGTATAAGTGCAAATCCGACAACTGCAGACGGCCATACATCTGACGGCAGCGGCACAGGAACCTTTACAAGCTCTTTAACAGGGTTGTCACAGGCAACAGTTTACTATGTCAGGGCTTATGCAACAAACGGTGCAGGAACTGCTTACGGCAACCAGGTGACATTGTCCACAATGTTTGCCGATGTAGATGGAAATACCTATCATTTTGTAGTTATAGGCACACAGGTCTGGATGCTCGAAAACCTCAAGACGACAACTCTTAATGATAACACAGCTATTCCCAATGTTGAGGATGCAGCAACCTGGATTGGATTGTCAACAATGGCGTATTGCTGGTATGGTAATTTGTCTTCCAATAAAGACCAGTTCGGTGCATTATATAACTGGTTTGCCGTGAACACCGGTAATTTGTGCCCGACGGGATGGCGTGTTGCTTCCGACTCTGATTATAAAACTCTTGAAATGTACCTGGGAATGAGTCAGTCCCAAGCCGATTCAGCTTATTGGAGGGGAACTAACCAGGGAACTGCATTGAAGAGCACAACCGGATGGCAACCAGGCGGCGATGGTACCAATACAAGCGGATTTACTGCCTTGCCAGGAGGATACCGTTATTACCTGGACGGAACATTTATGGAAAATTCGACTTCAGGCTTCTGGTGGACATCTTCTGAAAATGATGCTTTATCGGCTATTTTCAGAGAACTTACAAGTGCCAATACTACTGTATACCGTAAGGATTCGGACGACAGAGCAGGAAAATCAGTAAGATGCATTAAGAACTGATTAATTCAGACGAATGTTAAGAAAAGGTTAAGTGACACTTCACTTAACCTTTTTTTATTGTGCGCCCGGCATGGGCGATAACTATAGGGTGAAAGTCCCGAACGCGCCTTGACAGAAGGAAGCGTTAGCCAAAGGCAAGGGTGTCCATCGCGAGGTGGAATCTGAAGGAAGCCGGCGGCAAAATTCCGGTCTGACGAACAGAAACTTCATAAAAGGCCTAAGGTTACCGGATGAGTTTGCAATACAAAACAAAGTCCGATTCTGTCCGGGGTAACCAAGGTAAATGGAGCAGATAGATGGGATGAAAGTTATCGTTTTTACCCGGGGAGGTCTCACGGACATGAAGAAACGGAGTATGAATCATGGTCGAAAGAAGGTTTATCGTGAGAAGTCAGCCGAAGCCATAGTACCACATAACTACCAAATGTGGGAAGGGCTGAACCTTAACGAGTGAGTAGTAAATGAATGTTACCAACATGAAGGGAAGAAAGCAGAAAATCTTTGAGCAATCAGAGACCTGTCCACGGAAAGATAGGACGGCATCCGAAGGCTACGTGGAAGGGCAGACTTTCATGTGGATAACTGAAAACAACCTCACCACCAATGATTATCGATTAGGGAATGGGCTTTTAGAGCAAATCCTTTCACCCTCGAATCTGAATGCAGCATTCAAACAAGTAAAGCGCAATAAAGGTGCGGGTGGAATAGACAAGATGGAGGTAGAGTCTTTAAAGGACTATCTTGTCGCCAACAAGGATATTCTAATTAAGTCCATCCAAATGGGGAAATATTGCCCCAATCCAGTAAGAAGGGTATGCATACCCAAAGAAAACGGAAAACAACGCCAGTTGGGCATTCCCACGGTTGTTGACAGAGTAATTCAACAAAGCATTGCACAAAAACTGACCTCGATTTACGAGCCACAGTTCTCATCCTACAGCTATGGGTTCAGACCCAGGCGCAGCGCCCACCAGGCTCTTCGTAAATGTCAGGATTACATTACTCACGGCTATGACTACGCAGTCGATATAGACCTGGAACGGTTCTTTGATACCGTTAATCACAGTAAGCTTATAGAGGTACTTTCCCGAACCATCAAGGACGGACGAGTGGTGTCACTTATCCATAAATACCTCAATGCAGGAGTAATGCAGGAAGACCACTACGAAGAAACCAATGAAGGCGTACCGCAAGGCGGGCCATTAAGTCCGCTGCTGGGGAATATCGTGCTGAATGAGCTGGACTGGGAGCTTGAAAAGAGGGGACATAAGTTTGTTCGCTATGCGGACGATATGGTGATACTCTGCAAGAGCCACCGTAGTGCCGAAAGGACGATGGAAAGCATCGTATCTTACATAGAGAGGACGCTCTTCTTAAAAGTCAATCGGGACAAAAGTCAGGTTGCAACCGTGAAGGACATAAAGTTCCTTGGCTACTCCTTCTACCAACTCAAAGGAGAAGGTCGGCTACGGATACACCCAAAAAGTGTGACAAAGATGAAAACCCGCATTAAGCAGTTGACATCAAGAAGCAATGGATGGGGTAACCAACGTCGGAAGGAAGAACTAAGCCAATACATCAAAGGCTGGGTGCAATACTTCATGTTGGCCGATATGCGAAATCTTTTGGAGAGAACGGACGAGTGGTATCGCCGCAGACTACGTATGGTAATCTGGAAACAATGGAAACGGATTAAAACCAGAATGGCAAATTTAATTAGGCTTGGCATTAACAAATACAAGGCTTATGAATGGGCGAACACACGGAAAGGCTACTGGCACATAGCCAATAGTTTTATCCTGTCACGTACTATCACTAACGATCGTTTACGCAAGGCCGGATACGTTTTCTTGTTGGATTATTATGAATCGGTAAGAGTTGTTTATTAAGGAACCGCCGTATACGTGATCCGTACGTACGGTGGTGTGAGAGGTCGGAAAATAAAGTAGGAGGAAAACTACTTTATTTTCCTCCTACTCGATTGATGACTTCTGTTGCAATGTTTACTGTTTGCAGATTATTTTTAACCGGTTCATTATTAACAATTAATTTATGCAATACCGGATCCCCGGTCATAATTTTTCGGATTAAATTATTGATTGTTCATCATAAGTTAATATTATGTTGTCAAAATAATTTGAAAAGATTAAATACTCCAGCTTTATTTGCAGTAAATTTTGATTTTATTTCAGTAAAAACTGGTTAATACATAAGTTATAAGTCTTATTACCGTTTACCTTATTAAGGCATTAATAATAATTGCAAATAATTTTTATATGAAAAAGACATTGGTGATTTGTAAAATTGGATTTATTGTATTGACAATTACAGGATTAGTTGTAATCCAGTCCTGCAAAAAGGACAAGAACCCTCCTACATTGACAACAACAACCATAAGTAATATAACTACTTCCACCGCAAGTTCAGGCGGAACAATAACATCAGATGGTGGTGCGGAAGTTACAACCAGGGGTGTTTGCTGGGGAACCTCGACCCAACCCACTGTAACAGGTTCAAAAACATCAGACGGGACGGGCACCGGAAGCTTTTCAAGCTCTCTGTCAGGCTTAACGGAGAACACAACTTTTTACGTAAGAGCCTATGCTGTCAACAGTGTCGGAACTTCCTATGGCAATGAGGTCACCTTTAAGACAAACCAGACTGTCACGGCAACCATAACTACATCGGCAGTAACATCAGTTACTTCTACCTCAGCAGTTTCAGGAGGAAATATCTCGGATGACGGGGGCGGTTCGATAACTGCAAGAGGTGTCTGCTGGGATATTGCAGAAAATCCTACAATTACAAATAGTAAAACTTCAGATGGCGCTGGTTCGGGAACCTTTACAAGCAATATTACAGGATTGACCCCCGGAACCGTTAATCATGTCAGGGCTTATGCTACGAATATTGCGGGCACGGCTTACGGGAGTGATGTGAGTTTCACTGCGTCAGCTATAACAGCCACACTGACGACTGCCACTGTGACAGGCATTTCCTTAAATTCAGCCAGCTCAGGCGGAAATATTACATCCGACGGAGGCTCAGCTATTACCTCACGCGGTGTGTGCTGGAGCACATCTGAAAATCCCTTGGCAACAGGATCACACACTTCTGACGGAACCGGATCCGGTTCATTTACAAGCAGCATTACAGGATTGAGCCCTGCTACCGCTTATTATGTAAGAGCTTATGCAACTAACAGTGCTGGAACAGCTTATGGCAATGTATTGACATTTACTACAAGTTCCGTAACACTTCCTTTGCTTACAACTACAACTCCATCTTCCATTACTTCCACTACAGCCGTGTCAGGCGGAACTATAAGTTCAGACGGCGGCGCTTCCGTCACTTCAAAAGGTGTATGCTGGTCAACATCTCCAAATCCTACTACTTCAAACAACAAAACATCCGATGGGACAGGCACAGGAGCATTCACAAGCACTCTGACAGGATTGCAGCCCGGTGTTACCTACCATGTAAGAGCATATGCGGTTAATAGTTCAGGAACGGCTTATGGCAATGATCTTTCATTCGCGACTCTTGCAGTCCTGCCTGCCGTACAGACTTCACCGGTCATCTCCATAGGCATTAACACAGCTTCCGGAGGAGGGAATGTTACTTCATCTGGCGGCGTGACACTGACTGCCAAAGGTGTATGCTGGAGCACATCATCAAACCCGACCACTTCGGATTCATTTACTAATGATGGTACCAGTGCCGGTGCATATACAAGCAGCATTACAGGTTTGACTCCCGGAACGATTTATTATTTAAGAGCTTATGCTACAAATAGTGTCGGAACCACTTATGGGAGTCAGGTAACTTTCGTAACTTCAGTAGCTGACGTGGAGGGAAATATCTATAAGACAGTAATTATCGGTACTCAGGTCTGGTTTGCTGAAAACCTTAAAACCACGACTTATAATGATAATTCCTCAATACCGCTTCAGACTGACAGTGCTCAATGGAAGGTTCTGACAACTCCGGCATATTGCTGGTACGACAATGATGAGGCTACATATAAAAACATCGCCGGAGCAATATACAACTGGTACACAACAAACACAGGAAAACTTTGTCCGACGGGATGGCGTGTGGCTTCTGATGATGATTTCAAAACTCTTGAAATGTATCTGGGAATGTCTCAAAGCCAGGCTGATTCGGTATACTGGAGGGGAACAGACCAGGGAACCCAGATGAAAAGCACTACAGGCTGGAGTCTTTCGGGAAATGGCACAAATTCGAGCGGATTCAATGCTGTGCCATTTGGCTATCGTTTCTATGCCGATGGTATATTTTATGATTTCGGGACAACCTGTTCATTTCTTACTTCAACTGAATATACTTCGGATTCATTTATTTTCAGGAACCTAAACAGCAGCTATACAGGTGTCTTCAGAAAAGATGCACCAAAAAATGCCGGTAAATATGTGAGATGCATTAAAGATTAATGTGCGCCTCATTAAAAGCTGATTAATTATTGTGCTGACATAGAGACTATCATTTGTGGCAGTCTCTATTACCATTGGAGAGGCAACGCGACAAATGAATTTGGCACAAGCCCTGGTCCGGCATATGGAATTTCACAACAGCATTGGATAATGGCATTGAACAACCAGCTTATAATTCATCTTTCGAATTTATATGAGCTTGTTTACTTTGTTATCCTTGTCAGGGAGTAGCAGTCGTTATAGGCATCTGTCGACCTTCCTGAGTAATTATGATTGAATTTAAGAACTTTACCTTCCAGGTTGAAATAAAACTCTCCTCCAAGGATAAGCGTCCCATCAAAGTCCGCAGTAAAAATACATTCATTTGTAAAAATAATTTTATCCTTTTCAATGCTATATGAGCCGTGACACAAAGCCGGATAATGTTGTTTGTCGCTTACGCCCGTCCAGGTATTTGATGAGAAGGTGATGGAAACATGAGCTGTATCTCCTCCTCCAAATGCAAGTTGCCTTTGAAACGTACCAGTATATTTACCTTCCGGAATATTAGTTGGATAATTGTGATCAGATTCACAATCAATTCCGATAATTACAAGAATACAAATTATTGGTAGAAGTGTCTTCATAGAGTTTGACAGTCTTACATTCGTAATCGTTGTCGAAGAGCGTATAATTCTGTTAATTTTATTTTGATTCAGCAGATGGATCACCTACTCTTCCCATGAATAATATCGTCCCGGTAGAGGTTTCATGAATGAAATAAAGGAACGGACGGTTTACATCAATATTCCATACATCTGATCCGGGTCCTGCGGAAGTGTCTACCATTTCTACAATTGTTGCAGCTGCAGCTTCTGTACCTTCCTCACTTGTCTCGATAAATGACTGGTGCAATACCGTACCGATCTTTAGTCCGCCATCACTCATGTTACTAAAATCAGCTCCGTCAGAAAATGCAATACCCATGCCGAGGCTGATAAGGTCGGAATTAAGCAGCCGCTTGTATCCGTATTTAAACTTAGGCATGCTGAGATCAACCTTATGAGTATTGTTTTCAAGTTGTTCCATCCAGTTTTCCCAGTTTGCAGGCGTCAGATTCCCTGTAATATCTTCGATTGTCTTATCTTCATCGGGAAGGACTACAAGCATTGAAAAATTCCCCTGACCGTAAGGGAGATCAACAAGCGTCAGTCCTGCATCCTTTATTGCCTTCAGGTTCTCCTCCTGATGCATCATGGGTACATTCGTGGAAGCTGAGGGAGCTAAATAAAATGGTTCGTCGATCGTATTCGCTTTATCAAACTGATACCTCCATTTGCCGTTAAAATAAACGGCATTTATAAGGAGCATGGCAACACCTGCATCAAAACCATCAAGCATATTCATTATCTTATCGTGGGTTTTCCCTGCTATCCAATCGTTAACCATTTTAACTGCATTTGGATCTGAGGCATCAAAGCTTCGTTCTTCTGCCTTATACCAGTTCTGCAAATCAGTTATAAATTGTTGTTTAACCTCATGATTCTTTTCAACCCAGACAGAATTAGCAATCTCCACAACAACACGTTCATCGACCCCTATCATTTCAGACACAAGCTTGAGATACGTCTCGTTGATCTGCCCGACTGTTTTCCCATCGAATCTCAGCGCTTTTTTCATGGCATCAAGGGTTTCCCCTGCTGCACCGTTAAGGGTCATGGAAAGCGCGCTGGTGATGCTGAAAGGCGAGATCATTATGTTCTCTGTCCCTTTTGCATTGGCAAGGATTGGATTAAACAGGTCAAAGGCAAAACGATTTGCTGAATCAATTACTTCCTTTTGATAAGCCTCAGTGGAAATAGTTACAGGATTTCCCGGATCAAGGTTTGAATCATTTTTTTTACAGGATTGTATCAGAAACAACGATATCATGCTGGCTGCAAATAATGCCGATTTGATTATCTTACTCATGATCAGGATAGTTAGGTTACAAATAAAGGTACAAAAACTGTACCATTAATGAACTTGCTTCAAAGTATTTTCACGGGTAAAAGTCTTTTGAAGCTGGTGTGGGATAGCGTAAAACACAGTATATAACTTACAGATTACACTTTAGCATAAACACTGTCCGTGTCAGCGGTTGTTTTTATTTAGGTTTATATTCGAACGGTAAAAGATCACCGATTCGCTGTTTACCCATATCTCCTGAAAACTCCACAGCTTTTGGATCATAAAATCCATCTTTTTCAAAATAAACAGAATCATTTTCTGCTTTTAGTACAGTAGTTTTTAATCCATACGAAACATTTAATTCTCCTTCTTTTTTAAGATAACCGGAAATGTTATATTTTCTGGTCACCAACGAATCGGAATTAATAGCCGTATTTGATTCAATTGTAAATCCTTTAGAAAAAGGAGAGTTGTCGTAAAGCGAAATTTTATTCTTTCCTGCTTGTTTGAAGTTCCCCATGGACAGCAGCCTGAAAAAATGCATCCGGGAACCAAGATATGCACTTTTCCTTCTTTTTTCCACATTCCTTTTTTCGGATTCACTTAATGTTGACAAACTATCCTTAAACAGATAGTTTCCCAGAATGGTGGATATTTCGGTAAGTTCATTCTTTTCACCTTTTTTACGGCTGTATTCGAATTTATCGAGGTAATAGGTTATGTTGTAACCAAGGGCTCTGTTATAAATCAGAATTGGTTGTGGGCAAAATGTGCGTAATATACTGCTATCACTGTTGTAGGAAAAGCGAAGGTCCCTCTTATTAAGAATTTCGCATTCCCTGCCATTGTCTGTTTCACCAAGAAATTCTCTCTTGAATATACTGAAATACATTTCCCAGTGTCCTTTTTTTGCTGTGACAACGACCTCATTTAATTCATTAAGTTTGGGAGTAAGATAAATATCATACCTTTTATTCTTTTCATGTTCCGTTAATGTTACGGAGTAGTAACCAAGAAAGCTAATGGTTATCGGCAGTGAACCGTATCCGGATATGTCCAGCTCAAAATTGCCATCAACGTCAGAATATGTTCCAATGGATGTTCCACTGATATAAACAATTGCATGACTTAAGATGCTGTCCGTTAACTGATCATAAACAATACCTTTAAAAGTCTGACAATCAGCTGCTGAAAAGTACCCTAGAAGTAAAAGCGCGATGGTTATGTTTTTCATTGGATTAGAGTAAAATACCTGTAAAAGGATCAAGTTAATTTAGTCTCAGATCCAAAAGCCTTCAGGTTCTCATAAAGATATGAAAACTAAAGGGGAATGGTTATTGCATTCCCATTCGTTTTGTTCTCAAAATGAATTAAACGTGAAACAGTAAATGTACATAGGTTTCCCCTTCGATTTTTTCACAAAAATCAATGACCTTTTAAATCTTCAAGAATCTGTCACCGGAATTCCATCTTAACTTTGAAATTCGTCTGTGCCGTACATCAAAACTTTGTCTTTGTACCTACAGAATAGGAACTTGCATTGTCTCTGATCCAATGCTACCCTGTTGCAGTTATTCCCCACAAACCAATATCAAAGCAGTTTTCGAAGCTTTCGGGAAGATCTCGGCTGTCCAATCATTGCTGGTACACCTGCAACAAGACTTCTGATCCCATTCACTGGTTACCCCGGGGACGCTATCGTACAACGCTTCTGAGTTCAGGATTTGTATTCAGAACCTGTTAGAAAGATACAACATGAATGCATAAAAAGCACGAAAACAGTAAAGTAAAATGTTGGTAATCAATGATATAAAATATTATCGCCTGGTCTGATATTTTTTATTGGATTGAACAAGTAACATTAACGTATGCAGGTCCTATGAAGATCTGTGATTAATTATTACTTTCGAAATAAGAATCAGGAAAGTGTACAATAATTACTATATTGTCAAATTATGTTCACATTCTGTATCTATATAACGAAGGTGCCGGTAATAGCTGACATCTCTCCGATAATTTAACAGGTTGACACAGAATTAGGTACAATAAAAATAATATAGGAGGTCCCCTTTGTTAAGTGTTAAAGAATATGTAAATACATGACAGAACTTTAAGATTAATGGCGAGAAAAATAAATAAAATTACTTCTTTGCTATTGTTATTGGTTTTTATTCTTCCGACAGTAGCCAAACTTGAACATCATCACAAACACTTTGTACCTGATTTTAAAAACGAAAAACATATTCCTTTTTTTCAGAATAAATGTCCGATATGTGATTTCGAATTTTCTATTTTTCTTTTTTTATCTGAAAATGGTGATTTACAAAAACAAAGTCCTGTAGATAATTATTCCAATAATTACAGCAGACAATATTATTCTAATCTCTCACAATTTTCATTTTCATTACGTAGCCCACCTGATTTTCAAATTTGAAATGATACATCCTTCCGGGTGTTTTCAAAATTTGTTTAAAATCCTAGACGTAATGAAATGAAAAAAACATTTATCATTTGTGCCTTGATATTAACTTATCAAATCATTAATGCACAAAACAAATTAACCGGGAAAATTATCGACATCAAAACAGAAGAAGCCATTCCCGGAGCGACAGTTTATATTCCCGAACTTAAAATAGGGGATATTGCAGATAAAAATGGTGTTTACTCTATAGATCATCTTCCCAGGGCAAAAGTAATTGTTCAGGTCAGTTTTTTGGGATATAAATCTATTGTCCGGAATGTAGATTTGGCAACAACCAAAACCTTGAATTTTCCCATGGAACAAGCCATTACAGAGATAAATGAGGTTATCGTTACAGGAACATCAAGGGCAACTGAAATGACCCGGAATCCTGTCCCAATGATTACTGTCAACAGTCAGGAATTGCAGCAAAACCTGAACACAAATATAATTGATGCAATTGTAAAACTTCCTGGTGTAAGTGCCTTGACAACAGGTCCCAATGTTTCAAAACCATTTATTCATGGGCTGGGATATAACCGTGTATTGACATTATTTGACGGTGTCAGACAAGAAGGGCAGCAATGGGGTGATGAACATGGTATTGAAATTGATGAGAATGCAGTGGACCGTATTGAAATTGTGAAGGGCCCTGCAAGTTTGATATATGGTTCTGATGCATTGGCGGGAGTGGTCAATTTGCTACCTGCTCAACCCGTTCCAAATGGCACAATCAAAGGTCATTTTGAGACAAATTACCAGACAAATAATAAACTTATTGGTGCACATCTTGCATTAGGAGGGAATAAGAACGGCTTTATTTGGGGAGGTGTGGCATCACATAAACAAGCTACCAATTATCAGAATAAATATGATGGAAGAGTTTATGGTACAGCTTTTAACGAATCCGATCTAAGCACCTATCTGAGACTTAATAAGCAATGGGGTTATTCCGACATCAACTTTTCAATATATAATGATCTTCAGGAGATCCCTGATGGAAGCCGCGATTCGCTTACCAGAAAATTTACAAAGCAAATCACTGAAGCTGACACATTCAGACCAATTGTCTCAGAGGCAGAATTAAACTCATATAAAATCGCTGTTTTACACCAACATGTCCAACATTACAGGTTGTATTCATCAAATAATTTTATTATCGGGGAGAGTAAGCTTGGACTTATAATTGGATTTCAGCAAAATATCAGAAGAGAGTTTAGCCATCCCCAGTATCCTTCTGTTCCAGGGTTGTATCTTGATCTTAAAACCCTTACCTATGATATTAAATACTATCTGCCTGAATACAAAGGATGGGAAACAACTTTTGGCATTAATGGCATGTACCAGCGAAATACCAACAAGGGCACAGAGTTTATTATCCCGGATTATGAACAGTTTGATATAGGTCCGTTTATTTTGGCAACCAAGTCGATCGATAAATTTGATTTCAGTGCCGGCGTCAGGTATGATATCCGTGTTTTTAAAAATGATCCCATGTATACTCGTCCCAATCCTGAGACAGGTTTTGATATGCAGGTGAGTTTGCCGGATACTGCAATAGCAGATCATCCTTTCTATAGTTATAGACATACCTTTTCAGGCTTATCAGCCAGCTTTGGAGTGACCTGTAATATCACAAAGAAGCTATTGGTAAAAACAAATATTGCAAGGGGATTCCGTGCTCCAAATATAGCTGAAATATCAGCTAACGGTGTTCATCCGGGCACACTTATTTACCAGATTGGCAATAATGCTTTCAAACCGGAATTCAGCCTTCAGGAAGATTTAGGGATTTCTTACAGATTGGATTACATCAGTGGTGAACTGGACTTATTCAATAATAATATTTCAAACTATATTTTTAATCAGAAATTATTGAACCATTCTGGACAAGATTCAGTCATCGTAAAAGGTAATCAGACTTTCAAATTTCAACAGGCAAAAGCTCAATTATATGGAGGCGAGGCAACCCTGGATATTCATCCTTTTAGCTGGCTTCATTTTGAAAATTCTATCTCAGTAACTTATGCTTTAAATAAAGGGGGTAATGGGATCAGGGTGACAGACAGTACCAGGTACTTACCCCTTATTCCACCCTTACATACAAATACGGATCTAAGAGCCAATATAAAAAGCAAGTCAAAACATTTTAGCTCATTGTACTTTAAGATCGGTATTGAATATTACCGAAAACAGGACGAAATATATTCTGCATACAATACGGAGACTCCAACACCTGGTTATGTACTTTATAATGCAGGAGCAGGAGCAGATATAAAGAACAAGGATGGGAAAGTACTTTTAAGTATTAATGTTTTGGGTAATAATATCACTAATTTGGCTTATCAGTCGAATATGAGCAGGCTTAAGTATTTCGAAGAATATCCGAACAATCCTTCCGGACGAAGTGGCATTTACAATATGGGGAGGAATATAAGTTTCAAATTGACTTTCCCTCTGAAAATAAAATAATAACCTGCCACCAAATCCATCGAAAGGGGGGACTTTCCCGGATGAATGTTAATATCTGAGTTTGGGTAAATTGAAATAAGAAATTGTACTAATTTTAATCAAAAAAATTATGACCTGACATTAATTATTATCTGGCAAGCATACTTGTATGATATACATAATCTAAAGTTAATTCATTAAGATTTAAGAGTACAATCTGATTCCTGCCTGATAAACTCTAAATAACTAATTTGAAATGAGCAACAAGGTTATCGGATCAAAGGAGGGTTCGCCCTTCGTAAATATGGCTGCATTAATAATCATTCTTGCAGGCGTGGTTTATGCAAAATCGATCATCACTCCCTTTTTACTTGCGCTTTTCATAAGTATTATTTGTGCACAACCCATTTCCTGGCTTGAGAAGAAGAGGATGCCCAAATGGATTGCACTTATCCTTGTTATGTTGGGATCCTTTGTACTTTTTTCCGGATTTGCTTTTCTGTTCGGAGGTACCTTATCATCTTTTACAGGCAACCTTTCAAAATATGAATCTACCCTTACAACGATCAGTAACTCATTTATTCAATATTTAAATGCGAAAGGTTTAAATATCCAACAGGATCAGATATTTACTCTTGTCCAACCGGCAAAGATCCTTGAATTCACCTCAAGCGCTTTGAATAAACTGTTTAATATGGTGGGTACTACCTTCCTGATCTTTCTTATCGTTTTATTTATTCTTATGGAATTCGGGAGTTTTTCTGTCAAAGCTAAAGCAATTCAGCGCGGATCGGATGAATCCATTTCCTATTTTTCTTCCATTTTACAAAATATCCGCAGCTACCTTGGTTTAAAAACCTTATTATGTTTATCAATAGGAATTCTTACCTATTTAGTATTATTGATCATCGGGGTTGACTATCCTCTCCTATGGGCATTGATCGCAGGCCTAATGTATTATATCCCGAATATCGGATCAATCATCGCCATGATTCCGACAGTTCTCTTTGCCCTGATACAGCTCGGGGCAGGGGGTGCACTCTGGACTCTTGTCTCAGGCATGTTTATCCACATAATTATTGGGAGCTTTATGGAACCCAGGATCATGGGAAAAGGATTAGGCTTGTCAACGCTGGTAGTTTTCCTGTCTCTTGTGTTCTGGGGATTTATACTGGGGATAGTGGGTATGATCCTGTCAGTTCCCATTACAATGACCATTAAGATCATTCTGGAACAGAATGAAAAGACAAAATGGATCGCAATACTTTTGGGAACGCCTGTTGAAGCTAAAACCTATCTTGAAAATAAGGAATTGATTGAAAAACAGCATAGCAAAAAATCAAACCTGAAGGATAATTGAAGATTAAAATTGCTATCCGGGTTAATCTCTTTAATCCCTGAAATGGATACTCAATGTCGCTGATAAAATAAAATTGACTTTAGCTTTTTCCTGGTGTAACTTTGATACAACAATGTACGATAAATCAAAGTCTGGTTATTTTGAAGATTAACTAATTTGAAAATGAAAAACAGAATCTGGCTTTATTTGTTAATTGGGGCTTTTATATTAATTTTCGGTTGTACTGAAGATAGAGATGTATTTTATGTCCATTTAAATACATCGATTATATACGACCAGGATGGAAATATTTGCAATACCATTCTCATCGGTTCCCAGACATGGATGGCTGGAAACCTTAGTGTCACAAAGTTCAATGATGGAACAACCATTCCACTTATAACTGATGCAACGTCCTGGAACAATCTGTCAACTCCTGCCTGTTGCTGGCAAAGCAATTTTCAAGCTTATAAAGTTACATATGGTGTCCTCTATAACTGGTATGCGGTTAATACCGGCAAGCTCTGCCCCGTAGACTGGCATGTAGCCAGTGAAGCAGAATGGAATAAATTAACTGATTATCTGGGCGGGGAAAGTATAGCAGGTGGCAAACTGAAAGAATCAGGTTTTAAGCATTGGGACATCCCCAACACAGACGCTACCAATGAAAGCGGATTCAGAGCTCTTCCCGGAGGCACCCTGAATAGTGACCCTGATGGATTATTCTGCGACCTTCATGAGAAAGGATGCTGGTGGACTACCGAGTCCAATGAAAATTGGGCTGCCAACCGGATTATGAATGCCAACAGCAACTCTGTTCAGAAGCAATATTGCCTTAAGAAATGGGGATTATCTGTACGTTGCATCAAAGATTGATATACTCAATATATAGCAACTAATTGTCCGCCCCCGGAAATCATCTCCGGGGGCTTTCTGTTTCAACAGGTGTAATTTCTTATTTATCAGGATTATTACAACTTGCAGAGATGTATGCAGATTTTATGCAAATGGATTAATTAAAAAAGGAGTTAGTCTGATTTAACTCCTTTATTTTCATTTGTGGGCGATGACGGGTTCGAACCGCCGACCCTCTGCTTGTAAGGCAGATGCTCTGAACCAGCTGAGCTAATCGCCCTATACGTAGAGCTTTTCCCACAAATCGACTGCAAATATAATCCAGATTTTCATCTTTCCAAAAAATGCCTTTTGCCTTCCTTGCCTTTTGTCAAATTTACGACCATACATTACGAAACAGATAATAAGATAAGCACGAGCGCGTTTCATTTCTTATAAGTCCTGTTAATTTGTTGAAAACACGTCAGAAATGCTATATTCCGGGTCATTGAAAATTTTATAAATTCGCTTGAATTACATAAGCAGGGGAGATTATGTTTTTAAAAGATGAGTAATTTTAACCTGCATATTTCTGATTATCTGAGAGATTTCAGAGCGTATTTTGGAATAACCTTGAACCTGACCTGTATGAAATGCATGAGCTATTCTTCAAAGTTACTTTTAAATGAGAGGCATTCATTCCGGAAAGACCTCACTTTTTCAAATCAGCGGACAAAGAGATATCTGATGCCTCTGGAAAAAAATCATATTTTAATTGAAATTCTCTTCCTGTTTGTTCTTTTTGAATCTGTTACCCTGAATAATGCGTTCTCTGCAGGCTTCAAAACTTCCCCTTCTTTACCACCTGTTGCAATCTGTAGGAATATAACAGTTTATCTGGGAACCGGAGGTACTGTTTCGATAACCGGGACCGACGTTGATGGCGGATCTTATGATCCGGATGGCACCATAAACAGCCTTTCCGTAACACCAAATATCTTTACCTGCTCACAGACCGGAACCAACAATGTCGTTCTGACCGTGACTGATAATGAAGGCCTTACTGCTACATGCAACGCAACAGTCACTGTTGTCGACAATACCCCGCCGATAATGTCCTGCCGGAATTATTCCCTTTACCTCGATGCTTCAGGAAAAGCTACGCTTACTCCTTCCGACATAAATAATGGCTCGTCAGACAACTGCAGTCCGGCTGTTTCAATGTATCTCAGCCGCACTGATTTTGATTGTTCGGATACAGGTACCCCTGTGGCCGTTACACTGACAGGAACCGACGCATCAGGAAACTCGTCGTCATGCACTGCCCAGGTTACTGTAATTGATACTGTTTCCCCCATAATAAATGTCAAACCATATACGCTCGTACTGAACTCATCCGGAACCGGAACACTTGTGCCTGCGGATATCGACAATGGCTCTTTTGACAACTGCGGATCAGTCACTCTCTTAGTTTCTCCGAGTTCTTTCAGTTGCAGTGACCTGGGAACGAAAACAATTATAATAACAGCCCTGGATTCACACGGAAACACCTCATCACGAAGCACCAAAATAAGTGTGACATCTACACTTAATATTTCAGGTTTGTCACTCAGCAGCTGTGACCTTTCACCGACCCTGGCATTATTCGAAGCCGATGTCGATGGAGGCAACGGAACTTATTCTTATTCCTGGAAGGGACTGGAGGAATCATCCAAACCTTTTATGGTTATAATACCCTTCCCTCCGTCATTGCAGTTCTTTAACACCAGCATTCTGCAGAAGCCGTTTTTTAACATCACAATGGCTGACGGAACTTACAATATTCGCCTGGTGGTTACCGATGGAAACGGATGTAAGGATACCTCAAAAATAGAAATCAATAAAACAGGAGCAGTTTTCAATAACCAGACATTCAGAAAATCAAACGCATGCGAAGGCGAAATACTAACATACTCAGTAAATTACAAGTCAGGCGCCACATATAGCTGGTCAGTCACTAACGGAACAATACTGGATGCAAACCAGGATACCAGCAGAATTAGAGTCAAATGGGATCTCGGCGTGGTTCAGGGAAAAGTCGTGGCAACCCTTGAGGAACCAAATACCCTCTTTCCAGGCAACTTCTGCGAATCGAGCGTTACTGACAGCGTGAAAATCAGCCCAGTACCTGTCCCGTCATTCAACAGTCCTGTAACCAGTGCCTGCGCCAATTCAGTAAACACCTATTCATTGACCGGTATATATTCATATAATATATGGACGGTGACCGGAGGCGTAATTACCGGGGGAGGAAAGGAAACTGATAATTATGTTACCGTCAGATGGGGTTCCGGAACTTCCGGCAGTGTTTCGGTCTCATCAGGAAGCAATAATGAATGCACCGGTTCAGCAACTGTAAGTGTTTCAATTTTTGACCTGACCGGGAAAATAACCTCGCAGTCAAATATTAAATGCAACGGGGGTTCAGACGGAAGCATTACGGTTAAAGCTGATACAGGTACCGGACTTGCACCCTATATGTACACGGTTGACAACGGCACATGGCAATCGTCAGGTACATTTTCAGGTATTTCACTGGGAAATCATACTGCACATATCCGGGATGATCTTCTATGCTCTTATGATCTTCCATTTATAATTACACAGCCTGATCCGGTTTCAGGAACAGTTTCATCCGGGACAGATGTCAGCTGTTTTGGAGGATCAAACGGATCAGTAACAATAACCGCAGCCGGAGGAACATCTCCATATCAGTTTAGTATTAACGGAGGTGCCTACCAGACATCAAATGTATTCAGTGGCCTGTCTGCCGGATCATATACAATCATAATCAGGGATAGTAACGGATGTACTGCCAGTGTTATTCTGACTGTTATCCAACCATCTCTTGCAGTTTCAGGGACCGTGATTATATCAGATGTAAATTGTTACGGTGCATCCACCGGATCAGTAAACCTGACAGCTGCCGGTGGCACACCGGCGTATAGTTTTCTCTGGAGCAACGGGGCCGCAACTGAAGATCTGGCAAATGTACCAGCCGGTAACTATTCTGTGGTAATAACTGATTCAAAAGGTTGTACCGTCACTGTACCGGCATCGGTGAGCCAGCCATCTTCAGCTGTTTCAGGTTCTGCATCAGTGACAAATGTCCTTTGTTATGGCACTTCGACCGGCTCGGTCAATCTTACGGCTTCCGGAGGCGTTCCTCCTTATTCTTTCCTCTGGAGCAACGGGGCCACAACAGAAAACCTGTCAGGGTTATCTGCAGGTGTCTATACAGTCACTATTACCGATTCTAACGGTTGTAAAGCAAGTGCTTCAGCAACTGTTACCCAGCCTTCAGCTGCCCTGTCTGGCTCGGTAAGTTCAAAAACCAATGTCTCATGCTATGGCGGGAACGACGGCAGCGTAACAGTTGCAGGAAGTGGAGGGACAACACCGTACCAATACATGCTTGGTGCCGGGACTTATCAGGTATCCGGTACTTTCGGATCTCTGACAGCAGGTACCTATACGATAACAATAAGAGACGCAAACCTTTGTACATTCACACAGTCAATCATAATTACCCAGCCGGCACTTCCCCTTTCAGGAAGTATAACTTCACAGACGAATGTTCTCTGTTACGGAGGAACAACAGGAAGCATTACAGTAAATGGATCAGGAGGAACTTCCCCATACGAATTCAGTCTTGACGGAAGCAATTATCAATCATCAGGGACTTTCAGCGGCCTTACAGCCGGATCTCATGCCGTGGTTGTAAGGGATAAAAACCTTTGTACATTCAATCTTCCGGTTAACCTTACCCAGCCGGCAACTGCACTTAGCGGCTCTGTTATTTCACAGACAAATGTTGCATGTTTTGGGACAAACACCGGCAGCGTCACAGTTACAGGCTCAGGAGGCACTTCCCCATATACATATTCGAAGGATGGAGTGACCTACCAGTCATCCGGTACATTCAGTTCACTTGGAGCCGGGATCCAATCCATAATTGTTCGCGACCAGAACATGTGCCTGTATCCGGTGTCTGTGACGATCACTCAGCCTTTATCAGCGCTTGGTGTAACTGCATCAGGGACTAATGTAATCTGTTTTGGAGGATCAAACGGAACGACCACTGCATCAGCTTCTGGTGGAACTGCACCATACACATATTTCTGGAACACAGTACCGGTTCAAACCGCTGTCACTGCAACCGGCCTTATTGCGGGCACTTATTCTGTAACAGTGACAGACAGCAATGGTTGCACTGCATCAGCTGATGTTACCATCTCACAGCCGGTATCTGGAATGAGAGCGTCTTTATCAATAACCAATGTGACATGCTTTGGAAGCTCAGACGGCGGAATTGATCTTTCAGTGACAAATGGCACAACTCCTTTTACCTATATATGGAGTAACGGAGCTGTCACTGAAGATATAAGCAATGTATCCGCTGGAATCTATTCAGTGACAGTTACAGATGCCCATGGATGCACTGCCAACGCCTCGGGAACAATAAATCAGCCTCAGGCTCTAGATGGGACTATTACTGCTGATGATGTTGTGTGCCATGGTGGTAGTACCGGATCCTGCAAACTTGCTGTAACCGGCGGTACTGCACCTTATACCTTCCTCTGGAGCAATGGTTCGGTCACGAGGGACATAAGCAGTCTTGTGGCGGGGACATATTCTGTTACTATAACTGACCACAACGGATGCAAAAAAGTAGTGTCCGGTAACGTGGGCCAGCCGGCAGCAGCTCTGAGCGGAAGCATCATCTCCCAGTCGGATGTGACGGTTTACGGAGGAAATGATGGAAGTGTCACCGTGGCAGGAACGGGAGGCACTGCACCTTACCAGTACAGCCTTGTTTCAGGAATATTCCAGGATTCAGGAACATTTTCCCTGCTGTCGGCCGGATCATATTCAATTACAGTCCGGGATGCCGGCTTGTGCACATTTAACATACCTGTTACAATTACACAGCCATGGATACCTTTGACTGCCAAAATCACTTCTCATAAAGATGAGGAATGTTTTGGAGGGGTCACTGGAACAATTAAAATTATTGGCTGGGGAGGAACTTCACCATATTTATACAGCATTAACGGAAGCATCTTGCGGTCTTCCGGAACTTTCAGTTCACTGCCGGCAGGAAATTACATGATGAGGGTACAGGACGCTTTAGCAGATGTTTTTGACACAGTTGTTGTTATCAGCCAACCGTCTGAGCTGGCAGTTTCATTTTCCACGGTGGATAATCATTGCTATGGTACTCCATCTGGCAGTGCAACAGCTTCTGTGACCGGCGGTACAGGAACTTACAGCTATTCATGGAACACACTGCCGTTACAGACAAATTCAACTGCAACCGGCCTTAGGGCCGGCACATATGTGGTAACAGTTACAGATTCAAATGGATGTAAAGTGAGCGCCGATACTGTGATAAACCAGCCCGCTGAGGCATTTTCAGTGTCGATCACAAAAACAGATGTAAAATGTGCCGGAGGAGCCACGGGAACTGCATCAGCCCAGCTTTCAGGAGGTACGGCTCCATTTTCATATTCATGGGACACATCTCCCGTTCAGACAACTGCTGATGCTTCAGAACTTGAAGCTGGTAATTACACAGTAACTGTCACTGACTCTTATGGCTGCATAAGCTCGGCGTCAGTTGATATAACAGAACCACAGGGCATAACACTTGAAACAACTGTAACACAAGCCTCATGTCCCGATTCGAATGATGGTGCAATTACACTCTCAATATCAGGCGGTACGGCTCCTTATTCCTTCAACTGGTTGGACGGTAGTACTCTTCAGAACAGAACGGGTTTATTGCCAAATAGTTACAGTGTAGTTGTAACCGATAGTGATGCCTGTGCAAAATCGCTTGATGTTACAGTTTCATTTACAGGATCTTTCGGATGTGTCGAAATTCCACAGGTTATAACTCCCAACGGCGACGGTCATAATGACGAATGGAGAATAAGGAACATTGAACTTTATCCCAATGCTGAGATAAGTGTTTACAGCAGGTGGGGAAAGCTGGTCTACAGGTCCAGAAACATATCAGCAGAACCATGGGATGGACGTTATGACGGAAAACTGGTTCCGACCGATTCTTATCATTATATACTGTATCTCAATGGCGGATCAGAGCCAAAATCAGGTGTAATAAGTGTAATCAGGTAAGAATATTAAAAATGATGAAGTCTCTTAAATTGAACTATTTCAGAAGTATTCTTTCGATATGTACGCTGGCATTTATGTCATGTACTTGCGCTGCACAACAGGTACCTATGTACAGTCAGTACATAATGAACGGATTCCTGGTAAATCCTTCACTGGCAGGCCGCGATGGTTACACTACTGTCAATCTTACTGTAAGGGAGCAATGGATCGGGTTGGCTCAGCCTCCGAATACCTATGCCCTGAGTTTTCAGACAAGAATTCTCAGAAACAGTTATATTTCAAAATCAACAACCGTAAAGAAGAAGCTGGTACGTCCGACAAAAGGAGGACAGGTTGGCGTCGGGGGATACATATTCAATGATAATAACGGGATTATGAGAAGAACCGGCTTCACAGTGGCTTATGCATATCATATACCACTTGGTGTGGTTGATAATGAGTATACCAGAGATCTGTCGTTCGGCCTAGCCCTGACGGCCTATCAGTATTTTGTCAATATCGACGGCCTTATTTATTATGACCACGATGATCCCTATCTGAACAACTATGACCGATCAGTATTTATCCCCGACTTTAACTTTGGAGCGAGCTATACCACCTCAAAATATTACGTAGGATTTTCAATGACAAATTTATTGAGAGGCTCGGTAATGTTTGCCAACTCCGGCCAAAACAAAAACTCTGAATTAGGAAATTATTACCTTACCGGAGGATACAAAATACCTTTAAGTCCGAACTGGCTGATGGAGCCTTCTGCTTTTCTGAAAGCATCGGATATGTTCTTTAAATCACTTCAAATGGATCTTACTGACAGAATATACTACAGGAATGATTATTGGGCAGGAATATCATGGAGAACTAACGATGCAATCATTTTTCTTCTGGGTTTGAAATACGACAGGTATTATTTTGCATACGCTTTCGATTTTACTCTGACAGATATACGCAGTCAAAGCCTGGGAACCCACGAATTTACTCTCGCTGTTAAATTTGGGACAAGTGCCAGGAGATATAGATGGCTAAATGCATTGTAGTACTTTTATCTTAAAAGCAATCAGCACACTCGTACTGCTGATTTGCGCAGGATTTTTTTTACGGGCACAGGGGAACGATGACTCTATGCGTGTGAGAATTATGTTTTATAATGTTGAAAATCTGTTTGATACACAAAATGACTCATCAGTGGCCGATGAGGAATTTTTACCGCACGGACTTATGCGATGGAACAATACAAGATATACCCAAAAGATCAATTCACTTTACAAGACTATTATTGCAGCAGGGGAGTGGAACCCTCCGGCAATAGTTGCCCTTGCCGAAGTAGAGAACAGGAAAGTTGTTGCAGATCTTGTCTATGGTACAGCCCTTTCCAGGTTCAGGTATGGAATCATCCATGATGATTCTCCGGATCCCAGGGGAATAGATGTGGCCATGATTTTCAGAAGAGATGTTGTGAAAGTCATCGATCACAGGTCCTGGATACCAGCAACAGTAAAAAGATCAGATTATCGAACGCGGAGTGTGCTCTATATAAAATGCGTTGTTTCAGGAGATACTCTCCATCTGATTGTTAATCACTGGCCATCAAGGCGTGGAGGAGTACTTGCTGGTGAAGATATGAGGGACAAAATTGCGGATATGGTTAGGGCAGAAGCAGATTCAATCAGTGAGATAAATCAGGGGAAATGTAAAATCATCATTCTCGGTGATTTTAACTGTGTGCCTGAAAGTCTGGTGATGCAGTCGTTATTGAACCCTGAAGGTCACAATAGTGATAAATCAGGCCTTAAACTTATTAACCTTGCTGAAAGGCAGGCAAAAGATGCCGGGACTTACCGTTACCAGGGCTCATGGGAAATGATCGATCAGGTTGTGGTGTCTGAATCGGTACTGAACAGTAACAGTGGTTTTTTTGCTTCAGAAAAGAACTTCATGATCTTCCGGCCTGATTTTCTGCTTGTCAAAGATAAAAAATACCCGGGATTGACTCCATTTTCAACGTATAAGGGATACAGATACCAGGGCGGGTTCAGCGACCATCTGCCTGTTATGCTTGATCTGAATTACCGGTAAGTCTTCGTTCAGCCGACAATCCCAGTTCTTTCCCCTTCTTAAGCATGAATTTTATTGCTGCCTCCCTTTGATTCGGTATGATTCCGTCAAGAATGGCTTCCCTGATGGCATTCTTGATAATGCCCACTTCCTTTCCGGGCCTGATGCCGAAAGTGCTTATTATTTCTCCTCCGTCAACAGGAGGCTGAAAATTTCTTACCGCATCCTTTTCTTCAATCTCTTTCAGTTTTTTCCTTACAAGCCTGAAATTTTCAAGATGTCTTGTCTTCGTGGTTTCATTCCTTGAAGTGATGTCAGCTTCGCAAAGCATCATAAGGTCCTCGATATCATCTCCTGCTTCAAAAAGAAGCCGCCTGACGGCTGAATCAGTAACTATCTCCTGTGACAGGGCTATAGGACGCAGATGCAGGTCAACCAGTTTCTGGACATACTTCATTTTGTCATTCAGTGGAAGTTTAAGTTTTCTGAATATATCGGGAATCATTTTTGCGCCAATAAACTCATGTCCGTGAAATGACCAGCCTGAATCGGTAATGTACTTTTTTGTGGCAGGCTTACCGATATCATGAACAAGGGCAGCCCAGCGCAGCCAAAGATTATCGCTTTTCCTGCTAATGTTGTCGAGAACCTTTATTGAATGGTGAAAATTATCCTTATGTGCCTTGCCTTTAACCGTCTCAATCCCTTTCAGGTTATCAAGCTCGGGAAATATGAGTTTAAGAATTCCTGACTTTTCAAGCAGGATGAACCCTGCAGACGGGTGTGCACTCAGTATTATCTTGTTCATTTCTGCAATTATCCGCTCGGGCGAAACAATCCTGATCCGTTCCGCATTACGACATAAGGAGGCGAATGTACCCTTTTCAACCGTAAAATTAAGTTGTGTTGAGAACCTTACAGCCCTCATCATTCTCAGCGGATCATCAGAAAAGGTGATATCAGGATCACCCGGTGTTCTGATAATTTTGTTTCTGAGATCCTCCTGCCCGTTAAAAGGATCGGTAAACTCCCCGAATGTTTCCTTGTTAATGCTGATAGCCAGTGTGTTAATTGTAAAATCCCTCCTTTTCTGATCATCCTCAAGCGTGCCTTCTTCAACGAAAGGCTTACGGGAGTCACGGTTGTACGATTCTTTGCGTGCTCCGACAAATTCTATTTCATAATCCCCGTACCTGAACATTGCAGTGCCGAAATTCCTGAATACACTGATGCCGGAGGTACATCCGAGCTTTGCTGCTGCTTTACGTGCAGTTTTAATCCCGTTGCCTAAGACCACTATATCAATATCTTTGCCGGAATGATCCCTGTTCAATAGACAATCCCTGACATATCCACCTATAACCCAGGCCTTTACGTTTTCTGAAGCCATCACTCCGGAAAGGACCTCGAAGACTTTGTCATTTAGACATATAGACATATATAAATATGACAATTTGTTTTAATATTCATGACAAAGTTACAATAATTGAACGATTTTGTGTAAGTTGACACTCCGGCGAAAATCTGGTACGATGATTGTACTGGTTGAACTTAAGAATCGGATTATTGTTAATCTAATAAAAATATTATGGTAGAACATCTTACAAAAGAGACATTTATTAGCAAAGTATTTGACTATGAAAAAAACGCGGAATGGAAGTATGCAGGTACAAAACCATGCGTTATTGATTTCTATGCAGACTGGTGCGGACCGTGCAAAATAGTAGCTCCGATCCTTGAAGATCTGTCTAAGGATTTTGACGGCATGATTGATATTTACAAAGTGAACACTGAAGAAGAACAGGAGCTTGCTTCGGTATTCGGTATAAGAAATATTCCTTCAATTCTTTTTGTTCCGATGTCAGGGCAACCGCAGATGGCGATGGGAGCTCTTCCGAAAGAAACTTTTATCAAAGCTTTTAAGGAGGTTCTCAATGTTGAAAAACAGGGTGTTGAAAAATAATCTGTTTTTTGTTAAAAAAAGATTAGGGAAAATGAAACAATAACGGTATTATGTACGTTATAATATTTAGGTAGTAACTTGCATAGTTACATGAGTTTTTTTCATGGATTTAGGTTTAGGGTAGTAAAGTAGTTTCCCGCAGAATTTATGTTCTGCGGGATTCTTTTTATACAAGGTCCTTGAAAATGCTGTTGATCTCATCCTCAGTTGACCTCAGCTTTTTCTGGCATTGCCTGATGAGTTCGGCCGCACGCTTGACTTCAACCGATAATCTGTCAACGTCAAGATCCCCGCTTTCAATATTCCTGAGAATCTTTTCAATCTCGCTGACTGCCTGATTAAATGAGAACTCTTTTTTTGTCATATTAGGTTCTTTTTGTTTTAACTTGATTCTTTAGCATTATTATTTTTATCTTTTTTACCTATTACTTTGCTTTTAACTTTCCCGTCATTGAACACTGTGTCGATAATGTCATTTTTGACCAGCAGGCTGCTTTGCCTGATAATCCTTCCGTTCAGCGACGTAATCGTATAACCGCGCTTCAGCACATTGGAAGGGTCAAGAATGTTCAGGGAATTTTCCAGCCCGGAAATTTTCAAAACTGTATTATTTAAAAGCGCGGCCGAGAACTTAGCAAGACTCTGCTCTTTCCGGGCCGTCTCCGAATTCTTAAGAACGAGAAAGGACCGGCATGCGGAATTCAGTCTCGACTTCTGATCTGACGGTATCTGACCGGCCTTGATAATATAATCCTTGCCAACGCTGATCATATTAATTATTGTTATTGAGAGTTCCTCTTTCAGTTCAGAGATCATTATTCTGGCCATTGGTATCAGCTTGATTCTGCTGCTTTCAATTTTCATCCGGTTTGTCTCCAGGAGCGTACGAGTTCTGTCGGCGATCTCTGAAATCATATCCAGAATGTGATTTTCTGCATTGTACGTGCATTCTACAAGAAAATCCGCAACAGCGGTGGGTGTTTTCATAGCCCTGTATGCAACGATATCGGTCACTGAAAGATCCTTTTCGTGTCCAATACCGGTGATTACCGGCAACGGGAACTGGGTAATGTAATATGCAATATTGTAATTGTCAAACCAGCTAAGGTCTGTTTGAGATCCACCGCCTCGAATTATTACAACGACATCGAAGTTTTCAACCGTGCCGGCTATTCTTTCAAGGGCGCCAATAACCCCTTTTTCAGTTTCGCTTCCCTGCATCGGTGCATCTATCAGGGCAGTATAAAATACATAGCCGAAGCTGTTCCCTAAGAGTTGTTTCATGAAATCGGTGTAACCTGCAGCATTTTTTGAGGACACAATTGCAATACGCTGTGGAACAATCGGGAACTCCTGTTCCTTGTTCATTTCAAGCACGCCCTCATCTTCAAGCCTCTTAATTATCTGCTGGCGTTTCAATGCCATTTCACCAAGTGTGTAGGAAGGATCTATATCGTTGATAACAAGGCTTAATCCGTAAATTTCGTGGTATTCAATCCTGACCCTGATCAGGATCTTTATTCCTTCCCTGAGTGATTCGCCTGTCGAATTTTCAAAAAAAGGCTTAAGCAGCCTGTAACGGCTGCTCCATATAATTCCCTTTGCCCTGGCTTTTATATTCTGTTCATCAGTAAGTTTCTCCACAAGCTCAAGATAACAATGACCGGCGATGTTCTCCATGATTTCGGAGATCTCGGCGACCACCCAGTACATATCCGGTAAAGCCACATAGAGCGAATCCTTTATGATCAGTTGCAGCTCGGTTAATGATAGCTTCTCGTTCATATTCATTTACTGATCTCTACTGCTTTTTGTACAATTGTGCTGCCAGCTGTTTTCAGCCTGATCAAATAAAATCCGCTTCCCATATGCCGGAATTCCGTCAATATTATTGACCTGCCCTCTAATATGATTGCAGTATAACAGGATCCCAAACTGCAAAATTGTCCCAGGTTTTTTCAATTGTGCCGGAAGCATAATCGGTTCTACCATATCTGTCCGGTTTTTTCCGGATCCGCAATCTTCACTTTGTTCCTTTCAAGTGAATCGACATAGTTAGTCTCATAAATCTCCATGTCACGGTTATTGGCAATTCCCAGAGTGTATTCAATCTTAAACCTGACCCTGCCGTCCTTAAAATATATTGTCCAGGTTCCATCCCTCAGATCATCTTTATATCGGCCGATCATTTCAGGTTTGCCGTTTTCAAAATATGCTTCAAAATCGCCGTTGAGCATATTATCAGTATAATTTGTTCTGAGGTTCACACTGCCGTCAGGATAATATTTGAGCCATTCCCCCTCTTTCGAATCATTTATATAACTGATCTTCTCTGCGATTGTGCTGTCGGGGTAAAATTTCACGGAAATGCCGTTCTTTTTATCGTTCAGGTATTCTTCTTCACTTACAGGCACGCCGCTTGTGCTGGATGAAAAGAATTTCCATTTTCCTTCCTTAAGCTGGTTAATGTATCTGCCCCTTGAAGCAAGGAAACTGTTCGGGTAATACAATGATGCATCTGCAACAGTGCCGTTTTCTGAGTATTTAAGCACTGATTTAAGCGTACTGTCCTCATAATACCTTTTAAATACGCCCGCAGGCTTATCATTCTTGAAATAACCGTCGTACATGACGGTTCCTCCGGTATACTTTTTTATCCAGTGACCCTGCTTCATTCCATTATTGTCTGTCTGGTTGACAACCTGTTCCGTTTGTGACATTGACAAAGCCGGTAAAAGAGTTCCGGTTATCAGGATAATGACTTTGAGATTCATAAATTATAAACTATGAGATTCAGTGTAAAAGTACGAAATTCGGACGTATAAAGCTTTTGTCGGCAGGCCTGGTTAAAAACATTAAAAAAGAGGCAGAAATAATTCGGCCTCTTTGTGATCGTATTAAATTATAATTTTACTTAACTTCTTCAAAATCGACATCCGTAACTTCATCATTACCCGATTTCTGATTGCTCTGACCCTGTTGCTGGTCAGGTCCGGGTCCCGGCTGGGAAGTAGACTGGCCGGAGGTCTGAGCAGATTTGTACATTTCTTCGGAAGCGACCTGCCATACTGCATTCAATTCAGCAAGCGCTTTATCAATAGCCGGAATATCCTGTGCTTTATGAGCCTCTTTTAACTTATTGAGGGCATTTTCAATTCCAGCCTTTTTGTCAGCAGGTATTTTATCACCGAATTCCCTTAATTGTTTTTCGGTGGAGAAGATCATGCTGTCGGCGCTGTTTATCTTTTCAACCTTTTCTCTTGCTTCCTTATCTGCAGCAGCATGTGCCTTAGCTTCATCCCTCATTCTCTTTATTTCGTCATCACTGAGTCCTGAAGATGCTTCAATCCTTATCCTCTGTTCTTTACCGGTACCCCTGTCTTTTGCAGCCACATGAAGGATTCCGTTTGCATCGATATCAAAAGTTACTTCGATCTGCGGGATACCTCTTGGAGCCGGAGGAAGACCATCGAGGTGAAAGCGTCCGATAGTTTTATTTCCGGAGGCCATTGGCCTTTCACCCTGGAGCACATGAATTTCAACTGACGGCTGATTGTCGGCAGCTGTCGTAAACACTTCAGTCTTCTTTGTTGGTATAGTGGTATTTGACTCGATTAATTTAGTCATTACACCTCCAAGAGTTTCGATTCCGAGCGAGAGGGGAGTGACATCGAGAAGAAGAACATCCTTTACTTCCCCGGTAAGTACACCGCCCTGGATAGCTGCACCGACTGCAACAACTTCGTCGGGGTTAACTCCCTTGGATGGTACCCTGCCAAAGAATTTTTCAACAAGCTGCTGAATTGCAGGTATCCTGGTCGATCCTCCGACAAGAAGGACCTCATTAATTTCGGATGTTTTAAGTCCCGAATCTTTAAGTGCCTTCTGACATGGTTCGATACATGCCTGTATCAGCTTGTCACACAGCTTTTCAAAGTGTGCCCTGGTAAGAGTCTTGACAAGGTGTTTTGGAATTCCGTCGACAGGCATAATGTAAGGCAGGTTGATCTCTGTCGTTGTCGAGCTTGAAAGCTCTATTTTTGCCTTTTCGGCTGCTTCCTTAAGACGCTGCAGGGCCATCGGATCCCTCCTCAGGTCAATTCCTTCCTCTTTCTGGAAATCCTCGGCAAGCCAGTCAATTATCATCTGGTCAAAATCATCACCTCCGAGGTGAGTGTCACCGTTGGTTGCCTTTACTTCGAAAACTCCGTCACCAAGTTCAAGTATTGAAATATCGAAAGTACCACCGCCAAGGTCAAATACTGCAATTTTAAGATCCTGAGCTTTTTTATCAAGGCCATATGCAAGTGATGCAGCAGTAGGTTCATTAATAATTCTTTTTACATTAAGACCGGCTATTTCACCGGCTTCTTTTGTTGCCTGACGCTGAGAGTCGCTGAAATATGCAGGCACCGTGATAACCGCATCTGTAACTTCCTGCCCAAGATAATCTTCAGCTGTTTTTTTCATCTTCTGAAGGATCATTGCAGAAATCTCCTGGGGAGAATAAAGCCTGTTTTCAATCTTAACCCTCGGGGTATTGTTATCGCCTCTTATTACGTTAAAGGTCACGCGCTTGATTTCAGGTCCCACTTTGTCGTATGTTTCTCCCATGAACCGTTTAATAGAATAAACAGTATTTTTTGCATTTGTAATGGCCTGACGCTTTGCCGGATCACCGACTTTGCGCTCCCCATTTTCAACAAATGCCACAATCGACGGAGTGGTCCTCTTTCCTTCACTGTTGGCAATAACCACAGGTTCATTGCCTTCCATCACAGCGACGCATGAATTAGTTGTTCCAAGATCAATTCCGATTATTTTTCCCATTGTATGATTTTTTATAAATTTCAGTTTATGATTTATTGCAAAGCAATGATTATGCCATTAAGAAATTCCGGTATTTTTTGGCAAATATGGCACTACCATGGTCACATGAAATTTTTCGCGAATTCAGACAAAAAATAAGCGTTACAAAGTTATGCTCATTGTTCTTTTCACCCAGGCAAATGACTCTTGATCCTTGTAATGTGTTTTAAATAAATGAGTTGCTAAAGGAATAAGGTATAAGGGCAATTTTGTTTGCAATAATGACAGACCAGGGATAGTTTTCCTTTTTGCTCTTTATTCCGGTTATGACAAAACGACAGGATGGCCAGAGCTTACTGCCAAAAAGAAAAAGAAATATTTTCAGGCCAGCTTATATGATTCAAATAAGTAACTTTGTCATCTAACTTAAAACTGCAGCAAATGTCGGTATATAATTCAGTCAGAAGGGTTACAACTCATGTATTGAATGAGATGAAACTGAAAGGAGAAAAGATCGCTATGCTTACGGCTTATGATTATTCAATTGCCAGAATAATTGATGAAGCCGAGATCGACGTGATACTGGTTGGAGATTCTGCCTCGAATGTTATGGCAGGTTATGATACCACATTACCTATAACCCTTGATAATATGATTTATCATGCTGCCTCGGTTGTGAGAGGTGTAAAACGGGCGCTGGTGGTAGTGGACCTGCCATTCGGAACCTACCAGGGAAATTCCAGGGAGGCGCTTGCCTCTTCAGTCAGGATAATGAAAGAAACAGGTGCTCATGCAGTGAAGCTTGAAGGAGGCCATGAAGTTGCCGAATCAATTGAGAGGATACTTTCAGCAGGAATTCCTGTCATGGGCCATCTCGGGCTTACACCCCAGTCGATACACAAATTCGGAACCTATGTCGTAAGGGCAAGGGAGGAAGAGGAAGCCAGGAGGCTTTTGGAAGATGCCAGGCTTCTTGAAAAGATAGGCTGTTTTGCAATAGTCCTTGAGAAAATACCCGCAAAACTTGCAGAGGAGGTCAGTTTAACGCTTAAAATTCCTGTTATAGGAATTGGAGCGGGCGGTAAAACCGACGGCCAGGTACTCGTGCTCCACGACATGCTTGGCATCACTCAGGAATTCTCACCACGGTTTTTAAGGAGGTACCATAATCTTTATGCTGAAATAAAAGGAGCCGTCCAGACCTATATCAGTGATGTGAGAACCCAGTCATTCCCGAACGATAAGGAACAATACTAAGCATCAGGTAATGAGTGAAATACTGTACGAGGATAATCATTTTATTGCTGTTTACAAGAAACCTGCCGATCTGTCACAGGGTGACAAAACCGGCGATGCTCCCCTTGATGAAGAAATAAAAAAATACATTGCTGAAAAATACAATAAGCCCGGAAAGGTCTATCTTGGAGTCGTCCACAGGCTCGACAGGCCTGTATCCGGAGTAATGCTTTATGCACGCACTTCAAAGGCTCTAGAACGCATGAATGAGATGTTTCGCACGAGGAACGTAAAAAAGACCTATCTCGCAATAGTGAAGGAAAGACCACCTGAAGATGAAGGATTGCTGACTGGATTTCTCAAAAAAAATGAGAAACAGAATAAAACATATGTCTTTGTCAATGAAGTCAAAGGATCGAAAGAAGCATCTTTGACCTACAGGCTTGCAGGGAGATCAGATCGTTTCTTTCTTCTGGAAATTGAACTGCATTCGGGCCGCCACCACCAGATAAGAGCCCAGCTAGCAAAAATCGGATGCTCTGTAAAAGGTGATCTTAAATACGGATATCCCCGTTCGAACCCCGATGGCAGTATATGTCTTCATTCAAGGAGCCTTGAATTTATTCATCCCGTGAAAAAGGAAAATGTCAAAATAACCGCTCACCTGCCACCGGGTGACGTGTGGAACCTGTTCAGCAATGTGGCAACATAAAAAAAATGAGCCGGAATTTCCGGACTCATTTTCGGGATTTATCATGAAAGCATAAAACGTAATTAATTTTCCTCAGCTATCGCCTTTATCTTCTTCTCCTGTGCGTTTGAAAAGGTTATGGGAAGAAGAAAAACAAGTAGAGCCATAAAAATTAATTTTATCCTTTTCATGATTCATAATTAAATTCGCAACCCAAAATTAGACTTAAAGTGCCCAAATTCAGTTAACTTGAGGTTAATTAGAGTTAAGGAAAAGTTAAAACATTTCAAAATGCAGGTTTAAAAAATTTAATTTTGTGACATGAACAGAAAGAAGTTCATCGGCCTGATAATAATGATGGTTATTTCCCTTTCGGGTATAATATGGGTCCAGTGGATATGGATCGGGAATGCCATTAATATAAGGAATGAGACTTTTGACAGGGCTGTAATGTCGTGCCTGAATAATGTATCAAATGCAATTGAAGCGAACAGGAGGATGAGTTTTTTTAACAACTCAATGTTTAACGATCCGAGTCTGTTCAGTACCCCTCAGGGAAAAGTATCCGGCTATATGAGCGTCGGCAGCTATACATCAAAAGACGGGACGAATGTTAATGTAAGTGTTACAAATAAGTCTGTCACCGGAACCATTGACTCTTCAGGAAAAGTGAAATACAACCGGCCTGTAGTTACAAGGAAGGATACGTCTTTTAATGCTGACTCAGGAACCATTTTAATTCCTTCACCTGCAAACCAGGGAGAAATGAAGATAACAGGAACGACGCCGGAAATTAATCCTGACAATGGGTCAGTCAGGATTAACAGGCAGGAATTCCTTGACTGGATAAAAAAACGTGCAAACGAATTTCAGAATATGAGCAACCAGATGATTGCCGAGGTGTATCAATGGGAGAAAACAATGGAACTCAATCGTAATGAGGTCGGTTTTACTCTGCAAAGATCATTCCTTTTCTCGGGCATTGAGACTCCGTTTGAATTTGCCGTCATTAGAGATGGTAAGGTGGATGACGGCAATTACAAAAAAGCTGATAAAAGCGATTTTCTGAAGAGTCATTACAAGGTTCAGCTTTTTCCCGATAATATTATACGGCAGAATATACTCCTGTCGGTTGTCTTTCCCGAACGCACCAACTATGTGCTTGGAGCCATGTCATTGGTTCTTGGGGGATCTCTGCTCTTTTCATTTATTATACTTGCAACTTTTGCGCTCAGTCTCTATTTTATCATCAGGCAAAAGAAAATCGCTGATATGAAGTCCGATTTCCTGAACAATATGACCCATGAATTCAAGACGCCTATTGCCACCATTTCCCTGGCAGCAGATACTATCACCAATCCGAAGGTCATAAATGATGAGGCAAGCATAAGGCACTTTATAGGCATGATAAAGAAGGAAAACAGCAGGATGAATAAGAAAGTTGAAACCATACTCCAGATCGCTTCACTTGACAAGAAAGAAATTGCCTTCAAATTTGGGGAGGTATCCCTGCATACAATAATTGAACATGTTGTCGAGGCAATTGAGATCCAGGTGCACCAGAAGAACGGGAAAATTAATTTGAAACTGAATGCTTCGGAACCCGTGATTTACGGAGATAGTGAGCATCTTACTAACCTTGTAAGCAATCTTGTTGACAATTCAATAAAATACTCACATGAGTCACCTGATATTACTGTCTCGACTGTCAGTAACGGCAAAGGCATAACCATGAGCGTCGAAGATAATGGGATAGGAATGACAAAGAGTGTACAAAGCAAAATATTTGAAAGATTTTACAGACAGGCTTCGGGAAACGTTCATGATGTGAAAGGATTTGGACTGGGCCTCAATTATGTGAGAGCTATCGTCGAGGCTCACAAAGGAACCATCACAGTGATGAGCGAACCCGGAAAAGGAAGCCGGTTTGATATATTCCTGCCATTTAACTCAGATAATTAGAGAAAATATGAAGTCCGCAAAAATTTTTCTTGTTGAGGATGACCTGAGTTTCGGGTCGGTACTTAAATCCTACCTTGAACTGAACGATTTTTCAGTTGATTGGGTTGATGACGGGAAATATGCCGTTGATCATTTCAGGAAGGGTGCATTTGACATCTGTATCCTTGATGTAATGCTTCCCCATGTCGACGGTTTCACAATCGCTGATGAGATCAGAAAGATCAACAGCACAGTGCCTATTATCTTTCTGACTGCCAAAAAGCTGAAGGAAGATGTCCTGAAGGGGTACGGAGCAGGAGGGGACGATTATGTTACCAAACCTTTTGATACCGAAATACTCCTTGCCAAGATACGGGCAATCCTTTCAAGGCGAGATTACCAGTCAGGGACCAAGGATATTTTTGAGATAGGAAAGTTTGTATTCAATGCCAGATTAAGGACCCTTACCAGCGGAGAGGATGAAAAAAAGCTGTCGCCAAAGGAATCGCAGTTGCTGGAACTGCTTGCCCTGAATCCGAATGAGCTGATCAGCAGGGAAATGGCATTGAAAAAGATATGGGGTGCCGACGATTATTTTACAGCAAGGAGCATGGATGTTTATATCACGAAGCTAAGGAAATTCCTCTCGGAAGATCCGAGGCTGAATATTAAAAACATACACGGAGCCGGATTCCAGCTGGTTGTCAGGGAAGTTTGATTTTCAGGCTTGATTTGCTGAAAAGCAATGGAAGAAGATGGCTTCCGCTGTCAACCTCGAGAATTCTGCTTTTTCCTGAAATTATTATCCTGATCTTTTTACCTGTCCTCATTTCTTCTTCAGCAATAACCTGCCTGCAATTTCCGCATGGAGAAACCTCTTCAGCAATGATCCCGTCATTGTCCACAGCAGTTATTGCCATGGCAACCGGGTTGTCGTCAGGGTAGTTGGATACCGAATATGAAATGGCTGTCCTCTCGGCGCAAATGCCGGATGGGAAAGCAGCATTTTCCACATTTGATCCTGTCACAATCCTGCCAGATTCCAGTCCTAAAGCTGCCCCGACGCGAAATCCCGAGTAAGGAGCATAGGCTCGTCCGGCAGCTTTTTTTGCAGCTTCAATAAGTTCCTGATCTGCGGCATCAAGCTCATCAGGTTTGTCATATTCGGTATATGAGAAGGAAATACTTCTGATTACTGACATGTCTCTCTTATCATGGTTGGATTTCAAAATTAATAAAATAATTAAGTTTGGAGTGACCAAAGGCAAAGATGGGAGAGTGTCTGAAGCGCCTAAAGTGACTTTAATTTAGTTAAATAAACCCGGTAACTGTAAACTTTAGTTAACTACAGGCGACTTTTTACTATTTTTGCCCGAAAATAATCCGGTGTGTCACAGAAACTAACTTTTTTTTCAGTATTTGTTCTTGTACTTTGTCTTGTTTCCTGCAGGGCTTCAAGGCAAACTGCAACTCCTGCTGTTGTTACGGCAACAGCAGAGGAGTATATTAATGAATATAAAGATCTGGCTATAAGTGAAATGCGACGGACTGGAGTTCCTGCAAGCATAACACTCGCGCAGGGAATGCTTGAATCGGATTATGGAAGAAGTTCCCTTGCGAGGCTTGCAAATAATCATTTCGGGATTAAGTGTCATAATGACTGGACAGGTCAGACGATAAGGCAGCATGATGAAAGGCACAATGAATGTTTCAGGAAATATAAAAGGCCTGAGGATTCGTTCTATGACCATTCTGATTTCCTGAAATCAACATCCCGCTACAGTTTCCTGTTCGATCTGGACCCGACAAACTATAAGGAATGGGCGCGCGGGCTAAAGAAGGCGGGTTATGCGACAAATCCGCAATATGCAGACCTGCTGATCCGGAAAATTGAAGAAAACAACCTTTCAGCATTTGACCGCGGGTATACGGCATCAGTAGCAAAGCGGCTGGAAAAGGCGCAGTCTGAGCCTCCAAAGAAGATTTCAAAGGTTCAGAATGCAGAGCAGCCGCAGTCAGAAGATGAATCAGTTACATTCGGGGCGGTAATGGCACGGATCCCGAGAATAATGGAGAACAACAGGATACAGTATATCATAGTAAAAGACGGCGATACACGCGAGAAAATAGAGAATGAGTTTCAGCTTCTTAAATGGGAGCTTCCCCGTTACAATGAGCTTGCCGATAATTTCAAGCCTGTGCCCGGTCAGATGCTTTATCTCCAGCCAAAAAGGGAAAAGGCTGAAAACGGGAAGGAATTCCATATTGCTTCCGAGGGAGAGACAATGTACGATATATCTCAGAAATACGGTGTTAAGCTTGGCAACCTTCTCGAAATGAACAGGATGGAAAAGGGAACTGAGCCCTCCGCAGGACAAAAGATCTGGCTTCAGACAATAAAGCCGCTCAACTGATTGCCGGCGATGAGTCAGCAACACTGAAGCCTCTCAAAAACTCTTCACAGGTCATCCTGTTTTTACTTTCGGGCTGAAGCGTAAGTAATTTGATATATCCGCCGCAACAGGCAATCTTTAAATATTTCTTCCCGTCTGAAATAATCTGACCCGGAGCCAGTGAGTGAGATTCTTTCTCCGGCTGGCTTTCAAATATTTTAAGCGATAAATTTCCCCTGGTGGTATTGATTGATGATCTTGCCCCGGGATAGGGGGTCAGTCCTCTTATAAAGTTATATATTTTTTCAGGCGTGTTGTTCCAGTCGATAACACAATCAGGCGGGAATATTTTGGGTGCCGTTTTAATCACTTCTCCGGGAGCCATGAACAGATCCTGGGGTTTTGGACTGAGAGTTCCTTCAGCTATTCCTTTAAGGGTTTTTATAATAAGCCTGGCACCCTGTTTCATCAGCTTGTCATGGAGATCGCCCGCATTCTCAAATGGATAAATGGGAACCTCTTCCCGAAGAAGGATTTTACCGTTATCTATCTTGTCGTCTATAAGGAATGTTGTGACACCTGTTGTCGTCTCTCCATTCATTATGACGTGGTTTATTGGTGCAGGTCCCCTGTACTGGGGTAAAAGTGAGGCATGGAGATTAATTGTACCTTTTGGCGGAATTCTCCACACTGCTTGCGGGAGCATGCGGAATGCGACGACAACAAAAACATCGGCTTTCAGCCTCCTCAGACGTTCGATGAAAACAAGATCTTTGAGATTAGCAGGCTGGAGGACAGGAAGATAGTTTGATTCTGCAAACAACTTCACCGCCGATTTTGATACAATTCTGCCTCTTCCGGCCGGTTTGTCGGGGGATGTTACGACCGAAACAATATTGCACCCGTTCATAAGCAGTGATCCCAGAGACGCTACCGCAAACTCAGGCGTCCCCATAAATAATACTCTGAGGCTTTCCATTAATTGCTTCACAACCTTTTACACCCAAATCTACGCAAAAAATCAGTCTTTTACAATATGCTTGTAGCAGGTAAGATTATGACCCATTTTATTAGCTTTTGTCTCGAGATAAAATTCATTATAGGGGTTTGGCGGAATCTCCAGAGGGACAGCCTCGACGATCTGGATTCCGTAACCTTCAAGTCCTGCTCTCTTGACAGGATTATTTGAAATAAGTCTGACTTTTCCAAGCCCGAGTTCGCGCATTATGCTGGCTCCTACACCATAGTCCCTTTCATCTTCGCCGAATCCCAGTTTCAGGTTTGCCTGGACGGTATCCATCCCTTCATCCTGGAGCTTGTAGGCTTTTATCTTGTTTAACAGTCCTATTCCCCTTCCTTCCTGACTGAGGTAGATAACAACCCCCTTGCCGGCTGCTTCAACCATATCCATTGCCTTGTGCAGCTGCGCTCCGCAGTCGCATCTCAGTGAACCGAAAATATCACCGGTAAAGCAGGATGAATGAAGTCTCACAAGTACCGGTTCATCCTTTGTCCACGTCCCTTTTACCAGAGCAGCGTGTTCAAGTCCGTTGCTTGTCTGCCTGAATGCGATGAATTCGAATTCTCCGTGTTCTGTAGGAAGCTTTACTCTTTCTCCTTTCTCAATGATTGAATCCCTTTCAAGGGTGTACTTGATGAGATCTCTTATTGCTATAATCTTAATGTCAAATTTTTCCCTTAATTTCAGCAGGTCGGGCAGTCTGGCCATAGAACCGTCGTCATTCATTATTTCAACCAGCGCACCGCCGGGACGTAAACCGGCCAGGCTCGTCAGGTCAACTACAGCTTCTGTATGTCCGGCCCTTCTGAGAACTCCTTTGTGCTTTGCCTTAAGCGGAAAAATATGTCCGGGCCGGCCAAGATCCGATGGCTTTGTTTCAGGATTTATAAGAGCCTTTATTGTCATTGCCCGGTCCTTTGCTGAAACCCCTGTTGTTGTTTCTGGGCTTAGAAGATCCACTGAAACTGTAAACTGAGTCTCGTGAATGGAGGTATTGTTCCCCACCATAAGGTCGAGTTCAAGTTCTTCACATCTTTTTTCCGGAAGGGCCACACAGATCAGTCCCCTGCCATGCTTTGCCATGAAGTTCACTTTTTCTGTAGTAATTAACTGGGCCGAACAGATGAAATCCCCTTCATTCTCTCTCTCTTCATCATCCACTACAATAAGAAGCTTACCTTTTTTAATATCTTCTATTGCCTCTTCAATCGTGTTAAGCTTTATTCCGTCGTTCATATTTGTTTTTATTTATGATTTTTCAGCATCAGGATTATGTCGTGTTCCGATTATAAAGATCCGGTAGAGATAATCCTTGATCTTTTTGAAAAACGCAAGATAAGTATCAATGTTCATTATCACCGAGTCCGTGGAAGCCTTATAGGTAAGAAAAATACCTATTGGAAGCAGTATATATGAGGATGCCCACATGCCTGCAAATGTGCCGACAATATCTTCTGTGACAAATTTTTCACCGGTAACTGAAATGACGTACCATATTACAAAGAACAGAACTGAAATCACTGCCGGAGTTCCGAGTCCTCCTTTCCTTATTATTGCGCCCAGAGGTGCACCAATAAAGAAGAAAACAAGGCAGGCAAAGGCCAGGGTGAATTTCTTGTTCCAGTTAACCTCGTAGCCCTTGATAAATTTTAAGTCATTATGTAATGATTTGTTTTGCGTTGTAAGATACCCGTTTGCCTGTCTGACCTGGGTTATCGCCTTGTTGAGAACTGTCCTTTTTTCCTGTTCCGGCAGAGAGTCATAAACAGCTTTTACGTCGAATTTCTTACTTATTGCACTGATATTTGTCTTCTTGTCGCCCTGGTTTTTTCCTTCATTGTATTTGACCGTATAAACAAAAGCTTCCGAGAATTCCCTTAAATAGTCATTTACTCTTGAGGTATATCTCTTATTAAGCGAATCAATGTCGTAGGTAAGCTGGCTTATGTTCTTCATTGAAGAATTTGACTTGAACAGGTCTATTTCTGTCCGTTCAAGATCGAAGCCGGTAAGCGAAACCACAAGGGTTTGTTCCTTGAAAATGTCCTTCCTGAAAGGGTATTTTGTTGCCGGTGGACCGCCTTCGCTTTTATCACTCATCTCCTTGTAAGAGTAGCCGTTGTAAAGAATCATAGACATTGCACTTTCATCAGGGGTTACCTTCATGTATCCTGAATCAGCGTATGTTACAAAAGTATTCCCTTTATTTTCACGGTGGTCATATATGAAGATCTTGTCGAGGCGGTTTGTGACCGGATCCTTTGATGTAACCTTAATGCTGAAACCGTCGATGTCGTTATTGAACGTTCCAGCCTGAAGGTTTATATCGGGCCTTTTCTGCTTGATGTCGTGAAGAAGTGTTCTTGCCTGCCTGTTTGCATACGGAAGTACATCATTTGAGAAATAAAATGACACAATGCATATTACAGCAATAAGAATAATGAGAGGCTGTACAATCCTTTTCAGCGGGACTCCTGATGATTTCAGGGCAGTGAGTTCGCTGTATTCTCCCATATTCCCGAAAGTCATTAGTGATGCAAGCAGGATCGCAAGCGGAAGTGCCATCGGGACAAAGGAAAGTGAGAACTCGAACAGGAGTTCGGCGACTATTTTCAGCTCCAGTCCTTTTCCTGCCAGATCATCAACGTACATCCACAGGAACTGTAAAATAAGTATTATTAGTACAATGAAGAATGTAAGGATGAGAGGTCCGATAAATGATTTTAAAACAAATTTGTCGAGCTTTTTCACTGCAGTCCCGATTTTCAAACTGCAAAGCTACTTCATTTTTGTCAAAATTTTCTCATTTTTAATTTACCGGTGCAAAGATTAGTTTGGAGATTATGGTACGATGGTGCCTCTATATCCCCAGCACCCTTTTGAGATCTGATATCTGTGTATCCCAAAGGTATATTGCATCCTCTTTTTCGTCGGGTTCCGCGAAGTCGGTTATCAGCAGGGCAAGGTCGCCTGTGATGTCGTGGACATCTATCCTGAATTCAAAGAAGTTTGATTCCTTATCCGGGATATCGAACCATTCAAAACGGACTAGCTTATTCTCTTTGAGGGCTGTGATTCTTGCCTTGTATTCAGTTTTGTTCCAGTGGAAAAAGAACAGGTCACCTTCCGTGGTAACATCGTCGGCGAACCATTCTCCAAGGCCTTCCGGTGTGCTTAGTCTGGAAAAGAGCACTTTGGGAGAGCAGTTAAGGGAATATTCGAGGTCGTATTTTACCCGCATTGACGATGTGTTGTTTTAATCCTACTATTCTGCAATATAGAAAAAAATATCAAGAAGAAAAAACCATTTTGGAATTTTGCCTGCAACTGTTTATATTTGCACCCTCAAAATTGTAAAGGAGGCGAGATAGCTCAGTTGGTTAGAGCGTATGATTCATAATCATAAGGTCCCGGGATCATTCCCCGGTCTCGCTACACAGAAAATCAAACACTTACACATTCAACCGTGCAGGTGTTTTTTGTTTTGTGTCAGGTTTGTAACAGTTTTTGGTCTTTTATGATGACTTTGTCATCTTGATCCTTTGAAAAGAAACAGCCCCTGCCCCTATGCTGGGCTCAGCAGTTCTTAATATCTGGAATAGAAAGTTATCATAGCAACATTATATATCTGTAAATAAGACACATATCCTTCAGGACGATTATCTGTTTAAAATTTTGCCTGGGAATTTCCAGAAAATCAGTCACTTAGCTATCTGCTGACTCTTGAAATCTCAATAATAATTTTGCTTAAATGACTTATTCATAATATGGGGAGTATGCAATTATTTGCGGCGACCTGATAGCCAAAAAAATTGCTCTGATAAGTGCCAGTTCAAATTTATTTTTTCCTTATTTCTCAAAGAATGATAATAAAAGACGTTTCAGGCCTGAAAATATGTGAATGATGTAACTTTCTTTTAAAGTTATGTAATACTTATACGGGTAGAGATCCCTAATTTTAAATCCTTCAAATTTCATTAATGCTTAAGAAAGAAGAGATGACAGTATGAATTTGCCCGACCTGAAAGGCAGGGAAAAACGACTGGTAAATATTAAATAATACATTTTGGATTTTCTCAGACTATGAAAAAAAATGATAAAGCTGAACTGGATATTAGCCTTAAAGATTTCCCGGATAACCTGACCTTCCTTATTAAAGGATTATTGGATACTAAAAATTCCGTTAAAAAACTTGCTGCAAGGAATACCCTTGTAAAAATGGGTAAAACGATAATTCCTAAAATGCATAAACTACTGGATTCGGAAAATGGTTTGCTTCGTATGGAAACTGCCAAGATAGTTGAACTTATTGCTGACAGAAGGTCAATACCGATATTTATTGGACTGCTTGATGATAAAGAATTTGAAATAAGATGGATAGCAGCCGAAGGTCTTATTAAAATCGGAAGGAGAAGTATATTGCCATTGCTTAAGTCAGTTCGTGATGGTAAGAGCTCTTATTTTCATAACAAAGGAGCCCATCATGTATTAAATAGTCTGCTGAAAGAAAGCGAGAAGACCAAATTGAGATCATTATTGCTCAGTCTCGACGATGCTCATGAGTTGGGTGAAACTGCTCCTGTAGAGGCTTCAATAGCTATAAAAGGCATATTTAAGGGCGCAAACTAGTTTCATCAAAACTGACATTGTTTTAGTAGATATGAATGTTATGTCATCAATTTTTGAAAAATGTTTGATTAATCCCTGGCGAGTCTTTGCAGACTATAATCCAGCAGAGGTTAATCCGGGGTTTATCAGACTATTGATAATAAAATTAATAAATTATGAAAACAATTATTGTTCCCCTGGATTTATCAGATGAATCATTAACTGGCTTGAATCTGGCATTGATGCTGGCTAATAAAACCGGAGCTAATATCCAAATGGTTCATGTTATTGAAAAGAATACCGGTGACCATAATGAACAAATTGGAAAAGAGAATCAACTTGCAAAATCAAAATTTGAAGAAATACTTCAAAAGTACAAGTGGAAAAGCAATTCTACCTTGAGTTATACAATAGCTGAAGGTAAGGTATTTAAGGAAACAGCAGATCTGGCAGATAAATATGAAGATGCATTGACGGTGCTTTCAACCCATGGTGCATCCGGTTTTGAAGAATTGTTCATTGGTGGAAATGCTTACAAGATAGTCTCTCATTCGAGAAATCCTGTGATCACTGTCAGAAGAAGCAAAATACCTTCAAATATTGATAAGATAGTATTACCACTGGACTTTACTTTTCAGACACGGGAAAAGGTTCCATATACTGTTAAGGTGGCAAAAATATTTAGTTCAAAAATTCACATTCTTCCCATAAATCTTTCAAAGATGAAGAGTGTCGAGAAAAAGCTTCATCAGTATACCCAACAGGTGGCTTCTTACCTTGACACTCATAATATTCCATATACGGTCGAACATCTTCATGGCAGCAACCTGACTGATTTAACTCTTGATTATGCACGATCAATTGATGCTGACCTTATTTCAATAATGACGGAGCAGGAGAAGAGCGCTTCCAATTTGCTGTTAGGTACCTTTGCTCACCAAATGATAAACAAAGCTTTCATTCCTGTTTTGTCATTTCCAAATTATCATTTACGAATAAACGCAGAGGATATCTGGTCTTTGGGAGCCTTTAATCCCTGAGATCAGGCTTGGGCCTTAGTTCTAAACTTAAGATAAAATATAGAACGAAAATGAAAACAAATAAGATGAAAAAAGTACTGATTGCATTGGATTATAATCCAACTGCGCAAAAAGTGGCAGAAGTAGGTTTTTCTTTTGCAAAATCCATGAATGCTGAAATAACATTGCTGCATGTGATTACAGATCCGGTGTTTTATTCCTCCGCAGGATATTCTCCGATAATGGGCTTTACCGGTTATGTATATACAGGTGCGGTACAATCAGATAGTGTTGATGGACTGAAAAATGCATCTTTGCAATATCTTGACAAATCAAAACAGCACCTCGGAGATGATACCATTCGAACCATTGGTAAAAGAGGGTGATTTTGCCGAATCTATATTAAACGCCGCAAAAGAAGTGAATGCAGATATTATTGTTGTCGGATCTCACAGCCGGAAATGGATGGAAAATATAGTCATGGGAAGTGTTACGGAAAAGGTTTTGCATCACACCACTATCCCCTTATTTATTGTTCCGACCAAAAAACAAGATTAAGTCTGGCCTGCAGCTTACCAGGCTCGTTCTACAGATAAGGGCAGATTCAGCGAAAAAATCGTGGAGTGGCAGAATGTACTGAAGCAGAAGTGGAATAAAATTCACTTTGGAGAGGTAGATGTTAAAACGGAGGGAGATAAACACATATTCGATGTTCAGGTTTATCTTAATGGTCCAGATAACAGCGGTGTATTTGTAGAACTTTATGCAAATGGAATTGATGGTGGAACTCCAACCAGGCAGGAGCTGAAATTGATCAAACAGGGAACTGAGTCTGACAAACCTTATCTATACCAGACAATTGTTTCCGCATCACGTCCTACTGCGGATTATACTCCCAGGATAATACTAAACTTCCCGGGCGTTTCAGTTCCACTTGAAACAACCCTGATCCTTTGGCAACGTTAATCTTTAAATAATGAAGAATACTTTGAAAATGAGCAAATCAATTCCGGTCACAACATTGTTTTTAGATATTGGAGGCGTAATGCTTTCCAACGGATGGGGTCACGAGTCACGCAGATCAGCTGCTGATGTTTTTAATCTTGACTTTGACGAAATGGATGAACGGCATCATGTAATTCAGGTTACTTATGAAGAGGGAAAGATTACTCTGAATGAATATCTTAAACGAGTTGTGTTCTACCAGAAACGCTCTTTCACAATTGATCAATTCCGTGATTTTATGTTCTCGAAGTCCACTCCGAATATAGAGATGATTGAGTATATCCGGCAGCTGAAAGACAAGTATAATCTGAAAATAGCCGTAGTCAACAATGAAGGGCGGGAGTTGAACGAACACAGAATAAAGAAATTTAAGTTGAATCAGTTCGTTGACTTCTTCATATCCTCATGCTTCGTCCATTTTAGAAAACCCGATGCAGATATTTTTCGGATAGCGCTTGACATTGCACAGGTCCCGGTCGAAAATGTTATCTATATTGAAGATATGCAGATGTTTGTTGATGTTGCCAGAGATTTAGGGATCCGAAGTATCCAGCATAAAGATTATTTGTCAACATCTTCAGAATTGGCCCTTATGGGATTAAAGAATGGATAAAAAAAGAGGGATCATTTATGAAGAAAGAACGGGTATTCATATTAACTATTAATGGTGGTTCTTCTTCAATTAAGTTTGCACTTTACAGGGTTGGTAAGATACCAGCCAGGTTACTTTACGGGAAAATTGACAGGATAGGACTGGAAGATTCAACATTTACTTTCAATAATGAGAAAGGAGTCGATCAGGATGTTCCTGAAGCAGCAGTTTCTGATTACCACTCATCTGTAATTTTCCTGATGGATTGGCTGGAAAAGCAGATTGACTTTTCTTTGCTCAGGGGTGTCGGACATAGAGTGGTTTTCGGAATGAAACACACGGGACCCGAGCTCATCACGCAGAAATTATTGGATGAACTTCATCGTATCACCACTTACGATCCCGATCATTTGCCCGCTGAGATTGAATTGATTAAGGTTTTCAGTCAGCGTTATCCAGATCTGTCACAGGTGGCTTGTTTTGATACAGCGTTTCATCGAACAATGCCACGGGTGGCTAAATTGCTTCCGATTCCCCGCCGATTCGACGCGATAGGGATACAGCGATACGGTTTCCATGGTTTGTCATACACTTATTTAATTGAGGAACTCGCACGTCTTGAAGGCACAAAAGCTGCTAATGGTCGGGTTATATTAGCTCACCTTGGAAATGGAGCGAGCCTGGCTGCCGTTCACAAAGGCAAGAGTGTTGATACGAGTATGGGATTCACACCTGCCGGAGGAATGATTATGGGCACCCGGCCTGGTGATTTGGATCCTGGTGTTGCATGGTACATGATGAAGTCAGAAAATCTTTCGCCAAAACAGTTTAATAATCTGATCAATCATGAATCAGGTCTCCTCGGTATTTCTGAAACAAGTTCTGATATGCGCGATTTGCTTGCTAAGGAATCCGATGATATCCGGGCTGCAGAAGCCGTTGCATTATTTTGCTGCCAGGCAAAGAAGTGGATAGGCGCTTTCGCCGCAATGCTTGGAGGCCTGGATACGCTTGTTTTTGCAGGTGGTATCGGAGAAAACTGCCCTGTTATCCGCTCCCGCATATGTGAGGGTTTGGGATTTCTTGGGATCAGGCTTGATGAGAAACAAAATAGAAAAAACGACCCGATTATATCAAAAGAGAAGGAAAGTGTTGTTGTACGAGTCATTCATACCGATGAGGAATGGATGATAGCTAAAACAGTCAGCCAGGTTTTAAATATTACTAAGAAATGAAATATGATCATGAAAACAAAAAAGATTGATGAGGAGAATAATCCGCTATCGCAGGAACTTCTTCAGAAGATGGACGCTTACTGGCGCGCTGCCAATTATTTGTCAGTAGGGCAGATTTATCTCTACGATAACCCTCTTTTAAAGGAGCCGCTGAAAATGTCGCACGTGAAGCCACTTGTGGTAGGACACTGGGGTACAACACCCGGCCAGAATTTTATCTACGTGCATTTGAACCGGGTAATAAAAAAATATGATCTGGACATGTTTTATATTGCCGGTCCCGGTCATGGCGGCCCGGCATTGGTGGGCAATACTTATCTGGAAGGCACCTACAGTGAGATTTATCCGGATATCAGTCAGGATGAAGATGGGATGAAAAAACTATTCAAACAGTTCTCATTTCCTGGCGGGATATCCAGTCATGTGGCGCCGACAACTCCCGGTTCAATTCATGAAGGCGGTGAACTGGGATACTCGCTCAGTCATGCCTTCGGGGCTGCATTTGACAATCCCGATCTGATAGTTGCCTGTGTCATCGGTGATGGAGAAGCTGAAACCGGACCTCTGGCAACCTCCTGGCAGTCTAACAAGTTTCTAAACCCGGTTTCCGACGGAGCAGTGCTGCCAATTCTGCACCTGAATGGTTACAAGATTAACAACCCAACAGTTCTGGCACGTATCGAACATGAAGAACTGGAGAAATTTATGCAGGGATGCGGCTGGACACCCTACTTTGTTGAAGGCGATGTGCCTGAAGAGATGCATCAACTCATGGCCGGTACTATGGAAAAGGCTATCGAAGATATTCGCCGGATCAAAACCAATGCAAGGAAGAAAAATGACTCAACCAGGCCCAGGTGGCCAATGATAGTACTGAGGTCGCCTAAGGGTTGGACAGGACCGAAAATTGTTGACGGACTGCAGATTGAAGGTACTTCAAGATCGCACCAGGTACCGCTTCTGGTTGATCCCGGACATCCCGATCATCTTAAGCTGCTTGAAAGCTGGATGAAGAGTTATAAAGCAGAAGAACTGTTCGATAAAAAAGGTCGGCTCATTCCGGAATTGGCCGAACTGGCACCTGAAGGCAACAGGAGGATGGGAGCAAACCCACACGCCAATGGTGGTATTCTTCTGCGCGACCTGCGAATGCCTGATTTTCACATTCACGCCTTAAAAGTGCCTTCCCCCGGCGCTGTTGACGGACAGGATACTCTTATCCTTGGAAAGTTTCTGAGGGATGTGGCAAAACTGAATCAGGATCAGCATAATTTCCGGGTCTTCGGACCAGATGAGACTCAATCGAATCTCCTGGGTGCAGTATTTGATGTTACTAATCGTCAATGGGACGCCAGGGTAGAAAAGAATGATGAATTCCTCGCACCTTCCGGACAGATTCTTGACTCGATGCTCAGTGAACACCAATGCGAAGGCTGGCTGGAAGGCTATCTGTTAACAGGGCGTCATGGACTTTTCAATAGTTATGAAGCTTTCATTCGTATCATCGACTCAATGTTCAGCCAGCATGCCAAGTGGCTGAAGGTAACTTTGGAGTTGCCATGGAGAAGGAAGATCGCCTCTCTGAACTTTTTGCTCACCTCTCATGTATGGCAGCAGGATCATAACGGTTTCACACACCAGGATCCGGGATTCCTCGACCATGTTATCAATAAGAAGGCTGATATCGTACGTGTTTATTTGCCTCCTGATGCCAATTGTCTGTTGTCGGTCTTTGATCATTGCCTGCGCAGCCGGCATTATGTCAACGTTGTGGTTGCTGGAAAACATCCGCTGCCTCAGTGGCTGACAATGGAAGAGGCAGTGGTTCATTGTACGGAAGGCATTGGTATCTGGCAATGGGCAAGTAACGATCAGGATGCCGAGCCGGATGTGATAATGGCCTGCTGCGGAGATACTCCTACATTGGAAATACTGGCAGCCGTTACTATACTGCATAAGAATTTGCCCGATTTGAAAATCAGGGTAATCAATGTCGTCGATTTGATGAAGCTGCAGTCGGCCAGCGAGCACCCGCATGGACTTAATGAAACTGACTTTGATTCGCTCTTCACCAAAGACAAACACATAATTTTTGGTTTTCATGGATATCCATGGTTGGTTCATCGGTTGACCTATCGCCGTACCAACAGGAATATACATGTAAGGGGATATGTAGAAGAAGGAACGATTACCACGCCTTTCGACATCAGGGTACAAAACAAACTTGACCGGTTCCACCTGGTGCAGGACGTTGTTGACAGACTGCCTCATCTGGGCACTAAAGGGGCCTACCTGAAACAAATGATGCAGGATAAGCTCATCGAACATAAATTATATATTGATAAACACGGCGAGGATCTGCCGGAAATTCGTAACTGGAAATGGAATCAGAACAAAAAATAGAAAAAGAAAACGCTGAAAGCGGAAGAGAAATAAAGCACATTGGTATAGCAGCGGACCATGGTGGGTTTGAATTGAAGGTACAGTTGATAGCTGCACTTAAGGAAGTCGGTTATAAGGTAGAAGACTTCGGCGCCGATGAGCTGGTTATAGATGATGATTATCCGGATTTTGTGGTACCTCTTGCCATAGCAGTGGCACGGGGTGAAGTTGAACGAGGTTTGGCTATCTGTGGAAGCGGGGTAGGGGCTTGCGTTGCAGCCAACAAAGTGCGTGGCGTGCGTGCTGCATTAATCTCGGATTACTTCTCCGCTCATCAGGGAGTGGAGGATGACGATATGAACGTAATGTGCCTGGGAGGACAAGTCACAGGATATTCGTTGTCGTGGGATTTAGTCCGGACGTTTCTGAAGGCTCATTTCACGGGTGATGAAAGATTCATCAGACGCCTTACGAAAGTGGCGTCTCTGGAAAAAGAGATGAAGAGGCAATAGAGAAAATTTCTTCACTTATCTTCCAGCAGATATGACTTAAAACAATCGATTGATTAATGATAAAATAATAGGTATATAAAATGAATTTAGAAGAGATTATTAAAACTGCAAAAACTTTGGTAGCCGGCGACAAAGGCCTGCTGGCAATGGATGAAAGTAATCCAACCTGTAATAAAAGATTTGCAGCGGCAGGGATTCCTCAAACGGAGGAGTTCCGGCGTTCCTATAGGGAAATGATTATTACAACACCTGGTTTGGGTGAATGTATAAGTGGTCTTATCCTCTACGACGAAACGATCAGGCAGCAGAAAAAAGACGGGACTTTATTCATTAAAGCCATCACCGATTTGGGAATCATCCCCGGAATCAAAGTTGATGCTGGCGCAAAGGATATGGCAGGTCACCCGGGAGAGAAAATAACCGAGGGTCTGGATGGATTACGCGACCGCCTTTGGGAATATTTTCAAATGGGCGCCCGTTTTGCCAAGTGGAGGGCAGTGATTGCCATCGGAAATGGTATTCCAAGCCGTGGTTGCATAGAGGCTAATGCGCATGCGCTGGCCCGTTATGCCGCATTGTGCCAGGAAGCAGGAATGGTTCCTGTCGTAGAACCGGAAGTGCTCATGGTGGGCGAACATACTCTTGAACAGTGCTTTTATATAACGGAGGAAGTCTTGCGAATTGTTTTCAGGCAGCTTTATTTACAACGTGTGACTCTGGAAGGTATGATCCTGAAGCCCAATATGGTGCTTCCGGGATTGACCTGTCCTAAACAGGAATCAGTGGATGAAGTAGCCGACATCACTATGGAGTGTCTCCTGCGGGCTGTACCTGCTGCAGTTCCGGGGATTGCCTTTTTGTCGGGTGGCCAATCCGGTGAATTGGCCTCGGCCCGTTTGAATGCAATGAATGTCAGATTTAAGTCACGATTACCATGGGCACTGACGTTTTCGTTTGCCCGCGCGATACAGCAACCAGCTCTGGAGATCTGGCATGGAGAAGAAGCTAATATATTAGCAGCCCAACAGACACTGTATCATCGGGCAAATTGCATCAGGACTGCACGACATGGCGAATATAGTGCAGCAAAGAACTGAATATTCAAAGTTTTTGAAGAAGTAAGTATAATAATTAAAAAACGCGGCAAATTATCTAAAAAATGAAGTTATGGGAAAAAAATGGTTTATCCTGATAATATTCGTTTTGGTAGCCATTGCAGTTATCATATTGGTGATTAAAAAAAATTATAAAGACAGGAAAAATTTATTTAAAAAATTGCCGGGAGATTATCCTGATCCCAAAGAGGTTAAATCTGAATTTGATCGTGTTGCTAAATAGATAGGCAGATATGAGGCAAAAAATTAAGAATTATGAATACCAACTCTGACGATCCAAAGTCTCCGGAACCGAAGCCGGGATCCAAGGCAGATTCTAAAGACGATCTGAAAACCCTTCCAATGGCTGAACTTCAGAAAAAATTGGAATCTTCACCAGACGGTCTCATTCAGGAAGAGGCGCAGAAGCGTCTCGTCAAATACGGGCCAAATGAAATTGAAGAAAAGAAAACGAATCCGTTCCTGAAATTCCTGACATATTTCTGGGGTCCTATTCCCTGGATGATCGAGGCGGCTGTTATCCTTTCTGCAGTAGCGCGGCATTGGCCGGATTTTGGTATCATTCTGGTTTTGCTTCTTGCTAATTCAGTAGTAGGTTTCTGGGAAGAACGTCAGGCAGGTAATACCATTGAGGCCCTAAAGGCCAATCTTGCGGTCAAAGCCAGGGTGAAACGTGATGGAAAGTGGGTCACGCCGGAAGCACGCGAATTGGATCCCGGTGATGTCATACGCCTGCGTCTGAGTGACGGGGTGAATGATGCCCCGGCGCTGAAGAAAGCCGACTGCGGTATCGCAGTTTCGAGTGCAACGGATGCAGCGCGGGCGGCGGCAGCCATCGGAAATCAACTCCTGTGGCTCTCTGTTTCAATAAATGTATTTATTCTTGATTGAGGGAGCATGGCATCGATTGATGATATCCTCTTTTTGTAATCTGGCGGAATTTACTTTTATTTGGGATGAGTTTTTTAAAAGTCAAAATAGCATTATATGATCTCTAAACCCTCACTGCTTTCTTATCTCTTTTCTGTCACTTTTCTTTTTTACTCCGGGCAATCAAATTCACAGGACAGGAACTGGACCCATTTCAGGGGAAGCAATCTGAACGGAATAGCAGCTACTGAAAATATCCTGTCGAAATGGGATGAATCGGACATAAAATGGAAAACTAAAATTCATGACAATGGCTATTCTTCGCCGGTCGTTTATGACAATCAGATATGGGTAACGACCGCAACACCTGACGGGAAAGAGCTTTATGCTGTTTGTATCGATTTTCAAACCGGGAAAATAATTTATGATATAAAAGTCTTTACTCCTGATGAAGTCGAAGGGAAACACTCATTAAATACCTATGCATCTCCGACACCTTGCATAGAAAAGGGTTTTGTTTATGTTCATTACGGAAGCATGGGAACGGCCTGCATAAATACTGCAAATGGTTCAATCGTGTGGAAACGTACCGATTTCAAATGTAAGCATGTACAGGGTCCGGCTTCATCACCTGTAATTTATAAAAACCTGCTTATACTACACTTCGAAGGGACTGATGTCAGGTATATCGTGGCTCTTGATAAATCGAACGGGAATCTTATCTGGAGAAGTGACAGACCAGCAGAGCCATATGAATTGTTACCGGAAATCGGCAGAAAAGCTTATATAACCCCCATAATAATAAATGTAAAAGGACGTGATATGATGATATCAAACGGCTCCGCAGTCTGCATAGCATACGATCCTGATACAGGCAGGGAAATATGGCGGGTGGTAGATGGAGCCGAATCGACTGTAGCTATGCCCTTCACAGAAAAAGGAACAGTATTCTGGTACACTGGATATATGGTCGCCAAAGACGGCACTGACTATACCGAATTGCTGGCAGTTAATCCCGATGGTGCTGGCAATATTACCAACTCAAATATCATGTGGAAAAAGCAGGATGGACTATCGCGAAATCAATGCCTGACACCTGTCATAAAGGATGGATTGATTTTTACAGTCAATACCAGGAACATGCTGATGTGTATTGATGCATCTACAGGAGAAGAAGTCTGGTCAACTCATGTGACTTCAAATTATGATGCCTCACCAATATATGTAAATGGTAATATCTGGTTCTTTTCTGAAAAAGGTGAGGTTCTGATAATAAAAGCAAGCCGGAAATATGAAATTATCTCAAAAAATCAGATGGATTCAGGGATATGGGCAACACCTGCAATTTTAAGGAATTCAGTGATATTGAGAACACAAAAGTATTTGTACAGGATAGGAAAGGAATAGGAAAGTGAGAAGTCAAAGACAGGGCTAATAGTTTTCCTGCACTTTTGGTTAAAAGTGATCTTTTCCGATGTTCTGTTATAAGTTTCTAATCATAAAAGGTTCAGAATCATATCGCTGGAATAAAATTTCATCCTCCTGAAACCTCCGTTTGTCAAAATAGCCAATCTCCGAATATTACATATAATACTTATCTATTCCACAGATATTTAACACTTTACGATATTGATTGACTTGAAAATCTGCATTTCTGCATGATTTCCCGTAAATATTTGCCCGTTTTTGACGAATGAACTCCTTTTGCTTATAAGATATCTTAACCGGCATACCATCATCCCGGTATCATTGACGAGGCATTCTTAAATCATCCTCATATTCCCACTAATTGGGTTTTAGCGGCTTGACAGCAATACTTTCCTGCCTTACTTTTACTATAACATTTTAACCGTAAAAAGATGGAAAATATTTCAAGTCAGAATAGCAATTATTTCAACGACATTACTAACGAAACGGTGACGTCAGGAAGGGAAAAGATGTTCGACAGCAATAACATTCTTAGTCAGGACATTCTTAATATGGTTGCAGAGGGGGGAGAGAGTTTTATCAGTTATCTTAAAAAACTTGGATTTAACCGGGAACAAAATCTAATAGTCCTCTCTTCAAATCACCATTATTATTATGAGAAGAATGATCTGAAAGGCATCAGGACTCTTGTGACCCTGAAGAAACTGAACATCGTTGAACATCTGGATTCATTTCTGAACACTCTCATTTCAATTCTGCCACCGAATACAAACTTTATAGGTTGTTTTTACGATAACAAAAAGAGAAATGGCTCCTTCAGTTTCCTATTGGACCATTCATCGAATTTATTAGACAGATTCATCAATTTCCTTGATTCAAGAAAATTTCATTTTATGAATAAAAATGAAGTTTTTAACATCCTCGAAAGGCATGGTTTTAACTTAATCGATATAACAGAGATCAACGGAATCACATATTTCTGTTCACAGAATGCACCTACAGCAGCTGAATTAAGGGCTTCTTTAAAAGCATCTGTAAGCAAGAACTAAGAATGCATTTTTTTAATAAAAAAGTCATGAAAACATTTTATCAGATAAGTTCAGCTGAAACAGGGACGATTGTACTTAAAAGAAGAAAAATCGCCAAAGCATTACGCTGGTGGTTGCGTGAAAATGGGCATCCTTACAAATATAAATTCTTTGTAAGTGAGGATGGATCCGAAAACCTTAACGATCAGGAAAAATCCTTCAGGGGATATAATTTTTGTTTAAATTAAAGAGGTGCATTATAAAATAAGAATATTATTGAGGTACTGGCAATTTGGCTCAGAGAAAGTAAAAGCAGAGTCTCAAGTATAAGATATTTGTTTCATAGTCAGATTTTTTCATAGTTGATTGGTTTTAGGTCAGGCAGATCCCCGGAACATGATGCCGGGGATTTTTCTTACAAGGTATTCCAACCTGATCAGGTACTGTTCCATTTATTTCAAAAGCAGCCTTTGCTTCGATTGGTGGCCGGTTTCAAACTTATACATCAGATCAGAATTTGTCTGGCATACTGAAGGCAGGTTTTTACTTCTTTAACTGCGTTCGACCAGGGTTTGATATCATATTCCAGTTCAATGTCGCAGAAGATAGGCCATTGTTGTTTTTTTACCAGCAAAAGAACATCTGCGATCGGCATTTCACCTTGTCCCCATACCTGGTTTGTATTGGCAGGATCAGTTTTCGGTCCGGTCTTGTCCTTAAGGTGAATGCTGATTATGTGGTCGTGGTATTTCTCCAGGATTGTATTCGGATGTAAACCTGTTGATCCGAAAAAGTGTCCTGCATCAAAATTAAACCGTACTGCAGGAGAAACAGGTATGAACTTATCGTAGCTGAAACCCGGTGTTGCAAATTGCATGTGAGTGTGGAAAATTGCATACATTCCATGTATTTCTGCAATCGGACCAAGTTTTTTGACTGCCTCCTCAGTAAGTTCTTCCGTAACCCCCTTTGCACCCATGACTTTTGCGGCCCTGAATGCATAGTCGATCTCTTCATCCGACCATTTTGCCGGTGAGAACTTTACGATATGGACACCGATCCCCGCATTATCGAATAGCTTACGCGTATCTTCAATTTTTGAAATTGGCAGAGAAAGTCTCCACTCTTTAATTTCCTTGTTGTATTTTGCTATTGCGGCTTCCTGTTCCGGAGTGAACCTGGGAGGCTGGAAACCACCTGCAGGAGGTCCTGCCGGGCGGGCGCCTGTCTGTGGAGCGCCGGCTTCCGGCGCACCTGCCTGCCGCGGTGCCGGGGGAGGAGGACCAAACATAGCCATCATTGGATTTTTTGGAGCTCCAAGATAATCCTCCAGATCATTGCTCATCAGCTCAATTGAGTTAATGCCGGTCTCCTTGCAATATTTTATAATGTTTTCAACACCACCCGGCATACTCCGCCAGCTGTATGTTATTGTACCAATCTGCACACCTCCAAAATTAGAGTTTGGCTTGTCACCGGCAACAGGAACCGGTGCCGGAACCGGCTTGCCAGGTTTGCATCCGTAGTTCAATGGTACCATCGAAAGAGCTGCAGCAGCAGCTGTGCCGCCGAGAAATTTCCTCCTCGAGATGCCCTTCTTCGTTTTGTTAAGATTTTCCATGGTTTAATAGATAAAGTCAAAGTTGATTCTGTTGATTAAGACTGTGAATTTATAAATAATAAAAGCCAGAATAAATAGTGAACTTCATAATATTTTCCTGTGCCATTTCATTTGCTTTCTATTTCAATTACACCTGTCTCCAGTCCCTGAGAGGAGGCTTTGACAGTTATCCTGCCTTTACCGCCTTCAGATTTTACTATGACAAGGCAACGTCCGTGCCACCCTTTTCTCTCATGTGACTGGTAACTTTCCGTGCTCACGGGATTTGCATTCCCGGTCGCGATTATTTTCGCCGGACCTGAAGCTTCGAACCTTATGGTATTTTCGGCCCGTGGATCCCTTACGCCATTTGCATCCGTAAGCTCGACAGTAATGTAACAGAGATCCTGTCCGTCGGCCCTGATGACCTGACGGTCGGCCGTCATTTTTATTTTAACCGGATCGCCGGCTGTTTTCAGTTCTGAAATACTTACCTGTTTTTTCCCCTTATAACCCACTGCTTTCAGCGTTCCGGGCTGATATTGTACCTGCCATGAAGCCATAAATTCAGTTGTCCGGTTTGTAGGTTTTTTACCAAGCGATTTGCCGTTCAGAAACAACTCAACCTGATCGCAGGAAGAGTAGACCTTGACATCAATTGGCTTATCGGTGACTCCGACCCAATTCCAGCTGTCAATAGCATCTAGCCAGTGCCATTTGGACCATGGCTCTCTTTCAGGATTAATCTCAAAGGAAGGGGTAGGAGGAGTTACCCAGATTGACAGCTGATCCTGCTTCCAGAGAACATCACGATAATATGATTGAGGACGCTTCCATCCGCATATGTCTATATCCCCGCAATATGCCAGGTTCCATGGATAGAAATCCTGCTTCTGCAGGTAGCCTCTCCATCCGATGCTTGCCTCACCGATGTAGTCAAAGGCTGTCCATACAAAGTCGCCGATTACATAAGGATGATCGATAACTTCCATCCATGCATGAAAAGCCTCCAGAGGAAATGATTCAGTGCCGACCATTATCCTTTCTGGAACCCTTGCATGATCCTGCTCGTAAATATCTGATTGATTATGATCACCTCCCGCAGCATAATTGTAACCTGCTACATCAAGAGTGGCGAAATAGGGATCCTTGTCAGGGTTAAGGTCATTCACTGCTGAAGTGACGGGGCGCGTCGGATCGAGAGCACGGACAAGAGAACCAAGCTTTCCCGCGATTTCCACAACCGCAGGTTTTTGCCGGTCCGGTATCTCGTTGCCTATGCTCCACATTATGACTGAAGGATGATTCATATCGCGGTGGATCATACTTATAATGTCATCTTTCCACCAGTCGTTGAAAAAAAGATGGTAATCGGCAGGGTTCTTCCCTTCATTCCACATATCAAATGCCTCATCCATTACGAGCATCCCAAGGCGGTCGCAGGCATCAAGAAATGCCGGTGAAGGCGGATTATGAGAAGTGCGGACAGCGTTGAATCCGCTTGCTTTAAGCAATTCGACCCGCCGTTCTTCAGCCCTGTCATATGCCTTTGACCCCAGGGGCCCGTTATCGTGATGCAAGCAGCCACCCCTGAGCTTTAGAATCATTCCGTTAAGGCGGAAACCTTCAACAGCATCGACCGAAACAGACCTGATACCAAAATTTGTATTTATCTGATCTGTAAGTGATTCGTTTTCATAGATTTCATTGACAGCCTTGTAAAGAGAAGGGGAGTCGGGAGACCATAGTTCAGGCTTTTCAACTCTGATTTTCTGATCAAGAATCAGGCTTTTTCCACTTCCTATTTCTGCACTGTTTTCAACCTGACCTGCCAGCTGACCCGTAGAGTCTAATATTTTGGTAATCAGTTTAATTTTTTTGTCCTGAAGGCCTTCATTTATAAGTGTATTCTTTACACTTATAAATGCATCTTCCCCTTTGATCTCAGGAGTAGTGATGCAGGTGCCCCATGTCTCAAAGTGGACAGGGTTTACCATAATCAGCCAAACATGCCTGTAAATTCCGGATCCGGAATACCACCGGCTGTTCTCACCTTCATTCATGACCTTGACGCAAAGCACATTATTGCCTTCCTGTTTCAGTCTGCCGGTTATATCGAACCAGAAGCTTGTGTATCCGTAAGGATGTTTTCCAAGCAGAACGTCGTTAAGGTAAACTTCAGCATTCATATATACTCCTTCAAAGAGCAGCCTGAGATGCTTTTCCTTCAGATTACCAGGAATTGTGAATGTCTTTCTGTACCAGCCGGTACCACCGGTAGTGAAACCGCCACTTACCTGGCTGATGGCATTAATAATGAAAGGTGAATTTGTCCCCGGCAGATCTTCGATGCTCCAGTCGTGAGGCAGGTCTATGCTCCTCCATTTTGAATCGTCAAATGACGGGTTTTCAGCTCCCTGTGCGCCGCCGCGATAGAAACGCCAGTCAGAATCGAAAAGATTAATGCGGTCAGCAGAAAGCTGACAGGCTGATTTGACAAAGGGCAGTATGGCAAGTAAAAGTGCAAAGCATAATTTTAAGGTCAGGAATTTCATGAGCTTATTGTTTTTAAATATATAGCAATTTACTCAATTCCATTTGTACTTTGGCACAGATGCCTTAACTTTACTGAAAATAGCTGATATTATGATAGTAACTTGTGTTTATGTCCATGTCAAGACGGAAGCAGTCGAAAAGTTCATTGAAGCAACGACTGCCAATCATTTCGAATCCATAAAGGAACCGGGGAATCTGCGGTTCGACTTTAGCCAGCAGACCGATGAACCAGACCGGTTCCTGATCTATGAAGCTTATGAATCGGAAGAAGCGAATGCGGATCACAAGAACACGCCGCATTATCTGAAATGGAGGGATACAGTTCAGGAAATGATGGCAGAACCGCGTAAAGGGATAAGATATCAACTGCTTCGACCACGAAAGCCATAACGATGGCAAAGCCTTTTCAATTTGCCCGCCTGCCTCTTATCTTTTTTGGAAGCGGAAAATTAAGCCTTGTTCCAGAGTTGATCGGAAGGTATGGGACAACAGTTCTTCTTGTCACCGGAAGGAAGTCATTTCTGGCTTCGGATCACTACGCCCTGCTTGCTGATGCATTTCAGAAAAGCGGCATTAAGCATAAATTGGTTGAGATATCAGGCGAACCTTCTCCGGAAATTATTGATGAAACCGCTGAAAAGTATAAGAAAGAAAAAATTGATGTAGTAGCAGGCATAGGCGGCGGCAGCGTCATGGATTCAGGTAAGGCGATATCAGCAATGCTGTATAAGCCGGAGTCTGTGACTGAATACCTCGAAGATGTGGGTAGCCGGAAACATCCGGGAGCAAAAATTCCGTATATAGCCATCCCGACTACTTCCGGTACCGGGAGTGAAGCAACTAAAAATGCGGTGATATCCTCAGTCGGCAAAAACGGATATAAAAAATCGCTGCGCCACGATAACTTTGTCCCTGATATTGCTGTTGTGGATCCTGAACTGACACTCAGTTGTCCTCCTGAAATTACGGCAGCAAGCGGAATGGATTGCTTTTCACAGCTGACTGAAGCTTTCCTTTCAGTCAGATCATGCAGTTATACCGATGCACTTGCAATTGAAGGACTGAAAGCGGTCAGAGTCTCTCTTGTAAGGTGCATTAAAGATGGCCGCGATCCGGAGGCGAGGTCGGATATGTCATTTGCAGCTCTTACTTCAGGAATATGTCTCGCAAATGCCGGTTTGGGTGTAGTTCATGGCTTTGCTTCCTCGATAGGAGGAATGTACCATATCCCGCACGGAGTCATTTGCGGAACTCTTATGAGCCCTGCCAACGAGATCAATATCAGAGAACTAAGAAGAAACGGAGCCAATCCACAGGCTTTAAAGAAATACGCAATCATGGGAAGCCTTTTAAGTGATGAAAATGGGAGGTCGGATGATTATTATATAGACAGGTTCAGAGGGTACATTGAGGAACTTACGGATGAACTTCATTTGCCGGCGCTGAGCAGATACGGGATTAAAACCGAAGATGCCGGACTGATCTGCGCTGAAACTTCAATTAAGGAAAATCCCGTAAGCCTGAGCACGGAGAACCTGTTTGAAATATTCTCCAAAAGGCTTTAAACCTCAATATTGAACCCACACAAAGAGGATGAAAAACCCCGGAAATGATACTAACTCAGCTTCATTCAGGTTTTACGAGGAACTAAATGACTTTTTACCTTTCAGAAGGAGGAAGATCACTTTCCAATATGTCTTCACAGGCAATCCTTCGGTAAAAGATGCGATAGAGGCGATCGGTATTCCGCATGCTGAGGTTGATCTGATATTAGTGAACGGTGGACCAGTAAATTACTCTTACAAATTAAGGAACGAGGATCAGGTGTCGGTATACCCGGTATTTGAAAGTCTGAATATTTCAGGAATATCTCCGTTGAGGGCAAAACCACTCAGGGATACAAAATTCGTTGCTGACGTTCATATGGGAAGGCTTTCCAGGTACCTCCGCCTCTGCGGATTTGATACTTATTATAAGATGCACTTGACTGATAATGATATAATTGATAGATCATTATCGGAGGGAAGGATAATTCTTACCAGGGACAAGGGCTTGCTTAAGAATAAAAAGGTCACTCATGGTTATTGGGTCAGATCGTCGGATCCGAAGGAACAGCTGACGGAGGTACTGAAAAGGTTCGACCTTAAAAAAGATATGAAGCCTTTTACAAGGTGCATGGAGTGCAATGCGACCGTGGAGGATGTTTCCAAAGAGGAAATCGGGGAGCAGCTGCCTCCGAAGACAAGAAAGTATTTCATGAACTTTAAAAAATGCAATGGTTGCGGGAAAATATACTGGGAAGGGTCACATTATGAAAGGATGAAGAAATTCATTGATGGATTGAATACACAAAATATTTCACCTTAGCTTGCTTTGCAATAACCTGGCTCCCTCTGCAGTTAATATTCCTTATTTTAAAGGTGTTCAAATTTCTATTACCAGGATCGTATCGATGTCATCTACCATTTCCCGGGGGATGGTAACTGCTATTCCAAACTGATCCTGTTTGAATTTAAGCTGTGATCCTGTCGTGAACTGAGTAACTCTTTTTACTTTTTTCCCGAAATAGGGTATGAGCAGGTTTGGATCTTCGAGGTTCATAACATGAACAAAGACCTTATTTCCTTTTTGTGTTGTCACGCCCCAGCTCCTGGGTGTAACAGGTCCCCCTCTGGTACCATATATTGTTTCCCCGTATTTCCCTGTCCAGTTTCCTATCTCTTTCAGGGTTGAAACAAATTCCGGCTGGATTTTCCCGTCAGGCATTGGTCCTACATTCAGAAGGAAGTTAGCATTATACCCGGCAGCCTTTACAAGGTATTGGATAAGTGTTTTGGCAGACTTGTAATTTTTGTCCAGAAGGTTAAACCCCCATGAATCATTCATCGTTTCACATGTTTCAAGCGGCAGGCTCCCGATTTTCTGATCATTATTGAACCCGGTCGTTTTCTGCCCGGGAAGGTCTTTCTCAAACATCTGGAAATCTTCACCCGGGAATGGTGCAAGGTGGTGGTTGCTGCCTATAAGGCATGCGGGCTGAAGGGAGTGGATCAGTCTGTAAGTTTTATTAAGGCGCCAGTCGGCATCTTTCTTGTCCCACATGCCGTCGAACCAAATACCGCCTATTTCTCCGTAGTTGGTCAGAAGTTCCTGAAGCTGGCCGTCCATATAATCGAGGTATTTGTACCAGTCGCCGCTTTCAGGACGGCCGGTAGTATGACCCGTTTCACCTCTCGGGAAATAATTATCCTGGTACCAGTCAAGCTGGGAATGATAGAAAAAGAGCTTGATCCCCTGCTTTTTGCACTCCTCTGAAAGCATTTTAAGTACATCTTTTTTATAAGGAGTTCTGTCGACAATATTCCAGTCGCTCAGCTTTGAACCCCACATTGCAAAACCATCGTGATGTTTGCTTGTAATTACAATGTATTTCATGCCTGCAGCTTTTGCCAGTGAGACCCACTCCTCAGGATTAAAACTGACAGGATTGAAGAAAGCCGGTAGCTTCTGGTACGTTTGCTTGTCAATTTTAAGATTGTTCTCAACCCATTCGCCGTTTGCAAGGACGCTGTAAACGCCCCAATGTATGAACATTCCGAATTTTGAATCCTGAAACCCTTCACGGGCTTTCAGGTTTTCCGGAGTTGGTGTATATCCGGTCTGGGCATTTGCTGCAACGGCAAAAGCCAGAAATAACGGGATAAGAATTATTTTATTCATTACTGTGTGATTTTTAATTTATTATTACTACAGATCAGGCTTCTTTCTTGAATTTTTCTGTAACCAATTCAGGCCATTTAAGATCGAGTCCCTCGAGAGTCTTCAGGACTACCTCTGAAATAGAGTAGAGTTTCTGCCAGTTTTTGTCGGAAGGAGCAATATGCCAGGGAGTTACGGTGCAGGTATTAATTATCTTTTCATAGACATCCATATATTCATCAAATTTCTCGCGGGTATCCCAGTCTCCATCCTTGTGCTTCCAGTGTTTTTTCTTGTCTTCAATCCTTTCCATGAGCCTTTCCTTCTGAGCTTCCTTTGAGACATGCATGAAGAATTTAAGGACTTTTGTATCATTCTGCTCAAGGAGTTTTTCAAAATCATTTATCGTTTTGTAACGTTTTTCTATAACATCTTCCGGAATATATTTTTCGACGGACGGAACCAGAATGTCCTCATAATGAGATCTTATGAAAATATGCAAATCTCCTTTACGCGGCACAACCTCATGAATTCTCCAGAGGAAATCGTGGGCATATTCATTCTCAGTTGGTTTCTTGAAGCTTGAAATTTTTATTCCCAGCGGGTTGCAGTATTTAAGCAGGCCTTTGGTGACACCGTCTTTGCCGGACGCATCTATACCCTGAAGCACAACAAGTATGCTGAACTTGTCCTGAGCATACATTTTATTCTGGAGTTTTCCTATTTTCTTAAGGATCTTTCTGGTCTTCTTTTCAGTTTCTTCTTTGTCCCATTCTTTATTTAAAGTCGGGTAATCGCTTAATTTAACCTTCATTTTATCATTGTTTAAATAAGTTCTTTTTTTAATGTATCCTTATGACTTCCTGTAAAAGCTTCTTAACAGGAACCAAATCAGCTTTTATCGTTTAATACCGACGCTTCACACGGGATAATATTTCGTCCTGACTTTTGTCTTTTATTGTACAAACTGTCTTGCGTAATATTTTGCCGTAAGCTTTTCACCCGTGGCCCTTTGGATCATATCATTCCAGTAGTATTTTGCTCCCGGCATGAATACTTTATTCCTGAAATAGTCCCCGACTGCCTTTTCACCGACAAGTGACTGGTTTTTAGTGATATGATCGTCTATATAGTAAAACCACTGGGAGGCAAGAAGGTCGCCAAGGAGATAGTTGTGATAATAGCATGGGTAAAGGGCAATATGTATCTTGGTCGCCCAGTCAGGCATATTTCTTCCCTCCGGCTTTTTCAGAAGCTGGTATTTTTCAACAAGGTTCCACCAAAGCTGGTTAAGATCCTGGTCAGGGTTTTCATACATTGATTTTTCAAACCTGTACATCACCTGTGCCCAGCGGCTGAAGACAAGCATCTGGAGTCGCTGAGACTTCCTGCTTTCATCAGATATTCTTTTTGCCTCAGCTGAATCGATCAGTCCCATTTTCTGAATCCACAACGGATTGTAAGCCTGGCGTTCAAAAAATTTTGCAACTGCTTCTGTTGTGAAAGTGTGTGCCGCATCCCTGAGAGTAAAGGGCAGGCTCCTATCGCAGTAGTATGAATAGGTTGCGTGGCCCAGTTCATGCAGCAGTGTGCTCATCCAGTATGAGTCGGGTTTTACATTGCAAAGAGTCCTTACATCTCCTGAACGGTCAATATCACTGGTGAAAGCATGCTGGTTTTTGCCCGGTTTCTCGTAAAGATCGCTCCTCGAAAGGACAGAATCGATATTAAGCCCGATGCCGTCGTAGAACTTTGAGACCAGCTTCACAGGATCCTGATTTTCATAGTATTTGTCGAAATTTACAGTATAGATCCTGGGAGCTTCCTGGAAATACCTGTTCTGGTAATGCCATGGACGCAGTTCTGATGTTTTTATCTTATAACGGTTTGCAAAGTAATTGTCGATATCGTTCTTCAACAGGGCAAAATTATCTCTCGTGAGTTTGTCGAGCTCGTCAAATATTGCAGTAACCTCGGCAGGATCCTGCCCCAATAGCTTTAAGCTCATTTCATGATAGTTGCTGAAGCCGATCTTTCTGGCGATCATGTTGCGGTGTTTGACAAGGTTTATAATATCATCAGCCACAACCGGACCAATCATCTTGTGTCCTTCCCATGCTTCGCGCAGTTCACTGCTTACGGTAGATGTCCTGAGGATATCCTCTACCTGGTTATCAGTCAGCTCTTTGCCTTTTACCCTGGCCCTGAAGGTCGAAAACTTCCGGCTGATCTCTGTTTCCATTCTTATCTGTTTCTGTACCATTGCAGTATCAACCTGTCCGCCAAGGAAGGAGTTGTAAAGGATGTCAAGCTGACGTGACAGAAGGGTGTCCTTTACATAACCCGATTCCTTAAGTTTCTTAAGCTCCGCAAAAGCTGCCGTGTCAGTATAAACCTTTGCGAGTTCGAAAGAAGCCTTTTCGCTCTTTGAATAGTCCTCATCTTTCCCGGTTATGTCTGCATTCCAGGAAGCCAGGTTTGCTTCCCTGTAAAGAGGAATTACCCTGGTCTCATAACCTGCAATGAATTTTTTCATCCGTTTTTCCATCATTTCCTGCTTTGATGAGCAGGACCAGAGCAGTAAAAGCGTAACTGCTGCAATAACCGAATAGCATGATTTTTTCATAAGAGTTGCTTGGTTTACACAAATATAGTCTGTTTTTTATTCAAGGCTTCCTGTTATCTTCTCAACTTCATTAAGGATCTCGCACGATTTTACGAGTTCCTTCATTGCTGTATGATCGGGATATAAAGGCCTGTCGATGTCAAGAAAATCCACATGCTTCCTGATCACATCCTTTGCCTTCTGGACACCGTGTCCGAATTTATATTCATCCTTCCTGAAGTCGAGAGCCTGGGCTGCGGCCATGAACTCGATTCCCAGAATCCCGTAAGCACAGTCGAGTATCTGGTTATTTTTTATGGCAGTATTCATGCCCATTGAGACAAAGTCCTCCTGGTCGGCGGCAGCAGGGATCGACTGGATCGATGCAGGTACGGAAAGTATCCTTTGTTCAACTATCAGGGTGTCAGCAGTATATTGGCTGAGCATCATGCCTGAAAACATTCCTGCCCCTTTTGTCAGGAAATCGGGCAGGCCCACGCTCAAAGCCTGGTTATTTAACCTGTTCATCCTCCTTTCCGACATTACGCACACCATTGTAATGCATGCCCCGGCCATGTCCATCGGCACACTTACGGGCGACCCCTGGAAGTTGGCTCCCGAAAGCTGAAGGTTTTTGTCAGGAAAGAATATAGGATTGTCGCCCACACCGTTAAGCTCGGTCTCAACCTGTGACCGTGCATATGCAAGCATGTCGTGTGCAGAACCTATCACTTGCGGGGTTGACCTCATTGAATAAGCATCCTGCACTTTTGATTTTACCCTACCCTCTTTAAGATCTCCACCTGAAACGCATTTATTTATTGAACTTGCGCTTCTTACAGCCCCTTTGAATCCTCTTGCTTCATGCAGAAGGGGTGTATAAGGCTTCATATTGGCTTTCAGGGCCTCGAGCGACATTGAGGCTGCTATCTCCGCCTGTTTTAGCCAGTTGTTTGCATCCACGAGCCATATAGCACTCATTGCGGTAAGCATGTTCGATCCGTTTATGGCTGCCAGACCGTCACGTGCCTGGAGCCCGGGAACAGGAATACCTGCCCTTTTCATTGCTTCCTTACCTTCAAGTAGTTCCCCTTTGTACCAGGCTTTTCCTTCTCCCAAAAGCAGGAGGGCGATCTGTGACATTGGTGCAAGATCACCTGAAGCGCCAACAGATCCTTTCTGACAGACATACGGAGTGACATCCTTGTTGAGCATCTCTGCAAGGGTTTCGGTTATTTCCAGCCTACTGCCTGAATTTCCGTGAGCATGGACATTTATCCTGCCAAGCATTGCTCCTCTCACAATTTCCTTTGAAGCCGGTTCGCCTATTCCGGCAGCATGGTTGTAAACAAGGTATTTCTGAAAATCCTTGATCTGGTCGTCATTAAGTACAATCTCAGAAAATTCGCCGATTCCGGTGTTTACTCCATACATTATCTCGTGAGCAACGATCTTTCTCTCAAGCATATCACGGCACGCGTTTATCCGCTTTTTTGCATCAGGATGGAGTTCAACTTTTTGCCCGTAACGGGCAACATTCACAACGTCGGTTATTTTAAGGTCATTGCCTGTAATTATAAGCTTTTCCATATGAGTATTTATAAGTTATTTTAAATTCAGGAAAAACGGTCCGGATCATATTGGTTCAGCCGTTATTGAAAGTCAAAGAAAATCTGATTGATCCGGCCAATTTCAACAGAGACCGGAGCGGTTGATTTTGATCTTATATTCAAGAACCCAGGAGTGGGCCATTGTTTTTGAATGTATTCTCCAAATTTAGTAAGATTTAAAATATTTTGCATAGTTATTACAAAGAAACATGCATCTAATGTTGCTCATGCCAATTTCTTTACATACTGTCTTCGCTTTCTCAATTTCAGGCATCATCCGGCGTCCGAAAGAAAAGTAAACCGTGTCTTTGTTCCCCTGGAAAAAAAACTATTGTCAGGATCCACTTAAAATCGCAGATATTAAGTAAATTCGAAAAATTAAAAAATAAAACAGATCTCCCGGAATAATTAGCCATTGCAGTTTGTCAATCTTTATTAGATTTCGGGAAAAAGCAAAGTATTTTCCCGGAGCGGGACCTGAAAATTTACTACCCTGAAACGAGGAACTTATGAATGGACTCATGAGAAAATCTTTATTTTTATTCCTTTCCATCCTGTTTTTGTCAATCTCCTTTCCCGGACATAGCTGTAAAAGCAAAGGGCAGCAGCAAGCAGCTTTAATTGAGCATGATTCGATCGGGAAACAAATCCTGTACAACGGAAGGGTATGGAGAAACCTGTACAGCAGAATTATGGGCGATCAGTTCCTTTTTTCAAAGGACTTTCTTCCGGGCACTGTGCGCATTGAAGGAAAATATTTCCCGGAACTTAAATTAAAATATGACATTTACAATGATGAACTGCTCTCGATTACTGATCATGGAATTATCCTTCAGCTCAATAAGGAAAAAATTGATGAGTTCAGCCTGAATTTTGAAAACAAGGTTTACAAATTCCGCAGGATCGATGCTGATTCTTTAAATAATCTTTCGGGATATATGAATGTTCTTTACAGCGGAAACACTTCACTCTTTGTCAGATATAGGAAAGAGATTCTCTTACTGGCAGTCGATAATAAGTACGATTTATTCAATCAGACTCAAAAGATATTTTTGAAAAAAGACGGGAAGTTTTATCCGGTAAAAAGCAAAATGGAATTCCTGAGTCTTTTAAAGGACCATAAAAAACAGATTAAAACCTTTATTAAAACAAATAAGCTGAAGATTGTAAAAAGCGATGCGTGGAGTTTCATACCTGTGGTTGAATATTATGATAAATTGCAGCAGTAGTATCAAGATGAAATTAAAAGTTCAGATCCTTATATTGACCTTGTTTTTATTTCCTGTCCTGTCAGCCCAGGAGGAAATGAAGATTACCTGGAATTATGACAACCTTTCTTTTAAGGACTTTGTGTCAAAGGCTGAAAGCACGTATAAGCTAAAGTTCTTTTACAGGGAGGAGTGGGTGAAAGATCTGAAGCCCGGAGACTACCCCGGGATATCATCCCTTACTGATTTGCTGGACAAGCTTTTCAGGGGAAAATCGCTCTTTTATTTTATTGACGGATCAGGCAACGTAGTAATTACCAAAAATTTTGCAGTGAAAGTACCGGATTCAAACATATCGGAAGAAGCCAATTACCTTGCACCCACTGAATACTACGACCAGCAGGAGAAGCAGACCCTTGCCGGGAACATGTTCGTTGATATCGGTAATCCGGCTGACAAGTACAAATCAGGAAATGTTATTATATCAGGCTATATAACCAACAGGGATACAAAAGAGGCTGTGGCTGGTGTCACAGTGCAGGTACAGAAACTCTCAGTCGGGACAGTCTCAAATGAATATGGCTTTTATACATTGAATCTTCCCCGTGGTGTTCATTTGGTTCAGTTTTCATTCATAGGGATGAAGGAAAAGCAGATAAATGTAAACCTTTACGGACCAGGGGATATGGATGTTGAAATGAACAGTATGCTTATCCCCCTGAAGGAAACAGTTATTTCAGCCCAGAGAAATGTCATTTTTCAGAGATACGAAGTGGGAGTGGAAAAGGTGAATCTTACTTCATTCAAGCTGCTGCCTACATCGATGGGCGAGTCTGATATTATTAAAAGCGTCCTGCTGATACCCGGAGTTCAGTCAGTAGGTGAAGGTTCAGCCGGATTCAACGTCAGGGGAGGATCGTCTGATCAGAATCTTATACTGATGTATGGTGCCCCTGTTTACAATTCTTCTCACTTTTTCGGTTTCTTCTCGGCAGTCAATTCAGACATTATAAAGGATGTCACCCTTTATAAAGGCGGTATACCGGCCCGCTATGGCGGCAGGATATCTTCGGTTCTTGATATTACCTCCAGAGACGGCAACAGGAAGAATTTTGATGGCAACATCGGAATAAGTCCTATAACAACTCATCTGATGGTCGAAGGTCCCATTAAAAAGGATACCTGCACTTATATCATTGCAGGAAGGACAACATATTCCAACTGGATGCTGAAAATGATCGACGACCCGACTCTTAAAAAAAGCAGGGCTTCCTTCTATGATCTTAATGCAAGGGTTTCCTGGGATGTGAATAAGAACAACAGGATCGATTTATCGGGATACCTCAGCCATGATTCCTTTAAGTTCAATTCGGATACTCTTTACAGTTATGACAATAATATAGTTGCGTTGAGATGGAGGCATTTCTTCAGCAGCAAGTTCTTCTCTTTAATTTCAGTAAATAACAGCAATTACAGGTATGAAGTATCAAGTGAAAGCACTCCAAGCGAAGGCTTTGTATTGTCGCACAAAGTTAACAGCTCAGAAATGAAAGCTGATTTCAACCTCTATCAGGGCCGCAACGAGATAAATTTCGGAGGAGATCTTACAAATTATTCAGTTCTTCCCGGCAGTTATCAGCCTGGAAGTGATTCATCACTTGTGATCCCGAAGACATTGGAAAGGCAAAGAGCACTGGAAGCCGGGCTCTACATAGAAGATAAGTTCAAGGTCACGGACTACTTCTCTATTAATGGAGGGCTGAGATTTTCTTCCTTCATGGCTTTTGGTCCGGCAAGTTTTTCAATTTATGACCCCGAGTACTCAAAAAGTTTGTCAACAATCACGGATACTATTAATTTCAAATCGAATCATATCTATAAGACCTATGGAGGCCCTGAATACAGGGTTTCCTTGAATTTCAGGACTTCGCTCAGGAGTTCTTTAAAACTGAATTATAACAGAACGCGCCAGTACCTGCACCTGCTTTCCAACACAACTTCAATTTCGCCAACCGACACCTGGAGGTTATGTGATTATTATCTGAAACCCCAGATAGGCGACCAGTATGCCATCGGATATTACCAGATGCTTTCCGTGAGCAGTATCCAGGCATCGGCAGAAATGTATTACAAGCAGGTACAAAATATGGTGGATTTCAAGGGAGGCACGGATCTTATTATGGATGAAAGTATTGAAAAAGACATAGTAAACGTAAAATGCAAAGCTTACGGACTTGAACTCGCACTCAGAAAGGATGAGGGAAGGGTCAGATGGAGCCTTGCTTACACATATTCCAGGGTTCTGCTGAAGAGCCTGGGTAAATTCAGTGATGAAATAATAAACAACGGTAACTGGTTCCCTGCAAACTTTGACAAGCCAAATGACGTTATTGCCACATTTAATTTCCTTTTCTCCCGCAGGTACAGTTTCTCGGCAAACTATACATACAGTACCGGAAGACCTATAACCTATCCCATCTCAACTTATTACATGGATGACATGCTGCTTGTCAATTATTCCGACAGGAATAAGTACAGAATCCCCGACTATATGAGGCTTGACCTGTCATTCAAAATCAGCGGCAACCTGAGGTCGCATAAGATTGCGAATCCAAACTGGGTGTTCTCGGTGTATAATCTGCTTGGCAGAGAAAATGTCTATTCGGTCTACTTTAAGAACGAAAACCAGACGGTATATGGATACAAATTGTCAGTGTTTGGAAGGGCAATACCGTCGGTTACCTTCAATTTTGACTTTTAATATTATGAAATCAATAAGTTATTCTGTTTTAACGCTTCTCCTTATTCTTGCTTCGGGCTGCATCACGCAGTTTGTCCCTGAAACAAAGGAGGACCCCAATCTATTGGTGGTGGAAGGTCTGATAACAGATCAACCTGAATCATACAAGATTAAACTCTCAAGATCAATGCCGCTGGGCGACGCATCAACGCCAAGGCCGCTATCCAATTGTACGGTTACTGTAACTGACAATTTTGGGAATACTTTTAACTTCTGGGAGACACCCACAAACGGGACTTATGCAAGCGACAGCTCGGTATTTCAAGGAGTGGTGGGAAGGAAGTATACACTTCACATAAGTACAAATTCCTCTACTGTAAATGGTTACTCTTATACGTCGGCTCCTGTTGAAATGAACCCGGTTCCTCAGATTGACAGCCTCTATTGGAAAAAAGTGACAATTGTTCCGTCCACCCTTACATCAGGTACAAAGGAGGGGTGTCAGATTTATCTTAATACCTATGACAGGGACGGATCGTGCAAGTACTATAGATGGAATTTTACCGAAACATGGGAAATCAGGGTGCCTTACGCTGTCCCCAACAATGACTGCTGGGTCACCAGCGCTTCAGACTATATCTTAATAAAGAACACTTCCGTTTTGAATGAAGACATGATAGAAAACTTCCCGGTCAACTACATTACATATGAAACCGACAGGCTCAGCGTGAAATACAGCATCCTTGTCAATCAGTATTCACTTAATGAAGACGAATTTTCATACTGGGATAAAGTAAAAAACATCACCGGTAATGTAGGAGGTCTTTATGATGTCATCCCGGCATCAATAACCGGGAATATTTACTGTGTGGAAGATCCTGCCGAGCAGGTCCTGGGGTATTTCAGCGTTTCCGCAAAAAATTCCAAAAGGATATTTATTGATCGTGGTTTCATGGGAATCATAAACCCCTATGCGAATTGCGCTACAGATACAATTTATGGCAACGCATCCGTGTTGATACCTGGCCTCAATATATCAGAATGGGTAATTGATGATCAATCCGGCAATATGATGAATCCGTTCAGGATAATTACCAACAAACGTTTTTGTGCTGACTGCACCACCAGGGGTACAACAGTCAAGCCTGCTTACTGGGAAGGAGATTAATAATACTGTTGAAGTTTCCAGATATGAAAAAGTATATATACCGGTTTTCAGTTTCCCTACTTATCTGCTTCTGCCTGAACCGCATTGATGCCACGGCCCAGCCTGACTTTCTTAATCAGCTCATTGGAAAATTCAGGAAATTCTGTATTGAATATCCCCGCGAAGAGATCTATATTCACACGGACAGAGAAGCCTACGTGGCTGGAGAAGATATATGGTTTAAAGTATATCTTATTGATAGACAAAGTCTTAAGCCTTCATATAATAGCAGTATTGCTTATGTGGAGATCCTTAACAATGATAACAGACCGGTAATACAGAAGCGGATAAGGCTTGATAACGGTTCAGGACCAGGGCAACTGACACTTCCTGATACATTAAGCTCAGGAAGCTATACAATCAGGGCATATACAAACTGGATGAAGAACTTCCTCCCGGCAAATTGCTTCATGAAAACTATAAATATTTTTAATGCGTTGAATAAAAGTAATTTTGCTGAAAAAATTATCAGGAAACCTTCTCAGAAATATCCGGCTTCAGGAACGATTGCACAGCAAGGATTCAAGGTCAGCGTGAGGAGCATCAATGCTGACACTGCTGCCCTTGAGATCAACAGCGACAGGAATTTCAGGTCGAAAGAAGGGAACATGTTCTATCTGATAGTGCAAACCCGGGGAAATATTGACCTGGAAACCACAATAAACATTTCCAGCGACCATGCCAAGATATTGCTTTCCAAAAGAGATCTTACACCAGGTATAAATGATGCTGCAATTTTCAGTGCATCAGGAAACCTGTGTGCTGAAGCACTGATTTACACACCGGTGAAAGAGATCAGGAATGTGACACTTAGTTCCGGTGACAAATTCGGTACCAGGGAAAAAATCACCCTTGATATCTTATTAAAGGAAATACCTGATATAGCATCAGACATAAGCATTTCAGTTGTACCGGCAGGTGCAGGATCTTTTCCCGGCATTGAGGCTTACATGGTATTTGGCTCCGAATTCGGTTTTCAGCCTGATGAATCAGGTGTGATGGATAACGGCATGATCGATGAGGAAAAAATGAATGCTTGTCTTCCTTCCCTGAAAAGCAACTGGATCGACTGGGATCTGATAAAATCAGGGAACTGGCCGGTTGTAAAATATGACAGGGAGACTGACAGTCATTTTCTCTATGGCAAGCTCATAAATAACAATTCGAAAACCCCTGATTCGGGACGCTACATGTTTCTTTCCATTCCAGGGAAGAGCGCAATGTTTCAGTACTCAGTTACTGACATTAACGGCGATTTTATGTTTACAGTCCCGGTCGATGACCAGATAAGGGACCTGATAATTCAACCTGAAGAGACCGGATTGAATAATGTCATTAAGCAGGAATCATCATTCTCGGAAAAATACCCTGATTCCAATTTATTACACGATACTTCATCAGCTTCGTTCCCGGCTGTAATTTCAAGAATGAAGGTCAATTACCAGGTGGCAAAGATCTATAAAGCTGAAGACACCGTGAGGGAAGCACCTGGAAAGATGTTTGTCAACAGATCCAGCAGATTTTACGGCAAGCCCGATGAGGAAATAATTATGGATGATTACATCAAGCTGCCTGTAATGCAGGAAGTCTTTTTTGAATTAATGCCGGGTGTTTTCCTCAAAGACAGGAAATCGAAATATGATATAACCCTTTCCGATCCGGTTGATAACAGGGTTTATGAGAGACGGCCTGTACTTTTTGTCAATGGCGTTGTTGTGAATGACGCTGCTGTTATTGCCAATCTCGATCCGGAACTGGTTGAGCGTATTGATGCTGTCAGGGAAAAATATTTCGTGGGCGACTATATGTTTTATGGCCTGGTTAATGTCATAACAAGAGCCGGCGACTTCAGCAATGTGACTTTGCCCGACTATGCTGTCAGGACATATTACAGGGTTATTGATCCGGTAAAACATTTTACATCACCTGAATACGCTGATACGGAAACTAAACAGTGTCGTATCCCCGACTTCAGGAACACACTTTACTGGAATCCTTCCGTAAAGGCTGACAGGAACGGAAATGCAAAGGTTGAATTCTGGTCTTCAGATCTTGCTGCCGACTATGAAGTTATGGTCCAGGGCCTGTCATCTGACGGCAAACCTTTGTTATTCAAAAAGATAATAAGTGTCAAATAATACTGTGGATTAATAAAATTTATCGATATTAGTCTTACAGGAATTTATTCTATCCTGTAAGGCTTGCGAAACCTGCATGATATATTCTTTAATTTTTTCTTAAGATCAGAAAGATTAACCATGTGAGGGATCTGCCAGTCTTTATTTTTTATAAATTTATCAAAGAACTTGTCCGGTTTATTACCGGATTAGAATTTTTATAAACAGATGACTAAACTAAAATGAAACGATTTGTTTTTTTATTTGCAGCTATGCTTGCCTGCCAGCTGGCATCTGCCCAGAACTATCCATTTCAGAATGTAAAGCTTTCGGATGATGAAAGAATCAGGAACGTCATTTCACTGATGACTACTGATGAGAAGATTGGCTGTCTGTCCACCAGGATTTCAGTTCCAAGGCTCGGAATAACCGGCACTCATACAATTGAGGGCCTTCACGGGCTGGCGTACAGCGGCCCTGCAAACTGGGCCGTTAAGGGTTCAAAAGCTTCACCCACTACAACTTTCCCTCAATCGATCGGCCTTGCGGAAATGTGGGACCCCGATATGCTGAAAAAAATAGCCGGCTGGGAGGCAACCGAATGCCGGTATCTTGCACAAAACAGAAAATTCGGAACTGCCGGGCTTATTGTCTTCGCACCGAATGCCGATATAGGGCGTGATATACGCTGGGGCAGGACCGAAGAGTGCTACGGAGAGGATCCCTTTCTTAATGCAGCAATGGTAACTGCTTATGTAAAAGGCCTTCAGGGCGATAATCCTGTTTACTGGAAAACAGCCTCTCTTATGAAGCATTTTCTGGCCAACAGCAATGAAAACAACAGGGCTTACAATAGTTCTGATTTTGATGAGCGGCTGTTCCGGGAATATTATTCGTACGCCTTCTACAAAGGCGTCACAGAAGGCGGATCACAGGCATTTATGGCAGCATATAACAATTACAACGGAATACCATGTACTGTCAACCCGGTTTTAAGGAAAGTAACAATGAACGACTGGGGACTGAGGGGAATAATATCAACCGACGGAGGAGCTTTCAGGCAGCTGGTGACCACACACGCTTATTATTCATCACTCCCGGTTGCTGCCGCTGAATGCCTAAAGGCAGGAATAACTATGTTCCTAGATGATTACAGGGCTTCGGTTAAAGAGGCTCTTGAGAAGAACCTGATTTCTGAAAAAGATATTGATGAAGCTATTTACGGCAACCTGAAAGTCATTTTAAAACTTGGATTGCTTGACAATTCACCGGCAAACCCTTATACAAAAATTGGAGTTGAAGATACCATTGCCCCATGGACAAAACAGGAAGCATGTGACCTGGCAAGAACGGCAACAGAAAAATCAATTGTTCTCATGAAAAATGAGAATATACTGCCGCTTCAGAAAGACAAAATAAAATCAATAGCTGTTATAGGGCCATCAGCAAACATGGTAATATCCGACTGGTATGCCGGAAATCCGCCATACAGGGTTACTATCCTTAAAGGTATCCGCGACTTTCTCGGCAGCGATGTTACGGTGAGGTTTGCTGCAGGCAACAAGGCCGATTCGGCGGTGACAGCGGCAAAGCAGTCCGACGTTGCAATAGTCTGCATAGGTAATCATCCTTTAAGCTACGGGCTTGGGTGGGGACAGAACCATGTGGCAAGCGATGGACGTGAAGATGTTGACCGCCAGGCAATTTCACTTGAGCAGGAAGACCTGGTAAAGCTGGTATACGCTGCAAACCCCAGGACAATCCTGATACTTGTTTCAAGTTTCCCATATGCGGTGAACTGGTCGAAAGAACATATACCGGCGATCCTGCATGTAAGCCAGTCAAGCCAGGAGATGGGCAATGCCGTGGCAAATATTATCTTCGGCAAAGTCAGCCCTGCCGGAAGACTTGTGCAAACCTGGATCACATCGATCGACCAGCTTCCGCCTATCCTTGACTATAATATCAGGGACGGAAGAACCTATCTTTATTTTAAAAACGAACCGCTTTTCCCTTTTGGTCACGGACTTACATATACGACCTTCAAATACTCAGATCTGAAGACTGGAAAGAAAACTATTAAGAACAAGGAAACAGTTGATGTATCCCTTAACCTTCAGAATACCGGAAATTATGACAGTGATGAAGTGTGCCAGCTCTATGTGAGCTTCCCGGATTCAAAAGTTGAACGGCCGGCTAAAGCGCTGAAGGGATTCGGAAGAGTGTTTGTACCAAAAGGACAGACTGTGAACGTTACTATTCCGTTAAAGGCCGACGATCTTCGATACTGGGACACACAGCAGCAGAAATGGATTCTGGAACCGGGAAGAATCAGTATAATGGCTGGTTCCTCATCTGCTGATATAAGGCTTGAGGGATTTATTACCGCCCAGTGACCCTACTTAAAAAGTATCAGGCACCTGCATATACCAGCAGCGACAGTCCGGCCAGATAGGCAAGGAACATCAGGAATATGAGCCGGTTCACTGATGGCGCTGCTCCCCTGAATTCCTTCCATATAAACACTCCCCAGAGGGCAGCAATAAGCGTAGCTCCCTGACCAAGACCATATGAGATTGCATATCCGGCTTTGCCAGATGCAATTATGCTCATCGACATACCAAGGTTCCAGATCACGCCTCCCAATACTCCTGTCAGATGTACTCCAAAGCTGCCTTTTTTGTAATCTCTGAATGTAAGCGGTTCTCCTTCAAATGGCTTTTTCATGATCAGGTAGTTGAAAATCAGGTTGCTGATTACCACACCCAGAGCAAAAAAGAAAACAGCTGAATATGGCGTGAGCTTCCCATGCCCGGGACTAACGAAGTCGGAAGCCATGGAACTGGCAACAAACCTGTAGAACAGCGACATCAGGACTCCTGCAGCAACTGACAGAAGTATTCCTTTGCCCGAAACTTTCTGCAGTAACCGGCTGTGCTTTTTATATGCAACAGCGTCGATGATAATTGCTGCAACAATAAGTATCACGCCGGAAAAAAGAAGGACCGGATTGCCTTGGGGAACAAAAATATAATTGATAATTACCCCGAGTGCAAGGGCTATTCCGACGCCCACAGGAAATGCAACCGCCATTCCTGCAATTGCCATTGCGGCAACAAGAAGAATATTTGAAGCGTTGAAAATAATACCGCCCGCCATTGCTTTCAGAATGTTCCCGGGATCAGCCTGTGATATATCGGGAATAAATCCTCTTCCGTTTTCCCCGGTGCTGCCCAGGGTAAAGCCAAGAAGCAATGAAAACAGAAGTATTCCGAGGACATAATCCCAGTAGTAAAGTTCAAAACGCCAGGACTTGCCGGCAAGCTTCTGGGTATTGCCCCATGAGCCCCAGCACAGCATAGTTACTATGCAGAGTATGACTGCGAGTGAATAGGACTGAGGAATGAACATAACATTAAAGATTAAAGACAAAAGCAAATAGATTCAGGTAGCATGAATTATAATTTAAATTCCTTCACGGGAGGGCCCTGATAGCTATCGTGAGCTATCGGGATTCTGTGCGCCTCTGCGTAAGTTTTTATTTTATAACCGGTACATGCATCATTCTGTCTTCGAGAAACACCTGCATCTTATCGACAGGCATTTTCTGAACAACATAATATTGTTTCCCTGCAGCATCTTTTTCCCATTTGTTGCTTCCGTCATCAGCGACAAGGATTTTTCCCCTGACAAGGTCAAAAAAAGGCTCAGGGCCATATACTCCTATAATCACAGCGGTTTCATCCCAGCTCATGCGCCCGTTTTTGTCCTCTTCCGATTTCGGGATGCTGATCCTGAAGACATCACGGACAGGACTGTTGCGGACAGGCGAGTTGGCAAGCCTTAATCCTGTATGTATCCTGCTTCCGATCTCGAATCCCGTGAAAATAACCTCTGAAGGCCAGTTTTCATACGTATATTTTGATGATGCAGAATCCATATAGATATTGAATTCCCTTCCCTCAGGGAACCATCCCGCCATTGAAACAAGCCTTTTTACCTTTTTCTTCACAAGTTCTTTCCCGTCCAGTGGCGAGTATTCATCCTTTGTCGACTTAAGCAGATTGGAAAGATTTGTAAGGAAACCGACAGTGACTATTGTAACGCTTTTGTCGGGCTCAGCGGACAGTATTTTCCTGTAGATGCTGATTGCATCGGGCGCCTGGGACGTACCTGAGATTCTGTGAGGATATTTCTTAACTATTGAATCTGCCCAGTGTTGCGCTGATCCAATACTGACTCCTGCTGTTTTTGGTGCGCCGGTTTCGATGTCCGGCCTGTTGAAGTAAGTATTTATGACCTCTATTGATGGTACCACAAGTTCATTTTTGTTTGAGGATAATGTGGCAAGGATTTCCACCTTGCCGCTATCGGCCATTGCGTGAAGGATCGCCAGAGCCCCGACATCATCGTAATCAGGCCCGAGATCGCTGTCAAAGATTATTTTTACCGGAATTGTACCTTTTCCGGACTGACAGCAGTTGCATCCGGTGATTATTAATGCAGCAACCAGGATGGTAAATGCTAAGTTCTTCATTGACGATCCTGTTCTATTTCATTACGGTAAGGAGCTGATGCCTGGGCTCCCATTCTTGTCACTGCAATTGAGGCTGCCTTATTGGCAAAGTCGATGGCGTCTTCAAGAGTTCTGCCCTCTGATACGGCAACGGCGAGAGCACCGTTGAATACATCACCTGCAGCGGTAGTGTCAATTGCCTTCACAGGCACGACAGGGATCATTTTTGAAACCTCGCTGTTAAGAAGATATGCTCCGGCGGCTCCCATCGTTATGATCACATTTTTTACTCCTTTACTGAGAAGTTTTGATGCGGCAATTTCGGCAGAGGCAGTGTCAGTTATTTTTACACCGGTGAGTGTTTCAGCCTCTCTTTCGTTGGGCGTTATTATGAAAAGAGAGTCAAGAAGTTCATTTGAGAGCTGCCTTGCAGGTGCCGGATTCAAAATAACTCTGTTGCCCTTTTCCGCAACCCTTTCTGCCACAAACTCCACTGTGCTTACCGGTATCTCAAGCTGCATCAGAAATACGTCCGAGCTGTCGTTACCGTAAACATCATCATCAATATCATAAGCTGACAGAGCTGCATTTGATCCGGGTGCGACCACTATGCTGTTCTCTCCATGCTCATCAACAGTGATCAGGGCAATACCTGACGGGTTCTTTGAATCTTTTATAATGTATTTTGTTTCAAGGCCTTCCCTGTCGAATAACAGCTTTGACTGGTTGCCGAAATGATCATTTCCGAGTTTTACAACAAATGTTACATTTCCCTTTAACCTGGCGGCAGCCACAGCCTGGTTTGCACCTTTACCGCCAGGATTCATCAGGAAGGCTCCTCCCAATACAGTTTCACCGGGACCTGGTAATTGTTTCGCTTTAACCACCATATCGGTGTTTGAACTTCCTATGACTACAATTCGGCTCATTTATAAAAATTGTCTGTAAGTTTTCAGGTAAAGAACCCGAATATAGAATATTCTTTCGACATTTTGAACTTCAATTAATGAACAAAGTGTACATTCAAAATTTTTTCCGTTAACGGATTTACGCAGCGTTCCATTAAATTAAAAACTATTTTCCGGGGAAATAGCATAGGAAGATCCAATGTTTCAGAATTCTATCATAGCTTTCATAACTCCTTCGCCATATGATGCAACAAGGTCGAATGCTTCCTTTGTGTGTGAAAACGGGAACCTGTGGGTGATCATTCTGCTTATATTTATCCTTCCCGAACTCATCAGATCGATTGATGGCTGAACGCAGCCGACCTGACGCCTTACATACTGGACAGCAATCTCCTTCCGCCTTGTTTTATCAACATCCAGAGTCCATCTTTCAAACTCCGGAATTCCCACGACCATAAGTTTTCCACCCGGCTTCAGCAAATCAATTGCCTGGTCAACGGCTTCCTGTTTACCGCAGCATTCGAATACCACATCAACCCCCTGAGGAATGACTCCGGTTACTCCTCCAACCACGTCTTCCTTAAGCGGATTTAATGTTAATGAAGCACCTTCATACCGCGCAACTGAAAGTCGCTCATCAATCATGTCACTGACAAAAATACCGCCGGCACCCAGGGCCTTTGCTGAAAGCATGACGCTCATTCCTATCGGGCCAAATCCCAGGATCGCAATATCCCTGTTATTCATTTCAACGGATTTCATCACTGCATAAAGCCCGATTGAAAGAGGTTCGGAAATTGCTCCATGATCGGCGTTAAGGTTGTGAGGCAGCGGATAGCAGCACTCTTCGGGCATTACAATATATTCCATAAGGCATCCTTCAGCCTGACCCGGGCATCCCAGATACCTGAGATTGCGGCATGTGTGGGGTCGTCCTGAAAGACACTGGTCACATTGATGGCACGATATTGCAGGTTCAATTGCCACAACGTCACCGGGTTTCAGCCTTTTTACTTCAGGCCCTGTCTCAATTACAACGCCGGCGCCTTCATGCCCCACGGTGAAAGGGTAGCTGACTATCTGAGAGCCTATCCTGCCAAGGGTATAGTAATGGATATCAGAGCCGCAGACACCAACGTTCATCATTTTGATCCTTACATCTTTTGGCCCGGATATTGAAGATTCTGGGATTTCTCTCATTTCCATCTTCCTGATTTCGGTAAGCATCATTGCTTTCATGCCCGGAAATTTAAATACTCAAAACAAATATCGGTTATATAATCAGGAAAATTTGTAAATTCAAACAGGTATTTTATTTAAAGTGTTATTGCAATGAGAAAGATATACGGAATAGGAGAGACAGTATTTGATATTATCTTCAAGAATGGTCAGCCGCAGGCGGCAAAACCCGGAGGGGCTATGCTTAACAGTTCTGTATCCCTCGGGCGAATAGGTCTTCCCGTTTCTTTCATAAGCGAATATGGCAGCGACAATGTGGGCAGACTGATCGATGACTTTCTTATAAAAAACGGCGTCGGAACAACCTACGTTGATCATTTTACTGATGGAAAGACAGGTCTGGCGCTTGCATTTCTCAATGAGAAAAATGATGCAAGCTATACTTTCTATAAGAACTATCCTGAAAAAAGGTTTAACATTGAATTCCCTGATATTCAAAAAGATGACATAATACTCTGCGGTTCAATCTACGCCATAACCGATGAGATAAGGGAGAAGTTCAGAGCACTGACATTAAGCGCCAGGGAGAAAAGGGCGATCCTTATTTATGATCCTAATTTCAGGCCGACTCATTCATCAGATCTTGAAAGGCTTGTGCCATTGATTGTTGAAAACATGAAGACTGCTGCGATTGTGAGGGGATCAGATGAGGATTTTAAAAATATATTTGACGCCTCAACGCCGGATGAGGCATGGAAAACAGTAAGCAGTTACTGTAACTGTTTGGTTTATACCGCAAACGCTGAGGGCGTGTACGTCAGGACAAATAATTTCAGCGGGAAATTTCCCGTGAGGAAAATCACGCCCGTCAGTACGATCGGAGCAGGCGATAATTTCAATGCAGGGATGATCGCTGCGGTTTACAGGAATGGAATTTCAGTTGATCAGCTTGATACAATGGGAGAGGATAAATGGGCGAAAGTTGTTTCGATGGGAGTCGACTTTGCTAGTGATGTATGCCTGAGTTATGAGAATTACATTTCTGATGAATTCGCTTCAGGATTAAAACAAGGCTAATATTATATGGGCCTGGCATTTGCCAGGAGATATTTCTCAGCTTCAAGGCTCCAGATATAGCCATTTGATGATACTATCTCATTGAGCCCTGCATAAAAGGGATCGGTTTTCCCTTTTTCAGCAAGGCTGTCAAGTGAAACAAGCGGCATCGATATATTGGTGTATATCAGTTTTTTCCCTCCCGGGATATGCGGAAGATCAAGAGTCGTGTCAACAACAGCATCCAGTCCTCCGATATGCGTTATCATTACTGAAGGATTTATATTTCCTTCTTCCATAAGACTCAGGGATTCCCGCATATCATCGGTGTTACCTCCGGATGTGCCGACAATATGAGTAAAGGCATAATGGACATTGTAAAAATTAAATTCTGCCCTGAAATCCGGATTTGTCGGTCCGGCAAAGAAATTCAGGCAGCCGTCGAATCCCAGTATGGCATCTCCCTGTTCAACCACCTGTTTAACTGGTGCAAAGATAAAAACGTCATCAAAACCTTTGCCGTCTGTCATGTCCCGCAGATATTTTGCAGGATCGCTTATGTTGCCAGTATTGACATACACGAGCCTTATCCCGTCCTCTGCCGCTTTTGCAGGATTGAAAAGTTTGGCCGCCCTTGATAACCTGTTCTCATCAATATCCGTGACAACTATCACGGACGGTTTCCGTTCCTGGTGCAGCGTGTAATCTATTGCTCCCAGACCCATCGGCCCGACCCCCGCAAGAAGGGCCATATTTCCGCCTTTCCTGATCCCCATTTCGTGATTATAGGTTCCCGGGGGAACGTGATAAATGGCATGAAAGGCACCGATAATGCACGACATCGGTTCGGAAAGAGAAGCGGGGTAAAAGGCCTCACCTTTGTACCCTAGAAGGCAGTCGGCCTCCATGACTATGGAAGGAATGATTATAAAAGTAGCATCACCGCCAATATACCTGTATGAATAGCCAGGTGCATTAAGCGTTCCCATATGGTTCATTGCCGGCTGGATCGAGAATTTCTGACCGGGCTGGAATTTATGCTGCCATTTTTTACCGACTTCAACTATAATCCCCGCAAATTCATGTCCGATAATAGTGGGATTCAGGTGGATATCGTGAGGAACACGTTTATGGTCTGCGCCCTGAAGGGCAGCTTTATGGGACGACATGCATACCGAGTCGGAAATCACCCTTGCCAGGATCTCATCTTCCTTAAGATCGGGAAGCTCAAATTCCTCAAGGCGAAGGTCCTTTTTACCGTAGATTCTTACTGCTTTGGTTTTCATATTACCCCAACATTACCTGCCCTCCTGTTACCGGAATTGCCTGACCGGTTTCATATTCCTGATCAATAATATACAGGAGAGCCTTGACAACATCCTCCAGTCTGCAGCCACGCTTCAACGGCACCTGGTCCTCATAGTATTTCCTTACGTCCTCAATAGTCCTGGCCCCGGGTACCTTGCCAGTTTTAAGGTACTGGACAAATAATCCGGTATGAGGGTCGGACCATAGAGGTCCCTCATAAAAATTTCCCGGACAGATTGCATTTACCTTGATCCTGAATGGTGCAAGTTCAAGCGCAAACGACTGGGTAAGGCCTATTCCGCCAAACTTTCCGCCGGCGTAGGCAAAATTCCTCTTGCTGCCACGCAGTCCCGACTTTGAATTGATCTGAATGATATCAGTAAAATATTCAGGATTCTCCCGGTTCTGGATCTTCATGACCTCAGATGCAAACTTTGCGCAATAGAAATAACCGTTATAATTAATCGCTGTTGTCATGGTGAATGCTTCCGTATCCATTTCCTCAATTCCCCCGGCTTTCAGAACACCGGCATTACTGACCATGATATCAATGCCTCCGAATTCACTTACAGCCGATTCAACCATACTCTTTACAGATACAGGATCTGAAACATCTGTTTTTACAAAAACTATCCTGTTCCATGATTTTTTGTCCTGCAGGGTTGCAACCAATTTTCTTCCCTTCTCCTCATTCATATCGGCTATCACAACGTTGACCGACAACCTGAAAAGTGTTTCTGCTATTCCCGCTCCGAAACCCTGTGCTCCTCCGGTTACTATGGCAACCTTGTTGCCTAACCTGTTGCCAGGTTTCAGGCTCAGGGCGACCTTTCTCCTGTAGTTTTCAACTTCCCAATGATCGATGAAGGCCACCTGGTCCGGTATAAGGAATTTTGGTCCGCCGGTCTGGGATGCATAGTGGCTGGTCTTAATCAGATCTTCATAGACATCAAGAACCGTGTCGGCTGCAGATGCTGAATCTTCAACTGCCAGAATACCCATATTTTTAATAACCACCACTTTGGGCAAATAGCCGTACTCATTAAGAAAGCGGGGTAATTGCTTTTTTACTGATTCAAGTATTCTTTCGGCCGACACGGTCTGTTCGACAAAAAGGTACCTTGCCTTGCAATACACTATGTTATCGGGAGTAAGCGGCAGAGAGATCTTGTAAAATTCCTGCTGGTTCTGGTAATAGGAGGCAATAAGTGTATTGTGCCTGTATCTTATCACTTTGAGGTTTTCCCCGGAAAGAAGCATCCGGACCGCAGGGAGTACCTTGTTCAGAATATTGTTGTAGGGGAGTTGTTCAGGATCTTTTAGCGGAGCTATCCTTGATCCTATTGCTGAAAATATCATATCATAGATCGTCCTTATCTCCCCAATAGTGTCGGCAGAAACAAATGACCCGTGGTTTTCGAGAAGGATGATCTGCGGATCGTAACCATTTTTTTCTCTGTATGCAAGGATTTCTGTTTCGAGCCTTTTAAAAAGCGTATAACCAGGGTCAGTATAGGGAACAAATAACGCTTTATCACCGAAAATCTGGGCTGAAAGATTCTTTGCATTTCTGTTGCACAGTATCCCGTTTATCAAGGCTGGATGCAGGTGAACGACATACCTGTAATGTATGAGATCATGAAGGGAAGTCTCGACAGAAGGCCTTAAATTTTTCCCATTTTCAATGATACTGCTGAAAAGATCGTTTTTAACCTGATCTTCACGAGCGTCGGTATCGTCAGAATATTTCCTGTCGGAAATCTGTCGGAGTTTCTCCCTGTCAAGCGCGACAATTCCGTCCTCGTCGAGGTCGCCGAGGAAGTATCCGCTTGCTTTTATCCAGAGGGTGTGTTCATCCTTGAAGGAGGTGTTACCGCCGCCCGCAATCACATAATCCTTATTATTACCGTAATACCTTGATATTTCTATCAGTTCGGCTATTCCAGGTTTCATAACCTAATTATTTTGAAGGTAATATTCTATAACCATTCTACCGAGAGTTGCCAGATCTTTCTTTTGACTCAGGCTGGGAGTCCCGTCCGGAAGAATATACCCCTGTCTCCCCTGGGCTCTCAGATACTGATGTGCAGCGATAACACAGACGCTCTCCCATGCGATCCTTTTCAGGTCATCACTCAATGCTTCCTGACTCCTTGAAGTGACTGTGAGAGGAGCCATCAGGGGAGTGTTGTGTTCGGTTCCCAGAATTATCAGAAAGCCTTTCCTGTTGAAAAAATCAATAAAATTCTTAAGAATTACGGCATCATTCCTTGCCGGGATAAGTTCAATGCAGCCGATTTTCATACCGGTGAGGGACTTGTATAGAGCTTGTGAATCATCTTCAAACTCAGTGCATTTGCCGGCAGAATTGTCCAGTAAAACAGGGTAACACGGGATTCCTCCGGCTTTAAGGATTATTTTTATTATCTGCCCGAGTTCAAGGAACGAATCATCATTTTCCTCAACGAAAGCTTTGCCTCCGCTCTTTAACAGACTGGACCGTATTTCATTTTCAAGACCGGCGTTATCGCCTGTTAAGGTTGCAGGCTTTTTCCCGTCAAGAAGCGATTCAAAGAACTGAAGCTGATCACCGTGATCCGGATATTTCTCCGACACAGCTTCCCTTAAAGCCTTTGCCAGGTGCCGTTCCCTGACAAGCTCATGGGCATATTTCCCGAGTATCTCGTCATAGGATAATGTAATATCCGGGTTTATAGGCCTTATAAGGGTGTTCAGCTTAATTATCATCTCCCTGATCTGGTCCTGGCTTTTCTTTTTGACTGATTTGAGTTTCCTTTTCTGAAGCCATCCCGGGTTAAAAGGATAATCAATACCCTTTCCGCTGAAATATACCCTTCCCGGATTCTGAGGATCATTGATCCTTATGCCTTTTTTCTGTTCATCCTTCATCAGTCCGATGAATTCTATATTGAACAAAGGGAACACGCGGTTCCTGATCGACCCCTCATAAAATTCCCTGTACCCGTCGGCAACAAAAAAATCGTTGATCCCCAGAGCAGCTATATTTTCCTTAGCAGCCATGTCAAAAATGGCGTTCATGTCCGAAAAAGCGCTAAAGGAGTATGGAGTATGAATATGACCGTTTGCTTCCCTGAATTCAGGAAAATTGTTTTTTGACATTTTTTTCCTCAGTTCATCAGGAGAAGGGAACTTTTCTAGAAAATACCGGCTCACTTTTTTATATTAATCAGCGTAATTATAAATTAACCAAATGAAATACTAGGACCAGGATCATCTGAATAGCTTGTCAAGTTCACGGATCCTTGAAACGGTAAGGGGTTTTTTCTCCCCTGTCATTTCAACAATCAGCGTCATTCTGGCAGCATTTTCAAGGACTTCAATCCTGTTAAATGCCTGAAGCAAAGAAGACCCGGTTGTCAGGATCCCATGATTTTCGAGCAGCAGTACATCAGAATCAACTATACATGCTGAAGCGGCCGAAGCAAGTTCTTTTGTCCCCATCAAAGCATATTTCACAAAACAGGGATTACCGCAAATTGCCCTTGCCTCTGCGGTCAGACTGGTATCAATTTTACACTTCATGGCTGTAAATGATGAAGCGAACACCGGATGGGCATGAATAATGGCCGAGATATCCTGTCTCTTTTTATAGAGTGAGAGATGCATTTCATGCTCGATCGACGGTTTAAGATCAGGTGTGAGATTCTCACCAGATAACGTCATTATGCCAACTTCATCCCAGTGCATCCTCCCCTTGTCGGTGGCTGTAGGTGTGATTAAGACTGTATCATCTGGGACCAGCATGCTGATATTACCTCCCGAGGTTGTGGAAAGTCCTCGATCGTACAGACGCCGCATAAAACGTGCAACCTCTTTTCTTTCTTCCTTGTATTGATTGCTTTTTTTCATCAGAGCGTTCAGATGACAAGATCGACAACACCATTTAGAACATATTGAGGGCGATAAGGGAAATTGTCTATCATTTTGCGATCGGTTATTCCACTTAGCACCAGAAGGGTATCAATCTCTGATTCAAGTCCGCACCGGATGTCGGTATCCATGCGGTCGCCAATGACAATTGCCTCATCCCTGTGGACTCCAAGCAGCTTCAGCGCAATCCTCATCATGAGAGGATTTGGTTTTCCTACGAAGTACGCCATTTTTCCGGTAGCAATTTCAATAGGAGAGATCAATGCTTTGGTTGACGGCGTTAAGCCGTTTTCGATAGGTCCGTTGGTATCTGGGTTTGTTCCAATCAGCTTGGCTCCTTTAAGAACCAGGTTGACTGCTGTCTGTATGCCTTCAAAGTTGTAGTTGTGAGTGTCGCCAACAACAACATAATCGGGATTGACATTATTTATTGTGTACCCGAAGCTGTACATCGCATGTATCAGACCGGCATCGCCGATTATGTAAGCACTCCCGTTGGGCTTCTGGCTTGAAAGGAATCCAGCCGTGGCCAGTGCGCTTGTGTAAAAATGTTCATCGCCTACATTTATGCCAAGTCGCTCGAGCTTTTCATGGAGCTCTTTCGGTGTACGTTCGCTGGAGTTTGTCAGGAAGAGATATTTCTTGCCTGAATTTTCAAGCCAGCTCACAAATTCATTGACTCCCGGAAGAAGCATATTCCCGTGATAAATAACTCCATCCATATCAATTATGAAGCCTGATTTCTTCCTGATGTTTTCAACTGTTCTTTCCATTTCTGTTTTATTGTGCTTCAAAGATATCAAAAAGGAAGAACTGAATCCAATCCGCTCAACTGAATTTAATATTCTGCTACACTGGTGAAGGGATCAATAATATCAATTCCTGCGGCTTATCAGGCGATTGATTTAAATTTTATGCTGAATATTCAACAATATTGTAATCTGAGCTATATGCCTTCCCTGTTCAAAAATATTGATTTTTCAGAAGAAAAATCATTTTTTGGGACATGCCCCTTCAGCGGCATAATCTTCTGATGAATTGCATCAACTATCCATCCGGGTTGCGGGAAAAAGTATTCCTCCATTTCGTGAGCCGGGATGATCCAGTTTCTCGAACCCACCACCACAGGCGGAGCATCAAGGTCATCGAAGGCAAGTTCTGTAATTGTCTGTGCCATTTCCTTCATGAATGACCCTCGTGACGAAGCATCGCTTGCAAGAACGATCTTTCCGGTTTTCCTGAGCGATTCGATAACAGGTGCGTAGTTGAACGGAACAAGTGAGCGGGCATCTATCACTTCGGCATTCACTCCATATTTTTCCTTGAGGATCCCTGCAGCTTTCAGTGCAGGATAGAGCGTTGCCCCGATCGAAAGGATTGTAATGTCCTCACCGCTCTTCTTTATATCCGGCTCCCCGATCGGGATCTCATAATAACCTTCAGGAACGCCGCCGGTATGAAACATTTCCCCGATATCATATATCCTCTGGCTTTCGAAGAACACCACAGGGTCAGTTCCCTGCAAAGCACTGTTCATCAATCCTTTCGCATCGTATGGAGTTGCAGGGAACACAACCTTAAGTCCGGGAACATGCGCAACAATCGATGACCAGTCCTGGGAATGCTGCGCTCCATATTTCGAACCGACGGAAACCCTTATTACCACCGGCATTTTCAGGATATTTCCGCTCATTGCCTGCCACTTGGGAAGCTGGTTCAGTATTTCATCACCCGACCGTCCGATAAAATCACAGTACATAATTTCAGCGACTATTCTTCCTCCGCACATTCCGTATCCAATCGCAGCACCTACAATTGCGCCTTCCGAAATTGGCGAATTGAACAGCCTGTGATAGGGCAGCGCTTCAGTAAGGCCCCGATATACCGCGAAAGCGCCTCCCCAGTCACGGTTCTCTTCACCCCAGGCAGCAAGCGCAGGATCTTTATAGAATCTGTCAATAATTGCCTCAAAAATGCCGTCGCGAAGCTGATACAGCTTTGCCTTTGAGACCGGATTGCCGGCTTCATCCTTATAGAATCTCCTTTTTGTTTTAAGTGATTTCACCCTTGGATTTTCCTCGAATTGAGTCAGCACTTCGGGAGCTCCTTCACCCAGGCGGTCAGCAGACCCGTTCGAAAACATCATTTTTCCGATTGCATCCGGATCTAAAATCAGATCGAGACGGGGAGATATATTATCATCTGTGGCAAGCCTCAGAATTTTTGTAAGAAGTTCAATTGCATTGTTTTTTGTCTCCTCAAGGAAACCATTATCCGTTATTCCGGAATCAACCAGAGTTTTTCCAAAAGTTGCAATTGAGTCTTCCTTCTGCCATGCTTCAATTTCTTCCTTTGAACGGTATGAAGAAGCATCCGAAGGTGAGTGGCCGCTTATACGATAGGTAAGTGTATCAAGAAGAACCGGCCCTTTTTTTTCATTGAGTATTTTTCTTTTTCTCATGAAGGCATCAATTACTGCCAGCGGATTGTATCCATCAATGCGTTCCGCATGCATCATTTCAGGATTTACGCCTGCCCCGACCCTTGCAAGTATTCCATATCCCATTGTTTCACCGGCAGTCTGGCCACCCATCCCGTACTGGTTATTCATGAAGTTAAAAATGAGAGGCAGCCCGCCCTTGTGTTCACCGTCCCACAGAGTCCTGTACTGATCCATTGATGCAAAGCAGATGCCTTCCCATACCGGGCCGCAGCCTATTGATGCATCACCTATATTGCAGACAACTATTCCTGGCTTCCTGTTTATCTTTTTATAAAGTGCAGCTCCGACGGATATGTCGCCAGATCCTCCGACAATTGCATTGTTCGGATAGATCCCGAAAGGAGTGAAAAACGCATGCATTGAACCGCCAAGTCCTTTATTAAATCCATTTTCACGGGCAAATATCTCAGCAAGAGCGCCATAGAGCAGGAAACTAATTGCGAGTTCACCTGTCGTCCCGGAAAAACCCTTTTCAACAACTTTGAGGGCTTGTCCACCGAAGTATGTGCTCATTATTTTGTAAAGTGCATCTTCATCAAGTTTTCTGATAGCTGAAAGCCCTTTTGCAAGGATCTCACCATGACTTCTGTGCGACCCGAAAATAAAATCATCAATATCCAGGGTATATGCCATTCCGACTGCTGCTGCCTCCTGGCCGACCGAAAGATGTGCCGGCCCCGGGTGATTATATGGGATACCGTTATATTCATTTTTCGTTTTTATAAGATTCAGCATCGTTTCAAATTCCCTTATAATGACCATATCCTGGTAAATTCTTCTGAAGTCACTGTTGCTGAAGTTCTTTTTTTCTTCCAATATCGTTTTGCTGTACTGGTTAACCGGTATCTTTCCGAATTCCAGAAATTGTGCTTTACGGACTACTTTCGGATCGATGTTCTGACTTTTAGGCATGTTCAATTAGTATTAATTATTTTTAAGTTACATGGAGTAGCACAGAAGTCCGCTGAAAGTCAATGATATCCCCGTAATTTGACTCTGTGACTCTCTTTTCTTCTCTGCAGAACTCTGTGTAATCATGATTTTTCATAAATTGAATTTTTCAATCTGTTCTTTTATCTCTTTCAGGAACAATGTGGCCGGCCCGCCATCGATTGCCCTGTGGTCGTAAGTGAGAGACAACCCGATGAAAGGCACGAAACCGAAAGTGCTGTTCCCCAGGTCGGCTGGTCTGTAAATGATCGTGCATACGCCCAAAATTGCCACCTGGGGCAGGTTCACCACCGGGGTGAACATTTCAACCCCGTAGTTGCCGAGGTTTGAAACGGTAAATGATGCGGAGGTGCTTTTCAAAAGCTCCGGATTGACATTCCCTTTCCTGCAGGAGGCGGCAACTGATTTCAGCTCTCCTGAAAGAGCTGTCAGACTTAGTTTGTCAGCGTTTTTCACTGCCGGAACAATCAGGCCCCGGGGAGTATCGACTGCAACGCCAAGATTCACCCTGTGGAATGTTTTAATCTTTTCGTCAAGAAAATGGCTGTTTGCTTCCGGGAACTTTAAAAGCGCCCTGATGACGCACCAGCAAATCATATCATTTAAAGTGATATCGTCTTTTTCAGTCCCATTTGCGATTCCTTCCTTTGTTTTTTTTCTTGCTTCCAGGAGCCTTCTTACATCAGCACTCATATGGTGCGTAAGCTGAGCGGAATTCTGAAGTGATTCATGCATTGACCGTGCAGTTATCCTGCGGATATTTGACAGTGGCTGCTCGGTGAATTCATTCCCTGAAGCCTCAACAGCATTTATTATATCGCTGAAAACGATTCTTCCGTTCGGACCTGATCCCTGTAATCCGTTATAGTTAAAACCTTTTTCCTTTGCCAGGCGCCTGGCCTTTGGAGAGATCCTTGTAACAGGTGTACTGACCGGGTTACTGAAAGTGATTCCGATATTTAACGACTGTTGTTTGAAATCCGGCTCCGGTTTCGTTTCCTGTGCAGCTGCTTTTCCTGAATTCAGGGAAATGTATGATGATGTTGATTCTCCCTGATTTCCGATGACTGCAACATTAACCAGCACCGGAACCTCATCACCGTCATTGAAAAACAGGTCAAGAAGTATTCCGTCGGCGGGAGATTCCAGGTCGAATGCAGCCTTGTCGGTCTCATAGGAGAATAGAATATCTCCTGTCCTGACCGATTCTCCCTTCCTTTTAAACCATTTTGTGATTATGCAGGTTTCGACCGACTGTCCCTGCTTTGGCATTATTACCGGGATTGCCATAGATTTTCTTCTTATGTTCTTTAAATTAGTACCTTTAGTTTTGATGAACTTGTAACCATAAGTAAACGAAACTGCGAAATAATTAATTGTAAAACATTTAATATTATTGTTATTACAAAAATAATAAACTAGCTTGTATTTACAAGTAAAAAACATTAATATTGAAGAAAATTTTTATGACATGATTCAACCCGGAAAAATTCCCAGGTATAAAAGCCTTTACGAAGTACTTCGAAGGCACATAAATGAAGGTATTTATCGAAAAGGAGACCTCCTGCCGTCCGAGAATGAGCTCTGTGCATTATACGATATGACCCGTCCGACGGTACGCCTGGCCCTGAGCGCCCTGGCTAGTGAGGGGTACATAATAAAGCACCAGGGGAAAGGAAGCATAGTTCACAGTATTCCGCTTGACATAGGGATCCTCTCAGTGGCCGGTACTACCTCTGCAGTTGGCAGCAGAAACCTCAAGACGCATATAACAGTAAAACCGCACCTGATACAATGGCCTGACGGGTTCATGTTCACTTTGTCGGAACTTGAGAAGGAATCGGGATGCATCTATATGGAGCGTCTGCGCCTTCTTGATGAAATACCGATCTTTTATGATATCTCATATCTGCCGAACATTAACCTTCCAAGAATCACCTCAAGGCAGTTCGAGAACAAGTCGCTTTTCCAGGTACTGAGAGAACATTATTACATTGAAATCAGGGGGGGAGAGCAAAGGATAAAGGCCATATTGTCGTCGGCAAAGGCAGGACGATATCTCAGGCTTAAGAAAGGTCAGCCGGTTCTTCACCTGGAAAGGAAAATAGCGACAAGTATTGACGGCCTTTTCCTTTATTCCTCAATCTATTGTAATACCGCGAAATATTCTGTCTTCGGAAGATTCTGATAAAATGTGCCCGGATGCACTAAGCAGGCAAAGTATGGCGTCAGTCCGCGACCCTGTTACTGATTAAAAAAAGGGGCTGCAACTTCATGCAGCCCCTTAGATTATAAATCCGAGCAAAATCTAATCTACTCTTTTTACCTTGATAGCAACAGGGCCTTTTTCCCTCATTTCAATCTCAAACTCTACGGCCTGTCCTGATTCAAGCACAGTCTGGGGAGTTTCAAGTCCTGACCGGTGGATAAAAATATCCTTTTGATCCTCAGTCTGAAGGAACCCGTAACCCTTTACCCTGTCATACCATTTAACAGTACCTTTCATAGTTATTGATTTTTTGTTTCCTACCTGTAATTATCCCTTCTGTTTCCTCCTCCGCCGCGGCGGTCGTTATCTCCACCTCTGAAATTACTTCTTCTGTCGGTCCTTTCAATAGATTCGTTAACAATGATTTTTCTGCCCTGGATTTCGGAACCATTAAGTTCCTCAATGGCTTTCTTCGCTTCAGCTTCGTTAGGCATCTCAACGAAGCCAAAGCCTTTGCTTTTCCCGGAGTATTTATCAATAATGATTTTTGCGGATGTTACTTCGCCATACTCTTCAAATAGTTCTTTTAATTCTGCTTCACTCATTTTAAAATGAAGACTTCCTGCATAAATGTTCATAATTCAATAATTAAGTAAAACAACAGAAACAAAGGTCACACAAATTTTTGACATCTGAAAATAAATGATCATAATATGTTGGATTTTAATAGCTTTTTATGAAAACCATATTCAAATGAGCCGTTTTCAGACCTCAATTTTTAGCAAAAACCGTTTTTATTGAATTGTAACGTAAAATGTTTAAAATTGTTCACTCATTGGCATAACTGTTTATAATGAAAATATTTATCACAGGTGGAACAGGCTTTATCGGAAGCAGGCTTGTTGAGAAACTTGTCGCCGGTAGTCATGAAGTTGTTCTGCTTGTACAGGATCCAGTGAAATTCTCTGACATTGAGAAGAAGAGAGCAGAAGCCGAAAGGACAGTAGTTGAATACGGGGAAAAGGGCCTTGACGTAGTTATTGTCAAACCATCGCGTGTTTATGGACCGGGGAAGCTGACGGAGTCAAATTCATTGACAGAAATAATAAACTGGCTGCGATCGCACGGTTAAACAGAAAGAGCGGTCAGCTGCATTTTTTCCCGGTCATACCTGTAATATCAAGCCGAAGGACAATCATTCTTCCCAGAATTTCCCTGTCATAGGTAAAAATTGACCTGCCGGTGTAATGAGACATTATGCAATTCAGACCTTTTATTTTTTCGGCTTCAGCAGTGATAACTGATATCCTGCCGTACCCGACAATTGAACTGTAGCTCGTCCCGAACTCGCAGGCGCTCTTCCCTTCATGGATATTATGATCAGTGTCTATTTCGAAACAGACATAATTGTTCTTTCTGAGCATCTCTATCTTCCTTCCTTTAGGCGCAGAGTGGAAGTATATTTTCTTTTCGTTTCCCCCGGTGTATCCGAAATTCATAGTCACAATATAGGGTAAGTTTCCGTCAGCCATGGCAATCCTGCAGACATCCGCTTGCGAGATAATTGATTCCATTTCATCAATCCCGCTTATTTCCCTTTCTTTTCTTCTCATCCTGTTATTATTATGTATGTTCCGAAATAACTGATCTGTCATTACGATTGACGTATCATTTAAAATATTGATTAAAAATAAAGAATATTATTAACTTTGCCCGACTTGAAAAGGTACGTAAATAAACTAAACCAAATTGTTATGGGAAAAGGTGATAAAAAAACAAGAAGAGGTAAGATTATTCTTGGTACTTATGGCGTAAGGCGTCCCAGGAAGAAAGCTGATAAGCCAGAAATAAAACAGGTTAGCACTTTAAAAGAAAAAGAATTAAAAGATAAGAAACCGCGTAAAGAGAAGGCAGAGGTAAAAGAAGTCGTGGAAGTCCCTGAAGTTAAGGAAACAAAAGAGGTTAAGGAAGCAAAGCCTATCAGGGAAGTCAAAGAGGCCCGACATATTAAGGAACCAGCTCCGTCAAAGGAAGCGGCTCCTGTAAAGGAACCCAGGCCTGCAAAAGAATCCAAACCTGCAAAGGAGCCAAAAGCAACAAAAGAGGTAAAACCTGCAAAGGCTGAAAAAGCAGCAAAAGAAGTTGTTGAAGAAAAGTCAGTTAAAGCTCCAAAGGAAAAAAAGGAACCAAAAGAGATAAAAGCTGTCAAAGAAAAAAAAGAGGCAAAAGAAGCAAAACCTAAGAAAGAAAAAGCAAGCTAATTCTGTCTGACTATCAGCCATTTGTAATCTTCGGGATCAATTCTGGCATTTATTATGACAGGAGTGTCGAAAGAGAGGGCCTTGTTTATAGCTCTCCTCATCCCGGATTCCGAGTCAGCATTAAGAACAGGTACGCCAAAAAAAACATCGCTTCCAAACAAATCGCCTGAATATAATTCTGTACCATACGGGGAGAGATCGTGCCATGATTTTTTCAGGCGTATCAGGTTGAGTTCCTCATCCGACATCACCACTGTAATTAAAGGAAGATTATAACGGCGGGCGGTCATTATTTCTCCTGCTGTCATAAGAAACCCTCCGTCGCCGGTCACGGTAACCACTGTCGCTGAGGGAAAAGTAAGCTGGGCAGCCAATCCTGCCGGTATGCCGAACCCCATGCCTGACCAGCCGCCTGTCATTATGATATTCTGTCTTCCACCCGTATTCCAATACTGGCCAAGAAGATGAAGATGTGATCCTACATCTGCTGTCATTATTACATCGGCAGGAAGCTCTTCCTGGAGAACTTTTACAGCAGTTACAGGCCCAAAATGACCTGTGAAACCGTTAAAAACTGAGGCCATCTCATCCCTGACTTCATTAATGGTCTCATAGTTTGAAAGCGGATCAGGTGCATTTATGTATTCAAGTATCTTAAGCCATTCGTCAGGATTACCAATGTATTGAACATTTTTACCGGTCAGAGGCAGATCTGTTTCTTTTGTGTTGAAGGATACAAGAGGAACATCAGGGAGCCACGACTCAAAGTTATATTCAACAGGATCATAGCCAAGTCCTATCACAAGATCTGTTTTTTCAAAAAGAACCCCTAGATAATCGCTCAGGGCATGAAAAAGTATTCCGCCATATGATGGATGGGTCTCGGGAATCATGCCTTTCGCCATAGGCGTAAGAACAACCGGTATGCCGGTTTTATCAAGGAAATTTACAAGATCGCGCGAGCGCAACAGTCTTGCTGAAGTACGCCCGACAGCAATAAGAGGGCTTGATGAATTCCTGAGCATAGAGATGATCCTGCCCGTATCATTGCTGAAGTAATTCTTTACCACAACAGGCTCATGCTTCAATGCCGTGTTCACATAAGCATCTTCAATATTGGCTGGAAGACCTATATGAACCGGACCCGGATATTCTTCCCTGCAGAGTTTAAATGCGACTGAAAGTATCTCTGCGGCATTTTGAGGGGTAAGCCTGAAGGTGGCTTTGGTCAGGGGTTTGAAAAGCGACTGATGATCAATATTCATCTGTGAAGTCCGTTTGATCATCTTATCGTCAAGTTCACTTGTAAGGACAATTACCGGTGATCTGTCGAGATATGCACTTCCTGCACCTGTTGCAAGGTTAGTTGCTCCCGGTCCGAAGGTGGCATGACATACTCCGGGGATGCCTGTCAGCCTGGCTGTCACGTCAGCCATTATTCCTGCCGATGCTTCATGCGAAGTCAGTATAAAATCAATTCCGGCCGACCTGAAAGCTTCGATATAGGTGATTGATGCACCACCAGGGATCCCGAAAACATATCTGACGCCCAGTTCACGCAGTTGGTCAGCAAGATATTCCGCAACAGTCATTTTTCAACCGACAGTTTTATTTCAAACGAAATATAAGAATATACTGGAGAAAATAAAATATTTTGAAAAGGATTAATGACCAGATTCAACCATGTCGGAAAAATGATTTTTTTTCGGATATTTGCCGCCACATTATTTTTGATGAAAAGCACAGGAAACACAATCTTCTGGGGCATAATCGCATGTTTGTTATGGTCGACCGCATATGCCGGCATAAAGGTCGGACTCCAATATGACACTCCCTTGCATTTTGCAGGGATCAGGTTCATGATTTCAGGATTGATGATTCTTCCCTTCACGGTAAGGCCATCAGTTTATATAAAAACACTGAAGGATAATATCAAAGTTTTCGCATGGGTCATGATCCTGCAGACCCTTGTAAACTATTCCCTTTTTTATTTGGGTCTTAATCTTGTACCCGGAGCCCTGGGTGCAGTTATCGTCGGTTCCCAGCCTCTTGTCACAGCTTTGGTTGCAGCCATAATGCACAAGGAAGATAAGCTTACAAAAAACAAGATAGTGACAATCATCTTCGGCATTTCCGGAGTAATCATGATAAGCGCAGGGCGACAGGCATTTAAAATGGGCAGTGCAACAGAAATTGCAGGGGTTGTCATGATACTCTTTGCCAACATTGCAACAGCTACAAGCAACGTGGTTGTTTCTGTTAAAAGCAAGGGTATGAATCCCCTGGTCCTCAGCTCTGCATCGCTCGGATCAGGCGGATTGATTTTATTTCTCGCCTCAATCCCCCTGGAAGGGCTCCGGTCAGGTCCGAAGCCAACCGAATACTGGCTCGACCTTATATGGCTGAGCTTTATGTCAGCATTTGCATTTTCCCTTTGGTATAAGCTGCTTCAGAGACCAGGTGTAAAAGTATCGGAACTCAATCTGCTTAAGTTTATAATTCCCTTTGTCGGAGCAGTCCTGAGCTGGCTGATTGTTCCGGGTGAAAAACCTGAATGGGTGACAATAACAGGGATGCTGATCATAGTTCTTTCGCTCGGTTTGTTCTATCTGAGCCAGAGGGAAGCGGCAAAAGGAGCTAAATCAATCACAGGCAAATGAAGAAAATGTTTTCGGCAATTGGCAGTTATGTCCTTTTCTGGCTTTTCTTTTTTGCTTTTGCCAGGGTTATTTTTATTCTGGTAAATTACAAAGAAGCAATCCATTTCAGCTTCGGTGTTCTGGCGGCCACATTTTTTCATGGAAGCCGGCTCGACATTTCCACCATTGCCTATATCATTGTAATTCCTTTCCTGGCAATTACCTGCAGCATTTTGATCAGAGGAAAATGGCTTGGCTTTATGATGAAATGGTACACCTTCATCCTGATATTCGTTTGTTCAGCAATTGTTTTAGGGGATGCCGTCCTGTACACGTACTGGGGCTTCAGGATGGATTACACAGTATTGCTTTATCTGAAGACACCTAAAGAGGCTGCAGCTTCAGCCGGCACACTTGAAATTGCCGGGATCTGTTTTAGTGTTATTTTATTAACAATATTTTTTGCATTCCTGTATGCGAAGGTTATAAGTAAATTCATAGTATCGCCCGACATTAAACGTTACAGGCTGCCGGCTTCAGCGTTTATGCTTTTGCTGACGGCAGCTCTTATTATTCCGATAAGGGGAGGCACGGGACTTGCACCTGTAAATGCAGGAAGTGTTTATTTCAGTGATGACATGTTCATTAACCATACTGCAATAAATGTGGTCTGGAATACAGGCAGTTCATACTTTAACAGGAAGCCCGCCTCCAATCCTTATAAATTCATGGATGAATCTGCTGCAAGGTCGCTTACTGACAATCTGCTGAAAGACAAAGGAATACCTGAAAAGGTGCTTAATAATTCAAGGCCGGATATAATCATAATAATTCTTGAAAGTTTCGGCGACAAGCTCATCGGTCCGTTGGGTGGTGATTCACTGGCTACACCATGCCTGAACCGGTATATAAAGGAGAGCCTTGTCTTTTCGAACTTTTATGCTTCCGGGAACAGGACAGACAAAGCTCTGCCTGCTATTCTGAGCGGTTATCCGGCACAACCGGCTGCGTCGATTATAAAGGAGCCGCGGAAAACGCAGTCGCTTAGCAGCCTTGTCAGGATCATGGACAGCCTGAATTATCAAAGTTCATTCTGGTACGGGGGAGATATTAATTTTGCCAATTTCAATTCATATCTTATTGCTGCTGGTTTCCACCAATTGATTACCATGAAGAATTTTAGTCCTTCGGACTATAATTCAAAGTGGGGAGTTCATGATCATATCCTTTTCAAAGCGCTGAAAGATTCGATGGCTGCAATCAAGGAACCATTTTTCAGGGTAGTCCTCACGCTTTCGAGCCACGAACCATTTGAAATACCTGTTCCTCCGGTGTTCCCCGGGAAAGATGAACCTTCAAAATTCAGGAACTCTGTGCATTATGCTGACAGCGCTCTCGGTAACTTCCTTGACTGGGCAAAACAGAAAGACTGGTGGAAGAACACACTCATCATAATGCTGGGCGACCATTGCCGCCGTAACAACCAGACCGACCTTGTATTTTCACAGTCAATATTTAAAATACCTATGATTTGGACAGGAGGTGCGGTGGAGGCAAAAGGAAGGATGATCGGAAAGACAGGCTCGCAGGTCGACATACCCATTACCTTGCTTGACCAGCTCGGCCTGAAGGGTGATTTCCGTTTCGGGAAGGATATACTGGCGGATAAATCAAACTCTTTTGCCTTTTACACATTCAATGAAGGATTTGCCTTCGTGACTGACACATCGGCTTATATTTACGACCACAGGCTCAAAGGGCCGGTGTTTGAACAGGGTAATGGCATAAAGACAGCCGAGAAGTTTGGGAAAGCTTACCTCCAGGTGCTTTACACTGATTATTTGGAAAGATAAGAGTGTTTTTCTTTTTTGTTTTTACGTTCTGATCCATCCTTATGTTTCCACTCCTTCCATTTTTCAGTTTTGCCTGATCTTTTTCTGCCTCCCTCCTTTTCATCTTTTGAAAATTCAGTCTTTGGCTGGGCAATCTCGACAGCGACTCTCCTGTCGAGGTATTTAGCATTATTCAAAGCAGAGATCAGATCGGCAGAATAATCTTCAGGAACTTCAAAAAATGAGAAAGTCCTCATTAAGTCAATCTTTCCTATAGGTATTTTCTTTCCGGGTGTATTCTTGTTAATCAGGTCGATCAATTGTTCGGGGAAAAAACCGTCTGATTTTCCCAGATTGATGAACAGCCTTGAGTATTTTTCATTTTGCCGCTTTCCCCTGGCATCGCTTTCAGGCCTGCCCGATCTCTTCTCAGGAACGGGTGAAATTATATCATCACCATGATGATAATCCTCCAGGAACCTGTCAAACTCAAGGGAGACGACTCTTTTGAGGAATTCTTCCCTGTCGAGTCCCGACAGTCTGTCAATTATTTCGGGAAGAAATTTATCGACTTCGGGATATTCAGTGTCAACTGTCTCGAGCTTCTTAATCCAGTGCAAAAGCTGTTTGCGGCATATTTCATTTCCCGAAGGCACCGAAAGAAGCTTAAAAGGTTTTTTGACTTTCCTTTCGATCTGCTGCAGGTTTTGTCTTTCCCTCAGGTTTACAAGTGAAATTGCGATTCCGGTTTTACCTGCTCTTCCTGTACGTCCGCTTCTGTGAGTGTACACTTCGCTGTCGTCGGGCAGGCTATAGTTTATTATATGTGTAAGATCATCAACATCAAGCCCACGTGCAGCGACATCCGTTGCAACAAGCAGCTGAAGTGTCCTGACCCTGAATTTCTGCATCACCGTATCACGCTGGACCTGAGATAGATCACCATGAAGCGCATCCGCATTGTACCCGTCATCAACAAGATTTGAAGCAACTTCCTGGGTTTCCACCCGGGTGCGGCAAAATATTATCCCGTAAATTTCCGGTTCAAAGTCAACTATTCTCTTGAGAACCTTGTATTTATCCTTTGCATGCACAAGGTAATATGCATGACTTACATTTTCGGCTGTTGCGTTTTTGGTCCCGATGGTTATTTCAACCGGATTGTTCATGTATTTTCTGGCAATAGCCCCGATTTCAGGCGACATTGTTGCGGAAAAAAGAAGGGTTCTTTTATCTCCTGGGACCTGTTCAAGTATTTCATTAATACTATCGAGAAATCCCATATTCAGCATTTCATCGGCTTCATCAAGGATAACTGTTGAAACTGATGACAACCTTACAACATTGCGGTTCATAAGATCTATCAGTCGGCCGGGCGTGGCAACAACTATATGCGCGCCTTTTTTCAGGCCTTTTATCTGATTTTCATAACTGGCACCTCCGTAAACAGGCAAAATGTTCAGCCTTCCGGTATACCTTGCGTAGTCATTCAGATCACCGGTTATCTGAACACATAGTTCACGTGTAGGACAAAGAATGAGTGTCTGTATCTCATTTATCTGTATGTCAGTTGTCTGGACAAGTGGCAGCCCGAACGCTGCAGTTTTCCCTGTGCCGGTCTGGGCCAGGGCTATAATATCGCAGTGATCACCGGTCATAAGGGGAATTACTTTCTCCTGCACAGGCATGGGATGATCAAATCCAAGCTCCTGTACAGCTTTCAGAATGCCGGGATTGAATCCCAATTCTTCAAATTGTACCATTTAATTTCTATTGATGTGGTTCCGGGAGCGATGGAATTGTACCCCTGCATTAATGAACTCATTAGCAGATCGCGGGAAAAGACTTAAACCGCTTTTTGGAAAACACTTTATTATAAGGCCGCAAATGTAACCATTTAATTTTTAAATTTGTATATATGGAATCAAAACCTTTCAAGATATTTGCACCGGCCGGTTTCCCGCGTCTGAAATATATTGCCGACCTTTTGCTTAATGACATTCTTGGCTTATCGTGGGAGTTAGTCAATGACAGGCGCAAGATCGGAAAGAATCCGGTGATAAATTATTCGGATGAAATCATTCCGAATGCCTTTAGAATAATTCCGGCAGGGCTTTTATCCGAATCAGGAGTCAGAAACCAGGAAATCATTATGAGCGGATGGAAAGGCCTGCCTGTGTTTTTTCAATCATCTTCTGATTCTGATTTTCCGTTCGATGTTTTTGCAGCTTCATTTTATCTTGTTTCGAGATATGAAGAATATAATGTGGTCAGTACTGACGAATTTGGCAGGTTCAGGGCCTCTGACTCTGTTGCCGGCAGGCACGGGTTTCTGCAACTGCCTGTCGTTGAGCTATGGGCAAAAGAACTTGCAAATTCAATTGTCAGGAAGTATCCGTTTATTGCCTTTAAGCGCCTGGAGTACAGGGCAATTGCAACAATCGATGTCGACGAGGCTTTCGCCTATCTGGGAAAAGGATTTACAGGTAATATTTCAGGGTTTATTCACGATTTGACTGCAAAGTCAGGAAATCCTGGTCATCGTTTGAGATGCCTCAGGGGCACTGAAAAGGACCCTTTCGAGGTTTTTGATTACATTAATGAAGTCGTCGGGAAAAGCAGGACCGATACCTGCTTCTTTTTTCCCACAGCCGATCATTCACGCTATGATAATAACCCTTCCTGGAAAAACGAAAAATACCGCGCCCTTATAGCAAGGACAGCCAGCAGGTTCAGGACCGGTATTCACCCTTCCTTCAGGGCTTCAGATGATTTTACGATTATAGACAATGAGGTCAAAAGACTAAGTTCCATCACCGGTAAAGATATAAGGATGAGTAGGTTTCATTTCCTGAGGATAAAATTCCCGGCTTCATACAGGAACCTTATTGATGCTGGGATAACTGAAGATTATTCAATGGGTTATCCCGATGAACCTGGATTCAGGGCTGGTATTTCAAGGCCGTTCCGGTTTTATGATATTACCGGAGATCGCCTTACTAATCTCCTGATAATCCCATTCCAGGTGATGGATGTAACACTGTTCAGAAAGTGCAATGAAGACATTGATGCGGCAAGGGGGATAATTAAAAATCTGATTCTTGAAACAAAAAAAGCCGGCGGGATATTTGTCAGTATATGGCATAACACTTCACTTCTTGGGTCTCCTGAATTCAGAAAATGGCGCGAAGTGTTCGAGTTTATGCTGAAGAACCAGGTCAACTGAAGTACTTTAAGCCGGATTTACAGTTTTTCAAGCTCAATTTCTTCGTCTTCCCTGACTTCGGTCATCTTACCGTTATCACACCTTATTGTGCGGGCGGTGAATTTTTTAAGTATTGTATAATTATGGGTTGCAACAACTACGGCCACGCCAGTGGCACTTATATCCCTGAGAAGTCTGATTATCCCTTCCGATGTCTCCGGGTCGAGATTGCCTGTAGGTTCATCGGCAAGGATAATATCGGGATTATTCAGGAGGGCCCGTCCTATCACTACACGCTGCTGTTCGCCGCCAGAAAGCTGATGAGGCATTTTATTTCCCATAAGTTCAAGACCTACTTTCCGGAGAACTTCCGTTATCCTTGATTCAATTTCGGTGCTGTCTTTCCACCCGGTAGCCTTAAGTACAAATTCAAGGTTTGAATATACCGGTCTGTCGATAAGCAGCTGAAAATCCTGGAACACTATGCCGATTTTCCTTCTGAGATATGGAACTTCTCTCGGCTTTATACTGGTGAGATCGAATCCGGCTACTCTTCCTGATCCCTCCTTAAGAGGCAACTGGGCATTCAGAGTTTTGATAAGGCTGGTTTTACCGCTTCCAACCTTGCCAACCAGGTAAACAAATTCACCCTTGTTGACTGTAATGTTTACTCCGGCGAGAATAAGATTGTCCTGTTGCCATATATTGCAGTCAGTCAGTTCAATAATCTTTTCAGGAGGTATAGTATCCGGCATCTTGAATATTTTAAGTGCAAAATAAATAAAGAATTGATAATTAACCTTTATATGTTAATAAAATCCGTAATAAAGGCCGGTAGCCCACCGTTTTAAAATAGTAATTTTACGATTGCTGAAAAAATCTTTTTTATTATATATGGCTTATTATTAATGTGTTATTGAAGGATGGAAATTCGATGGGTCCGGTATTTAAGAATAATCAGAAGCCAAAATACATAAGTTATGAACAGAAAAAAGACACTTTTGATATTTAGTTTCCTCTTTGCCTTTGTTATCAGTGTTTCATCACAGATATCATTTACAGGAATAGAACTTGGTTCTGAATTTAACAGGGGAATGGATTTATTCAATAAGGAGAAATATTCGGCTGCAATAGTAATGTTTGATGACTTCATAAAAAACGGGATCGGGACAGACAGGATAAAAATTGCAGATGCACAGTATTTTGCAGCAATCGCTGCCCTTCGCCTTTTCAATCCTGATGCTGAATACAGGATGCTGATGTATCTGGCTGAACACCCTGAGAGCCCGAGGGTAAATGAAGCAAAATTGGAACTGGGTGATTATTTCTATCAGAATAAGACTTACAGGAAGGCAGTTGAGTACTATGAAGCTGTGAACAGGGAAGAGATTTCGGGTGAAAAACTCCCGGAATATTACTTCAGGTACGGTTATTCTCTCTACATAAAAGGCGACAAGGCAAAAGCCATGACAATGTTTTCAGAAATTAAGGATATCGATACTGAATACACTCCTCCAGCCATCTATTATTATTCACAGATTGCATATGAGGAGAAGAATTATCAGACTGCCCTCGAAGGTTTTATGAAATTAAGGAATGATGAGGCATTCGGGCCGATTGTTCCTTTCTATATCGCTCAGATAATGTATCTGAACAAAGATTATGACGGGATCATTGGCATCTCAACCGATCTTATAAAATCGGCCCCGAAGGAGAGAAAAGTGGAGCTCTACAGGTTCATTGGAGACGCATATTTTGAAAAGGGCAATTTCAGGGAAGCTATACCGTACTTCGAACAATATTCCGCGGGTGCAAAAGCAAGTTCAAGGGAGGATAAGTACCAGCTGGGATACTGTTACTACAAGAACGGTGATATCGATAATGCAATAAAAGTCCTGCTTACAACCAGTGCAAAATCAGACGCCCTAAGTCAGAATATATGGTATGTGCTTGGCGATTGTTACCTCCGTAAAGGAGATAAAAAGAAGGCCCAGTTTGCTTTTGGGCAGGCTTCAAAGATGGATTTTGATAAGAAACTGAAGGAGGATGCGCTATTCAATTTCGCAAAACTTACCTATGAAACTACCTCTTCTCCTTTCGGGGAGGCGATTGAGGCTTTCCAGGAATATGTTGAACTATATCCCGGTTCGGATAAAATAGGTGAAGCCTATAATTATCTTGTTGCAACGTTTACGGAGGTAAAGAATTACCAGGCGGCCCTGGACGCACTTGATAAGATAGGAAGCAAGGACAGCAGACTCGAAGGAGCTTACCAGCGTGTCGCATTCTTCAGGGGACTTGAGCTGTTCAAGGATATGCAGCTTGAAGAAGCAATCAAAATGTTTGATAGATCTCTTAAATATGAAAAATACAATAAAGATCTGAGGGCGAAAGCTGTTTACTGGAGAGGAGAAGCTGAGTACAGGTCAGGACAATATGAAGACGCTAAATCAGACTATGAAACTTTTATTGGGATACCAGGGTCATCATCTCTTTCGGAATCGAAAATGGTGCGATATAACCTGGGATACACCCATTTCAACCTTAAGGATTACAGCGCAGCGCTTACTATGTTCAAGTCGTACGAAGCAGAAGCGGTGAACGCCAGGCCTGAAATACAGAATGACACCAGGCTCAGGATAGGTGACTGTTACTTCATTACAACAAACTACCAGCAGGCGATCGCTTATTATGAAAAGGTTATAGAATATGGTAAAATTGATGTCGACTATGCCATGTACCAGAAGGGATTCTGCCTTGGACTGATGAATAATCAAAAGGGGAAGGCAGACATACTTACGTCATTGATGACGAAATATCCAAAGTCATCCTTTGTGCCTAATGCTGTTTTTGAGAGGGGAAGGTCATATCTTGTACTTGAAGACTACAAAAAGGGGGAAGCCGATTTTATTAATATAATTGCTAATTACCAGTCAAGTTCACTGGTTCCCAGGGCAATAGTTCAGCTCGGGTTGCTTTATTACAACCAGGGTGAAAACCAGAAATCGGTTGATCAGTTCAAGAAAGTGATTGAAAATTACAGATCGACACCTGAGGCAAGATACGCCCTGACAGGTCTTAAAAACACCTATGTGGATATGAACGATGTAGACGGTTATTTTGCTTATGTAAAATCTCTTGGATTCGGAGACGTGAATCTTTCCGAAAAGGATTCACTGCTTTACACTTCAGGTGAGAATCTTTATATCACGGGGAAATGTGACAGGGCGACAGAAGTTTTCAGAAATTATCTGAACGAGTTTCCAAACGGGAATTTCAGGGTTAATGCCCAGTTCTACCTGGCGGAATGCCTTAACTCATCGGGTAAAAAGGATGATGCGCTCAGGCTTTACAGAGAGGTGATAAAGAGCCCCAGCAATAATTTCATGGAACAGTCGCTGATAGCAGCTTCCGCAATACTTTATGGAAATGAAAATTATACTGATGCATATGATTATTATGATCAGCTTGAGAAAATCACTTCTACTCCCGAAAACAAGCTAATTGCATTGAGAGGAGAACTCAGGTCGGCCTACCAGAACGGAGATGCACGCAAGGGCATAGATGCAGCCGACAGGATCACCGCTTCCACCAACATGCCTGAAGAGCTGATCAGGGAAGCCACATTCATAAGGGCAAAAGCATATTACAGTCTGAATGAATTTGATGAAGCCCTGAAGGATTTCAGGAAGACATCAACCGAGGTTACAAGCGCTGAGGGCGCCGAATCGAAGTACAGGGTTGCCGAGTTGCTGTTTAAGAAAGGAAGCATTGAAGAGTCAGAGAAAATAGTCACACAATTTGTAAATCAGAATTCCCCCCATCAATACTGGATGGCAAAAATGTTTCTTCTTCTTGCCGACATCAGCATCAGGAAAGGAGACAACCTGCAGGCAAAAGCGACGCTGCAAAGCCTGAAAGAGTATTATACAACACCGAACGACGGAATTCTGGATGAGGTAAATGCTAAACTTTCAACCCTTGATGAGGAAAAAAAGTGACAGGTACCGGATAAGGGATGAAATGAGAATTTTTTGAGTTGAAAAAGAAAAGAAAGAGAATAGTTATGATAAAGAAAAGCTTGAGTATAATGACCATAGCGACAGTTCTGCTGTCGCCGGTAAATGCCCAGGTCAAGAAACAGCAACCCGACCTTAAAAGAGAGGTGACATTGTATAATCCATATAAGCCTACGCTGTTTGATGCAAAGAAAAAAAGTTTTCTGCCTGAAATTACCGATACAGCAAGGGTAATCCCATCGTTCAGCTATAAAGTTGTATCTGAGCCCTTTTCGCCAACTTATACGATTAATCCGATAAAGCCGGCTTCACTGCTTTCTGACCCTCTTCCCAAACTTTACAAGAGCTATGTTAAATTTGGGATCGGAAATTACTCAACACCTCTCGGAGAATTAAGTATTTCCGGAACACGTTCAAAAAAAGGCGTAATAGGATTATATGCAAGGCATTATTCCTCAAGCGGGGATGTTCAGATTCCCAACGCCCCGAGAGTCTTCGCGGGTTTTATGGATAATGATGCCTCGCTGTACGGTAAAAAATTCTTTCCCAAGAACCTGCTTGACCTATCAGTGAATCTTGTGAACAAAGCAAGATATGCCTACGGATTTGACTCAGACGATCCTTACTATGTCTATATTCCCGTAAATAAGCAAATAAAGACAAGTTATTATGATATAGGAGCTAAAGCTGCATTTTCCTCCCTTAACCTTGATTCGGCAGATTTCTCCTATAACTTCGGGGCGGGCTATGATTTCTTTCATTATACAAACGACTATACTGTCAATCATACCGGATTTACAGGATCTATGGCGAAAATGTTCAAAGGATTTTATGCCGGAGCGGGGGTTGCAATTGATCATTACAGACTCCCGGACTCAACCTACCTCAAGCCAAAGTACATAGTATCAGCAAGTCCTTTCCTGAGAAAAAGTACTGATCAGTGGGGATTTAACCTTGGTCTTCAGATAGTTCTTGAAAGGAATCTGGCGACAGCTGCAAAATTCCATTTCTACCCGGATGTAAATTTTGGATTCAGCATAGTTCAGGAATATATGAAATTCTTTGCAGGGTTAACCGGCAAGCTTGAAAATAACGATCCGATGAAGGTATTTTCCGAAAATCCCTTTTTAGTGCCGGACGGAAGCATATTCAGAGTCCCTAATACGGATTATCCGCTTATAATATCAGCCGGTTTGAAAGGGAATAACGGGTTGGGCGGAAATTATCTTGCCTCGGTTTCCTACTCACTGGTGAATAATATGCTTTTCTTTTCAAACATAGTCTATCCAGATACGGTATCGAAGATTGAAAGGGGCAATCACTTTATCGTGGTACCTGACAATGTGGAGGTTCTTAATATACATGGCGAAATGAGCGGTTCAGTGACCAATAAACTTTCATTTAATGCAGCGACAAATTTCTATAAATACACTCTGTCGGCAAATGAATATGCATGGAACAAACCGAACTGGGATGGTAAACTGGGTTTAACATATAACCTCAGGAACAAGATAATTGCAGGAACCGAAATAACCCTTCTCGGCAAACGCATGCTCATGGTAAGCCAGAGCAAAACCGGCTGGACAACACTTCAACCCGTCATCTCAGAAAAACCGGCCCATTTCAATCTGAGCCTCAGCGCTGAATACCGGTACACAAAGGTCCTGTCTTTCTGGGCTAAAATAAATAATATATCATTTGACCGGTATTATGAATGGGCCTATTACCCGTCCCAGATGTTCAATTTTCTTTTAGGATTCTCCTACAGCCTTTGAAGGGAGAGTGGGAGAAGAGGGGACCGGGTGATAAAAAGAAATAGAAATACAAAATGACCTGTAATATGCACAACTGAACGGACCTGCAGGATTATATGAGTGTACAGCCATAAAAGTTGTTAATTTCTTTACAGAAATGTGAATTACTTTTAACATCAGTAAACCAAAAACCTATTCAAAATTTGGTATCTTTGAGGCTGATATTAAAAATCAATATATCAATTATTTATAACAGGAAATTTGATGACTGATTTAATTTCTGAACTTTAAAAATGGTATTATAATTTAATTTATCTTATGATGGGTGAGAATGAAAAAAAATTGCAGGACGGTTCTGAATACTCAGCAGAGAGTATTCAGGTGCTGGAAGGTCTTGAAGCCGTGCGGAAAAGGCCTGCAATGTACATCGGGGACATTGGAGTAAAAGGATTGCATCATCTTGTTTATGAGGTTATTGATAATTCAATTGATGAAGCTCTTGGCGGATTCTGCAAACAGATCGATGTTATTATTTATGAAGACGGTTCTTTAGTGGTATCTGATGATGGCCGCGGAATTCCGACTGGTCTTATGGAGAAGGAGCAAAAATCGGCCCTTGAAGTTGTACTGACTGTTTTGCATGCCGGTGGAAAATTCGACAAGGGCTCTTATAAAGTATCCGGCGGACTTCACGGAGTCGGGGTATCCTGTGTAAATGCTCTTTCGGAGCATTTGACTGCCATTGTAATGAGAGAGGGTAAAACTTTTAAACAGGAGTACGAAAAGGGCAAGCCTGTAACTGAGGTTGAAGTTATAAGTGAAACAGACAAATCCGGGACAACAATTAAGTTTAAGCCCGATAATACGATTTTTCAGACTACTGATTTCAATTTTGAAATATTGGCTGCACGCCTGAGGGAACTGGCATTCCTTAACAAAGGGATCGTACTTACACTCAAGGACATGAGGGAACTTATTGAAAACGGCAACGGCGGTAAGCCGCGCTACGAAGAATTTCATTCAGATCTTGGACTTGTAGAATTCGTTGAATACCTTGATTCCAACAGGGTACGACTGATAGAAAAGCCGATTCATATAACTTTTGACAAAACTGAAATACCAGTTGAATTAGCCCTTCAGTATAACGACTCTTTTTCCGAAAATGTACACTCCTATGTGAACAATATCAACACGATTGAAGGAGGAACGCACCTGGCAGGGTTCAGAAGGGGATTGACCCGTACTCTCAAGAAATATGCCGATGACTCAGGTGCCACATCAAAACTGAAGTTTGATATTAATGGAGATGATTTCCGCGAAGGACTTACGGCAATAATATCGGTAAAAGTTGCTGAACCTCAGTTTGAAGGCCAGACAAAAACCAAACTGGGGAACTCCGAGGTTATGGGAGCAGTCGATCAGGCTGTAAGTACAATGCTTACAAACTATCTTGAGGAGAATCCGAAAGATGCGAGAATAATTGTCCAAAAGGTTATCCTTGCTGCCACTGCCCGTCATGCGGCACGGAAAGCAAGAGAGCTTGTCCAGCGCAAAACTGTGCTTTCAGGTTCCGGACTTCCCGGTAAGCTTGCAGATTGCTCTGACCGCGCTCCTGAAAAATGTGAATTATTTCTTGTTGAAGGTGATTCTGCAGGCGGAACGGCAAAACAGGGCCGCGATCGTCGTTTTCAGGCTATCCTGCCTCTTCGCGGAAAAATACTGAATGTTGAAAAAGCCATGCAGCACAGGGTCTTTGAGAGCGAGGAGATCAAGAATATCTATACTGCGCTGGGAGTGAATATAGGAACTGATGAAGACAGTATGGCGCTGAACCTGACAGGCCTCCGTTATCACAAAATAATTATTATGACCGATGCCGATGTTGACGGGTCCCATATCGACACACTCATTATGACTTTCTTTTTCAGATATATGCAGGATCTCATCAAAGGAGGTTACCTTTTTATCGCATTGCCTCCGCTTTATCTTGTCAGGAAAGGTAAAAGCGAACGCTACTGCTGGAATGAGGAAGAACGTGAAGCTGCCGTCAAAGAAATGGGTCAGGGCAAAGATTCTTCAGTAGGAATTCAGAGATACAAAGGTCTCGGTGAAATGAATGCTGAACAACTCTGGCAGACAACCATGAATCCTGAAACAAGGACTGTAAAGCAGGTTACGATTGAAAGCGCTGCTGAGGCTGATCATATTTTCTCAATGCTTATGGGCGATGATGTGCCTCCAAGAAGAGCATTTATTGAGGCACATGCTAAATACGCCAAGATCGATGTTTGATAATCAATGAGAAAAGAAGTTTTCAGGCTCCAAATAATTTTCTCCTGATACTTACCGCATCGTTTTGGCATACTTCGCTGCAACAGAAACAGCGTATGCATTTTTTGTCGGTCAGAACCACATAGTTTTTTCTGGTGGGATGCATTGTAATTGCATTGGCTGGACATATTTTGATACAATCGAGGCATCCGATGCAGTTTTCATGGATAAAAACCGGCCTTCGCTCCATCTTTCTCCCTATATGCATACTGCTTTTCAGAAACCTGACCAGGGCATTATCATTTCCCTCAAGAGGTATTTTTTTAAAATCATGCTTTATTAATGATTCCAGCTCAGGTCCGTCTAAAATTATGTCACCGGCGCTCTTCATCCATAATCCTCTGCCCAGGGCGACAGCATTTGTAGGAATGTCGTTTGGATTATAACCGGCTATTTCGCTGGCAACAATATCGAGAGCAAGAGGATTGGATGATCCCAGCAGAAGTCCTATTTTTATCGGGGACCCTTGTGCGGGACCCGGACCCTCCATCCCGAGAATCCCATCCATGATAAAAAAATGAGGTAAAACCATTTCATTCAGGTCAACCAGAAATTCGGAAAAAGCGATCCTGTTTGCATGCAGTGCATGCTGCTTAGCTTTGTGGAAGCCGGGAACCAGACCCAGAGTATTTTTTATTGCCCCGGTGAAATAAACCAGGCCGTGATTCTTAAATTTTGGAAGGGAGACAATGAGATCAACTTCTTTAATTACCGAAGCGATCCTGACTTTTCCTTTCCTCAGGGTTACCTCCGTCGGGTCTTTTGCAAAATCGATCCAGTCGGCTCCGAGTTTCTGGCATACCTGAAAAATACCCGACTTTTCGCCCTTGTATGCCTTCGAATAAGCACCGGGAGAATCACCCACAATTACAATAGCTCCCTTTGACTGAAGCAACCTGATTGCAGCCTCTACTACAACCGGATGAGTACAGATCGCTTTTGAAGGATCACTGTCGACGAGTATATTTGGTTTTAAAAGAACCTTTTTTCCCGAAACTGCCGGACCTTCACATTTATTCCAGATATCCGAAATCTGGTCATATACCTCATTAAGGTCATATTCATTGCATTTTCGTACCGCTACTATTGTATTCATTATTCCTTTTAACATTTGAGTAAATATGTATTTCTTAGCACTTTTTCCAGCTGCCCCCCTTATTTTCCAGGTTCTTTTTCCTGCTCCTCTCTTTAAGTACAGAGAGGGGAGCATTTATTCCTGTTTATCAACATTATACTCCAACCGACCCTTGTCTCAGGGCCTGAAGGTCGGGTCAATATTTGGTGCAAAGGAAATAAATATCAGTTATTCTGAATGGTTTCTTTCAGAATTTCTTCAATTCCTGAGATTATTTCACCAGAAGGACCACTGAAGTTATTTACAATAATACAAAATATAAGATCTTTTCCGGACAGTGCTTTCAGGTATCCGGCATAACTTCTGACCCTTGTCATCGAACCGCTTTTTGCTCTGAAGGATGTGTTAAAAACGGGATCCCTGAAATGATTCTTAAGAGTGCCCTCTTTTCCCGCTTCCGGCAGTGAAGAATAAAACTCACTGAAATATTTTCCGCGATTTTTCATATATAAGAGCAACCTCGCAATGTCATGTGAATTAACTGCATCAACAGGAGATAATCCGCTGCCGTCTTCCATGAACATACCTTTTGTATCGATTCCGGCTGAGTCGTTCAGGAAACTGCAAATTGCTTCAATTCCTGCGAGGGTTGATCCTTTGTTTTTATAAACTTTTCCAAGTTCCCTTGTAAGATGTTCTGCAAAAAGGTTTACACTTTCATGATTCAGCACCTCTATAATATCCTTGAGGGGAGGTGATTCCGTTTCCGTGATCAGAGCTATGTCTTTTCCTGCCATTGAGTTTTCAATCCTGAATGTTGACGGCTTGTTTTCAATGATGATCCCTTCCGAATCAAGTTTTTCGTCAAGGATCCTGGCAATAAGAAGCGGCGGATCCGTAATGGCAGCTTTAAGAACAAAATCTTCCATTTTCGGAGGAATGGATCCATCAAGCCAGGCGTTCCTGTCGTACGGAACTGCGAAAACATAACCATTATCCTCAGAGCCGGCGGCGATCAGCCTGTTCATAAGCTCGGGTTCGACTTCTTCAGGAAAAATGCCTGTAATAACTGGCAGGGTGGAATCAGCAAATGACCTTAAATGGATGTCGTACGTATTATCAAATACAGAAAGGCCGAAAGCTCCGGCACCGTAGTAATTGCCGGTATCTTCCCACAGCCATTTTGCCGGAACAGGCTGATAATCAAAATAAGAATCGTCAGCGATTACTCTTCCATTGATTGTTTTTATTCCAAGTTTTTTGATTTCACTCACCCAATCACCGATAAAGCCGGAATAATGATCCCTGAAATATTCTGAACCCAGAGCTGGGTCTCCTCCGCCCCTTATTACAATGTTCCCGTTGAGGATGCCGGTCTTTTTATCAAAGTTTCCCGTATAGCCGACAATGGTTTTAAACTTGTGATCAGGTCCCAGTAATTCAAGTGCTGCAGCGGTGGTGAAGAGTTTCATAACGGAGGCCGGCTTAAGGCTTCTGTCAGCATCGTATTCCAAAACAGGGACTCCTGTTCCCGCATCTATAATACTTAAGGAAACCGATGAATGTAACATTGATGAATCGGAAAGAAGCAGGTTTAACGATTTCACCTGTCCGCAAAGCAAACAGGGGAAAAATATGATAATCAGGAATAATAGCTTTCTGGTCATTCCCTTGAGGTCTTGTTCTGTTCGAGTGTTGACAGGAGCCCGCATGCAGCCTGGATATCAATACCCCTGCTTGCCCTGATTGTTGTCAGAATGCCCTTCGCATTCAGAGCCTCTTTGAACCTGATTGTCTCATCCATGTCAGGACTGCGGGATGACGACCCGGGGACAGGATGAAAACGGATAATATTGATCCTGCATTTGATACCGTTCAGGATTCTGGCAAGTTCCCTGATATGGGAAGGAGTGTCATTCAGTCCCTTAAAAAGGATATATTCGAAAGAAACTCTCCTCTGGTTATTGAAATCAAAATTCCTGATAATGTCAAGTACCTCTTTTACTGTATTTGTACCCTGGATGGGCATCAGATCCCTTCTTTCACTGTCAAAAGGGGAATGAAGGCTGACTGCAAGATGACACCTGCTCTTTTCAAGGAACTCACCGATGTTTTTAACAAGACCAACGGTACTTACCGTAATTCGTGCCGGACTCCATCCATAGCCCCATTCACCTGTTAGTATCTCAAGGCTTTTAAGAACCTCATCAATATTATCAAGAGGTTCACCCATGCCCATATAAACAATATTTGTGAGAGTTCTGAATTCAGGCAGACTGCGGAACTGGTTCAGGATTTCACCATGAGAAAGGTTTCCCTGGAATCCCTGTTTACCAGTCATGCAGAAGATGCAGCCCATTTTACATCCCGACTGACATGAAACACAAATCGTGGCCCTGTCCTCATCAGGTATATATGCAGTCTCTATGAATTTGTTATCCAAGACCTTATAAAGGTATTTTTTTGTGCCGTCACTGCCCGTTTGCGAACTGACAGGGGCTGAAAGGCCAAAATTGTATTCTTCAGACAGGAGATCGCGCATCTTCACTGAAAGATTAGTCATTTCCCCGACAGTGGTTATCTCTTTTTTATAAAGCCAGTCAGCGATCTGCTTTGCCGCGAAACCCGGCATCCCCAGATGCCTTGTTATGCTGATCAGTTCATTCAGTGTTTTACCGTATAGATTTTCTTTCTGCATTTGTTTTCAGATCCGGGTTCCATTCTCCGCCCTTCTCTATAAATTTATTTTCCCCTCAAAAACAAAAGTTGCCGGTCCGCAGAGCCATACATTTGTTATTTTTTTTTCTTCTGTTATCTTAAATTCAACACTGAGCTTTCCTCCCCTTGTCCTGACATTAACCGGACCAGTGTCAAAATGTCCTGCCAGTACTGAAACAATGGCAGAGGCCGTTACTCCTGTTCCGCACGACAATGTTTCATCCTCAACACCTCTTTCGTATGTTCTTACAAAAATTCCGCTTTTTTCAATTTCAACGAAATTCACGTTTGTCCCTCCGGGCATAAAATCAGCAGACCGTCTTAATTCCCTGCCTTTATTGTAAACGTCAAAAGAATCCAATTTTTCAGTAAATACCACATAATGAGGTGAACCTGTATTTATATAATAGTTTCCATTAATTAATCTTATTTCGTTTATATCATTCATTTGCAAACGTATAATGTTGCCTTCAGAAACAGCTTTATGTATTCCGTCTATTGCCCTGAATGTAAGTTTTTTCCCTGCAATTCCGGCCCGCATTGCAAAATCGGAGGCACATCTTCCTCCATTTCCGCACATGGTGCTTTCATTTCCGTCGGAATTAAAATATGCCATTCTGAAATCAAGTTCAGGATCCCTGTCAATCAGAATTAAGCCGTCTGCACCTATTCCGAATCTCCTGTCGCAAATTTTTTTGATAAGTTCAGCGTTCCCGGGATTAAAAGCATCATCACGGTTGTCTATTATAATGAAATCATTTCCAGCACCATGGTATTTGTTAAAAGCGGTCATAATTCCTGTTAAATTGTTGTTAAATGTATTAAAACCAGTATCGCCCTATCAAAAAATTGCATGAACTTTGTTAAACATTAAAGTCTGAAAAAGGTTGTAAAGATATGAACTTTTATTGGTGAGTAATATTTTTAAGTACTACAGGGGTTATGAAAACTAATCTTGACATTAATAAAATTGACTAATAATTATATTAATTAAAAACAGAGATGAAAGCTAAGTATTTTTTTGGAGCGATACTGATGGCACTTTTAGGAGCTGCAATAGCATTGTTCGGATATAGTAAAATAAATGGCAAGCCCTCAAAGGCGCTAGCCAAAGATACCTCAGGTATCGAAATAATTAACGCAAAACCGGTTCTGACTTCACTTTCTGCACAGGAAGGACAGCAGGTTGATTTTACTTATGCTGCGGAGCTTACTGTTCACGCCGTCGTTCATGTGCATACCAAATCAATGGTCGCGTCTGAACCAGACAATCCAATAATGGAGTTTTTCTATGGAGACAGGAAGCCAAAGCCTCAGGAGGTCAGCGGATGGGGTTCCGGAGTTATAATATCGGAAGATGGATATATTATTACAAACAATCATGTTGTTGAAGACGCTGAGAACATTGAGGTGAAGCTGAATGACAACAGGACCTTCACTGCTGAGGTTTTCGGGAGAGATCCGAACACTGACATTGCCCTGCTCAAAATCAAGGCCACTAATCTGCCTTACATTAAATATGGGGATTCTGATCAGTTAAGGCTTGGCGAATGGGTTCTGGCAGTCGGTAATCCATTTAACCTTACATCCACTGTGACGGCAGGAATTGTAAGTGCAAAAGGCAGGGATCTCGGAATACTTAACAGTCAGTACAAGATTGAGTCTTTTATCCAGACTGATGCAGCACTGAACGTGGGAAACAGCGGAGGTGCACTTGTCAATACAAGAGGTTTGCTTGTTGGCATCACATCTGCAATTCTATCCCCGAGCGGCGCTTATGCAGGTAATTCTTTCGCCATACCGGTAAATATAGTCAAGAAGGTAGTGGAAGACCTTAAGCAATACGGACATGTGCAGAGAGCAATTATAGGTGTGCAAATTTTACCGGTTTCACAGGACGATGCTGAAAAATATAAGCTTCCTGAAGTCAGCGGTGCTAAAATTACTGACGTGACAAAAAATGGTTCAGCTGAGGCTGCCGGGCTTAAGGAGAATGATGTGATAGTAAAATTTGACGGGGTGGCTGTTGCAAGCCCCTCAGAACTGCAGGAGCAGGTTGGAAAACATCGGCCCGGAGACAAGGTCAGCATAACCTATGTCAGAAACGGCAAAGAGAATACCGTTGCATTGGTACTGAAGAATCTTGCCGGAAATACCAGTATTGTGACAGCTGAAACCGGCGGCGGTGACGAAATAATGGGAGCAACATTCGAACCGTTAAGCTCTTCAGATAAAGAAAAATTTGATGTGGATTATGGGGTAAAGGTCACGGATATGACAAGCGGCTTATTCAAGGACATGGGGATCAAGAAAGGATACATTATCACAAGCATTAATGGAAAGAAAGTCAGGAATTCTTCCGAAGTACGTGACGCTACAGGCAATGAAAAGAGTATTAAATCGATTGAAGGCTTTCAAACTGACGGTATGTATTTCAGCTATTCATTCGGGAAACGCTGATAATGTACTGACATAAGATATTATGAAACAGGAGATTCAATTATCCGGATCCCCTGTTTAAAACATTATATGATTATTTTTGTTATTACATATTAAAGCAATATCTTTGCGGAAATTTTTTCGGAGGCATAATGAGACAGCTAAAGATTACCAAATCCATAACAAACAGGGAAAGTGCATCGCTTGACAAGTACCTGCAGGAGATTGGTAAAGAAGAGTTGATTACGGTAGAGGAAGAAGTTGAACTGGCACAGAGAATAAAAAAAGGAGACAGGGTTGCTCTTGAAAAACTCACAAAAGCAAATCTTCGTTTTGTGGTTTCCGTGGCTAAGCAATACCAGAATCAGGGATTAAGTCTTCCGGACCTTATTAATGAAGGTAACCTCGGACTTATTAAGGCAGCTGAGAAATTCGATGAAACAAGAGGATTCAAGTTCATTTCATATGCAGTGTGGTGGATACGGCAATCGATTCTCCAGGCTCTTGCAGAGCAATCGAGGATAGTAAGGCTGCCGCTTAACCAGGTAGGTTCGCTGAACAAGATAAACAAGGCTTTTTCAAGGTTCGAGCAGGAATATGAACGTACTCCTTCGCCTGAAGAGCTTGCCGATGTTCTTGAGCTGCCAAAGGAAAAGGTAACCGATACTCTTAAGGTGTCAGGTCGCCACGTTTCAGTTGATGCTCCTTTTATCGAGGGTGAAGACAACAGTCTTCTTGATGTCCTTACCAACACCGATTCACCGGTAGCAGACAAACTCCTGATGGATGAATCGCTGTCGAGGGAGATCTACAGGGCGCTTGCGACGCTTACAGAACGCGAAAGAGATATCATCAGATATTTTTTCGGAATCGGATGCCAGGAAATGACCCTTGAAGAGATCGGAGAGAAATTTGGGCTTACACGGGAAAGGGTACGTCAGATAAAGGAAAAGGCAATCCGCAGGCTAAGGCATACCTCAAGAAGCAGGTTACTGAAAGGCTATCTGGGTTAGATAAGATATAATGGAACTAAAAGGGCGCTGATTTCAGTGTCCTTTTTTATTGTGCGCCCGGCATGGGCGATAACTATAGGGTGAAAGTCCCGAACGCGCCTTGACAGAAGGAAGCGTTAGCCAAAGGCAAGGGTGTCCATCGCGAGGTGGAATCTGAAGGAAGCCGGCGGCAAAATTCCGGTCTGACGAACAGAAACTTCATAAAAGGCCTAAGGTTACCGGATGAGTTTGCAATACAAAACAAAGTCCGATTCTGTCCGGGGTAACCAAGGTAAATGGAGCAGATAGATGGGATGAAAGTTATCGTTTTTACCCGGGGAGGTCTCACGGACATGAAGAAACGGAGTATGAATCATGGTCGAAAGAAGGTTTATCGTGAGAAGTCAGCCGAAGCCATAGTACCACATAACTACCAAATGTGGGAAGGGCTGAACCTTAACGAGTGAGTAGTAAATGAATGTTACCAACATGAAGGGAAGAAAGCAGAAAATCTTTGAGCAATCAGAGACCTGTCCACGGAAAGATAGGACGGCATCCGAAGGCTACGTGGAAGGGCAGACTTTCATGTGGATAACTGAAAACAACCTCACCACCAATGATTATCGATTAGGGAATGGGCTTTTAGAGCAAATCCTTTCACCCTCGAATCTGAATGCAGCATTCAAACAAGTAAAGCGCAATAAAGGTGCGGGTGGAATAGACAAGATGGAGGTAGAGTCTTTAAAGGACTATCTTGTCGCCAACAAGGATATTCTAATTAAGTCCATCCAAATGGGGAAATATTGCCCCAATCCAGTAAGAAGGGTATGCATACCCAAAGAAAACGGAAAACAACGCCAGTTGGGCATTCCCACGGTTGTTGACAGAGTAATTCAACAAAGCATTGCACAAAAACTGACCTCGATTTACGAGCCACAGTTCTCATCCTACAGCTATGGGTTCAGACCCAGGCGCAGCGCCCACCAGGCTCTTCGTAAATGTCAGGATTACATTACTCACGGCTATGACTACGCAGTCGATATAGACCTGGAACGGTTCTTTGATACCGTTAATCACAGTAAGCTTATAGAGGTACTTTCCCGAACCATCAAGGACGGACGAGTGGTGTCACTTATCCATAAATACCTCAATGCAGGAGTAATGCAGGAAGACCACTACGAAGAAACCAATGAAGGCGTACCGCAAGGCGGGCCATTAAGTCCGCTGCTGGGGAATATCGTGCTGAATGAGCTGGACTGGGAGCTTGAAAAGAGGGGACATAAGTTTGTTCGCTATGCGGACGATATGGTGATACTCTGCAAGAGCCACCGTAGTGCCGAAAGGACGATGGAAAGCATCGTATCTTACATAGAGAGGACGCTCTTCTTAAAAGTCAATCGGGACAAAAGTCAGGTTGCAACCGTGAAGGACATAAAGTTCCTTGGCTACTCCTTCTACCAACTCAAAGGAGAAGGTCGGCTACGGATACACCCAAAAAGTGTGACAAAGATGAAAACCCGCATTAAGCAGTTGACATCAAGAAGCAATGGATGGGGTAACCAACGTCGGAAGGAAGAACTAAGCCAATACATCAAAGGCTGGGTGCAATACTTCATGTTGGCCGATATGCGAAATCTTTTGGAGAGAACGGACGAGTGGTATCGCCGCAGACTACGTATGGTAATCTGGAAACAATGGAAACGGATTAAAACCAGAATGGCAAATTTAATTAGGCTTGGCATTAACAAATACAAGGCTTATGAATGGGCGAACACACGGAAAGGCTACTGGCACATAGCCAATAGTTTTATCCTGTCACGTACTATCACTAACGATCGTTTACGCAAGGCCGGATACGTTTTCTTGTTGGATTATTATGAATCGGTAAGAGTTGTTTATTAAGGAACCGCCGTATACGTGATCCGTACGTACGGTGGTGTGAGAGGTCGGAAAATAAAGTAGGAGGAAAACTACTTTATTTTCCTCCTACTCGATTTACAGCCATAACCGTAAAAAATGAGTCCCGTGTAAGGACTCACTTTTTGGAAAACCCACCTTAGTGAAAAAGGCGGGCAGGGGAAAATTCTCTATGCCCTGTTATTTATTAAAGTATCTCAAAAAGATCAGCTAATTTTGAATCATTATGGAATTCAAACTGATTTCTGATTTTCAGCCGACAGGCGACCAGCCTGAAGCCATAAATCAGCTTGTTGACGGACTGAATAACGGCATCCCTTACCAGACACTGCTTGGAGTGACAGGCTCCGGCAAGACTTTTACAATTGCAAATGTCATTGAAAAAGTCCAGCGCCCTGTGCTGGTACTGAGCCATAACAAGACCCTTGCTGCCCAGCTTTATGGCGAGTTCCGGCAGTTTTTTCCAGAAAACAGGGTCGAATACTTCGTTTCATATTACGATTATTACCAGCCGGAAGCATATCTCCCCGTGACGGATACATATATTGAAAAGGACCTGTCGATCAACGAGGAGATCGAAAAGCTCAGGCTGAGTGCCACTTCAGCACTTCTCTCGGGGAGAAGGGATGTTATTGTTGTTTCTTCAATATCTTGTATTTATGGCATCGGCAACCCTGATGATCTTCAGTCAAACACCATTCAGATAAAAGAAGGACAAACTGCAAGCCGGAATCAGTTTCTCAGGAAGCTTGTGGACAGCCTCTACTCAAGGAACGAGCTTGAGTTCAAGCATGGCACATTCAGGGTAAGGGGTGATACTGTCGACATTTTTCCGGCATATGCTGACCAGGCAGTAAGGGTGGTCTTTTTTGGTGATCAGATAGAGGAGATATACTCTTTCGATCCCATTGAAGGAAACAGGCTTGATGAGTTAAATGAATATATTGTTTACCCGGCCAATATTTTCGTGACAACGCGCGACAGGATTAACCTGGCAATAAAGGAAATACAGGATGACATGGTACGACAGGTAATCCATTTTAACGATATTGGCAGAAGGGAAGAGGCAAAACGGCTTGAACAGAGGGTCCAGTATGATATCGAGATGATAAAGGAGCTTGGATACTGCAGCGGCATTGAAAATTATTCAAGGTACTTTGATGGAAGAAAGCCCGGAACAAGGCCTTTCTGCCTGCTCGACTTTTTTCCGGATGATTTTATTACTGTCATTGATGAAAGCCATGTAAGCGTCCCGCAGATACGGGCAATGTTCGGCGGAGATCATTCGCGCAAGCAGACTCTCGTCGAATACGGTTTCAGACTACCTGCCGCACTTGATAACAGGCCGATGCGAATGGAGGAGTTCGAGGCGCTTACCGGCCAGACTATTTTTGTCAGCGCAACGCCTGCCGATTATGAAATGGAAAAGAGCGAAGGCGTTTTTGTCGATCAGGTAATAAGGCCCACCGGCCTGCTTGACCCGCCGATCGACGTCAGGCCAAGCCTGAACCAGATAGACGACCTGATGAAGGAGATAAGGGAAAGGGCTGCGAACGGAGAAAGGACACTGGTCACTACAATCACCAAGCGGATGGCTGAAGAACTTAATTCCTACCTTTTAAGATTCAATATCAGAAGCCGTTATATACATTCCGATATTGACACGCTGGAACGCATAGATATTATGGAAGGCCTTCGGGCAGGTTCATTTGATGTGCTTGTGGGTGTCAACCTTCTCAGGGAAGGGCTTGACCTGCCAGAAGTTTCTCTGGTGGCAATCCTGGACGCAGACAAGGAAGGGTTTCTGCGTTCGGCAAGATCACTCACTCAGACCGCAGGAAGAGCGGCAAGGAACCTCAACGGCAAGGTAATAATGTATGCTGATGTGATAACTGACAGTATGAAGGAGACAATAAATGAAACCAACAGGAGAAGGGAAAAACAATTAAGGTACAATGAGAAAATGGATATAATCCCGGCACAGATAGTCAAGAAAAAAGGGACAATGCTCTCCGGTTTCAGCAAAAAAGGCGTTTCGGTAAAAGCATACATTGAACCTGAAAAGCCTGACATTGCTGCTGATCCTGTTGTCAGGTATATGAACAGAGAAGCTCTTGAAAAAGCCATTGAGAAAACCAGGAAAAGCATGGAGAAAGCTGCCTCAGAACTTGATTTCATCCAGGCTGCACGGTACAGGGATGAACTTGCTGAACTTCAGAACCTGCTGAAAAACAAGATATGAGAATATTTTCAACAGAACTTATGGTTCCATAATGCTTTAATTATGAATGACATAAATGAAATTATCTGTTTGCCGGATATATTTCAGATCTTAATCAGACTTCTTACATGGTTCGCGATTGCCAGGGAGGATGTCAGTCCCGGTGACTCAATTCCGATGAGATTAATGAATCCCGGATATCCCTTTTCAGCTTCTTCCTTAATATAGAAATCCCTTGCAGGTTCTCCCGGCTTCTGTATCTTTGGACGGATCCCTGACATATCCGGAGATATGTCGCCTGCTTCCAGGAATGGAAGAAATTTACTTGCAGACTTGTAGAATGAATCTCTTTTCCCGGCATCGACAGTGTAATCGTAAATATTTGATTTAAGATATGTTACATCCGGACCTAGTTTTACCCCTCCTGCCATGTCTATTGTTACATGGATACCTGTTCCTTCAAGGTTATGGAGCGGAACGGGATATACAAGCCTGTTTATTAGTCTGTTTTTCGGAGGATTCAGACGGAAGTACTCCCCTTTGCAAAACATTATTCTGAGGTTTTCATCCCTGATGCCAGCCATTTCAGATATCTGGTCGGAACCAAGACCGGCGGAATTGATCAATATTCTGGTTGTAAATGAAAAATCGCTTTTATCCGAATCGATAAGTTGAATTTCATAACCGCATGAAGTCCTTTTTATGCCTTTCACCTCGCTTCCGTAAACAATTTTTCCGCCATTGTTGACAGTGCTGGTTTCAAACGACTTCATCAACGAATGAGAATCGACAATTCCTGTCGACGGCGAGTAAATTGCCTGTACAGCAAAAATTTCAGGCTCCATCTCTGCAACTGCGTCCCTGTCAAGAATTGTCAGATCCTTGACGCCGTTGCAGAAAGCCGTTTGTTTTATATCCATGATAATTCCTGTTTCACTTTCGTTTGTTGCCACAATCAATTTTCCGCAATTATTGAAAGGCACATCGTGGATTTTGCAATAATCATAAAGCAATTTTTTGCCCTCAATGCATAATCTTGATTTCAGGCTTCCTTCAGGGTAGTAAATGCCTGCATGGATTACTTCACTGTTCCTGCTGCTTGTCTCCTGCCCGAAAGCAAGATGTCTTTCGATCAGGAAAACGTTACTGAATTCTCCGGATAATTTCTCACCTATGGCAAGTCCGACCACACCAGCCCCTATAATTGTTATTTCAGCATCCATAACTTCACCCTGTTCAAAATCCGGCATGAAAGGCTACCCGGAATTTCAAAAGTAGTGAATATTTATATCGGCTGACCTGAAGTCTTTTATTGTTTAAGGTTGCAGTTATGTGTGAAGATAGACAGGGCGGCTGAGTAACACATGTAATTTAATTGCCTGACTTGGAGATTTTTTGTACGTCAAGGATCTTACTTATATAAAAAGCATATGCAGTAATTGAGAATTGCAGATTAATTGTAAATTTATGTGCTTTATTCATTATCCATAAAGTAAGTTCCAGATAAAACCGGTACAATTATGGGAGTGGAAATAAAGACAGCTAATGCCTTTATGAGAAGGATACTGACAGGTTTCATTTTTTTTGCAGCTTCATTTATTTTATCCGGACAGAAAGCACAGAAAGGAGCTTCGGCAGTTAAGGACCTTGGTTTACATGGAACGGTTACCTGGTTAAGTGATACAATAATAAGAGTTGAATATGACTGGTCGGATGATTCCCAGTTACTTGACTGGACTCCGACACATGGTTCAACGCTTGGCAGGGGGGATCAGATATTGACAATTGAAAATGGTTCCGCCTCTGTCTGGTCAATGATATGGAAGCAGACCATTAAATGCAGCAGGATATATGCACAGGATGCAATGGCTATTAACTCACCTGTTGCTCATTTGAATTTTGTTACAAATGTCCTGGAGTGGACAGGTTATACTTTTAATCCGGAAGATATTATTGGGCTCCTCTATTCTGCAAATGGCAATTACTGGCTCGAAAACGGAACCAGTTCTCCTCTTCAGGCCCCCGCTCTTGAACTCGGAAAGAAATATACCGTTGATGTAAATATTTCAGACACGGCTATAACTTCTAAATCCTCATCAGATAATGTTTTATATTCGTACAATCTTTCATCTCCGCCTGAGAACAACAGGCAGGTCGCAGTAGGAGGATGGGGAGGAAACACTCAGTGGGGAAAACTGACAATAGAAGGAGAGATATCTGCTTTGCCTGAGACTCCATCTGATATGATAAATTTTCAAAGCTGCGGAGCGATCTTCTCACCTGTTATTGAAGTTTCCGGCAATCCGGATATTGAATGGGTTTTTAATGATGGTTCAACTTCATCATTAGCAGCTCCTTCAAAGCAGTATGGAAGCACAGGTTTGAGGAATAATTATCTCAGGGTAACCCCCTGGTCAGCGCTGACAGGGGTTAACCTGGGCTATGACGCGAGTGATGGCGGATATGGCGGATTTGCACTGGTAGATAATCAGCAGGTTCTTACGATAGAGAATCTGAGTTTAGCTAAAAGCAGCCTTCAGTATTTTTGTGCGAGCTATAACCCTCTTTCAGAACTCGACATCAGGGGATTCTCAGCATTGAAATTTATTGAATTGCTGTATTGCAGGAATTTGATGAACCTATATCTTGACTCTCATCCGGTACTGGAGCGGCTTTGTGTGGAGGGATGCAATCTTGCTTCACTTGATCTCTCAGGGTTAACCGGCCTTAAAGATCTGAGGGGGGCAGAAAACAACTACACATCAATTAACTGGGGTTCCATCGGAGCTTTACTATGGCATATCTGTGTCAGATCAAATCCGCAATTTAATGTCAATATCCCTGCCCTTACCCAGTTTCCATTATTGCAGGAATTGCTTATCTGGGATGCAAATCAGAACGGGGAATTTGTCTGTCATAGCAACATTATTCAGAGAATTGATGCAAATGATAATGATTACACAAGTGCTGATATCAGCGGGTGTACTGCATTATCACAGTTTTCACTGTCAGGCAGCCACCTGGAAAGCCTGAATCTTGGTTCAGCCGCATATTTGATCTACGTCAGGCTTAAAGATTGTTTTTTGTCCCAGACACTGGTCGATTATGTGCTCGCCACACTTGATGCAGCAGGGAGTTCAGGAGGATACCTAGAACTTGACGGTAATGCTCCTCCTTCAGCTGCCGGGATTGTCAACCGTGCCAGCCTCATCAGCAAAGGATGGACAATTACTACAGCGGACCCTGATCAACCTGTTTTGGTGGCTGAAATTACCGTTGCCGGTGAAGGGAATGCTGATATTATAAATGCTGAAAAGGGTACATTGCAATTAATAGCCAATGTTTTGCCTGATTACGCTTCAGATAAAACAATAATATGGTCAATTATAAATGGCACAGGCCAGGCAACAATTAATTCTGCAGGAGTTGTAACTGCAATATCTGACGGAACCGTAACTGCCAGAGCGACAGCGAACGATGCCTCCGATGCTTATGGTGAACTTACTATCAGTATTTCAAACCAGGCAATTTCTGAAGGCATTGTTATACTTCCAATATTAATCAATAATGAAATAAAAATATACCTTGACGATAATTACCTTTCCTGGAAAGCTCAATTATTTGATTTACAAGGCAGAATGATATACAATACCTTTGTCGAAAGTGATACCCTTCTTTTCAACATTTCTTCGTTCTCTCCGGGAATATATATTGTTGTCCTTTCAAGCGGAGATAAGATAAGAGTCGGCAAGATTATGATTCCCTGAACCGGTATATTTGCATATTTGACCTACAAATACCATAATGCTCAAATTAGCTTAAATGCAACTGTTTGCCTTTGCATTTTTTATTGGAATTTTATTTTTGTTTCAGGGTTGCCGGCAGATTAGGTCAAATTATCAAGTATCCCCGGGAAACTTTTTATTATTGGCGGCGGGAACAAAACGGACTGAATGATTAAATTCATTCTTTGAAGGACATTTAATTATTCAGACTGACATTTCTTAAATTACACGCCAGTCATTTTTTCAGGCCTGACCCATTTATCAAACTCCTCAGCGGTAACCAGACCCGAATCGAGTGCTGCTTCCCTCAGGCTGATATTTTCCAGGTGAGCTTTTTTTGCAATCATGACGCTGTTGTCATAACCAATATGGGGCGTCAATGCTGTTGCAAGCATCAGTGAATTATTCAGATGATTACTGATTACCTCATAATTCGGTTCAATGCCTGCTATGCAGTTATCACTGAATGAACTGCAGGCATCTCCCAACAATCGTGCGCTTTGTAAAACATTGACGGCTATCACTGGTTTGAAAGTGTTTAGTTCAAGATTTCCACCCGAGTTCCCTAAAGTGACAACGAAATCATTGCCAATTACCTGAATACAAACCATTGTGAGAGCTTCTGCCTGAGAAGGGTTTACCTTTCCAGGCATTATTGATGATCCGGGCTCATTCGATGGAATAATTAATTCGCCTATTCCACATCGCGGCCCGGAACATAAAAATCTGATATCATTAGCAATCTTCAGCAGTGATACGGCACATCGCTTCAGGGACGAACTCAAATCTGCCATTGCATCATGTGAGGCCAGTGATTCAAACTTATTCCTTGCTGAAATAAACGGATAACCGGTAAGCTCTGCAATCTTCGCTGCCACAAGTTCTGAATATCCCTCAGGCGAGTTTATTCCGGTACCTACAGCCGTACCTCCAACAGCTATTTCGCTTATCATTTTGAGCGAATTTGAAATTGAAGATAAACCGTTGTCGATCTGCCGGATATAACCAGAAAACTCCTGACCTAAGGTAAGAGGAACAGCATCCATGAAATGCGTTCTTCCTACCTTAATTACATTTTTGAACGCCTCCGATTTAAGAAATAAGGAATCACGAAGTTTCTTTAGCCCTGGTATTGTTATTTCATTAACAACCTGATAAGCAGCAATATGCATTGCAGTTGGGAAAGTATCGTTTGATGACTGTGATTTGTTGACATCATCATTCGGATGCAGAAATCTTTTATTATCGGTGAGACGGCCGCCGTTCCTGACATGTGCCCTGTTTGTAATTACCTCATTTACATTCATATTAGTATGGGTTCCAGAGCCAGTTTGCCAGATCACAAGGGGAAACTGGTCGTTTAGTTTTCCTTCAATGATCTCATCACAAACATCAGTTATCATATTCTTTTTCTCAGAAGACAGGATACCCAGCTCAAAATTCGCAGCAGCAGCAGCCTTTTTTACATATCCGAATGCTTTGATTATTTCTGGCGGCATGCTTGCTTCGGGACCTATCCTGAAATTGTTTCTGGATCGTTCAGTCTGTGCCCCCCAGTACTTTGATCCGGGAACTTTAACTTTTCCATTGGAATCACTTTCAATCCTGTATTTCATACGATTATGTCGGAATTTTTATTTAATACTGTAAACAAACAAGCCGGACATTTTGTTAAAAGTCTCAAACTTCATCCATCCGGCCAAAATTTAATCCTCTCAATTCTATAGTTCGTCATATTATCGGCTTCGGGGATATTTTTCTTATTATTCATGTAATGTGCATAAAATTAATACAATATGACCATATAGGTCTTGAAATTGTGTATTTTCTTCCTGAATTCTATAAAAATTGCCTCATTTTTGATTAATGCATGTTTTCTGTTTGTGAGTAGTTTCCTGTAATAAATAAAATGCTGAATTATAATGACAAAAAGCTGTCGTGATGCTCTTATGTTACCATTAAATGGGCATTTGAGGCTTGACAGTAATTTTCTTTCATATTACCTTTCACGTATATTTCAGCAAGAAATGTGATGGAAAATAATTTAGTTTTAAACAGAACCTATAAAAATCCCAGATTTAATCCGGTTTTAATCAGCATGATTGCCGAAGCAGGTGAAAATTTTTTTGGTTACCTGAAAAGCATCGGGCTGTCTAAAGAATCGGATTTTATAGTCCTCTCTTCAAAGCGCCATTATTATTATGATGAAAACGAATTAAAGAGTGTCAGAACTTTAATAAATCTCAGGAAGCTGAATTTGATTAAGCATCTGGATGCTTTCATTTATACACTCATTCATGTTTTGCCTCAGAATGCCAATTTTATAGGATGTTTTTCGGACAACAAAACTTTAAAAGGTAAAGCATTTTCATCGTTCCGGCCTTTGAGACTGTTCAACAGATTCCTCAATTTCCTTGATTCCGGTACAGTTAACAGCATGAATATAAATGAAGTTTCAGAAATACTGGAAAGAAATGGTTTTAAGATTATTGACATGACGGAGATAAACGGGCTCACCTATTTTTATTCAAAAAATATCTCCGGAGGGGTCGAATTAAGTGCCTGAAAAATTGCAGTCCGGGATGCACTGCAATTGACTGAAAATTAAAGTAACAGGTTATTCTGCGCAGCCTGCAAAGGAGTCCAAAGTTTTAATGGAGGATAAAAACAGGATATCAACAGAAAATTCATCCCGAAAGAATTCAGTAAAATCGGAAAATCTGCTGAATATATTAAAACCCGGAAATTATGTAAGTGCGTTAGTTTTTCGACAATTCCCTGTTATTTCTGTCAGGTAAAATAAGTTTTAGTTTTTTTATAATCTTAATTCCGAATTTTCTTGAAGTGCTGAAATACCTCATTTTATCAATTTGCATTTTTGTTATGAAGGGAAATCACATCAAATTATATAACAGCACCTGGTAAAATTATTTCGAAAAAATTTCCGGATATCAATATCCCCACTTTTTCATGGCAGCAAGGTCGTCTTTTACGCAATCCATCGGGCTTTCGTTCTGGTAAGACTCCTGCTCAATAATTAGCAGCCATGCCCCATCTTTTATGGCGAGCGCCACTACATCTTTAACATCGAGAATCCCTTTCCCGAGAATAGTACTGTCATGCCTGTTCTCTGCGTTCTTTTCTTTCAATACATCTTTAACGTGCAGGGATACAAACCTTCCGGGGTATTTTTTGATAACATCCATCGGGTTTGTGCCTGCCGCATTGTAAAGATTTGCAATATCAAACTGGTGACTTGTCAGTTTCGGATCAGAATACTTCATGATGATATCGAATATTTTCATATCATGCATGATAATATCCTCGTTGAAATCATCGTGGTATCCGAATTTCATGCCGTATTTCCCGCAAAGCTCTCCACATTTGTTCCACAGATCGATCACTTTTAAAAGTTTATCATAATCTTTCTGGGCATCGTCTTCAAGCTCAGGGGTAAAGACAAATTTCTGCCCCATAAATGCTGCGTCCTCCACTGTATGCTTCCAGGCATCCGTAAAATCCTTTTTTGAAGCGTCCCACGCCTGCATACCGAAATCGACATGGCCGCTGTACATCTTTAATCCCATGTCTCCAAGGATTTTTTTAAATTCTGAAGGTTCAAAGCCATAAAATTTCCTGTCGGAGTAACCGGCGTGTTCAACAACCCTGTAACCCATGTCAGCCAGTTTCTTCAGCGATCCTTTAGGATCATTTTTCATATCATCGCGTACTGACCACAACTGTAACCCGACCTCAACTTTTTCAGTACTGGCGGCAAACACTGATCGTGGAAGAATCGTTGCGCCAAGAGCTATCATGGTGCCGGATTTCACAAATGTTCTTCTTGAAGTTTTCATTGGTATTAGTTATTAGTTTTACTTAAAATTTAAGGCCCTTTTAAATCATATTACAGATAAAGTTATTAATTCAGATAAAAAAACACTAGTGTCCGACTAATTTTATTTCTGTAACTTTACCCATGTTGTATTTAGTTTGCCAAAAACCAAATTGTAACATCAGGGGGAACCCTCATGGGAGTACATCCGTTTTTATTGTTTTAGCCGGACGCTAATGATAAACTTACCCGTTTGCACTAATCATCACCAGAGATTTCTTGTTTAGAATTTCAATCTTTTTCCCGGTAAACCTTATTATACCGTCTTTTTCAAATTCATTTAATACACGACTTACACTCTCTCTGCTCGAATCAACAAGATTTCCTAAATCCTCCTGAGTGAGAGGTATTGTAAATATGTTTGAATTATAAACATAATCAGACAATTCTATTAAAACATCTGCGATTTTCCCTCTCATTTGCTTCTGAGTTCTGTTTGCGCATCTATGAAATACCTCCAATTCATTATTGCATAATTCTAACATTATTTCATAAGAGAAATCAGGATTTACATTTAGTAAATAACGAAATGTATTAATATCAATAAAACAGACTTCGGCAGCCTCAATCACAGTAACAGAATATTGATTTATCTTGTCGCCGAATGTTGTTGGCAGTGCCAGATATGAGGGAGCTTTGACAATTCGTACAATTTGCTCATGATAAGGACCTGCAATATGAACCTTGGTCAATCCGCTTCGTAAATAAACAATATTAGTAGAGAAAGTACCCTGTCTGATTAAAGAGTCACCTTTGTGAAATTTAACCAGCGCACAATTAAAAGAAAGCTTTTCAATTTCTTCTGTGCTTAATTTTGATGCAGCTTTCGATTTAAAATCGCAACCTTTACAATTATTATTCATTATGCAAAGATAATAAAATGTGAGTTATATCACAAAATAACTTAATCAGCCTCACACCAGGTATAACTAAACAGGTTGAAGTTTTGAGTTCCTTTGTGAATTAATTAACAATAAAAACTTACTGCAATGGAAAATAAGAAAATGTGTTTGGGTCTGTTTACAGGAAGTGTAGATAAACTGACAGCTGCAGGTATTATCCTTGGAGGTGCCGCAGCTATGGATATGAAAGTTGACATTTATGTCTTACTGCAGGGCGCACGCGCTTTCAGAAAAGATGTCGGAGACAATCCTGACAAGCTCCAGATGGCCGAAAATCCTGCATTGAAAGATGAATTTCTACAGTCATTGAAAAACCTTAAAGTGAAAACATGGGTCGAGTTTTTTAAAGAGGCTAAAGGAATTACTGACGTTAAAATTCATATATGTGGTCTGGCAGGAAAGATCTGGGGTGGTGAAAAACTTGATGATTTCATAAATATTGCTGATGATATTTGTGGTATTGGTGCCTATATCACTGCTGCACAGGAGGCTGATGTAAATCTATTTATTTAGTACAGGAAGATTAATCTACCTATAAATTAAAAACTTAAAATATCGGTTATGCAGGAAGATACAAGCAGCCAATTAAATCAGTTACAAGAGCAGATTGATACATTAAAGAAGAAGGTCTCATCCCTGGAAAATTCAAGAAAGGATCAGTTATCCATGGCAATAGTTTCTGGCGATATGGATAAAATACTTGCCGCAATGATCATATCACTGGCAGCTGCCGCAATGGATACAAATGTGAAGCTATTTTTCTCTTTCTGGTCACTTTCTGCTCTCAGGGATCCCCGGAAAAAAGCAAAGGGAAAGGATTTTATTTCCAGGATGTTCGGGATTATGCTGCCAAAGGGAAAAAACAAGCTTAAACTATCAAAGCTGAATATGGCAGGAATGGGACCTCTTATGATCAAGTCACTGATGAAAAAACAAGGAGTCCTTTCAGTTGACCAGATGTTTAAGGAAGCGGCCGAACTTGGGATTGAGATTACAATATGCGAAATGTCGATGAACCTTATGGGGTTCAAAAAAGAAGAAATGATCGATTATCCTAACATACGGTATGCAGGAGCGACGACTTTTATTGCTGATGCAGGTGAAAGCAGCATACAGCTCTTTATTTAGACTACCATCATATTTCATTCAACATTAAAAATTAAATCGATGACACAACAAGAATTAGAAAATCTGCAAGTTGCAAAAATTATTGATGCTAGGGGTACTGCATGTCCGGGTCCTTTACTTGAAGCCAAGAAAGCAATAGGCACAATTAAGCCAGGCGATATAATGGAGGTTTTATCAGCCGACGAGGGAACCAAAGTTGACATACCTAAATGGTGTACGAAACAAGGTCATGATTACCTTGGCACAATTGAAGTAAGCGGCTATTTCAGGATCTTTTTAAAGAAACAATAGTCCTCGGGAGATGTCTGACACAGGAAAGAAAAATGCCAGGATACTGGTATTTTCCACTGAAAAAATATCTGATCCCGCCATTGATATGGCGGGATTACTTAAACTCCACTATCCGCCAACAGCTTATGCAATTTCGATCCCATGCTCCAGCGGTGTTAAGCCAAAATGGATATTGCATGCCTTTGAGAAAGGATTCGATGGGGTTTTTATAGCCGCGGACGGCAGTGACTGTCCCTATGGGGAATCATGCACGGAAAAGACAGGACAAATAGTGAGCAAAACCCATGCACTTATGAAGGAGAAAAACATTGACCCGGCAAGGTTACGCATGGCTGCGATCTGTTCCGTTTGCAGTGAAGCTTTTGTAAAGCAGATGAAGAGTTTTAACGAGAATTTATTGAAAATGCAACTGGCTTAGTCATGCAGGAACAAATAAAAGAAGCGTCTTATGATGTACTTGTTATCGGCGGCGGTATTGCTGGCGGGGAAGCAGCTTTAAACCTGGCAAATAACGGATTTAAGGTACTGATTGTAGAAAAAGACCTCTCCATCGGCGGTAAAATGATCCTGCTCAGTAAAGTTTTTCCCACTCTAGACTGCTCTGCCTGTATAACCACACCAAAAGTATCAGAAATATCGCGGCACCCAGGTATCACAATCTTCACAGGCAGTGAAGTAAAAAAAGTCGTAAAGAAGACTGAAAACAGTTTTGAAGCAGAGGTGATTAAAAATCCAAGATATGTAATTGAGGAAGAATGTACAGGATGCCAGCTTTGTGAACAGGCCTGTCCTGTTATTGTAAAGGATCAGTACCAGTTTGACCTGGTGGGCAGGAAAGCTGCATTTATACCATTTTCGATTGCCAGCCCGAAAGTGGCTGCAATTGATATTGAAAACTGTACATTATGCGGCGCCTGCGAAAAAGCATGTCCACCCAAATGCATTGATTTTACTCAGGGAAAAGAAGATTACAGAATAAAAATAAAAGCAGTAATTGTCGCTACGGGATTTAAATTGTTTGACCCTCTTTTAATGCCGCGCTATGGATTTGGCCTTTATAAAAATATAATCACTTCCATGCAGATGGAAAGACAATTGGCACCTACGAGGCCATTTAATACTATTCTACGGCCTGGTGATGGGAAGGTTCCCTGCAAAGTTGCTTATGTGCTGTGTACAGGCTCCCGGGATGCTACGATCGGGAACCCCATTTGCTCGCAGATCTGCTGTATGTATTCCATTAAACAGGCGCAACTGCTTATGGGAGCATTGCCCATGGCTGACGTAACAATTTATTACCTGAACATAAGGTCATTCGGAAAGGGATTTGAAGAATTTTATGAGCAAGCCAAGGGAATGGGGGTGAATTTTGTAAAAGGGAAAATCGGGAAGATCTCTGAAAAAGAAAACGGGAACCTCATTCTCAGGTATGAAGATATCAATGAAAACAAAGTGAAAGAGGCGGAACACGATATCGTGGTCTTGTCAGTTGGTGTCATTGCTAATCAGGATCCTGCCGCATTATTTACCGGTGAACAGCTCAACCTTGACTCTTTTAATTTTATCAACCAGCCGGATCCGTTTGCCAGTCCTGCCAGGACAAGTATAGACGGGGTATTCGTTGCAGGAACTGCTTCCGGAGCAATGGATATTCCTGACTCAATCCTGTCAGCAGGAGCTGCATCGTCCGAAACCATGAGCTATTTAATTACAAGAAATGAATAAAAAACTAGGCGTATATATTTGCCATTGTGGCGGGAACATCTCTGATTATGTCGACGTTGAGAAGGTAAGGCAGTCAATTGAAAATGAAGAGGGTGTTTTCATAGCAAAGACAACTATGTTTGCCTGCGGTGATTCGAATCAGAAGGAGATGGTGGACGATATTAAAAACAACCATCTGGATGGAGTTGTAGTAGCTTCGTGTTCTCCCAAACTTCATCTGCTGACTTTCAGGGCAGTTACAGAAAGAGGCGGTCTGAACAAGTACAATTATGTTCATGCCAATATCCGTGAGCAGGCATCATGGGCTCATTCCGATGATAAAGCCGGAGCAACTGAAAAGGCAATTCATATTGTAAAGGCTGCAATTGCAAAAGTCCGCTATGCAGAATCGCTTGAACCAATTAAAATCCATTCAATAAAATCGGTTGCCGTCATTGGCGGCGGTGTGGCAGGTATGAAAGCAGCCATAGAACTGTCGAACCTGGGATGCCAGGTTTATATGATTGAGAGGGAATATTTCGTGGGAGGAAGAGTATCTCAATGGGACTCATTGTTCACTACAAACGAAACAGGAAAAGAACTGGTTACCAGGCTGTATAACGACCTGGTAAAACAGAAAAATATAGCTGTATATACCGGTACTGAAGTAATATCTTGTTCGGGAAATATCGGGGACTTTAAGCTGAAAATTAAAACTACTCCAAGATATATAAAAGATAAATGCAACCTTGGCGAATTGCAAAATGCAATTGATGCCTGCCCTGTTGAAGTCCCCGATGATTTCAATTTTAATATTACGAACCGGAAGGCAATATATCATAATTTTCCGGGCGAATATCCTCAGTCGCCGGTCATAGATATTAAGAACTGCACTCGTTGCGGTGCCTGTGAGAAAATATGTGAGAATGTTGATTTTTCGCAAATAGAAGAAATAACAGATATAAATGTCGGGTCTGTTCTGATGGCTACGGGATTTGACCCATACATACCTGCTGATGGTGAGTTTGGCTATAATTTATTTGACAATGTGGTAACCCTTCCGCAGTTCAAGCGGATTATCGATTTAAGCGATGAAAGATTGACATTTAAGGGAAGGGAAATAAAGAATATCGCTTACATATATTGTGTGGGGAGCCGTCAGGTTGAAGGTGAAAATAAATACTGTTCACGCTATTGTTGTACATCAGCCATCCATGCGGCAATTACCGCGAAGAAGAAATTCCGGAATATATATAATTTCCATTTTACCCGTGGAATAAGAACATATGGAAAACAAGAAATCTTGTATGATGAGTCTTCAAGGATGGGTGATATCTATCTCCAGGCATATGAAAACGATCCGCCGGTTGTAACCAGCAGCAAAGATAAGACATTTGTCAGGATTAATGATATCCTCACGGGGAAAAAGGAGCTGGAAGTGGAAGCTGATCTGGTGGTGCTTGTAACAGGTATGGTTCCACGGAAAGACAATTCGGTTGGTTCGCTCTTTAAACTGCCTAAGGGACGGGATAAGTTTTATAATGAAATTCACATGAAACTTCGTCCTGTCGAAACGGTAATTGATGGCATAACAATTTCAGGCGCCTGTCAGGGTCCTAAAAATATTATGGAAACAGTAAATTCAGCTCTCTCTGCTGCTACAAAGTCATATTCCTATGTCAGCAAGGGAGAACTGGAGCTTGAGCCAATTATTGCCAGAATAGATAAGGACCTTTGTACATGGTGCAACGCCTGTGCCAGGGCATGCCCGTTTGATGCCGTAAAAATGGAAGAAGATAAAACAAAGGCTTATGCTGTAATTAATAGTTCAGTGTGCAAAGGCTGTGGCATGTGCTTACCTGTATGCCCCACTGATGCAATCAATCTGATCGCTTATTCAAACACTGAAATAGAAAGCATGATTGACGGCCTTGCCTGAATTTTTTACCTCAACCCCCTTCGCCCCCTTCTCTCCCGGGAGAAGGGGGCGAAGGGGGGAACAAACAACATAATGAAAAAAGCCCTTCCCTCACTGGGGGAGGGGTTGGGGAGAGGCCGATCGAAAACAAAAAGTCAATGGATATCGAAATAAAAATGATTATTTAAAAAATATGGAAGTTGAAAAAGGAAAGACTTTTAAATACCTGAGAGAAAAACGGGAAGTTTCTCAGGAAGCAAAGGATAATCTGAAACGTTTCAATCAGATAAAGAAAATCATTCTTGATGCTCTTAAGGAAAGCGACCTCACTGTTGATCAGCTGACACAAAAGCTGAACATGCCAAAAAATGAAGTTGTTTTCTATTTAATGTCCCTTGTGAAATTTGGTTATGTACAAACCGGGTCAATTGATGATATGGATGAATATTTTTCTTATAAACTTAAAAAATAATGGCTTTTATTAATCCGCGATTCGGGGAAGAACTGAAAAAATATGGCGCTTTTGATTTCAATGCGTGCTATAACTGTGGCAATTGCACTGCCGTTTGCTCTTTATCCACTGAGGATGATTCATTTCCAAGGGAAATGATACGATTCAGCGTTCTGGGACTGGAGGATGATATTAAATCGTCATTAAAGCCATGGCTTTGCTACTATTGCGGAGAATGCACAACAAATTGCCCGAGGACAGCATATCCCGGAGAACTTATGATGTCGCTCAGACGCTGGCTGACTTCTGTTTATGACTGGACAGGAATATCCGGTTTACTTTATAAGTCTCTTTCATTAAGCATCCTTGCATTTGTTTTAACTGCATTTGGAGTAATAATATTCAGTGTTTATCAAAAGTTTAACCTTGAAGCAATAATGCATTATGGCCATTATTTTGAAATGGTCGCCATATTGGCGGTTTTCGGGCTCATTTTTGTTCCTAACCTTATCCGCATGTGGTGGTTCGTAATTATAAAACCTAAAATAAAAGTTCCATTTAAAAGATATCTGTCAGGTTTATGGGAGTTGATTGCCCATATGGTTACTCAAAAAAGAACACTGAGCTGTGATGATAATCAATTGAGATGGTTTGAACATTTTATTCTGGTGATCGGGTATCTGGGATTGCTCTTTACAACCGTGGCCCTTGACTGGTTCTCCAGTGGAAGTGTATTTGTAACTGTGCTGGGATATGTGCTTAGCATTACAGTTTTTGCAGTCACTGTCATTTTTGTATCAGAACGAGTGAAGAAGAATAAGGAATTAGATAAGTTTTCACAGCCATCAGACTGGTTATTTGTCATCTGGTTATTCCTTATGGGCCTTTCTGCTTTTGTGGTCCGTGTTTTTATTGATGCCAGGCTGCTTGAAAACAATATCTGGATCTATTTGCTTCATTTGACTATCCTCGTACAATGGGCATTGATAATAGTACCTTTTGGTAAATGGACCCATTTTTTATACCGGTCATTTGCAATGTATTTTGTAAAAATAAAGGAATAGGAAATTTGAAATTGAAATGTATTTCTTCAATATTTTAGTAATCCTCTCCAAGTAATCAATCTTTACTGTTAATCCGCCTTCGCGTAAAGCTTGTGCCTCCGCTGAAGCTACTCAGCGGAGGCGCTGCTCTGGGGTTCATACCATTTGATTAAAAGATATAAAAATATTTGGATTATGAGTAATAGTTCATTATCTTTGTAGTGAACTATTGCTCATAATCAATGTCGCCCAGACCATTCAGGTTACGGAAAATAAGCAACCCTCCGGTGATTTCGGGGTTTAAGCCTTACGGTAATAAAAAAAACGGAGGCAAAGCTGAAAGTGTTTTTCTCCATTTGGAAGAGTATGAGGCATTGCGCTTATGTGACTGGGAGATGCTTAATCATAATCAGGCTGCTATTTTAATGGTGGTATCAAGACCAACCCTTACAAGAATTTATTCAAAAGCAAGGCAGAAAATAGCTGAGGCACTCGTTTTGGGCAAACAGATAATAATTGAGGGAGGTAAAATATATTTTGACAGTGATTGGTACTCCTGTAAAGCATGCGGTTGTTTTTTTAATAATCCGGATAAACAGGAAGAAATAAAAGAATGTCCGTTATGCAGGAGCAGTAATTTTCTAAATTATGAACCTGATCATGAGGAAACTGAGGAAACTTTGACAAGATGTATGGATATCTGTATTTGTCCCTCATGTGGTTTTGAAACATTTCACCGCTTTGGTTGCCCATGCAAGGATGAAAGGTGCCCTGAATGTGGAAACAATATGGTCAGAAAAGAAGCACGGCATATTAGTAGTTTTTAATTATAATAAAATATGAAAGTTGCTATAACAAGTACCGGAAACAGTTTGGAATCGATATTGGATCAGCGTTTTGGCCGTTGTGGATACTTTATTATTTACGATACTGAAACAAAGGGTATAGAATTCTTACCAAATCCCAATAAGGATGCCCAGGAGGGTTCAGGACCTGCATCAGTTCAACTTGTTGCATCACGCAATGTACAGAAGATTATTTCGGGTGAATTCGGAATAAAAATCAAGTCGTTGCTTGACAGTTTGAAAATCCAGATGATTGTTCTGAAACAACCTGAAAAAAGTGTAAAAGAAATAATTGAAATGTTAAACAACTAAAATATAATATTATGAAAATGGATGGTACAGGTCCTGAAGGAAAAGGGCCTAAAACAGGTCGGAAAATGGGAAGATGTAAACGAAATTCCGATTATACTCTTTTAACAGGGTTAAAAGAAGGCCAGGGTAAACGACGAAAGTCCGGAGGCGGAACTGGTAAAGGCAAACGGCTAAAAAGTGGATTAAAATAATATTAACACTAAAAACGGAGGTAATTATGCCAGGTTTTAATCAAACAGGCCCGGAAGGACGAGGTTCCATGACAGGCCGCAGAATGGGTCGCTGCACAAATTATGGCAGGAATTTAAAAAAAACAGAAAATACTTCTTCCAACGAGCAAAATGAAAATTCACCTGAGAATATCCCGGGAAGAGGTTTTGGCTTTGGCTTGAGAAGGGCAGGATCAGGGAGAAGCATAGTACGAGGAATGGACCGACAAAATCGTTTCAGGGGAAGTTTCTGAAAAAGCAGAGAATTCGCCGCCTCTTTTAAAACAAAATTATTCATCAAATACTAATTATTCTCATGAAAAAAATCATTGCAATTCCGTTGGAAAACGGAATACTATGTTCGCATTTTGGTCATTGTCAACAATTTGCAATAATAGAAACTGACAGCAATTCAATCACAGGTGAAACACTTGTCACACCACCTCCGCATGAACCGGGTTTGTTGCCCGGCTGGCTGGCTGAAAAAGGGGTAACTGATGTAATTGCAGGAGGAATGGGACAAAGAGCAATTGATCTGTTTAATCAACAGAAAATCAATGTTTTTGTAGGTGCACCAATAAAAAAATCAAAGGATCTCGCAAATGATCTTCTGAATAATACCCTTTCAGCCGGCGCTAACTATTGTGACCACTAATCACGGATGATAAATGATATCGGATTATCGTTGTTTTTTCTGTCTTGTAAAATCATTTGAAAAGCTACTTCAGAAAGAACCTGTTTCATCCCAGGCGAAGAATAGTTTTACTCTTGATATGGCTAACCTTTACATTGACCGGCATGAGAAAGTAAGTTCTCCCGAATTTTCCCGTGATCTTCATAGGATTTTAAGAAGCTATTCCAATAACAACGATCCCTATAAGGAAGCAAAGAGGCAAAGCAATATCCAGGCTCTTGAAATGCTTCCCGGAATGAAAGGCATCATTAGGCAATCATCTGATCCATTCATTACTGCTCTGCGGCTTGCTATAGCCGGAAATGTAATTGATTTTGCCCCCAGCCAGGACTTCAATCTTAAAAATACGATAAGCAAATCCCTCACTTCAGGTTTTGCAATTGATCATTCAGAGCTATTAAGGAGAGAAGTAAATAATGCAAATTCCATTCTTTATCTGGGCGACAATGCAGGAGAGATAGTTTTTGACAAACTATTCATTCAGACCATGCACCATAAAAGAATTACATATGCAGTAAGGGGGATGCCGGTTATCAATGACGCCACAATGGAGGATGCTGATTATATTGGGATGAAAGAGGTTGCCAAAGTCATTTCAAATGGTTATGATGCATCTTCAACCATAATTGATAAATCGAGCGAGGAGTTCAGAAATTATTTCTATAGCTCCTCGCTGATCATTTCCAAGGGACAGGGCAACCTTGAAGGGCTGCTTCCTTTAAACGATAAAAGGATCTTTTTCCTTCTGATGGTCAAATGCGATGTAATGGCGGAATTTCTTAAAGTTGAAAAAGACAGCTTTGTCGTATTTAATGCTTCCATTTCGAATAGTGTAACAAATTAAGTTATGCCGCACTATAATGATAAGCTTCGGACCCGTACCATCAAGAAGATTGGGGAAAAGTTTGGGAATTAACAATATAATTTCCCCAAAAACCTGCTGCTATAATTGCATTTATTGCCAGGTTGGAAAGACAATAAAGAAAAGCTGCCTAAGAGAAAGTTTTTACAAACCTGATGTAATTTATGAAAAGGTTGTGAAGCATTTAGATCAGCTCGGCAGAGAAAATTATCCCGATTATCTGACTTTTGTTTCAAACGGAGAACCTACACTTGATCAAAACCTGGGGAAGGCAATCAAATTATTGAAAAAAACAGGTGTACCCATTGCTGTCATATCCAATGCTTCTTTACTGTTTTATGAATCAGTAAGAGAAGATCTTTATTTGTCAGACTGGGTATCATTAAAAATGGATGCAGGTGACATTATTACCTGGTACTTGATTAACAGACCGGTTGACGGACTCGATTTTGAAGAGACCATGGAAAATATAAGTCTCTTTAAAGATGAATATATAGGTATATTATGCACAGAAACAATGATTATTAATGGAATTAACGATTCGATTGAAAATATTGCTCTACTGGCCGAAAGAATAAGTGCAATAAAACCTGAGAGAGCTTATTTGGCGATTCCAACGCGGCCTCCGGTCGAGAAATTCGTTAAACCACCTGATCCGGAAAAGTTGAACCTGGCCTGGCAAATATTTAATAAAATGCATATAAATGTAGAATTCCTGACTCAATTTGAAGGCACCGATGCAGGCTACACCGGCAACTTTTATAAGGATATTCTGAATATCACTGCAGTTCATCCATTAAGGGAAGATTCTTTACTTAAACTTTTGGAGAATGATAACGCCGGTTATTCAGTGGTCAACTCCCTTATCAGCCAGCATCTGATTAAATCAGTTACTTATAGAGGCAATAAATATTTCATACGTGATTTTCGTACAACTGACTGACTAATGGAAGTGCCAATTATATTATATGGATCATCATCACTCAGAAAACACTGCAAAGAGGTTAATGATACAGATGACGTACACCAGATAAGCAGAATACTTTCAGAAACGCTTAAGAAGGCTAAAGGAATAGGATTGGCTGCACCACAGATTAATCTTATCAAAAGGGCATTTGTAATTGATACTTCACCGCTTAATGAGGATGATTTAACAATAGAAAAATTTGAGGGGATATTCATAAACCCGGAAATAATTGACAGCGACAACGAAAATATAATTTTCCGGGAAGGGTGCCTGAGTTTTCCGGGTATTTTCGAAGAAGTAACCCGACCTGAGAAAATATTGGTGAGATTTCAGGATGTTTTGTTCACAACGCATGAAGAAGAATTGGATGGAATAAAAGCAAGAATCTTTCAGCATGAACATGACCATCTGGAAGGTATTTTATTCATTGATAAGATCAATCCTTTAAGGAGAACCCTCTTAACCGATAAATTAAATAAGATCAGGAAATTATCCGGAGTCAGGCGGTAAATTAAAGCTACCCGTTGAAAGTAAAATTCAGTCAATATCTTTTAAAACTATCTGGACCAATAGAATTATACACTCTATGAAACTGACAGGCACCAATAAATCAAAGCTTAATTTAAGCATCGATATCGTGTTGTTTATCCTTTTGGTAGCAATGGCAGGAATAGGATTTCTTATGAAATATGTTATTGTTTCAGGGGAAGCAAGAAATGTTATATATGGCAATCATGTCAATCTTGAGTTTTTTGGCTTATCAAGACACCAATGGGGATCAATACACCTTATTTTAGGCATCATTTTTCTTGTTATCCTGACTTTGCATATCATCCTGCACTGGAAATGGATCATTACGATTTTTAAATATATGTTTCCATCATTATTCTTAAAATATGCTATCGCCGGACTTATATGCCTCTTTGGTGCGTTAGCATTAATTACTCCTTTCCTCCTGGAACCGGAAAAGGTTCCATTCGAACCAAAATACATGAACAGGCTTAACCATAATTCCTCATCGGGAAACAGGATCCCGGCAATCATCGATAAAGAAGTTATAACCGGCGAAAAACCTGTTGAATCAGAGGAAACTGATGCTCACTTAAATATTCAGGAAAATCGGGGCATAACCGTTCGTGAGGAGCATCATAACTCAGAGTATGATGAATTTGAAGTTTACGGATATCATACTCTTCAATATGTGGCCGATAGATACAATGTGCCTGCTGAAGTAATCTGTCGCGATCTCAAAATACCTGAAAATCGCGCCGCTGAGAGACTTGGACAGTTACGAAAACAATATGCTTTTACCATGACCGATGTAAGAAAAAGCATTTCCGATTATAAGAAACTTAATAAATAGTATCCCGGGTTATTATATTGATCAGATTATTATGTCAGCATTATATGAGGCGTTGGAAAAAGATGTCCGGTTCAGGGAAGGAATGAAAGCCTGCATGAACTGCGGTGTCTGCACTGCCATTTGTCCTGCCGCAGAGGTAAGTGATTACGATCCCCGGATGGTTATGAATATTGTCCAGGAAAGAGATGAAGCGGAGCTTGAAAAACTTCTTAAAAGCGATACAATATGGAGATGCGGCGAGTGTCTTTCCTGCAAAACCAGGTGCCCGCGTGGAAATACTCCATGCTATGTAATTCAGGCATTAAGAGGGTTATCAATAGAAACTGGTTTTTTTACAGAGAGCGAACAGGGAAGGAAACAACTTGCTATTAAACGCACTGTAGGAGAGCATATTCTGAAATATGGCTATTGTATATTCATTGATGAAGTGGATAACGACATGTATCCTGAACAGGGACCCGTATGGGACTGGCTCAGGAAAAACAGGAAATCTATGCTTAAACGACTGGGGACAAGCTATAATAAAGAACAATCCGGTACTCTTCGCAATATATCCCGGGAATCACTTGACGACCTTAAAAAGATATTTGATGAAACCGGCGGGACAAAAAGGTTTGAAATGATCGAAAAATATTCTTCTGTAAAAGCAAAGGAACTTAACATTGATTTTAAACAGGGGAAAGACGATTACTTTGGATATCTGTATAATGAATAACTGCCGGATTTACTGCTTTACTAAATAAAACTTCTTCATGAAGACAGGGAAAAATGAAATATGGACAAAATACCAGAAAGAGATAGCTGATGATCATTATTATTTTGCACGCAGCTGCATTAGGCAGAACATCTTTCCTGCTGCTGAAAATCTTTATCTGAATATTTTGAAGAATGTACTTGGCAAAAATATCTTTGACGATGCCAGACAGACTACTTGCACGGGAATTGCTTATCACTCAGGATTGATACCGTTGGAAACCATAATGACAGTTGTCGCCCGTCAATTTGCTTTGATGAATGAAGCCGGATATGAAAATTTTGTTGTCTCATGTGTTACATCATTTGGGATTTATGTGGAAATGCTTGAGACATGGAAACATTTTCCTGAAACGGAGCAAAAAACGCGGGAAGCTCTTAAACGGGCAACCGGCATGACCTTCTCGATTCCTGAAAATCTTGTTCATGCGAGTGATGTTATCTATAAATTCAGGGAAGAAATAGCCTCAAAATCAAAATACAGACTGGTAAATGCGAATACCGGTGAGTCTCTGAAAGTTGTTGATCACATCGGATGCCATTATGCGAAAATTTTCCCATCACAAGGAATCGGTGGGGCTGAATATCCGTATGTGCTTGCAGGATTGATTGACGAGTGGGGTGGCCAGCAGGTTGATTACCCGGAACGGCGTCACTGCTGCGGATTCGGATTCAGGCAATATCTGCTCAAATCAAACAGAGGATATTCTGTATCCAATTCGAAAAAGAAATTTGATTCAATGCAACCTTTTAAACCCGATTTTATAATTGCAAATTGCCCTGGCTGTACTTTTTTTCTCGACCGGTGGCAATATGTAATTGCCGAAATGGAAGGAAAAACATATGGTGAAGATGGTTATGGAATTCCGGTATTGACATATGAGGAACTGGCTGGACTTCTTCTGGGTTACAACCCATGGGATATAGGTTTGCAAACGCACCAGGTAGCTGTCGAACCGTTACTTGATAAGCTTGGAATTGAGTATGACCCAGAAAAGAAATATAAGGGAGTGAATGGAGAAGATACTGGTAGACCGGACCTTCCCCTTGTACTTAAATGTTTTTAATAATCATATAAATGGAAAAAGTCAGGATAGGAATAATTATCTGTGACAGGTACAATACCTGTGCAGGCGGAAAGTGCTTCAGGTCAGCTGCAAACAGGGAAGGGGCATTCTCCATTTATAAGGATAAGGAGATTGAAATAGCCGGATACACTACATGCGGTGGCTGTCCGGGTGGTAATATATAATATGCGCCTGAAGAAATGAAAAAAAACGGGGTAACTCATATTCATTTTGCAACCGGATTTCTTGTTGGTTATCCGCCATGTCCTTATATGGAGCATTTTAAAAACTTCATAGAAGAGAAATATGGAATGAAAGTAAATTTCGGGACACATCCTATTCCTCAGAAATACTACATCATACATAAGAATCTGGATACATGGAACAGCAAATTTCTTTCAGAATCTATAAAACCCACCCTGACAGATGAATTAACCCGCCTCAATTATGATTAAAATTGCAATCGCCAGCGGTAAAGGAGGAACCGGTAAAACATTTGTTGCAACAAACATTTTCCATACCCTGGTTAAGAATCAAATTGATGCAGTTCTCGTTGATTGTGATGCCGAATCGCCAAATGCTGTTGCTTTCTTTAAAACAAAGCAGATCAATACTATTGAAGTAACCCAGCTGGTACCGGTTATAAATACTGAGGCTTGTACTTTTTGCGGAAAATGTCATGAATACTGTAATTATAATGCCATTTTCATCCTGCCTCCGATGAAAATAATCAATGTAATCGAAGATCTGTGCCATGGTTGCGGAGCATGCAGTGTTGCATGCAAGAATGATGCTATCACTGAAAAGCCGGTTTCACTGGGCATGGTTAATTTATATTCAAACAATGGCAAACCTTCACTTATCGAAGCACGAATGAATATCGGAGTGATGTCACCAGTTCCCGTTATCAAAGCAGCTATTAATCAAATTAACAACCAGGCGGAAATTGTTATTCTGGATTCTCCTCCCGGTACATCATGTCCATTTATACAGACAGTTGCACCTGCAGATTATGTGATCCTGGTAACCGAGCCAACACCTTTCGGACTCAGCGATCTGAAACAGAGTGTAAAAACTCTAAAGGAGATGAATAAACCCTGTGGAGTGATAATAAACCGTTCGGATCTTGGGAACAGCGATGTTAAAAACTATCTTCTGAAGCAAAATATTCCACTTTTGTCAGAAATCTCATTTAGCAAGAAAATTGCAGAAATGTATTCAACAGGGGAAATTGTTATTGAAACAATTCCAGATTTAGGTGAAGAACTATACAGCATGGTTAAAAAAATAACTGACCAATATGGAAATAGCAGTAATTAGCGGGAAAGGAGGCACTGGTAAATCAAGCCTCGCTGCTGCCTTTGCCACCTTAAACGGGAAAGTTGTAGTTGCCGACTGCGATGTGGATGCAACAAACCTTTATTTGCTGTTTAATCCGACACATGAAGAAGAAATAGTCTATATAGCAGGTCATAAAGCAGTTATAAACTATGATTTATGCACCAACTGTGGTACCTGCGAAAGTTATTGCCGGTTCGATGCCATTTCGATTTTAAACAGTAATGTGGTCATATCAGAGATATTATGTGATGGCTGCTTCCTTTGTTCACATATATGCCCTGAAAATGCCATAAAAATGGTTCAAAATGATAAAAGCAGAATGTATTTAGGATCATTCCGCAACGGTAAAATGCTATACGGCCAGCTTGCACCAGGTGAAGAAAATTCCGGAAAACTGGTAAATATGGTACGTGAAAAAGCCAAACAGACAGCTAAAGAAAATGGTTTGAAAACCATTATACTTGACGGTCCTCCTGGAATCGGTTGTCCGGTTATCTCGACAATTACCGGTGTCGATGAAGTAATAATTGTTACGGAACCGACAATCTCAGGCTTGTCTGATATGCAAAGAGCTACAGAGATTGTCCGGAAATTTAATCTGAAACCATTAATTATTATAAATAAATACGATCTAAATCTTTTGATGACTTCACATATAAGGAAATGGTGTGATGAAAACAGAATTTCAATAGTGGGTATTTTGCCATTCGATTTAAAGATGGTAGAAGCAATGGTGCAAGGTAAGAGCATTACAGAATATGATTCAAATAACGATATAAGCAATAGAATAAAGGAAATCTGGAGTAATATATTAAATACTAATTAATTATGAGTGATCTTTTTGAAAAACTCCCGATGGAGGGAGTAAAGCATATAATTGTTGTGGCCTCCGGCAAAGGTGGAGTCGGAAAATCAACCGTTGCTGCCAACATGGCAATTGCTTTTGCCAGAAACGGATATAAAACAGCATTGGTTGATGCTGATGTTTTCGGACCATCCATTCCAAGAATGTTCGGCATTGAAGATGCCAAACCTGATGTGACCGCATTTGGTGACAAGGAGATGATATTCCCTTTGGTAAAATATGGTGTAAAAATTATCTCGATCGGTTTTTTTATCGACCGAAATCAAAGTCTTATCTGGCGTGGACCTATGGCAGGAAAAGCAATCACACAACTTTTTGAAGATACCCAGTGGGGCGATGTTGATTATATGATTATCGATTTTCCTCCCGGAACAAGTGATATTCAGCTTACAACAGTTCAAAAATTGAATCTTGCCGGAGCAGTTATAGTTACCACTCCTCAGGAAATGTCACTGAATGATGCACGGAAAGCATCCTCAATGTTCACCAATCCTGATCTCAAAGTCCCGATCCTGGGTGTAATTGAGAATATGTCATGGTTTACTCCTGAAAAGCATCCCGATGAGATTTATTATGTCTTTGGCAAGGGTGGCGGGCTTAAACTTGCAAAGGAATTTGATACAGTTCTGCTTGGACAAATACCTCTCGTATCAGAAGTAGGTGAGGCTGCTGAACAAGGATTGAGTGTTTTCAGTCAAACCAATAAGCAGGTTGTTGAAGCATTTGAAAAAATTGCAGAACTCGTCATCTCCAGAATTGAAAACAAGTTTTAAACAACTATTTTTACTGACAATTAAAAATTAAAAAAATGGAAGAAAATCACGTTATTCCAATGCCATGTATCGGCGACAAAGCGCCAGAATTTAAGGCAGTCACAACTCAGGGCCCAATTAACTTTCCGGCTGATTTTTCAGGAAGTTGGGTTATTCTTTTTAGTCATCCTGCTGATTTTACCCCGGTTTGTACATCTGAATTTATGACCTTTGCAAGCCAGGAGGAAAAGTTTGCAAAAGCAAACTGTAAACTGGTTGGTCTTTCTATTGACGGGCTTTACAGTCATATTGCCTGGCTGCGAACAATAAAGGAAAAGATAGAGTACCATGGGATGAAAGACGTTGAAGTTAAATTCCCCCTGATTGAAGATATTACCATGGAGGTTGCAAAAAAATATGGTATGATACAGCCTGGAGAAAGCAGTACAAAAGCTGTAAGGGCCGTGTTCTTTATTGATCCAAAGGGAATTATCAGGGCAATCATTTACTATCCGCAGAGTCTCGGTCGTAATTTCGACGAGTTATACCGGGCACTTATTGCAATGGAAACCGCTGACGCATTTTCTGTTGCCACGCCAGCTGACTGGAGGCCGGGTGATGAAGTCATCATTCCGACGGCAGGTTCATGCGGTGTGGCAAAGGAACGAATGGAAAATAAGGTCGATATGCATTGCTATGACTGGTTCTTTTGCACTAAAAAACTTCCCGAAGAAACCATTTTGAAAACGGTATTGAAAAAGTAATTTCATTTAAGGGTGGAGTTTGATTTCCACCCTTTGTCATAATTTCATACATGAACGAATTTGATATAAAAGCAATCACCTGGGACCAGAACCCAATGCATTGGGATCGTTCTGTGGCTATCACTGATCAGATAAAGAAACTTATACCCTTAAAAAAGGAAATGGTCGCTCTTGAATATGGTGCTGGAACGGGAATTGCCAGTTTCCTGCTTAAAGATTATTTGAAAGAAATCACTTTGATGGATAGTTCATCAGAAATGGTGCGGGTGATGAATGAAAAAATAAAAATAACAGAAGTAAAAAATCTAAAAACTTTGAACTTCGACCTGGAACATGCCGATTATAATAAGAGAATTTTTGATTTTATATTTACCCAGATGGTACTTCATCATGTTACTAATATTGAGAATATTATTAAGAAGTTTTATAATCTGCTTAATCCGGGTGGTTACATAGCAATTGCTGACCTTTATACTGAGGAAGGTTCGTTTCATGACGGAGATTTTACCGGGCATAAAGGTTTCGATATTAAAATATTATCAAACCAGCTCAAAAAACAGGGATTTACAAATATTAGCAGCAGGAAATGCTTTGTCATTGAAAAGAAAATATCTGAAACTAAAACAAAGCAATTTGATGTTTTCCTGCTAATTGCAAACCGTGATAAATAAATTTGTAAATAATAACATCTATACAAAAATGAAATGAAAATTTCAGTTCCAATAACAAAAGGAAATCAAATAGATTGGCATTAACCTATAGTGAAGAATAAAGGCCGGTTCAATCCGACCTTCTCTTTGTGCGCCCGGCATGGGCGATAACTATAGGGTGAAAGTCCCGAACGCGCCTTGACAGAAGGAAGCGTTAGCCAAAGGCAAGGGTGTCCATCGCGAGGTGGAATCTGAAGGAAGCCGGCGGCAAAATTCCGGTCTGACGAACAGAAACTTCATAAAAGGCCTAAGGTTACCGGATGAGTTTGCAATACAAAACAAAGTCCGATTCTGTCCGGGGTAACCAAGGTAAATGGAGCAGATAGATGGGATGAAAGTTATCGTTTTTACCCGGGGAGGTCTCACGGACATGAAGAAACGGAGTATGAATCATGGTCGAAAGAAGGTTTATCGTGAGAAGTCAGCCGAAGCCATAGTACCACATAACTACCAAATGTGGGAAGGGCTGAACCTTAACGAGTGAGTAGTAAATGAATGTTACCAACATGAAGGGAAGAAAGCAGAAAATCTTTGAGCAATCAGAGACCTGTCCACGGAAAGATAGGACGGCATCCGAAGGCTACGTGGAAGGGCAGACTTTCATGTGGATAACTGAAAACAACCTCACCGCCAATGATTATCGATTAGGGAATGGGCTTTTAGAGCAAATCCTTTCACCCTCGAATCTGAATGCAGCATTCAAACAAGTAAAGCGCAATAAAGGTGCGGGTGGAATAGACAAGATGGAGGTAGAGTCTTTAAAGGACTATCTTGTCGCCAACAAGGATATTCTAATTAAGTCCATCCAAATGGGGAAATATTGCCCCAATCCAGTAAGAAGGGTATGCATACCCAAAGAAAACGGAAAACAACGCCAGTTGGGCATTCCCACGGTTGTTGACAGAGTAATTCAACAAAGCATTGCACAAAAACTGACCTCGATTTACGAGCCACAGTTCTCATCCTACAGCTATGGGTTCAGACCCAGGCGCAGCGCCCACCAGGCTCTTCGTAAATGTCAGGATTACATTACTCACGGCTATGACTACGCAGTCGATATAGACCTGGAACGGTTCTTTGATACCGTTAATCACAGTAAGCTTATAGAGGTACTTTCCCGAACCATCAAGGACGGACGAGTGGTGTCACTTATCCATAAATACCTCAATGCAGGAGTAATGCAGGAAGACCACTACGAAGAAACCAATGAAGGCGTACCGCAAGGCGGGCCATTAAGTCCGCTGCTGGGGAATATCGTGCTGAATGAGCTGGACTGGGAGCTTGAAAAGAGGGGACATAAGTTTGTTCGCTATGCGGACGATATGGTGATACTCTGCAAGAGCCACCGTAGTGCCGAAAGGACGATGGAAAGCATCGTATCTTACATAGAGAGGACGCTCTTCTTAAAAGTCAATCGGGACAAAAGTCAGGTTGCAACCGTGAAGGACATAAAGTTCCTTGGCTACTCCTTCTACCAACTCAAAGGAGAAGGTCGGCTACGGATACACCCAAAAAGTGTGACAAAGATGAAAACCCGCATTAAGCAGTTGACATCAAGAAGCAATGGATGGGGTAACCAACGTCGGAAGGAAGAACTAAGCCAATACATCAAAGGCTGGGTGCAATACTTCATGTTGGCCGATATGCGAAATCTTTTGGAGAGAACGGACGAGTGGTATCGCCGCAGACTACGTATGGTAATCTGGAAACAATGGAAACGGATTAAAACCAGAATGGCAAATTTAATTAGGCTTGGCATTAACAAATACAAGGCTTATGAATGGGCGAACACACGGAAAGGCTACTGGCACATAGCCAATAGTTTTATCCTGTCACGTACTATCACTAACGATCGTTTACGCAAGGCCGGATACGTTTTCTTGTTGGATTATTATGAATCGGTAAGAGTTGTTTATTAAGGAACCGCCGTATACGTGATCCGTACGTACGGTGGTGTGAGAGGTCGGAAAATAAAGTAGGAGGAAAACTACTTTATTTTCCTCCTACTCGATTATTCTTTTATTCTTTTTTCCTGGTACTAAGACCAAAAGGCAGGTAAAGAGGACAAAACCCCAAAAAACTGGTCACAACAAAGATTCCGGCCAGGATCAGAAGGATAACTGCCAGGACACCCGAAATTACATGAGTAAAATACAGGATTAATATTATGACTGCAACCAGTATCCTGATTACTTTGTCGGTTGTTCCCATGTTCTTTTTCATTTTATAAGTTTTTTAATAATACATCTATTAACTGAGGCCTCGAATGCAAGCCTGACTGTTTATATTTAATTTCACCGTTTTTAAAAATCATAAGAGTAGGAACACTCTGTATACTATACCGGTTCGCTAATTCAGGATTTTGATCTATATCAATCTTTATAACCTTTATCTTATCCCCAAGTTCAGCTGCAATGTCTTTTAAAATCGGAGATTGCATTTTACAGGGACCACACCAGGGCGCATGAAAATCGACAACGACCGGACGAAAATCCTTAATTATTTCATTAAAATTACCTTTCATGACCAGTTATCGAACTTTATTAATCTGTTGCAGAAGGTAATCTTTATTTTTGATTCCGACAAAACGGTTTACTTCAACGCCGTTTTTTAAAAGTACCATTGTGGGGATATTTCTTACCTGAAATTTCTGTGCAAGCGATTGGTATTGCTCAATATTTACCTTTCCCACATGAGAATTGGCTGTCAATTCAGTGGCTACATCATTCAATACCGGAGCCATCATCCTGCATGGCGCGCACCAGCTTGCCCAGAAATCAACCAGCACCAACCTGTTTCTTGTCTGGTGGTAAAAATTTTTATCAGTCAATGTCAGTATGCTCTTGTGATCCTCAACAATTGGAATATTCTTCATTCTGGAACGTGCCAATAAGATCAAGGATGCAAGAAATGTAATTATAATACCTGTAATAATAAGTGTGGTAATCATCTCAATTTGTTATTATTTGTTATACGTTTATCAAACTTTTACGGCAATAGAAAATTCTTTGTTCAAAATTGCTCTTACCTGGTCTTTAGTCTGGATACTGGAAGTGGCTTTTACCACTCTGCCATTTTTGTAATAGACCGTAAACGGAATTCCCATAAAACCATTGACTTCAGGTAAGGTCCTGATAACATTTGATGCAGGATTGTCAAATTCCATATCAAAAAACCTGACATGTTTGTATTCTTTTTCAAGCTCTTCTGCTATCATATAAACTGGTATGCACATAGGACCCATTCGTCCGCAAATTATCATCACATTTTCATTTTCATTGATTGCTTTATTGTGATCAGGAATTGATTCCAGATGTTTTAAATTAGTGTACAACATGGCTTTTTATGTTTTTGTCCGGATACAAAAATACTTTACAATATCAAAAAAACAGAGGAACTGAGAGTACAGTTCAACAAGTACCGGATTGAATCAGGGCAACTTTTTTATTGATTTAAGTTAACTTTGTACCTTTAAATGAATCATAAAATTATGAGAACCCTGACCGAAACTGACAGTGATTTTATTTGTGATATCAAGGCGCCGTGCTTTCAGATGCTTTTACCGGAAGAAGCAGAGATCGTCAGATCAAGTAAGACACAGGTGCTTTTTCGGAAAGATGATAACCTTACCAAACAGGGAGCATTTGCTTCGTATATATTGTTCATTATCAATGGCTATGTAAAACAATATCTTGAGGGTGATGGTAAGAAGAACTACAACCTGAGGATTATCAAGCCGGGTGAATTTGTAGGACTATCGGTTGTGTTTTCTGAAAATACATTTAGTTATTCCTCTGTAGCCCTGACCGATTGCCAGGTATTCCTTGTTGAAAAAGAGGCTATCGCAAAACTGGTAAAGCAAAATGGAATGTTCGGGTTTAATATCATCAAGAGATATTGCGAACAAAACACTAACCTGATTAATACAGTCCGTAACCTCATGTACAAGCAGATGAATGGCCGGATGGCAGATGCCTTATTGTACATTGATGGCCTGAAAAACGAAAAAGCAGAAATATTTCAGCTTCTTTCACGGAAGGATCTCGCAGACTTTGCAGGAATTTCAACTGAAAGTGCCGTAAAACTTCTTAAAATGTTTGAAAAGGAGGGCTTGATTGAGCTGAATGAAAAGGATATAATAATAAAAAAACACGATATATTACTCGACATAAGCCGCAGAGGTTAATTTTCCACGAGTCAGCGGGAAAAATATTGAAATGACTCATAGCGAAATGTATTGAATCGTGATGATTAAGCTGATTCTATATCAGTCATACTTGTTTAAAAGGACTTATAATTTTGGAAATAGTCTGCTCTTTTTGTGGTATTATCATCTGCACATCATTCCCCCTGAAAATATCAATTACTTTAGAACCAAATCTTCCCGCAATGGCTATTTTAATTCCTTTGCTCAGCAGGAATTTAGCAGCATCACATCCGGCTTGTTCGTGTTGGTAACGAAAGTTGTTTTCTATAAATGAAGCTTTCCGGGTATCTGTTTCATATAAACAATACCAATCACATCTTCCAAAATGCGGATCAACATTTGATTTCAGATGGTTTTCACTGGCAGCAATGGCTATTATCATGACACTATTGGTTTTCAGTTAGTATTTGTGATTTACAAAGAGGACAGCATTTGGCGGTGTTATCCGGAAGAGTAAAGGTTATTTGACAATTGTTGCATTTGTACCAGCCAGACATAATTGAGTTCCCATTTTCAAAATGAATGCAACTCCCCTCTACAAATGCTTTAGCAATTTTCCGGCGAACACTTTCATATATTCTTGTAAATGTAGGCCGTGAAATCTTCATCATTTTGGCAGCTTCAGATTGTTTCAATAATTCATAATCGCATAAATTCAATGCTTCATATTCTTCAAAATTTATGGAAACGTCTGTGCCAGTTTTACATTGAACTCCCTGTGGCTTAAATCCCAAAAAATGCGGTGCCATTTGTATAAGCCTGTCTTTTTTATTACGTACCATATAAGTCTATTTTGCCATAAAATTAATGAACATATGTTCAAAATACAACAATTAAAAACCAATTTTCTCAGATTTCTCTGTTATGTCAGAATGACTGTATCAGGTCCGGGGTATTGGATGCCATGAAGATGCATGCAAATCGTATGCAAATGAGTGAAAATAAAAAGGGTTTGCTTTGTCGCAAACCCTCAACTGATCTTTGTCGGGGTGATCTGACTCGAACAGACGACCCCTTGCACCCCATGCAAGTGCGCTAGCCAACTGCGCCACACCCCGAAAACTCCTGCAAAAGTAATCATCTCTTGCAATTATACAAAAATGTGTGACACTTATGATTAACCGGATTAATTCTTAACCTTAAATAATTATATTTGATTCAGTTTCCAAAAAGCTAATGACGTTTTTATAAAAAGGAACTCAATGAGCCGCAAAAGGCATTCAGAAAGCAGCTGCCCAGGAAAAAACTAATCTATTTTTGTATTTAAACAAATCTGATTTCAATGGAACTTTTCAAACCTTTAGATCTTAAAAACGAGAGTAATAAAAATGAAGCACACACCTTCGAGAAAGTCAGATGCCTCATAATCGGTTCCGGACCGGCGGGATATACGGCAGCCATATATGCTGCAAGAGCCAATCTGAGGCCGGTTCTTTATACCGGACTTCAGATGGGTGGCCAGCTAATTACAACTACTGATGTTGAAAACTTCCCCGGCTATCCGGATGGTGTCACAGGTCAGGCATTGATGGATGATCTTAAAAAACAAGCTGAAAAATTCGGTACTGAGATCAGGTTCGGAATTGCGACAGACTGTGATTTCAGGGGAGAAGCTCATAAGATCACCATTGACGGAGAGAAAATCATTGAATCCGACACGATTATTATTGCAACCGGTGCCACGGCCAAATACCTGGGAATGGAGGCCGAAACCCGGTACGCCGGGATGGGAGTTTCGGCATGCGCAACCTGTGACGGGTTTTTTTACAAGGGCAAGGATGTAGCAGTAGTGGGAGGGGGAGATACAGCCGCCGAAGAATCGACATATCTTGCCGGAATTTGCCACAAAGTTTACCTGATTGTCAGAAGAAATGTTCTCAGGGCTTCCAAAACGATGCAGCAGAGAGTATTTAATACACCTAACATTGAAATACTCTGGGAACACCAGGCAATTGATCTTTTCGGCGAAAACGGAGTGGAAGGGGTGGTCCTTGTAAAAAAGAAAGGCACACAACTGGAGGAAATTATAAGGCTGAATATTGACGGCTTTTTCCTCGCTATCGGCCATAATCCTAATTCGGAGCCATTTAATAAGTTTCTTGAAACAGATGAAACAGGATATATAAAAACATATCCGGGAAGTTCAAGGACAAAAATTCCGGGAATATTTGCCGCCGGCGACGTACAGGACCCTGTGTACAGGCAGGCAGTGACCGCAGCCAGTTCAGGATGCATGGCAGCGGTTGATGCTGAAAGATATCTGACAGAGTTGCATTAATAATGCAGGAGGTATCACCTCTGAAGAAAAACCTTAATATAACATTATTTCAGTTTTTTTAAGGGGTGTGGGCAAAAAGGCATTGATACATCCCGAATCATCTAGGTATATCGGGAAATTTCAACAGAAAATTTCAGGCATGTTATGAAAACATTCAAAAAAACCTTCAGGATAAGTGCCGAACCTTCCGATGTGTATGCGGCTCTTACAAACCCTTATACCATTGAACTCTGGTCAGGCTATCCGGCAATAATGTCAGAGGAACCAGGTTCGGAATTTTCCCTGTGGGAAGGTGACATTTCCGGCAAAAACATTGAATTTGTCAGCAACAGGAAAATTGTTCAGGAATGGTATTTTGGTGACCAGACTGGAAAATCAATAGTTACAATCATTATTGAACCTGATGGTGGAAATTCGGTGGTAACAGTTGAACAAACCAATATTCCGGATGCAGATTTTGCAGATATCGCTGAGGGCTGGAGAGAGTTTTATTTTGGCGCGATAACTGACTTTTTCAATCCTAATTTTTAAAGGACTTTCTTAAATCCGGTTTCGGTTTCTGAAACATCCAAAATGTTATAAACATCTTCACAGACTGCAAAAATCATGTTTGCAATGCCTTTATAGCAAAGGGTTTCTGCATTTTTCTGAACCAGACGGTTCCATTCAGGGAGCCACAAAATAATATGGTCAAAAATAAATCTCCTTATGGACTTCATCATTTCACCGGCACATGACTCATCTTCAAATCCGGCAAGCTTGTCTGTCAGGAGCGTAAGAAAGATCAATTCAATTCCGAGATGATCGTCAGGCATATTATACTTCGACCTGAACCTCCAGCCATACCTGTTATAGAAATCACTTATGGTCTCTTGTCCTGTTAATTCTGTCTTTGATTCATCCATGTAAAATGATTTTACAGGCGGAGCAAGCATTATCCCTTTATCAGAAAAGAGCCGGTCATAATCATCATGCAGCATGGGCTGACATATAGAAGGATTCTCACACGAAAACCTAAGCTGTGATGCAGCTTCCACAAACCTCGGATTGTTGCTTGATACAGGCAGATTCTTCAAAATGCCTTTTGACCAGAAATCAGTTACGCATTCTTCCGTGGGCTCGTACATTATCATGCTTCCTGCAAAGTAAAGCAGAAGATTGTATCCCTTAAGGATTGAATTCCGGTCATAACCAGGATTGTTTGCCATAATAGAATTCAAGTTGTTAATCGGTTTTACTGAAGTCCTTTTATCCGGGTCTGACTAAACACTTACAGGAAAATTTTAATTTCAGATATAAATTAATAAATCTCTTGTCAGCTTATTGTCCCTGTATTCTTACCAACCGTTAAAAAAAGCTGGTAAAGATGGTCTTTTAAACAGAACTTCAGTTCAGGATATGTAACAGAATAATTCCCGGAATTGTTCAGATATTGCAGTAAAATATGCTTAATATCCGGAACCTTATTTAGTGAAATCCGCCATTTCATGCGGGTATTCATCATTATCTATTTTCCTCTTTATTTCCCTGAAAACCTTAACCGTATAATCAACATCTTCGAGGGTATGATCTGCCGTGGGTATAATGCGCAACATTACTACATCCTTTGGAACGACCGGATAAACAACCACTGAACAGAAGATCCCGTAATGTTCTCTGAGGTCATAAATCAATTGTGTAACCTGGGTAACTCCGCCTTTTATAAATACCGGAGTAACAGGTGATTCTGTATTGCCAAGATCCAGCCCGGCTTCCCTCAATCCCTTCTGGAGAGCTCTTACAACGGTCCAGAGTCTTTCCCTGTATTCGGGATGCGCCTGGAGAAGCTCAAGTCTCTTTATTGCACCGAGTGTCATTGCCATTGGCAGTGACTTGGCATATATCTGCGACCTCATATTGTACCTGAGATAATTAACCACTTCATTTTTGCTGGCAACGAAGCCACCTATGCCGGCCATTGACTTTGCGAAGGTGGCAAAATAAACATCTATCTGGTCCTGAACGCCGAAATGTTCTCCCGTACCTTTTCCGTGAGCTCCCATAGTGCCGAAACCATGAGCATCGTCAACTAGGAGCCTGAAATTGTATTTCTTTTTCAGTTCTGCAATCTTGTCGAGCTTTCCGAGATCTCCGGCCATGCCGAAGACTCCTTCAGTGATCAGGAGTATGCCTCCTCCCGATTCTTCAGCAAATTTCGTAGCATGCTGCAGCTGCTTTTCACAGCTTTCCATATCATTATGTTTGAAGGCAAACCTCTTGCCGATATGAAGTCTCATACCATCCATAATGCAGGCATGTGCTTCAGAATCATATACTATGACATCGTGTCTGTCAGCAAGACAGTCTATTATGGATATCATTCCCTGGTATCCGAAATTTAAAAGGTAGGCATTTTCTTTCTGCTCAAATTCAGCAGCCATTTTCTCAAACCTTTCATGATTGGCCGTTTGTCCCGACATCATTCTTGCGCCCATCGGATAAGCCAGACCATAGGCTGCAGCATTCTCAGCATCAGCTTTTCTGACTTCAGGATTATTCGCAAGCCCCAGATAATTATTCAGACTCCATGTCAGAACATCTTTGTCCCTGAATTTCATTCTGGGTCCGATTTCACCCTCAAGTTTGGGGAATGTGAAATAGCCATCGGCAATATCTGAATATTGACCAATTGCTCCTTTGTCAGATTTAATTTTATTGAATATATCCATCTCAGATGCTTTTAAAAAAATTGTCCAAATTTAACCATAATGAATTATTGCGTCATACCTATTTATACCTAATTTGCTAAAGATAATCAGGGTCTGGAATAAAGATATTTACTGCGTTTCTTTGCAGGGAACAAAAAAAAGAATAATTTTGCCCAACATTTTCAGGTATGAAGGTCAGATTATTTTCTTTATTGATTTTTACGATATTACTGGGCTCGTGCGGTGAGTATGACAAACTGCTCAAGAGTAATGACTATGATCTCAAGAAGACAAAGGCCAAAGAATACTTTGAAGCAAAGCAGTATGTAAAGTCGTCAGAACTGCTGGGACAGATTCTGCCTCGCTACAAGGCTACTGATGAAGCAGAGGAGCTTGACTGGATGAACGCCCAGAGCTATTATGGCATGCAACAGTATGATATGGCCGGAACCTATTTTAAATCGCTGATTGAACAATACCCGTATGGGAAATATGCAGAACAGGCTACTTTCCTTGCAGCTCTTTGCGATTATAATCTGGCTCCCAGACCTGAGCTGGACCAGGAAAGCAGCAAGAATGCAATTGAAGGATTCAATATTTTTATAAACAAATTTCCTCTGAGCCCGAAGGTCGATGAAGCAAAACAGCATATTATTGAACTGAGAGACCGGCTTGTTGAAAAATCATATCTTAACGCCAGGCTTTATTATGATATGAAGGAATATAAAGCAGCTGTTACTGCGCTTACTGCAAGTCTGAAGGAGTTCTCCGACTCAAAATACAGGGAGGAGATGATGTATCTCAGGCTTAATTCACTATTCCTGTATGCCGAAAACAGCTTTGTATCCAAGAAAAAAGAACGCTATCAGAACACTCTTGATGATTACTATTCGTTTATGGAGGAATTCCCTGAAAGCAGGTACTCAAAGGAAGTAAAGAAGATTTATCAGGATACGGCTAAGTTTCTTAAAATTGAAACCACAGCCGAGGGTTTGATTAACAAGAAGTAAGTAAGTATGGACTACAAAAAATCAATGGCACCCACAAGCACAGTCACCCGCAATCTGGATCTTATGACCAAAGACACCAGCAATATTTACGAAACAGTTATTATCGTTGCAAGGAGATCGAATCAGATTGCAGTGGAAATGAAGCAGGAGCTTAATAAAAAACTCGAAGAATTTGCTTCTTATACGGATAATCTGGAAGAGGTTTTTGAAAACCGGGAACAGATAGAAATTTCTAAATTCTATGAACGCCTTCCCAAGCCTACTCTTATAGCACTTGAAGAACTGGAGGAGGGAAAAATATTCTACAGGAACCCGGATTCATCTGCGGCTAAAAACAAAGCATAGCACTAAATGCTGAGAGGTAAGAAAATACTTGTCGGGATCTCCGGAGGTATTGCCGCCTACAAGACTGCAACAATTGTGCGTTTGCTTGTCAGGGAAGGTTGTGAAGTGAAGGTTATAATGACAAGTCACGCAAAAGAATTTGTGACACCATTGACATTTGCAACATTGTCAGGAAATCCTGTCCTTTCCAAATTCTTCAACCCCCAAAACGGCTCATGGAACAGCCATGTTGACCTTGGCCTGTGGGCTGATCTTTTCCTTGTGGCACCGGCGACTGCCAATACAATTGCAAAAATGGCCAACGGCATTGCTGATAATCTGTTGCTTACCGCCTATTTATCTGCACGCTGCCCTGTTTTCATTGCCCCTTCAATGGACATGGATATGCTTGACCATAAGGCTACAGGAAAAAACATTGAAACTCTTAAGTCATTCGGGAACATTGTGCTGGATGCACCTGCCGGAGAGCTTGCCAGCGGACTATCAGGAAAAGGGAGAATGGCCGAACCGGAAGATATAATGAATGAAATAAAAAGTTTTTTTACCAAAAAAAAAACTTTAAGCCTTTGACAGGCAGACGCCTGCTTATCAATGCCGGACCAACACATGAGCCTTTAGATCCTGTGAGGTTCATCAGCAATTATTCATCAGGGAAAATGGGCATCGCGATCGCTGAGGCTGCAGCAGATTACGGAGCAGATGTTGATCTTGTACTCGGGCCTGTTAACCTACGGCCCGTAAATAAAAGCATCAGGGTAATAAATGTTTCGACGGCCGGTTCAATGGCCTCTGAATGCATCTCAAAGTTCCCTGATTGCGATGCAGCCATACTTGCGGCAGCTGTTGCTGATTATTCTCCGGAAAAGGTAGAACAGCATAAACTGAAAAGAAAGAATGATGAAATCATTCTTCGGTTAAAACCCACTCAGGATATCGCGGCAACTCTGGGCAGATCAAAAAGAAAATCTCAGATCCTTGCCGGATTCGCCCTTGAAACCGAAAACGAAATTGAAAATGCATCCGTAAAGCTTAAAAAGAAAAACCTTGATTTTATTGTCCTTAATTCACTCCGTGAAAAGGGTGCCGGTTTCGGTTATGATACCAACAGGATTACAATCATTGACAAAAACAATATTATTGATAAATTTGAGTTGAAATCAAAAGAAGAAGTTGCCAGGGATATTCTTGACAAAGTTGTTTCAATGATGAAAAATTTATCAGAATGAAACTGTTCCGGTTTTTTAAATATACATTTTTTATTTTTCTGGTAAGTTTACCTGTTGTTGCAAATTCACAGGAGCTGAACTGTAATGTTCAGGTAACATCGCAACAAATCCAGGGCTCAAACAAAGAGGTCTTCGAATCGATGCAGAAAGATATCTATGAGTTCATGAACAATACTGTCTGGACAAACAATTTATTCAGTTATTCTGAAAGAATCGACTGCAATCTTCTTATCAACCTTACCGACCAGCTTTCAGCAGATGAATTCAAAGGAACAATTCAGATCCAGCTCAAAAGGCCCGTTTACAATACAAGTTATAGTTCCACAATGCTTAATTTTGTCGATAATAACTTTCAATTTACATATGTTGAATTTCAACCGCTTGAGTTTGATGCGAATACCTACAGGTCGAACCTTGTTTCGGTTTTAGGATATTATGCTTATCTGATACTGGGTTTTGACTATGATTCATTTGCGCCTCTCGGGGGCACCGAGTCCTTTCAGGTGGCTGAAAAGATCGTCAACAATGCCCAGAACGCAACAGAACCCGGATGGAAACCATACGACGGATCGCATAACAGAAACAGGTACTGGCTGGTAAAGAATCTTCTCGACAAGGAGTATGAAGGCGCCAGACGATTTATATACGAATATGATATTGACGGTCTTGATCTTATGGAATCAAAAGCAGCTGAGGCCAGAACAAATATCGTTGAAAGCCTGAAGTTGGTTCAGGAGGTGTACAGGAGCAAACCTGATCCTTACATGTACCTCATCGATATCATTATGGAGGCGAAATCCGATGAACTTGTAAATATTTTTTCCGGAGCTTTTGCCGAGGAGAAAGCCCGGGCCGTGGAGATCCTTAATGAAATTGATTCGGGCAACAAGACAAAATACCAGAAGATAATCTCCTCCGGTTAACCTTAGAAAAAAGGTATGCTTTCAAAACTCACAGTGCGGAACTATGCACTTATCAGGGAGCTTGACCTGACCCTCGGCAACGGACTTACCATTATTACCGGTGAGACCGGTGCAGGGAAATCGATCATTCTTGGCGCACTTTCCCTTATCCTGGGAGCAAGAGCTGATTCAACAGTGCTCCTTGACAAAAATGAAAAATGTGTGGTTGAAGGAACATTCGGGATCGGCGACTATGACATTGAAGATTTCTTTATAAATAATGACCTTGATTATGAGTCCATTGCGATTCTAAGGAGGGAGATAAACCCTGCCGGGAAATCGCGGGCCTTCATAAACGACACCCCGGTAACCGTCAACATCCTTAAAGAACTGGGCGAAAAACTGATTGATATCCATTCCCAGCATCAGACACTGATGCTTAGCGACAATTCATTCCAGATCAGCATTATAGATTCATTCGCCGGAACATCACCATTGAAAATTGATTACAGGAATTCATTCAGTAATTTCAGGAAGCTGAGCCGGGAGTACGAAGAGCTTAAGGAAAAAGCCGACAGGAACAAGGCCGACCTTGAATATTATCATTTCCAGCTTAACCAGCTCGAGGAGGCTAAGCTCATTGAAGGGGAACAGGACGAACTTGAAAAGGAACAGGAACTTCTTTCGCATGCTGAAGAGATAAAACAGGTTCTTTCCGGTTCATCCGCTTTATTCTCCGGTGAAGAAACATCAGTACTTGCTTCCCTCCGGGCAATTAAATCGAATCTTGGAAAAATCAGTTCATGGCTTCCATCGGGAGAGAGCATCCTTTCGAGGATCGATTCTTCATATATTGAGCTGGATGATCTGGCCGGTGAAATCGAAAAGCTTGCAAGGAATATTGAATCTGATCCGGACCGCTTAATATCTGTGAACAACAGGCTCGATCTCCTTTATTCTCTCATTCAGAAACACCGGGTCAAAAACCTTGAAGAACTGATATTGAAAAGAGAAGAGATCAGGGCAAAAATTAATTCTATTGTCACTGGTGATGAGAGGGTCGAAAAACTGGAAAATATTTTAAAAAAGGAATCAGAATATCTTGCTGTGCTTTCAGGAAAATTAACGGAAAAGAGGAAATCAGTCGTCGCCGGCATTGAATCAAAGGTTACATCGCTGCTTAAACAGCTTGGGATGCCAAACGCAAGGTTCAGAGTGATTCTTTCCCGGATACAGGATTTCACGGTCAACGGAGTGGATACAGCTGATTTCCTGTTTTCATCTAACAGACAGGTTGAACCGGAAAATCTGTCAAGGATTGCATCGGGAGGAGAATTGTCGCGCGTTATGCTGAGCCTGAAATCATTGCTTTCAAGGAACAACAACCTTCCGACTATAATTTTTGACGAGATAGATGCAGGTGTGTCGGGAGAGGTAGCCGACAAGGTGGGACAGATACTTTCCGGAATGGGAAAAGATATGCAGGTGGTAAACATAACTCACCTTCCGCAGGTGGCAGCCCGCGGAACCAGCCACTTCCATGTTTTCAAAGAAGACAGGGGTGACTCAACAATTACAATGATTAAATTGTTATCACCTGATGAAAGAATTATAGAGGTTGCAAGGCTTCTCAGCGGGAGCGAAGTGACTGATACTGCCATAAAGAATGCCAAAGAACTGATCAAGGCTGCACATAATTAAAACTTTGTCCCAAAGAGGATTAATTCACCGGTATTAAATAAAGAAAGAAACAGAAATGAGTGAAGATCTTTTGCAAGGTAAAAAAGGTATTATATTCGGAGCTCTGAATGAGAAATCAATCGCCTGGCAGGTTGCTGTCAAATCGTGGCAGCACGGGGCTGAACTGGTCCTTACAAACTCGCCTGTCGCGATCAGGATGGGTACAATCAATGAACTGGCCCGGCTGACAGGCAGCAAAGTGATTCCTGCCGATGCCACAAGCATGGATGATATCGAAAAGCTGATCACGGAAAGCATGCAAATATTCAACGGCAAATTTGATTTCATTCTTCATTCAATAGGAATGTCTCCGAATGTAAGGAAAGGTATTCCTTATGAGAACACTAATTATGATAACATGCTGAAGACTTTTGATATATCCGCGCTCAGTTTTCACCGGATCCTTCAGACAGCCTATAAGTATGACGCAATAAACGAATGGGGTTCAGTTGTTGCCCTGTCGTATGTTGCCGCTCACCGGACACTTACAGGGTACAACGATATGGGCGATGCAAAGGCTCTCCTTGAATCAGTAGCCCGCTCCTTCGGTTACATATATGGCCGGGACAGGAAAGTCAGGATCAATACTATTTCACAGTCGCCCACGATGACGACTGCAGGCAGCGGAATTCACGGATTCGACTCGCTGGTCGATTTCTCGGAAAGAATGTCACCACTTGGAAATGCAACAGCAGAAGAATGTGCCGATTTCTGTGTTGCTCTTTTCTCTGATCTCACCAGGAAAGTGACTATGCAAAATCTATATCACGATGGCGGCTTCTCAAGCATGGGTATGAGCCTCAAAGCGATCGAACAGTACAAAAAGAGTTTTGAGGAATGTGATTGATTATCTGGAGGAATGCTTATCAGAGTTTACACCGAAGGAACTCCAAATCCTGTTGCTCTGAAGGTCGCATTGGGTGCTAATCTTATCTGATCTGACCTGGTCAGAAAGGGACTATTGCGGGAGAGTTCAATTTTAAAACAAATAGTTCAGACCTATTGATACCCCGATATTTCCATCCTGCTTGTTGAATGCCTTGCCGATATCAACGGCAACTACGAAATTTTCACCCCATACAGGCATTATGCTTATCCCTGCACAATGGTGCAGTTTTTCTCCCCCCGGGTCGAAGAAATCCTCAAAGTTATATCCTTTCATATTATTTGCGAATGTCGTACGAAGGTTATCCGGGAGATCAATTTTCCGGGTGACCATTCCAAGGTCATAAAAAAGGTCAATTCCCAGGTAACTTTCCCGTTTAAAGAGATTGAAATGAACCGGCTTCCAGCGGAGCTCGGCATTGCCAAGCACGAATCCGTCTCCTATAATCCTGTTCATTAAAATGCCTCTCATCGAATTTACACCTCCCAAACCTTCATTCGAATATCCTGTGAGCCTGTATGTAAGCATCTGAGACTGATAAAAGAAAGGGACCTTCCCTGAAAGTGTTGTCTGGTAACAAACACGATAAGCAAATGACAGATCATTTTTTACCAGCGTAAAATATTGTCTGTGCGTGATATAGAACCTTGAAAATCCCCAGTCATTTCCGAGGAATTTAGGCGAAATCTCAAATCCAAGTTCAGTCCACATCCCATTCATCGGATTGGCCCTGTTGTCCCGGGTGTCCCAGACGACTCCTGCCTTAAGGATATTTACCCAACCTCCGTTAGCTTCATCAGCTGAGATCAGCCCCAGGGAGTCGCGGTAAAATTCAAAAAGCCCCGGTTGTTCCGTAACAGAAGGCAGCTTTGTTTTTCTTCCCTTGTTCAATTTATCAACATCCACTGAACCGACTTTAAAATTCTGGAATGCAAAACCTGCACTCCATTTTAAGCGATCACCTGATAATTTTCCGATAAAATCGTTCCTGAACCTGAAATAATCCCTTTCATATCGATAAAACATTGCAGTTTTGTAACTGGCGGAGCCTTCATCCATCCAATCCTTATTGAAGACTGATTCATAGCCATTGAAGCCATAGAAGTGGCTTGCAAGGTCAGGGAGATAACTCAGGTCACTTATGAATTCCACACCCGGGATAAGATGGTTCGATTCGAACATGAACCTGTAAACACCGCTTCCTTTTGTATAACGCGATACTTCGGTGTATGTGTGATCATAGTATTTCGGATAAATGCTTGGATTGCCATAGTTAAACAATTCAAAAAGAGCGCCGTACTGAAATCCCAGATTGGAGTCATAAGATACTGCAGGCAGAGCTCCCCCAAACCTCCATCCGGTTTTGACTTTTTTTTCCTGGGCTGAGATATTAAATGCTATTAATAATATAATGAGAGAGATAAAAGCTCTTTTCATAGGGTATAGGTTTGGTTTACAGTGATAAAGATAAAGAAAAATGGAAACAAGCAACTGTTTTTTCAATATTTGCTACCTTAGAGCACTGATATTTCTGTTAATTACCCGGATGGATCTCTTAATAAAAAATATATCGTATCTGGCTCAGACTGAAAATGTTCCCAGGAAAGTTGTAAAGGGAGAGGATATGTCTGTTCTGAACAGCATTCAGAATGCGTTCGTTCTGGTCAGGGAGGGAATTATAGATGATTTTGGTTCTATGGGATGCCTTGACAAAGCATTGTCAGTCAGCGGGAAAAATCAAACTGTGATTATTGATGCTACCGGGCGGTATGTTTTCCCATCATTTTGTGATTCCCATACGCATCTTGTATATGCCGGAAGCAGGGAACAGGAATTTTCTGACAAAATAAAGGGATTGTCATACAAAGAAATTGCAGAAAGGGGAGGAGGGATACTTAATTCAGCAAGGTTGCTTCATGAAACTTCCGAAGATGATCTTTTCATCCAGTCAATGAAAAGAATCAATGAGATTATCCATCAGGGCACCGGTGCGGTTGAGATCAAAAGCGGATATGGTTTGAATACAGCCGATGAATTAAAAATGCTCCGGGTAATTAAAAGAATTAAGGGAAACTCTCGCATTGAAGTGAAAGCAACCTTTCTTGGAGCTCATGCCATCCCTGAAGATTATAAATATCACAGGGGGAAATATATAGATCTTATCATTAATGAGATGATACCTGCCGTTGCAGCCGAAGAACTTGCTGACTATATAGATGTATTTTGCGACCGTGGATTTTTCACAATTGAGGAGACAGAACTCATATTGATGGCAGGTTTAAAATACGGACTTGTCCCGAAAATACATGCAAATGAGTTTGATTTTTCAGGCGGGGTTCAGGTTGGTGTAAAATATGATGCGCTTTCAGTCGATCACCTTGAGAGCTCAGGGGAAGACGAGATAGAAGCGCTGTCATTGTCGGAAACGATTCCAACGCTTCTTCCCGGCTCAGCATTTTTCTCCGGACTTCCTGATCCGCCGGCAAGGAAAATGATTGATTCCGGACTGCCTGTTGCACTTGCTTCAGATTATAATCCGGGCTCTTCTCCGTCGGGAAACATGAAACTTGTGATGTCACTCGGTTGCATCAGGCTGAAAATGATGCCGGAAGAGGCAATAAACGCTGTGACGATTAACACGGCATATGCCATGGGTATATCTGAGACACATGGGTCAATTGCACGCGGGAAGGTAGCTAATTTGTTTATAACCAAAGAAATGCCGTCGCTATATTATTTCCCGTATGCTTATGGAAGTGATTTGATTGAAACCGTTATTCTTAAAGGTGAAATTATATAAGAGGCTTCTGTGTCACTCTTTTATCCCTCTGTGTCACTCAGTGTAAGTTTTTATTATTTCACAGAGGATCCACAGAAGGCACAGATCCACAGAGAAGAAAGACAAATTATGGAAAAAAGAATTATCGAATGCGTCCCGAATTTCAGCGAAGGAAGGGATATGGGCATAATAAGGCAGATCACTGACTCGATCGAGGCTGTTGAAAGTGTAAAGCTTCTGGATGTTGATCCTGGTAAAGACACAAACCGGACTGTTGTTACATTTGTCGGAGAACCGGATGCCGTTGCCGAAGCTGCTTTCAGGGCTGTCAAAAAGGCTGCGGAACTTATTGACATGTCAAAACATCATGGCGAACATCCAAGGATGGGAGCGACCGATGTATGTCCCTTCGTTCCTGTTACGGGAATTACCATGCAGGAAACGGCGGAGATTGCCCGCAAGGTTGCAAAGAGGATAGGTGAGGAACTTTCAATACCGGTTTATTGCTATGAAGATGCAGCCTTTGTGGAAAAAAGACGAAACCTGGCAAACTGCAGGGCAGGTGAATATGAAGGACTGCAGAAAAAACTTGCTGATCCTGATTGGCAACCCGATTTCGGGCCTGCTGTCTTCAATAGCCGTTCGGGTGCGACTGCTGTCGGAGCGAGGGATTTCCTGGTGGCTTTCAATGTGAATCTTAATACAACCTCGCTCAGGAGGGCAAATGCAATTGCTTATGATGTGAGGGAAAAGGGCCGGCAAAGAAGGGAAAACGACGGTACTACGAGCTGCATCGTAAAGGATGAAAACGGAGATCCCGTTATGGAACCCGGATCATTGAAGGCAGTGAAAGCTATCGGATGGTATATAAAAGAATATGGCATTGCTCAGATATCAATGAATCTTACGAATATATCTGTCACCCCAGTGCATATTGCTTTTGATGAGGTTTGCAGGAAAGCTTATGATAGGGGCATCAGGGTGACCGGCTCCGAGCTTGTCGGGCTGATACCTCTTAAAGCAATCCTTGATGCAGGACGCTATTTTCTCGAAAAGCAGCAGCGGTCGACAGGCATTTCGGATGAAGAACTCATTAAGATCGCAGATAAATCTATGGGTCTGAGTGAAATACATAAGTTTAACGCAAATGAAAAGATAATAGAATATGTCATGGCCGACAAAGCAGAACCGTTGCTGACTGACATGAGCCTTAAAAAGTTCATGAATGAAACAGCATCGGAATCACCGGCTCCCGGAGGCGGATCAGTCTCCGCGTATATCGGTTGCCTTGGAGCAGCACTGGGAACAATGGTAGCAAATCTTTCGGGTCAAAAGCGAGGATGGGATCATCGCTGGAAGGAGTTCTCAGACTGGGCTGAGAAGGGCAAGGCGATACAGGGCAGATTATTGCAGTTGGTTGATGAAGATACTGCAGCTTTCAACAATATACTTGAAGCATTACGACTTCCCGGGAAGACTGAGGCTGAGTCCGCGATAAGGCGGAAAGCAATCAGGGAAGCTACCAAAAATGCCATTCTTGTTCCGTTTTCGGTTATGGAAACAGCTTTACCGGGATACGAACTGATAGGGGAAATGGTGGAAAAAGGAAACCCCGGATCTGTTTCTGATGCAGCTGTCGGGGCACTCGCACTTACCGCATGCATAAGGGGCGCTTTTTTAAATGTAAAAATTAATGTTACCGGACTTGACGATCCGGATTTTGTGGGGGATATTCTGAAAAAAGGCACCATAATTGAAGCAAAAGCCCTGCAGAAAGAAGGGGATATTCTTGAAAAAACCCGGACTTTAATGAACATGCTACCTGAATAGTAAGAAAGTTATATTCATGTCTTACCCTTTAGTCTGAAAATTGCCTTTTAAATTGGCCATTACGGGGAGCAATTCCCCCAATAATGGGAGCACCTATCCTGTATCCATGGCAATCTGGTTAAGTGTATTTTGTACACTTATAACATGGTTTGTTAAAAAATCTTAAAAATGATAATTGTTATTGTTAATTAATTAAATATATTTGGGTGATTTTTTGATACTCTAACCTAAACCAGTTTTTATATGAAAAAAATCCTGTTGCTTTTTGCATTTCTGTTTGTAGCAGGTTCACTTGTTATCGGGCAGACCGTGCAAATAACGGGTACTGTCACAAGTTCGGAAGACGGACTGGCATTACCCGGTGTTAACGTTACCGTGAAAGGGACGACAATCGGAGCAATAACCACAGCGGACGGGAAATTTGTCCTGAATGCTCCTGCTAAGGCACAGAGCCTTATTTTCAGTTTTATAGGCTACAGAACACAGGAAGTTCCGTTGGCCGGTAAAACAAAGATTGATGCTGTCCTGGTTCTGGACGTTTACAATGTTGATGAAGTCGTAGTTGTTGCCTACGGAACACAGCAGAAGCGTGACATTACCGGTTCAGTGGCTTCAGTGAAAACTGATGCCCTCAAGAGTGAATCTATTCAGAGTTTTGACCAGGCTCTGCAGGGAAAAGCTTCCGGTGTGGCAATTACAATGCCTAACGGCGTTCTTAACAATCCTCCGGTTATCCGTATCAGGGGGGTTAACTCAATCTCCTCAAGCTCATATCCTCTTGTTGTTGTGGATGGCGTGCCTATATTCACAGGTAATGTATCCTCTTCAAATGCCTATGCAAATGCGCTGGCCGACATCAACCCGTCTGATATCCAGTCAATGGATATCCTGAAGGATGCTTCTGCAACAGCACTTTATGGCTCGAGAGCTGCAAACGGCGTTATTCTTATCACCACCAAACATGGAACAACCGGAAAGACAAAAGTTACCTATGACGGCTATGTCGGCTATACGGAACCTTACCATATTTTCCATATGATGGACGCTGCACAGTACATCGAGCACAAGAATAAGGCTTACGTAAACCGCAGCGGCGCTTCAGCTCCGCAGTTTTTCGATCCGACTGACGCCAACGGCAAACCGATTGATACAAAATGGTCCGACTGGGTGTACAGGAAGGGATTTCAGCAGAATCATGCAATTACTGTTTCCGGCACCACAGCCAATACCAACTATTTCCTTTCAGTAGGATATACTGACCAGGCAGGTATGATGAAGACTAATAGTTTTGCAAGGAAAAATGCAAGACTGAATGTTGATACCAAAGTGAATAAGTTTCTCGCCTTTGGCGCCAATATTGCATATACGAATGGTATGAACAAAGCACCCGATACAGGCTCTTCGTTCTCAACAGGCGGTGCTGCCCGTCTTGCATTCGTTCTTCCTCCGGTGCTTGCACCTTATAATAATGACGGAACCTATAACATTGCCAGTGGTGCAATCGGAAACATGGGAGAACCGGTATCAAACTTCGGATACTATAATCCTGTTGCAATACTGAACCTTAACAATTTCTCAACTGAAACCGACAGGATTCTGGCCAATGTTTCCGGCACACTGACACCATTTAAGGGCCTGGTCCTGAAAACAGTCTTTGGTCTCGATAACCTCTCCGCCGAATCACTTAACTTCTGGAGTCCGATAGCGGGAGACGGTTATTCAGAAAACGGAGAAGCAGACAATTATTTCAACCGCTATAACAGGTGGACATGGACAAACACTATAAATTATGACTTTTCTCTTCTTGATAAACTGAATTTCAGCTTATTGGGTGGAACCGAGGAACAGCGTTCGACACAAAACTGGTGGGAGGGTTCCAAATACAATGTATCAGATCCTTTCTTCACTACCTATCAGGGTTCATGGGCAAGCGTATATAATGTCGGCGGTGGACAGGGTGAAAACTATTTCCTCTCCTACTTTGGCAGGTTGAATTTCAACTACAATAAAAAGTATTATCTTGAAGGAAGCGTCCGTCGTGACGGATTTTCAGGATTGGCTAAAGGTAATAAATATGGAACTTTTGGAGGAGTTTCATTTATGTGGAATGTTTCGAATGAGGGATTTATTGCCAATTCTTCACTTAACTCCCTCTTTACTGACATCCGACTCAAAGCAAGTTATGGCCGTGTAGGCAATATGAGCGGCATCGGCGACTTCAGCTCTTTGTTCCTTTATAGTTCAGGGCTTTACGGCGCTGTCCCCACTTCTTATTTTTCACAGGCAGGAAACGCAGATCTGAAATGGGAAACCAGCGACAAGTATGATGCCGGACTGAGCTTCGGAGTCCTTAAGGACAGAGTACAGGTCGATCTGAGTTATTTCTACAACAATATTAACGGACTTATCCTTAATGTTCCCCAGTCACCTTCAAAAGGTATCCCGGGAAATACAATTCCCGCCAACGTCGGTTCAATGTACAATAAAGGTATTGAGATTTCTGTAACAAGTTACAATATCACGAAGCCCAGCTTTACATGGACAACTACTTTCAATCTGAGCACCCTTAAAAACAGGGTCACTGCATTAGCTACAGGAGTGACTGATATTCCTGGTATTACTGCTTCACTTGAACGTACAAGCGACACCCAGGTCGGGTACCCCGTCGGCAGTATTTTTACTGTTACAACTCACGGAGTTGACCCGACAACAGGCAGAAGAATCTTTGTGGATGCAAATGGAAGGGAAGTATTGTTCAGTTATGAAACAGCCGACAGGTGGCATTACAAAGATGATGGTACTGTAGCTCCTGCAATCTCTGTGGCCAGCGATGGCAAAATACAGAAATCCCCGCTTCCAACGGTATATGGAGGACTGGATAATACACTCACATTTAAGAATTTCGACCTTGGAGTCAACATGACATATGCATTTGGATTTTACCTGTATTGCGGAACACAGGCAGGACTAAGGGATCAGAGATGGTGGAACAACTCAATCGAGGTCTATAAAACGGCATGGTCAAAAGCAGGCGACGTAACACACATTCCCTATCCTGTATTCGGAGATAATTACTCAAACGGGTCGGCAATTCCAATATCAGAGAATGTCATAAAAGGCAATTATGTAAAGCTAAGGAACATTTCACTGGGCTATACAATCAAGAAATTGCCGGATGTGCTTAATATATCGAGCCTCAGAATATATGCACAAGTATTTAATGCATATGTGTTTACCAAATATCCCGGATCTGACCCGGAGGTTTCAACTAACGGAGACACCAATCTGACTCCGGGTGTTGACAGGAACACTGCTCCCCAGGCCAGAACTTATACTTTTGGTATAAATGTGAATTTTTAACCATTTAAAGAAATTACAATGAGAAATATATTTAAGATCTCAATAATATTGTGTCTGATATTGTTGACAGGAGGATGCTCGAAGAATTATCTCAATCCGGTTCCGAAAACATCTCTTTCCGACCTGTCGGTTTTTGACACAAAGGACAGAATTGTTGCCCAGGTTAACGGGATGTATTCACAGATGAAAAACGGATATTTCCTAGGGGGAAGGTATTTTGTTTACAATGATATAAGAGCTGATAACTTTGTTCCAATGAGTTCCAACCTTGTTACAGGTTTTGCTACCTGGAATCATTCCGAAAATGGTTCAAGTGAGGAAGTCGAATACCTGTGGCAGAATGCTTATCTGGCTATAAATTCTATTAATTTGTTCATTGACAACCTCGAACAAAACTGGTCCGGTGGTTCACTTAACGGAATTATTACTGAAACTGAGAAAGGCCAGTACAGGAGTGAAGCATTAACACTCAGGGCTATAGCCTATTTTGACCTGCTACAGCTTTATGCAAAGCCATATAATATGAACTCCGGCACCAATCCGGGCCTGCCTCTGAGAATTATGGGAATGAAAACTGCAGCAGGAAATGACCTCGCCAGGAGTGCCGTTGCTGACGTTTATACTCAGATTCTGGCGGATCTGAACGAAGCTGAAACTCTTGCAATTTCCGACTATGGTGATGACCTTACCAATACCACAAGGGTCCACAAGAATACCATAATCGCCTTTAAAACAAGAGTATATCTGCATATGCAAAATTGGGCCAGCGTCGTAAGTGAAGCTCAGAAAATTGTGTCATCATCGGCACCTTTTTCTGCAACCACGGGCGTGGCAAATACATTGAACAATACTTATGCAGGTATTTTTGCATCACCTTATACAACAAAGGAATCTATCTTTTCAATGCCGTTTACTACCACGGATCAACCGGGGGCCCAGAACGGACTTCCATGGTATTATTCTCCGGAATCGACAGAATCGTACTATCTGATCACATCAGCCGGATCGCTGTACAGCATGATGGATGATGCAGATGCAAGAAAACAGATGATGGTCACATCAGACGGAAATGTATTTCTTGGAAAGTATCTCGATATGACGAATCAGTCTAACTATGCCCCTGTTATCAGGTATGCGGAAGTTCTTTTGAATTACTCGGAGGCAATCGTCAGAAATGGAGGTGCTGTAACACAGACAGCTATTGACCTCCTTAATGCCGTCCGTACGCGTTCTTTGCCAACTGGTGCATATACAAGCGCAAGCTTCGCCACTGTTCAGGATTTCTATGATGCAATTTTGCAGGAAAGAGACATGGAATTCCTGGGAGAAGGTATAAGAAATATGGATCTTATGAGGCTTAGCCTTGCTATTCCTGCCAAAGACGGTGGATTAATGGGAGCTGTACCTGCAATTGCACCCACCAGTCCATTGTATATCTGGCCTATTCCGACATCGGAACTGAGCTCAAATAAATTAATGACACCAAATAATTAATCTTTAGGATTTAAGATTAAAGAGGCTGATCCGCAAGGATTCAGCCTCTTTTTGCCTGGATAGTTGTGCCGGTTATGCCGGTTGTGCCGGTTATGTATAACCTGCATAACCTCATAACTACTTCTTGTTTATCCTCCTTATCGTTCTCAGTTTATGAGAATATCCATGGATCTCATTCTTATAAATTCCCTGGTTATCAATGGAATCAATCCTTACTCTTCCGGATGCATGAATTACAAGACCCCTTGAAAGTATCATCCCGACATGGGAAATATTGCCTCTTTCATCATCAAAAAGCACAAGATCGCCTGGTACAGTCTCATCAAGGAAACTTACCATCTCTCCGGCTTCTGCCTGTTCGCAGCTGTCGCGCGGAATTGCGGTTCCCTGTAATTTATATACAAGCTGAGTGAAACCGGAACAATCTATTCCAGAGGGTATCCGCCCTCCCCAAATATACGGACTGTTAATAAACCGCATGGCTGTATCGGCAATCGATTCAATGGCAGCAATATGACCTTCGCCAAAATCTGTACCCGTTATATATGTATATTTTCCCAGTGAAAAGGTTTTCTTCCTGAAATCCGGATTATAAATTTCACACCCGGCTTCAAGAACCAGCCTTGTCATATCACTTTTATAACAGAGCAATGATTTTTGAAGAACCTTTCCTGATGAATTTCCGGAGTCTTCTGTATTCTGAAGATGAGATATATCCAGCCATCCGGAATAATTGTCGAAAAGAGTCTTTACCTTGATCCAGTGTCCTGTCTGACCGATAACAATGTATTTCTCCCCGAAAAGAACCTGGCTTAGCATTTCCGACCTGTGGGAAGGACCGGACCGCAGAGGCACAAAAACGTTTTCACAAATGAATGTTTCCATCCTTATGGTTTTTCTGCAAAATTACAAATTTATAGCATGTCAGGTTTATTCTCTGCGTTCCGGGGTTATTCGGAAGAGAATATCAGCGAGCTTGTGGAGCGCATTATATATATACAGGAGCAGGACGGCCAGTTCTCAGGCACACCTCTGACTTTCAGGGATATCGCTGGAATCAAAAAAGTATTTCCGAAAAGGCTCCTGAATATTTATCATGCGAGGATTGCCTATCCGCACAGAGAGATAAGAAAGGGTTAACGCATATCAACTACTTCAACCCCCTTGTACTGATCGGACGGATAAACAAACATGGAATCATCAGGTTTCTGTTTCAGGTCATATTCCTTTACGGAAAGAGTGACTATAACACCGTTTTTGTATTTGTATTCGACGCTTTTCAGGTCGCTGGAAGGTTTGCCGATTTTTAGCCTTAGCCTTATATAATCTGTATTTAGGTCCTCGGGGTAGAGGTCAATAAGGTATGAATCGATCTTTTCATCGATAAGCCTGATCTTATAGCCTTTTTTATAGATGGAGAATACGGAAGAGGGGCGCGCCTGAAATGAATTATCCTTCCTGTCAGGCTTGTTTATTGTAACCTCTTTCTCTGACGGGAGATAACTCCACAAAACCTCGCCGTTAAACCAGATGATATTATCTTCAAGATCGAGCCTGTATTTGTCTTTTTTAAATACTATCGAACCGTCGACACTCTTGGTAGTGCCTTCAGCCTGATCGTTTGTCACAAGGCTGAACTTCATCGATACAGACGGTGCTGCAGAGGCAGTTGAAGAAAATTTATCAAGTATCTTTATTGCTTCAGGGTCTTTCTGAGAAGACAGACTTAATGCCGACAGGATTAATAAAATAATGACGAATGATCTTTTCATTGAACTGGTTTTATTCAAGACCCTTCAAAATCTGTTCCAAATGCGAGTAATCGGAGACCAGAACATCTCTTGCCTTGCTTCCTTCGAATGGTCCGACAATTCCTGCAGCTTCAAGCTGGTCAATAATCCGGCCTGCCCTGTTATATCCTATAGAGAGCTTTCGCTGGATCAGCGAGGTGGAACCCTGCTGATGCTGAACAACAAGCCGTGCAGCTTCTTCAAACATCGGATCCCGTCTTTTCAGATCAACTTCCTGCGAGCCGCCCTCGCTGTCATCAATGTATTCCGGAAGATGCATTGCATCAGGGTATCCCTGCTGTGACCCAATGTATTCAGTCAGAGCTTCAATTTCGGGTGTGTCGATAAAGGCGCACTGGACCCTTACCGGCTCAGCACCTGAGGATACGAGCATATCGCCTCTGCCGACAAGCCTGTCGGCGCCGGTTGCATCTATTATTGTCCTTGAATCTATCGATGAAAATACCCTGAAAGCTATCCTTGTCGGGAAATTTGCTTTTATGAATCCGGTGATAATGTTCGTTGACGGACGCTGAGTGGAAATTATAAGGTGGATCCCGATAGCCCTTGCCAGCTGGGCAAGCCTGCCGATAGGTGGCTCAATTTCACGTCCGGCTGTCATTATCAGGTCGGCAAACTCGTCAATGATCAGTACAATATAAGGCAGGTACCTGTGACCTTTTTCAGGATTCAGCCTGCGTGAAATAAACTTTTCATTATATTCCTTAATATTCCGTGACTGGGCATCCTTTAAAAGTTCAAGCCGGTTGTCCATTTCAATGCACAATGAATTTAAAGTATTTATAACTTTTTGTGTATCAGTTATAATGGCATCTTCTTCTCCAGGTAGCTTGGCCAGGAAATGCCTTTCAATCTTTGCATATAATGGCAGCTCGACACGTTTTGGATCAATCAGTACAAACTTGACTTCCGACGGATGCTTTTTATACAAAATGGATGTGATGATGGCATTTATTCCGACGGACTTTCCCTGTCCTGTTGCGCCGGCTACGAGCAAATGGGGCATCCTGGTAAGGTCAACTATAAAAGGGTCATTTGTGATGGTCCGCCCGAGGGCAAGGGCAAGATCATATTTTGAATCATGAAATGCCTTTGAAGAGATTAGCGATCTCATCGACACTATCTCCGGACTCTTGTTTGGAACCTCGATTCCGACGGTGCCTCTCCCGGGAATGGGAGCTATTATCCTGATACCGAGAGCCGACAGATTAAGCGCAATATCATTCTCGAGCGATTTGATCCTTGCAAGCCTCACCCCGCGCTCGGGGACTATTTCATAAAGTGTAATTGTGGGGCCGACAGTCGCCGAAATTGAACGGATTGATATCTTATGGTCACCGAGTGTCTTTATTATATTTTCCTTATTTTCAAAAACTTCATTGTTGTCAAAATTGCTTTCCGATTTGTGTTCGGTAAGAATTGAAACCGGAGGAAACTTGTAATGGGAAAGATCAAGCCTGGGATCGTAGTTCTCCAGTATTTTATCCACTTCTTCTTCCGGCAAAATATCAGACGGTTCGGTCTTTGTGATATTGACAGGAACCGTACCTTCCTGTTTTTCCGGCTGCTTTTCTTTGTCGAGATCGCGAATGATCGATCCGGACCTCAAAGGTGGCGCGACGAAATGCTCATCTTCATCCTCTTCACGTGGAATCCTTCTCACAGTGAACTGCACATCCTTCCTTGCATCCTCATCTTCCCGGGGTTCAGCGTCTTCTTCTTCAGCCGTTGGTTCACGTATAACCCCGGAATCTCCGGTTTGAGGTTCAACTGGCTTGTCATCAGGTCTGATACCAGGGATTATGCTTTTTATTGTGGAAGGGATTTTCCTGGTGAAAGTCTCGGGTTTGAAACGGAGGGCAAATATAAGATAAGCCACTGTTGAGAAAGTCAGAAGGACTCCCGTACCTATTTTGCCAGTGAAGGAATTCAGCCACTGCGTTATCTTGTACCCCTGGGCACCACCGGGTCCGCTTCCGAGATATCCGTCAGCCTTACCGAAAACAAAGCCCAGAATAAGCGAAAGAATAATAGCGGCAAATGTAAAATCGGGAATCAGTCTCCAGAGGTTGACTTTAGGGAAGTTAAGGAGGTAAAGTCCGATGGCGGCAAAAATGAGCGGAATAAAAAATGCCCCATATCCGAACCCGAAACCAATTATCATTTTTGCAAGATAATGACCGCTTTTACCCGACCAGTTTTTAACATTGACATCCGCATTTGATATTACAGAAGAATCGGAAAGGCTGAGATCGGTCCTCCACCAGAAAAGGTATGCTATGCATGCAAGAAGCAGGTATAAGGCAAAACCTGCTATCAGGATCCCCATGATGAACTTTACTCTTTCATCTGAAAAAAATGACCTGGATTTTGTTTTGTTTTTAACCGGCTTCTTCAGCTTTTCTTCCTTTTCTTTCTTCATTTTGATAAAAAAATTCATCAGGGGCTCCGCAAAAGCCCCTCAAAGGTAATAATTTTGATAAATACCAGAAGATTGCTGCTCAACTTTGACAAACGGAACGCGACAAACGGCATCAGAAGTCTATGAATAATTTTTGCCTGATCTTAATTTAATTAATAGAAAGTCGTAAGCTGCGCGACATAGGTCGGTTACAGATTTATCATTTTATAAATAAACTTGTTGATGTCGTCTCTTGAGACCTTGAGGAACTTTTCTTTTCTTTCGAACATATAATCAGGGATTTGCTTCCTGTACACATTCTCAGCTACAAAGCGAAACTCGGAATGCCCTATAAAAAAGAAAAAGCTCATCAGCACTCCATCTATCTGGCTGAAGGGTGTTGAAGCATTTGGATTCTTAACATGTATTTCGTCGGTGTACCAGATGTTATAAACTTTGCTTCGGTCGAAAGGAAAAGTCACTTCAGCATTTTTGCAGTTGAAACCGCATATCAAAGCCGTCTTTGATGTCTTATGTATTTCAATCCCTTCCATGGCTTCAAAGCCCGGAAAAATCTCACCTGGTTGGGACGGATAAAAATACCTGATGGTAAAAAGGCTCAGGTATGTATCATAAATAGATTTTGAAGGATTTGAGAGGTTTGTTATTCCGGAATTGCCAAAAGGAGAAATCAGCTCAAAAATAATGTTGTCGTTCTTGAACGATACAACGAGGCTTTTTGGCATCAGTTCATGCGGCATGAGTGTAATGTTTCCGCTGTAGGCAACGTCATAATGAATCTCACCCTGACTAATAGCTTTAACACCCTTCTCCCTGCAGGAGCAGGCCGCAAAAGCAAGAATGATCGTAAAATGAAGTATTTTTCTGGGTATCACCAGTCTGTCTTTATTTTTGAAACCCGTAAATGTAAATATTTTTTTCAGCTTTCCCCAAATCAACTGATAAATATGAATTAGAAAGTTGTTCTATGTTATTAAACATATTTTTATGGTATCTATTGCATGGGAAACCAGAAAATTGATTTGAGGAATTTGATAGCTTTGTAGGCTTGTTATTTCAGATTTTGTCACAAAGCGTTTAAAATAAGGGACATAAGTTAAACATTTTTACTGTTTTTATGGAAAAAAAACTTGCAGTAGTCGCATTGGGAGGCAACGCGCTTCTCAGGGGCGATCAGATAGGAACGATAGAAGAGCAGGAAGAGAACACAACTATGACACTTGAGAACCTTATTTTCCTGATCAATGAAGGTTATAATCTGGTCATAACCCATGGAAACGGCCCTCAGGTCGGCAATATCCTGATGCGAAATGATGCCGGTGAACAAATGTACCGGATTGCCCAGATGCCTGTTGATGTGTGCGTAGCAGATTCCCAGGGCGGTATAGGCTACATGATTGAAAGAATGTTCAGGAATGTTCTGAATAAGCACAGCATCGATAAGAATGTTATTTGTATTGTTACTCAGGTTATTGTTAATAAAGATGATCCTGCGTTCAGCGATCCGCAGAAAAGAATTGGCAAGATCTATACAAGGGAGGAGGCTGATGTTCTTTCAGTGAAAAAAGGATGGATATTCAAAGAAGAGGTAAAGTCGGAAGGTGGCTTCCGACGGGTGGTGCCGTCCCCTGTACCTGTAGATATCATGAATAAGTCGATCATCCGCGACCTTGCTCTGAAAGAAAATATTGTCATTGCGGCTGGTGGAGGAGGAGTCCCTGTTTATATCGACGAGAACAAAAATGTCAGACCTGCAGAGGTCGTCATTGACAAGGATCTTGCGTCCTCACTGCTTGCATCACAGATAGGAGCTGATGAATTCTATATTCTGACAGATGTGCCATACATATACATAAATTACAAAAAACCGGATCAGGAAATAAAGGAGTTCCTTAACTATACCGATACCATGAAATACCTAAAGGAGGGCCAGTTTGCAAAAGGAAGCATGCAGCCAAAGATAGAGGCCTGCCTCAACTTTATAAGGAACGGCGGAAGAAAGAGTGTGATAACCGAGGCCTTTAAACTTGCAGATAAGAAATACGGATCAAAAATTACAATGGAATATGATGGCTGATCATCATCTATTGCCCTGCCGCACGACCACACAACTTATTTCTTAAAATAATTATTACCTTTAAGGCTAAATTCATAATATTCTAATTAGCTATGCCAGTGAATCTTCGCAACCGCAATTTTCTGAAGCTTCTTGATTTCAAGCCTGAAGAGATAGAATTCCTTCTTGTTCTTGCAGCTGACCTTAAAAAGGCCAAATATACCGGGACTGAAAAGCCTCTGCTGAAAGGGAAAAACATTGCTCTTATCTTTGAAAAATCTTCGACAAGAACAAGATGTGCGTTTGAGGTGGCAGCTCTCGATCAGGGCGCGCATGTAACCTATCTTGGCCCTTCAGGTTCCCAGATAGGTCAGAAGGAATCGATGAAGGATACGGCACGGGTGCTCGGAAGGATGTACGACGGTATAGAGTACAGGGGTTATGGACAATCAATTGTCGAGGAGCTTGCCAGATATGCAGGAGTTCCTGTATGGAACGGACTCACCAATGAGTTTCATCCTACACAGATCCTTGCCGATTTCATGACAATGCAGGAGCATTGCAACAAGCCTCTTGACAGGATGTCATTCTGTTATCTTGGCGATGCGCGTTACAATATGGGCAACTCACTACTTGTGGGAGCTTCAAAGATGGGAATGGACTTCAGGACCGCTGCCCCGAAAGCTTTTCAGCAGGGAAGGGAGCTCGTTGATACCTGCCGGAATATTGCAAAAGAGACAGGTGCAAGGATCAATATAACTGACAATGTTGATGAAGCCGTGGAGGGTGTTGATTTCTTGTACACCGATGTATGGGTTTCAATGGGGGAACCCGATTCAGCCTGGGAAGAAAGAATAAAACTCCTGAAACCTTATCAGGTCAACATGTCGGTAATCATAAAAACAGAAAATCCGGGAGTTAAGTTCCTTCACTGCCTTCCGTCTTTTCATAACAGGGAAACAAAAGTCGGGGAGGAGATTTATCAGAAATTCGGGCTTGACGGAATGGAGGTGACAGACGACGTCTTTGAATCAAAGCATTCCATAGTGTTTGATGAAGCTGAGAACAGATTGCATACGATTAAGGCTGTAATGGTTGCAACCCTTGGAGAATGATGACTCACCACACACTGCAAACGACACATGGTGCAAGAAGATCAATGCAGGTGGAATGATTTACGAAGCTTAAGATTGATTTATGCTAAGCCTTTGCGTTGCTACCTGTCAGTCGTAAGTCGTGAGCCGTCAATCATTCGTCGGTCCCGTTAAGCGATAAGCTCCTTTACGAAATAAAATGTCATGGCAAAGGAAGCTGCAAGTTTCAGTCCGATTCCTGTCAGAAACCCCAGTAAGCTGCCGAAACCTGCTTTGAAGGCATATTTCATATCATCCTTGAATATCAGTTCTCCGACAACCGCTCCTATAAATGGTCCTATGATAATCCCGAAAGGTCCCAGAAAAAAACCGATTATAAGTCCGACTGTTGCTCCCCTGGTCCCATATTTTGAACCTCCGAATTTTTTAGTTCCCCATACAGGAACCACGTAATCAAGAACTGAAACAACCACCACGATTGCCGCAAATGTTATAAGAAGAGTTGATGAAAAATCGGCAAGCCTTGAAAAATGCAATAATATAAGTCCAAGATAGCTTAATGGTGGCCCGGGGAGTACGGGTACCAGACAACCTATTATTCCAAGTATCATCAGGATAATTGCAAATATCAGGAGGATATAGTCAGACATTCAGAAAGATTCTTCTTTATTTCTTACCGAGGTCGTCAAATTCGACATTTGTGAATTCCTTAGAAACGAATCCGCTGGCTTCCTTACTGATATCGTCTTCTGAATGTGATAGTTGCGACTTTATTGCTTCCTTTCCGTTATCAATGTAAGCCACAGCATCCTTCAGTCCGTCGGTGAACTTTTCAAAGTCCTCCTTATAAAGGAAAATCTTGTGTTTTTCGTAAAAGACTTTTCCTTCTTTTCCCAGTCGCTTTTTACTTTCAGTGATTGTCAGGTAATAATCTTCCTTCCTGGTAGCTTTAACATCGAAGAAATAGGTCCTTTTCCCGGCCCTTACCACTTTGGTATAAATCTCTTCTTTCGCATTCTTATCATCGTTTCCGATAACGGCTTCCTTAATTCCGGATTCTTCTTCCATTTCTCTGACAGGTTAGGTTAGGCTAGACTAATGATTGTCAAATTTAACAATATTTTTTTCAAATCAAAATATGAATTTTCCAAAAGTGTCCAAAATTTGGCCGATTGTTTTGAGAGATAAGGAAAAAGTTTATTTTTGCACCAAAATCTGAGGTTCTTTATTAATGATAAGCAGAAGACTATTGCGTATAAAAGCCCTGATGGCACTTTATGCGTTTAACCGGAGAGAGGATGACGATCTTCCACAGGCAGAGAAAGAACTTATGTTCAGTATAGATAAAACCTATGATCTGTACCATTTTCTTCTTCTTCTTGTTCTTGAAGTTGCTGATGTTGCCACTGAGAAAATTGACCAGGCTCTTCAGAAAATGATGCCTGCTCCTGAGGACCTCAATCCCAGAAGACGCTTTATTGACAACCGGCTTATCGATCAGCTAAGAATGAATTCTGCCCTCAACGGTTTTCTGAAATCCAGAAAACTTTCCTGGATTAATTACCCTCATGTTCCGAGGCTTTTATACAACAAGATGATTGCATGGAACAAGTATCAGGATTATATGAAATCGGATGACCATAATTACACATCTGATAAGAAATTTATTATCAGTATGATCACCGAGCTTTTTGCAGCTTCCGAGGATCTCGAGGCCTGCCTTGAGGAACAAAGTATTTACTGGAACGACGATATTGAATACGTGTCAGTTATGATTGAAAAAACCTTGAAGAAGTTTAAATCCGATTCCGGGGAAAAAACAGAACTGATGCCTCTGTTTAAAAATAAGGAGGATGAAGATTTCGTAAAGATATTATTCAGAAAGGCTGTCCTTAGCACAAAAAAATGCTCTGAACTTATTGATCATAATACAACTAATTGGGAAATTGAACGCATTGCCCTTATGGATATCCTTGTGATGCAGCTCGCAGTTACCGAAATAATGGAATTCCCGGAGATTCCCGTAAAGGTAACTCTGAATGAATATATAGAAATTGCCAAATATTATTGTACTTCAAAAAGCAGTACCTTTGTGAACGGAATTCTTGACAATATTGTCAGGGAGATCCGTGAGAAAGGTATATTCAATAAATCTGGCAGAGGGCTGATCGGGGAGAATATAGAAACAGATTAATTCAGGGAGGAGTTTCCATATATGAAGAATGTGAAAGTATCGGGTGTTATTTTGCTCGCATCAATGTTGATCTCCTGCAATTCGGGCAAGGGGAAAAGCAGTGCTGTAAGCTTAGGTGCAACAGGCGATACACTTGTTCCTGAGATCATTTTCACAGAGTATGAGCACAGTTTCGGAAAGGTGAAAGAGGGAGAAAAGCTCAGGTATGTTTTCCATGCAGGGAATAAAGGGCCGGGAAACCTGATGATTGAGTCTGCATCAACAACCTGCGGGTGCACTGTAACAAAATACGAAAAGAAACCGATTCCTCCCGGAAAAGAAGGGACCCTCGAGGTGGTTTTTGACACCTCCGGGAAAAGCGGCATGCAGACAAAGACAGTTTCTGTACGGTCAAACGCCAGGATTCCGGTAGTATTCCTCAAAATTACTGCAGAAGTAAATTCAAATAAATAAAAACAAATAAATCAGTTATGGTCAATTTAGCTTTCTTATTCCTTGTAAATCAGCCAGTAAGTACGGGTACGGGTCAGAATAACGCCCTTATCACATTTTTACCGTTGTTACTCGTATTTGTCGTCTTCTATTTTTTCATGATAAGGCCGCAAATGAAAAGGCAGAAAGATATGACAAATTACAGGAACACCCTTAAAAAAGGTGATAAGGTTATTACAACCGGTGGTATTTACGGAAAGATTTACGAAGTAAAGGATAATTATGTAATGCTCGAAGTCGGAGGCGATCTGAGACTTAAGGTAGACAAAAGTGCCCTTGTCAGGGATTCATCTGACATTGAGCAGAAGTGATTTTAAATGCCCTGAGTGAAAGGGAGATACGGAATATGGTTGAAAAAACTTACGAAAAAGGGAGTAAGCAATATTGACAAAGACATTATAGTCTTTGCTTTTTTCCTTTTTCTTTCATTTGTATTCTGGTACCTCAACTCCCTTGGAAAAGAGATTGAAACAAATATCAGGTATCCCGTAAGATATGTAAATCTTCCGAAAGAAAAGGTTCTTGAGGAAGACCTACCTGCGAGGCTGGAACTATATCTTAAGGGCCCAGGTTATTCAATTCTGAAACTAAGGCTCCCGGGTAACAGAGCCCCGGTAATACTCGACATTTCTTCGATCAGCTACAGAAGAGCAGAGGGCAGCAGCGCCCTGCGCTACTATATAATGACATCATCTCTTATACCGAAACTCTCCGGCCAGCTTGTGAAAATCTCAGGACCCGGGCATATTGTGGACACTGTAACAGGGTTTAGGACAAAATTCAAAATATATACCAGTGTCAACCGTGTAATAAAAAAACTGTAAGTTTAAGAACTTTAGGTGAATACGCCCACTGACGTTGATTTTCTTATTGAAAAAAAGTAAAATGAAAGACTTTTCAGGATCAGTACTTAAACTCGGTGTAACCGGAGGAATAGGAAGCGGAAAAACGACCGTCTGCAGGATCTTTTCAATTCTTGGAATACCGGTTTTCTCTGCTGATGATGAAGCAAGAAGAATAATGAATACGGACCCGGATCTTATAGGAAAATTAAACTCGATGACAGGCAGGGACCTTTATGCAAGTGGAAGACTTGACAGACCGGAGCTCGCAAAACTTATTTTCAACAACAGGGATCTTCTCGAAAAGGTAAATTCAGTTGTTCACCCCCGGGTATTTGAAAACTTCGGGAAATGGGTTAACAGTCAGACTTCTCCGTATGCCATCATGGAAGCCGCTATTCTGTTCGAAAGCGGCGCAGATAAAATAGTTGACAAAATACTGACAGTTGTGACTCCTGTATGCGAGAGAATCAGGAGATTAGTGGCAGGAAATAAGTTCACTTCTGAACAGGTAATGGAACGTATTAATAATCAGATTAACGATGAGGCCAGGGTTAAGAGGTCAGATTTTATTGTCTACAATTCGGAGAATGACATGATAATACCTGCAATTCTTGCTATTCATAAAAGGTTACTGGATTTGTGCAACAATGTAAATTAGGATATGGGAAAGTTCGCAAAATGGATAGGCGGCGGGTTAGGGTTTGCTATGGGAGGACCTATCGGGGCCGTTCTTGGATTCCTTGTAGGATCGATGGTTGACAGTACCACGATCCAAACTTCAACTTATACCTCGATGCCTCAAAGGACAGCTCCAGGTGATTTCGTAATGAGCCTGCTGGTGCTTATCGGTGCAATAATGAAAGCTGACGGAAAAGTCGTCAAATCTGAACTGGATTATGTTAAACAGTTCTTTGTAAGGCAGTTCGGTGAATCTACAGCCCGTGAAGCACTTCTGATGCTTAAGGATATTCTGAAGCAGGATATCCCTGTAAGGGATGTAAGTGTCCAGATAAGCAGAAACATGGATTATTCGTCTCGCCTGCAGCTTCTGCACCTGCTTTTCAATATTTCCCTTGCCGACGGTGCCATCAATGTCTCGGAAGTTGAGCTTATCGAAAGGATCTCCGGATTCCTGGAAATAGCATCATCTGATTTCATATCGATAAGAAATATGTTCATTCCTGAGACTGATTCCTCCTATAAGATCCTTGAAGTTGAGAGGACAGGTACCGATGAGGAAGTTAAGAAGGCATACAGAAAGATGGCAATGAAATATCATCCGGATAAAGTGAGCCATCTTGGCGAAGAATTCAGAAAAACAGCTGAGGAGAAATTCAAAAAGGTAAATGAGGCTTATGAAAAGATTAAAAAGGAAAGAAATATAAATTAAGGGTCAGACTGAAAAAAAACAGCAGTTATAAATCTTACTTTAAAAGACAAGGATTAAATTTGCAGACAAAATAAGTACAAGATGATTTTAAAAGACATTTTATCGATTTCAGGTGAACCGGGGCTTTTCAAATTTATTGCACAGGGGAAAAATGCAATCATTGTTGAACATCTTGAAACAGGTAAAAGGAGCAGCGCTTTCAGCTCTGCAAAAGTGAGTTCCCTGGAGGATATCTCAATATTTACCGAAAATGAGGACCTGCCCCTTTCGAAAGTATTTGACAGGATCTATGACAAAGAATCAGGCGGACCTTCAATAGATGCAAAATCCAGCCCTGATGAACTGAAAAAGTATTTCGAGGAAATTGCTCCCGATTATTCAAAAGAGAAGGTGTATTCAAGCGACATAAGAAAGGTGTTTCTTTGGTATAATATATTGCAGAAGAAGAACATGCTCGTAAAAGAAGAGCCGGAAAAGCCAGCTGAGCCTGAAACGGAAGAGCCCGGCACTGTGGAAAAAGCCCGGGAGACTGAGGCCAAACCAAAGAAAAGTTCTGTTAAAACAAAAAAGTAATACTGCCGGCGGATCAAATTCAGAAATCTATGAATTTTGGTGGAAATGAAGTGGTATTCGATTACTCCTCTTCAGAAATCCTGATTATTCCTGTCCCATATGATGAAACAAGCACCTGGATGAAAGGTGCTGATAATGGCCCGGAAGCAATTATGGAAGCCTCCGTGAACCTTGAGTGGTATGATGTCGAGACAAAGACCGAAGCCAGCAGTCATGGCATATATACCTCAGAGCCTGTTGATGAAAAGAGCTCCCCTGATGCACTGGTGGGCGCCGTGAGCCAAAAAGTGCTGTCGGCGCTGGAGGATAAAAAGTTCCCGGTTCTGGTAGGAGGAAACCACACGATAAGCATCGGATCAATTATGGCATTTGCCGGGCAGTACAAAAACCTGTCGGTCCTTCAGCTTGATGCCCATACTGACCTGAGACAGAAATATGAGGGTTCACCTTATAACCATGCCTGTGTTATGGCGCGTGTAAGGGAATTCGCGCCAATAGTTCAGGTGGGAATCAGAAGCATGTCGTCTGATGAACTTCCATATGCCGATATGGGCAGGATATTCTTTGCCTGCGAACTATACCACAATAAGGATCTTTATGCCGATGCTTTGAACAGGCTGACTGAAAACGTATATATCACCATCGACCTTGATGTATTTGACCCCTCGCTGATTCCCTCAACCGGCACTCCCGAACCGGGAGGTCCTGATTATTTCGAGATCCTTCATTTTCTGAAAGAAGTTATAAGGAAAAAGAATGTCGTGGGATTTGATGTCGTTGAACTGTGTCCTTCACCGGCAAATAAAGCTCCTGATTTTGTGGCTGCAAAAATTATATATCAATTGCTGAGCTATAAATTCGGTTTGCCTCCCAAACCCCCTGAAGTGGGCCAGGCAGGAAGAGATAAATCTGAATATTAATCCTCTTTCTTTGATTCTTCCCATATAACATTCATTTCATCAAGGCTCATGTCGTGAAGAGAAATCCCTTTTGAAACTGTCCGCTTTTCCAGATAATTGAATCGCCTTATGAACTTCCTGTTTGTTTTTTCAAGTGCAGCTTCAGGATCAACGCCATAAAGTCTCGCGGCATTTATTATTGAAAAAAGCAGATCGCCAAATTCCGATTCAATATTTTCCTGCCGATGATTGTCAACCTCTTCCTTCAGTTCATTCAGCTCTTCATTGACTTTATCCCAAATCTGCTCCCGTTTTTCCCAGTCAAAGCCGACACCTCTGACTTTTTCCTGTATCCTGTTTGCTTTCACTATGGCCGGAAGGGAAGAAGGAACACCTGAAAGAACAGGTTTGTAGCCCGGATTCTCCTTCGTTTTAAGATGCTCCCAATTTTCCTCTACCTCGGAAGCACTTGATACCTTTACATCGCCAAATACATGAGGATGTCTGTATATCAGTTTATTATTGATACTTTTAAGAACATCAGCCATTGAAAACAGATTCTTTTCCGAACCTATTTTCGCATATAATACTATGTGAAGCATCAGGTCACCGAGTTCATTTTTTATGCCATCATCGTCTGCCGATATTATTGCGTCAGCAAGCTCGTAAGTTTCTTCGATAGTTAATTTCCGCAGACTTTCATTTGTCTGTTTCATATCCCATGGACACTTTTTTCTTAATTCATCAATAATTTCCAGGAGCCTGTTGAACTCCCCGCAGCTCATTTCTTTATCAGTCATTTATAGTAATTTTCAAAATAATTTGTTGGGAGGTGTTGTTTTGCTGACCAGATCGACCCTGACTGCAGAGCCCGTCGTCACGCTCAGGAGCTCTGAAATATTCTCACCATTTATTGAAATCTCAAGCAGGTCAAGCTGGTTAAATCTTGCAAGCATTTCTCCTACAGGAACATCATTATACTTCTCAGAGATTTTTTCAGTATAATTTTTGTTGCTCTGAATGAATATCCTGAATTCCTTACCCTTAAAAATGCGGTCAAATATTTCCCTTGTGATATTTGAAATGGCATTGCCGTAAGAATCAATAAAGATTATGCTTCCAATAATAACTTCCGAATCAATAGTTGCCCTTAAAGGCAGTTGCTCACTGATGGTTTTAACCGGAGAGCCGATCTCAGAAAGTTTTTTCCCATTGAAAAGGTCCGCCGCTGCTTTGGCGAATATCTCAAGCTCATCTGATTTACCCTTGCAGTCAATTTTAACCACTTCATCTGGTTCGGAATTCAGGATCAGGGTGAAGATACCGTTATCTGTGCCTATAAAATAATGCCCCCTCGATTTTACAACCAGGTACTCATCCCCTGAATGTGCTTCAGAATGGACGCAGATAATGTGTATTGTCCCTTCCGGATAGTTGGAAAAAGTGTTTCTGATGACAAAAGAAGCCTGTGAAGTATTGAAAGTCTGTATATTGCCGGCATTGTCAATGATCTGGGCTCCCTTGCAATAGCTGCATAATTTCCCCTTTATGATGCCGTTGTAGATGTCATCAGGTCTCCATTCGGTGGTTAAGGTTATGACAGCCATCAGGAAAAATCTTAAGACAAAGATAATCTTCTAAAGAAAAAATAGACTTACTTTGTATCTTTCAATGCCTTTTTTTATGTAATGTCAGCTTAATTATCAGCAAAAATCAGAAGTCGGAGAAGAAAAATAATTTTTTAAGGATTTAATGACGGAAATAATAATATTCCTTGAAGATATCGATCCCGTAGTATTCTATGGACCAAATAATTCCCTGCTCGACAAAATCCGCAGTTTCTTTCCTAAAATAAAAATAATTGCCCGGGGCAATGAGATAAAATGTATCGGAGAGGAGAGTGAGATCACTCTTTTCGCTGAAAAATTCAATGAGATACTTGAGTGTTACAGGAAATATAACAGGATCGAAGAACAGGATATCGAAAAGTACTTTTTTGATTCAGATCATTTAAAAAGCGCATCTAATGGCGATTTTGAGCATGTGATAGTCTTCGGTACAAGCGGCAAGCCAGTGAAGGCAAGGACAGTAAACCAGCTGCTGCTTGTGAACGAATACAGGACGAATGATCTGGTAATTGCTGAAGGCCCAGCCGGAACAGGAAAAACCTATACTTCCATTGCGCTTGCCGTAAGAGCGCTGAAAGAACGTGAAGTGAAAAAGATAGTTCTGACCCGTCCTGCCGTGGAGGCCGGCGAGCGGCTCGGATTTCTTCCGGGCGACATGAAGGAGAAACTTGACCCTTACCTCCAGCCATTATATGATGCCCTTCATGACATGATACCTTTTAAAAAACTGGAGACCTGGCTTGAGGACGGTACGGTGCAGATAGCTCCGCTTGCATTCATGAGGGGCAGAACCCTTGAAAATGCTTTTGTAATACTTGATGAAGCTCAGAATGCCACAATAAGCCAGCTTAAGATGTTTCTTACACGAATGGGAATGAGTTCCAAATTCATAATGACGGGAGATTCCACTCAGATTGACCTACCGAAAAGAAATGAATCAGGACTGATTCAGGCTATGAGAATATTGTCCGATATAGAGGGCATCTCGATAATCAGGTTCGATGAACGCGATATTGTCAGACATAAGCTTGTCAGAAAGATCGTGAAGGCATACGAGCAGGAAGAAAATGAAATTGAAAAGAAAAAACAAAATAAGGAACCATAAAAAAGAATGGCTGATCTGCCTTGTTTACGGTTCGCGGTGCAACGGGAATTATTAAACATTGGTCCACAGAAATACTTAAAACATTATA
>CAWBNA010000013.1:0-414869 GCA_963789985.1 uncultured Bacteroidales bacterium | reverse complement strand
GCCCCACCAGGAATCGAACCTGAATTTAAGGTTTAGGAAACCTCCGTTCTATCCATTGAACTATGGGGCCTGATTTATTCTTTTCAATATTTCTTTTCCACAACCACTTTTATAGTACTTTTCAAGACTTCTTGCATTAATTCTGTTCTCGACTTCCTTCTTAAAGATTAAAATCCACGGAATAAATCCTTTTGTTGATTTTAATCTTCCTTGATTATGCTCATTTAACCGTCTTTCAAGATTATTGGTAAAACCGACATATATCCTGTTGTCAATCAAACTCTTTATGGCGTAAACAAAATAACCCATTCTTAATTTTTAAGCCTCCCTCCGTTCCCTGCCTGCCGGCAGGCAGGTATCCATTGAACTATGGGGCCATTATTCCAGGACTGCAAAAATATTGCTTTTTTTTAATCATTGCAACCCCCCCAGGGAATTTACCATAAAACCTTTACACCCTTTCACCTTTACGCCCTTTCTCCACCGAAGCTTTAGCGAAGGTGGATTACATCATCACGCAACATTCTTTTTGATTTATCCGCCATCTTTCATAAATTCATACTCTTAAATTACCGGCAATGAACTATATCGACTTTATTATAATTATCCTGCTTGTGCTAGGACTGGCGCGGGGCTTCACCGAAGGATTCATAAAGGAACTCGCATCACTGCTGGCACTGATACTAGGTATCTGGGGTGCAATTAAATTCTCATCGTACACGTCAGCGCAACTTTACAACAGCTTCGATATGAGCGGAAAATATATCGGGGTAATTGCTTTTATGATAACTTTCATTATCATCGTGATAATTGTTCATCTCATTGGCCTGCTGATCGACAGGTTGGTTGATACCATGGCTCTGGGATTCCTGAACAGGCTTCTGGGACTTGCATTCGGACTGTTTAAGAATGCACTGATCCTCAGCGTAATTATTGTGATCCTTAATACCATCAATACAAAACGCCATTTTTTACCGAATGAGGCAATTTCACACTCGAAATTGTACAATCCGGTTGCTAAAATTGCGCCGGCAATATTTCCGATCATCGCGGAAGGAAATTTCGACAATAGTTTCAACAAACTAAAAAAGAAGCCGGAAGGCAATAGCATTTAGCCCTCTTTGCTATATTTGCTGACCGGAATCAAAAACAGATATATGAATTTTGTTGAAGAACTGAGATGGAGAGGCATGATCCATGACATAATGCCCGGCACGGAAGAATTGCTCGCCGGTGAAACAACAACCGGATATATAGGTTTTGATCCTACCGCCGATTCATTGCATATCGGCCATTTGGTACAGGTGATGCTGCTCGTGCATTTCCAGCGCTGCGGACATGTGCCGGTGGCGCTTGTCGGAGGGGCCACAGGAATGATAGGGGATCCGTCAGGGAAATCAGAGGAAAGAAACCTGCTTGATGAGGAGACTCTGCGAAAAAATGAGGAAGGACTTAAAATACAACTTTCAAAATTTCTTGACTTCAGCAGTGAAAGAAAAAACAGGGCCATCATGGTCAACAACTATGACTGGATGAAGGATTACTCATACCTTGGCTTTATCCGCGATATAGGGAAACATATTACCGTAAACTACATGATGGCCAAGGATTCAGTTAAAAAAAGACTGGGCTCAGATTCAAAGGAGGGGATGTCCTACACGGAGTTTTCTTACCAGCTTGTGCAGGGTACCGATTTTCTTCATCTCTACAGCAGGCTCGGCTGTAAGCTCCAGATGGGAGGATCGGACCAGTGGGGCAATATTGTCACCGGGACCGAGCTCATCCGCCGTAAAACGGGCGGAGAAGCCTATGCACTCACATGCCCCCTGATAACAAAATCGGACGGATCAAAATTCGGCAAAACCGAATCAGGCAATGTCTGGCTCGATCCTGAAAAAACATCCCCTTACCAGTTTTACCAGTTCTGGCTCAACGTGACGGATGAAGATGCCGCAAAGTATATACGGATTTTTACACTGCTCGGCAGGGAAGAGATAGAAGCCCTCATTGGAGATCACGAAAAAGCTCCCCATGAACGTTTACTTCAGAAACGCCTTGCAGAGGAAATGACAGTAATGGTTCATTCCCGTGAGGATTATGAATCGGCTTTCGGGGCTTCACAGATTCTTTTTGGAAAAGGAACCACTGAATCGCTGAGGAGAATGAATGAAAACACTTTCCTTGCCGTATTTGAGGGCGTACCAGTATTTGAAATAAAGAGGGAAATTCTTGGACAAAGAGTAAAAGCTACCATCCTGCTTGCTGAACTGACTCGGGTCTTTGATTCAAAGGGAGAGCTGAGAAGAATGGTTAATGGCGGAGGTCTAAGCATAAACAAACAAAAGGTTGATGATCCGGAAATGATGATTGGAATGGAATCGCTGCTAAATGATAAATATATTCTTGTACAGAAAGGGAAGAAAAACTACTATCTTTTAAGGATTATTTAAGCGCATCACATTATTGGGATTATAAAAATAAGTTTTGTAATGTCCCATTTTTGTCATTCCACAAAATACCCGGGCAAATCAGCGCGATATACAGGTAATAATGCCGGAAGTTTCTGGTACATTTAGAAGATCAGAGCAGAAATTTTACTATTAATATGTACCGGAATATCTTCTGAATCACCTAAGCAGATCAGCTGCCAGAATTGATACGTCATCGAACAGGTCAGGATTACTGTCAGGTATACCAAGCTTCCTGAGCATATCGTTGATATTCTGTTTTACAGGAAAGAGGTTTGTCACATGATTTATTATCTCTTTTGTGAGTATCTCTTTCCCGTCATCTCCCTTCAGGTCCGAAAGGCCGTCAGTATAGCACACAATTTTTGAGTAATCTGCAATTTTGATTGTCTCCGATCTGACCGGAGGTATTTCATCTATCATACCGATCCCTACGCACATTGAATGGAGGTGCATCACTTCGCGGGTGACAGTATTGTAAATAACCGGCGGGTTATGACCTGCATTTATGTACTCGAGCATGCCGTCACTATTATCATATCTGGCAACAAAAAATGTGATGAATTTTTCGCCGGAGGCAGACGCATTTATAAGGGTGTTGAGCTTCTGAATGAGTGCAGGAAGTTCAATTTCAGCAGTGAACAGAGCCCTCAGGCTTGCCTGGAAATTTGACATCAGGATTGCAGCCGACATTCCCTTTCCTGAAACGTCGGCAATGCAAAAGCCGATCTTTGTGCCGGAAAGTTTTATGCAGTCGTAATAATCTCCCCCGACTTCATAGTGCGGGTAATAAAACCCCGTCATTACGAAATGTTCGTTCGACGGCATTGTACTGTTATCGGGGATCAGCAACTTCTGCATCTTTGCTGCAAGTTCAAGCTCTTTTCTAAGGGCTTCCTGCCTGAGAGTTTCCCTGAAAAGCCTCATGTTTTCTATCGCAACGATGATGATGCTCGAAATTGTCTGGATGAAGTTAAGATGCTTCAGTACAGGACTCATTCCTTTGCCTTCTTCTTCAATATCACCGATCAGAATGAAAGCGAGAGGAACATAATTGTTGTAGACAGGGATTATAATATCGACACCGTCAATCCCGAGGCCTTCGTTCCTGAACGCGGTCTCAGTGAACTTAAGAAGCTGACATTCAACGTCAATGCTGCGTTCAAGCTCTTCAGAAAAACCCCCGTTCAGCAGGCATTCCCATTTATCGGAATGCTTGAAAATCAAGATTTTGCCTATTCCCAGGTTATTGCGGAGAATTGACTCATATTTTGCAAGAAGATCCTCTGTAGGCAGATTTGCATTAATGGATAAGGTAATATCAAGCAGGGCGTCAAGCTTAAATTTTGAAATGCGCAGCCGGTCAATGGAAGATTTCTTTTCGTTCATTCCTTTTTATGACTTGGCCCTTTCGATATAGGTCCGGTTTGCTGTATCAATCCTGATCTTATCGCCGGTACTGACAAAGAGAGGCACCATGATTGTGCTTCCTGTTTCGATGGTAGCAGGCTTGAAGGTATTGGTTGCGGTATCACCCCTCAAACCGGGTTCGGTATAGGTCACTTCCATCACTACAAACTGCGGGAGATCGACCGAAAGGACTGTTTCGGTGTCGGCATGTACAACGACCTCTACATTCTGACCCTCCTTGAGGAACTCATGACTTTCAATAAGTTCTTCAGGGACATTAATCTGCTCAAATGTCTCCAGATGCATAAAGTTATAGCCAAGATCATCCTTGTAAAGATACTGGTAGGGACGCCTTTCAACCCTTGCCACATTTACTTTGGTCCCTGATGAAAATGTGTTGTCAATTACCCTTCCGGTCTTTATGTTTCTAAGCTTTGTTCTGACAAAAGCCGGCCCTTTTCCGGGTTTGACATGCTGAAAAGAGACAATTGCACAAAGGTCACCGTTGAACTCGATGACCATTCCATTCCTGAAATCCGCGGTACTTGCCATAAATTATCTTATTATTCTCTAAATTATATTAATTCTGGTTTTGATTTTCTTCTTTCCTGATTATCTCAAGAGGATATTTTGATCCTTCATAACTTACTATTTCTGCCGAAAATGATCCGACAAATAAATCAATCCGCACTTTAACAGGTAAAAAATTTCTGTCGGCAGTAAACCAAATCGATAAATCATTATCAGTCTTGAACAGCCTTCCGGTTTCAGTTACGGGATTGAACTTAATGCATTTAAGTTTCCCGACCCTGGTCCTTATAACATCCATTCCCTGGTATCTGAGGTGGATGGGATAGTATTCATCAGTGAACCAGGTATTAATGGTAATCATGTCTCCCTTTTTAAAATTCCGGTAATTCTGAAGATCATGGTTTCTGAAATAATAAAAGCATGAAAGAATATCGTGAATCCCTTTTTCCGTTATATGAATTCCTGAAAGGTCGCTTGTAAGTATTGCAGAATCAGGCCGCGAATAACGATCAAATGCAACTTCATTGTATTTTCTGTATCTGCCTTCCTGGATATTCCTGACAGAAAAAACGGGAAGCTCAGATTCGGGGTCAATGTAGCTTTCATAAACATCCTTCAGCCTGAATATAGCATCAGCTATACCGGTTGTTTTGCCCAGGATCTTAGCATGCCAGACTTCCTTTCCCCTGAAAGTGTCAGTCTTTAGCTCAAGAGAAGCTAATCCGCCCTGTACAAGTCCGTAATGGATGGTATAGTTAACCTTTTCGCCGGGCTGGTATGCAAACTCCTGACTGTAAGAAATAGCCGGTAATATTATCAGAAGAATCAGTGTCTTAAAAAATTTCATAAGCCCTGAATTGGATTGTCTGCATATAACGGACAAATCACCTGCCAAGTATATTTTTTTTAGGTCGCGAAGTTATGAAATCTTTAAGATAAAATGGTTCAAAATAAGCGATATCTTCAAACTTATGTTCCACAAGAGATTTGAATGCAGGAATATGCATAAATGCGGCCGAAATCCTGAAATCATCATAAAATCCAGCATTTTTTCTTCTTATCACAGCACGGCATTTTTCAGCGCCATCTCCAAAAAAGAGGATTTTAACCTCTTCGGGAATAAGTATAAAAGAATTTCCATCAATAACCTCTGCAGATGTTTCCTTCACTTTCCGGCCGCCCGGGTTGTAAATCGTATAATAGACTTCCATACGCCTGGCATCGAGCATAGGGACATATAGGGATGTTGTGTCGAGGTTAAATTCACTTCTTATGTTGTCATCAATTCCATGGAACATCGCAAGAGTTGTTTCCACGCCGATCAGAGGAATTGATGCTGCGTATGCAATACCCTTGGCCGTTGAAACCCCGATACGAAGGCCTGTATATGAACCCGGCCCTTTGCTCACCGCCACCGCATCCAGGTCGCCTGCCCTTTTACCGGCTTCTGAAAGGAGCTCTTCGATAAATACCGTAAGCTGTGCTGCATGAGATTTTTTTTCTCTGCCTTCCTTTATAGCCACAACCCCGTTTCTGTCACAGAGAGCCGCTGAGCAAATATCGGTGGAGGTTTCAAGACAGAGTATCATATTCTGGGAATGCCCGGTCTATTTTATTGAAAACAGGGCTTCTTTTTTTACTATCTCGATCATCGAGCTGTCCTTAAGCTTTTTGCTTATGGCGCTGAACGGAGCCGTCACAACCCTGTCGCCCTCTGATATTCCGGATATGATCTCTATGTAATTGTTATCCTGTATGCCTGTTTTGACCTCTTTTACCAACGCCCTCTGTCCGTCGGTTGCAAAGACTATTGTCTTTTCCTCTCCCTTTGCAGGATTGGCAACGACCCTGGTAGTATCGGCCCTGGTGGTAACCGACTGGATCGGGACAGCAAGTACGCCTGACTTGGTTTCAGTCTGGATATCAACAGACGCTGACATTCCGGGCCTTAAAGGATGCTCAATCCCTTTTTCCGTCATATCCTTATAAGATTCAGGAAGCACAAGTATCTTGACGTCAAAATCGGTCACCTGGTCAGCGGAGACTCCGGATGTTTTTGCAGAATTTGCGATTTCAGTAACAACTCCCCTGAATTTATCATTTATATATGCATCCACCTCGATTGTGGCAGTATCGCCCAGTTTCACCCGTGGAATATCATTCTCATTGACCTGCACCTGGGCCTCCATTCTTGAAAGATCGGCTACACGCAACATTTCAGTTCCTGCCATCATACTTGTTCCCACAACCCTCTCTCCAAGTTCAACAAGGAGCGCCGATACATTGCCTGTCATCGGGGCATAGATTGAGGTTTTGACAAGGTTCTCGTTCGCTTCCTTGAGTGAGGCCTCCGTGCTTATTACTTCATATTTTGAAGCTTCGACTTCTGATTTCGCAACTGAATAGGACGCTTCAGCCTGTTCATAATCGGATTTCGAAATAGTCTGTTCTTCGTAAAGCTTTTTTGTCCTTTGGTAGGAGAGCTCCGACTGCTTAAACTGGGCTTCAGACTGAGCCAGGCGTGCACGGGCAGAGCTGATTGCTGCCATCGACCGGTCTCTCTGGGAAATATAGACATCGGGCTTAATCCTCAGAAGAAGCTGTCCTTTTTCAACATGATCACCATCCTTTACATTAAGCTCCACGATCTCACCGGAGACATCAGGAGTAATCTTAACCTCCTTTTCCGGCTGTATTTTCCCGTTAGCGGTTATGGTTTCAACAATAGTCCGTTTTTCAGTCTTTTCGATAGCTACCTTAATGGTGGCAGCTTTCCCAAACCAGCCTGCTTTCTTGCCAATTACAGCAAACAGGATCAAAACAATAACAACTATGACCAGTATCTTAAGTGTTTTATTCTTTTTCATCTGTAAATAATTTTTATTTTAATGGTCACATGGAATCCACATGTTTAGAAAGGTTTTTACTTTTATATCTGTATGTATCTGTAAGTCATTTATTAACCTGGTTATCCAGTTTAAGAGGCAATCCTTTGTAAAAATCAAGGACCTTTGTTTTGAAGATAAATTCGTATTTAGCCTGCGCCATATCCGACTGGGCAGTAAGCATCTGGGTTTTGGCGGCATTGTAATCAACGGGAGCTATCATGCCGACGTTGAATTTCTGTTCAGTGTAACGGAATGATTCTTCAGCCGAGTTTACGGCTTTTAAGCTTGCATTGTATTTTTTTAGTGCAGCCACTGCATCAGTATATGCCTGCTGGATGTCCTTGTAAAGCTGTTTTTTTGTCGCCTCGAGAGTGTACTGGTTGTTTTCAACTGCCAGCTTTGAGTTTGCAACGTTTTTGTTGACCATCCAGCCGTTGAGAATGGGAATGTTTAAAGAAAACCCGAGCCCATAGCTCTTGTTGTTTTTCATCTGGTCATCGAAAGACATCTGACCCGGAATATTGTTTATGTATGTGTACCTGGTACCCCAGGAATGATCTAATGCCAGGACGGGACTCCGTCCTCCCTTTGCTATCTTCAGATTATACTGGCTGGCGGCAAGATTAAGCTCTGAACTTTTGATCTCAGGCCTTGTCTCTGAGGCAGTTTTATAAATGCTTTCAATATCTCCTGTAACTGCTGAATTCTGGTCTACATCTATTTCAGGCACTACTATTTCGAATCCTTCCGGCGACTGGATTTCAAGAAGCTGGGTCAGTGTCAGATATGAGGTTTCAAGCTGATTTTTCACAGTTATCAGGCTCAGCTCTTCCTGAGCAGCCTGTGATTCAATTTGAAGAAGGTTTCCTTTAGCGACGCTTCCGGCATCTACGAGCTTCCTTGTTTTTTCGATCTGCTGCAGGGATATGTTGAGCTGGTCCTCGTTTGCAGAAACGAGTTCCTTGTTTAGCAGTATCTGAAGATAAGCAAGTGCAACGTTCAGTGAAACGTTATTCTGAATTTTCTGAAGATCCTGTTCACTTGCAAGAAGCTCATATTTGCTCTTTTGTATGGTATTATAGTTCGTCAGGCCTGAGAAAAGATTCGTTGAGCCCCCGAGATAAAAATAATCAGTAAGAAGGGTTTGATTATAGAAAGTATATGAGTTCTGGTCAAGTGCACGGCCGAAAGAGTAAGAATGTGTAGCTGAGCCGTTAATTATCGGCAGAAGATTCAGCTTTGCCTGCGCAAGTGAATTTTTCTGAATCCTTGTCTGGAGAACCTGTTGCTTGATCTGGATATTGTTATCAATAGCGTATCTGATGCAATCTTCAAGCGACCATTTTTTATCCTGGGCAGTCAGAATCCCCTGAGAGATCAAAAAACAGATTATTATGAATACAAAAAATTTCTTCATCACACTGAATGATTGATAATGGATAATGATCCCATTTTTTTATTAATGCTGCATGGCAGTTTAAGAAACTTGATTCCTAAAACGAGGTACGAAGATAAGCAATTAGCTGTAAATGCAATGGAAGTGATTATTAAATTCTGAAGAATTATAAACTAACCGCGGATAATCTTTGATATTGACTTTTTTAAACTTATGGATGAAGTCACTTCCTGATTTTTGAAAATATTTTTGTCCTCTATATCTAAAATAACTACCTTCATCGCTTGATTTAAAACTATTAATTATGCTTCATTATAAAGAATTAGGGTTGGTGAATTCAAGAGAATTGTTCATTAAAGCAATCAAGGGAAAATATGCCGTTCCCGCTTTCAACTTCAATAATCTTGAACAACTGCAGGCTATCATAAGCGCATGCGTGGAGACTAAGTCCCCTGTGATCCTGCAGGTATCAAAGGGTGCGCGGAAATATGCAAACCAGACCTTGCTTATGTATCTTGCCAAGGGTGCGGTTGAGTATTCAAAGGAACTTGGTTATCCTATTCCTATAGTATTGCATCTTGATCACGGTGATTCGTTTGAGCTTTGCAAATCATGTATTGAAACGGGTTTTTCGTCAGTAATGATCGACGGGTCGCATTTCCCGTATAATGAAAACGTTAAACTGACAAAGCAGGTTGTTGAGTATGCCCATCAGTTTGATGTAACAGTGGAAGGTGAACTGGGCGTTCTCGCAGGAATTGAGGATGAGGTATCGGCAGAACATTCCTCCTATACAAGGCCTGAAGAAGTTGAGGACTTCGTGAAGAAAACCGGGGTTGATTCCCTTGCAATTTCAATTGGTACATCACACGGAGCGTACAAATTCAAGGTGAAACCCGGCGAGCTTCCTCCTCCTCTGCGCTTCGACATTCTCGAAGAAGTTGAAAGACGTATTCCGGGATTCCCGATAGTATTGCACGGCGCTTCTTCAATTCCCCAGGATATTGTTGCCGAGATCAACAAATATGGCGGCAGGATGGAAAATACGGCAGGTGTTTCCGAGGATCAGCTCAGGAGAGCATCCAAATCGGCAGTTTGCAAGATCAATATCGACAGCGACGGCAGGCTTGCAATGACTGCTGCAATCCGCAAGGTTTTCGTTGAAAATCCAGGCGAGTTTGATCCGCGCAATTACCTTGGTCCGGCACGTGATAAGCTCAGGGAGCTTTATAAGCATAAGGTTGTAAATGTCCTTGGCAGTGAAAATCAAGCTTAACACTAAAATCTCGGCCAAATTATTTTGCAAACTCGATACAACAAGACAGTTCCCCTCCCCGGAGGGGGCCGAGCGTTAAAAAAACACCCAGTGGGTGTTTTTAGCGAAGGAGCCAGACTCAGGGGAGACTTGTGGTGGGGCAAGGGGTGGGTTATTAAGAAAAGTTGTCAATATTTTAATAAGCATATAGCCAGCCGATTACAGGCTGGCTTTCTTTTTTATGTTCAAAACTAATTAAAACCTGCCTTTATGCAGAGGCTTGTTTTTCTAAATTAGCAGCCGGATTCAGACCTGATAGTGTGAAGCGGATCAGTTACAAGGAAGATCATCTTAAAAGAACGAACAGACTTTCGCTTATGCTTAATTCCCGCGAAGTAAAAGCATTAGGCATTTATTGCAGCCGCTTTCGCATCAGAAACAGATCGGAATTTCTCAGAGAAATCATTATGAGAGCCATCATCAGGAAATTTGATGAGGAGCATCCCTCGCTCTGGGAGGAGCGGGAACCAACCCTGTTCAATCAGGACCTTTCCGGATAAGAGATAATAAATACCTTCTGACTCTTCAGCTCGTTGCAACACTCTAAAGTAGGTTCTTCTATAGCTGTAATGTTGTGCACCGTAGAATAAAATCGGATTTACAGCGTTAATATCTATAATGAAACAACTCTCATTATATAAGGTTGAGCCTACAAAGAGAACTCCGAGAATTATTCTTAAGCAGGGAAGAATATATGTGGTAGGGCGGTCGATTCCTGAAAATCCCGGCATTTTCTATCGCCCCGTTTATGAATGGATAAGCGATTATGTAAGTTGCGGAACAGGTGAGACAAGCATTGAATTCGGGTTTGAATACATCAACACAAGCTCGACAAAATGGATTTATAACATTATAAAAGAGATAGCCAGGATGAAGAATCTTGCCGATAATGTAAAGATATACTGGTATTTTGACAAAGGTGATGAAGACATGTGTGAGCTGGGGTTTATTCTAAGGTCGCTTGTTGAATGTCCGTTTTTTGTCATCGAGGTTGACGGGATGAACAGGGATCCCGAAGATTCTTTTATTGTCGGCTCATACTGCTACTGAGGTACATTGCCTTTCTCAAAAAGCGGTTGCTGACCCCTTGAAACAAAAATTTTCGTAATTTTGCAAAACCTTAAAGGCCATTGATGACCCATGGTGTAATTGGCAACACGTCGGATTTTGGTTCCGCAGAGTCCTGGTTCGAGCCCAGGTGGGTCAGCAAAAACGCCGCATTTCGCGGCGTTTTTGCTGAGTAGCCTGCATTAAAGGCTAAACGGGCAATTGGCGAACTTCAAATTAAGCCTTATTTTTATTTCCGATACTTTACCACTTCATCAGTTTGCTCCTGAAATATTCAACATAGAAGTTTTTATCCTTTAAATGTACATTATCAATGAAATTTGTATCGTTAATATAAATAAGCTTTTCAAAATAACTTTTAAATTCACTGCCTAAACCAGTTTTGGCAATTTCATCTTTATTAATTTTTTCAATGAACTTCTTGTTACTCATCCTGGTCGGAGTAGGTAAAATAATTATTTTAAATTTATATTGAGTACTTAATTCTTTGATTTTTGCCAGATATTCCATAGAGACCGGTGACAAAAAAGTGAAGTTTATTTCATCTTTTGAAGTGAAATCCGGAGCCCAGTCAGAAGTCAAAATAACTGGATCCCTGCAAACAAAATAAAAGGGTATTTTATGTATTTGTTTGAAGATAGTCTCCGTAAACAGAGGCATATACTCTTTTACATAAAATGGTTTCAAAAAATAGTGGTATGTATATACTTGATCTAAATTATTCAAAAAAGAATAAGGAGTGAAAATCAGATAAACAGTGTCGATCTGATTACCTGCTTTAAGATAATTATTTAATAAAATAAAATGTCCCACCATACCAATTGCCTGATTACAAGCTAGAGAGTTGATAGTATCATTATTTGTAATATTGCTAAACAATTGATAACCAACACTATCTCCAATCAGTATCTTTTTTGCTTTCCCCTTTTGTTTACTTTTTTTAATTGACAGATAGGTTTCTGAGCCTGCAACTCTGTTTTTGTATTTACATGAATACAGGAGATACAAATGATATGAATACGCAACAAAAACAACAGGAATAATAAAAATAATGATTTTAATTAGAAATTTTTTCATTAGAACTGAAAATAAATGAATTTTTGATGTCTGCCGCCAAACCAGATTATTGCAATGATAATAGCGTAGAACAATGCATATCTTAATATTCTATTCCACTTATTGCCCAAATTAGCAATGGCGTATTGATCTTCTTTGCCAAGCCATTCGATATAAACAAAACCAATTACCAAAATGAATAATGCTAATGCATGTCTCATGTGCGGAAAATGGGGTATAGAAAAAAGAGATAAAGAAAAAATTTTAGAAAGATATTTAAAAGCCTGTCCTATAGTTTCTGATCTGAAAAATATCCAGGCTATCATAACAACGGATATGGTGATAATAGTTTCAAAATAAACAACAGCTAAATGATTATTTGAGATATTTAATCTTTTAAACAGCTTCTTTCTTGGATTTTTCTGTATATGGTAAATAATCAGAAAGAATCCGTGTATCATACCCCAGATTATAAAGGTATAGTTTGCGCCATGCCAAAGACCTGCCAGAAACCAGGTTATTATACTTGCAACAATATAAATGAAAAGATCTGTCTTTATTAAAAGAGTATATTCCCCCTTGATCCTCCATGAAACAGCAAAGGATATGGGCAAAAACACATAATCACGAAACCATGTTGTTAATGATATATGCCACCGCTTCCAAAATTCAGTTATATTTCTGGATAAATATGGATAGGCAAAATTTCGCATCAAGTTAAAGCCAAATAGTTTTGCAATGCCGATTGCCATATCAGAATAGCCTGAAAAATCTGCATAAATCTGAACAGTATAAAATATTGCTCCAAGCAAGAGTGTACTGCCCGAATACCTGGTATAATTAAGAAAGAAATCCTCCACATATACTGCAAGATTATCAGCAATAACAACCTTTACAAACAGACCCCAAAGTATCTGTTTTAGTCCGTCAACAGCCTGATTATAATCAAACTCCCGTTTCCTGGTTATTTGAGGAAGAAGGGTTGCAGGACGTTGAATTGGGCCTGCAAGTATTATTGGGAAGAAACTTAGCGACAACAAAACCTCAATAATATTTCGGTTTGCGGTAAGCTTATTCTTATAAATGTCAATAATATAGCTTAATGACAAAAACACATAAAAACTAATTCCCATAGGAATTATTATTTTTGTAGTTGACCTGGGCAGATTATATCCGACAAGTGATACCAGATTAATAAAACTGTCAATAAAAAAGTTATAATACTTGAAAACTCCAAGAACACCAAGATTGATAATCAGACCTGTAATCATCCAAATCTTTCCTCTTCTGTCTGTTAAAGTGTTGCCTATTCCAACTCCAAGCAAGTAATTTGTAAGAGACAACATTGCCAACAAGCAAAGGAATCGCCTATCCCACCAACCATAGAAAAAATAACTGGCAATTAACAAAAAAACATTCTGAACACTGAGATTTTTATTTGTTATGAACCAATAAAGCATAAACACGACTGGTAAAAAGATCGCAAATTCAATTGAGTTAAATAACATTATTATTGGTCAGGGTTTGGTGAATAAATCATTTTAAATTGCTGGCGATATTATTATTGCCTTGCCGGTTTAAGAAGTTTAGTTTTGGAAAAAGTGATGATAGGACCTCTTGTAAAAAAGTGAACAAAAATTCTTTTCTGAACTTTATCTGGTTAATCACAAAGAGAGTTTTTAGAATACTTTGTGGAAACGCTTAAATTCAAATTCTGCATCTATCCTCAAATTTAATCAAAAATTGATGTAAGATCATATCCCAATTCCGGATTGGCATGGTCCATTTTTTTTCAACGTTCTGTCAGGCTTTAATTATACACGGTAACTTTATTTCATAATTCTTTGATAATAAATTTTTTATTAGATCGTTTTACTCTTCAGGAAAGATTAAAATACTTTTTAGGATGAACATGCCATTAAGCGAGATCCATATTACTGCTTCAAATAACACTCCAGAATATCATTTTAGTCCCGGAGGAGTAATTAAAATAAAAGGTCGCTGGTTAATGCGTTCAAAGGATGAACTCCCCGAGCAACTAATGCCCTGGATTAAAGAATACCAGAATAATCCCTCGGAAATCACATATATAATTGTCGCATTTGAATATCTTAATAGTTTAAGTACTTTGATATTGGTTTCATTTATCAGGGAGCTTTCGCGAGTCATTTTGAAAATGAAAAAGTACGCTGTTAAATGGTACTATGAAGAAGAAGATGATGATATTTTAGAGCGAGGGAAGTACATTTCGTCTGTCTGTAATTTTCCAATAAATTTCATAGCAACCCATGATATTAAAAACTGTTGTTAGGCGGAAAGTGAAAATGCAACAAGGTATTTCAAATGGTGCTGCCTATTCAATTTTTTAATTAGAAAACAAAATTTCAATCTCACCCAATCATTAATAGTCAACATTAATTACTACTTTTGTCTATTGGCAATGGAGTTCACCTTTAACCGCCTTATCGGCTGATAACTCCTACTAATGATCAGGATTAATAGGAGATCCTTATGATAAAGGAAATAGCTCTTCCGGACGATAGCAAACAAGTATTCTTAATACTAATAATAAATTAATCATTTATGGAAATTATTGATGTACAGGCATTAGAAATACTTGACTCCCGTGGCAATCCTACGGTAGAAGTCAATTTAACTCTCGAAGACGGAACTGAAGCCAGAGCAGCAGTTCCAAGTGGCGCTTCAACGGGTGAACGTGAAGCATATGAATTGCGTGACGGAGACAAGAAACGCTATGGTGGCAAAGGCGTTTTAAAAGCTGTTGAAAATGTTAATAAGGTTATTGCGAAGGAGATTGTCGGTAAATGCTTTGTCAACCAGCGTGAACTGGATTATTCAATGATTAATCTGGATGGGACTCCTACCAAATCCAAACTTGGAGCAAATGCGATACTTGGTGTATCAATGGCATATGCCCGTGCAGAGGCGATGAGTGCCGATATTCCGCTTTATCAGTACCTGGGTGGAAGTAACGCACACTTACTTCCTGTTCCATGTTTGAATATCATAAATGGGGGCAAACATGCTGATAATAATGTTGATTTTCAGGAATTCATGATTGCTCCGCATGGTGCTCAAACGTTCACTGAGTCAATCCGCATGGGGATTGAAGTCTTTCATTCACTTAAATCCGTACTAAAAGGGAAAGGTTATAGTACGGGTGTCGGCGATGAAGGTGGCTTTGCTCCGGACCTGAAATCGAACGATGAAGCTGTCGAGGTAATTCTTGAAGCTATTGTGAAGGCTGGATATAAAGCTGGCGAGCAAGTCAGTATATGCCTTGATCCCGCTGCCAGTGAACTGTGGGAAGACGGGAAATACAAATTATTTAAAAGCACGGGAAAATTTCTGACCAGTGATGAAATGGTAAAACTTTGGGAGAATTGGGTGAAGCAATACCCAATTGTATTAATTGAAGATGGCATGGCAGAAAATGACTGGACTGGCTGGCATAACATGACCAAAGCATTGGGTAAGAAAATTGAAATTGTAGGTGATGATTTATTCTGTACCAATAAAGCAATTCTGACGGAAGGTATTAAAAAGGGCGTTGCTAATGCAGTATTGATTAAATTAAACCAGATTGGCACTGTTACGGAGACTTTAGAGACTATCGAACTGGCATATAAGAATTCCTATAACTGCTTTGTATCACATCGCAGTGGCGAAACTGTTGACAGTTTTATAGCAGATTTGACCGTAGCAGTCAATGCTGGTCACCTGAAGACTGGCAGTGGATGCAGAGGTGAACGTGTTGAGAAATTCAACCAACTCATGAGAATCGAGCATGCCTTGGGAAGTGCTTCCAGATTTGCAGGGAAAAAAGCTTTTAAAAATAGCTGATTTACTCAGGCGGTATCCACCTTTGAGTATGTAAAATTTTGATAAGTATGAAAAAGGCAGGTCTTTTCTTAGCGACATTGCTGTTAGTTTCTCTTGCATTCACTTCCTGTAAGAAAGAGAATGCGGTGACTACAAATGTCACCTTGAATAACCCGGCTTTCACAGATATCTATGTGACTATCAATAAAACGACTGATACGATAACACCTGGCAGCTCTGTTACATTTAATTCAGTTCGTGGTTCCTCGGTACCATATTCGGCGTTTACAAACGGTGTTTCCGTCACAGGTGAACAAATAGGTTTAACAATGACCTGGAGCGGCTCTTTATCACTAAATGGTGATCCGGCAACTTATGATTTAAATATAAGCAAAGATTATTTCTTTATTTATATGACTAATAATGGCACTCACATATTGCAAAATTTATATGTCAACTATGGTTTACCGTCTCAAACTCTTGACAATATTAAGATAGATACCGATGGTGTGCAATACCCGCTTGGTTACTATGAAGCATATGACAGTACTAAAGTCAGAATGTACTGGCAGGATCAGCCAGGTAATTATGCCAGCTGGAACCAGGGCAGAGATTTTACTTTTCAATATATAGATAATCAATGTGTTAAATTATCAAACAGCCAGAAATCGGAAAAGTCTGGCACTATTTCTGAATCAAAGATAATTCCTGCCCTGTCTTATAATTATAAAAAAGACCCACATGTTATTGGCTTATATTGTAACTAAATACATTACAACATTTGACGTAATTTTGGATTGAGGAATTTGAAAGATATCACTTAACAGGTCAAATATGAATTCCCGTCATTTGATTTTACCTGCGTTGCTGATTTTCAATGGTCTTATTTCATATGGCCAGTTCGATTCTCCCTTAAACCCGAAACAAACACCGGTTGACCCGGATCTGGTAGTACAGGTTGGGGCATTCCGCAATGAATCATATTCTTCAGCTTTGAAAGAAAAGCTTTCAGATGTTCTGGACAAAACTGTTATTTTAGTCACTGAAGATGGATTCTATAAAGTACGGATTACAGGATTTACAAGCCAGGAAGAGATGGAAAAATTTTATTCCACACTTGCTTTTCTCGGATTGAAGGATTTCTGGGTATTGCCGGTTAAGAAACAGGAAGAGATTAAGCCGCAGGCTCTCGTCCAACCTGATACTTCCGTAAAACAGGAAAGTAAAGATACAACTGCACAATTTATCGGGGAAGAAATACCTGCTGCGTCCCGGTCTTCTATTGTCCTGCAGATTGACGTATTCCATGACAAATCGGAAGCGTTAAAGGCAAAGAAAAAGATCGAAACCAAACTCAATCTGCCTGTTGAGATTGTCCAGGAATGGGATTACTACAAAGTATTTGTCACCGGATTCAAGACAACTGATGAAGCCAATAAATACTTCTCTGTTATTTCAAAGCTTGGATACCCGAATATCTCGCTGATTGAGAATTACCATGCGAGGTGAAATAAGGTTTTCCTTTTATAATATGTTTAATTTAAATGTGGGACGTACTGGACTCGAACCAGTGACCTCTTACATGTGAAGCAAGCGCTCTAAACCGACTGAGCTAACGTCCCATGAAGCGCAAATGTAAATAAAAATCTACGCTTTTATTCGTACATGCATTTTTTCAATACTACAGTGAAAGGAATTTATAACAGTTTCATAAATTTACTGAGCAGACAAATAGATCGCTGCTGTTGTTATAATATTTGAGCTAATGGGCATGGTGCCTGTTATTAAAGCATAAATTTGAAAAAAGCATAATATGAGAAAAAATTCAGGAATATCGGAAAGCAGAAGAAGACTGCTGAAAGGGTTGGCATTGCTGCCGGTTGCTGGCAGTTTTTCATTTAGGGCAACTGATCCATCATTACAGGATAAGGGTTACATAACTGAAGAGGCCAGGAATTCATTAAAAAAGCTTCAGGGTGTCCTTCCCAAAGGAATGATTGGCAAACACCAGATAACCAGGCTTGTTTTAGGCTGCAATCCCATGGGCGGATGGGCACATTCCAGGGATCTTTCGTATGTGGGAGATCTTAGCAGGCACTGGCATACCGAAACAAAAATGAAGGAAACATGGGCGATTGCCGAACAGGCAGGCATCAACTTTTGCAATCTTGTTGAATTTCAGTACAAGGCATTCAATGAATACAAAAAAGAGACGGGAAGCAAAATGCTTAACAACTGTCAGTGCTCCATAGGTACACCTGACGACAGGCTCAAGCCGGTTAAGAAAGCCGTTGACCTCGGGGCCGATTTTATCTATATCCAGGGTGAGAATACCGATGGGCTGGCAAAAACCAATGCCATTGATGTTTTGCTGAAAACGATGGACTATATCCGCAGTCAGGGACTGGTTGCAGGTGTCGGTGCACACTCATTAAAAACAATTGAAGCTGCGATTAAAGTTGGTGTAAAACCTGACTTCTATTTTAAAACTTTTCATCACGACAATTACTGGTCAGCCACCCCGAGGGAATACAGGACTGATTATACAAGTTATTCTCTGACACCTGTGACAGACCGCAACAAATGGAATGACAACATGTGGGATCAATATTCTGAGCAAACCATTGAGACATTCAGATCAATCGACGTTCCTTTCTTTGGATTCAAAGTGCTGGCAGCAGGCGCAATTCAGCCCGCCAACGGAATCCGCTGGGCATTTGAGAACGGAGCTGATTTCGTGTGCCTTGGCATGTACGATTTCCAGGTTGTGGATGATGTCAATACAGCAATTAAGATCCTTTCAAGCCTCGGGAAAAGGGAAAGATCCTGGTACGCATGATGCTGAAGGATTTATCAAATATTTTACCGGACAATCTGGTATTTGTTCCCGGCTGGCCATAGACCAATTGACATGATAGAAAAAGAGAAACTGCTTTACAAGATTCAGGTAAAGGGATTTGTACAGGGAGTTGGCTTCAGATGGAACGCAGCAAGAGAAGCCACCAGACTTGGGATTAAAGGATTTGTCAGTAATATGCCGGACGGGAGCGTTTATATTGAAGCAGAAGGAACGAGAAAACAACTGAATTCTTATATGGAATGGTGCAGGCAAGGACCGGGTTTCGGATATGTTGAATCTGTAACATCCGATGCCTGCCCTCCGGTCAATTATGAAGATTTCCGGATAAAACACTGATCATTAATTATTTTCTAAATAATCCTGTTATTTTAGGAACAAAGATGATAAGACCGATAATCAGTGCGGCGATTGCACTTATTAATACTCCGGCTGCAGCCAGATCCTTAATTTTCTTTATAAATTCATTTTCCGATTGAGAAGCAAAATCTGCAAGTCTTTCGATCGATGAATTCAATAATTCAGCAGTGAAAACAAAACCTATTGCAAAAGTTATGGCAATCCATTCAATAGTTTTAATGTTAAAGATAACTCCTGCTGTTATTGCGAAAATAGCTGCAGCCAGGTGAATCCATGAATTATGCTCTTCACAGAAAAGCTGCAGTAAGCCGTTAAATGCGTATCTGAAACTCTTTAACCTGTCCCGTACAGAAAATTTATGATGCGTTGCAACCATTGAGGCTGATAAATATTAGTCAATTTAATTTTGCCATATCAGGTTTCCTGATAGCCTGTATGTAAAATTACAGGATTTTCTTTAAAACAAAACTCCCTGCTGATCAACAGCTCAGGGAGTTTGTAACCTGACTCGAATAGTGTGCTACTGCCAGTCACACACAAAGCTGTAAAGCTTCTGATTCTGGCTCTCAGTTTCTTTTTCCTGGTTCTGCAACTTCTGGCAATGTTCCCGGAAGCGTTTGTCATTTTCCCTGATCTGCGATGCAATCCTGTCATTAATTTCATGCAGATCAATCTCACCGTACAAATCATCTTCTTCTTCCATGGCTGTAATTTTTAAAACCAATAGTTATAAATTTTAACTACTGATATCAATTAAACGGGAATCTCATAAGAATATTTTCACAGAGATTATTTATTCTCTTAAGCATTGCATAGCCATTTGCTTTAGAAGCTTGCCGGATTCGAAGCCGGCTGTTTCCATCCTTTAGCCCCGTGCTGAATCACCAGTATTATTAACCTGTCACTTGCACCAGACCGGTGCATTTATGTTTAAGCTTACTCAAAAGAAAACCGTACAGGAATAAACCGGAAATGCAAATTGCTTTTATTAAAACAAATTGCCTAATTTTAATTATGTTTTAATGCTAAAAATAAAAATGATACGAAAATGACAGACAAAACCCAATCGAACCAGGAATTTTTTAAAGTGTCAGGAGATGAGCTGCTTGGCAAAATAAAGGAAATTATTAAGGAGGGAAATGCCAGGCGGATAATTATCAGGAATGAAAAGGACGAAACTATTGTGGAATTTCCTCTTACCATCGGTGCCATAGGAGCAGTACTGGCCCCTGTGCTTGCAGCTGTTGGAGGGATAGCAGCGCTTGCGACAAAATGCACGATTGTTGTTGAAAAGCATGAAAGTGATGAAAAGGTATGATTTTATTTGAGGAGACAGCCAGGAATTCTTGTTTGTCCGACGGATAAAAACATATTTATTTTTGTAATAACTTGAAATAAAATCGCATTGCTTATGGGAATCATTAGCTGGATCGTAATGGGCTTAATCGTGGGATTGCTGGCAAAATTTGTTATGCCCGGCAGAGACCCACACGGAATTATTATTACAATACTAATAGGAATCGGCGGAGCACTGCTTGGTGGCTATCTCGGGACAAAGCTTGGGCTGGGAACGGTCAATGGTTTTGATCTGAGAAGCTTTCTTCTGGCAACCGGGGGAGCAGTACTGATCCTTATTGTTTTCAGGCTTTTCAGAAGGGAACAGTAAGAATCAGCAGGGTTTTCCACTCATTGCGCCTCAGTTAGTTCCTGAGAACTTTAACTGATTTCCTGAATTTGTCGTTATAGATTGTAACAATGTAAAGACCTACCGGGATGTCAGAAATGCTGACAGTCGTCTGATACTGGCATGCGGTCTTTTCCATCATTAGTTTTCCCGTAATGGTGTATAAACGGACATTATAGGTTTGATCATCACTGAGAGCCACATTGAACTCGTTATCAGTGACTGTAGGCCAGACAAAAACTTCCGGTTCAGAGGTATAATCTGTTTTCTTCACATAAACATATATACTGTCGCTTGTAACTGTACCGCATGTCCCTTCAACAGTTACCTGGTAAATGCCGATATTCCTGGCAGTGACATTTTGCATAACAAAAACTGAGTCATTCCCGTCACCGAGTGCAACCTTATCTTTTTCCCACTGAAAGCTCAGATCGTGTCCCTGGCTACTGACTGAAAGGGTAACATTCCCGCCGAAAGCTGTCTCTGAATCCTGAGATACTTTGGTTATTGCAGTTAACGGGTAAACAGTCAGATTTATCGGAGAAGAATAATCCGATCCGCATGATCCTGATACATTGCACGTATAAACTCCGGTGTTGCTTACGGCTGCGGTTGTAAGACTGACATCTGCCGATGTCCCTGATTTAAGAAGAGTACTGCCTTTGTACCATGAGTAGACAAGGTTGTAACCGTCTGAATTCATGTCAAGGCTGATGGGTTGTTCCGCGCAGATAACTGTATCAGCAGACTGGCTGGTGATCTTTGTGGTTTTAGCAAGATGCACAAAAAGAGCGGACCATTCAGAAACGGAAGTATCCCGTGTAACTCTCAGTTTTACGGCTGCTGCTCCGAAATATGATGTATTCCATGTAACGGTTACCTGTTCTGCGTTTTCCGCAATAGTTCCTGCAGTTGAGGGTACAAGCTGCCATTCATACGCTGTTGCATCTGGAATTGCTTCAACGCTGTAAGTGCCGGATGTCACTCCCTGACATATAATTGAATCGCCGGAAGGAACCGGAGGTGTATATGAAATTTCAATGCCGGTTTTGTCAGTTATCCATTGTTCAAAATCTGATATCCTTGTGTATGCGCCGATAGTATTGCAGTTGGAGCTTCCCCAGCTGACCAGCCCTGCCTCCTTGTATCCGCCACCATAGGGCACAATAAGCGGGCCTCCGCTGTCGCCGCTGCATGCATCCTTGCCTCCGTTTATATACCCCGCCATAAGATCTGTCGCCGGAATATCTGACCAGACCGAATCGGCTTCTGCGTCGGAAACTATCGGTAGCTGCACTTTCTGAAGGGTTGTCGGGAACACCGGCGGCCTGACCTTTGTCAGTCCATAGCCTGTAACCCACGACATTACGCCCGGATCAGTATATCCGTCATTGGCATCCTGCTGTGATATAAGCTTGATTGGTTTGGCATTTGTATAATTGATCGTATCGATTAATTTCAATATTGCAATATCATTCAGGAGAGTATTAAGGTCAAAATCTTCATTTACAATTGCCTCGCTCACATAATATTTCTTTGCCATCTCCATTCGCAGGATCATTTGCACCGACTATTACATCCATTTCTGATGCGGGTATTACATTCCCGCTATCGTCCCTTGTGCAATGAGCTGCTGTCAGTATCCATCTGTTGCCAATGATTGTTCCTCCACAGGTATAGTCTCCCGACTCAAAATAAACCTGCCACGGAAAATCTGAAATATCAGTCGACGATCCTCCTGCTATTTTGGCTGTTTTCTGAGGAACGCCGGTAAAGAAAGGGTATAAATGATCTCCCTGTCCGATATTTGACCTTATAATAAGAATTGGTTCCCCGTTTATGTAAAGCTTCAACATTATTGTATCGGGCTTATAAGCCTGTAAGAGAGAAATTTCAAGGAAAAACCTCTTGTTTTCTTCCAGGGAAAAAGGGATGGAGTCAACTTTGTAATATTCAGAGTCAGAAAACACAGGATTATGCTGTGAATCCATTATATGCCAGCGCAAATCAGCAGCTTTTGACTGTTTAACTACTGAAATAGATACCTTCTGTGAGAATGCGGACAACGATATCGTCATGATCAAAAAAATGATCATGATTTTTCTCATGGACAAAAATGCATTTTGAGATTTATACAGCTTAAAGTCAATTTTCCCCACCTGATATTTTAATTTATTTATATTCGACCTTTTTCCAATACATTAATTCCTCTTTGAATTTCCAGAGGTAAATCAGTCAGCCATCCTCCGTTTTGCCTCAATATACCATAAAAGCTCATTGATCAGGGAAGCAGCTCTTTTGTTCATAACAGCCTTGTCAACTGGTATTCCGTTTTCATCAAGGACATCTTCAATGTTGGGTATGCGGAAAATTGGCGATACTGTGATGGCATTTAATTTCCACAATACAAACTGAAAGGAAATAATTGACTGGGAGCCGCCAAAATTGCCATCCGAAACCGGGACAAAAGCAACCGGCTTCTTCCGCCATTCATCCGTAAGCAGATCGACAGCATTTTTAAGACTTGCAGGGCAAGCGCTGTTATATTCAGGCACAATAATAATAACTCCGTCTGCCTCTCTGATTTTCTCCGAGAACTCAACCATCCCGGCCGAAGGTGATTCAATATACTTTAACCTTTCTTCGAAGAGGGGAAAATTATATTTCAAAAGATCAAGAATCTCTAAATCAGCAATGTCTTTCTCACGAAGCAGGTCCCTTAAATACAACGCTGCCCTGTGGCTTTTTCTTCCTCTTCTTACGCTAGGTGATATGATGCATATTCGGACCATGATCGCGGTTCTCAACATTAATAAATCCGCCAAAATTAAGAATAATAGCGGATTAAAAATATTTTTTTAATAATTCATGAAACCGCGGTTCATTTTGAAGAGGACGCAGGTCAGGATCTGCCTTGAGCCAGTAAAGGTCGCGGTAATCGTTTTCAAGTGCTTTTTCAACCTGGTTCAGAGCCTCCGGAATCTTTCCCATCTGGCAGTATAATGCTGCGTATCGTTCATATAGAGATGCATTTATCGAAAGAGCTTTATTTAATAGTTGCCGGGAAGCGACACTGTCGCTTAGCCGGGCCGATACAGTTCCGAGTGAAGTATAAGTCTCAGCCAGATCAGGATACTCTTTCATCCATAACCGTGTCGCTTTTTCCTGGAATAATCTGAAATTTCTGACTGCTTCATCCTTATTACCAAGATCCTGATAGTTAACTCCGATATCATAATATTCAGAAATTTCATTTTTGTTTATTTCAGGTATTTTTTCAAGGATCAGTATGGCTTCCCTGTAACGTCCCATAAGATTATAAGCATGACACAGTCTGTATTGGTTCATTATAAAATATGGATTTATCGAGCGCGCTTTCAGAAATGAATCTGCGCCCCTTTCAAGACTGTCAAGGCAGATATAGGCAGAACCCAAATAAAAATATCCCCAGGCATTTTCAGGATTGTCTGACAGCATTTTCTTAGACCAGACCAATGCCGAATCAGCTTTACCAAGAAACTCAAGGTAAATCCAGATAAGTCCCCCATATGTAAGGGCCTGATGCGGGTTTATCCTGACGGTAGTTTTGTACTCCTTTATGGCTTCCTCATATCTTTTTGCCTTCTGATAGTACCATCCAAGGTTGTTGTGATACGCCGGATCGCCGGGATATAACCCGATGAGAATCTTTACATTTTCAATACCCTTATTCAGATTATGTTCTACATCCACTTCATAAAAGGCACGGATACCATACTTTTCCCTATCTGTGAGGTTATCAGCCGACCTTATTGCCTGACTCAGTAACTTCTTACCTTCAGTGGTGTCAAACCTTTCATATAGGATATTTCCCAGAGATGCTTTTGCAGAGGTAAATCCGGTATCGATCTTCAACGCATTTTCATAATAGGTTTTTGCGCTGGCAAAATTGAGCCTGTAATGACTCTCAATTGCAAGTGAAAATTGTTTCAAAGCTTCAAGCGATGAGGTTGTGACTTTCGACAACGGTTTATCCTGCATTGAAATACTGAAACGCGATTCCCCAAGATTACGGCGCAGATTTTTGCTCATAAGATCAATCTGGTGCAGGATATCATCTTTGTCTTCCGCATTCAGGACGATCGATTTGATAATATTACCGGTTTTACTGTCAACGATCTTGGAGGAGATTACATACCTTTTTCCCACCTCGCTTATACTTGGGGATATTAATATATTTATTCCTTCCCTGACTGCAATTTCCCTTCCGGTCATTTCATCAATAAGTCCATTGTAACTGGCTTTCATCCTTTGCAATGTTTCAATCATCCTGGTCCGGGAAAATACATTAAGATGCCTTGACTGGCCCACAGTAAGCGTAAAAGCAGTGTAGAGCGATTTGTCGAATACCGGTTCGTTAGTGAGGTTTTCAAAATCAGAAATTACAACCAGGTCATTCCTGTTGAACGGAATAGTACTTCCCCCGGAGAAAAGAAAAAGGGCAATCACAAGAAGAATTACGGTAAAAGAGCTGAAACTAAATATTTTTTCTTTCTTTTTATACTTTTTGATTTTCTCATCGTAAATATCCTTCTGGATCTTCAGCTTTCCGACTTCAGTCTGTGAATCGGGGTCTTCATGAAAAGTCAATTCTGACGATGCATTACCCTGAGTTTGTTTTAAAAGAAGTTCGTTTTCATCCGTTCTTTTGATACCCTCCGGGGTGATATCGTAGATCCAGGATACAACAATTGCAATTACAAGGCCAATTCCAAGAATAATCATTAAAGCAGAAATGGTCCAGGAAGGCAGGCCAAGATGGGGGGAAATCATATCTGCAGCCTGCAGTATTGCAAAGGCCGAGGCGGTGTAAACCGTTATTACCCTTACCACCTTCCTTTGCTTCAGTTCCTCCCAGAGGTGAAATGGGTTCCTTGATTTTCGGACCATAGGGCTCATATATTTTGATTATAAAATTACTTCAACTTTGAATCAAAGTCAAGTGGTTTTCAATTAATTGGTTGGATGATGCAGTTACCGGAGCTTTCTATTTCTGACTTCTGTAATTCTCTATTAGATTAATTCCGGGATAGCCGAGTCCTGCAATCTCAGGATAGTACTTATAAGTTTCTTCGCGGGTGTAGAAACCGGTAATAATAACATGGTAATAATCGAATTGTTTTATGATTTCAACAGGCAGATCCAGTTTTGAAATTATTTTTCTCTGTGCCTTCAGGGCCTGAGCCTCTCTATGGAATATACCCACCTGAAGGGCAACCGTCGGCTCAGGACGTGCCTCCGGAACGGCAAGCTTGTTTTCGACTGGTTTGACCGGCCTTTCGACACTTACTGGAGAAGGTACCTCTTTTGCCCATTTTAAAGGTTCCGGTGCCGTTTCAGTACGTTTTACGGGAACCTCTTCAACCTGAGGCGCCATCACCGGCATAATCCAGATATCCTTTAATCCGAGCTTACCCATTGCAGGCATGAGCCTCTTTATCTCTTCAAGAACTGTCTGCCCGATAAGCGGACTGACCGTGACACGGACTTTATAATATCCCCTCTCATAAACAATTTCCACATTTTTGCCGAATGTCGGTGAGAGCTTTTTCAGAAGTGCGATTGCATTTAATCTCTGTCGGAAGGCGCCAAGCTGCATGACCATGTCAGGTGTGGCGACGGGAGCTGGTTTTTTTCCGTAGATCTCTTTGATTCGTAGCAGGGAATCTTCTCTTGTCATAAAGACGGTCTGCCATTGACCTGCCATTAGCCTGATGATCCAGAGTTCCCTGAAGCCAAGTTTATTGAGCTTTTCAATATTCTCGTCAACCTCCTTGCGGGTATGAAGATCAAGGATCCTTACTCTGTAATATTCTCCTGCAACTGTTATCTCCACTTTCTTGCCAAGGTTGGTTTCAAGCGTTTTCTTGAAGTTTTCTGCAAGTGCTTTATCCTTGAAAGCGCCTATCTGAATTGCCCAGCTGTCTTCCTCAATTGTGTATTCAACCTCGGTCATCTCATGAATTTTCATATAAGTGGTGTCCTTTCTCACAACAGGCGGCTTTTCCGGTGTAACATTTGATACAGGTGCTACGGGCACTATAGCCTTTGCTTTTTCAGGAACCGGCCTGAGAATGAAATCAAGACCTTCAACCACATCGCCAGAGAGACTTCCTTTAATTTTAAACTGCCGTGATTCCGGATCGGATGTCATCCCAAGCTTCCTTAGCTGTCCGGTATCAACTGCGACAATATAATTGCCGGGGGCAAGCCCCATATAGCTGAAATATCCTCCATCCTCCGTAAGTGTTTTACCTGCCGGTTTCATATTACTTGTCAGAAATTTCACAATGATACGTCCCAGGCCTTTCTTTTCACCATGTGAATCTAGAGTTATAGTACCATCGGCTTCTCCTTCAACCCTGACCGGTATTTCAACAAGTTTGACGATATTGGGATCAACAGCAATGCTGCAGGTAAGGAATGGCATTCGCCAGGCAACATTTTCAAAGCTCGATGCGTCAAGCTCAATGAAGCAGCTTGTATATGGTTCAAGCCCGAGGATCCTGATTGTTGTATCACGATCGCTTTTCTCAACTCTTCCTGAGGAGGCATGCAGTTTAAGTCCATAGGCTTTTGGTTCTCCCGGATCTCTTTTCCCGTTCCTGTTAAGATCGAGAAATGCGACCACAGCTATCCCGCCTCTTCCGACGTTGGTGCGGTTATCTTTGCCAAGGTATTTTGTTTTTCTGTCGTTTATCAGGCTTCCCCGTGCATACTGTGCAAGGCTGATTGTTTTATTCTCCTGCCTTAAGGATGCTCCCGCCTGCGCGAATGAAAAATCGTAACGGAATCCCAGCTCCGCCAGCCTGATATTGTTGCTGAAATTCTGCTCATATGTAAGATTCAGAAAACCATGGTCAAGAAGATGCTTTTCAATAACCACCTTCGCCGAGTAAAGCTTTTTATCAGTATAACCATATTGAACCTGAGGAATCACGACAAAACCACCAGGAATCCTGAATGACATTGACAGTGTGCTGTACAGACTCAGTTTTTGCTTTTCGAGCAGAAGGGCGTATGTCGAAAGGTTCGTATTAATTCCTCCTGGTGTTCCTGATATCATCCATTCACCTGTAGTGTATAGTGATGAAGGCAGGACGATCTGATAAAATGAAAACCTTTGGAAGGTAGGTACTTTCCATAATGTAAAAGGCACTGTAAGAGTAACCTTCCTCTCCTCTCTATAATTATATAAGATTGCTTTCTGATCTTTGTCGTACCAGGTATAATTCAGATCGAGCTGAAGATTTGAAGGCATCCTGTAAGAAAGGGTGCCTTTTGTCCTTACTCCATAATCATACTCACCGGAAAGAAGAAGGTTATTTGTCACTCTGAGGGATGCATTGACAAATGGCATTAATGGCTGTGACCTGACGGATGAAAGATATTCAGCGCCGCCTCCGACAGTAAGACTGCGGGTTGCACCATAATTTATGCTGGCACGCGAGAACCTGCTTTTAATAGTGTCTTCAACGATGCCGGCGCTGACAACATATTCAACGGTTTTTTCCGGAAGGAAATTGTACGGGATATTAATATTCTGCTCGCGGACTCTTTCCTCTCCCCACGGTCCGAAGAATTTAAGCGTTACAATTGAATTTCCATATACCAAAGGCACCTGGAATGTAAAAAATCCGGAAGCATCAGCTTTAATATAATCGACAAGCACATTATTAACATAGAGTTCGACAATCCATCCAGGATCAGTATAGTCACTGAGAGTATACGTCCCGAATGATCTTCTGTATGTTGTCGGGGTATTTGTTAACTGCACTCCTACAACAGGATTGTAAATTGAAGACATGGCATTTGTCGAAATTTTCCCAGCCATTACCTGGCGCAGGGGAGCAAAATCATTGTTTACATATCTCCAGAGATAGGACTGTTGCCTTTCTGAAAAATGATAAAGGCTGTTGTAATACAGATTGGCAGTGGCTTCTCCTCCTGCAATCATTGATCCAAGCGACAGGTTCAGCTGAGCATTTGCCTGGCCTTTAATCTCTTCAGTGGAATTAACTGACCAATCAGCCATACCGAATTTAAATAGCGGATATGTCCGGCCGATTGTTGTGTCTGCTTTCACTTCACCCTTAAGCCGGTTAATGTTGCTGCGCAACTTTTCCTGCCTCATTTCCCTTATCATCGGTAGTTCAAGCTTGCTTTCAATTGTGACAGAAAGAGACCTGAAATTAAATTTACAGTCGAGACCGAAGACCTTTCCAAATAATGGTGACCTGAGGTATAGATTTGATTCTGTCCGGATAATATCACCGGGATCAAGGGCAAAGTTTTGCCCCTGATAAATAATGCGGTTTTCTGATCTGTTTACAGAATAGGTTGCGTCCTTGTTGACGAAGAAGCCTGAAATACTTTCAAATCCGGGGGAAGGAATATTTTTTATTTTAAGGAAGTCAAACAGATCAGTAACAGGGAGGTACAATTCAGTGCCCTTGATAAGGGCATCTATTTCACCTCCTCCAACTTCAGGCATATCAATAAATACAGATATCTCGTCATAATCAGGAAGTTCCTGCGAAAAGACTGGCTTGGCGGAAAAAGAAAATATCAAAATAATCAGACAGACAGCAACGCATGAAGTTAAAGAGAGCATACATCCTGAATATTTTACTTTGGCGTATGCTTTTCTGACCATCATTTTAATCTTTCATTTTAAGAGATCAATTATCATTCCTGCACAAGGGTTATGTAAAATGTTCCCGTATAGCTGCCGGGAGGATTTGCAGCAGGCGCTCCAACGGTCAGCGTTGCGCCGATGGACAGGGATGTTCCCACACCATAAGGGTTTGTATTTACAAAAGGTGAAGCAGGATTTGAACTCCCGATATGCAATGTCATTGATCCTGATGGACTTCCAGTCAAAGTGATATCTGGGCCATTCACTATTGATATTATTGTTCCGGGATTGGCGTGAATCGTAAATACCGCAGCAGAAAATGAGTATCCAAGATTGACCAGGAAAACATTACCGGTAGAAGATCTTGTCCCGGAAGGAGTGATAATTACAGTTCCCCCTGCAGCGCCCTGATAAAATGCCCCAAAACCAAGGGATTGTACCAGGTCAATTTTTATGGGACGGGGAGGAGGTTGCTGGGCTTTTAATTCCCGTAATCCTGGAATAGATAATATCAGAACTGAAAGTATTGAAAGCCTTATAAAAAATGATAATGTATTATTCGAAGATCTCATCTGTTTTGTATAAATAGTTTTTTGGAACTTTTGAAATTACCTGAAGTAAAAGTGACAATATAAATTCCTTCACTTAACCCGGGATCGAATTCATAATAACCTGGAGCAAGTATTTTTCTTACATCCAGGATCTGACCGGTTATATTGCAAATAGTCAGAATTCCGTTCTCCCCGGGATCAATGTTAAAAGTTGCTTTTATAAAACCGTGAGAACTGTATACAGAAAAGATCTCCTTATTTGCCGGGACCTCCGGAATTCCTGTCGAAACAGATGTCAGATTAAGATAGAACCTTGAATTGTAGTCACCTGAAGTGAGGGAAACGCTATACTCCTTACCATTGAGGAGGTCCTGACGGATTCCTGTAACGATATCAGTTAACTGAACTCCGATATCGGACAGATCACTGTCAATATCCCTTATCCTGAATTTAACATTTCCGTCTTTTTGCAGGCTCAGTCCCAGAGGAACCGTACACAGGGTATCTGTAAATATTGGCAATGCATTGATTGATAGCTTTGCGCCATCCGATCCTGCAGCAAAGAAATTTGGCACATTATAATCAGTATTCATCAGCTTCAGAGCATCGAGGTCGCTGTCGAACCCGGGAGAAGCTTTATCGTTGAAATATATGACCAAAGGATCATCTGATGTTGTATCGTCAGCGAAGGCAGCAGTAAGCCGTACTAAAGATCCTGAACTTATGACGGATGATTTCATAAATGGATGAGTCTGATCAGTGACCCTGACATTGTTATTCAGTCCAAGTGTCCCTGTGACAGGATATGTCCCGTTCGTGACATGTACGAAAAATCCCTGCATCGAAGGAATTATGCCTGTGGCTAATCCGTCGCTTGAAATCCCGTTGACATAAGTGCTGTAAGTGCCATCATATTGGTCAGTGGTACTCGCCTTGAAATAATAAAGGGCATTATCAATATTTGTTTTTGTCCATCCTGATGCCGCATCCCAGTTAATTGGTGAAGGGTAAGGATTGCCAACAAGATTAAAACCCAGTGTATATGTATTATTATGGTTATACAGCGTTAATGACAGAGCTCCATTATTCACAATACCGGAAATATCGGCAGTGAAAGCATTTGAGGAGGACCCGAAATTGGCTGCATATCCCTGCATCGGATAAAGGGTATTTGTTGGAGTTACGTAACTTACCCATCCGGAAGTGGTCTGGCTTTCATCATATTTGTAAAGGTTGGGGAATGATGCCGAAAGGTCGATATCATCAGCAAGTTCGCTAACTGTAGAAGCCTGGAACGGGGAGCTGATATATTTATAACCGAAACCTGAAGGGAGATAACGCTGCATCGTGACAGTTCCTGATACTGTTCCGTTACCTGATCCATCAATCAGGGCTGTCTGACCGGCTGCTGAAACCAGGGTTAGAAATCCTCCGGAAGCCAGGGTGCCGTTTTGAACAAGAAGACTTCCTGTGACATTTAGCGATCCCAGCAGAGTGATTCCTGCCGAATTGTTTATATGCAGGTTATTGATGGTGTTTCCGGTAAAAATATTTGCCCCGACCGATTGAGCGGAAGAACCATTAAGGGTAATTGTTCCGTTTGTTGCAGTGAAGGACCCGTTGTTTGTGATATTTCCCGCAATCTGAAGTTCATTGCCTGTTATTGTCAATGAAGTACCTGCATCTATTGTTAAATTATTAACAGTACCGGTAGAACCGCTGCTCAGTACCGGATGGTTTGCAACACCAGGTATCTCAGCATGAGTTGTAGGATATGGTACAAAACCGCACGACCAGTTTCCGGCGACATTCCAGTCGGTGCTTATTGCTCCTGTCCATGTAAGGCCGGAGATTGTCACCGGACTTGTTGAGGTTATTGTGCCGCATGATACAACGGCAGTGTTTGTGACCGTATAGTTCCCGGGAGTGCTTGCAGCAAGATTGATCTGTCCGGTAGATGTATTTATGAATACGAGTCCATCAGTTGATGTAAAAGTACCTGCAACACCATCAATGGCAAGAACAGGAGCAGGATTAGCATTATTCTGGCAGAATGGCGAACCAGTATAGGAAAAATCAGCTACTGGAACTGTTATGGTCACTGTCCTTGCGGGACTCGTCCCGCAGTTGTTAGTTGCTGTCACTCCCAGTGTGCCGCTTGTTGCAGTTGAATTAAAATCGACCGTTACGGAATTACCTGTACCGTTTATTGTTTGTCCGGTCCCTGAATAAGACCAGTTATATGTGACCCCCGCAATATAGGGTACAGTATAAACATTTCCGGTGGTTCCCCGGCATACAATGGTTGGATCAGATGTGAAATCACCGGGTGTTGACGCAACTACGGGGAATGAAATGATGACATTGTCTGATGATGAACATGGACCGTTGCTGATTGTCCATTGAAGAATATAGGCGTTACCCAATATCCCGGTAAAAACGGTATTGTACTGAGCGCTGCTTACAAAAGAACCTCCCGACCCGCTGGTTATGGTCCAAAGGCCTGAATAAGGCGAAGGATTGTTCCCCGCCAGCGTTGCTGATGAAATTCCGCAAAGAGACTGATCGGTCCCTGCATTTGCTGTCGTCGGGTTATCATATACTGTTATTGTTGTGGCATCGACAACACCGGTTCCGGTTCCGTTATTGTATTTAAAACTTGTGAGCTTATAGGAACCTGAGGATGGAGTCGGCATTGTATAAGGCAATGCAGTCACAGTGATTGGAGTTTGTGATACACCATTTAATGAATAGCCAATAGTATAGTTCAGATTTATAGGTTGAAAGGAAGTAAAGCTAAGAAGAATTCCACTTGTTGTTCCGCAGATTGGTCCTGTTGTTGCAAATGATGCTCTGGCCAGGGTACCGGTGATGCTTGCCGTAGTGTAATCCTTTACTGTGGTTGAAAGAGTGACACTGTTGACAGTTGAAACAGTTCCGTAATAGGAATCTCCGGTAGCTGTTGAAGTAAGCTGTGTCCAGTAGCCTGAATCAAATTCCGCCACCCTCATATCACTTATACCATTGGTTGTCGACAATGGCGTCAGTTCACTTTGCGGATCCCAGGCTATTGTTATCCTGGCTGTTGCTGGTGATAGCGTGGAAACACCCCAATATTCCCCTGTATTGGTAACCACAATAGGAGCAGCTACTGAAGTTGCCATTGTGTTGGGAGTAAAATACTCTACGGTAAATGATGTTGTTGTTCCTGCAGTTGATGTCAGGGTGAACGGATGGCCCATTACGGATCCTTTGCCTACGGGAAAAATGAAAGCATCACCATTGACAATGTATTTGGTAAACGGACCGCTAATATATGAGCTGGAGCTTCCGCCTGCTGGGGTTACAGCTGTTGTTGATGTATTCAATACAGCCAACCTGTTTGAAGAAACTGTTGAAATAATCCCGTTTGTAAGCAGAAGCTGGTTGCCTATGTCGATCGATCCTCCGGTTCCTATTGTAAGTCCGGCCGGATTATTGATTTCAAGGTTATAAAACATGTTCGATCCTGAGAAATCACCCGTCGGGCCGCCAAGTGTCTGGGCTGAAGTGCCCGCAAACGTTACCGTAGCCAAAGGATAAGTTCCCGTACCACTCAAAAAGGCACCTGTGCCGTACCGTTCCATTGTCCCCTGAATGACAATCCTCCGGTTGTTAACACTGTTGTCGAGGGTAGGCCCGTTGATTAAAAGATTATTGCATATTGTAAGATCCTTGTCTGGCAGGATCCTTGTACCCGTTCCTGTAAAGCTAATATTGGGCAGGCTGCTGAAAAGAGTGGCTATGATCGTATATGACCCCGTTCCTCCATATTCAATTGTTCCATTGCCTGAGCAACTGATGAAACTTGTATAAATTCCGCCAGGAATATTTCCATTTTCGACATATAAAGTCCCATTCCCGGTAACGGTTCCAAGATTATGTCCGTAGGTCGGGCTTACAACGTTTAACCTGTTGTTGATAGTGGTGGAATAAACAAAAATGTTGTTGACATCTGTAGTAATTACGTTATTGATAATAACATTTGCTCTTTCTGGTCCTCCGGCCGGACATGGGGGAGAGCTTCCCACCGGTGTCCAAACCGTAACATCTGACCAATTGCCATCCTTGTCTGACTGATATGTCGGAACCTGTGCCGGGAATGCAGAAGTTATCCCTGCAGTATAGTCGCCGGTAAGACTGGAAACGGATGCAGATATAAATGTTATCTGATGGGTGGCTTCGTTGACATTATCCGTAGATGGTCCGGCCGGTGCCAGATGCCAGAGATTAGCCGGCAGTTCAAGCCATGATGCAACGTAATTGCTTTCGACACCAAAAACGTCACCTGACATATATTGGAACAGGGTAGTTGCGCTGAATCCTGATATTCCTGAACTTTCGACCTGCCAGTAATAATCAAGTGCATTTGAAGGATCAGTAACTCCCGGATTATAATTATTTATCGGATTCACCCTTATGTAACCTACAGTCGCATTTGCCGTTATTGTATAAGTTACAGGGGTGTATTTTCCTGTTACTCCTACAGGAAAAGTAAATGCAAGAGATGAAGCCGGAAAGAATTTCTTGACTCCAGGGCAATTGACTACTCCATCTGATTTGATCATCTTTGTTACACCAAAAGAGCTTCCGGAGATCAGGCTGTTCTGATTGAGAGTAAGTGCGAATATATTTATGTCGAGGATTCCCTGGGTCATAACAAGATTATCCTGCATATTTATATCGTTGGTTAATTTAGCCCCGGCAGAGTTGTTAAGCTCAAGAAGACCAAACTGGCCAGTACCCGAGATCATCTGCTGAACTGTCCCTGACAAAGATATCCCTCCGGTGGTGTTGTTGTCGCTGTATGATCCGTTGTTTGTAAGGTTGCCAAGCAATGAAAGCCTGGAAGAGGAAAGAATAAGATTCCCGGTATTAATTGCAAGATTTCCATTAACTGTAAAATTGGAGTTAACTGTGAGTGAGGTTGATGAAGATACTGCCAGATTAAAATAATTTGTTAATGAAGAACCGGTTATGGATTCTATGCTTCCATTAAAGGTCGTTGTGTTGGTTCCGTAGTTGTATGTCCCGCTGTTATTCATATTCCCGGCAATGGAAATATTCAGATTATTTGAATTGAATATGCTGTAGATATTGCTGAGAGTAAGTGAACCGTTCAGTACCAGGGGACTTATCATCAGTGTCAGAGTCGCATTTCTGGCCGTAGCAGCTGTTTTCCCCGTGACAGTAAGATTATTCAGCGGGAGATTTGCCTCAAGCTGATATGTCTGGACAGCATCAAAAACAGTTCCGTCTGGTGGTGTCTGAGTGAAGGAAACGGTTCCTCCGGTCACCGAACCGGACGAAGGCCTGAGGTACAGGTCGCCGAAAGTTGTACCTCCTCCATTGACAATTGTAAGTGTTCCGCCCGACATTGTAAAGGTACTGCCATTGTTAAGCACCTCAAGTTTTGCATTTGCCACATTTGAATTATTGCCGTAAATTATCACGTTGCCGTCGCTTTGGGTGTAGCTTAAAATGTCGTTTGTCGAAGAAACGGGCCTTCGGATCTGTCCGGTAACGATCAGATTGCCTCCCTGGATTTCAATAGCGGAAGCTCCGCTTCCTGAATATTCTATATCCGCATTATTTACAGTGTTCCCGGTCGGACCGACATAAACATTGCCTCCTCCGTTGAGTATTGTAAGCCTTCCGTTCAAAAAAAGGGATTTATTGTTTGAGGCATTATTCGCAATATAAACATTTGAAGGAGTATTTATTGTCAGTCCGCTTGTGGCAGGAATAGTAAAATCGGTACCCTGCGATATTGTAAAATTACCGGTCCTGTTATAGATCAGGGTTCCGTTCATCAGCGTCAGCCAGTTATCCGCAGGTGTGGTAAGCGTACCGGCAATATTGCATGTAAGTGTTGTTGCCTGAGAAGTACCTTTGCTTACTGTAACATTATTGAAGATAGTTACTGGTACTGCACCTCCGGTACTGGTTATGGAAGCATTGGTACTGCCTGAAAAGGTGAGGTTTACATAGTTGTTCCCATTGATAAATCTGGCACTTGGATTGCTGTTGCTGTTGTTAATAAAACTACCTCCGATTACAAAACTGTTTAATCTGGGATTAGTACCATTGTCAACCGGGTACCCATTATAAGTATCAAAAACAGCTCCGGAAGCAATTGTGACATTGCCATCAACAATAAGGTGCTGGGGTGTCTGGTCATCAAGGAAAAGAAAAGTTCCATTATTAATAAAGAAATTCCCGGTAATATGAACAGTTTTTTCCACTACCGGAGAATAAACACCACCGGTGAGCCAGCTCATTGTCACCCAGGCATCGGGGTTGTCACCGGTAACTGTCAGATCACCATTGATGGTTGTAAAACTGTTGTTTGGCAAAATCAGGTTATCTCCTCCTTTTGCTCTGAGGAGAAGGTTCCCGTACGAATTTACATTTGCAGGCAGAATATATTCGGCTCCCGTTGCTCCATCGATATCATAGAATTCCGTGGTTCCGTGATTATTGTTGAAATCGGAAAAGTCGCTGTTTGCCGGAAAGGAGAACACTTTGGGTGAGCCTACCGTTGTCGTCAGCCTGAAAAGGCCATTGTTCCCTGAAGGATAACTTAGAACCATACTGAACACGCTTCCTGTCCAGGTATAAATATCAAGAGTTGATCCGGACTGGATCTGAAGACTGGCGCAGCTTTGATCGGCGGTCAGGTTTACAGTGTTGTTGTTTTCTATTATTACAATGCTGTTCGGACCAGGATAATTTATGCCCGCCGTAGTTCCTGCAGGAACTGCAGGACCACCCGAGGTATATGACCATGTCGTATTTAAACTCCAGTCCGAACTGGCAATACTATAAAAAGTAACAGGTGTTCCGAAGGCAGAAATTCCCGCAGTATAATCTGCATCGAGATAATTGGTACTATTGGTTGGAGTCGTCCAGTCAGTGATTAGGTTGACTGAAATATCAATAGGGGGATTTGAGTTAGTTCCGGCTCTCCAGGTATAATCGTTCCTGGTATAGAGCGCAGGTACATAATTGCTTTCGGTTCCAACCACGTCACTCTGGTCATAAGTGAATGTATGAGTTACCGAATTAGCTGCTATTCCCGAGAAACCAGAGGATTTTACTCTCCAGAAATATGTAAGGCTCTGGCCTTTTGTGGTTGTGCTGGGATGTTCATAACCGACCGGAACCACAGTCACTGATCCATATGTGGTTGGTACTGTACTGAACCCGATTGAAGCGGGAGTATATTTTACGGCCCTGGCAGGATTTATTGTCGGAGCACCGACATGGAAAACAAATGCTGTCTGAGATGCATAAACCTTGGTCATCCCCCCATCGCCTGAATTTCCAGCAGTTTGTACATATCTGGCAGAGCTTCCGTTTACTATCGACGCTGAGGAATTAAGCGTGAGATTATATGTTCCGATATTGAACAGCTTGTCCTGAGAGAAGGTAAGATTCCCGTTGATAGTGGTATTGGCCAGAAGTGAAACCGGCGCTGTGGCACTTGTGGTATTATTAAGGGTTATATTCTGGAAAATGCCGTTGCCATCAATTGTCTGGGCAGAAGTACCGTTCAAAACAATGACGCCGGTGCCGCTGTGTATACCGGAATTATAAATTGTGGTTCCTGAAATATTGATGGTCTTTCCTGCATCATTCAGTGTTCCCAGTGTAAGATTAAAGGCTCCTGTTACATTCAGGGCACTCTGTGAACCTGCAAGAGTTACGCTCACATCTGAAGATTTGGTTATTGTAAAACCGTATAACGAAAGAGCAGAAGCCTGGTTAATTGTGAATACCTGGTTGGATGTCCCGTTAAGAATTGTTGTATTGGTCCCGGGTGTATAAGTGGTCCCTGTTTCCAGATAGAAATTTCCGCCAATAGTGAGATTGTAATTATTTGAGGCGATGGCGCCTGCAGTAAGTGTAAAGTTATTCTGTACCGTAAGAGCAGTGGACATTCCCACTATGGAAGAACTGCTTAATCTATTAATAGTCAAATTAGCAACAGGTGCATTTGTTGTGAGATAATAATTAGCAGCATCAGCAAGAGTTGTTCCTGTCAAAGGAACTATGTTAAGAGATCCTCCTGTTACATTTATGTTCGATGAGGATGATTTAACGTCAAATGCCTTTTGTTCGGCTGATCCTGTCCCACAGACATCATAAATCGTGATTGCTCCTCCTGATACTGTGTAGATGTTACTGGCATTTTCAAGGTTGAACGATCCATATCCAGATGTTGTTCCGCTGGTTGCCCTGGATGTGTTAAGGGTCCCTGTTGAAACATCAGTGAGGTTGGAAACAGTGGAATAGGCTGTAGGCGTTCGCTGGAACCTCCCTCTGAGAATGAATGTTCCACCTGTCTGCATATAAGCTGCAGCGCCTGTAGATGAAAGGAACTGTTTTGCATCTACTGTTCCATCATTGATGATAAGCTGACCTGACGCCATTGAGGATGTAATCAATCCGCCCGATTCCCTGGTTGACAGGTATCCATTATTTATCTGGAGCCTGCCGTATATATCCATTGCACTATACCCGCCCGTTGTAACACCGATTGTCGTATTGTCTGGTGCTGTTACAGAATAAGCCAAGTTCACTTCCCTGTAATCATCAGCTGTCGAAAGTACTACAACATCAACGCCGTCGATTATCATGGCTCCCGATGAAGGAATATAGTAATCTGCATTTGCTGCTGTACCTTCCGTCAGTGAGGGAATGATAAGGCTCCCTTTTAAATCCAGCGTGCCTGTACAAATCCATAATGCCTTTCTCAGTCCGGGATTGCCGGAAAGTGAACCATCCACTGTCAAAGAATTTGCACCGAACAGGCTGAAATTTGCATAAGCAGTTGAATTGATTGTCAGTGAATATGTCTGGTCAGTTCCTTTGTTTATGATAAGATTGTAGAAACATGTAATACCATTGCATGCCAGGGTATTATTGCTGGCTCCCTGGAAATATACGGAGGCTGCACCGGAGGTTGCCCCGGACGTGGTTGGAGGAAAGGAAGTGTACAATGGGTATGGAAGGTTATTGAATTTTACCGTTCCATTATTAGTAAAGTCGCCCTTTACAATAACAGTATGGAAATTAAGATAATAATTCAGGAATGGAGCTGACCCACCGGTTCCTCCGATAGTTGTATTTGTCACCCCGTTTCCTACGGCAATTGAAGCTCCGCTGTTAACAGTAATGTTTCCGTTTACTGTCAGGGTGAGTGCTGTTGTTGAACTGTTGTCATTTATCCTGAATGTCCCGGACTTGACAAGCAGATTCCCGTTTAAAGTGATGTTGCTCAGCTGGGTTGCTGTATAAGCTGAACAATTTATTGTCAAATTATTATAAATCAATTGTGTTGATGGCAGGGTAAAGGAAGCACTGTTATAGTATTCTGTTGTGCCTCCTCCTGAATTAATAAATGTATTGGTTGTGGCTGACGGGAAATTAACGGAAGAAAGTCTTAATGTGCCCTGACCCTGAAAGACTGAGAGTCCGTTTGTAAACATGTAATTTGTAAGATCAAGAAAACCACCATCGTTAATGGTCAGATTAAGGTTTTGAGTGGAAATATTGGATGAAATTGTTACGGTCCGGCCCGGGAGGATGACGACAGTATTATTGTTCCCGGGCACTGTTGATCCTATCTGGAGAGTTCCGCTCGGATCGGATGTCCATGTGGAAGGAGTATTCCAGTCTCCTGTCTGGTAAGAGTAATATGTATTGAGCGTTAAACCAATACAGAAATACGGACCAGGACTGAGAACTGACGGAGAAATTATTGAAGATGTTTTCAGTGTGCCACCGATAGATGAATAATTACCGCTGACTGCAGATGACATCCCGATGGTTTTTGTTGCATCAAGACCGCTTTCATATAGCTCGACTCTTGCACTTGTAAAGTTCCCTCCGTTCGTGTTGATTAAAGACCAGTACCGGGGGAAAACAGAATTGATGGTAATATTATCACCTGTAAGCGCCCCCGTCGAGCTGACAGATGACTTCAGGACAGGACCGGTTGTGCCTGTATTTATATCCGCAAGATTGATAGCTTTATAAACGTTACTCTCGCCAATCGGGAACAGGTAATTATTGCCTGTCCCTGAAAGATTTGACGGTAATGATCTTTGCAGTCCCCCGGTGGTGACATTTACAAAAGAGCCTGATGTATATGAGATTGCTGCAGCAGCGGTGTTTGTTATGCTAAGTAAATATGTCCCTGCTCCCAGGATTCCGGAGGAAAGCGCGAGTGTGCCACCTGATGCGAGCGTTATGTTACCGTTCATGGTGACGCCGTTTGCATTGTTTATTGTCAGGTTATTAAGGTTTGCAACACTCGAAGGTATTGTTAGGCCGGAGGATGATCCTCCAAATACAAGGCTGGACGATGCTGAAGTGCTTAAATTGGAAGGTGTTCCGGCAATAGTCGGGCCGTTAAGGGTAAGGGTACTGGATCCAACTGTAAAAGTACCGGCTGTGAGAGTCAGAGTTTGTGAAATCAGAACATCGCCTGACATTGTTTTAGTTCCGCTTCCTGAAATAGTGAGATTATAAAATGAAGTACCGTTAACTGACTGATTTGTTCCTGAATAAATAACAATGTTACCCGTGGCCGATGCTGTTAAAGAAGTTATGCCCGAAGTCCCTCCTATATTCAGGACAGCGCTTGTACCCTGTGTCAGGCCACCTGTTCCGGATAATGCCGTCGAGACAGTCAAAGTGCCACTGTTGGTGTAGGTTCCGGCAAAAGTCGCAGAAGGAATGGAAACAGAATTTGTACCACCAATTGTTTTGGATGACCCGCTGAAAGTATGAGTACCGGTGCTTGCAGTATAAGTTCCGTTATTTGTAAGACTACCTGCAATACCAACAGATGCATCGCCATTCTCAGTCAGTGTACCTGTAATTGTTACATCTGAACCAAAGGAAAGAGCAGCAGCAGCAGTCTCCGTAATAGCCCCGCCGTTGTTGATTGTTAGGGCACCAGTGAAGGTTTTAGTGCCTGTGGTTGAAGTTACTGACAAGGTTCCACTGGTACCCCCGCCAACAGTTGTTGTCCCCGTCACGCCTAATGTATAAGCACCTACAGTAAAGGTAGTACCGTCTCCGACTAAAAGATTACCGCCTATTGAAAGATTAATACCTGTAGTTGCGGTTGCAGATCCACTTAAGGTCAAATTTCCGGTAATTGTCGTAATAGCGCCAAAAGTTTCTGCTCCACCGCTAAGAGTAAGGTTATAATAAGAAGTAACTTTTAGCGTTTGGCCGGTACCTGAATAATTTACAGTATTTCCTGAGTTTGTAGCTGTAAGTGTTGTTATGCCAGATGTGCCACCGATATTTAACGTGGCATTGGCAGACTGTGTTAATCCTCCTGTCCCGGATAGAGCTGTACTGACAGTTAAGGTATTATTATTTGTGAGTGTGATAGCTGTAACAGCAACGCTGGGAATAGATAAAATTCCAGTAATTGCCTGGTTATTCATATCAAAAGTATAAACACCTGAACCTGCTGTGAATGTGCCATTGTTGGTAATCCCGCCGCGTAATTCAATTGCTGAATTTCCGGAGTTGTTCCAGGTGCCACCTGATGCTATTGTCACAAGACCAGTAAATAATTTAGCACCAGCACTTGAAGAAATGATTAAGGCGCCACTTGTTCCGCCACCAATTGTTGTTGCACCTGTCACTGTCAGTGTAAAACCAGCTGCAGTAAAAGTTGTTCCGTCTCCAATTGTCAGGTTATTATTTACAGTTGTCGCAACTCCTGTTGAAACGGATGCTGAACCGCTGAGCGTTGTGTTGTAGAAAGACGTTGAAGTTGAGCCGGCAATGACAGTTGTTCCATTAAAAGTAACCGTGCCTGTGCCTGGAGCGAATGCTCCATTATTTGTCCAGTTGCCGCTGACTGTTAAGCTGTATGCACCGCCAATAGTTAAAGTGGCGCTGTTGTTAATTGTGATGCTGTTGCATATCCCGCCTGTTGAACCAATCGTTGGAGCATATGTGGTACCTGAAGGAATAATAACGTTTGTTGACGACGTAGGCACACCTCCGCACCAGTTGGATCCCGTATTCCAATCGGTGCTTGTAGTTCCCAGCCATGTACCGCCTGTACATCCTGTACCGACAGTCACAATGCCGGTAGAAGAGGTAAAATAGGTATCATTTTTATTACCTGCACTGGAACTGGATGATCCATACGTCCCTGAAGGTTCGTTGATTCCGCCGAGTAAAAGGTAGGCTGCGGTATTGTTTGTTCCGGCTGAAAGGGCGGCTTGTGCAGATCCGTTTATAGTTAGTGTCCCGCCGATTACAGTGACTCCTGAAAATGTTTTTATGCCGGAACCGGACAGCGTGAGATTGTAATAGTTGGTTGAATTAATAGTCTGTGCTGTGCCTGTATAATTGACAGTATTTCCTGAGTTTGTAGCCGTAAATGTTGTTATGGCGGATGTGCCACCGATATTTAACGTGGCATTGGAAGACTGTGTTAATCCTCCTGTCCCGGATAGAGCTGTACTGACAGTTAAGGTATTATTATTGGTGAGTGTGATAGTTGTAACAGTAACGCCGGGAATAGATAAAGTTCCAGTAATTGCCTGGTTATTCGTATCAAAAGTATAAACGCCTGAACCCGCTGTGAATGTACCACTGCTGGTAATCCCACCACGTAATTCAACTGCTGAATTTCCGGAGTTGTTCCAGGTGCCACCTGATCCTATTGTCACAAGACCAGTAAATAATTTAGCACCGGTACTAGACGATATGATTAAAGTGCCGCTTGTTCCTCCTCCCACAGTTGTAGTACCTGTAACGGTCAAAGCAAAACCGGCTGCCGTGAAAGTTGTACTATCACCTATAATAAGGTTTCCTGAAATAGTCAACCCTGCTACAGTTGTGACGGTTACTGTTCCATTAAGGGTGAGGTTTCCACCTATAGCCGTTGTTCCTGCCTGTAATGTTTTTGCACCTGAACCTGAGAGAGTGAGACTATAGTAGTTATTTGAATGGACGGTTTGTGCTGCACCTGTATAATTTACCGTATTGCCTGATGCAGTTGCGGTAAGAGTAGTAATACCAGATGTTCCTCCTAGATTCAGGGTTGCATTTGTTCCCTGGGTCAGGCCGCCTGTACCTGATAAGGCAGATGATGCTGTGATTGTTCCATTGTTGGTAAGTGTCACTCCGGTAACTGTGAGTGCAGTCGAAACAACTAATGTTCCACCGTTAATATAAGCTCCGGTAAAAGTTGCTGAAGGGATTGAAATTGAACTTGTTCCGCTGAGTGTTTTGGAGGCGCCTGAAAAAGTATGAACGCCCGTGCTGGCAGTGTACGTTCCATTGTCTGTTAAATTTCCTGCTATGCCTACGGTTGCTGCACCTGATTCTGTAAGGGTACCACTGATTGTCACATCTGAGCCGAACACGAGAGTGGCAGCAGCGCTCTCGGTCATTGATGCACCGGAATTAATTGTCACTGCACCTGTAAATGTTTTTGTACCTGTGGCTGATGAAATCGCAAGCGTGCCGCTTGTTCCTCCTCCCACCGTTGTTGTTCCTGAAACAGTCAGGGCATAGGCAGCTGCTGTGAAAGTTGTACTATTTCCAATAATGAGATTTCCTGTTATTGTAAGGGCTGCTACAGTTGTTGCAGATACTGTTCCGCTTAAGGTCAGGTTTCCACCTACAGCCGTTGTTCCTGCCTGTAATGTTTTTGCACCTGAACCCGAGAGAGTGAGACTATAGTAGTTATTTGAATGGACGGTTTGTGCTGCACCTGTATAATTTACCGTATTGCCTGATGCAGTTGCGGTAAGAGTAGTAATACCCGATGTTCCTCCTAGATTCAGGGTTGCATTTGTTCCCTGGGTCAGGCCGCCTGTACCTGATAAGGCAGATGATGCTGTAATTGTTCCATTGTTGGTAAGTGTCACTCCGGTAACTGTGAGTGCAGTCGAAACAACTAATGTTCCACTGTTAGTATAAGCTCCGGTAAAAGTTGCTGAAGGGATTGAAATTGAACTTGTTCCGCTGAGTGTTTTGGAGGCGCCTGAAAAAGTATGAACGCCCGTGCTGGCAGTGTATGTTCCATTGTCTGTTAAATTTCCTGCTATGCCTACGGTTGCTGCACCTGATTCTGTAAGGGTACCACTGATTGTCACATCTGAGCCGAACACGAGAGTGGCAGCAGCGTTCTCGGTCATTGATGCACCGGAATTAATTGTCACTGCACCTGTAAATGTTTTTGTACCTGTGGCTGATGAAATCGCAAGCGTACCGCTTGTTCCTCCTCCCACCGTTATTGTTCCTGAAACAGTCAGGGCATAGGCAGCTGCTGTGAAAGTTGTACTATTTCCAATGATGAGATTTCCTGTTATTGTAAGGGCTGCTACAGTTGTTGCAGATACTGTTCCGCTTAAAGTCAGGTTTCCACCTACAGCCGTTGTTCCTGTTTGTAATGTTGCTGTACCTGATCCGGAAAGGGTAAGATTATAGTAATTGTTTGAGTGAACTGTTTGTGTTGCACCTGTATAATTTACCGTATTGCCTGATGCAGTTGCGGTAAGAGTAGTAATACCCGACGTTCCTCCAAGATTCAGGGTTGCATTTGTTCCCTGGGTCAGGCCGCCTGTACCTGAAAGGGTATTATTGACGGTTATATTCCCATTATTGGTAGTGGTTGTCCCCCCGCTTACAGCTAAATTGTAAAAGGTGGTTATCCATGATGTCGGCAAAGTATTGTCAGCAGTTAGCTGAACTGTTCCGGTTCCGTATGTCCAGGTGCCTCCATTATTCACTGTAATACCTGTACAGGCCAGTGTACCGCTTGCCATAGTTATGGAACCGGTGGTCCCTGCGGCTGAATTACCAATAGTAACTGCCCCTGATATGGTAAGTGCAAAGGAACCACCAAATGCAAGTACTCCATTCCCGTAACCTGAAGTTGTCCCTCCTAACTGAAGGCTCTGACAAACTGAAGCTACATCAACAGTTACGGTATAACCATTATCAATATAAACAGTGTCGGATGAGGTTGGCACCGATGCACCTGAAGCACCACCATGTGTTGTGGACCATGTTGATGTTGAACTCCAGTTGCCTGTCGCGACAGCATACCGGCCTGCTAACAATGGTAAAACAGAAAATGATAAAACCACTGCCAGGAATAACTTCTTACAGGTAAGTACTGGTTTTATCATAATCTTGATTATATTAACGCAACTCAGGCATCATAAGAGTGAAATTCATTGAAGCATTAATTCAGCTTCAGCGAATTTAGCCGGCTTGACGTCAGACGGAGCTGAGAACGTTGCTTTTAATTTACCTGATCTGAAATCTATTCCGGGGACTTTATTGAGATTAAGCTGAAATTTGCGTTTTGAATTGGGTGTATATACTGCAATCCCGTTTGCTATGCCGACCCTGGTTATTTTCCCCTGAGGGGAAATATGATCGATGGTAAGATCTCCATATACTGACATGTTTCCTGTCCGGTTAAAAACCAAACTGATCTTTGGAACGGTGTCACCGGTATTGGCCAGTGAAAAATCGGTAAGCATGACTTTGGCGGTTGATTCACCTATACGAATAATTGCCGGGATAGTAATGCCAAAAATAGGGATAAGCCTGACCGATATATTTGTTGTGTCTTTTGGGGCTTCTTCTTCACCCAATGGCCTGATCTTTGGTACAGACCTGAAATATAAATGTGACCTGTATTCTCCGGGAGTCAGTTCATTTGTTCTTATAAGTTGGATTTTAATGACCTGAGCTTCGTTAGGTCCGAGAGTTACCAATCTTGGGAAGAACCTGATATAACGGTCAGCAAACCTCTGATCAGGATCAGGTTCTGTTATTGTCTCGAAACTGCCATCTTCTTTCATTCTGATCTCCATCAGTGATATTGCATAGGTAGCGGTATCCTTTCCCGTGTTTGCCAGATTAAGATCCATCGATTTTTTGGATCCTTCAAATACAACTCTTCTGGGGGTTATGAGCAAGTCCCCCTGGGCTTCACTTCTGAAAGGAAACAGTAGATCAGCTATGAGTAATCCTGCAACCAGGAACAACACATTTGGCTTTGACTTGAAGGTTTCAGGCAACTTATTATTTTTTTTTGGATTGGTGTGTAACATTGTTTTAACGTTTTTTAAACCCGCTAATAAAAGCCAAATGTTATTAAATAAGATCCGGTGTACACTCCTACCGGGTTGTCATGCAGAGTACCAACCTTAAGGGTGGCACCTACATAAACAACCTGGAAACCATTCTGAAGCTTGCCAGTGTTTATACCGGCAACAGGCACAGAAACCCAATCTTCAACAAGCATGGTTTTTGCATTAGATGTATTTGTAAGAACAACCGGACCTGCCGGAAGAGTTATTGAATAAGCCGCATCAACATCACCCGAGACATAAAAGCTTGCAGCATTATGCGACGCGGCTCCTTTATAAATACTGCCAAGAATGGATTCAGTGCTCTGTGGTGTAAGAATGATACTTCCTCCCTGTGGCCCGGGTGAGAAGCGACCAAAATTTAACTCGGATGTTTCTCTCGCTATGTAAACAGGCATTATTTCTGCAATAACATGACCTGTCGCGCTGGTCGGAGGAGTTACCTGTCCAACAACAAACACTGTTGATCGCATTAAACATATCAGGCTGAAAATTATTATCTTAAGCCTTTTCATTTATGCTATTAATTCTTCCCAATAATTATATTCTAATTATAGTTTACGGTCACCGTAAAAGGAGTTCCCGAAACATAAGTTCCTGCAGCCTGACTTGCCCCAACATTAAGTGTGGCACCAACAGTAAGGGCATTATTCCCGGCAACCAAAGTCGCCGGTGAGGCTGGCGAGTTCGTAAATGCGGTCACTGTCATTGTGTTTGCACCTGAAGTAACCGTTAAGGGAGCACCCGTAATAGCGATGGTATAAGTGAACCCTGCCGTTCCTGTTACGTTGAAAGCTGCAGCGGCAACAGTTCCTACTGTAGATGGCAGCGTAACACCACCGGTGGCTGAACGACCACCAGCTGGGGTCATTACAACAGTTCCAGCAGTTGTTCCAACCGCCACATTGCCGAAATTCATATCCGCTGTTTTTGTGATCGCAATAGGTGTGACAATTGTTGCAGTAGCTGTAGCAGTAGCCGATACCTGTGCAAATGTCGCTGCTGAAAATGCAATTAATACAAATGCAAATAAGATTAGTTTTTTCATGTTAGTCATTTTTAATTTTTAATTTTTAATTTCTACTTAGTTTGTTATTTCTGGTTTAATAAAAAGTTAATAATTAATAATATAGCTATATTGATTTCCAATTTTACCGGAATCATTTTTATTATTTGAACCAAATTAAGTACCATTTGCTAAATAACGAGTATCATGACTTTAAGAAAATTTAACAAATTGGTATAGTTATTAACATAATGAAAAGAGTTTTATTGTGTTAAACCTTCCATTCAATTATAATATTAGATTTCTGTTAACTTTGGCCGGGCGTGCTAATAATCAGAATTTCATTTTCTGACCCTGCCAGAACTGCCATTGATAGAAGGAAACAGAAAAATGATGTCATTTTCTCATATCCTGGTGAAAACTACATCTTCTCCAACATCATCAGTATCTCCGTCGTTGTTCAGGTCACGCTTAAGCGTAAGGGTTGTTTCATCTGCATGAAAATCACCTTTTACAACCAACCCAAAGTATTGAACATTGTCGGTCCAGTACTGGCTTCCCTGCCCGTACCAGAGAACTGTTGATGTACAGGCATCAACAGAGTCGCGTTCACAGGTACCAAGTTCTTTCAGCTCAAATACCAGGCTGGAGTGACTCAGGCTCAGGCTACCTCTGGTGCCAATTATTCCTGAAATTGTACCTGAGGCTTCCCTCATGATCACGTATGTCTCCTCATAGGTACTCTTTGTGAGCTGCAGTGTTCGCGTTGTATTGTACACAACGTCGCCTGATGTGATGGTTTGATTATACTGCCAGTTCCCGACATAAAGATCCTGGTCTTTCTGGTCCAGACATGAAGAAATTAACAGAGGGATAAGAAGAAAAAAAAGGATCCTGAAGAATTTTTTTCTGATTTTTGTTCTTCCGGTCATAGAGTGAAATTTTTCTCCAATTTAGTAAAAATCATAAAACAATGGTTTAATTTATAAAAAACATACTATTCAGGTTCTCCGTCCGAAGGCCATTCCCGGCTGACACCAGGGATCTATATTGCCGGCCAGGATCCATGGATAGTATCAATTCCGGCATGTTAGCGGGCATAAACAAAAAGTTCCTTATCAGGGATCGAAGATTCCTCCCTGCTTGCTGCAAGGATCTTCGATGTATCATAAAGTTAATTAAGAATGTTTACAGGCTGATTTCACGGCAGGACCATTAAAAACAAAATCAGTCTATATTTCGTCCTTTCCATTCGAGTTTTTTGAATATTTTATTTAAAGAAGCTTTCGAAATGAATGCAAATAATGAAAACTGTAAAGGCAGTATGTAAAGAAGATTATCAATGATATTCTGCCTGCTTGCAACTGAAATGATGATCCTTGTCGAAACATACAAAATGATATACTCTATGAAAAAGACAAATTTAAATTGAGACAACACCGGAATAAAGCCGGCTGTAGTCATAAGCCAGAAGAGGATGGCAAGGATGAATGAATTACCGAAAAAGGCGATCACATTTTTTGAAAACCCCTGGACTGCAGCGTTGAATCCGGTGTACATTCTGCAGGTTATCGAATCATCGCCAAGAAGACAGCCTGTGTGCAGGCCGAATTTCTTATACATCCGCGAAATCATAATATCTTCAACCTTAATGTCCCTGACCTTTTCATGTGGCTTTGCCCAGTTGTATTTTTTTGCGTTAAAGAACATGAACTGTCCGTTGGCAGCGGCCAGTGACGGGAACTTAAATTTTCTGACAAGCACAAGCGGAAGAAGGGAAACCAGTATATAATTCATATTCGGGACTGTGATCTTTTCGCCGAAAGTTTTCATGATCTGCTTTGGAAAAACAGATATAAGATCGATATCATTTCTTACAGAATATGACACGGCCCTGCCAACAACATTTTTGTCAATCCTGACATCTGCATCAATGAATAAAAAATATTTTCCTTTAGCAAATCCTGACAAAGAATGGCATGCAAAATTCTTACCCAGCCAGCCCTTAGGCAATCCGCATGAATTGATCAGTTTAATTCTTTTATCCCGGATCGTATATTCCGTTACAATTTCGGCCGTCCTGTCCTGCGACTGATCATTGAAAACTATAATTTCAATGTTCCGGTAGACCTGGTTCATAAGGTCGTCAAGGATGTTTCTGATATTATTCTCTTCATTGCGTGCAGGTATCAACACTGATATAAGATCTTTTACAGATTCATCAGATTCGGGCAGATATTTTTCAAAAACAAGGTTCGAAGTTGCAACCAGAAGCTGGACAATTGTAAAGGCCATCACAAAATATGCAACATAAAGCATCATGATTCGTTGTTATTTATGACTTTTTCAATAATATTCTCAATCCTTCTTTCAAAATTTTTACTTCTGTCATAGCCCGACTCAGTTTTTCCCGGTACAGGCAGATCTTTCTCAGAAAATTTGCCGTTTATGAATACCTTAAGGAAATTCCCTTTTGATTTCCAGATGTGAATATAATTTGAAAAATGGATATATAACCGGGTAATGGGCTGCTCTCTACATAATTTAACAAGTTTAAATTGGATTTTTCTTATAAAATAAGAGGTCCTAAAAATTTGAACAAAATGAACAGAATTATAAAGAACCAAATATTATATTATTGCAGGCCTGCCTGTTTTAATTTTCTCCCTCTTCATAAATAAGAACTGCAATGCTATCCCGGCAGGTCTAAAAAAGTTTACATTCAGAGAACATAAATGGTTTTTAATTAAGGGCAAAAAAAATCCACTGGTAAAGTGCAGTGGATTTTTTTTAAACAGGATGGCTGTTTATTCCTTCTTTTTTTCCGGCTCTTTATTGGTTTTATTTTTATTTGCAGGTGAAGGTTTGTTTCCAACTCTCCTGTTGTTTGATGGCTTTACAATTGTTTTTGTTTGTCCGTATGTGCTTCCTGATCCAACCTTCTGACCGGATTGAGGTCTGGCAGCAGGAACTGTTCTTATGGTCTCGGCCGGCCTTCTGTTGTTAACAGTGTTCTGTCCGGCATTTGTAGTGTTATTTGACCTGTTCGTAGTTGTACCTGGTCCTGCATTTGGATTATAGTTTGGACGGGCAGTGCCCGGGTTCGGTTTCTGGGCCGGATTTATATTAGCCCTGTTGTTTACAGTTGTCGGGGGATTCCTGTGGATGATGTCATCCGATCTGCGTGCCGGGTTTCTGTTTGGACCCTGGTAACTTCTGTTATTCATGGCCGGAGGAGCCGGTCTCCTTCCCAGGTTACTTCCGGGAGCCATTCTTGGCGGGCCCTCAGGATGAACTCTTGAAAACATGGCTTGCCCTTCTCTTCTCTGGTCCGGGTGGGAATATGTTGCCCTGTAATCTCCTGCATGAATTCTGGATACAACGACGGGAGAATAAACTCTTCTGCCATTGAAATAAGAGTCATTCCAGTGAGCGTAACGTTCATGGTCAAAATGACGGTAATACCTGTAATAATAGGGGAACAGGTTATAATGATATCCGTAGTAATAGTGCCAGGAAAATGGATTCCAGGGGTGCCAGTAAGGGGGATAATAACCCCAGTACCATGAGGATCGCCATGCCACATAGCCGGGCATGAAAATAAACCTTATAAGAGGCCAGGCTGCAATTTCAACTGGTGTGGTCCTGACATATCCAGCATTTGGATTGCCGGCATACCCTGTATAACCCGGATTGGGTGTATCATCCATAAAGGGTTCTATGATGTAATTCTTACCATAAAGAGCTTCATCGCCGGTAAGCTGTATCTGGACCGAACCGTCATTAAAACGCTGAACTGTAAAAACAGCTACGTCCTGACTCTCGTTCGGGCCAAGTTCATCACGCAGTACGATATTGTGAACATTACCGTCAACATATTCTATTACCTTAATATAGTCTATCTGGTTGTCGCCATTAAGATCCAGGTTGTTTATCCTTGAATTCTCATCGTTAAGGCTTCTTTCAAAACCTTCGAGGGTTTGAGATTCCTGGAATAACTTCATTACCGCGTAAAGATTAAGATTGTCTCCGGGCAGGCCCAGGTAATCATTGGGCTGTTCCTGAGCCTTTACTGCGGATCCGGCAACAATCATTGCTGCAAGGATCGGGGTGATTAGGAGCTTTTTCATAACTTTAATTATTTGAAGAACATAAATACAGTTAACGAAATGCAAAACTTATGCCAATAAATTTTAACAGGTGAATGTACTTAAAAATCAACACTTAAACAACCAGGTTGAAATGTGCTATATTCTTAAACGCAATATTTGCAGGAATTGATATATATTTGAAAAGCGGAAACATGAAATAATTTAAAATCAAGGTGATAAAGTTTGAAAGTCACTATAAATAAACCAGTTACGCTTTTTGAATTCCTTTCTGAATTCTATCACGATTCACCCCGCTCCAGGGTAAAGAAGATTTTGCAAAGCGGGTCAATCATGGTAAATGATAAAAAGGTCACACTGAATTCTTTCAAGCTTAAACCCGGAGATATTGTCGGGTTAAATCCCCATCTCAAAAAATCATCAGGGAATGCTCTTCCTTTTCCGGTCCTTTATGAAGACCGGGATGTTATCGTCGTCGACAAACCGGCCGGTTATCCCACTTCCAGCACCGATGGAAGCACAAGCATCCAGATGATTGTTTCGGAAGTCATAAAGAAACAAAGCAAGGGCAGCCAGCGGGCATTTGTCGTGCACCGCCTCGACAAGGAAGTTTCCGGTGTGCTGCTTTTTGCAAAGTACCAGGATGCCATGAATACCCTCAAAGAGAAATGGGAAGAAACTGAAAAGCATTATTTTGCCCTTGTTGAAGGTAATCCTGAAAAAGATGAAGGCACAATAAAAAGCTGGCTTATTGAGGACAAGTCGCAGAAAATGCATTCAACATTCGAAAGAGCAGAAGCTAAATTTTCAGTCACAAACTATAAAGTAATAAAACATGCTGGGAAATATTCGTTACTTGAAGTGCAGACTGAAACAGGAAGGAAAAACCAGATAAGGGTGCATCTCTCCGATATGGGATGTCCCATTGTGGGTGACAGGAAGTATGGAGCCACGGATACTTTCATAAGGCGCGTAAGGCTGCATGCATGTGCATTGTCTTTTCCGCATCCGGTGACAGGGAAGATAATTTCCGTAAATTCACCAATGCCTGCCGGATTCCTATCGCTTAAGCCAAAAAATGAGCACTACAAATAAGCCGGCAGATTTTTATACCTTCTCTGTGTTTTTTTGTGAAACTTCCTGTCAGGCAGTCCCGAAGTTCATAATGTTCCTGTAAACCCTCTTTCTTGTTTCCTCAGGTGTCGGATTCAGCTCGTATGATGTGAATAAACCCTTTTCTGCATCTATCTTTTCGAAAACCATGGAATAAAGATCGAAAATTATTTCAAGGCTCAGAATATATCTTTCTTCGAGGAAAGGTTTAATTCTTGTTATTGATTCGCGTGTCTTCAGCCTGTAAGAATCTGCAATGGTCAGATATTCACGGACAAGATTCCTGAAGCCTTCAGTTACAGGCTTTCCATGGGCAATATCATAAAGAGCCTTTCTTGTAAGGCCGTTTTTAAGGATCAGGTCATCAGCAAAATAGTTTAAATTGTTTAACTGATCCTTTTGAAAATCCCGGATTATATGGACAAGGTAACTAAAGATTGCACAAGGTGCTGCAGCCTTCTTTACATCGAATGACGGAGCTTCGTACGAGCCATTCTTCAGGGTCAGGCCCGTTAAGTGGACAAAAATTGAAGCGGGAGCTATAGATGCTCCTTCCGTGTAATCAAGAAATGCCTCAAGCGTCGGAAAACCGTCATTGTTTATATCATATATCATCGACCTCGCAAATGTTTCAAAAGGCCAGAGAGGGATCCTGAACTTTTCAATCGTCCTGACAAGCTCCGCTTTTTCCGGATCTCCATCTGATGAAACCTCAGGCATTTTCAGCCATTCATTTACATGAGACTTATATTCATTTTTTTCCTCATCTTCAATCACCCTTTTGGCTGCCTTATGATTGTCGATCAGATCATCGATGGCTCGCATGTAACGGTAGAAGATACTGGCTGCATTGTACCGGTCTTTGTCCCAGAAATTTGCTGCTATAAGTATATTGGGATGATCCCTGATTTTTGCAAAATCGATAGAACCAAATATCCTGAGAAATTTTTCCTTTTGTGAATTCATTAACAGTTGAATTTATTCAGATTTAAGGTTTTGCTTTTCATCATGCAGAATTCGTTCATAAACAAGCTTTGCCGACATAAGCACGTTTGGTATCCCGTTTCCCGGATGTGTGCTTCCGCCGGTAAAATATAAATTTCCGTACCTGTCATGCCTGTTATGCGGGCGGAAATAACCCATCTGGAAAATGTTATGGCCAAGACTTCCAAATACTGAGCCTTTTGTGATATTGCATGCCTCCTTCCAGTTTTCAGGAGTGTAGCTTATTTCGAACTTAATGTGATCTTCAAGGTCATCGAGACCGGCCTGTTTCAGTCTTTTGATAACGGCAGCACGTGTTTTTGACTTAAGCTCATCCCAATCCTGCCGGGATTTATTATCGACATGACCGGCAGCTATTATTACCGAAATTGAATCCTGTCCGGCAGGTGCAGCCGAAGGATCGGTCCTTGCAGGAGAATGAACATAAAAACTGGGATTATCACCAACTGACTTTTCCCGGAAAATCATGTCAAGACCTTTCCTGTAATCATCAGACAGGAAGACGTTGTGATGACCAAGCTGTGAGTATTGCTTGTCGAGGCCCCAGTGAAAACAAATTGCGGAACAGGTGTATTTAAGGTTATCAAGGTGTGCCGATGCACGCCTGTCAGTCAGGAGCTCGCGATAAACATACGGCAGGTCGGCATTTGCAATCACTATATCAGCCCTGATCTCAGTATTATCCATCAGAATTATACCTTCTGCCTTTCTCCTGTTTACCATAATCCTTTTCACAGGGTTGTCAAAGTGGAACTGCACACCTTTTTCCCTGCATATACCGGTAAGCTTCTCCACCACGGAGTACATACCGCCAGAAGATGGAAAGAATGATCCTTCAATCAGTTCTGCGGCCGGAACCATTGAAAAAAGGGCAGGAGAGTCAAAGGGACTCTGTCCCAGGTATATATTCTGGAATGTATAAGCCATAAGAAGATGAGGATCCGTAAAAAACCTTCCGGCATATCTGAAATGAGGGGTGAAAGCTTTAATCTTAAATAAAAGCGGAACATTCCGCAGGTTGACGAACTGGAACAGATTATAGAAATTGCGTCCGATAAGCTTTTCCATCGACATTTCGAAGATCGAATATCCTTTGGAAATATATTTCTCAGAACTGCCGTAGCTCCCTTTCTCAATCCTTTCAAGCTGACTGAGCATCCTGTCCCTGTCGGAAGTGAAGTAAAGTATTTGTCCGCCATCGAAATAGATTTTGTACAGATCTTCAAGCCTGGTCATGGGGATCTCCTTCTCAAGCTCAAGCCCCAGAGATCTGAAAACTGATCTGTAGATGCCGGGCATCAGCATCATGGTAGCCCCGAGATCAAACCTGTGACCATCACGGACAAGTCTGCTGCACCGTCCTCCGGGGGCTGAATTTTTTTCATATACGTTTATGGTGTATCCTCTGTTTGCCAGATAAGCGGCAACAGTAATACCCCCTATACCAGCCCCAATAATAACTGCCTTCCTGCTTTCAGCCATAGGTATATCTTCCCGGTTTTGATATTAAAATCACACTAAAGACGTTTAAAAAACAAAATTGCGTCAATTTATAAATGCCAAATATAATTTTTCTTTTATTTAAAATAACCCCGGAGATTTTTACACGGTTTATTGATGTGATAATGATTACTGATTATCAATTTTTTCAGTTAACCTCATTACTCCCCGGAATTTCTGAAAGAACTCTTTTGCAGTCACTCTGAACCACTTTGGATTTACGCTTTTTTCATGAGTCTGGCATAAGTTCATATGGTCGGAAGGTTATAATTATTTTATTTTTCGATAGTGATTTCCGGCCGTGGCTTCTTTCCTGTGAAGAAGATAAAGGCAATCATCATGACACTTGCCAGGAGGGCAGTGGCAGAACCGAAATAAAACGGGACCCTTGAATTAACCTTATCATAGAGTATGCCTGCAATCAGGCTTGCAGGCAGAAGTGTAATACCGAGCACCGCATTGTAGATACCAAGCCCTGTTCCTTTTTTATTCTCGTCTGTAATATCCGAGATAAAAGCTTTTTGTATACTGTCAGTTGAAGCAGAATAGAGTCCATATAATGCAAAAAGCGCTACTATTACTCCTGTACTTGTTGTGACTCCGAAACCATAATAGACAACAGCATAAATCATGAATCCGATTACGAGGATCTTTTCTTTGCCGATCCTGTCAGAAAGGGTCCCTAACGGTATTGCGGCAATTACTGAAACGACGCTGGTAATAAGGAAAACAAGCGGGATGAAAGCTACTTTCACTCCGATTGCATTAGCCTTTACCAAGAGCAATGCGTCTGTTGAATTGCCGAGAGTGAAAACGAATATTACTACAAGAAAAAAATAAAACCTTGCCGGGAAATCCCTGAAATGAAACTTTGTGAACAACCCGTAACTGGATTTTCCTGCCTCCCTGATCCCGAAAATAATCACAAAAATGGCAATAATTGACGGTATGCCGGCAAGAAGGAAGATTAATCTGTAATTGCCCGGAACAGCCGACAGAAGAATGAAAGCTATAAGCGGACCAAATATTGCACCGCTGTTGTCCATGGCTTTCTGGAGTCCGAAGCTTTTTCCTGTCTCACCATTGATCACCGAACCTGCAATCAAGCTGTCGCGTGGGGCTGTCCTGATGCCTTTCCCGAACCTTTCGACAAACCTCAGAACAAGTACCTGTACAGGACTTACTACAAAAGTGTAAAGCGGAATAACAAGAGTTGAAAGGCCATAACCGATCAGCATGAATGGCTTGTTCTTTCCGATCTTGTCGCTCCAGAATCCAGAAAATGCCTTTATCAGGGAAGCAGTGCTTTCGGCAATGCCTTCGATCAGTGAAAGACTTGTTTTAGAGGCGCCTATCGACAAAAGGAACATAGGCATTACCGAGTAGATCATCTTTACAGATGTGTCGGTGAGAAAACTTGTAAGGCCGGTAAACAATATATTCCGGTTGAATCCGAAGAATTTCCCATCACTGACTTTCGCGTCTTCTTTCTTTTTTTCAGGATTCATCAACTATTTTCTTAAGCAGAACAGTGTTACTGTCGGCCTGGGAAGACCAGGTTCCCGTGGAAGTTCTGAAAATGCTGCATTCTTCATCTTTGCTATGATTAATTTCCATTCAACAGCTTTCTCAAAAAAAGGGACGCCGACTCGACGTCCCATAAAATTAGAACATGCCAGTCATGCCTTTATGCTAATACTAATATGACAATTTTATTATTTCTTAAGCAGATCCCTGATTTCTGTAAGTAATATCTGATCCTTTGTAGGAGCAGGAGGGGCTGCCGGTGCAGGTTCTTCTTTCTTCTTTGCCATATTAATTGCCTTAATAAGAAGGAAAACGGAGAAAGCGATTATCAGAAAATCGATTAGAGCCTGAATAAAGCTTCCGTAATTCCATGTAACAGCCGGTTTCCCTTCAACAGCTGCCCGCATTACAAGCTTCAGATCAGTAAAATTCACTCCTCCGAGGAGCAATCCGATTGGCGGCATCAGGATATCATTTACAATCGAAGAAACAATTTTCCCGAATGCTGCGCCAATGATGATACCTATTGCCATGTCGACCATGTTGCCTTTCATGGCAAAAGCTTTGAATTCGTCTAAGAATTTCATTTTGTCAGGTTTTAGTTAATTAAATTTAAAATTTGTATGAGAGTCCTACTCCAAGAATTTCCTTGAATTGCACTTTCGATCCGACTGCTTCACCTGCTTCAATTATCCCATCACCGTTTTTATCGAATGGCACTTTTATTTTATCATCATAAATAAGATCCGTATTAAAACTCACAGATATAAATTTGTTGACTTTCAGAGCAATGAGGGTTTCCCAGTTAACATCCATATTCTGAGGTTTATCGATATAATTTGAGAATAGATCAAGCTTTGTTGTAAATGCCACATTCTTCATGAATTCCCCCTTGAAATTGTTCCTGGTATAAATTGTCCTTAAGTATCCGCCAAACTCGCTTCTCGTATTTTTACCCGGTGATACTCCAAAAGCACCGGCATCGGAAAGTGCTTTATCGGTAACAAAAGTGAACCTGCCTGCCAATGGAGCAAAAAAAGCGCTGAAATTTGCATTTGGTTTGTAATCTAATCCCAACGCAAGTATTAAATATGCCGGTGAAAAAAAGTCCGAAATTTTACTTACCGTATTGGCATCAATGTAATTATACCCCGGGGTCATCTGTGTTCTGAAATTTACAAGAAACGCATAATAGACATTTTTAAATGCCTGCCTCCCGTATTTTGAGTTAAGTTCAATCTTGTCATCAGTTTTTTTGTACCCTTCACTTCCCTGTTTAAGAATCCCATATCCAAGGTCAAGCGAATTATCCCAGGCTGATTTTCCCTGCTTCAGGTTGGCAAATACACTGAGAATCCCGTTAGTCGCAAGTGAGTTTTGTCCTCCTGATGCCCAGTTTGTAAGAGAGGTCTGTGAAAGATTTACTGCAAAAACACCACCTTTTTTCCAACCCATTATTGTATCGGAATTCAAGGTCCTTAAATTTTTTTCGACCGAGGTGATCTGGCAGTATGTTAATGATAATGAATAAATAAGCAGCACAGATGTTATCAAAATTCTTTTTCCCATTTCAGAAGATTTTTATCGGTTAAAAAAATGCAGCCACGCAATGCATGGCTGGATTGATACCTGGATTTAAAAAATAGTAAGCTATTTTTCAACCTCTTTAATTTCTGCCCTGGCAGCATTTCTTTTTACTGATTCAATCCCGTTATCACGTCCGCTTACGCTTTTGTAATTCTGGCTTGTTCCTATAATCTGGCTGTTTGCTGCAGTGATTGCGAAACGAAACATATTTGTCGGAGTGATGGTTTTGGTAAACCTTTTTGGATCAGATGAATTTTTCTTTACTGATTCGATCCCATTCAGACATGAAGCCTTGCTTGTATAACCTTCACTGCTCAGAATGGTCTGACCATTATCTGCCTTCAGGCGGAAACGAAATTCATTTTTTTTGCCGCTCTGGTAAACTTCAAACTTTGCCATCTTTATAAGTTTTAGTAAATTAATATTCTTATTTCTAATTTTTTATTATTTATTTGATAATTAATCTAATATATCCTCAGTTATACTAAATAACCCAGATTTTATGAAGTATTTTTGTTTCACGGAAATCAAATAAAAGGTTCAGCTATCATTCAGGATCTAAAGATAATGAACATTTTTTGAATCATATGATTAGTTTAATATGAACATTTCATCTTTTTGAAAATTGACCCCAATCTCTTAAATTACATCTTTTGAAAATCCAATGAATTATAAATTTCTAATATCATGGACAGGAAAGAAACTTTTACAGCGGTTATAAATGACGGCTATGCCTGCAAGGATGAATCTATAATACTTGGAAGCGCGATGCTTGATGGAGAACCGGTTGCTGATGCACAGGTAAAAATAGCTCTTAAAACAATGAACAGGCACGGTTTGATCGCCGGCGCCACCGGTACAGGAAAGACCAAATCGCTGCAGGTTATAGCGGAGCAGCTTTCAAGGGTAGGCGTGTCCGTACTACTTATGGATGTAAAGGGAGATCTGAGCGGAATAGCAATGCCGGGAGAAGCCAGGTCATCTGTCACTGACAGGCAGTCTAAAATAGGTCTTCCCTATTCCCCGAAAGGATGCCCTGTTGAATTATTTACAATTTCTAAACAGGATGGAGTGAGACTCCGTGCTACTGTTTCTGAATTCGGACCTGTACTTCTTTCAAGAATACTGGATTTGAATGATACTCAGGAGAGCGTCCTTGCCGTCATCTTTAAATTCTGCGACAATAAGCGCATGCCACTGCTTGATCTCAAAGACCTCAGGAAAGTCATTCAGTATGTCACTGAAGAAGGGAAAGAAGAAATCTCAAGGGATTATGGAACTATTTCCGCTGTCACAACAGGAATTATTCTTCGAAAGGCCATGGAGCTTGAACAGAAGAATGCTGATCTTTTTTTCGGTGAACTTTCCTTTGATATTAACGACCTTTTGAGGCGCGACAGAAAAGGCAACGGATATGTAAATATCATCAGGTTGACTGATATACAGGACAAGCCCAAGCTTTTTTCAACTTTCATGCTCTGCCTTCTTGCTGAGGTATATAATGTCATGCCTGAAAAGGGCGATGTTGACAAACCCGAACTTGCAATATTTATTGATGAGGCTCATCTGATTTTCAACGAAGCAAGCAAAGCCCTGCTTAATGAAATTGATACAATAAACAGATCTTCCGAACTGGTACGTAAATACAGCCAATCCATCGACAGGGAAAGCGCCTTTGAAATTCTGACAGATAAAATTGAGGGTATTCATCAGCAGGCAGCAAATGAGACTGCACAGAATACGTCTGAAAAACAAAGGAGCTCATCTTCAGGAAGTGCTGGGAACATACTGAAAAACCCTATAGTTAAACTACTTACCAGCGCTACTTTTATAAGAGGCGTTTTTGGTATTATGAAAAAGGTAATAAAATGATAAAGTAAATTACCGGTCTGATATTATTTCCGGCAAAACGGGTATTTATTTACTTTCTTAGTTTTACGCTGTCGACAAGGTACTCTGAATCACCCCGCCAGAAGACAGGGCCGTTTTTTTGAATATAATGAACAATAACATTCCTACCCTGTAAAGTGTCAAACTGAATGGCAAGGTTTTTATTTGGCACTGAAAACAGAAATTTTTCAGATGCAATTGCCACATTATTGTTGCTTGAAACACTGCTCAGAATTATTTCACCTTCAAAGGTTTTGAAAAATGTGCCCTTATGAGAGAATTTCTGTAACAAGCCGGCACGATAACCTTCGCTGTAAGAATAAAAATATTTCCAGTAAACGAATGTGCCGAGAAATATAATTACCAAAACCAGGATCCATCTAAATATTCTTTTAGTTTTCTTCATAACTCCTGAGAATTTTGAAGGTTTTTCCGGAACAGATGTATCTTTAGTCATAGTCTGTTTTTTTATTGCACTTTATCCTTATAAATTCTAATGTTCTTCAAATAAAACCAACCAGATCATGGATTATTAAGAATTAATAAAGTTAAATTATTTCTTTTAATTGGGCTAAAGTAATTATTAAATCGATAACTCTTTAAAAAATCCTTGTTGAACTACTTGATAAACGGGAGTTAATTTATTGTTTCAATGCTGCTTTTGTGAAGATATAATCCGGAATTTTCTGATCGAATTTAATACTTGATATTTTGAATTCTGTCCCGCTACCCTGTTTCAGTACATCCTTGTAAACTATTGTGAGAGGGAACCAGCGCCCTTCAATCTGCCTTATATCTGAGAGGGTTGTACGTTTCAGCAGCTGTCCGCTTTTGGCAAACAATTCTTCTTTCAGTGGAACAAATTTTTCCGGATCGATCCACATTTTTCTTAAATAATAAGCCACGTCCGGTACTTTTGCAGTAAGTTCAAGTATCAGTGTTTTTCTGTTGTCAATTGTTTCATTGCCAATAACCTTAGCAGAATAGACATCGGTCAGTTTGCGGTCCTCCATCATATCTTCATAAGAAAGATCCGACCCCATAACTGACTGCCTGAGCATATGCCCTGATATCTGAATCGTTCTGTCGGTGGATGGTGAATAGATCCATAGCTGCTTTTCAAGCTTAAGCATTTTGGTTCCCTGCTCACGGGCAGGAGACAAATATTCTGTAAATGATTGTTTATCACCGGCAGAATATGTTTTTGATGTTATTGTTCTGCTTTCCCTGGCTCCATGGATTGTCATTGAAGATTCAAAAACCCTGTTGTCGGATGACATATTATCTACAACTTTTTTAAGTATTTTATCCGCGTCGGTCTGTGCAAGACAGTCTGCAGAAAACAGGGTTGCAGCTGCAATGACAGCTAATGATATGATTCTTTTTTTCATGATTTTAATTATTTTTCAGGTCTCCAGTTCCTTAAACAGAATTGAAGTTTGTCTCCTGTAAATACCAATGCCTGAAATCATGGTGCCCACGACAGTGGATATTAAACCAGGGATAAAACCAAGATAAAAATCTTCTGTTGTAATTCGTGCCCTGATGGTTGTAGGCATCAACAGTGACCAACTTTTCATTAATCCTGAGATATTAATACCGTATTTCTGGATGAGCCATGCAAAAAACAGTCCAAAAAAAGTCCCGGCTACTGATCCTATGAACCCAATAATCAATGATTCATATATCATGGTGTGGTAAACATGATCTTTTTCTTCGCCCATGGCCAGTCTGATACCGACCTCACCATAACGACGGAGCCCTCCAAGCAATGCAGCATTCCATAATACAAGCGACATTGCGATCACGAAAACCATAGCAATATAGTTAGCCAGTCTGTCCGACAGCTTTACATACTGGTCCATACTTCCCTGCTGGCTCAGGGTTTTCATTACAGGTGCAAATTCATCAGGGTTTCCTGAATATTCTGAATTGAATCTTGCAGCATCTTTCAGTGCAGACTCATCATCATAAAAACCATTTTTAAAAAATCCGAAAATTTCACCAGTAGCATCAGCCATATCGAGTGCATTCCTGACATCTTCAATATCAGCAATAATAGTTCCGCGGTCGAGAACTTCGGTCCCGAAAGACAGTGTGCCTGAAACAATAAAATTGTACATTGTCATGCTGCCATTCATAGTGGAACCGATAAGGGTTATCTTGTCACCGGGATTCACATTAAGCTTCCCGGAGAACTCGTCACTTATAAGGACCTCTCCACGGCTTGCCGGCAGCTTACCATGAACGATCGATTTTGCAAGATTCAACCGCCCGGGTTCAAGTGTTGAGTCTGACAGCAGATCAAGGCCGATTCCGTATGCAGGTCCCTGTGCTTTTGTATCTCCGTTTTTGTCAGGTGCATCAATAAGCCCGCTGAATTGAATCCTCTCCGCCCATTCCATATCCGGGAACTGTTTACCGAGGCTTTTAAGAAGGTCACCGGAATTAAGCAGCGCCATATCGTTGGGCATCTGGCTCATATTTTCAGCATAAGCCCTGGTCATCACCTTTACATGACCGTCCGAGAATCTTGCGTTCATCTCAATCATATCTCCCATGACACCTTTTACATAGGCATGCAATAAAACCGTCAGCATTACACCTATTGAAACCACAAGAACCGGTAACCGGCTCCGGCTACTATCGCGCATGAGGCCTTTAAGAATAAATTTTATCATTGCAGCTTCCCCCTTAATGCATCTGTAGGGTTCATTTTAGCTATTCTGCGTGAAGGCCAGTAACTGACGATGGCTGTGGAAATAGTCATTATCAAAACAGTTGATATTATAAGACCAACGCTGTAAACAGGGTAAAGTGTCTGGGCTATTGCCATCCCGAATTCGCTTGTATCTATGGGCATTTTCCATCCGGTTTTAGCCATCCATACCAGGAAAGGAATACCGTAAACAGCAGATAACAAGGCAGCCAGGACTGAATACATTGTTCCTTCAACAGTAAAAAGTCCGACCACCTGCCATCTTGTATAGCCAAGCGCAATATATGTTCCGATTTCTTTCTGCCTTCTGAAAATAGACAGCACCTGAGTATCAAATATGGCCAGCATTGCAAGAAACAGAAGAATGGCATACATCACGGACTGACCAATGCTCTTGAATCTGATCATGGCGTCAACCGAGGCAGTCAGCTCTTTTTTTGTTTTAAGGGTCCATCCATTGATCAAAGGATGGGCTTTTTCGCTGTCCCTGAAAGTCAGGATCGTAGCTTCCCCCGGAAGCATCATCATTGACCGGAGTCTCTCCAGCGGAACATATATCTGTCCTGACTCAACTTCAGGAACATTTGTCGAAAAGATTTCAGTTATTACAATATTGCCTGCATCAAAAGTTCCGTTTACATTACGCCAGCGAACCATAATCTGATCTCCTATTGATGCCTTGAGGTTTTTAGCCATGAGTGAACCGATGATTGCCGGTACGGCTTCAGTAATTGTATCCAGTTTATGGGATGGCAGCAAAAACATTGATTGCGACGGATTAATTCCCTTTATGACCACAGATTGAAGGCGTCCCTGAGGATAAATAGTTCCGGGGACAATCAGAAAAGGCTCCATCTCACCTCTTGCAATCTCATCCTGTACTTCAGCAGGAATCCTGGCATGACTGTCAGTGAGGGTGAAAGGATCGAGCGGATCATAGTCTTTTTGCCAGTATTGTCCGCCTCCGATCTCCCACGCGGTCATATCAGTTTTTGCCTGGTGATCCCAGCCGATTAAGACTCCTTTCAGAAAAATTACAATGACAAACGAGAATGACAGGACAATAACATTCAGCCATGTTCTTAAACCTGCACCGATCAGGTTAAGGTATGCCAGTTTGATTGCAAGTTTCATTGTCCGTGTAATTAATTTGGTTTGACTTCATCCCTGTCGACCCTGCCATCGAGAAGGAAAATCTTCCTTCTCAGGTAGCTTATAACTTTTTCATCATGAGTGGCAAAGAGAAAGGTTGTTTTCAGTTCCCTGTTCAGGTTTTCCATAGTCTTCAGTATATTGTGGGAATTGTCTGCATCGAGGTTTGCGGTTGGTTCATCTGCAAGCACAAGCGACGGTTTTTTAACCATCGCCCTTGCTATTGCAACCCTCTGGCATTCTCCCCCGGATAACTGGGGCGGCTTTGATTTAACCTTGTCGGTAAGTCCTACCCACTGAAGAGCCTCCATTACCATCTTTTTCCGGTCGGGAGCAGCATACTTAAGCAGCAAAAGAGGAAATTCGACATTTTCAAAAACCGTGTGAACAGCAAACAGGTTATAGCTTTGAAAAATAAATCCGAGATTTTCTTTCCGCAAACGGGCAGCTTCCCTGGCAGAAAGGCTGCTTACGGATTTCCCGAGAACGATGGCTTTACCTGATGAAGGAACATCAAGGGAACCGACTATATTGAGCAGTGTAGTTTTACCGGAACCGCTTGGCCCTATAAGACCGACAAATTCACCTGAATCGAAGCTGAGATCAATCCCGTTCAGTGCAGTAAATTCCCCTTTTCCAACAGGGAACTTTTTGATGAGATGCTCAATCAGAATAACCGGAGTGGTTTCCATACAATATTTTTAATGGTTGTACACAAACATCAGCTGGATGCCTTTTCCGGGAAAACCACCTGACGATCCGGATGACATAGCCGGAAGGAGATAAGTTTCAGGATTCCAGTATCCTATTACATAAAACATTATTTTATCATATTGTTTCTGCCACGAAACGAAATTATAAAAATTATTATCTTTCCAATCATAAAATACAATTCCGTTCAGTTTGTCAAATTTACCAACCGGATAATTGACCGATAACAACGAAAATACATCAGTGCTGCCAAATGTGAATGCTGTCCGGTCGTATGAGGCAAGCAGCTGCTCACATGCAGCATAGAGCCCGTTGCCAATATTAAATGTGTAATCGATTCCAGCATTAAATATTTCCTGGTTCGTAAAAAGCTCAAGGTTTTTGTCTTTCCTTGTCCAGGATCCTTCAACCCAGAGCCCAACTTTCAGGTCCCACTTTGCATCTATGCCAAAGCGATCCTCAGGGATTTTTTCATAATAATTTGAAAACATTGTCATTCCCATGTTATCGGCGATCCGGTGATTGTAAGATATGGCTGCTTCACCTCCGGGTACAGGGATCTGGATTCGTCCCCCGAACTCGGGAAACTGTTTATTTGTCGGCACCAGTTCCCATCCTCTTGGCTTATTGTTTCCATAAAGTCCCCAGAACCAGATGTTTGCATTATTAAGGAAATAGTACCTTGCCAGCAGGGCCCATACGCCGTCAGTCAGCTGAAGAGGATCACGGGCATCAACCTGGTCGAACCACATCAGAGGCCGCAGGATCATGGCAGAACCAAAATTGATTTTTTGCAGCCCGAGACGTAGTTCAAACTGATTTGATGAATATCTTACCCATGCCCTGTATGGCTTTATTTCCCCGGCAAAACTAACCGAATCAAACGGATGCATACCTGCAGTGCCATAAACATTGACCGACAGTTCTGAATCAAAAGTCCCATTCCTTCCATTTTTGTGGCTGAGGTCCAATTGAGGGATATAACGGCATCCGGCCATCAAAGGCAGAGCATTCTTTGAACGTACGTCGAGCCATGATGAAAACTGTCCGCTGAATTTAAGGCTGTCCTGTGCGATTGTTGAATTTATGGATAAAGTAGTCAGAAGGATTATTGCAGAAACAAATTTTCTCAAGGCAATAACATATTTGGTAAGTACGGTAATTTTATGTGCCTGATTCCCGAAATAATGATACTCCTCAGGCTGTTTTTCTCATTAAAAGTTTCTTCCCGAATTTACTGATAATAAAAATTACAAGTACTATTACAATGGAAGCCACCAGAAACGGGATAAAAAGCGAGAGTATCGAAGTTCCTGTTGCAGCGGCATGCTCTCCTGTGGCAACGATGGCATTGCCTGTCGCACCTGTAAATTTTGTGGAAGCGAGCCTTGTAAGAACGCTTGCTCCCTGAATTGTTGCAGCAGCTCCGCCACCAACGAGAATTCCGGTTATCCATTTGAGGAAACCGTTATCAATCGGCAGAACTGATGTGAGCAGGAGGGTTCCGGCAATTACAGCAAACGGTGTGGCGATGATGTCCAGCAGATTGTCAACTACCGGGATATAATAGGCAAATATCTCTGTCACCGTGGCAGCACCGAAGCAAAAGATTGCCGGCCAGCTGGCAAGCCAATGGAATCCTTCATTAACCGGGAATATGCCGGCTTTTGCAGCAATAGCTGCAATAAGCATGGGGATCGATACCCTGAATCCGCAACTGGCGCTCAAACCAATCCCGATAGCTATCGCCGTAAGTACTTCCTTGTCCATGTATTCATAATAACATTTTAAAGATAAACCATATTCTTAAAATAAAGCAGCATGATTCTCTCTGAAGATAAATAATTTCTATCTTTATACTGGGAATTCTCATATAAAGAAAAACTATATTAATTTCTGAACCTTAATATTTTAACAAATGGAAGACCCGAAAAATAACACACCGGTAGATCCTAAAAAGGAGAGCTTACTGGACAAAGCTAAAAAGCTTGCTGACAAGACTGATGATTTTCTTGATGAGAAAGTCTCGGAAGTAAAGAAGAGTGATGCTTTTAAGAAAGTAAATGAAGCAGTTGGTAAAGCCGAAGACTTTGTAGAAGATAAAATAGAGGATATCAAGAAAAGCGGGGTAAAAGAAAAGCTTGAAACTCTTACTGACAAGACGGAAAAAAAGGCTGAAGGAGCTGTTTCAAAATTTAAGGAATTTAGCAAAAAGGTAGTTGACAAGACGGCCGAGAAGCTTGAAGATGCAGCTGAGCGGCTAAGGAAAAAATCGGCTGATAACAAGAAGCCTGATAACTCATGAAATAAGCATAATGATTTTTTATTGGGGCTGTCGAGTAAGTATTTTGCCCCTTAATCCCGAAAGGGGATTTTTTCATTTTGTATTACTTCCTGAAAAAAGTTGGCTTTTTTTAGTCAACTTTTTTCAGGAAGTGAGAAATAATTATAATTATCAATGGTCACCGGTTGCCTGTAATTTCTTCTGTTTTATTTGTACCATCAATCAAAAACCGGCAAGCCTCCACAGGAATGATTATTCAGTTCGTTACTTCAAATGTGATCTTTACATTCACGCGGAACTCTGAGATTTTATTGTTCTTTACAACAGCGCTCATGTCCTGTACATAAACTGAACGTATCTCCTTGACAGTCTTTCCTGCTGTCTTTACCGCGACAGCAGCGGCATCTTCCCAGCTTTTTTCTGAGGATGACATGATTTCAATAACTTTTAATAAAGCCATAGTGTTGATAATTTAGATTACTATTTGAAAAGAATTAAAATAACATATGTTTTGGTCTGACCAAAAGAGATTAAATTGCCAATTGAATTAGCCATTTATAAAATTAGTAAAATATCAGGTAAGATACAAGTTTTATTTTATATTGAAGATTATGAAGATCATAAGGAATTTTAGATTTTCTTCCTGAAGTGTATGATAATTAATTTTAAACAGATACAAAATAACTAAAATGAAAACAAGAAGCATATGTTTTATTTTAATGCTGATTTTTGTTCTTCCACCGGCTTATTCGCAGAAAAAAGCCTATCTGAAGAAGAGGTATAAGAATAATACCGGAATAAAATTTGATATAACTGCAGGAGCGGACCTTCAGAATTTTTACGGTACCGATTACTGGGGAGAAAAGCTTAAGAATGAATTCAAGCCTGGGTTCCATGCAGGCGCGGATGTTGTGCTACCTATCAGCATGGATTTGAATTTACAGGCCGGCCTGATGTTTCACAACAAGGGAGCAAGGCAGGATACAGTGGCAGGAAATACCATAAGGACAACAAATCTGTACTATGTTGAGGTTCCTGTAAACATTTTGTACATGCCGCAAATAGGTGACGGACATATTCTTTTTGGTTTTGGACCGTATGTTGCTTACGGCATTTTCGGCAACGAAAAAATCAAAACAGGCAAGGAAACAGATAACCTTGCCGTGAAGTTTAGAAACGATGCTAAAGGTGAGCCGACAACTTATTCCTATTATCGCGGACTTGATGCCGGGGCTGATATTTTCTTCGGCTATGAACTTTTCAGCGGCTTTTTCTTTAAGGCTGATGCCCAGATGGGACTTTTGAAAATAAATCCTGATATCGGCGATTTCAATGACAAAACTTCAAAGAAGAATATAGGATTCGGCTTTTCGGTAGGTTTCAGGTTCTGAACTATTTAACTTTTATTTCCTGGTTTTTTTGCTGATCTGCATACCTGTGATACCAAAAAAGAGAAACTGCTGAATAGCAATAATTCTGCGTGGCATAGAGTTTTGTATTGAAAAATTTCCTGTCTGACATTGCCTTAATCTGTTCAGGATTTTTATTCAGGCCGCAATTATAGGCTGTGGCAAGAATTTTAAGCCTGTAATTATCATCAGAGGTTCCGAAACCAAACATGTTATCGCAGATCTTTATAAATGCAATCAGATAAATAAGCTGGGATTGAGGTTTTTCAAGACTGTTTACAATTGAATCCCTGTACTCACGGTCATTGCTATAAGTGATTTTGTCACTGAATTGAGTACTGATCCTGTCTTTTAACAAACGGGCTTTCTCACCTACGGTTTGTGCAAAAGAAGGCTTCATTTGAAAAGGGCCAATTGAAAAATCGGCATATTCATCGCCAAGATTTATATACAAGGTCTTGAGCAGGGTGATTTCAATTTTGTCGCGAAGCGCCGAATACCTGACAAGTTCAGGAAATATTATTGCTGCAGCAACAGGATATGAAACATGGTATCTGGCGCATGCCTGTTTCATCCAGCTTTCATTTTCTGAAAGAAATGCTTCAGCTTTGTCCCAATCCTTGCCGAAGATTTTTTTAAAATCAGTATCCTGGGCAAAAGCTGTACCTGTAAACAGCAATAACGACAAAATAAATGGAAAAAGCATCCTCTCCAGCCAGGGCGGCACTATATGAAAATCACTGAGCAATTATCCTAAAAAGGGATTAGACACTGCATAATCGAATTCCTGCCCGGAGAATAGTACAAATAGGCAATATATACCTTTCCGTCTTTTTTTGTCAGAAAAGGACTAAACAGTTCCGACAAAGTAGTTCCATCGCTGAAAGTTAATGTACCGTATTTATAACTGGCATATTTGCTGTTGGAGGAATTGATCATAAACTTCCCACCGGTCCCGGCGTTGTTCTTAAGGTTAAAAATTGTTTTACCCTGGAGGTCAATCACCTTATCCGATGAAAATACCACGATATCATCAAATTTAGCAGTACCGTTGAGTTTTCCGCCCATCCATTGCATTGCATCGTATTTTACATCTGGTATATTCGAAACCAGTTTTGGAGTGATTGATTCGGCACCTCCGTCCTTCATCTTTTCCGACATCTGCTGACTGAATTTCATTGACAGTTCCATGCGCTCCTGGTCGGTTTTGGCATTTTTCATTGCTTCTTCCAGCTTCTTTCCCTGATCTTCGGTTACAAGCACGTTCTCTATTACCAGGGCTGCAAACTTATCTTTTGAAGCTGGTACTGCAAAATCGTTTATCTGTGCAAACGGGCCATAGCTTTTCCCGTTGATTTTAATAAGGTACTTCTCTCCTGACCGTGAGATAAACGATGGATATTTATTCAACCAGTAATCATTTTTCTGCTCACTGTTTCCTGACGGCTGATCACTCTCAGAAAGCATATCACTGCCTGGTGCTGACTGAAATTCTTTTACAATTTTGTCTTCGCTGCCGTATGGACCCTCCGCAACTCCGTTCTTCGAGATGTAATATTTATCTTTCATCTTGTCATAGACCAGCAGGCTGCCATCATCTTTCATGTAAACAGACATTTCATTATATGTTATTTTGAATTTTCCGCCAAGGTCCATTATAAGTGCAGCATTTGCGCAAGCGCATTTAGGCTCAGGTGCAACTTTTGGAGAATTATCTTTGGTCCCTGTTATTGCTTTTGAAACAGAGCTATTTAGCTTATTCAAAATGCCCTGGGAAGCAGCGGGGCTAATTGCAATAATGCTTATTGCCAGAAGAAACATAAATGACTTTTTCATGGCAGGATAAAAAATTAATGGTTAACTGATAAATTAAACCGGAACAGGAATTACTTAATGCAGTCATTTATTACTGCTGTTTTGGTTCATTATCTTTATTTCTGGTCTCTGCCATTCCCTCCCTGAAAAATAATGCCGCTCCAATGCCAAACAGAAGAAACCACAAAGCCTTTACCCCAAGACCATTGAAAAAGATTATCAATGCGCCTATTAAGCAAATTGCGCATAATACAAAATAGATAATTGTACTTGTTTTCATGGTTTTTGTTTTAAGAGTTAACTGATAAATTAAGTAGAAATATTTCAGGTTTAAGCAAAATACTTTACACTCAGAAATTATCAAATCCTGCAATCAGGATTCAACCCCATGAAGTTACTAATATAAGAGAAATAATTCAAGTGATCAGCTTATTATCTTCATATCCATTATTTCAGGATCTTCATGATTGTTTCATAAAATTTTTTGCTCTTTGATCCTGCATTTATTATTCCATTTATTCCGGACGGATATTTAAGAACGAACTCCCTGATCATTAAATAGCGTATGTTTACTTTCAATATTTTGTCATAGACGATTTTGTGATATCCTTTGATAAAGTCATCTGAAAAATCATTTTTTTCAAAACATTTTAATGCATGCCAGCCGGCATATCTGCCAGATTGCATAGCCTGACCGATTCCTGCTCCTGTGGCAGGATTTATCAGTGATGCCGCATCACCGCATAGCATAAACCGCTCACCTGAGATGGGAATTTTGCGGGAGTAAAGAGGCAACGCATGACCTTGAATCTCACCAGTTATTTCTGCTCCTTTAAAGCGTCGACCAAGACAAGTATCATCTTCAATAATTCTCATGAGCTCCTGTCTGAGATTTATTTTTTTCCCAGAAATAGCCTTTGATGACATGCCAAGTCCGACATTGAAGAGATTCCCCGGTAAAGGGAATATCCAGAAATATCCCGGAAGCAGATTCTTTGTAAAATGCAGCTCACAGGTTTGCAGGGGAACATCCTTTATATTTTTAAAATAGGTACGGACAGCGACAGAACATTCACGCATATCAAATGCTGTATGGGCGAGTTTCTTCTTTATTAAGCTGTTGGCCCCGTCGCAACCGATTACCAGCCTTGCTTTGAGGCTGTGATTTTGATCTGTTTCAATAATAACCTCATTTTCATCAGCCCTGACATCTTTTACAAGAGTATTCTGTAAGAAAGTGAGGTCAGGAATCTTACCTGCAAGCGCAGATAAGAATGCATCAAATACTTCCCGTTTGCAGATGTATCCATCTTCACGAAACCTGAGATCGAGCGATTTCCCTGAAGGCGCGACAATTCTGCAGACGTTTACCCTTGTCTTTTCAGATATTTTTGAGAAGGCGCTGGCGTACAAGGGATTTATTGTATTCAATACCTTTGGCACATAAGCCGGAATTGCATCACCACAAACTTTTGCTCTGGGGAACATCTCTTTATCAATCAGGGCAACCTTCAGTCCTGATGAACCAAGGGCAAGAGCGGCAGTAGATCCTGCAGGTCCGGCACCGGAGATTATTACGTCAAATTCCGTTGTCATTTAAAAGTACCCCATGATTTATCTGGCCGGTCACACATTTCAAGGATAAGCGTACTTCCTTCAATCAGATCCCTGTGAGTAAAAACCGGCTTTTTCAGTTCCTTCCCGTTTAGCTTTGCTGACCGGATATACTTATTATTCTGGCTGTTATTCCTGGCAATTACAGTGAATGTCTTTCCATTATTAAGGTGGATCATCACTTTGCTGAAAAGCGGACTGCCAATCTGGTACTCGGGGATTCCAGGAGTTACAGGATAAAAACCCATGGCTGAAAAAACATAAAATGCTGACAGTCCACCTCCGTCCTCATCACCCGGGATCCCCATAAGATCATTTCTGAACCAGGTATCCATCAGCATTCTTACCCTCTTCTGGGTTTTCCACGGCCTTCCGGCAAGATTGTAAAGATAGGCTATATGCATTGATGGCTCGTTCCCCATAACAAACTGTCCGACATTCCCTGTTGCATCCGGCATTGTCGAATAATACTGCCATTTTGATTTACCAATGCCCTCGCTGAAGAACTGATCAAGCTTGTTTTCAAACTTTTCCGCGCCTCCCAGCATAGCCATCAGGTCGCTGAAAGCATGGTAAGGCTGCCAGAGGTAGGTCCAGCCATTATTTTCATCATAATAATCACGGGCTCCCATTCCTCCGTCGAATCTGTAATCAAATGGTTCGATCCAGTTGCCTGAGCTGTCTTTAGGATGATAAAATCCTGTTTCTTTATTAAAAAGTTTTCTGTAATTAAGACTTCTTTTGATAAGGAAATCATAATCATCATTTTTGCCCAGTTCCCTGGCGATCTGCGCCATGCACCAGTCATCATAAGATGAGGCCAGCGTAACAACCACTGCCTGCCTTTTTTCAAAAGGATGGACCTTGGGACATGTCTCGGCTTCCCCTTTTTTCAGCGCCGGGAAATAACCGTTCCGATCATAGAATCTGTCGAGCCATGTGGCACTATCCTTAATCCAGGGCAGCCGGGTTTCAAAACGCATTGTTTCCTTCAAATGATCATATGCTTCTTCAAGATTGAACCCCGTGATTCCTTTTTCCCAGGCATCAAGGACCACTGCGGCGGAATGGTTGCCGTTCATGCAGTGAAGATCGCCTTCCGGTGTAGGGAACGTCGGCATCCATCCCGATTGTCTTGCCATACGTATATATGAAGAGATCTTTTCGCTCTGCCGGTCAGGATTAAGTATTATCTGAAGAGGATGTAATGCCAGATGGGTATCCCATACCCAGTCGTCAGTAAAAAAATCAGTATCGTTTGCCTGCTGCACGCTTTTATTCCAGATACTGAAATATTTCCCGTCTTCTGTTATATCAATCATCCTTTCACTGCATCTGTACAATGAAGTATAAAAGACAATCCGCTGATCAGGTGTTCCACCTTCGACCTCAATTTTTGAAAGGAGGGAGTTCCATATCGCTCTTGCTTTGCGGGAAACATTATCAATGTTCCAGTCTTTTATCTCTTCTCCCAGGTTTAGTTTTGCCTGGTCCGTGCTGATATACGAAAGGCCGTACCTGATGTTTATTTCATTTGAATGGCCGGTACGGTATGTCAGTACGGCCGCATTTGCAGAAGTATCAGCACTATCCGGAGAAGAATCGATTTCCATGAAAAGATATGTTCTGACTCCTTCGGTGGTTTCATACCCTGAAATTATTTTGTCATTATAATTCAGATGCCCTTTTTCCGACGCCCTGATCATAATGCCGTGAGCATCATTATCGCTGAACCTGAGATTGAAAAAGCCTGATTTTTCTGACGGCGAAAATTTTACATTTATATCCTGATCATCAAGATCCACGGCATAAAGATACGGAGTAGTATGTTCATTATCATAGGTATAATTCATTTCTGCAGCAGAACTGCCGGCATTTCCCGTAAACGGCAACAAGGCAAACACTTTTTCGGAACGATGAGAAATGATGTTTAGCGGGAATCCTGCCATTTTATTTGAAGTGTAGCTTTCGCGGTCAGGATAAAACCTCAGCAGGCTGTTTGGAAGATGTACCGTGGGGTATGTTGGAACAAGGAGATGGCTGATGTTGCCAATATAGGGGTTCACAAAATCAACAGGCTGACTCTTTTTTTGAGAACATGAAGTAAGTCCGGCAGATAATACGAAGATTATAATGACAGCAAAAGGAGCTGAAATATTGATTTTCCTCATTGTATATTGATTATTTTGTACAGCTTATAATGAATTCCTTTGAATCTGCATTCAGTTCACTGCAAGCAAAATCACCTGATATCCTGTAGTTTTTGAATTTTGACCGTTCGATAAGATGCTCCAGCTCAAAACGGAAGAAAAACCTCATGGAACTATTCCACACTCTGCTGTTATGACCGTCCTTGTCATCCCATTCAATAAGGAAAGAAACATTAATGAGCTGATTTATCAGATCCGGGTTTGTCGATACAGTTCTCCTGACCTTTTTCCCTGGTTCATATTCTCCTTCAAAGTCAGTGACATTATAAAGTCCCTTTATAAGCTGCTTCAGATCGGGAACAAAGGCATCAAAAATGAATTTTCCGCCTTTTCTCAGATGATTGTAAACATTATTAAGGGCTTTAATCTGATCGTTTTTATCTGTAAGGTGCATGAATACCCTGAATGGAGCAATAATGAGATCGAATTGAGTGTTCAGCCTGAAATCAACGATATTCTGAAGACTTATTCTTGCATGATGTTCCGGAGCCAGTTTCTTCTTCAGGATATCAAGCATTGCCGGGCTTATATCGATTCCGTATATGTAGGCATTATTTTCAAGCGCTTTCATGAACAATCTTCCTGTACCCACTCCGCATTCAAGGATTTTGCCGCCGGTTTCGTTTATCCTGTCAAGATAAAAATCATTATCGGCTTCATCGCGCATCTGATGGTATATCAGATCGTAAAAACGGGCAAAGAATTCAGGATATAATTCCGTCATTTTTCATCAGTTTTTGTAAGAAAGTAAATTTACAATTCTTTTTGGTACTGCTGAAATCATTAATGAAGTCTAAAATGGATTCACTTAAGACCAAATTTGTCCTGAAGTATTAGTTGCGTTGGCTCTCCGGTGGTGTGAAGACCAGAAGGGGATATTATCAGGTTCAGTAAATTGCTGCTGCGTAGCTGGCTGATACAATAAGGATAATTGAAAATTTATCCGATAGATAATTGAAGCAGATGCAAAAAATGAATTGACAAAGTGCAAAGTATTCAGATATCCGTTCCGATTCTTACCGAAGTCATCATAAGCGAACCACCTACCGGTTTGTCATTGAAGATAGTCACTCTATCGTTTTTATCCTGCAGGGCCAATGCATAAAGCAATGGCAGATAATGGTCAGGAGTTGGAATAGCAAGCTGAAAAGCCCTGCCCTGGGATTCATAATTTATAAGTTGCTCATGATCGCCTTCAAGGATATACTTTTTCATTTTTTCTGCTGCCTCGAATGCCCAGTCATAGCCGTAGACATTTTCTAAATTAGCCCATGATACCATTCTCAGATTGTGAACTATATTTCCGCTGCCGATAATAAGTATTCCTTTTTCCCTGAAAGAAACAAGCTCTTTTGCCAGGTCATAATGCTGCCGGGAGCTCATATAAAAATCCATGCTCATTTGAATTACGGGGATATCTGCATTCGGATAAAGATGTTTTAACACACTCCAGCATCCATGATCAAGGCCCCATTTTTCATCCAGACCAACCTGTGTTTTTTTCACAAGGTCTTTAATTTTCCGGGCCAGTTCAGGGTTTCCCGGAGCAGGATATTGCACTTCATATAGTTCATCGGGGAACCCTCCGAAATCATGAATCGTTTTTGGCTTATCCATTCCCGTGACGAAGGTTCCCATTGTTTCCCAATGGGCCGAAATGCACAATACGGCTTTGGGCCTTGGTACACTTTCCCCGACCTTTCTCCATCCTGCAACGAATTCATTCTCCTCAACGGCATTCATTGGACTGCCGTGCCCAATAAACAGCACAGGCATTTTCTCTGTGCTGACAGATGGTTCATGAGAATCATTTAAATCATAAAAATTCATTTTCTTTCAAGGTTAACCTTATAATACCTTAGGCTTGTTTTACAAATTGAACCTCAGCACTTCTCGACGACATGAATAATTTATCGGCATAAAAGGTCACGCCTTCGGGTCTCCTGAAATTCTCTTCAAGAATTTTCAGGAAGTTCCTGAAGGTAATGTTCTGCACTTTAGGATAGGGCCTGTCCTGCATCATGTTCTTTTCATCTTCAGCTTCAATCATTGTAAAAATGGTCTTCAGTATATCTCGCACCACCGCAAGCGATGGATCGGGACCCTCGTGATAAAACTAATAAACGGTGCTCTAAAATTCACTGCCTTGAAATCGATGAAATGCTCTATCTGCCCTTCAGCACCTATAAGCAATTCTTTAAACTCATGAACATGAGGCTCATTGGGAGAAGCAGCAATCCCGGCTACCTCCTCGGGTGTTACCCTGAATATTTTGAAATATAAATCTGTCATATTTTAAGGCTAAAATTAAATTCAAATTTAGGTTAAATAAATTGAGTTGACTTTCTGATCAAAATCTTTTGGATACAAACAATTAAAAATAAAATTCAAAAAAGTTTAATACCTGTAATTCTAAGATTAAGCTGCAAGAGCACTTTTATTTTATATTTGTAACCTGTTTTAAGAATTTACTTAATATCAATAAGTGATTATGTCTAAAGAATATTCTCTTGGTAAAGATAAAATCAGGATTCTGCTTTTGGAAGGAATTCATAAAAGTGCTGAAATTTTTTTTAACGCCAACGGATACTCCAATATTGAATCAATTCCTGAAACTCCGGATGAACATACTCTCAGGGGAAAAATTGAAAATGCAAATATAATAGGGATAAGGTCGCGGACAAATCTGACAAATGAGCTTTTGCATTCAGCACCTAAGCTTCTGGCAGTAGGCTGTTTCAGCATAGGCACCAACCAGGTAGACGGAAGGGCTGCAAGGCTGCTGGGGATTCCCGTTTTCAATGCCCCTTTTTCCAATACCAGGTCAGTCGCCGAACTTGTAATTGCCGAATCGATTTTACTGTTGCGAAATATTCCTGTAAAAAATGCAGCTGCTCACAGGGGGAAATGGCTTAAGTCAGCTGCAAACTGTTTTGAAGTCCGTGACAAAAATCTCGGGATAGTAGGATACGGTCATATAGGATCGCAGGTATCGATACTTGCCGAAGCCCTTGGGATGAATGTGTATTATTATGACATTGTCAAGAAGCTTAGCCTGGGCAAGGCAGTTGCATGTTCTTCGCTCGACGACCTGCTGGCAGTTGCCAATGTAGTAACCCTTCATGTACCGGAAACGCCGCTTACACGTAATATGATCAGTGAACGGGAGCTTAAGCTTATGAAAAAAGGATCGTGTCTCATAAATGCATCACGGGGTACAGTTGTGAACATACAGGCTCTGACCGCTTCTCTAAAAAGCGGTCATCTTCTGGGAGCCGCCCTTGATGTCTTCCCGAAAGAGCCTGCCTCAAACAGTGATCCTTTTATTTCCGAGCTTCAGCAATTTGATAACGTCATCCTTTCTCCTCATGTAGGTGGAAGCACAATAGAAGCACAGGAAAACATAGGAACGGAAGTGGCTGAAAAGCTTGTCCGCTACAGCGATACGGGAGCCACTATCGGGGCAACAAATTTTGTGCAGATATCCCTGCAGCCTAACATGAAAGCCCAGCGGTTCCTGCATATTCATAAAAATGAACCGGGCATACTAAAGGAAATAAACTATGTTTTCACATCAAAAGGAATAAATATAGCAGCCGAATATCTTCAGACTGACCCAGAGGTCGGATATGTCATTATTGATACCGAAAGCAGGCTCTCGAGCAATATTCTTCAGGAACTGAGGGCTATTGAAGGTACCATAAGAGTCAGGATGCTGTATTGATAACCGGTCCCCTTTTTACCTGTCAGGATGAATTACTCCGCCTTTGGTCAGCCATGAAACACCAAAAGCGACAAGCGCTGTAGTCTCGGCCCAGAACACAAAAGTTGATTTCAGATGCTTTTCCTTAAAGAAGTTGTAATAAACAACTATTGCCGCAAGGCATGCAATCATAATATAACCGCAGATTCTGTAAATCCTGTTTCTTTTGATCTTTTGGGACGTAGGTTTTGATGCTTCTCTTGTAAACAGGAAAATTGAAAACACTGCAAGAGTAATAAAAAACACTCCGGCTGCAACGAAGTGGACCGTTCTTGACAGACCAGACGATCCGTCCTCTGTTGTGGGGAACAATGCAATGCATAAGGCAGAAAATCCGGCGATATTTCCAAGCAGGTCATCCCATTTATCATACCCCCTGTAGAAAAACATGAACAGGGCAATAGCACATATTGCTCCCACAAAGACGTCACGCATGCCTGAATAATAATACTGGCTTATTGTGATCAGCGGAAGATCGCCATCGAACAAAAGAAACACCCCGAACATCAGAACAAAAGGCAGCAATATACCTATCCATCCCACAGATTTCCTCAAAGCAAGATACGAATAGATCTGAACGGATGTCACTTTTTTGGATTTCATTTTTCAGTTATTCAATATTGCAGATATAGCAGATTTTATCCACGGTTTTATAATAAGCTATTCTTTGAATGAGATGCACGAAATAACTATTAATTTCCCGGTGGAAGAAAGCGATTCAGAATGCTTAAAAAGTTTTTGCTATTTCCCGGGCCCGGATAATTGCTTTACTCAAAATGGCCTCGACATCCTGACCTATTACATCCAGTTTTTCTGCTGAGATTGTATTAAAATCCCTCACCCCAAGAAAGCCAAGGATATTTCTCAGATACCTGTCACCCATTTCCCATTCTGCCAGTTTCCCTTCAGAATACTCCCCGCCCCTGGTAATGATATTCACCGCTTTTTTCCCCTTGCATAAACCGACAGGTCCGTCCGCGGTATAAACAAATGTCACTGACTTGACGACTATATAGTCGATATATGCTTTTAAAATGGCCGGAATACCGAGATTCCAAAATGGTTCAGCGATCACATATTTGTCGGCATCAAAAAACTGGTAGGCGTATTTAAGAACCGGGTTATTCCTTCCTTCACATTGTGATGCCATATGCATTGCAATTCCTTCCTCGGAAAGGAAAGAAATGCTTTCCTTGTACAGATCAAGTGTAATGATCTCATCATCAGGATGATACTCCTTGTAAGTCTTGATAAAATTATCTGAGATCCTGAAAGTTCTTGAGGCCCCTTCAGGCTTTGCGTTTGCCTTTATATAAAGTAATGTGCTCATAGCTTATTTCTTATGGTTACAGTTAGTTAAATTACTTATATTTTTTCTTCAAAGGTAAATAAAAGCATTTCATGTTAAGTAAACCTTCTGAATATCTGACTGCATTGATATTTTGTTTCAGCGAAGAGACAGAAATCCGTTCGGCTTATTCTCCCAATGCCCCGATAGTGCAAAGTATAACCAGCAGAAGGATGGAACCTGTAAAGCTGAATGTCTTTCCAACTCCGGTTTCCTTCCTGACGTAGGATTCATTTGACATTTTTTCGGACCTTGAATTCGGATTTGTATATGTCCTGGTTATATCCGAAACCCAGAATGAATAGTCGAAAAATGTTGGATTTGAATAATCTTCATAAACGGTCAGAGCAATTATGCACCTGAAAAAAAGAGGAGTTGTCTGCTCACTGAAAGAAAAATTCATCCCCATATTCGTTGATTTTTTTTCAATTATCATCGAATCTTTGGGATTCACTTTAAAAAGATGATCTATAAGAGGGTATGAAGTTATTTTGACATACGATAACGGGGCAATAAAACTGACCTGACCCTCAGTGTTGAAAACATTATTGACCTGGGCATTATTTAGTACAACCGTTGATCTCTGTGAATCAAAATAAAGAGGCTGCAGGAGTTTATTGTAAATGGTAATGGTGAGAGGAAGATTTTCACCATTAAATGCATACCTTATCAGTACAGTATCGTTTCCATTTTCAAATTCCTTCTTTTCATTCTGCGGCAACATGCTGTTTATCGAGATCATCTCATAGCGGGAACATCCTGATAAAATAATTACACCAAAGAACAAAAAAAGTCCAAGATATTTATTGTCATACAGGATCTTATATATTATGGTTTTTCTCATTGCACCTTCGCTTAAACCAGGCATATGTAATTGTTTTTTAAATTTAACAATAACATATGCCTGCTAATTTTCTGATCCACATCTATTTTGATTAACGGTGATTTATTCCGTTAATTTTGCTTCTTCAGTCGTAAATATACAAAAGCGGCTATATCCTGAAACAGGTCCTGTCGTATTTTTCATTTCCTGTTTTACTTTCCAGGGTCACGTGGCTTATGAACGGAAAGTCCTCGTAGATCTGACAAAGAAAGGGAAGAAAATGAGGGAGAAGGCAGCTGCAATGCCTCAGAAGCTCGTTTCAGGACTTCTGTCAGAAGCCATCTCTATCGATGATCTTAATGATCTGAAAAATAAGCCTAACAGCCTGGTAAAATTTCTTTTGGTAAAGTCACATACAGAAAGTCCCGTCTGCTCTTGAAAAAATCCGGAAGATCTCTTTAACCCGGATTATAGAAACACGATGGCGGCAATTGTCATCAAATGGACTAAACAAACAAGTTTAAAATCAGGTTATTATTAATGATTTGTTTTATTATCATTTATTTCTTTTGAATTCTATCAGTTCCACAGGAGCTCCGTTATGCCTGATCATTACAGACCTGACTCCTTCTGAAGGTGAACCCGTTTCGGAAATAATTTCAAAGTCATTATCCTGAAGTTCCCTGTCCAGGTCTCCAACTTCGAAGGCTACATGTGGAACAGTCCGGATCAATTCCGGGATCCGGCAATCTTCTTCAAATCTCATCCATTCTATACCAAAAGGGCTTGTATCAAATCCTGAAACAAAAATCTTCAGATGGGGCAGGTATCTTTCCCCGGGCAGTGAAATATTTGTAGGAATACCAATATGATGATATTTCCATTTTAACTTGTCAATGACAAAAGGAGATTCATTGTCTTTTCGTTTAGTGCCATTCATTTCTCGTCGGATTTAAGGCTATTTGTAAAGACTAAATCAGGTCAACTTAAGAAAATCTCAATTTCCGGAGAAGTTGCTTTTAAGCTTGATCATTCAAGGATCTCTTCACAATTTGCAGTATCTGCAAGGTAAATCATAGTCGCTTCCCCTGAAGTGCCAGCCGCAGATGTTAATTTAGTATTTTTGAGGCTTTAATATAACCCGGGTCAGGACCATAAATAAAAAGGCAGCTTCCATTTGAGATTTTATCAATAATTTCCTTTGCGACATTAACCGGCAGTACCGGACAGCCCCAGCTTCTTCCAAGGCGCCCGTGCTGCCTGGCAAAAGCAGCGCTGACATAACCGGCTCCGTGAACTACAATTGTTCTTCGTCTTGCATTATCATTTATTCCAGGCTCAAGTCCGTCAAGCCTTAATGAATATCCGTGTTTCCCTGTAAAAGTTTCCGCGGTCAGGAAAAAGCCAAGGCAGCTCTTTAATGATTCAGGATCATTTGAAAAACTGACTGCAATATTTTCACCGGAATTTTTTCCATGAGCTACCAATGATTTATAAAGTATTAATTTATGTTCCAGGTCAATGACGAAAAATCTGTCCTGGGTGGACGGTTTAGAGAAATCTATGATGGTGATTATCTTCTTATTCTGCAATTTTTTGATTCTTTCCAGCCCCGTCATTGCATATCTGAAAATGTCAAATGACAATATGGTTTCCAGGCCGCATTCCTGATATAGCGATCTTATGTCATCACTTTCATAATGCGGATAATTTCCTGCCTGGCCCAAACTAGGAGTGACAAATAACTGAGCAATCAGTATAATTTTAAGCATAATACGTAATTAAAGAAAAACGCCTGACCATCCCGGCAGTATGGAATACCGGCCATCAGAACAAATGGCTGTACAGAAAATTGTGTGTCCTTCATTATCTTCCCTTCACCGGCTGACCTGACCCTTCACCGGTCCAGTCACCTGTTATCCAAGTCATTTATTTCCCGATCGCCTGGCTTTTGCTATCGCTCTCAACTTCGATCTTGCGGTCGAGCTTTTTAACATTCTTCCCTTTGTTGAACTTATAGGAATACGTGAACTGGATATAATTTGCAGCATTAAATCCTATGATATTCCTTGAATTATAAAATGCTGTCTCTGTCTCAACTCTGCTTAATCTTACGTTTGTCGACATGGGAAGGAACCAGAACACTCCCAGGCTATGATCCTTAATTTGTTGTTGAACACCAATGCCATAAAAAGGGATGCTGTATGTTTTTGATTGTGCATTGATATTCACTCCGTTATAACTAAGAAAAACATATGCAGTAGTTTTCTTCTTTTTGTCAGGGTTGGCATATGCATAGCTTGTAATGCTGTATGAGAAATAATCAGTTGACGGGATTGAGATTGAGGGCCCCGTGAATTCATTGAAATGTCCCTTATAGATACGTGCATTGATATTTATATACCACAGCATGGCATTGACACCGCCACCCATTTCGTAACCGGTGAGCAGGTTAAATGGTTTGGAAATTGTTGTCAGCGTACCATCAATCGGAGAATTGATTATCAGATAGCGTATCCCTATCTTGTTGGAAAAAAATTCATCGTAGATATACGGGGAAAAGTAGTTGCTGCCAAAGTTCCATGTATAGGTAAGCTGCAGGCGGTCGCGGTAATCAGGCTTCAGGTCGGGATTCCCCTGGGTTATGGTATAATTCGTGCTTGTTCTCCAGTACGGATTCAAATCGTAAATACCTGGCCTGTTAATTCTCCGGTTATAAGTAAATTTCAGGTTATGTGATGCAGAGAATTTATACTGGAGGTTGATTGAAGGCAGGAAACAGGAATAATCAGGCTGGGTTACCGAATCAGCATTAATATGGCTGTTTTCTATCCGCAGCATAGCCTGGAACCCGATTTTCTTAAGATTATATGTAATTCCACCGTAAACAGAATTTCTGAACTCTGCATATTTATACAGGTTATTTGATTCCTCATCGTTGACATTAAAATCGCAGCTCATTTGCTGGTAATATAATTGATAGCCTGCCTCAATTTTTGCAGATAACCCAAGAGGATAAACATAATTCAATTTAGTCGAGAGATAATTCCTTTTGTTGATATTATCTTCATATCTAGAATAAGTACTCAGGGTTGAATCTGAATTATACAGGTACGTTATATTCGTAAAATCCTTTGGCTCATCTGATTTAAACAGGTAATAATTTGTTTCTACCGTAAACTCCTCAATGGGTTTTACAAAAGTCTTTTTATAAAACAGGGAGAATGAAGTCTCATTGCTACGCAGGTCGTTATTTGTATTTGATAAAATGGTATTTAAGGGATCATTGTTTTTATACAGAAAGGTTTCCCCTGAAATATCAACATTCTGATGTATAGGTTTGTAACTGAAATTGAAACTCAGGCTGTTTCGCTCGTTTACATAATAATCGAATCCGCTGTTGATGACAGGCATTGTCACTTTTATCCCGCCTTTCCCCGAAAAGCTTGTTGTGGAATCGATTGTTGTGTAATGGCTTTCATTCGTACTGGTTATTGCAAGATTCTGTGAAAAGGTTACGGCAGTCACATAAAAAGTGATTTTACCAAGGGCATAATCGAGACTGCCGTTTGCCTGGCTGGTGATCCTGTTAAATGGTTTGATATTGAAACCGACATTTCCGTTGATCCCAAATCTTGCTTCTTTCTTCAGAATGATGTTTATTACCCCATCGATATTGCCTTCGTATTTTCCCGACGGATTACTGATAATCTCAATGCTCTCAATATCGGAAGGAAGAAGCTTGGCAAGATATTCCCTGTCGCGCTCCCTTCCGTCCACCTGAATAATAAAATTGCTGCTCCCGTTAAGAGTTACATTGTTCTGAAAATCCACATTGACCTGAGGTATCTTCTTAAGGATGTCATAACCGTTACTTGAGGATTGTGCCACTACGGAAGGGATGGAGTAAACAGTACGGTCAACCATTTCCTTTCCCTTCAGCCGTTCACCGACAACGTTGACTTCATTTAAACTTGCAGTGGTTTCGGCTAAATAAATGGTGTCGACTCCAATTTCACCATTCCCGGCCTCAACAATAACTTTTTTACCAGTGGTTTTATATCCTACGAAACTTACCCTGATAAAATAATTCCCTGGTTTTACTTTTTCAAGCAGGTAGCCTCCGTCGGTTAATGTTATAACCCCTGTGGCCATTGTTGAATCAGGCAGTTGGACAAGCCCGACAGAAGCAAACTGCACAGGCGATTTATCTTTCTCAAGGCATACCTTTCCCCTTATGTTCTGAGCCTGAACAGTGATGGAGATCAGAAGCAGTAACCAGACTATGTTCTTTTTCATTCTGCTTTTAATTCAATTCACTTCAATGCAATAACTTTTGATTCTCCGTTAATATCCATAGGCATCTGCATGCTGAACCCGGGAGCACTTATTCCCAGATTTCCTGCAATATGCGTCTTTGCTGTTTCTTCAACTATCAAACCCGTCAGGGTATCAACTGTCATGTTCGATTTGCTCAATCCCTTTAAATCGTCATATGTTACCCTGGCGCTACCCGATTCAATGGGATCTGCATTCTCCGCCGCCTTTATGCTCGATTCAGCAGTTATATTTGCAGAATTGCCATCCAGACCGTCCAGATGATAATTTGTACTTATGTCGAGCATCATTCCACCGGAACTCGACGTAAGAGTTTTATTCCAGCTTTCACCTTTGGCCACCGGTTTGCCGGGTAAATACCAGGTAAACATTTCAATCATTGTAATCAATGATTTGTCACTGACCAAATTTGCTATCTGTTTTTTCAGGGCTGAGGCTGCCGGACCTGTAAGGGTAATAGAACTGGTATCCTTCATAATTACCTCAGACAACATTTTTAAATTAACAATTTCAATCGGCCTGCCGGTAAAATCAATTTTGACATACATGGCATTTTTGCTTAACCTGTTCATGATGCATGACATGACGTCAGCTGTTTCCGAGGATTTCATATTGCCTTCCAGAGCCGAACTCACAATGACCGTTTTGCCCATCGTGTTGGTATTGGTAATGAGAGTGTCAAAATGTACTTCAGCGACCATAAAATCAGCGGTCGCATCGATCATCTTCAGCGAAAGTACATAGTTGACTTTTGAATCTGTAGTCTGCTGATTCCCGTTTACGGTTTGTGTAATGGTCTGCTCGGAAACAGATTTAAAACTGTAAACCTTGTTCTTTTCAGGGTTCATTTTAAGTGTTGCAGTGTTTTGTGCCGGGATGGATATGCATAACAGAATAACTGCACATGAAAGAAAAATCTTTTTCATCAGGTTTTGTTTTTAATGATAAGGTAAATCAAAGACGAAAATAATACAGGTATGCTGCTTGTTAAAAGCATTATCGGTAAATGGATAGATTTAACAGGCGAATAGCAAAATCAAAAGGTATTTCGGTAAACAGTTATTGATAAAATTGCGGGGAATCATTTAAAATTTTATTATCCGGACCAACTGGCTCTATTCTATTTATGAGCTTATTTACGCTGTCCGCGACAGGAATATATTTTCCGGCTTAAATTTTTCAAATTGACAGAGCAGCACCTATGGCTGTAGCATATTCGGCATCAGCAGGAAATTCAAAGTCAATCTTATGCAGTTTGGAGATTTTATTTAATATTTTCTGACCGATCGGATTATTACTCCCATTGCCAGTGACAACCACTGTATCATTGTTTTTGCTTTTCGCCGCAAAAACAGAAACCATTCCAATAACCTGGTAAGTCAAATTAATTATTCCTATTGCGATATCTTCTTTTGTAGCAATATCAAGCATTTTACCAAAGTTTGACGCTGTAAACTCTTTATTTAAAAAGCTTATATTGGTTTCAACCAAATCTCCGATATTCAAATCGACATTATTTATATTCCCTTCTGAGGCATATCGTAAGATGGTATCGAAATCGGTTGTTTTAAGTAATTCTTTTGCCAAACCAATTATAGTGCCACCACCCACACCGGTTCCGCCCAGGTGAATGATCCTGTTCCCGTTAACTTCAATAATAGCCGTGCCTGTTCCAATGTTGGATATAATAATCTGATCTTTTCCTGACAAATACTTACCTCCAATACCTATAGCCATCATTTCATCGATCTTGTTTGTTTTAATGCCAAAAAGGTTATCAGTAATTTTTGAAGCGCCGGCCCCGGTAATGTTAATCTTTTCAATACCATCCAGTTTAAAATGATTTTCCATTATCATTTTGCCAAATGCCCCTGTTGCTGAAGTTATGGCATCAATTGCCTTGGTTTTTATTTTTATGATATCATTATTCAGATTGATCGCGGCAACTTTTGTAGTCGTACTGCCAATATCTATTCCAATTACCATAAAAGCCTTTCTTATATATAAAATGTCAGGATTAAATCTTTATATGAAATAAAATTAAGAACAAAACGCCAATGAGGGCAAGCCGTTGACAGAAAAATTATAAATTATCCTTAAGTGCACTTGTTTTACCGTTTGGTTCAGATTTCAAAAACTTTTCATTCAAAAAATTAAAAATATTTTTACGGCATGATTCAATGGACCATTGCGAATGAACTCCATCATAACTTGCATGATTATAACAGAACCTTTATCATCTTTCAGTTCTTTCAGTCTGGTAAAAACCGTGATTATCCTTCTTCTAAATCCGGAATTTTTTATACATTATTGTCCGTGCCGGGGGAAGTATTTTGTTTATCAAGGTGTAAATAAATGCGCCAGTAGGTTCTGGCTTTTTTATTAAAATGATCTTCTATTTCTTCCCAATGGCTACGCATAAAAGTATATGGTTTTAACCAGTCCTGATTTTTAATTTCATCATCAGCAGGAGAAGTATTGTGCGGCACCTTATTTCCCATTGCATAGTAATTATACGTCAGAAGGAAAGCATTATTTTTAAAGATCTGGTAGCGACCGATACTTTTATTCCAATGGGATAGATAATATTTTTTATCATTTAAAGTCAGAATCAGCACTGAAATATAAACCGCCAGCAAATACGAGGGGATAATCACAAAGTTCCACCAGCCAGGAAGGAAAAAGCCTGCGACAAATGTTACGGACATTATGAATAGATTGAACTTTTGGAAAACCATTAATGGAACATTCAGCAATTTAAAGATGAAAACACCCAAACGCAGATTTACCATAATCTGGCCGCAAAAATAAAGACTTGATGGAATAATGAATTTGTACTTCAGATCAACATTTATGAAAATCAGGATCAGATAAGATATTGTGAACAGGAAATTGGGAAATTGTATAATACTATCTGTCATAGATAAAAAATCGACAGGATTAATTTTTTTTGAGAGCCTGTGAAACAGCAGCCATTCAATCTTACCGTTAATATCAATTACCTGTGCTCTTGTCGTGATCATTGCGTATGAATTAATCAATAGTCAAAATTAACGTTTTATTTACCTAACCTTAATAGCTTTTGGCTCTAATAATGTCGGCAATATTATCCATTAATTAAGCAAAAATTGTTCGGTTGCCAACCAATTTCCTGGATTCAATATTCTCTATTCTGAAATTCAGGAAGATGTGTTTTCTATTTTGGTTTTAAACTCTTAAGTCTCACCCATTTTCACTTACAATTGACTTGTTTTTTTGTGTTTTTTGTTAAATACCTTAAAACTGAAGACCAAATTTGAAACGGGATTATTTAAAAAATGGTTTCTTAAATGTAAGTACATATAAATCACCGGCACAAATCTCTTTGTATTCGATGTCACTGCAGGATTCAGGCAAAAAACTCAAAGGATCATTTATTGAAACCTTGTTATAAAAACTATTTTTAGTATGTTTTAATCTGAATTTTTCTGTTTCATCTGTAATCAGAATTTTTGTTCCGGGTTTGGCTATTCTCAGCATTTCGGCAACGGCTTTGCCAGGATCATTAAAAAAATTAAATCCACCTGCGGAAAATACTACATCGAATGATTCATTTGTGATGGGTAATGATTCCGCCTCGGCTTGAATTAAAATAATATCACGTTTAAAACGCTTCATTTTTAGTCGGCATTGCTTTAGCATATTCAGTGAAATATCTACTCCGAAATAAACAGCATCAGGATTCAGGTATTTAATATTACGCCCTGTTCCGATTGATATTTCAATAACTTTATCCCCGTCTTTTATCTCAAGAAATGAGAGATATTCCATTAATCTCTTCTTTTCACTGCCACTTTTTAAAATCGCATAGAGTTTTACCGCGGAATCATAAAATCCGGAAATACGGTCATAAATTTTCTGGTAATTTTTATTATTACCTGTCAAAGAAATATTATTAAGAAAACAGATAATTCCATCCTTAATGAGAAATTGTTCATCGGGATTGGTTTGCAAAAATTCCATGTAATTCCCCCTGGCGCAGGAAAGGCTTTCCCCGTTTTGAGTGCTTAAATGCTCCGTGAAATTATTTTTCATTTCTTGCCGGAATACCCATAAATCTTATGGTTAAATCCCTTTTTTTTCAACCTGGGACATCTTACTTTGCCAGGATCCTTATATTAAAAACCTAAACTTTCTCCTACAAGGATTACTTTAATTCTATCTTTGAATGTAGATCTTGTGGTAATTACAATCTGACTTCCAATGGCTTGTGCCTTTTCCAGAAGTTCTTCAAAAGAAGCTATATTACTTTTACTGTAGTGCAGAACGACAAGTGATGCAGCTTTGGTTTTTGCGCGATGTATTGCTAGATCCAGATTTTGTTCAACCTTATTTAATCCTGCAATTACTATAACATTTTTGGGTCCATAAATTAGTGAAGCGACCCTGTTCCCAATGCCATCAATATTCACCAGTTCACCGGCGGATGAAATTGCATTGGCACTCATAAAATAATAATCAGAATTTAACGCCTGATGAGCAATTTTGTCCATTTCAGCTGTACCTTTTGAAGTGTCCGAGGCGTCCAGGATATTATACCCGCCTTTTTTTAATAAATCCAGCAAACCAATTTCATTTAACGTGGCAGAGCCCCCCACGAAATTAAACTGTCCCTCGGTATGATCTCAAGAACTTTTTTCAGAGCTTCTTCTTTGGTTTCAACGTAGAATCCCTGAATATTGCGGCTTTTAAATTCTTTAATTACTTTTTGTGCCAATAGTGCATTATAGCTTTGCTGCGGTGTCATGGATTTCTGGTAAACTTTTAATAGTACAGTCCGATTTTATAATTTGTAAATTTCGGATCAATAAAAAAATCATGCCAAATCAAAGCGGTCAAGATTCATCACTTTGTTCCATGCAGCCACAAAATCCCTTACAAATTTTTCATGAGCATCTGAACTTCCGTAAACTTCCGTAATGGCTCTAAGCTCTGAATTTGATCCAAAGATAAGATCAACCCGTGTCCCTGTCCAATTTAAATCACCAGATACACGATCACGCCCCTCAAATTTTTCCTTAGACTCCGAAGTTGGTTTCCAGACACTATTCATGTCGAGCAGGTTTACAAAGAAATCGTTGGTCAGGACCTCAGGACGTTTAGTGAATACGCCATGTTTTGAATTGTCAAAGTTTGTGTTCAGAACACGCATACCGCCCACAAGAACTGTCATTTCAGGAGCAGTTAATGCCAGCAATTGGGCCTTATCAATCAATAACTCTTCTGCACGGATGGCATATTGTGCTTTTAAATAGTTGCGGAATCCATCCGCTGCAGGCTCCAGTACTGCGAAAGAAACCACGTCGGTTTGCTCTTGTGAAGCATCCATACGCCCGGGAGTGAAAGGAATGGTTACAGCAAAACCTGCGTCTTTTGCAGCTTTTTCGACACCTGCACACCCTGCTAAAACAATAAGGTCCGCAAGAGAAACCTTTTTTCCGGCAGATTGGGCACTGTTGAATTCTTTCTGAATACCTTCCAGCGTTTTCAACACCTTCGTCAGCTGGGCAGGATTGTTGACAGTCCAGTCCTTTTGTGGAGCAAGACGAATACGGGCACCGTTGGCGCCACCACGTTTGTCGGATCCGCGGAAAGTGGAGGCTGAAGCCCATGCGGTTGATACCAGCTGGGATACGGATAGTCCTGAATTTAGTACCTTAGCTTTTAATGCTGTAATATCTTTCTCATCAATAAGTGCGTGATTCACTGCGGGTATCGGATCCTGCCAGATCAGTTCTTCTGTGGGTACTTCAGGGCCTAAGTAGCGTGTCCGTGGCCCCATATCCCGGTGAGTCAGCTTAAACCAGGCACGGGCAAAAGCATCAGCAAATTCATCTGGATGTTCACAGAAACGTCTTGAGATTTTTTCATAAACCGGATCGAAACGCAAAGACAGATCCGTAGTAAGCATCGTAGGCGCATGCTTTTTGGACATGTCGTGAGCATCAGGGATGACACCATCGGCATTTTTTGCTACCCATTGATGCGCACCGGCCGGGCTTTTTGTAAGTTCCCACTCGTAATTAAACAGGTTTTGAAAGAAATAATTACTCCACCTGGCTGGGGTTTGTGTCCATGTAACTTCCAATCCGCTGGAGATTGTGTCGCCTCCTTTTCCTGAGCCAAACTTACTTTTCCAGCCCAAGCCTTGCTCTTCAATACCGGCAGCTTCAGGCTCAGGTCCAACGAGTACCGCATCTCCGGCTCCGTGCGTTTTACCAAAGGTATGACCGCCGGCAATAAGTGCTACGGTTTCTTCATCATTCATGGCCATACGGGCGAATGTTTCGCGAATGTCTTTTGCCGCTGCAACCGGATCAGGAACTCCGTCAGGCCCTTCCGGATTCACATAAATCAGCCCCATTTGTACCGCTGCAAGCGGATTTTCAAGGTCACGTTCGCCGGAATAACGTTCATCACCGCCCAGCCACTTGTTCTCGGAACCCCAATAAACGTCCTCATTCGGCTCCCAGACATCTTTACGGCCACCGGCAAATCCAAAGGTTTTTAATCCCATTGATTCCAGGGCTACATTACCGGTAAGGATCATAAGGTCTGCCCAGGATATTTTCCGGCCGTACTTTTGCTTAATCGGCCAGAGCAACCTTCGTGCCTTGTCGAGATTAACATTATCGGGCCAACTGTTAAGCGGGGCAAATCGTTGTTGTCCTTCTCCTGCGCCGCCACGACCGTCATTGATACGGTAAGTGCCTGCACTGTGCCAGGCCATCCGGATAAACAACGGTCCGTAATTTCCGAAGTCTGCCGGCCACCAGTCCTGAGAGTCGGTCAGCAGCTTTTGGATATCTTTCTTCACTGCTTTCAGGTCGAGACTCTTGAATTCTTTAGCATAGTTAAAATCTTCACCCATAGGGTCAGATAAAGAAGAGTGTTGTCGCAGTATGTTTAACTTTAACTGATTAGGCCACCAGTCTCGGTTTTTTGTTCCGCTGGTGCCAACACTTTGCTTTTGAGTTGCTCCGGTAACGGGGCATTTGCTGCCATTATTCGTGTTGTTTTCCATTTTAATATGGTTAGTTATCGTATTTGTTTTTAAGAATCAAGAGGTTTAAGACTATTTGAAATACTTATCGTTGGTTTTGTAATTAAGTTTACTGGGTTTAATATATTTATGTAATTATTTATTGTCTTTCAAAAATTTACCTATGATCTGAAGCTTTACATCTTCAATTTTAAAGCCTGGAATTTTCTTCCTTTCAAAGTAATGCTCAATCATTTCATTAAGACCAGCATCTACAAAATCCTCAATCCTGTCAGATTCTGTACAATATAAATGATGATGGGGTTCCAGAATGGCATCATATCTGGTTATATCTCTTTCTGTGACAACTTTATTTATTACTTTCCTTTCCACCATAATATTAAGTGCTTTATAAACAGTTGCAGTAGCAATTTTTGGATTACCCTTCCTGATGAACTTAATGATTTCCTCGGCAGTCGGATGAGTATCTAATTTTACTATAGCTTCCAGTATTGATAATCTCCGGGGCGTAACCTTTAGCCCCTTTTCTCTAAGTTTGTCTTTTAATTTGCTGGCATTCATAAACTGATATTATCAAAGTAGAATAATTCTACTTTAGTATTGAACAAATTTAGAATCAATTTTCATAATAAGCAAATTTTATTATTTTGATTTAATATAGAATTATTATTTCACTCTTTTGCAAGCCTTTGTCTTAATTGATAAGGCAAGTGAAGGCTTGCAAATGTGTGCAATCTGTCATTAGAATTTCAAAATTTCTATGCGTGAGAAAGGTCATGGTAAATGACCTTTATTGTCTGTGTCATGCACAAGGCACTCTTTATCAATCGTTTGTCAAGGTTTTTCTTGGTTTTCCCGGAAATAACATTGGCGTCCTGGATTTGTATTCCAGATAGGATACCCCAAAGCGAAACTCAAGTTCTCTTTCTTCAAACACTTTCACGAAAAAAAGCAATGCCGGGGCAAACAGGATGAGTACCCAGAGCACAAACAGCGTTGACTGAAACCATATTCCCAATGATAGAAAAAAAGATAAAACTGCCAGCACCATAGGATTGCGCGTCCAGGCGTACATCCAATCTGCGGCCAGTTTCTGACTGAGCTTAATGAAAAAGGGCGCGCCTAATCCTTTTATGGCAAGGTTTACCACTGTCAGAAAAGAAGCTATACCGGTAATAATGACCAGAATCAGTCCGATTACAGATGGTATTGGGAGCACCCAGCCAGACCAATTATGATGAGTGTTTAATGCCAGTACGATTGGAACACCAAATGTAAAACCCAGACCAAAATGCACAAACGTTGTCGTCCGGACGGCGTGGGTTAGTGTTTGGTGTCGGTCCAGTATCTTCCTGCCGAGCCAGACAAGGGGATATGTTAAAAGTACCCCTCCCACAATAATTGATAGATTCAAGGTATTTGAAAGTGGCTTTTTCAACACCAACCACCATACAGTAAGGATAAACGCAAAAAGGGCAATCCTGAAAAATGGTTCGATAATACGTTTCATGGCACCTCCTTTTAAATTTTAATAGACTGAAGGATATTAGTTTTCAAACGTTGAACGATATTCTGACAATTTAAACATAAAAAAAGAATATCAACTCAAAGAACTCGTGCTGGCAGCTATAATGGTTAAATCTTTATATGTCATGATGCCTGTATCCAGGCAAATAATCAGTGGATTAATTCTTTTCATCAGAAACCAGAATCCCGTAGCAGCGGTTAAAATAGGGAAACGAATCTGTTGTGGTATACGCGAGTCAAAGCCTGCGAAGCGGAGGGGGGATTGCAGATTGTTTCCATGAGCTTTTGCACCCAATACTTTCTAATCTTTCAATATGTAAAATAAACAATGTTTGCAAAATCTCTTTTGCATGTTATTGTGTCTATGAATTCCTTTTTCTTCCCATTTCGGTATAGCTCCCAACTTAATTCTGTCTTTTTGTCTGCAAAAACTTTAGTATTTATTATTGAAATAACATTTCCTCCTGTCCACCATAAGTCTCTGCCTGACGTATATACAAAGGAGTCATCTGTTCTTCCATAGTTATTTATTTTATAGGGATATAGTGACCCGCCGTAAACTCCATTCGATTCCCAGTAAAGATGCAGGGTATCGCAAACATGTGTTTTACTTTTTCTATTTATTTTTATGGTAAGATCTGCTAATTTGCTTAGGGAAAAGAATAGATATTTTGCATTTCTTTCAAGGCCGATGAGTGTCATTTTATTGATTGTGACAGGATAATCTGAATTACCGATTAAACAAAAATTGTAATTATAGGCACCTTTGATTTTCCTCAACGAATATGTGAAACAACCTGAGCTGTCAGTTGAGAATTGACCAGCTTCTATTGGTTCTGATTTGTCATTGCTGTTTACTAATCCCTGAACAATTATGTTTTTCCAGGGAATTCCCGTTTTTGTGCTTTCATCCAAGACTTTTCCTTTTATTTTTAGGGTTCCTTCAATATTAACACATCCTGTCAGCACTCCTGAAGCGAGTGCAATGAGAATAAAGAATTTAATGTTAAATATATTCGTTTTTCGCATATTGACCGGTGGTCTGAAAAACTTAATAAATGTACCAATTTTATTGAGTTTTGGTAGTGTCGTGGTACAAGTTTGCTAAGTGGACGGAAATTAGTCACAAAAACCCCGCCTGACTAACTCAGTCGGGCAGGCATAACGGGCTTTTCATGGCACTGTCCGTGTCAGCTGCTGACCGTTTTTAAATAATCAGCAGGAGTCATCAAAGGGATTTCCGAGTTTTTATAATCTTTTGTGTTTCTTGTTATCAAGACATCAATTTTCTTATAATCAAGGGCACAATAATATTGAATGCTGTCCTCGAAGTCCTGAAATCCTGATGCGATTGCATCTTTTATGGTTTGTTGGTCAACTTTTAAGATTGTTACCAATCTTGAAATGCTATCCAGTTTGGTAATTACCTTGTTATGAGACTCAACCTTTCTGAGTACATAATACAGGTTGCTGAAAGTTAAGGAAGAAACATATCCTTTAATCTTCTTTTGTTCAATCAGTGTAAATATGATCGCAGCTTCCCTTGAATAAGGTTTCCGGTCGATTAGAAAGTCTATAATAAAGTCTGTGTCGATGAATAAGTCAGTCATGTCAGAGGTACTTTTTTATTAATGCATCACCAAGTTCCTTTTTATAATCAAAGTCAGCAGGTAATGCAACACTGCCGAGCAGTGATTTTACCCTGGGTGTGTACTCAGTATCCTCAATAGGAGTATTTTTAGTCAGGAGCATCAGGTAGTTTTCTACGAGGTCTGAAAGGCTCCTTCCTTTGTTCTTTGCATAGACTTTAGCCCTGCGAGCTACATCCTTATTTATGCTTAATGTTAATTTTGAGTCCATTATACGTATTAATTAATTGACAAATATACGTAAGTTCTCCAGTGTTACCAAGGATTCATAAGTAATTTTTTTACTGTGCAGTCTTGCCTGGGTTTGCCGGCCTTGCTCCGCCGCAGGGGCTGCGCGAAGGCAATACAGCTCTATTGGCTTTGTCAGCCTATTACAATTGTCCGTGTTTAGTGTAGCTAACTATTTATTAATGAGTTGATATGTACTTTTAGTTTTGGAAGATGAAGGGTGATAATTCCCCAGATATTCTCATCGGAAACAGAATCATTGCCATGAATTATTTGATTTCTTAGTCCGATAATCCGTATTGCATTCTCGATCCTGAATTCCGGATTTACTTTTAAAAGTCTATTCATGGCCTCCCCGATAATCTCGAGATTCCTTTCAATGGCTCGCTTAAGTATAGAGTTGTTTTTGTAATTCTCAAAAGTTTTGTTTTCTGTACCAAAATATGATTCGATTTCGTCAATTGCCAGTTTGACGTCAAACAAAAGTTTAAGCTGTTTCTCTGTCATAGACTATTTTTTTTTCTCGATCTAAAATCTTTCGGAAGATAGGATTTCTAATTGCTTGGTTTTCAAGCAGGTCTATTTCTCTACCTAGAAGATTTTCAAGTTTTTCTTTAAAATCGAAATAGTTGTCGGCATATTCGAGAATATCAACATTGTCAAATTGAACCAGCATATCTATATCGCTATCCTTATTGAATTTGGAAGTAAGGATAGAACCAAATATATATAGTTCTTTGACTTTGTGCTGTTTGCAAAGCCTAATTAAAGAGTCAATATTTTTCTCAATTATGTTCATGAATCAAAGATATGAATTCTTTTTGTTCGAATCGTCAGTATAGGCACAAGTTACACCTGACGGCCCGGAGGTTTAATGAGTTGCGGTTAGGGTCAGAATGAAGCAGTCCGGGCTTGTGAAGCCAAATAATTAAACCGTCCGGGTCATGTTTAGGCTTTTTTTGCCTGTTAAATGGGGCCTTGCAACTTTTTTGCCAATAAGAGATTTTTTCTGTCCAGTCAGTTTGTAGTCGCGGATTAAAAGTCCAGGTGAAAGATTTAATCGTCCGGTAAGTTTGCGAATCATTTCAACAGTTAATTTACGTTTACGATTCATTATTTCTGACACTCTATTTTTTCCGCCAATAGTATCAGCCAGGTCAATTTGTTTTAAATTCAATTCTTCCATTCTGATTTTAATGGCTTCAATAGGATCTGGTGCTTCTATTGGATAATGTTTTTTTTCGTACTCGTCAATCATTAGTCCAAGAATATCAGCTTCGTCACTTTCAATTGTCCCGCTTTTAGCATCAAAGATGACCTCAAGTCTTTTCAATGCTATTTGGTAATCTTCTTCTGTTTTTATGAGTTTTATATTCATAGCCATTGTTATTAGATTGTATTCGCATCGATTTTATCATATTCGGTATGAGATCCGATGAATCGAATAAAAATCCACTGTTTCTCAAAGTTGAATTTTGCAACCAATCGATACGCATTTCCTTTTATATTAAAAACTATCCTGCTCTCTTTCAGAATACTTGCACTAGTGTAAGTCTTTTTAACATCATTTGGAGTATTCCATTCCGAATTCATTGCAGTGTCATACCACGTCTTTAAGTACTGCTCAGAGTCAGGGTGTTTTTCCCAAAATTGTCTTAAAGTACTTTTAGCAAATATCCTCTCCATTCGTTTATAGTCTGGCTACAAAGATATAGTTAATTCCCATATTGGGAACTATTATATCAGGTTTTTTTGTGCAATCTTCTTTGAAGAATCATTTTATATATTTTCGAGTTTTGTTCAGGCTTTTTGTGCAGATAGAACAGATCCCATCGGTAGGGCGAAATTGTCTAGACATTGAGCTGGGAACCAGCTGCTTAAATATTACCGCCCGGCGGTTTAATTAGTTGCCGTCAGCTTAAGCCGGCCTTGCTCCGCCGCAGAGGCTACGCGAAGGCAATACAGCTCTATTGGCTTTGTCCCGGCAGCAGGATCAGTCAAGATTTAATAAGTGGGTTAAATTCTTCTCCCATAGACTTTTGAATGCGAAGATAAAATAGTCCGGGCCAATGGTCCTGACCGAAGCGAAGCAAGCGTCAGGGTTGCAAAAGGCAATTCAGCAAACCGTCCGAGTTAGCTTTAGATTTTTATTTTATTATCTTACTGTCAGGATCTTGCCGACAGTCCCAAATCGTGTGGATTGTTATCTTGTCTTCCGTTACCTCGTAGTAAATAATGTAGGTATCGATGATTAGTCCTCTGACTGACTCTTCCGAAGTCTTTAGTCCAAGGGCAGGGTATTTTAAAAGAAGCTTTATTTCTTTGTTAAGAAGTTTATAGAGCTTAATAGAATATGATTTGCTTTTATTTCTCTCGATGTAAAATTCGAGGATTCCGTATAGTCTTTTCTTTGCCCTGTTGGACCAGACTATCTTGCGCTTAGCCATTGCATTACCTCTTTATCAAGATAACCATGCTCGATGAACATGCCATTTTCAATCTCTTTCTTAGACGAAATTATATCATCAAGCTGATCAGGTGTTAACTGGATCACCCCTGTTTCAGTTTTTGAATCAAGAATAGTCTTTAGCGCTTTAAGAAATGAAACATCGTTTATTTCAGTAATGCGGTGAATAAGTAATGTCTTTAATTCTATTGCTGTCATGTTAAAACTGATATTTCACAAAGATAACAATTCAAAGAAATTTTCGGTCAAGTTGGAAGCCTGTAATTTAAAGCAAACGGCCCGGCGGTTTGGTGAGTTGCCGTCCGCGTCGCGGTGGCGTGGTTTTTGCAAGTCCTGGTAAACGGTAGAAAAGTCATGGGTCACGATAATTTGTCTTAACGGTACCAAGTCCCGATAAGTGGAGGATAGCTGTCTGGTCACGATGAAGCTGTCAAGATAGGGTTGCAAAAACCATGACAACTAGAGCGTCGGCCGGCAAAACTATTGATTCTGTCTCGGCAGCAGGAACATCCCTATAGCTATCGGGACGGATGCCACAAGATTTTATAAGTGGATTAATGTTTACTCCCATAGACTTTGGAGGCTGATTGAGAAGTAGTCCGGGCCAATGGTCCTGACCGAAGCGAAGCAAGCGTCAGGGTTGCAAAAGGCAATTAATTAAACCGTCCGTGTTAGGTTTTCGTTGCAATTTTATAATAGTCAAGTACTAAGTGGCTTGGGCACAATAGTCTATCTGTTTTATAATAAGTCCGTTTTCTAGCGTAAAGAATGTTGCAATTCTGAGTTTTGAGATTTCTCCTATATTATGATTTCCGACAGCTATTGCTAATGTCCCACTCCAATACTGTTCCAAAACAACCATATTATCTTCAGCTATACTATTTAGGACAACAAGTTTGCGATCTGGAAATAATCTTATCGCTTGTTCTGCTGCTCTGTAAAATGATAAATAATCACCTTTTCGTCCTTTAGGTATACTTGGATTTGAGAATTCAACCCAATCGAGTTTTTTTGAATAACAAATATCTAACCATTCAAATGTGCATCTATTAAAAAGTTCGATACATTTTAGAATTGCTTGTTTGTTTATATTTGTATTCATAATTTTATTTAATTTAAAGATTATCTAATAGTTAGGTTTCGTTGCCTTTTAAAAGTCCTGATAAATGACCGAGAACCAGGCTTGCAAAAGGATGGAAAACTTGCAGATGATGCTCATGGGCCGGTTTTGTAAATTTCAAAAAACAATCCGATAAGTGGACGAAAATTATGTGTCATGTAAAATTATCTAAGTTGCAGGTATTAAGTTCTGTGGGCACTGGCAATGAAACCTAACGGCCCGGCGGATTGATTAGTTGCCGGGAGCCTGCCCCACCGCAGGCGGGGTGTCAGGGTTGGCATGCGTTTTTGCAATCCCGTCCCGATAGCTATCGGGACCTATCGGGACCTGGTACTTTAGCCAGCCCGCCCGACTGAACGATGTCAGTCGTTCGGGCGGGAAAGCTGTCACGGTGCAAGGTTTATAAATAGCAGGTCACAAGTCAAGGTACACAAAGTTTTAAAGAAGCACTGGTACGGTCCGGGTTTAGTCCCCAGTTATAAAACTATCAAGGTATAGAGAACGCTTTGCAAAAAGCGTGACAAGCAAATGACCATTGTCTGTGTTAGGTTTTCGTGGCAATTATTCAATAGTAATATTTTTTGTTGTATTTAATTTACCTAACCAAATTCGTCCATCACTTTGTTGAATATCATTTTTTGTCACCTGATAGGTAAGACCAGGAAATTGGAATGAAGCTTGATATTGTCCTGCAGGAATTGTATCAAAAAGATCGTATAATATTGAGATGTCTATTTTGTCTCCTATTTTAATCAGTGTTAACCATTGCATGTTCCATGAATTCCAGGGCACGGATGGTGTGCTTCCGATTCTTTGCATATATTTGCTACCTTGGTTGTCTCTAAGAATAAGTCCATCAGTAAAATTGTTGAATAGCTTCAATCCCATTTTGACTGGATCCATAAAGTAATAATCGAATGAATCATTATTGCTTAACGTTAAATCGAGATTGACTTTATTGTCCGTGGTAACTTGAACAGATTGGATATCACAATTTAATCCTACATGATATTTATTATTGTTTTCGAGGACATCAATTATCCTAGTATCATTCCTGTTATCTGTTTCTCCTTGAAAATCAGTATAATCAATAAAAACTAAATTACTGGGGTATAAAGATGGCCAGCTCATAATATTAGCTCCAGAACGGGCGTAACTATTTGTGGTCATTGGAAATATGACTAAATGATAAATAAAAGTGCTGTCAACATAAGTATCGATTAAAGCTCCACTAATATATTTGATCAGAGAGGAAACATTCTTTAAATAAATCAAATGAGAAGAACCATCATAGTAATCTATTTCATTTTGTTCTAAAATAATTAAATTGCCTGTGTTCATATGGAAACCGGCTGCTGATTTTGGGGTCCACTTGTTATACGGCACAAAAAGGTAACTATAATTGGTGTCAAGGAAAGAAAAAACATCGAGAGTATCATTTCTCAGGATGAAATACCGATTAGCGGGATTTATATAATTAACTGAAAATGTTTTGTCAGGCAAAAAAGTGGCGCATAATAAATTATCAGTGCTATTTGCAATATCTTTTGCAATTGTTCCTTTTTCAACACAAATTCCATTTTTATTTATTTCATAAGTTGCAGGTTGTGTAAATTTTACATTGTCAAAATCTGCTGCCTTTTCAGTTTTCTCAAATCCGTTTTCAATAGCAATTAATTTCCAATTATCAAATATGTTAGAGTATTTGCCTGAGAAGACCTGATCTGAAGAGTTTTTCAGATTATCCCTGTCTTTTCTACAACTATAGAAGCATATTAAAAGAAAAGACATCGAGATTGCGTTAAGAATTTTCAATAAGTTGCTCATCTTTTATTCTCTTTTTAGTGTTGGTTGCTGTTAATCTGCCATGCCATGAAACCTAACGGCCCGGCGGATTGATTAGTTGCCGGGAGCCTGCCCCGCCGCAGGCGGGGTGTCGCAGTGGCGTGGTTTTTGCAAGTCCTGGCAGATGGATGATAAGTCACGGGTCACGATGAAACTGTCAAGATAGTTACAAGTCCGGGTAAGGGCTGTGAGTTTTGTGTCATGATAAAATTGTCAAAGTAGCGCGCAAAAATTGTGACAAGTTTATTACCCCAACCGTCCGTGTTAGGCGCCGGAGCAATTTTAAAACTGTCAAGGTTGCAGTAATTTGTCTTAGAATAATTTTCTGTCAGGGTAGGAAGTCTCAATTACCAGGCAGCGTTCTCTTTTAGTCTTTTTATATGTTTGAATTCCCGATCTTTAGATTTTTTTTCTTCTTCAAGATCAAAGTCATTCTGAAGTCCAAGCCAGAATTTTGCAGAATTACCAAAATAGTAGCTCAGTCTTATCGCTGTATCTGCCGTTATACTTCTATTACCTTTAATAATCTCCGAAGTTCTGGTTTGAGGTATTCCAAGATCCTTTGAAAGTCTATAAGCAGATATATTTAAAGGTTTTAGGAATTCTTCAAGAAGAATTTCTCCCGGGTGTATATTTGAAAGCTTTTCCATCTCGTTTATTTATGATAATCCATTAGTGTAACATCGCTTGAGTTTCCATCGTCCCATTTAAAAACAATTCTCCATTGGTCATTAATCCTGATGCTGTAGAAGTCACTCATTTTACCAGAAAGTTTCACTAGCTTATTAGATGGAGGAACTTTTAAGTCCATTAAATTTTGTGAGTTATTAAGCATCCTTAATTTTCTCCTTCCAATATGCTGTATCTCCTGAGGTAGATTTTTTACTATATCCCCATTCCATATTTTTTCAGTTTCCTTAGTCCCAAAAGAAGTAATCATTTCCCGTGTAGCGTTACTAACGCCAAAGGTTAGTAATTATTATTAAATAAACAAATTTTAAGTTAAATATCGAAATTGGCTCTTAGCTGTTAGGTGGAGTAGTGTTTTAGTCCTGGTAGATGGACTGGAGTTGTGGTGTCATGATGAAGTTGTCTAGATGAAAAAGTCCTACTAAGTGGCTGGTTATTTCATGTCAAAATGGAATTCTCTAAGTTAAAGCCTGTCGGGTTTTCAGAACTATGACGCCTAACGGGAGTCCGTCTAATAACCTTTTTCCAGCAATTTTTTTCAGATCAATCTATTGCGATTTAAGCGATAGCTCTATCTGGACAGGGCAAATTATATCCTGGAAAAGGAAGGTCCCTAAACGGCTTATTTTTCGTCTGAAAAAGGCAGTAATAGTTAAAAACAAAGAAGCAAGTATCCTCAGATACTTCTTCAGCCGTTTCATGGTCAAAATATTACCAATCCGCCGAAGGTTATATGCAATCAGCATAAATCCCACATCTGAACTGGCCCTTCCGATGCCTTTCTTTGTAAGGATGTAACTGAATCCCCATTGTCGTTTGATAGTTCCATATGGATGTTCAACTATAGCCTGACGACGTTTATACAGATGCTCCTTCTCACGGATGTTGATCAGGTTCCTTTCGAAGTATTCTGCGTATTCGCTTCGCTGAATGAGCCTTTGCTTTTTTGATCTTGTACACAGCGAACGCTCGGGGCATTTTCTGCATGACTTTGTCTTGTACTGTTTAAACCAGCTAATGCTACCTGTTGAGGATAGTTGCTTGTACCACGATCCGTTTGTGCGCAGTACCTGTCCTGCAGGACAAGTATAAGTATCCTCTTCTCTGTTGTATTCGAAGTGTTCATAATTATAAGCATGATTCGGTGCCTGACTCGTGGATGGCACTCCCGGTATTGCAACTATTGTTTCAACGCCTATATCCTGTGCTGTTTTCAGTTCCGAACCCGTATGGAAGCCCTTGTCATACAATACTGTGAACTCGTTTGTTCTGAGAATGCTCTTTGCCCTCTGAACCATGTTCCCCATCGCTTTGCTGTCATTCTGGTTTGTTACCTTGTAGTCTATGGGAATGTTATTCTTTGAATCGACAGTGGTTTGTACAGTATAAGCTACTTCGGTTATATTGTTACGAAGCATTATCTGCCGGCTATCAGGATCGGAAATGGAAATCTGAGCTTCTACTGATTCTTTAAGCTGCTTTTCGAGATTTTTGTAATTATCTTTTCTCTGTTGCTGCTTGTTAATCTCATCCTCTATCTGCTGCCGGTTGTCTCCGTCGTTTTCAGCAAGCATCCTGGTGTATTCATCAAGCTTATTGTCAATGTAGGCGATATGCCGGTCTATTTTAGCCTGGTTGTAGTTATTCTTCTTGCTGTTTTGCGCACGTAGTTTGGTGCTGTCACCTGCAATAAGTTTTCCTCCGATCAGGTCAAAATGTTTTGCAATCTGAACTGTTGTCCTGAAGACCTTCTTTATGGCTTTGGGGTTGTCCCTGCGAAAGTTGGAGATTGTGTTATGATCAGGTCGGAGGCATTTTAAAAGCCACATCACTTCAATGTTTCGCTTGCATTCTTTTTCCAGATCCCTTGAATACCGGACCTTATTCATATACCCGTAAATGAAGAGCTTTAGTAAATCTGCAGGATGATAAGCAGGGCGACCATTCTCGATAAAATCAGTTCTGAATCCGTAATCTTTTATAGAAAGGCTATCGACAAAAAGGTCTATGATCCTGACTTCATTTTCGGGACCGATCGACTGATCCAGGGAAATCGGGAAAAGATTGATCTGGGTTCTGTTTTGTCCTTGTATGAATTTCATATAGTTAAGGTACAAAACTTAAGGCAAACAGGCAAGGGAACAAATTCACAGTTATCAACAATAAGGACAGGTTTTTAGACAGTCTGACGGCCCGGCAATATGGGGAGGTTGACAAGCAAATGCACTTTATTGACAGATGTTTAGTTGTTATTTTTTAATCCTTTGGTCAAGGATCTTATCTTCAGGATCTCTTCGACAGTCCCAAATCATGATAATAACGATCACGTTGTCAAAGATCTCATAAATAATCTGATAGTCACCGGTTATTAAAGCCCTGACAGTATCAATCTGAGACTGCAATCCAATCAGAGGATTTTTTATGATAAGCTTGATGCTTCTTTTGATCTTAGAATTCAGCTTTTTGCTGTAAGCGGCAGATTTGTTTCTTATTATGTAGAATTCAAGGACGTCTATCAGGTCTAATCTTGCTTCAATTGACCATTCTATTTTGTATTTAGCCATTGGTCAACCTCTTTTCGCAAAACATCATTCGAAATTGATTGCCCCTTTTTTAGTTGCTCTCTACCTGAATTGATTCGCTTCTTCTGGAAATCAGAAAGTTTATAGACTCCCTCGTTAACTTTTGAATCAATAATAGTCTTGATCGCTTTTAAGAATGAGTCGTCATCAATAAGTGAGAGCTTTTCAATGATATTATGTCTCAGTTCGATTGTACTCATAATGTGTTATTTTTTTGTAAAGGTAGTTATTTTCTGAAAAAGTTGTCCTATTAGAAGAAGTTTGTCTCGATATTAATCCCGGTAAGTCGGCAGGATTTGTCTCGTCATGCGAAATTTGTCCAGACGGAATAGTCATGGTAGATGGGCGGGAATTGTCTCGATAAATTGACCTTGCTTTTCTGTTATGTTTAGTTGCTTTTAATATTGTCTATTATGCAGGAGGCCAACCAATTGCAAAAAATGTGACAAACAACTTACCCATATTGTCGTGTTAGCATTTCGTGCAAATTTTGTTATTATATTATTAAGTCCAAGTTTACTCCCGATTATTTGGGTGTGTGATTTATTAATTCATTGAGATCGATTTCTATGAAACTCTTTTCTTGCATATCATAAAGTGTTGACCCAATTAATATCGCCTTATTTGAGGCTTTAAAATCAGCCACTTTTTTATTCTCATTGTCTATTACAGTTGTTTCATTATCCTTTGCCAAGAATTTGTAATCCTTTGTTTTAAGGTAATACAGGTATATTTGGTTATAGTCAATCTGATTCAAAACATCCAGATTGTCATTGATAACAAGTATTTTCCCTGTTTTTGTAAAAAGATAATGGCTAGTTGAATCTATAAATATTAAGTTATTATAAATAGAGTCCGTCTTAAGATAGACCTGTCTGCCAATGAAATATCTTAATTCTCCTAATGTTTGAATATCTAATGTTTTTTCTGATAAAAACGAACCATCTGACAGAGAATACTTTGATACTCTGTCTTTAAATACCAATAAGACCGTATCATGATATATCTTAAATCCGGTAATTTGGTCTTTTTTCTCGCCTATGGTACTTAAAAATAATTGTTTCCCAGTATTACGATTAAATCCCGCAAAAAAGGGTTTGCCAAAATCTAGTTGTCTGTAACCCATAAAAGCAAAGCCTTTGTTTATCATATAAAGAAGACTGTCTTTTGTAAAGATTGAAGAACTACTTGTCAAATCTTCTGGAAGAGGAGAAGACCATTTTATTTGTCCACTATAATCCAATCTCGTTATTTTTTCTTTTGATGCAAAATAAATAGTTGAACTATCTATTAGAATATTTGATACAACATCTCTTACTAAATTATGCCCCGTTGAAATTATAAATGCCCCTGTCAGTACCCCTAACACTACTCCGGCAGCATTAGCTAAAGCTGTTTCCGTATAGTCTTTTTTCCCAGTAATTGTATTATAATCCCAACCTGTTCCATTTTTAAGATTAATAGAATGTAAACCAGCTGCTGCAACAACAATGACCGAATCGTTCAAATGAAAAATGTTATTCCAACTGTATTCACGATTTAACTCCCTTTTCCAAATTGAATTTCCATTCTTTAAATCTATCCCTTCTAATGTATTTGTATAACCTGTGGATGTTTTGAATTTATATCCAATCCCAATTTTCTGAAAAGGCTCAACATAGTAAATTGTATTTTTCACTTCCCATTGATTCTCTCCATTTTCAATGTTCAGACAGTAGCTCTTATTCGCAATTGTTTGAATAATAATATTATCAAACTGCTCAATACTACCTTGATGATAAAAGATTTTCTTGGTCCATTTAATTCTGTTATTTGTTAAATCATACAGTACGACATTTCCTGAATTATTTAACCATTTTCCATTTTTACTTGTTCCTCGAAGCTGAACTGTCAATAAATTAGTTGTTGTATCAATGAATGAATTGTCTATTCTTTCGGGAAAGATATACTCCTTAGCTTGTATATCGTTATTGGTTTGGTAGTTCCTCCCGATTACTTTTTCATTCTTTATTATCAATAAGTTAGACTGGGGATAAATTGTCAATACAGTAAAACTTAAAAGTCCGATTAGAAGTAGTTTTTTCATCTAGTGCTGCAATAATTGAATTATATTTTAAGGTAACAAACGGTAATTCTTGAAAATTTGATCAAGATAGTTAGCATTCGTGTTAGTTTCTAATATTACGTATTTGTCTATCATTATATTGTCTTCCAAGATCGGCACTGCATGAATGCTAACGGGAGTCTGTGCAATAATAATTATTTAGATGCGGCTAAATTGTACTATAAACGCTCTATTTTATGAAATAGAATTTAATTGAAAATAATATGAAGTGTAAGCGGTAAAAATGTGTGAAAAGCAGCTCAAAAATGGGCTTAGACACTGAGAAAAAGCCTTAATGGCTTTCAGAATACCATTTATACCCATAATATTCATAACCCTTTTCATGTTATAGCATAAAAATATCAGACTGATTTCTGAATCCGTTTTCTGAAGCCCCTTCATCATTATATGATCGTATCCCCATTGTCGTTTAACAACCCCGATGGGATGCTCTGACATTGTTTGCCGAATCCTGTATTTTTCTTTTTCATTTCTGACTCTCAGATTATTTGCATCGACTGAGTCCTGATATTGCGAACGTTCAATCAATCGTCCTCTTTCAAGAGGAGAATTGGTACACCAGCATCTCCTTGGACATTCCCTGCATGCCTTTGTTTTATATTGTTTAACCAGGGTTAGGTGAGTCCGGTAGAATTTTTTATACCATCTTCCATTACTTCTTAATATTTGTCCTTCAGGACAGGTATAGCAGTCATCCTGTGAATTGTATCTGAATTTATCACCCTGATACTCGGGTGAAGGTATTTTGTTACCGGAAATGTTTTCTTGCGGAGCTACATAAGTTTTAATATTTATTAAGTCGCATTTTAGTAACTCTTCTCCATTATGGTACCCCTTATCGGCAAGAAGGTCAAAGTTTTCCTTGTTCAGTATCTCTTTGGCCTGCAATTCCATGGTTGCCAATATCTTTCGGTCATTTGAATTAATTACTTTTGTATCTATCACGAGATTGTGTTTGCTATCTACCGTTGTCTGGGCATTATAGGCAACTTCGGCAATATCTCCCCTGATTAATAATTGTCTGGCATCATGGTCGGTTGTAGAAATCTGATCTTGACCCGTTTCCTTGAGTTGCCTTTCCAGGTCAAGATATTTTTGTTTTCTTTGTTCTAACTGATGAAGGCATTCATTTACCTTTAATTTACGTTCTCCCTGTTCTTTATGATCATTCTCATCAAGCTCTTTTAAGTACTCATCAATTTTCTGGTCGATATAGCTCAGATGACGTTGAATTTTTAGTTGGTTATAGTTGTTTTTTTTGGAGTTTACTGCCCGGAATTTACTTCCGTCAACGGCCAGCAGATCTCCGGCAATAAGATCCCATTTCTTCATCATCACCACAAACTGACGGAAAACATTTTTTATGGCTTTTAAATTATGCTCCCTGAAATAAGCTATTGTTCTGTACTTTGGCCGAAGCTGGTTCAATAACCATATAACTTCAATATTTCGTATGCATTCTTTTTCCAGTTTACGGGAAGATCTTATCCTGTTCAGGTAACCATAAATATAAAACTTTAACAGGTCGGCAGGATTATAAGGAGGGCAGCCTTTCTATGCAGGAAAACTGTTTTTGAAGCCTGCTTCCTTTGTATCGAGTGAATCAACGAAAGCATCGATCACCTTTGCAGGGTTATCTTCCCCGATAAGCTCATCAAGGCTGGGTGGAAGTAAAATAAGCTGGTTTCTGTCGGTGCCGGTTCGATGTGCCATATTCGTTTTTTATAACAAGTTACAGGAATACAGCGTCTTAGTCAATAATTTGGCAATTAGGTTATAAACAAAATAATAGAGTTTTTGCACAGTCTGACGGCCCGGCGGTTTGATTAGTGTGTGCCTTGAATGAGACCGGACACATATCGGACTCAATGCTGTAATTAAGATGGGGGAAGGCCCTCCGCAGGTATCGTACAGGCGAGACCTGCAAACCACCCTACGGTGCTTCTCGGGTGACTGAGCGGTATTGAACGGAATAGGGAAAAAGTCCTGTTAGAAGGATTAGGTAAGAATAGAAAAGATGAACGAAAGTGAACCTTCGATGAGGTGTCGTGAAACCGAACTTTCAGTCAAAACCACCGGTTCATTAATACTGGGGGAAGAGTGTAGCGGTTACCTGTTTACTGGCTATATGGCTGACGTCATAAAGGAGGCATGATTTTTATTCAGGCTTAGTTATGGAACAAGGGAAGTCATACAAAGATGCAAAGGGAAAGGCACAAACAGGGCAAACACCTGTAAGGTCTAAAACCGATGATTTGTATGAAATCGGACTCAGTCATAGTAGTGTTGAAATTCCTGTAATGGGAGTGAAGCGAAGGGCTGAGGTTACACAGTTGAGGTTACCGCTAACAACCCCAAAAGGGGGGAGGGATAGTGGAACTGAGACGAAAAGTATACCAATTACCAAGAGAATGATTTGGGAAGCTTTCAAGAAAGTTAAGAAGAACAAAGGAGCAGCAGGAATAGATGATGAGACCATTGAATGGTATGAGGCGCGTCTTGATGATAACCTCTACATGCTTTGGAATCGGATGAGTTCCGGGAGCTACTTTCCACCTTCGGTACTTGAAGTGGAGATTCCCAAAGATGATGGAAGGAAACGAAAATTAGGCATTCCAACGGTTAATGACAGGGTAGCACAACAAGTACTAAAGAACTACCTTGAGCAGAGGTTTGAAGCGGAGTTCTCACCGCAATCGTATGGTTATCGTCCATTAAAGAACGCTCATCAGGCAGTGGAACAGGTTCGAAAGAACGTGCGACGCTACCATTGGGTTATCGATATGGACATATCCGGTTTCTTTGACAATATGTCGCATGAACTTTTGCAAAAAGCGATTGAACGACATGTGCAGGAAAAATGGGCGAAGATGTACATAACAAGATGGCTTCAGGCACCCATTGAAGACAGGAAAGGGAACAAACGCAGTCGGGAAGGAAAAGGAACGCCACAAGGAGGGGTAATAAGTCCCCTTCTTGCTAATCTGTTTCTCCACTATGCCTTTGATAGGTGGCTTGAGATTACTTATCCAAATCTATGCTTTGTTCGCTATGCAGATGATATCATTGTTCATTGTAATAGCCAGGCAGAAGCAGAGGAAGTATTAAAAGCGATCAGGACCAGGTTAGAGGAGTGCAAATTAGAATTGAATGAGAAGAAAACCAAGATTGTGTACTGCAAGAAAGATCACCGAAAGGACAAATTTAAAACAGTGCAGTTTGACTTTCTTGGATTTAGTTTCCAACCAAGGTCGACATCTACCAAAGACGGTGAGATGTTTCTAGGTTATGATTGTGCAATTAGCAGAAAGAGTGAGAATAAGATTGTGGATGCATTCAGGCAATTAAAGATGCTTCGCTGGACTGGTAGTGATATTACCCAAATTGCCAGTGAGATTAATCCCCGGATTCGGGGTTGGATTAACTATTTTGGTAAGTTCAGGATGCATAAATTGATGAGGATCTTCCGCATTTTGCACCATAGGCTAGTCAGCTGGGCGGTAAAACGGTATGAACGATTTGGTCATAGTATGTACAAAGCAGGACGATGGCTCAGGAATCTTGCTAATTGCTATCCGGGGCTCTTTGTCCATTGGCAGTATGGCTTTTTGTTCTTTTAATCTTTTGTGTAACAAGAGCCGTATGATGCGAGAGTATCACGTACGGTTCTGTGAGAGGCTGGGGGGAAGTTCCTCCGGCCTACTCGACTAAAATTGAATAAGAAATAACAGAATTGTCCTTATTAATAAACCCAAATACAATTTGACCCTTTGTATCCGGAGTAAATTCGAAGTTGATTTTTTTAGGGACAGCTGCTAAAGGACATGGTGCATCCTTAATAGTATTACCATAAGCTTTAACGAGGATACTAATACTGCTACATTTGGAAGTCAAAAATTCTGAAACATAATCGCATCCACTTGAAGTCGGATAAGTGACTTCTAATGTCACAGGCTGGTTAACTAAAGCTGTTGTTGGACCATCCACACTCAAAACATTCCATTGTACAAGGCCTTCAGGGGGATTCACAGGAAATTTGTCACAATCTTTATTTGCCTTTTCGCAAGCTGGAAATATGGGAAAGAAGAATATAAAAAGGATAAGTATTTTTCTCATAATCAGGGTTTTTATGTAATTAAAAGTCTCAAAATCTATGCCAAGAGATTTAATATTGAAAATTAGAAATGATTTTATTTCTGTTAAGTATTTGTCAGGTTAATCAATCCTATTAAACGAACAGGAATAGTCCAGTTTTACGAAGTTGTCAATGTTACCAATCACGGTAGATGGGCAAGATTTGTCATGGTACATGGACCTTGCTTTTCTGTTATGGTTAGTTCTTTTGGGAGTTGTCTAACTGTCACAGATTCTTCGAATTAACCATAACGGGAGTCCGTCTAATAACCTTTTTCCAGCAATTTTTTTCAGATCAATCTATTGCGATTTAAGCGATAGCTGTATCTGGACAGGGCAAATTATATCCTGGAAAAGGAAGGTCCCTAAACGGCTTATTTTTCGTCTGAAAAAGGCAGTAATAGTTAAAAACAAAGAAGCAAGTATCCTCAGATACTTCTTCAGCCGTTTCATGGTCAAAATATTACCAATCCGCCGAAGGTTATATGCAATCAGCATAAATCCCACATCTGAACTGGCCCTTCCGATGCCTTTCTTTGTAAGGATGTAACTGAATCCCCATTGTCGTTTGATAGTTCCATATGGATGTTCAACTATAGCCTGACGACGTTTATACAGATGCTCCTTCTCACGGATGTTGATCAGGTTCCTTTCGAAGTATTCTGCGTATTCGCTTCGCTGAATGAGCCTTTGCTTTTTTGATCTTGTACACAGCGAACGCTCGGGGCATTTTCTGCATGACTTTGTCTTGTACTGTTTAAACCAGCTAATGCTACCTGTTGAGGATAGTTGCTTGTACCACGATCCGTTTGTGCGCAGTACCTGTCCTGCAGGACAAGTATAAGTATCCTCTTCTCTGTTGTATTCGAAGTGTTCATAATTATAAGCATGATTCGGTGCATGACTCGTGGATGGCACTCCCGGTATTGCAACTATTGTTTCAACGCCTATATCCTGTGCTGTTTTCAGTTCCGAACCCGTATGGAAGCCCTTGTCATACAATACTGTGAACTCGTTTGTTCTGAGAATGCTCTTTGCCCTCTGAACCATGTTCCCCATCGCTTTGCTGTCATTCTCGTTTGTAACCTTATAGTCGATGGGAATATTGTTTTTTGCATCAACTGTGGTCTGTACATTATATGCTACCTCGGTTATATTATTTCGAAGCATTATCTGCCGGCTATCAGGATCGGAAATGGAAATCTGAGCTTCTCCTGATTCTTTAAGCTGCTTTTCGAGATTTTTGTAATTATCCTTTCTCTGTTGCTGCTTGTTAATCTCATCCTCTATCTGCTGCCGGTTGTCTCCGTCGTTTTCAGCAAGCATCCTGGTGTATTCATCAAGCTTATTGTCAATGTAGGCGATATGCCGGTCTATTTTAGCCTGATTATAGTTGTTCTTCTTACTGTTTTGTGCCCGTAGTTTTGTGCTGTCACCTGCAATAAGTTTTCCTCCGATCAGGTCAAAATGTTTTGCAATCTGAACTGTTGTCCTGAAGACCTTCTTTATGGTTTTGGGGTTGTCCCTGCGAAAGTTGGAGATTGTGTTATGATCAGGTCGGAGGCATTTTAAAAGCCACATCACTTCAATGTTTCGCTTGCATTCTTTTTCCAGATCCCTTGAATACCGGACCTTATTCATATACCCGTAAATGAAGAGCTTTAGTAAATCTGCAGGATGATAAGCAGGGCGACCATTCTCGATAAAATCAGTTCTGAATCCGTAATCTTTTATAGAAAGGCTATCGACAAAAAGGTCTATGATCCTGACTTCATTTTCGGGACCGATCGACTGATCCAGGGAAATCGGGAAAAGATTGATCTGGGTTCTGTTTTGTCCTTGTATGAATTTCATATAGTTAAGGTACAAAACTTAAGGCAAACAGGCAAGGGAACAGATTCACAGTTATCAACAATAAGGACAGGTTTTTAGACAGTCTGACGGCCCGGCGGTAGAGTTTGTTTACGTTGCTGAGCGATTGAAGGCCGGGATGTAATGTCCCGATAGAAAAGATAATGCCGTGAGGCCTGAAGGAACGAAGCATGGCGCGGTTTTTGCCATCCAGTTGCAAGCTTTTTGAGTTTTATGAGTATCGCGGTACAAGGCAGATTGAAAGCAAGATCTTATCCCCTTATTGTTATTAAATTAAAAGTACTTGCGGGTAGCGCCCCTGTATCGAAGCGGAGCGGAGATCGGGGTCGCTGGGTCTAATCCCCTTACAGAAACTGGTTTGAGAGCAGAGAACAAAACGTAAAAACCGTGACAAGTAAATAAACCCTACCGTCCGTGTTAGAGGTTAGTTGCGCCATGCAGGATCTGTCAAGTGAGCAGGAGCAGAGGCTTGCAAGCGGGCCGGGAATGCGGGAAATTGATTTCAGGGCAAGCCGAATTTTAGTTCCTAAATTATCTTGTTGCTCAATGTTACGGTCAATTGTCTTGGTGTCATGAAACTGTCACGTTACACAAAGCTATATTGGATAGAAAGTCATGTTGTTTTTGCGCAATTACCCCTAACTAAAAAGCGTTTTATACACAGTCTTATAACAGCTTTCCCATTAAAGGTAGGTATAAAATATTGAACTACTTACCTTATTGCTTTGATATAAGATTGTGTATAAAACTGAGTTGGACTAAGCCGCGTGTTGCTATGGGCATTCTATTAAATAGGGTTCTTCTGAATTTGATTTTTCAGGGATTTTTATTCTTCAATGTTATTGTTTTAGTGGGGCATCGAATGATAATAGGTTAAACCACATAATAACATGACATACCTTTCCCATTAAGATTTTATCTCTTTTCCTGCAGAAGTTATATCAAAGAACATTTTAATAATATTTTTCAGGCTGCTCTTGGTTTAGCATCAATTCTGGAGTCCAAAAGCATCATCCCTTTTTTGCATATTTTGCACCGAAAGGGATCATATCCAAGTATATCCTGAACCAACTCCTGCCAGGCCTTCCCTTCCATTGAAGAGATATCCATCTCTTTGTCACTGAGGGATAGATAGGTATCAAGCAAGTCATTGCAAAGTGTATTTGCAAAGATTCCATAGTACCGTATTTTATAAAAGCCTCGCGGCAATACATGCATCATAAACCGGTTTATAAATTCTACTGCCTTGATCTTCATAACTTTTGTTCTGCCATTTTGCTTGTAATCTTTCCATACGAAATGGATTTTATCACCTGCTATCTCCAGGATTCTGGCATTTGATATGGCTACTCTGTGTGTATAACGCCCCAGGTATTCAATTACTCTTTCTGCGTTGGCTAAAGCGGGCTTGGCAAATACATTCCAACTGGTTTTATATATCAATGCCCTGAGAAGATCAATGTCTGTTTTTTCACCGTTATTATCAGGTATAAGTCTGTCAGCAAGCTTGTAAATATTCTGAGCAAATATCCCTCTGAAAAGAGATGAAAGGGCTTTTACCGGCGCAAAGAAGTCATCTTCTGATTGTCTCCACTCAAGCATGTCGCTGTCAAAGCCACCAGCAGGAACCAACATGTGTACATGAGGATGATAAGTGAGTGTCTGTCCCCAGGTGTGTAAGATAGCTACACAGCCGGTTTTAGCTCCAAGAAAACGGGGATTTTCCCCGGCTTTAAGTATTGCCTGGGAGGCAGATTTCATAAGTAAATCATAACATATCCCCTGATTAGCATAAAATAATGTATGCAGTGAGGAGGGGACTGTGAAAACCATATGAAAGTACTTTACCGGCAATAGCCTGGCTTTAAGTTTGTCTACCCACACAACCTGTTTGAGATACTGACATTTAGGACAATGTCTATTCCTGCATGAGTTGTAAGCATACTGAACATGTCCGCAGTTATTACACTTCAGAGTATGTCCTCCAAGCTCCTGTGAACGGCACTTCATAATTGCATTAAATACCTTCTGATGACTTGGGATCATATGGTATTGCTGATAATACTCTGATTCAAAACGGCTGAAAATATCAGCGATCTCGATTTTTTGTCTTTTGTTTTCCATACCGTTAACTGGCTATTTCATCAAAAGGACTTTTGATCATTGCCGGATCAAAACGGGTTACATGCAGATATATTGAAGTTGTTCGAAGGGAGGAATGACCCAGTAAGCTTTGAATGATCTTAAGATTTACTCCGCTTTCAAGAAGATGTGTCGCAAAAGAGTGTCTTAGACTGTGTACAGATGCCGGTTTAGTTATCCCGGCCTTTTTACATGCATGTTTGAATACCACCTGGATAGTTTCTCTGCTAATAGGTTGCCCTCGCCTCTGTCCTTCAAAAAGGTATCGCTCCGGTTTGTATGCACGCCAATACATTCGTAACATATCAAGGATGTTTTCTGATAGCAATGTGTACCTGTATTTATTCCCTTTCCCCAGTACCCTTATTTGCTTGCGGTCAGAATCTATGTCAGAGGGTAGTAAATTGATTAATTCCGAGATCCGTAGTCCTGCAGAATAAATTACGGCTATTATAGTCCGGTGCTTTAAATTTCTTGTTGTCTCAATCATTGATTTCACCTCTTCTTTTGACAAGACAACAGGTAGCTTTTTTATTCTTCTCGGACGCTTGATCCTGATTGATTCCCAATCTTTCCCAAGAACATCTTTCTGAAGTATCTTAACAGCACTGATCACCTGGTTGATATAGGAAACTGACACACTCTTTGTCCCAATGGAGTATTGCAGAAAATCCTTTACCTGATCTGTTGAAATTTCATCAATGGAGGTGTTGTGGTAATCTTCAAGTGCATTAAGCATATGCACATAAGTATCAATGCTTCTCTGACTGTAATTCCGGGTCTGCATCTCCCGAAGGACCAATTCTTCTAATGATTTTTTTTCATCGTAGTATGATTATTAAGTGAATAATCATACAAGCTACGGATTTTCAGCTACATCTACCGCCATGTGGCGGTTTAGTTCAACTTGTTTTTAGTGGCAGTAAAATTACCGAAAATATTCATAAATGAGCCGATAGCGTTATGTTGCCCACTATTTTACATCCAAATCCTCTATCGGACTCCTGACCAGCACAAGATCCCTCCGACTCACATGCGTGTAAATCTCCGTCGTACGCGTACTCCTGTGACCTAATAACTCCTGAATGTACCTTATGTCCAAACCGCCCTCATGAAGATGAGTGGCATAACTGTGACGAAGACTGTGAACACCTACATCCTTTTTAATGCCCGCCCTGCGTAAAGCATCTTTGAAAACCCGGTAAACACTCTCAGAAGAATACCTCCCACCTGCCTGACCTTCAAAAAGATATTCCCGCGGCTTGTAACTGCTCAGATAGCCATCCAGCTTATCCCATACCCTACCCGATACCGGAACAATCCGGTCAATACCACCCTTGCCTTCCCTGATGTGCAAAATACTCCTCTCCCTGTCAAGATCCGAAAGCCTGATGTTCGTCACTTCCGACCTCCTTAACCCACAGGAGTAAATAATCCATAAAAGCATCTTGTGCTTGATATTACGCGCTGAATTCAGAATACCGCTGACCTCTTCCTTTGAAAAAACCTTGGGAAGAGCCCTCTGCCTTCTTGGTCGCTCAAAAAATTCCGGATCAACTTTCCCCTTACCCGATATAGTATAAAATATCTTAATGGCCGAAACCATCTGGTTCTGATATGCCGCCGAATAACCAAGCTTAATAATGAAATCATAAATGAACCGCGAAATCTATTCTTCTGTTATGTCAAGCGGATTCCTGTCACTGAAATACCTGAAAAAGAACTCGAGCAGCGATAAATATGTCTCCCTTGTCCTCGGACTATAACGGTTTTCATTAAGATACATCGCCATCGAATCAAGCCCGTTAAGAGCTTTGGTTCCCAGCGCTCTGCTCCTGACCTTTTCACCCGTGTCCTTCCTTTCAGCAATCAACTCCTCATTTATAACCTGCTTTTTGACATTCACCGGAATCCTCATGCCCGAAAAATAATCGGCAAGCGAATCACATGTCAGCTTTGACCACTGCAAGAGCCACTCCCTGCGCCTGAAGTCATAGTAACACTTACCGTAAGTCTTCATCTCCTCAATCCATGCAGGATCATACTTCCCAAGAAACCTTATGACAAGCAACCCTTCCTTCTCGCTTATCCTGAATTCAACCGGACCAAAATATCCGGTGTCATTAATGCTTACGCCAGCCTGTATTTCCTGACTGCTGCTGCTGACCTCAACCGGAATTTCCTGATCAAAAAATTCTTCAGGCGCATCTTCGTCCTCGTCGCTGACGGGAGCAATCGCCCGGAGGCTTCCCGCTCGCCTTCTGACTGGAGAATCAGGAGACGGAATTACTCCTTCACTTTTGCCCGTAAGAGCGTTTATATCAATATCAGCATAATCTCTGAGAGTCCTTAGAATGAGCTTCAGATTTTCATCCGTATCATCAGTATAGAAACATTTATAAGTCGAACTGAAAAGACATCCATTGATTGATTTTACTAATCCTTTCAGCTTTTCATCAAAATCAAAACAAATGGCAATGCGCCATTTATCACGATGAAAAATCCTCCTGAGAATAACTCTTTTGTTCATCAAACGGAAGGTCAAATTATGCACGAGTAAGACAGGAATAAATATAGGAAAATTTTTCTTTCAGAGAAAATATCCTGCCTAAAATCTATTATGCCTTTTAGATTCCTCTTCAGCCTCAAAAGATATAATGAAAAATCGGACTAAAGCTTCCTTAAGTCAATTTCGATAAAAGAGCTTATGTTGTTTAATGATCATTAAGCTGACTCTTGTAAAGTCAGCCTGGAAGTACCCGGTATTACAGCCCTTTATTTCTAATTATTGCTTTTTACTTTCTCCTTTCTCCTTTCTCCTTTTCCCTTTCACCCTAATAATTCTCCTCCCTTACCTGCATGAATGCTTTCGGATGAAGACATACCGGACATCTCTCAAGGGCTTTTTCCGATTCATAAACATAACCGCAGTTCAGACATTTCCACCAGACTTTCCCCTTTTTCATGAAAACAGTATCTTCCGAAATGTTCTGAAGAAGCTTCAGGAACCTGCGCTTGTGCTCAGCTTCAACCCTGGCAACTAATTTAAACAGTGCCGAAATCTCGGTAAACCCTTCCCTGTCTGCATCTTCTGAAAATCCCGGATACATTGAACTGGTTTCCTCATCTTCTCCTTCGGCAGCTGCCTTCAGGTTCTCTTTCGTTGTCCCTATCGCACCTGAAGGATAACCTGCGGTAATTTCCGTCATTCCTCCCTCGAGAAACCTGAAGAACCTTTTTGCATGCTCCTTTTCCTGAAGAGATGTTTCCATGAAAATATTGGCAATCTGCTCATAACCTTCCTTCCTTGCCACGCTGGCAAAAAATTCATAACGGTTACGGGCCTGCGATTCACCTGCAAATGATTTCAGAAGATTCTCTTCTGTCCTTGTTCCTTTTAACGATTTTGCCATAATAATTTGAATATTAAGTTTATATATTTTTTGAAAATAATACGAAACCGGAAATCTGACCGGATCAGGACCGGATCGGGCGACCCAGACCCGGACTCTCAAAGAGTCAGCTAAATTAAAATTTTTTACCGGTTGTTAAAAATTTAACCAGAGATCCGGCATACTTCCGTCAGGTCAGACACAAATTAATATATGCATCAATTGATTAGTATTCAGATTGATACATTGACTTTGCGCTGATTGCTTCTTTCACGATCCATATAAAGTTATAAAGAAAACTTAACATAAAATCCTGGTCAACTTTAATTTTCGACAAAAAAATTTGATATGATTTTGAGAACCCTGACTGCTTCCTGTAATTAATAATATTCATTCAAAATATCACTATACTACAATATATTAATAAAAAATAATAGATTTGCGGAATTTTATGTGTTTATAATTCATTTAAATTAAAAATTGGAAACTTCTAATGCCGGTTTTAAAAGAGTAGCCGTCAAAATCGGAAGTAATGTCATCACAGGCGGTGACGGCTCTACCGACACCAGCCGTATCCTGAGGATTGTCGGGGATATAGCCGTTCTTTTCAGGAGCGGCACTGACGATGTTTTTTCCCTTTGTCTGAAATCGGGAAACACATGTATTCTGAAGGGCGGCAGCGATGCAATTTATTCAAACGCGTCGGCTGTAAAATTAATTAAATCGGTACTAAATTTCAACCCGGAAGCTTCATGCACGCGGCCCCATGACGCTGCAGGAACTCACAACATATAAATGGATAATCGAAGGTAACGGACAGGTAAGGGATCCCTGAAACAACAGAAGAATTTGAAAACAGATATATGCAAAATAGAAAAATTCTATAGTGGATTGCCCCGCAAAATTGAGGTGGCAAGAAAAATACTTGATCATCCGCTGACACTTGCTGAAAAATTATTGTACAGGCATCTGTCAGAAGGTTCTACAATTTCCGGCCTTACAAGAGGATCAGACTATGCTGAGTTCACTCCCGACAGGCTTGCAATGCAGGACGCGACCGCACAGATGGCACTTCTTCAGTTCGGGATGACCGGGAAGAAAAGCACGGCTGTTCCTGCAACTGTGCACTGTGATCACCTGATAACTGCGGAGCATGGTGCTGAGCAGGACCTTAATTCGGCTCTTGTCATCAACAGGGAGGTGTATGATTTCCTGGGCTCTGTCTGCAGAAAATACGGCATCGGATTCTGGAAACCCGGAACCGGGATAATTCATCAGATAATACTTGAAAACTATGCCTTCCCGGGAGGAATGATAATCGGAACTGACTCACATACGCCAAATGCGGGAGGACTTGGAATGATAGCTATCGGCACGGGTGGCGCCGATGCCGTTGATGCGATGGCAGGAATGGGTTATGAAATAAAGCTTCCTCTGTTAACAGGGATAAAACTTACGGGAAGACTCAACGGATGGTGCTCTCCAAAAGATGTTATTCTTAAGATCACAGGAATGCTGACTGTTAATGGCGGGACAGGACATATACTTGAATATTTCGGGGAAGGCGCTGAATCAATTTCCTGCACGGGCAAGGCCACAATATGCAACATGGGTGCAGAAACAGGCGCTACATGCTCGCTATTCGGGTTCGACGGTTCAATGAAGAAATATCTTGAATCGACGGGAAGAAGAAATATTGCCGCCATGGCGAACCTGATAAGGGAATATCTCACAGGCGACCCTGAAGCCTATAAGAATCCTGAAAAGCATTTTGACAGGGTCATTGAAATCAATCTTTCTGAAATCGAGCCATATATAAATGGTCCGTTCACGCCTGACATTGCAACACCGATCTCCATGATGAAACAGAAACTTGGTGAAAACAACTGGTCTGAAGATGTATCAGCATGCCTGATCGGATCATGTACCAATTCTTCGTATGAAGATATCTCAAAAGCAGCTTCAGTGATCAGCGATGCCCTCGCAAAAGGGGTTACAATAAAATCAGAACTTAAAGTCACTCCCGGATCGGAACGGGTAAGGCTGCTTGCAGAGCACAACGGATATCTCGATCTGTTCAGGAAAGCAGGGAGTGAGATTTTTGCAAATGCCTGCGGTCCGTGCATTGGTCAATGGCGAAGGCACGGACCTGAGGGAAGGAATCCAAACACTATTGTACACTCATTCAACAGGAACTTTGCAAAACGTGCCGACGGAAATCCGGATACACATGCTTTTGTCGCTTCCCCCGAAATAACGGCTGCAATTGCAATAGCCGGGAAGCTTACATTTAATCCCCTTACCGACACTATCCTGAACTCATCGGGAAAGGAGATAAAGCTTAAGGTACCTGAAACTGCAAAAATACCGGCCGTAAACCTTGATCCTGAGGTATATGGTTTTCCTGACACTGCTGAAAGCGATCCGGATATTGCAGTCATCATCGATCCATCCTCCGAACGGCTGCAGCTGCCCGAGCCTTTTCCTGAATGGGACGGTAACGATCTGTCAGGTCTTTTTCTCCTTATAAAAAGCAAAGGGAAATGCACCACTGATCATATATCAATGGCAGGTGAATGGCTTAAGTACCGGGGTCACCTTGCAAATATCTCGGAAAACTATATGACCGGAGCAATAAATTACTTTAACGGTAAGCCAAATCTTGTGTTTAACAGCATCCAAAACAGGTATGTACCTGTTCCTGAAACAGCGAAAGAATATAAAAATGCCGGAAAGGGATCAATAGTCATTGGCGAGGAAAACTTCGGAGAAGGATCATCGCGTGAACATGCGGCACTTGAACCCAGGTTCCTGGGGGTGAGGGCAATAGTAGTGAAATCATTTGCCAGGATACACGAAGCCAACCTTAAAAAGCAGGGGATACTTGCTCTGACCCTTGCTGATAAGAACGATTATGAAAAGATAAGAGAAGATGATGTCATAGATATCAAAGGGCTGAAGGATTTTTCTCCGGGGAAACAGCTTACAATGATCCTTAATCACTCCGGCGGTACCGAAGAGACAATAAAGGTAAACCACTCCTGCAATAAAACCCAGATCGACTGGTTTATAGCAGGAAGCGCCCTTAACCTTATAAGACAGAAAGAAAGAAATTCATGAATAAGGTTAACTTGTAATTTATTGACTGACACGAATAATGATCGAGGAAAGAATACAAATGGACAATGGCAGGCTGAAAGTGCCTGATTTTCCGGTGATACCATTTATCGAAGGGGATGGCACCGGTCCCGATATATGGAAAGCAGCGGTGAGGGTTTTTGACACTGCAGTTATCAGGACTTACAAGGGAAAAAGGTTGATAATCTGGAAAGAAGTTCTTGCCGGCGAAAAGGCCTTTGAACTTACAGGCAACTGGCTGCCGGCTGATACCATGAAAAGCTTAAGGGAGTGCCTTGTCGGTATCAAGGGGCCGCTCACAACACCCGTGGGAGAAGGGATGAGGTCGCTGAACGTGGCCATCCGGCAGGACCTTGATCTTTATACCTGTTACAGACCGGTAAGGTATATCAGCGGAGTGCCTAGCCCCGTAAGGCATCCAGAGAATGTCAACATGCATATTTTCAGAGAAAACACTGAAGATATTTATGCAGGAATTGAGTTTCCCCTGCACCAGCCTGAAACGGAAAGACTGAAAAAGTTCCTGATGGAAGAGATCGGAGTTAAAAAGATCAGGTTTCCAGGAACATCAGCTTTCGGCATCAAGCCGGTATCGAAGGAGGGATCAGAAAGGCTTATCAAGCAGGCAATCAGGTTTGCTGTCGAAAAACACCTTCCGTCAGTGACGCTTGTACATAAGGGGAACATCATGAAATACACCGAAGGCGCTTTCATGAAATGGGGTTATGACCTAGCTGTAAAAGAGTTTGCAGGTGAGGTTTTTACATGGCAGGAATATAAAAGAATCGCTGAAAGCAAAGGAAAAGAAGAAGCCGCTGCGGCACAAAAAACTGCCGTAAATTCAGGGAAAGTAATTATAAAGGACGTGATCGCCGATGCTTTTCTTCAGCAGATACTTATACGCCCCGGCGAATATTCTGTCATTGCCACCCTTAACCTGAACGGCGACTACATTTCGGACGCCCTTGCAGCTATTGTCGGCGGGATAGGCATAGCCCCCGGAGCAAACATCAATTTCGATACAGGGCATGCAATTTTTGAAGCAACTCATGGCACTGCCCCAAAATATGCCGGCCAGGATAAGGTGAACCCCGGATCTGTAATACTTTCCGGAGCTCTTATGTTCAGCTACATGGGATGGAACGAGGTCTCGGAAGCAATTAACATGGCTCTCGAAAAAACAATACAGGAAGGGAAGGTCACCTATGATTTTCACAGGCTCATGAACAATGCGACCCTGCTTAAAACATCTGAATTTGCGGATGCCGTTATCGCCAATATTTAAAACTGGACAAAATGGAAAACAATGATTTTTTCCTCAAACTTGAGGATTCGGTAAGAGAAGCATGCCGGATCGACAGCGAGTTGTTCGAGAAATTCGACGTAAAACGAGGGCTGAGGAACAACGACCGGACAGGCGTTCTTGTCGGCCTCACCAATATTGGTGACGTGGTTGGCTACGACAAGGTGGACGGGAAAGTGATTGCCGTTCCCGGAAGGCTTCTGTACAGGGGAATTGATATTGAAGAGATCACACATGGTTTTCAGAGGGAGAACAGGCATGGTTTTGATGAAACGGCTTACCTGCTGCTGACAGGAAAACTTCCATCAGCTGAGGAGCTAAAGGAGTTCTCGGAACATCTTGCATCATTAAGGCCGCTTCCCGATTTTTTTGTCAAGGATATGATCCTCTCAATGAAAGGAAAGGATGTTCTCAATATCCTTGCACGATCCGTCCTGGGACTTTATACACTTGACGACAATCCTGATGATGTTTCACTTGATAACATGATAAAGCAGAGCATGAACCTTATTGCCAAATTTCCCTCAATAATTGCCTATTCATACCAGGCTCTGCGGCATGCTTACCAGGGCAAGACGCTGTCGATAAGACATCCCCGCCAGAACCTGAGTACTGCAGAGAATTTTCTTCATCTTATAAAGGGAGAAGGATCATATACAAAGCTTCAGGCTGACCTTCTTGACCTGGCCCTTGTTCTTCATGCTGAACACGGAGGAGGCAACAATTCAACCTTCACTATGAGGGTGACAAGCTCTACCGAAACCGATATCTATTCTGCGACCACCTCGGCCATTGGTTCTCTGAAAGGGCCTCTTCATGGCGGAGCAAACCTGAAGGTGATGGACATGATGGAGGACATCAAGAAGAATGTGAATGACTGGAAAAATGAAGGAGAGATAGAGAATTATCTTCTTAAGATACTTAACAAGGAGGCAAACGACCATTCAGGAAAAATCTATGGAGTAGGTCATGCAGTATATATGATATCCGATCCGAGAGCTGTCCTGCTTAAGGAAAAAGCAAAGGATCTTGCAGCTGAGGTAGGAAGGACAGATGAATTTGAGCTCTATTCGCTTATCGGGAAACTTACTCCCGAAGTCTTCAGCAGGTTTAAAGGAGAACAGTCGGGTAAGCTTGTGTGCATCAACGTAGATTTCTATTCAGGGTTCGTTTATTCATGCATTGGCATTCCGAGGGAGCTTTTTACACCTATTTTTGCCCTCGCAAGGGTGGCGGGCTGGTGCACACACAGGCTCGAAGAGCTGACCTTTTCAGCTAAAAGAATTATCAGGCCGGCATTTAAGAATGTTTACCCGAAATGCAGTTATATTCCGATTTCTGAAAGGAAATGACTGCAACACGGAATTAAAAAAGGCTGTTTCATGTTCTGTCCGAATGAAAGACAGATGCCTTGAAACAGCCTGGTCATGAAGATATCAGGAATGAAAAACAAGGAATTACTTTGCCTTTTCCGACTCGATATTTCTGCGTCTCAGACCATCTTCAGTCATTACCCAGGAATAATCCCCGTCTGAAGACTTTACATATTTGTGATCTGATTCGGACGAATGCTCCCATTCACCGTCATCATCATGATGAGTGAGAAACATGTTTTCAGTCGTTTTATCAAAATGTACCCTGGTACCCTTAGGGATAGACAGATTCACGCCGACATTATCCATCGAATACTTTGTTCCCGTGGGAATCGTAAAATACTCATCAAGATAAATCGTATCGCCTGAAATTTTATAATTATATATCAGGCCTTCAGCTTTTTTCAGGGCATCCATTCTGCTCCTGCCCATTGAATTTTTCCTGATGTTGATCCTGATATCCCTGTCGTCCGAATTATTGATGATAAGCTTTGACCCGATATACAGGCTTTTATTGTCGTTGGTGAAATAAATATTATAATCCTCATTCTCATCAAAGGATATTTCCTTGTCATATTTAAGTTCCGACACTTTGTGCCCGCTAAAAACGTAGACGTCCTGATCAGCCCTGGGGATAACATCGGTGAGTACGCTATTTGCAGTTTCGGAATAACTGATCCCTTCATTGAACCCAATCACTGACAGAGCTGCGATACTTCCTACCCATATTACAAGTGCAACAAGACTTACAACACCATCCTTTGCCCTGAACCATAAGATCATCTTCACTCCCCAGTAGATGAGGGCAAGAAGAGGCATCAATATTACTATGAACGTCAGTACAAGTATCCATGGAGCTACAGATGGATTGACAATATAATTCAGGAAATCGGGAAGGTAAAACAGGTTAAAGCCTAAAGAATGTGTTGAAAAGTAATCAGGGTATCTGAAAAAGAAGACCATCACCAGGGAGACCAGCATGAAAAATCCTCCGAGTACAAAACAGATCCCGACAAGGATAAGGAAGACCCTTAAACATACAAAGCAGACTTTCCCGACAGCTCTGAAAATTTCATTGAAAGCATTTCCGACATTTGAGGAACTACTGCTCATATAGGTGGAATTGTTACCGGCAAATGAAAGTGAACTGTCAATGCCTTTACTGTCACGACTTTGTGAATTATACCTGTCGCCGTACATTTCCCTTTTCTGGTTATCGGAACGGGCTACGGGAAGTGAGACCCAGAGAGCGATATAGACAAGAAGGCCGACTCCGAAAAAACAAAAGAACAGTATGAATAAAAGCCGTATCCAGACTGAATCTATATCAAGATAAGCTCCGATGCCAGAACAGACACCACTAACGACAAAGTCGTCCGGATTCCGGTACATTTTTTTTCTTCCCCGGGGCGTGGAGTATATAGATCCGCTATCCCTGGCTTCTCCGGACATCTCAAAAGTTTCGGGCGCACCGATAATTGATATCATTGCTTCGATATTCTCTTTTGAGATTACGCCTTCCTGTCCTCCCTGGGAATGGAATATTTCAGCAATACGCGATTCTATGTCTTCAAGGGTTTCAGCCCCTCCCTGGGTGTTCCTTAATCTGTTGTCAATATCCTGAAGGTATTTTTTTAAAATATCATAAGCTTCCTCATCTATCCGGAACAGTTGACCTCCAAGATTTATTTTGATAGTTTTTTCCATCATTTTAGAGTGTTAGAATTGCAATAATTTTACTTTTTCCTGATCATGTTGACGGAATCAATAAGCTCCTCCCAAGAACTGTCGAGCTCAGAAAGATACTCCTTCCCTTCAGGAGTAAGCTCATAGTATTTTCTCGGGGGACCCTGAGGTGATTCTTCCCACCGGTAACTCAGCAGGCCTGAATTCTTCTGTCTTGTAAGCAAGGGATAGAGAGTCCCTTCAACTACGATCACTTTTGCTTCTTTCAGTTCCCTGATAATGTCGCTCGCATAGCATGAATTCTTCGAAAGTATTGACAGAATGCAATACTCGAGGATTCCTTTCCGCATCTGTGCCTTTGTATTTTCCAGATCCATATTTGTCATTGTTAAAGAGTTTCTATTTCAGTAATGAAATTATCTCAGGTTTTTTTACCGGTATTACCAGCCACCTTAAGTGGTTTTGTCCCCAAACCCCATGAAAAGGGCTTAAAGAAGTGATGAAATCAAATAAGTGCTTTACAAGGGATTCAGGGGCTTACCGGTGCCGTGATGAGCTTTTCATATTTTCATATTTTTTCTGACTGTATCAAATTCCTTCTTCACCGAATCCTTGATATTGTGGATATTCACAGGATCGCCTTTCATCTCGATTTTCTGGGCTGTTGTTTTTGCCTCAGGAATAACAATATAAAGGATCAGGTAAATAAGTACTCCGAGTCCGCCGGCCATCGTAATCACGATAAAAAGCCCTCTTAATACCCAGGGTTCGACATCCCAGTATGCGCCCATTCCTGCGCAGACACCCCCGATGATCCTCCTGTCGGGATCACGGTACATCCTATGGGCGCCGGGAGTTGAGAATTTCTCACGGGGAGAGGGCCCATCGTTGTCGGAGATGTCCTGCGGATTACCCATTATGGCAATAATATCATTCACATCTCCGATAGTAATGACCTGCTTGTAGTTGTTCAGTCTGGCCCTGAACAGTTCCGATATCCTGGTTTCGATATCCGAAAGGATCTCAGAGGAGCTTTCTTCATCTGCGAAATGGATCTCAAGGCTTTTCAGGTACCTTTTTAACTCGGAATAGGCATCCTCATCGATGTTGAAAGAATAGCCTCCGAGATTTGCGCTTACTGTGATCTTCATAGAACCTTATAATTTTTACTACTATAAAATATTTACTATTATATGACACAAAGATATATAAATATAAATATACTATGCAATACATAGTACTGGAAATTTTATAATATTTTTGAAATATTTTGTAAAATAGAAAATCAGATGATTATACGACTGTTTTTCTTGATATATTTCGATAATGAAGCATTTGCTTCATGCATGAAGAATATATCACGCCCTTTCAGGGCTTAATAAAAGAGTCTGGTAAATACCTCCGGTTTCACCGGAGGTTATTCATATTGAGCCGCGTTTGCGGCTCTTAAGAAGTAAACAACTTCCTTAATCAACTTATAAATTATTCAGTGATCAAAAAATATGCATCAGAATAACATCAGGTATTGCAAAAAAAATAGCTACAGCCTTCATTTTATGTGAGATACAATGGCTAATAACACCTAAGGCGATTAGATATCAGGAATATTCAGGATTTAAAATATACATAGCGGAATGGTATAAGATGTTATCAGTACGCCGGCTGGAATTTTCATGCTCTGATGAAAATTTCTGTCCAATAAGGAAATAAGATAAAGTGTACTGGCTCTGAAAGAGCCAAATGTCAATAACCTCCGGTGAAACCGGAGGTATTAACTGAGCTACCGAAGTAAGCTCCGGAGGAGCGACATATTTCATCCGAAGAAAGATCACCTCATGAAAAATATTGCTGATATCATAAAAGACAAATAATGCATATGAATTCCGGTCTGGACCAATTAATATGGCAGGGGATGAAATAATAAAATAAAAAAGGATTGAGTGTCAGGGTTCATCAGATCAGGTTTGGCAAGGGTGCTCACGACATTCAGGAATATTAGAAAAATATAAAATAGTAAGATTGAAGATTCCCTATCTTTATAAAAACTTTCGCCTATGGCTAAACATTATAATTGGGGCATTCTCGCTCCCGGGAAGATGTCGGCAAAATTCACCAGCGGGCTGAAACTCCTCAAAAACGCTGGACTTTACGCAGTCGGTTCAAGAGACGCGACAAGAGCTGAGAGGTTTGCAAAAGATCACGGATTTAGAAAATCATACGGGAGCTATGAAGCTCTTGCTGAAGATCCTGATGTGGACATAGTTTACATAGCATCACCGCACTCATTCCATTATGAGCATGCTATGCTCTGTCTTAAAAACAAGAAAGCAGTGATCTGCGAAAAAGCTTTTGCGCTTAACAGCCGCCAGGTAAGAGAGATGGTCGCTGAAGCACGGAAACAGAATGTCTTCCTCATGGAAGCTCTATGGCCGCCATTCCAGCCATTCTATAAGAAAGCCGTAGAAATTGTGGCATCAGGAGTTGCCGGAAAGATAATTCATCTTACAGGTTACTTTTCCTTTAACCCTTTCTACGACCCAAACGACCGCAAATTCAACACTGCTCTTGGAGGAGGCTCGCTTCTGGACATAGGCATATACCCGGTAATAGATGCCCTGACATTCATGGGGATTCCTGATGATATAAAAGCAACCGCTTCCTTCGGGCCCTCGGGATCAGAAGATTCGATAAGCATAATCTTCAGATACAACGACGGAAGGATGGCAACGGTCTATAGCTCATTCAAAACAAACGTCGGCATCGGATGCGACCTTTTGTGTGAAAATGCAAATATTACATTATCGCGCGGGAGAGATATGAACCAGAGAGTTATTCTTGACAGGTTCGGGAAAGAAAAGGAGGAATTCGTTTTTTCACCTCCCGCAATGGGCTATCACTGGGAAGCTGAAGAGGTTATGAAATGCCTGGATGAGAGCAGGACTGAAAGCGGTATTGTCCCGCTGTCGTTCAGCATTGATCTGATCCGGACCCTTGACAGGATAAGGGAAGCTGCTGGCATCACCTTCCCGGGTGAATAAGGTTCCGTTATAAAAAAGTTTATTAAGAAAAAGATGTCATCCGGAACCCAGGAATTAAAGAGCGAGGGAGAATTTTTCTGGAAGAGGATTCTCCTGTGCATGGTTATCCCAGGCCTCTTTGTCATACTTATGTGGCTCGTAAAAATAGTGGAGGTTCTTTTTGACCTCGATTTTACAACTGCGGGCATATTCCCTCAAACAATTAAAGGACTTCCCGGAATTGTCCTTTCACCTTTCATCCATGCCGATTTCAGCCACCTTTCCAACAACTCAATCCCTCTTTTCCTGCTTGGCACTGCCCTGTTCTACTTTTATTCAGAGATTGCCATCAAAGTTTCACTTTGGACATATTTTCTAACCGGACTATTTGTGTGGATTGACGGACGTGAGGCATGGCATATCGGCGCCAGCGGACTGGTGTATGGTCTGGCATCATTCCTGTTTTTCAGCGGCATCATAAGAAAGTACTTCCGCCTGGTTGCATTGTCGCTACTGATAGTTTTTCTTTACGGATCGATGGTCTGGGGGATTTTCCCGGGCGTTTACAAAAATGTATCATGGGAATCACATATGCTCGGATTGTTCTCGGGAATAGTCCTGGCAATATGGTACAGGAAAGAGGGTCCACAGGAACCAGTTCCGGAATGGATTAATGAAGAAACAAACCCGGAGGAGGATGGAGCAACTGAACCGGACTCTCAGGTTGAGGAAGAAGAAAGTGAACCTGACGGGAAATTAAATCTTCTGAATTAGTATTTTTAGGACGAATAATTACAACTATTATTCAATTACTGAAAAATGAGGATCGGATACGATGCAAAACGGCTGTATAATAATTTCACAGGACTCGGAAATTACAGCAGGACACTGATATCGAACCTTGTGAACTTTTACCCGGATGAAGAATACTTTCTTTATACGACAAAAATCACGCAGGATGAAATCGTAAAGAAATTTTATGAAGATAAGCGTCTGAGAACAATTAAGGCATCGACGCCGTTCAAATCGTTCTGGCGCAGTTTTTCGATCAAAAGCAGACTGAGAAATGACAAAATCGAAATATTTCATGGCCTCAGCGGCGAAATACCATTCAACCTTTCGGGCGGTAAGATAAAGACCATTGTCACGGTCCATGACCTTATTTTCAGGATACTTCCAGATACTTACAAGCCGGTGGACAGATACCTCTATGACCGCAAGTTCAGATATGCCTGCCGTAATGCCGACAGGATCGTGGCCATAAGCCAAAGCACGCGGAATGATATAATTAAATATTACGGGACCGATCCTGCAAAAATAAATGTTGTCTTTCAGGCTTGCGATTCTGTCTTTTATAACACTCCTGATCCGATTCAGATGAAAGTTGTCTCGGAGAAATTTAACCTTCCTGCAGATTTCCTGCTATATGTGGGCTCAGTCATACCCAGGAAAAACCTGCTGACTGTGATAAAGGCAATTGACATTCTGCCTTACGATCTCAGGATCCCGGTTGTGGTTGTCGGTGACGGAAAGGCTTACAAGAAAGAAGTAAAAAAATATATCTCAGAAAAGAAACTTGAAAAATATGTGATCTGGATCGAGAATCTTCACAATAGCCGGCAGCTGAAAGCGCTTTATAATCTGGCTCAGATATTTGTTTATCCTTCTGTCTGTGAAGGATTTGGGATCCCTGTAGCTGAAGCCCTGTTGTCGAAAGCACCGGTAATTACATCCAATCTGTCTTCACTGCCCGAAGCCGGCGGCCCCAATTCAATACTCGTCAATCCTTATGATGCCGAAGAAACAGCAAATGGTATAAAAAGAATTCTTACTGATAAAACGCTGAAAGAAAAAATGATAAGTGAAGGTCTCAGATATGCCGGCGAAAAGTTTTCGCTGGGTATAACCACTCGTGAGATGTTCTCGCTTTACAGGGAACTTAAAAGATAAGCTGACTTAAGTGGGCCACGCTGTTAAAGGAATATCATGTCGTAACAGAAAATATACCAAAGATATTTTTATTGCAGGCTGAACAAGAAACGGACAAATTGTTACCTTTACGCCCGGCTTACTTCAAACCTGAAAAACTCTTGACATGAACGGCAGACCTGTAGCTGTCATTACCGGAGCCAGCAGAGGAATCGGTCGCGCAATTGCAACTGCGCTTGCCGAAGAGGGTTACGATATTGCTGCTATTGCAAGATCGGTTGATAGTGAAGGTATGGAAATACTGAGTTCAGACGTTGAAAAGCATGGTGCGGAATTTTTCCCTATAGGCCTCGACATTTCCTGCACAGGTTGCCAGAAAGAGGTTGTAACAAATATACTTGACAGGTACGGGAGGATTGATATTCTGGTTAACAATGCCGGGGTTGCACCTTTGCAAAGGAAAGATATCCTGGAAGTCAGCGAGGAGAGCTACGACAGGGTAATGAATATCAATCTTAAGGGGCCTTTCTTTTTCGCCCAGAAAATTGCCCGCGAAATGATATGGATGAAGGACCAGATTTCTTCGTACAAACCGATAATCATTTTTATTACATCAGTTTCAGCTGTTCTTTCCACAACGACCAGGGCCGAGTATTGCATTTCAAAAGCAGGACTGAGTATGGCTTCTGCTATTTTCACTGACAGGTTGTCGTTGGAAGGGATCCTTGTTTATGAGGTACGCCCCGGGATTGTTCAAACTGATATGACAATCAAGCTGAAGGAGAAATATGAAAAGATGATTGTAGCAGGGATAGTACCTCAGAAAAGATGGGGATTACCCGGTGACGTAGCTAAAGCTGTTGCTTCAATTGCAAGGGGAGACTGGGATTTCTCGACCGGCATGGTTTTTGAGATCAGCGGCGGACTGAATATTCACAAATTATAATATATTATTTTGGATTTTCTCTGTTCCACTCTTTGTAAGCGCTTGTTTCACAGAGAGACACAGAGGAGACGCGGAGTTCCACAGAGTTTTTTATCTCCGGAAATTGGAAATATCATAAATCATAACAATCTTGTATTGACCAATATTTATCACTAAATGGCAGACGGAAATTCTGTAGCCGGGAACAGAAAAAGTTTTGTTTATCAGGGATTTATGGTCCCGTTTATATTGATTACAAGCCTGTTCTTTCTCTGGGGCTTTGCCCACGGGTGCCTTGACGTTCTGAACAAGCACTTCCAGGAATTATTGAATATGTCAAAGGCAAAATCAGCTTTCGTCCAATTTGTATTTTACGGGGGTTATTTTTTAATGGCTATCCCTGCAGGTTTCCTGATGCAGAAAGCAGGGTATAAAAAGGGGATTATTTTCGGACTTCTCCTTTTTGCGTCAGGAGCTTTTCTGATGCTGCCGGCAACTCTTATCCAGACTTTCGGAAGCTTTCTTTTCTGCCTTTTTGTTATTGCCTGCGGCCTTACTTGCCTTGAGACAGCTGCAAATCCATACACCACGGTTCTCGGACCGCCGGAATTTGGCGAAAGAAGAATTAACTTTTCGCAGTCCTTTAACGGACTTGGCTGGATTGCCGGCCCCCTGGTGGGAGGAATCCTGATCTTTTCAGCGAACAGCGACACTAACAGGTTTTCTTCGATTGCGCTGCCATATATGCTTATCGGAACATTGGTACTGATTGTGGCTTTTCTGTTCTGGCGCATAAAATTTCCCCTGTTGAAAGAAGAATCTCAGGCCGCTGAAAATGAATCCGGCGATTCAGGAGGGAGCCTCAGGGACCTTCTTAAATACCATCATTTTGTCCTTGCTGTTGTGGCACAGTTCCTTTATGTGGCCGCCCAGACAGGTGTGAACAGTTTCTTTATCAATTATGTCACCGAGGAAATCCCGTCACTGACCAATCAACAAGCTGCCCGGATATTGGGAATAGGCGGTATGGGCCTGTTCTGGCTTGGCAGGTTTTCAGGAAGCACGTTATTCATGCGGATAGTACGTCCTAACAGGTTGCTCGCATTTTATGCAACGATGAATGTTATTACCATGAGCCTCGTTGTGGCAGGTCTCGGCTGGGTATCAGTCATTGCCCTTTTCTCGACATATTTTTTTATGTCGGTAATGTTTCCGACAATCTTCGCCCTTGGCATAAAGGATCTCGGGCCTCTGACGAAAAAAGGGTCATCAATACTGGTCATGTCGATTGTCGGCGGAGCGATCATTCCTGTTATTATGGGATATATTGCCGATGTATCCACAATGGCTCTCGGATTTATTGTTCCCCTGGTATGCTTCACATTTATTGTATTTTATGGCATGAAAGGATACAGGGTCAGGAGAGCCGCATGACCATCAGATCTGTTCAGCAAAAAGAACTTTTATCTGGCTTCTTTCGGTTTCAGTGAACCGGCCCATTTACATACGAACGCAATCTGATCTTTTGTCGGAACAATTTCAGGTTTTGACTGCCTTATTGATTTTGGCGGCATGGATCCGTCAGTAATCAATGCACAGATTTTGGAAGCTTTTTCTGCAGCCTTTTTAGTGTCATATTCAGTCCATTTTAAAAAATCAAGTTTTGTCTTTGCCATTAATCCGCCGTTGCTCCCGTGACATGGCATGCATGAATTCTGAAAGATCTTGCTGACATCATCCGGAACAGGAGCTGAAAGGTTTTTAACAGCCTGACCTGAAGCCTGCCCCATGGCTGTTGCCATAGCAATAATAGCTATTACAAAAAAGGTATTGATGGATCGGAATAGTTTTCTCATAGTTTCCTGATTTTAAGTTTTTAATAATATAAAGATAAACAAAAGGGTTTAAACCATGATGTATTTGACTTATTTATCATTACGATGTGAACCTCCGTCCAAACCGAGCCTTTAATTATCGGCTGAAGATTCTTAATCCCCGATAATAATTTCTTTTATCCTGTTTTTAATTTCAGCAAATTTCAGAGAATCCATCCTTGCCCCGACAATTTCAATTACACTTCCCGCCATCAGTGATGCTATTAATCCGCATTTATCAAGATCAAGTTCTTTTGCAAATCCATAAAGGAATCCTGCAGCATAAAGGTCTCCGGCGCCTGTTGTATCTTTGCATTCAACAGGAAGCGAGCTTATTCTTACAATATCTTCACCTTTTTTAAGCAAGGAACCTTCAGGTCCCATTTTCAGTGCGACAACCTCACTTTTTTCCGACATCAGTGACAGTGCCTCTTCCGGATCTTTACCTGTCAGCGCTTTTGCCTCCTGTTCATTTGCAAAGAGAATATCTACATATTCATCCAGGATTTTCTTAAATGATTCCAGATTGGATTCAACTACATTATAGCTTGCCAGATCGAGTGCGACAATAATTTTCTTTTCCTTTGCAAATCTGCATGCTGTTTCGATGAGGTGGAAATCGTTTATGAGGTAGCCTTCGAGATAGAGAATGTCATAACCATCGAAAAGCATGGGTTTAAGATCATCGGCTGTCAATTCTGTGGCAGCTCCGAGGTGGGTGGCAAAAGTTCTTTCCGAGTCGGGAGAAATAAGATCAATTGCAGTCCCCGTTGGTGAATCGCGCCTGATCAGAAGAGTGTTTACTCCTGCATTCTTCATGTCTTTCTCAAAAAAATCACCTGTCTCGTCCCTCCCTATCGATCCGATGAACCCTGTATCAGCTCCCATCATTGCGAGTCCGTGTATTGTGTTTGCAGCGGAGCCGCCTGATGACATCGTTCGTGCCAGCTTTTCAGTCCCTTTCTTTATCCTTTTTGATTTTTCATTGTCGACGAGTTGCATGCTGCCTTTTGGAAGATGGTATTTCCTCAGCATCTTCTCATCTTCTACAGTTATCAGGATATCAACAAGCGCATTGCCTATTCCGAGAATTCTTTTCATTTTAAAAAATTTTGTCAAAGATATTGGTTAATTCATTAAAAGCCTTTATTTTTGCGACGCTTTAATAAAATGTTAAGGTATCAAAATTCCTCAGTAGCTCAGTTGGTTAGAGCGACCCCGCTTTTTGCTTTCAAAAAGCGGGATTAATCCGCAGGCCGTCTGAGCAAAAAGGGATAAAGAAATATTCCTCAGTAGCTCAGTTGGTTAGAGCGACGGACTGTTAATCCGTAGGTCGTAGGTTCGAGACCTACCTGGGGAGCAAAAAAGGCTGTTAGAGCGATCCCGCTTTTTGCTCGCAAAAAGCGGGAGACCTGGGGAGCAAAACCTGAGATAATATAAATTATCCCCTTTTTTTCGCTGCATGTTTTACATATACATTTTATTTTCCGGGGAGCATCAGCTCTATTATATTGGACATACAAATGACCCGTCAAGGCGTCTGATTGAGCATAACAACGATGAAAGGGATAAGTTTACACGAAAATACAGGCCATGGGAAATGGTCTTCTGTCACCCTGTTTCAGAAAACAGGTCTGAAGCAAAAGTTTAATCTTATCAGTACCGCGGAAGTTTATATCCATTGTTGTAAACCGGTGTTATCAGCCTGTTTGCTGATTCGGTTTTGAATAGCTGTTTTGAATCATCCCATGAAACCTTTTCGCCAGTTCTGTAAGCCACATTTCCCATCTGTGCAACAAGTGCCACATTGCGGCCAATATCAATTCCGGCATTGAGCTTCAGGGGCGAGTTGTTCCTGATGCATTCAAGAAAATTCTTTACATGAAGATCAAGGCCATTGCCGATATTTTTCTGGACCGGGACAGCTTCGATCCTCTTCTTCTCAGGAAAAACTTCCCAGCCGTTACGGTCAAGCACAAGTGTCCCGTTCTCGCCGATATAAGACATCCCGTGAGGTCTTGCCCAGTTGCCAAGGCCGATTCCTATAGTATGTTCCCATATGAGTGTGAAATCCCTGAAATCAAATACGGCGGTCATAGTGTCAGGTGTAACCATATCATCATCGGGGAAGGCATATTTTCCCCCTATAGCCATCACAGAAGCAGGAATTGATCTTCCCATACCGTAAAGGATATAATCAATAAGATGAACTCCCCAGTCAGTCATGAGTCCATTGCCGTATTCCCAGTACCACCTCCACGTAAAATGGAAACGGTTTTTATTGAACGGCCTTTTTGGTGCAGGACCAAGCCACAAATCATAATCAACGCCTTCAGGAACAGGAGTGTCCGGTACCTTCGGCACCGCACCTTTCCAGTCTACATACGACCAGGCTTTACATATGCGTATTCTGCCAAGCTTGCCTGATTTCAGATAATTGATGGCATCCACAAAATGAGGCTGACTCCTCTGCCACTGTCCGACCTGAACTATCTTTCCATGCTTCCTTGCGGCTTTCTGCATTATGTTGATTTCAGCAATGGAGTTGCCTATAGGTTTTTCAACATAAACGTGTTTTTCGGCTTCGAGCGAATCACAGAAAATAAGACAATGCCAGTGATCAGGAGTCCCGATTATGACCGCATCTATATCCTTGTTCTCAAGCATTCTGCGATAATCAACATATAATTTAGGTTTCGGAAACCCCAGTTTGACAATATCATCTGTCCGCCTGTTAAGGACATTCCTGTCAATATCGCAAAGTGCCGCACATTCAACCCCCGGATTCTTCAGGAATGATGCCAGATCGTTGTATCCCTGGCTGTTCCCGCCAATAAGCCCTACTCTTATCTTGTCCGAAGAAGAAACACTTTTTCCGGTTTCTGACATGGCATCAAGCTGAATCATGGAGCCGGCTGCCAGCACAGTTGCTGTTTTAATGAAATTACGGCGTGAGGTATTCATACACTAAAAGATTTAAAATTTCTGTGCCAAGTTAAGTTTTTATTAAAAGAAGTTTGACATGGCAAACTTTAAAAAAAGTTAAACAGCAGCCGGGAAAAGGTATTACGGTAAATTCATGTTTGATGGGTAATTTATATTTTCTTAATTTTGCAGTGCATCAATACAATCTGATAATGCCATACCATTTTAAGAATCATCTGTTTAGCTCAAGCCTTTCAAAAAAGTCCGTTTCAAAGGCCGGAGCAACAATTGCTGTTTTGTTCCTTGCGCTTTCAACGGTCAATGCCCAGAACCTGGATCTTAATGAACCAGTGCCTGCTGATTCTGCCATTAAAATCGGGAAACTCGAAAACGGCCTTACTTACTATATAAAACATAACAGCAAACCTGAGCAGAGGGTTGAACTGCGGCTTGTGATAAACGCAGGATCGGTCTGTGAAAGAGATTCTCAGCAGGGACTTGCACATTTCTGCGAACACATGTGCTTTAACGGTACAAAGAATTTCCCGAGCAACAAAATGGTTGACATGCTCGAGGAGATGGGTGTAAAGTTTGGGGCTGAACTGAATGCCAATACAAGTTTTGATGAGACCATATATATGCTGAGAGTTCCTTCCGACAGGGAAGAATGGATCAACCGCGGATTCCAGGTGCTTGAGGACTGGGCTCACCAGGTGACCCTTGACGATGCTGAAATTGACAAAGAACGCGGAGTGATCATTGAAGAATGGCGCCTGGGACTGGGAGCAGACGATCGCATGATGCAAAAATACATGCCTGTTTTGTTCAGAGGATCAAAATACGCCGAACGACTGCCCATTGGGAAAGTTGAAATTATAAAAAACTGCCCCTACGATACTCTCAGGAATTTTTACAGGACCTGGTACAGACCTGACCTGATGGCAGTTGTCGTAGTCGGGGATATTGAGGTTAAATTAGCTCAGGATAAGATCAGGGAGTATCTCGGCAGGATCCCGAAGCCTGTCAATCCGGAACAAAGGAAAATTTATTCAATTCCTGACAATACCGAACCATTGATAAGCGTCGTGACCGACAAGGAAGCCACCGGATATGATGCACAGATAATGTTCAAGCATCCTAAACAAAAAGAAATAACTTTTTCAGATTATCGCAACACTCTTATTCACAGCCTCTACACAGGGATGCTTAACAACCGCCTTCAGGAAATAGCGCATAAGCCTGATGCGCCTTATGTTTATGCCGGAGCAGACTATGGCTCTTTCATCGGCAGGACAATGGACGTTTACTCGCTTTCTGTCAGTGCAAAAGAAAACCAGCTCGAAAAGAGCATCGACCTTATCCTTACTGAAAATGAGAGAGTCCGCCAGTTTGGCTTTACAGCATCTGAGCTTGAAAGAGAAAAGAAAGACATTCTTTCATTGTATGAAAACTCGGCCAAAGAGGCTGATAAAACGGCTTCTGCTACTTATGCAGATGAATTTATAAGGAATTTTCTGACAATGGAATGCATCCCAGGCTATCAGAAGGAATATGATCTGGTCAGGGAGTTCCTTCCCGGTATTTCTCTTGAAGAGTTGAACAACATGGGGAAATCGCTCACCACTAAGGAGAACATGATCGTTCTTGTGACGGCGCAGGACAAGGAAGGAGTAAAGATCCCGACTGAACAGGAAGTAGCGGATATAATAAAAACCGCAATGTCGAAGAAAATCGAAGCATATGTAGATAAAGTTACGGACGCTCCCCTTCTTGACAGGGAGCCTGTTGGTTCAGCAGTGGTCAGGAGAATTGAAAATGACGTTTTCGGATATACTGAACTTGTTTTCGGTAACGGCGTAAGGATGATTCTCAAACCAACCGATTTCAAAAACGACGAAATCCTTATTTCAGCTTACAGTCCCGGAGGAATTTCGCTTTACCCCGACAAAGATGTGATGTCAGCTACACTGGCCCCGGTAATAGTAACCCAGAGCGGACTCGGAGCTTATGATTATACAGGACTTAAAAAAAAGCTTTCGGGAAATACTGCAACTCTTACCCCGTACATCAGTGAACTGCGCGAAGGAGTAAACGGCAACTGTTCTCCCAAGGATTTTGAGACATTACTGCAACTGAATTATCTTTATTTTACCGGGACCCGCAGGGACACAAATGCTTTCAATGCCTACATCTCGAGGCTTAAGAACAGGATAAAGCCGATGAGAGCCAACCCTCAGGTGATTTTTGCTGATACCCTTTCAAAAATAATTTCAGAGAATTCTCCGAGAGTCATTGCTGTTCCGACCGATAAACAGATAGCACAGGTTAACCTCGACAGGCTTCTTGGCATTTACAGGGACCGTTTTGCAGATGCGAGCGATTTTACCTACTTCCTCGTCGGGAATTTCAAAACCAAGGAGATATTGCCGCTTCTTGAAAAATATATTGGCGGACTTCCTTCCATAAAGAGAAAGGAATCATGGATGGACAGATCGCCTGAGTTTCCAGGGGGGCTTGTCAGGGTGGAGGTCCCAAAGAATTCTGAACCGCAGGGCACGGTAGCAATGATGTGGAAGGGCGATTTCAGATGGAAGAACAGAACGCGTCAGGGATTTTCAATTCTGATGGATGTACTGGAAATAAAATGCAGGGAATCAATGAGGGAAGATAAAGGCGGTGTTTATGGAATAAGCATCGACGGGTCGCCTTCTAAATTCCCGAAGCCGGAATATACAATTTCCGCCTCCTGGGGATGCAATCCTGACAGTATCCGGAATCTGTCAAAGGCTTTTCTGGATGAAATGAGTAAGATCAAAAAGGAGGGACCTGCAGTGATTGATCTGAACAAGGTCAAAGAAACAATGATAAGGGAGAGAGAGACAGGAATGAAAGAGAATGGCTTCTGGCTTTCAGCTCTTCAGAACCATTATTTGTACGGCGACAGGCTGCTTTCGATCGGGGAATACGAGGCTTTTGTCAATTCTTTCACAGTAAAGGAGATAAAATCGATTGCCGATAAATACCTCAATACCGAAAAATATGTTGAGGTAACCCTTACACCGACTCCTAAGTTGATGGTTAAGTGACATTTAACAAAACTGAATTAATAAGAACTTTCACAGAGGGCCACAGAGAATCACTACAGGGACTCCTGAATGGTACTTAATGTTTTAAATTTAATTTGCAATAATAGAATTTCCAAACCACCATCAGGTGACAATGGGGCTAAAATAATCCGTGCAGCTCTGCATTTATTTTATCTATCACTTCGGCAAGGTGATCTTTGTTATTCGGGAAATTGTAATGATCAGCCTCAACAATCAGGGTTTTTCCAAGATCATACGACTGGATCCAGGCCTCGTAACGTTCATTCAGCCTTTTCAGGTAATCGATCCTTATGGAACTTTCATATTCCCTGCCTCTTTTCTGGATCTGGCTAACCAGCGTGGGGACGGAGGCTCTGAGGTAAAGAAGCAGGTCAGGCGGCTGAATGAATGAGCTCATCATCTTAAACAGGGTGGAATAATTCTCAAAGTCGCGGGTCGACATAAGTCCCATTGAATGGAGATTCGGAGCAAATATGTATCCATCTTCATAGATTGTCCTGTCCTGAACAATTGTTTTATCCGACTTCCTTATCTCAAGGATTTGGCTGAAGCGGGAGTTTAGAAAGTAAATCTGAAGGTTAAACGACCACCTTTGCATGTCTTCGTAAAAATCGTTCAGGTATGGATTGTCGTCAACATCTTCATAGTGGGGGGTCCATCCGTAATGTTTGGCAAGCAACCCTGCCAGCGTCGTTTTGCCTGATCCTATATTGCCTGCAATTGCTATATGCATAGTTTCGTATATTGTCTTATCAGCTTTTAAAATTACTAAAATTTGATTTATAGTTTCAGCTTTTATGAGAATTATGGAAATGAGTTTTGAGTTCCTGAAATTTAGAGTGTCCTGGGTGCTTAAAGTTTTTTAGGTTAGATTATAAAGATTAAAATATTTTAGGGAAATTTTTTTCACGGGGAAACTTTAGTCACTTCAAACTTTGTTATTTTAGTCACCTTTTTTACTGATAAACTCGTACAATTCCTCAATGAACTCCCTGTTATTCGATAATCTTGGAACCTTGTTCTGTCCTCCAAGCTTGTTCTTTGACCTGAGCCATCTGTTGAATGTTCCTTCGGGGACCGTCCTTACAACCGGCCCGACCAGGTTAATATTCTTGAATCTTTTGGCTTCATAATCAGAATTGACCGACTTCAGGGTCTCATCGAGCAGGTTGGTAAATTTATCCATATTATCCGGTTCTTTTTCAAATTCAATGAGCCACTCGTGCGCGCCCCTGTTTGCAGTTCCCATATACACGGGCCCGGCAGTGTATTCCCTTATTATTGCTCCTGTTCCCCTGCAAGCCGTATCAAGAGCTTTATCGGCATTGTCAACGATCACTTCTTCTCCGAAAGCGTTAATGAAATTTTTGGTCCTTCCGGAGATATGGAATCTGTAAGGATGCGTGGAGGTAAACGCCACGGTATCGCCTATAAGGTATCTCCATAGCCCTCCGTTGGTTGAGATCACCATTGCATAATTGACCCCTGTCTCAACCTCGGCAAGCGATAAGGGTTTGGAAGAAACGCTGTTGAGCCTGTCTAAGGGTATGAATTCATAAAATATCCCGTAATCAAGCATAAGGAGCATATCGGTCTTATCAGGATCATCCTGAATGCCGAAGAATCCTTCTGACGCATTATATGTTTCCATATAATGCATCTGATCGCCTGATATGAGCTGTTTGTATATCTCACGATAAGGAGAGAAGCTTATCCCCCCGTGGAAAAATACCTCCAGGTTGGGCCAGACTTCAAGCAGGTTTTTTTTGCCGGTATATACCAGAACATTCTTGATCAGGGTGAGATACCATGAAGGGACTCCTGAAAAACTTGTAACATTTTGGTTAATGGTTGTTTTAGTGATCAGGTCAAGCTTCTTTTCAAAGTCCTCAATAAGCGCAATTTTTTGTTTTGGCGTTCTGACAAACTCAACATAAAAGGGTTCATTCCAGATCAGTAAAGCTGAAAGATCGCCGTAAATTGATTTATTGCTGAACTGGTTTATCCTGTTACTTCCTCCAAGGGTAAGCGCTTTTCCTGAGAAGATCTTTGTATCGGGATAATTACAGGTATAGATTGCAAGAATGTCTTTTGCAGCCTGGTAATGACACTCCTGAAGCGACTCGCTGCTTATTGGAATTAATTTACTTTTGGCAGAGGTTGTCCCTGAAGATTTTGCAAACCACTTTGTGTCGCCCGGCCAGGTGAGATTGCTTTCTCCCTTTAGCAGCCGCTCAATAAAAGGGGTGTATTCTTCAAAAGTCCTTACGGGGACGCGCGCCTGGTATTCTTTTATTGACCTGATTGAGTAGTAGTCATATTTTTTGCCCCACTCTGTGGATGCTGCTGCAGAGATAAGCTCGAAAAGGGTCTTCTGCTGTGTTTCTTCAGGATATTCTTTAAAATGTTCTATCTGATTTATCCTCTTTGCATTAAGCCGCTTGACGATTGCAGGTATTATTGCCATGTGAACCACTTCGATTTAGGTGCCAAAGATATGGAAAATTGTTCCAGGGTGGATTTTAATGTCACCTGAAAATCTCTTTCAGGACCTCCAGTGAATTTATTTTCTTCAGACCCGGGAGATGAACGGAATAATATTTAATAATTGAATCAAGAACTTCGTTTCTGATTGTTCCGGTTAGCGGAATTGAACTTGTCTGGTCATAAGATGATCTGAAAAAACGCGCCAGCAGATCAGAAATATCCGGATTTATATAATTCCCGTGTACCGGCGGCAGAGGAACGAAAATCCCGTTTTCCATATCAAAATATTTATTATCGGGGCTTGTTCTAAGACCGGGTTCAAATCCCAGGTAACTGCTTAATCCGATCAGAAAGGCAATATGGAAATTTAAATAATTCATCCTGCCTGTATCAAAATACCTGATCGACCTCTCGATAAAATCGAACATATCAGGCTGAGAGCTTTCTTCTTTCAGAACAGATGTCAGCATTTCTCCAAGGAAAAGGGCTATGGAAGTCTTCCTGACGTCGGAATAGACATCCGCCGGTATATATGATACGGAGAATTCTTTCATGATCTGGATGCTTCTCGATTCCTTCAGGTAAACGACTATATCAAGTACAGATAATGGCTGGAAAAACACGTTATGCTTTCCGGATTTTCTGCTTCTCATTCCCTTTATAATTAGTGACAGCCTTCCGAAATCGCGGGTATAAACCTGGACAATTATGCCGGAGTCGGTATATTTAAGCTGGTGAAGGATAATACCTTTTGTTTTTTGAAGCATTTCGTTGAGAACTATTAATATTCAAAGTTAAAACTTAAAGAACCTCGCATCCTTGGCATTCCTGATTTTCTTCGTTTACTTATTACCATGATGGGAGAGATTAAAATCGATTTCTCCCTTTAAGAATAAGTCAAAAGATTGAGTTTCAAGCAAAATAGTTTGTTAATTTAAAAATAAAATAATTAATTGTTTTTGGTAATTTTACCTGTCAATCAACTTCATAATGATTTCCACAAATAATGAGGAGCTTGTCAAAAGAATAGCCCGGCTCGCAAAACAGAACCAGGATCTCGAGGAACAGCTGAAAAAGCTTGGAAAGCTATGCGAGAAGCTGTCAGCTGAAAATGAAAAGTTAAAAGCGCTTTGCCAGAAGTTCCCCTCCGGACTATCATCAGAATCTGAAGAAAAGAAGGAAAAATTGCTGAAATTCAAAATGGCAACCCTCCTGTTTGCAGATATAAGGGGATTTTCAAAAATAATGGGTGAAGCAGACTCCGTGTCTGTACTGGATGAACTCGACGAGATCTTTTATGAATTTGAATCGATAGCATCAAAATACAGGATTGAAAAGATAAAAACTATAGGCGATACTTTCATGTGCGCCGGTGGAATTCCCGTGAAAAACATTACAAACCCGGTTGATGTTGTGACGGCAGCAATTTATATGCGCAGCTTTCTTGACAAATATGAAACAGATAAAAAAGGAAGGGATCAGAAGATCTGGGAGCTAAAGACGGGTATCCATACCGGACCGGTGACTGCCACCGCATCAGGGAAAAGGAAAATAAACTATGAACTTAAAGGGGATACGGTTAATAATGCAAGCCGTGTAGAAAATATTTCCGAAAACGGAGATATCCTGATCTCGGTCATGACTTATGAACTTGTAAAGGAATTCTTTGATTGTGAATATTTCGGGATCCTGCCTGTAAAATATAAGGGAGATCTGCAGATATACAAGGTGAAAGGAATAAAACCGGAGTTGTCTGAAAACGCCGGCGGAGTTGTTCCAAATTCTGCTTTCCGGACAAAGTTAGGACTTATCCAGTTTACCGATATCCAGGAAATCGTGCTTGACAAGCTTGAAAGGGAATTGCCGGAAAACCTGTTTTATCATAATGTAAAGCATACCGTTGATGTGGTGACTGAAGTTGAGCTTATCGGGTGGGCCGAAGGATGTTCGGATGAGGAGATACTGATCCTTAAAACCGCGGCATTGTTTCACGATCTCGGCCATATTGTCTCGTACGATGATCATGAATTCCATGGGACCCTTTTTGCAAAAGAGATGCTGCCCGCGTGCAACTATTCACCTGAACAGATAGAACGGATATGTTCTCTGATAATGTCTACAAAGCTTCCTCCAAAACCTGTTGATCTCCTTGAAGAAATAATCTGCGATTCGGACCTTGACTATCTGGGCAGAAGCGATTTCATACCTGTTTCAAACGCTCTTTTTGAGGAAATGAAGGCGAGAAACAAAATGAACGACATCAATCAATGGAACAAAATGCAGGTAAAATTCATATCCGGACATCAGTACTTCACAAAAACAGCAAGAAGCCTGAGGGAGGTGAACAAACATCTTCAGATTGAAAGAATCCGTAATCTCATTACTGATTGATCACCTTCCCATTACAAGTATTTTTGTGACACACGATTGTGAACCGTAGGGGCTCGCACAAAAAACCAGGTAGACTCCTGTTGCGACCCTGCGGCCGTTATAGGTCGTAAGATCCCAAGATGCCTGACCACCCTCTGATTCAGTATCATAGACAAGATTACCACTGATGTCGGTTATCTTGATCCTGGTATCCCTCAAAAGTCCGGTGATAGTTACATTTCCTGTAAAGTTTTTTCTCACAGGGTTCGGAAAGGAATATACTTTCCCGAACTTATCACCGCCGGAAGTTGCCGTCTCCCTTACCGACAGGACACCGGCCGATGTGCCTATCCAGACCTCACCTGTCACATTATCAACGGCGACGGATGAAACAGAATTTGAAAACAACGGACTGTTTTGACGGTTGTAATTCTTAATCATGGTTGTTCCGTCAGCCGACAGCAGATAAACACCCGAATTAAGTGTCCCAAGCCATTTTTTATTTGAACCGTCTACACTTATTGACGTGATTGTTTCAGTGCCCAACATATAATCGGCAAGGCCGGAACCATCATTTCGCGGCACTTTAACCCTGTAGCCTCTCGGATCATTATCAAAAACATTTTGACTGCTGTAATAAATTACAGGACCGGCGTTTGTTCCGACCCAGATATTTCCATCGAGGTCCTCGGCTACAGAAAATACCGATGTAATGGTATTGTTGTCGGCATCCCTTATTGTAAGTGTTTTTGTCTTGTCATCAGTAAAAACATCAGGAGTGTTGTTATCATCTATTATATACAATCCGTAACCTCCTGGCAGAACTATCCATTTCAGTCCTGCTTTCGTTGAAATGATGTCACCGATTACAGGTGCGCTGATCGACACAGGATAGGAAATCCAGGTGCCGTCCGGTTTGAGGATCCTGATGCTGCCAGAAACACCCGACTGCGTCATCCAGAGGTTCTTTGAACCATCCATAGTCAATCCGCAGATTCTTACGCCTGTATTTCCGGAAGATGATGCCTGCAAAGGTGAATTTGTTTCATCATAGTGTTTGACAAGAACATTGCCATTGTATTCTGCCAGCCCGCTTCCCCATGAAGATACAAAATAATGCGAACTGTTGCCGGTCTCGATATAAGACCTCATGGCATCGTGAAAAGTCTCTGACACTATATTCGTAAACTGATTGTCTGCATTCACTGATACTTCGTACTCTCTTCCAAGACTGTTCCATGAATTATCGGTCCCGCCTCCGCAAATAATAGTTTTTCCTTCTGACGAGTTAATGTTGGCTACAAAGTTCGATGCCGGACTTGTCAGCGAGAGCCTGGCAAAACCCGATGTCCCATTTGCCATTAAAAGCCCGTAATTAATATCAGCAACCCATGTATAGTCATTTTCTATTATACCCTGTGACAGATCAGGAACACCCTGACCGAACGAAGAAATGGTTTTCATCAGGCTGCCGTCTGATTTATAGTATCTCATTGAGGCAGGCGAAGTAATGGAGAAACCGTCAGGAGCAGCATCAAATGAAGTATTATTCATGCCTTCGACGTAAGAAAAAAGTGAAGTAACATCTCCTGTCGCATACACCCTGTCGCCATTACCGGAGGACTGTGACACGTTAATATATAACTTATCTCCCGAGTAGATCAGTTGATTGCATTTTGAATCAGGCTCGGGAAGGCTTTTAATCTGGTTCCAGCTTCCGAAATATGCAAGTGCCTGGCTTGTAATGTCAGCTTCCCAGACGCCATGAGCAGTTGCTGCATAGACCATACTGCCGGCAAAAGCGATATCAAAAACTTCGTTATAATCCGAATCCGGACCTGGCTGCCAGGTATCATGGACCTCCTTTTTAAGGAGGTCGATTACAACTATTCCGAAGCTTGTGCACAGATAAGCATATCTGCCCGAGGTCCTGATCCTGCTGATTGTCTTGTCAGCAGTGATCGGTTTTAAAGAGATATCAGGCAAATTAAAGACACTATTTTTTATGACAAGGTCAACGTTTGCTGTCAAATAGACTATTATCAGTATTTCATTCTCCTCAGACCATCCTATTGCGGCTATCCCGGTTTCTGAAAGCCCGTTTATCGGAGATAAGGTGGTCAGCCCTGAATACTTTTTATCATATACCAGTAAAGAGGAGCCTGTCGAGGCAAAAACCTTGTCAGAAGTCACAGCAAGGCTTTTTGCAGTAGTGTATCTCAGATGATCGGACCATGCCCCGACAGGAGTCTGGCAATCGATACGGATAATGAAAAGCAATAACCCCATTGTCAGAAGCAGCCTTTTTATTTTCATTTGACTGGTCTTCTTATTCATTATACTCTGATAAAAACAATCTAAGTAGCTCAAAAGCTTTTGCCCTGTGCGATATCCTGTTTTTTTCATCGAGGCTCATCTGGGAAAAAGTCAGGGTGTATCCTTCAGGCACGAAAACCGGATCATAGCCGAACCCTTTATTTCCCCGTTTCTCACTTATTATAGTACCGGCAGCAGTTCCTTCGAACAGATATTCCTTTCCGTTCAGGATAAGCGCTATTACAGTTCTGAACCTTCCTCTGCGGTTTGATTTTCCTTCGAGCATGCTCAGGAGTTTTTCAATATTTGCATCTGAATCCTTGTTTTCACCGGCAAATCTCGCTGAATGAACTCCAGGCTGCCCGTCAAGAGATTCAATTTCAAGTCCCGTATCATCTGCAAAAACATTCAATCCGGTTGACCTGAAAATATGCCTGGCTTTCTGAAGTGCATTCCCTTCGAGCGTTGGTTCATCCTCAGGAATGTCTTCCTCCATGTTTATGTCGGCCAGGCTGAGAAGATGGAAACTGCCGCCAAGAATATGAGTTATCTCCCTGATTTTGTTCTTATTGTTTGTAGCAAATACAAGATTCATAGATATTTCAATTTCTGGTTCCAAATTACAAAAACATTGGAGACAACCTATGGGGAATCCTGAAACTTAATCACGATCATTGCCCGGAGCATAAAGTACCGGCAAAGTTTGGGTTAATTCAAGTTAATTGATACTTTTGAAATTAGAAAAGGTAACTAAAAATGATATGCTGTTTCGCAGAAAGTTGAGCATCTCCCTTGCTTCTTTATTTTCAATAGTATTAATCTTTCATCAGTTATCGGCTCAGGTTCCTGACTCCGTAAAAAATGTACCGTCCATTTCAAAAGTGATTGTCAACGATGATTCAGTTATAGTGACAGGAGATATGCATTCTGATGGGTCGTCGGGTGAAAAGGCAATTGTCCTTAATCATAGCGGAAATAATCTTGCTTTCATTGTCGAACCGGAAGGGATCTACGAATACCGGTTTTTTCTGAAGGGTTTTGATAGGAAACCAACTCATTGGCAGAAAGCAGTTTACAAGGAATATACAAATCTTCCTGCAGGGCGTTACTCGCTTCATGTTATGTTCAGGGGACCGGAAATGAAAATAGGGGAAACGGCACCATTGTACATTAAAGTAAAGCCTTTCTGGTTCCTCACCGGACTTGCAAAAACAGTTTATATTTTTCTTTTTTTACTGACTTTACTAGGATTTTACAGACTTCTTAAGCATAAATTTGAGCGGAGGCAGTACATCCTCGAACAGACAATCAAAAAAAAGAATGAGGATCTGATGGCTGAGAATGAAAAATCGGGAAAGCTTCTGGCAAACGTCCTACCCAAGGTTACTGCGGATGAAATAATGGAAAAAGGAAAGGCAACCAAGACCAAATTTAATTTTGTTACAGTATTATTCTCGGATATACAGGGCTTTACACAAATCGCTGAAGAAATGAACCCTGAGATCCTGATTGATGAGCTTGATAAGTTTTTCTTTCATTTCGATACGGTGGTTGAGAAGTACAGGATTGAAAAGATAAAGACAATCGGTGATGCCTATATGTGTGCCGGAGGCATTCCTGAAAAGAACCGGACAAATCCTGTTGAGGTCATCCTGGCCGCCCTTGAAATGCAGGAATACATGAAACAGCTCAAGGAATCTTCAAAATTGAAGGGAATGAAATACTGGGATATCAGGATTGGAATTCACACAGGTACGGTCATTGCGGGCGTTGTGGGGCATAAAAAGCTTTCTTATGATATCTGGGGAGATACCGTCAACACTGCAAGCCGGATGGAATCGTCAGGTGAAGCAGGCAGGGTGAATATTTCCGGAACCACTTATGAGTTTGTGAAAGATTTTTTTGTATTCGAGTACCGGGGAAAGATGCCTGTGAAATACAAAGGCGAACTTGAAATGTATTTTGTCAACGGAATTATTGACGGACTGAAAGATGCAACGGGAGCACCGAATAGCAGGTTCAGATTTAAAATGCAGCTGATCAAGCTTCAGGATGTAGAAGAAATGGTTGACAAGATGTTCACGGATGAGGCTCCGCCAAATCTTTATTTTCACAATGCAGCGCTTGCAAGAAATATTACAAGTCAGGTTGACCTGATCACAATTGCAGAAAACCTTCCGGAACAGGATTATTTAAGTCTGAAACTTGCTTCAATTTTTGTAATAACAGGCTATATCACAGATTACGATGACCCTGTCGAAGCAGCTCTCAGATGTATGGATGAGCTCCTTCCTAATTATGGATTTGAGGCTGACTATATAAATGCAGCCAAAAAGTTGATCAGGAATTCTTTTGACGGAAGTTATGAAACCCTTTCAGATAAGATCCTCCACGATGCGGTTTACGACTATCTGGGCAGGGTTGATTACCTCAGGATATCAGAAAAGCTTATTAAAGAAAAAAAGGAACATGGCTTAAACATGGGACAGGATGACTGGAAGGCATTGCAGAAAAGACTCCTTAAGGACCATGATTTTCTGACCGGTACAGGGAAACTGCTGAGAAGTGTTACAATCCGGGAACAGGTTGCCGCCTTGGAGAGCTCAGTCAGCTGATCGATTTTTCTGAAGCTATTTCTTTTTGAGATTAGTTTAAAAATGTACTTTTACCAGATATTTAAACTGAATTGGTATGGACAAAATTGATTGGAAGAATTTGCCTTTCGGTTATTTAAAGACTGATTACAACATAAGATGTTTTTACAGGGATGGCAAGTGGGGTGACCTTATTGTTTCTGATTCTGAATATATTGATATTCACATAGCTGCTACCGGACTGCATTATGGACAGGAAGCCTTTGAAGGACTTAAGGCCTATATGGGGAAGGACGGAAAAATAAGACTTTTCAGATGGGATGAAAATGCAAAAAGGCTTGTTTTTTCAGCAAATGGGATCAAGATGGCAGAATTTCCGGTAGAGAAGTTCAGGGAAGCTGTTTTCAAAGTTATTGATCTGAACAGGAGATTCATTCCGCCATACGGATCGGGAGCAACTTTATATATCAGACCCATTTTGTACGGAAGCGGCGCTGAGGTTGGAGTGAAACCGGCTAGTGAATACACATTCATTGTTTTTGTGACTCCGGTAGGCCCTTATTTCAAAGGAGGAGTAAAACCGGTAAGTATGATGATTTGCAGGGATTCTGACAGGGCAGCACCATTGGGAACAGGAATTTATAAGGTAGGAGGAAATTATGCAGCAAGCCTTAGGGCAGGTGTCGCAGCAAAACAAGACGGATATGCGAGTGCGATCTTCCTTGATGCAAAGGAAAAGAAGTATATTGATGAATGCGGACCAGCCAATTTTTATGGGATAAAGAATAATACCTACGTTACTCCAAAGTCAGAGTCGATCCTGAATTCAATTACAAACATGAGTCTGATCGAAGTCGCAGATTCGCTTGGTATTAAAACTGAAAGGCGCAGGATACCCGTCGAGGAGCTTGCAGAATTTGCAGAGGCTGGCGCGTGCGGAACAGCTGCTGTTATCAGTCCTATTGCAAAAATTGTTGATCCCGGAAAGAACAAGGTTTATGAGTATTGTAAGGACGGGAAGCCCGGACCTGTTACAATGAAATTATATAACAAGTTGACAGCCATTCAGTATGGCGATGCCCCCGATGAATTCGGCTGGATTACGATTGTTGAATGATATCTGATCCCCTCCAGGGAGGCGTAGGGGTGGGTAAATTAATACAAAAGTGTGAAGAACAAAGAGACCGGATTTTCAAAGACAAAGCTCAGGGGTTCCTATCTGACACTTGTGATAAGCGTCTCACTGGTTCTTTTTCTCCTTGGTATTCTTGGCCTTGTTATTATCAATGCAAAGGAATTGTCGGATTATTTCCGTGAAAGCCTTTCATTTTCAATAATACTTAATGATAATGCAAAAGAAGCAGATATTAGAATGCTTCAGAAGGATCTTGATGCCAAACCTTATGTGAAATCAACTAAATATATTTCAAAAGACGATGCTGCTGCAAAGATGAAAGCAGACCTGGGAGAAGATTTTATCAGCTTTCTGGGCGACAATCCGCTCCCTCCATCAATCGATGTCTATCTTCATGCCGGGTATACAAGTCCCGACAGCGTCGCAAAAATTGAAAAATATGTCCACGAATATCCTTTTGTAAAAGAAGTGTACTACGAGGAATCACTTCTTTTCCTTATAAATGAAAATGTTCGGAAGATCAGCCTTTTTCTTCTCGTATTAAGCTCCTTCCTGTTTCTGATTGCAGTGACTATAATAAACAATACTATAAGATTGTCAATATACTCCAAAAGATTCCTGATAAGAACGATGCAACTTGTCGGAGCAACGAGATCATTCATAAGGAAACCTTTTCTTATGAGAAGTGTTTATCATGGCCTTTTTGCCTCGCTTGTTGCAATTGCACTGCTTATAGGGCTTCTTTATCTGATTGAAAAGGAATTCTTCATGTTGTTTTCCTTTGAGAGTACTAAACTTTTGGTTATTCTTGGGGTTTTTATAATAGTTATGGGGATTTTGATCAACTATATCTCGACATATTTGTCAGTTAACAGGTATCTTGGCATTTCTGAGGATAAATTATATTATTAAATCATGGCAACTAAAAGTAATAATAAGGAAAAACTGAATTTTGCCCTTGGTCGTGAGAACTATAAACTTCTGGCAGTTGGTTTTGTCATAATTGTTATTGGTTTTCTTCTGATGCTTGGAGGGAAATCGCCTGACCCCAAGGTATTTAGCGATAAAATATTCAGCTTCAGAAGGATAACGCTGGCGCCGATTGTGGTGCTTGCAGGGTTTGTATTTGAGATCTGGGCGATAATGAAAAAACCCGGGAAATCGGAAAATTAAATCAACTTATCTGCGGCAATGAATTTTATTGAAGCAATAGCTGAAAAATACTTTACAGGGGATATAACCTTACTTGGTATTCAGCTCATTATAAGTGGTTTGCTTCTTCTGGCCACTTTGTTCCTGAAGCCTAAAGAGCATCCGATCACCTGCTGGGATTCCTTTATAATCGGTATTGCTCAGGCAATTGCAATTATACCTGCTATTTCAAGGTCGGGTGCCACCATTGCTACCGGACTGATGCCTGGGAATAAAAGATCGGAAATTGCCAGGTTTTCTTTCCTTATGGTTCTCATTCCGGTAATTGGAGCCAACCTGCTTGAGATATATAAAGACGGTTTTTCAACGGAAAGCACTTCATTTATAGTAATCCTGGCCGGATTCCTGTCAGCTTTTATTTCAGGATATTTCGCATGCAAATGGATGATCAGCTTTGTTAAAAAAGGGAATCCTGGCTGGTTTGCTCTTTATAGTTTCCTTATCGGGGTGTTTTCAATATTACCTGGGCTGCATGTTTTCTGAAAAAATTCCCTCTTTTGAAGAAGGAGAGGTGCTTCTGTTTGACAAACCTCTGTATTGGACCTCTTTTGACCTTGTGAACAAGGTCAGGATAATGATTAAAAGCTCGCTTGGCATTAAAAAGATAAAAGCAGGACACGCCGGAACACTCGATCCGCTCGCCAGTGGCCTGATGATCATTTGTACCGGAAAAGCAACAAAACGAATTCAGGAATTCAGGGACATTGACAAGGAATATATCGCTGACATACACCTTGGTGAAACCACTTCATCCTACGATCTTGAAACTGAGATTAATTCCAAACTTTCGACAGGACATATTACTGAGGAACTTGTCAGAACCACGCTCAACAAATTCATTGGCAGCCAAAACCAGATGCCGCCCATCCACTCTGCCAAACTTATTGATGGCAAAAGAGCTTATGAATATGCACGTAAAGGTATCGAAAAAGAATTGACCCCCGTCAGTATCATAATCAGGGAGATTGAGTTACTTTCATTCAGTCTGCCTGAAATAAAAGTAAGGATACTTTGCAGCAAGGGAACATATATCAGATCTTTTGCCAGAGACCTGGGCCATGCTCTTGGAAGCGGAGCTTATTTATCATCACTTGTGAGAACAGCAATCGGTAGTTTTAAGCTGATGGATGCATTTTCGCTGGAAAATTTTGAAAAATACCTTGAAGATTTGAAACAAAAATGAAACTGGCACGTATAAAGAATTTCGCATTTTTGAAATATTAATAAAAACATTATGAAACTTTCGCAATTCAGGTACAATTTGCCACAGGAATTGATAGCACTTTATCCGACAGAAAACAGGGACGAAGCAAGACTGATGGTTGTTGACAGAAAAACCGGGACTTTTAAACACACGATTTTCAAGGGAATAACAGAATACTTTACGGAGCACGATGTTCTGGTTATAAATAATACAAAGGTTTTCCCTGCACGTCTATATGGTAACAAGGAAAAAACCGGAGCTGAGATCGAAGTTTTCTTATTGAGAGAACTGAACAGGGAACAACGCTTATGGGATGTTCTTGTCGATCCGGCCAGGAAAATAAGGATAGGCAATAAGCTTTATTTTGGCGAAGATGACCTTCTTGTTGCAGAAGTAATAGATAATACCACATCCCGCGGAAGAACACTCAGGTTTTTGTTTGACGGAACTTATGAAGAGTTTAAACAAACGCTTTATAGTCTGGGTGAAACGCCGCTGCCTAAATTCATAAACCGGCCAGTTGAGCCCGAAGACAGCGAAAGATATCAGACGATCTTTGCAAAGCATGAGGGTGCAGTTGCTGCCCCCACTGCAGGGCTTCATTTCAGCCGCGAGTTATTGAAAAAACTTGAAATCATAGGGGTGGAATTCGCTGAAATAACCCTGCACGTTGGACTTGGAAACTTCAGAAGCGTTGACGTTGAAGATCTTACCAAGCATAAAGTCGATTCCGAAAGGATAAGGATTACTGAGGAGGCAGCAGAAATTGTAAACAGGGCAAAAGAGAATAAAAACAGAATATGCGCCGTTGGCACTACAGTAGTACGCACACTGGAGAGTTCAGTTTCAACTAACGGATATTTGAAGCCTTTCGACGGATGGACTAACAAATTTATTTTTCCTCCATACGATTTTAAAGTACCTGACATGCTTATAAGCAATTTTCAGCTTCCTTACTCAACTCTTCTGATGATGGTCGCAGCTTTTGGAGGATATGATTTAGTATTCGATGCCTATAAAACCGCAGTAAAAGAGAAATACAGATTCGGTACCTACGGTGACGCCATGCTTATAATTTAGTGTGGGTCAGTCCTATACGATTAAAGACAAAAGCCATTTTATCAGAGCCGGAATACACTGTAATTCCGGCTTTGATTGTTAATAACTATCACTGATAGTTAACTTCTTCAAAACTTATTTTCAGATTTAATAATGATTTTTGATATGGCTGATTCTTTTTAGTTAAGGAAACTATTATCTGATCTGACCCTGAGGGGTTAAATAAGTCTTCAGAACAAATAAGAAAAAAGTCAGAGTGACGTTATTTATAAAAGTGAAAGACCGGATAAAAATCAAAGAGGCGTTACAAAATTCAAATTTAGAACCTGATATTATCCTGTCCATTATTCGTAGAAGTGAGAAATAAATACAGAATAATATCATTTCCCCGGATTAATTATCTTTTTTCCACAACAGGAGCAGGGATTATTAACTCTAAACGTATTATTCTTATTTTACTGCTTTTAATCATACCCCTTACATCTGTGTTTTCCCAATGGCTGGCGGGTTACACTTACAGAAAGAAGATAACCATTCTTGAAAGTAAGATTTCCGGCTCCAGCAGTCTTACTAATTTCCCGGTCTTAATAGATATCACTGATGCCGACTTTAAAGCCTGTTCTGCTGGACTTATTGAAAACTCAAACGGATATGATATAAAGTTTACGTCCTCTGACGGAATAACAACGTTTGATCATGATATTGAAGGTTATAATTCCACTACCGGGCGCCTGACTGTATGGGTAAGAATTCCAAGCCTTTCAGCAACTTCAAATACTGTTATTTATCTCTATTTCGGTAACCCTGCAATTATGACAAACTCATCCTCAACGACTACCTGGGATCCTGTTTACAGAGGGGTATGGCATATGAACGGAAATTTTAGTAACAGCTCAACATATTCTATTTCTTGTACAAATCAGGGATCCACCGACGCACCGGGGGGATACATCCTTGACGGAAGAAGTTTTGTTTCGTCATCAAATCAGTACATTTCTATTCCATATGATGCAGATCTTGATATAAATGAAACCATAACAGTATCAGCCTGGATTAAGCTCACGGCAAATGCTATTGACCAGAAAATATTCGGAAACGAGAATAACACCAATGGATATGGTGGTTATAAGCTTGGCGTATTTACTAATGGTGAAGTGGAGTTTGAGATTAGGAATTCATCAAATACTCCTATCCTTAACAGATCCGTAACAGGAGGTACTGTATTGTCTGACGGAACCTGGTATTATGTCGTCGGAGTTTACAGTAACTCAGGAAATTATATAACAACATATGTTAACGGTTTGCAGGATAGAACCATGACAACAACTGAAACTGAAGCACTTGTGACCAGTGGCCCGGCTGCCATAGGCCGTGAACCATTTTCATCAGACTATTATTTCGACGGTCTTATTGATGAGATCCATGTTCAAAAAGCAGCCAGGGATGTAAACTGGATAGCTACAGAATATAACAACCAGTCATCTCCTTCGTCATTTTACAGTGTCAATCCAACCGAATCATCGGTAACAGCTCTTTGCAAGAATGCAACCCTCAACCTTGATGCAACTGGTAACGGAACCCTTACTGTTTCGATGGTTAATAACGGGAGCAGTGCAAACTGCGGAGTAACAAAATCACTCAGTAAAACCGCTTTTAATTGCTCAAACCTCGGAACGAATACTGTCACTTTGACAGCAACGGATAAATATAGCAGCTCTTCATGCAATTCAACTGTGACAGTTGCTGATGTGTCTGCTCCTGTTTTTAGTGGTTGTCCTTCAAATATTTCAAAAAATGTCGATGCAGGCAGCTGCAGTGCAGTAGTAAACTGGACAGAACCCACTGTTAGCGATAACTGCACTCCGACAGCCTCTCTTGTACTTACTAAATCCAATCTGCCCGGCAGCACATTTCCCGTCGGGACCACGACCGTCACCTACACTGCTACCGATGCCTCAGGCAACAAAGGTACATGCAGCTTTACGGTCACGGTGACGGATAATATAAATCCTGCGGTGACATGCCCGGGGAACATTTCGAAGAATGATGATGCAGGGGTATGCAGTGCATCGGTTGCAGTGGCGAATGCTACCTATACGGACAACTGCGGTGTCACGAGCCTGACATGGGCCATGACAGGAGTGACAACCGGGAACTCAGCAGCGACGGGAATAAACCAGATAGGGACCTATACCTTCAACACGGGAGTGACCAATGTCACCTATACGGTAAAAGATGCAGCAGGCAACCAGGGTACATGCAGCTTTACGGTCACGGTGACGGATAATATAAATCCTGCGGTGACATGCCCGGGGAACATTTCGAAGAATGATGATGCAGGGGTATGCAGTGCATCGGTTGCAGTGGCGAATGCTACCTATACGGACAACTGCGGTGTCACGAGCCTGACATGGGCCATGACAGGAGTGACAACCGGGAACTCGGCAGCGACGGGATAAACCAGATAGGGACCTATACCTTCAACACGGGAGTGACCAATGTCACCTATACGGTAAAAGATGCAGCAGGCAACCAGGGTACATGCAGCTTTACGGTCACGGTGACGGATAATATAAATCCTGCGGTGACATGCCCGGGGAACATTTCGAAGAATGATGATGCAGGGGTATGCAGTGCATCGGTTGCAGTGGCGAATGCTACCTATACGGACAACTGCGGTGTCACGAGCCTGACATGGGCCATGACAGGAGTGACAACCGGGAACTCGGCAGCGACAGGGATAAACCAGATAGGGACCTATACCTTCAACACGGGAGTGACCAATGTCACCTATACGGTAAAAGATGCAGCAGGCAACCAGGGTACATGCAGCTTTACGGTCACGGTGACGGATAATATAAATCCTGCGGTGACATGCCCGGGGAACATTTCGAAGAATGATGATGCAGGGGTATGCAGTGCATCGGTTGCAGTGGCGAATGCTACCTATACGGACAACTGCGGTGTCACGAGCCTGACATGGGCCATGACAGGAGTGACAACCGGGAACTCGGCAGCGACGGGGATAAACCAGATAGGGACCTATACCTTCAACACGGGAGTGACCAATGTCACCTATACGGTAAAAGATGCAGCAGGCAACCAGGGTACATGCAGCTTTACGGTCACGGTGACGGATAATATAAATCCTGCGGTGACATGCCCGGGGAACATTTCGAAGAATGATGATGCAGGGGTATGCAGTACATCGGTTGCAGTGGCGAATGCTACCTATACGGACAACTGCGGTGTCACGAGCCTGACATGGGCCATGACAGGAGTGACAACCGGGAGCTCGGCAGCGACAGGGATAAACCAGATAGGGACCTATACCTTCAACACGGGAGTGACCAATGTCACCTATACGGTAAAAGATGCAGCAGGCAACCAGGGTACATGCAGCTTTACGGTCACGGTGACGGATAATATAAATCCTGCGGTGACATGCCCGGGGAACATTTCGAAGAATGATGATGCAGGGGTATGCAGTGCATCGGTTGCAGTGGCGAATGCTACCTATACGGACAACTGCGGTGTCACGAGCCTGACATGGGCCATGACAGGAGTGACAACCGGGAACTCGGCAGCGACGGGGATAAACCAGATAGGGACCTATACCTTCAACACGGGAGTGACCAATGTCACCTATACGGTAAAAGATGCAGCAGGCAACCAGGGTACATGCAGCTTTACGGTCACGGTGACGGATAATATAAATCCTGCGGTGACATGCCCGGGGAACATTTCGAAGAATGATGATGCAGGGGTATGCAGTACATCGGTTGCAGTGGCGAATGCTACCTATACGGACAACTGCGGTGTCACGAGCCTGACATGGGCCATGACAGGAGTGACAACCGGGAGCTCGGCAGCGACAGGGATAAACCAGATAGGGACCTATACCTTCAACACGGGAGTGACCAATGTCACCTATACGGTAAAAGATGCAGCAGGCAACCAGGGTACATGCAGCTTTACGGTCACGGTGACGGATAATATAAATCCTGCGGTGACATGCCCGGGGAACATTTCGAAGAATGATGATGCAGGGGTATGCAGTGCATCGGTTGCAGTGGCGAATGCTACCTATACGGACAACTGCGGTGTCACGAGCCTGACATGGGCCATGACAGGAGTGACAACCGGGAACTCGGCAGCGACGGGGATAAACCAGATAGGGACCTATACCTTCAACACGGGAGTGACCAATGTCACCTATACGGTAAAAGATGCATCAGGCAACCAGGGTACATGCAGCTTTATGGTAACGGTGACGGATAATATAAATCCTGCGGTGACATGCCCGGGGAACATTTCGAAGAATGATGATGCAGGGGTATGCAGTGCATCGGTTGCAGTGGCGAATGCTACCTATACGGACAACTGCGGTGTCACGAGCCTGACATGGGCCATGACAGGAGTGACAACCGGGAACTCGGCAGCGACGGGATAAACCAGATAGGGACCTATACCTTCAACACGGGAGTGACCAATGTCACCTATACGGTAAAAGATGCAGCAGGCAACCAGGGTACATGCAGCTTTACGGTCACGGTGACGGATAATATAAATCCTGCGGTGACATGCCCGGGGAACATTTCGAAGAATGATGATGCAGGGGCATGCAGTGCATCGGTTGCAGTGGCGAATGCTACCTATACGGACAACTGCGGTGTCACGAGCCTGACATGGGCCATGACAGGAGTGACAACCGGGAACTCGGCAGCGACGGGGATAAACCAGATAGGGACCTATACCTTCAACACGGGAGTGACCAATGTCACCTATACGGTAAAAGATGCAGCAGGCAACCAGGGTACATGCAGCTTTACGGTCACGGTGACGGATAATATAAATCCTGCGGTGACATGCCCGGGGAACATTTCGAAGAATGATGATGCAGGGGTATGCAGTGCATCGGTTGCAGTGGCGAATGCTACCTATACGGACAACTGCGGTGTCACGAGCCTGACATGGGCCATGACAGGAGTGACAACCGGGAGCTCGGCAGCGACAGGGATAAACCAGATAGGGACCTATACCTTCAACACGGGAGTGACCAATGTCACCTATACGGTAAAAGATGCAGCAGGCAACCAGGGTACATGCAGCTTTATGGTAACGGTGACGGATAATATCCCCCCCGTGGTTACATGCCCGTCGGATGCAACAATCAGCTGTGAAGCAGATAATACACCAACAGGTACAGGTTCAGCAACTGCAACTGATAATTGCACACCATCAACAAATATTACAATCACGCACTATGATGCGACGACATATGACCCGGACCCGGCAAATGTACTTCATTACAATTATGTCATAACAAGGACGTGGACAGCGATGGATGTAGCAGGCAACAACAGCACATGTGTACAGACCATCACGGTGCATGATATAACAAAGCCTGTCATCACGTGCCCGTCGGATATAACGATAAGCTGTGAGGCATCATCGCTTCCTGCCAGTACAGGAACGGCGACAGCGACAGATAACTGTGCGGGAGCAGGCAACATAACGATCACGTACAGTGATGCTACGACATATAACCCTGACCCTGCGAATGTGCTTCATTACAATTATGTAATAACAAGGACGTGGACAGCGACGGATGTAGCAGGCAACAACAGCACATGTGTACAGACGATCACGGTGCATGATGTAACAAAGCCTGTCATCACGTGCCCGTCGGATATAACGATAAGCTGTGAGGCATCATCGCTTCCTGCCAGCACAGGAACGGCGACAGCGACGGATAACTGTGCAGCTGCAGGCAACATAACGATCACGTACAGTGATGCGACGACATACAACTCTGACCCTGCGAATGTGCTTCATTACAATTATGTCATAACAAGGACGTGGACAGCGACGGATATAGCAGGCAACAACAGTACATGTATACAGACCATCACGGTGCATGATGTAACAAAGCCTGTTATCACATGCCCGTTGGATATAACTATAAGCTGTGATGGTTCGTCACTGCCAGCCGGCACAGGAACGGCGACAGCGACGGATAACTGTGCAGCTGCAGGCAACATAACGATCACGTACAGTGATGCGACGACATACAACTCTGACCCTGCAAATGTGCTTCATTACAATTATGTCATAACAAGGACATGGACAGCTACGGATGTAGCAGGCAACAACAGTACATGTATACAGACCATCACGGTGCATGATGTAACAAAGCCTGTTATCACATGCCCGTTGGATATAACTATAAGCTGTGATGGTTCGTCACTGCCAGCCGGCACAGGAACAGCGACAGCGACGGATAACTGTGCGGCTGCAGGCAACATAACGGTCACCTATAGTGATGCGACGACATACAATTCTGACCCGGCAAATGTACTTCATTACAATTATGTCATAACAAGGACGTGGACAGCGATGGATGTAGCAGGCAACAACAGCACATGTGTACAGACCATCACGGTGCATGATATAACAAAGCCTGTCATCACGTGCCCGTCGGATATAACGATAAGCTGTGAGGCATCATCGCTTCCTGCCAGTACAGGAACGGCGACAGCGACAGATAACTGTGCGGGAGCAGGCAACATAACGATCACGTACAGTGATGCTACGACATATAACCCTGACCCTGCAAATGTACTTCATTACAATTATGTAATAACAAGGGCGTGGACAGCGACGGATGTAGCAGGCAACAACAGCACATGTGTACAGACGATCACGGTGCATGATGTAACAAAGCCTGTCATCACGTGCCCGTCGGATATAACGATAAGCTGTGAGGCATCATCGCTTCCTGCCAGTACAGGAACGGCGACAGCGACGGATAACTGTGCGGCTGCAGGCAACATAACGATCACGTACAGTGATGCGACGACATACAACTCTGACCCTGCGAATGTGCTTCATTACAATTATGTCATAACAAGGACGTGGACAGCGAGGGATGTAGCAGGCAACAACAGTACATGTGTACAGACCATCACGGTGCATGATGTAACAAAGCCTGTCATCACGTGCCCGTCGGATATAACGATAAGCTGTGAGGCATCATCGCTTCCTGCCAGCACAGGAACGGCGACAGCGACGGATAACTGTGCAGCTGCAGGCAACATAACGATCACGTACAGTGATGCGACGACATACAACTCTGACCCTGCGAATGTGCTTCATTACAATTATGTCATAACAAGGACATGGACAGCTACGGATGTAGCAGGCAACAACAGCACATGTATACAGACGATCACGGTGCATGATATAACAAAGCCTGTCATCACGTGCCCGTCAGATATAACGATAAGCTGTGAGGTATCATCGCTTCCTGCCAGTACAGGAACAGCGACAGCGACGGATAACTGTGCGGCTGCAGGCAACATAACGGTCACCTATAGTGATGCGACGACATACAATTCTGACCCGGCAAATGTACTTCATTACAATTATGTCATAACAAGGACGTGGACAGCGAGGGATGTAGCAGGCAACAACAGCACATGTGTACAGACCATCACGGTGCATGATGTAACTGCTCCAACATTCACCGTACCCCCTGCTGTTACAGTCTGCAGGGCTCAGGACTGCACCTATGACATCTCCCCGGCCGAAACAGGAGATTTGACAGCCAGTTCGGATAATTGCACCCCGTCTTCATTGTTGATTGCAACATATTCTGATGATAATTCAGGCCTGGTCGATTGTGATAACTTCGGGTTCGTTACGAGAACATGGAATTTACAAGATATAGCAGGCAATTCAACTTCAGAGGTTCAAACTATATGGATAGAACCAGTTCCGGCCGCTACTATTTTAAACAACAATCCTATAATTTGTGATAGCAGTAACGTCAGCCTTATATTTAATAGTCCGACTGTAAGCATAAATATTTCCAACCTCAGTTTCGACGTTAATGTAACATCAACTGATCCGGCTCATCTCAGCGGTTCAGCATCCGCTGACTTTACGATTTTCAAATCCCAGATGCCTTATAGTTTAACCGGGAACCTGATTAATACTTCTGACGTTCCTGTTAAGGTTACATACACAGTCACTCCTAAACTTTCCGGATGCAGCGACGGTAACCAGGTTTCGGAAACGGTCTGGGTAAATCCGACTTCAAGAGTATTTCCTGTGCCTGCCGAAAGCATGCAATGCAACAATACAAAAACAAGTATCCTTCTTCAAAGCCCAAGCGTTTTCACAAGTAGTGTTGTAACATTTAAAATCACAGCTGCAGCGTCGGCAGGCGTTACAGGATTTACGGCAAGTGCTTCAGGCCTGCCAAATAATTATACTATTGAGGATCTGTTGGTCAATTCCACGACCGAACCTCAGAATGTCACATATACGATTACTCCTCAAAGTCCGACAGGCTGTAAAGACGGTCCCTCAGTAAATGGCATTGTCACGGTCAACCCGACGGCAGTCATCACAAGTGAAGCCACAGCCAACTGGTGCAATAATGTCTCAAATACATACACTGCGACCAGCTCGAGCACGACGGCAGTGTTTAACTGGACGAGGGCAGCAGTGACAGGCATCAGCAACCCGGCAGGAATCGGAACAGGGTCAACGATAACGGAGACGCTGGTAAACACCACTACAGAGCCGGTAGTTGTTCATTATATCATCACGCCTGAGGTGAACAGTTGTCAGGGGACACCGTTTGACGTAGCAGTCACGGTCAACCCGACGGCAGTCATCACAAGTGAGGCCACAGCCAACTGGTGCAATAATGTCTCAAATACATACACTGCGACCAGCTCGAGCAGCACGGCAGTGTTTAACTGGACAAGGGCAGCAGTGACAGGCATCAGCAACCCGGCAGGAATCGGAACAGGGTCAACGATAACGGAGACGCTGGTAAACACCACTACAGAGCCGGTAGTTGTTCATTATATAATAACGCCTGAGGTGAACAGTTGTCAGGGGACACCGTTTGACGTAGCAGTCACGGTCAACCCGACGGCAGTCATCACAAGTGAGGCCACAGCCAACTGGTGCAATAATGTCTCAAATACATACACTGCGACCAGTTCGAGCAGCACGGCAGTGTTTAACTGGACGAGGGCAGCAGTGACAGGCATCAGCAACCCGGCAGGAATCGGAACAGGGTCAACGATAACGGAGACGCTGGTAAACACCACTACAGAGCCGGTAGTTGTTCATTATATCATCACGCCTGAGGTGAACAGTTGTCAGGGGACACCGTTTGACGTAGCAGTCACGGTCAACCCGACGGCAGTCATCACAAGTGAGGCCACAGCCAACTGGTGCAATAATGTCTCAAATACATACACTGCGACCAGCTCGAGCACGACGGCAGTGTTTAACTGGACGAGGGCAGCAGTGACAGGCATCAGCAACCCGGCAGGAATCGGAACAGGGTCAACGATAACGGAGACGCTGGTAAACACCACTACAGAGCCGGTAGTTGTTCATTATATCATCACGCCTGAGGTGAACAGTTGTCAGGGGACACCGTTTGACGTAGCAGTCACGGTCAACCCGACGGCAGTCATCACAAGTGAGGCCACAGCCAACTGGTGCAATAATGTCTCAAATACATACACTGCGACCAGCTCGAGCAGCACGGCAGTGTTTAACTGGACAAGGGCAGCAGTGACAGGCATCAGCAACCCGGCAGGAATCGGAACAGGAGCGACAATAACGGAGACGCTGGTAAACACCACTACAGAGCCGGTAGTTGTTCATTATATAATAACGCCTGAGGTGAACAGTTGTCAGGGGACACCGTTTGACGTAGCAGTCACGGTCAACCCTACGGCAGTCATCACAAGTGAGGCCACAGCCAACTGGTGCAATAATGTCTCAAATACATACACTGCGACCAGTTCGAGCAGCACGGCAGTGTTTAACTGGACGAGGGCAGCAGTGACAGGCATCAGCAACCCGGCAGGAATCGGAACAGGGTCAACGATAACGGAGACGCTGGTAAACACCACTACAGAGCCGGTAGTTGTTCATTATATCATCACGCCTGAGGTGAACAGTTGTCAGGGGACGGCGTATGATGTGGCAGTCACGGTCAACCCTACGGCAGTCATCACAAGTGAGGCCACAGCCAACTGGTGCAATAATGTCTCAAATACATACACTGCGACCAGCTCGAGCACGACGGCAGTGTTTAACTGGACGAGGGCAGCAGTGACAGGCATCAGCAACCCGGCAGGAATCGGAACAGGGTCAACGATAACGGAGACGCTGGTAAACACCACTACAGAGCCGGTAGTTGTTCATTATATAATAACGCCTGAGGTGAACAGCTGCCAGGGGACACCTTTTGATCTTGCAGTAACGGTTAATCCTACACCGGTCGTTATATTGCCTTCAAACCAGATAATATGCAATAATACAGCGACATCACCTATATCCTTCAGCACAGCTAACATGGGCGGTATAGTAACATATACATGGACGAATGACCAGCCATCGATAGGACTCGCAGGAAGCGGCAGCGGGGATATTGCATCCTTTACGGCTCTTAATCCTGGTGGCTCACCGGTGATAGCAACAATTACCGTAACACCTCATTTTACGAACAATGGATTGACATGCGATGGTCCATCCGGAACATTCACAATAACTATAAATCCAACAGCGGAAGTCGATCTGCCAGATAATCAGGTTCTCTGCAATAACACAAACACTCTGCCTGTTAACTTTACCACAACAAATTCGGGAGGAATAATAACCTTCACATGGACAAATGACCAGCCGTCAATAGGTCTTGCTGCAAGTGGCAACGGCAACATACCATCATTCACTGCACTTAATACCGGAAATTCTCCGGTATATGCGACAATAACGGTAACTCCTCATTTTGAGAATGGATCAATAACATGCGATGGGCCCTCCAAATCATTTACGATTATAGTGGATCCTACTCCTCAGGTTGTACCAAGCACACTTACACAAACCATATGCAATTACGGGGTCACAAATATAGTAATAGGAAGCCCGAGTAGCTTCAGCAGCGGGACAATTACATTTAATTATACTGTAACGGCAACAGGAGGGATTACAGGCTTTACAACTCCTCGTACAGGCCTGCCCAAAGACTATTTAATTGCTGATACGCTTTATAATCCTACTGATGAGATACAGACTGTAACCTATACAATAATGCCTGTCACTTCAACAGGTTGTGCATCAGGCCCTGCTGTTGTCATAGTAACTGTTCTTCCTACGCCAAAAGTAAATCAGCCTGCGAATGAAATACTGTGCAATGGCGATAATTCACCTGCTGTAACCCTGAGTACGGCCACTATAGGGGATGTTACCTATACCTGGACTAACGACCAGCCATCGATAGGACTGGCTGCCAGCGGAAATGGCGATATTCCGTCATTTGTTGCCGTAAATTCAGATGACAGTCCACTCATAGCCACAATCAGTATAACTCCTCATTTCACTTTTGGAGGACTTGAATGCGATGGCACGCCGGAAGTGTTTACAATTACCATTAACCCGACGCCAAGAGTTTATCCTGTTCCTTTAAACACTGCACAGTGCGATAGTACGGCAACAGACATAATACTTCAGAGCCCGAGTAAATTTACATCAGGGGTTGTAACATTCAAATTCACCGCAACAGCAACAGGCGGGGTTACGGGATTTACACCAAGTGCATCGGGGTTGCCGGATAATTATGTGATTGCTGATGTTCTTGTAAACCCGACTGACTCACCACAGACAGTTACCTACACAATAACACCTGTAAGTCCGACGGGATGCAGTGATGGACCTTCAGTCACTGTCATGGTGAAAGTAAATCCGACGCCAAGAGTATTCCCGGTTCCTGTGGATGAAATTATATGCGACAATGGTACGACGGGCATATTACTTCAGAGTCCGGGCACATTTACATCAGGGGTTGTAACATTCAAATTCACGGCAACTGCAACGGGTGGAGTTACAGGATATACGGCCAGTGCATCAGGACTGCCGGATAATTATGTGATTGCTGATGTTCTGGTAAACCCGACCGACGCATCACAGACAGTAACATATACAATCACACCTGTAAGCCCGGCCGGATGCAGTGACGGGCCTTCTGTAAATGTTGTGGTAACCGTTAACCCGACTCCCAGGATTTACCCTGTACCGGCAAATATACCGCAGTGTGATAGTACGGCAACAAACATAGTTCTTCAGAGCCCGAGTACATTTACAACGGGTGTTGTCACATTCAAATTCACGGCAACTGCAACTGGTGGAGTTACAGGCTTTACGCCAGGTGCATCAGGACTGCTGAATAATTATGTGATAACCGATGTTCTGGTAAACCCGACTGATGCCCCACAGACAGTAACATATACAATCACACCTGTAAGCCCGACCGGGTGCAGTGACGGGCCTTCAGTAAATGTTGTGGTAACTGTCAACCCGACTCAAAGGATTTATCCTGTACCTGCAAATACATCACAGTGTGATAATACGGCTACAAACATAGTTCTTCAGAGCCCGAGTACATTTACAACAGGTGTTGTCACGTTCAAATTCACCGCAACTGCGACGGGTGGAGTTACAGGCTTTACATCAAGTGCATCAGGATTGCCGGATAATTATGTGATAGCCGATGTTCTTGTAAACCCGACAGACGCACCACAGAAAGTAACCTACACCATCACACCTGTAAGCCCGACCGGGTGCAATGATGGACCTTCGGTAAATGTTACAGCGACAGTAAATCCGACGCCAAGAATATTCCCGGTTCCTCTAAATGAAATTATATGCGACAATGGCACAACGAGTATATCCCTGCAAAGTCCGGGCACTTTTACATCAGGTGTTGTGACATTCAAATTCACCGCAACTGCAACGGGTGGAGTTACAGGCTTTACACCAGGTGCATCAGGATTACCGGATAATTATGTGATAGCCGACGTTCTTGCAAACCCGACTGATGGCCCACAGACAGTAACATATACAATCACGCCTGTAAGCCCTGCCGGATGCAGTGACGGGCCTTCTGTACATGTTGTGGTAACCGTTAACCCGACTCCCAGGATTTATCCTGTACCGGCAAACACACCACAGTGTGATAGTACAGCAACAAACATAGTACTACAGAGCCCGAGTACATTTACAACAGGTGTAGTCACATTCAAATTCACGGCAACTGCAACGGGTGGAGTCACAGGATATACGGCAAGTGCATCAGGATTGCCCGATAATTATGTGATTGCTGATGTTCTGGTAAACCCGACCGACGCACCACAGACAGTAACCTACACGATCACACCTGTAAGCCCGACCGGATGCAGTGATGGGCCTTCAGTAAATGTTGTGGTAACGGTCAACCCAACTCCAAGGATTTACCCTATACCTGCAAATACATCACAGTGTGATAATACGGCTACAAACATAGTTCTTCAGAGTCCTAGTACATTTACATCTGGTGCAATCAGGTTTAAATTCACGGCAATAGCAACAGGCGGAGTTACAGGATTTACGGCAAGCGCTACAGGTTTGCCGAATGGGTATATTATTACCGATGTACTGTTAAACCCGACAGATTCACCTCAAACGGTCACCTATGCTGTTGTTCCGATCAGTCCGACAGGGTGCAGAGATGGACGGACAATAAATATAACAGTGACAGTTAATCCGACTCCAAGAGTGCTTCCTGTTCCAGGAAACACCATTCAATGTGATAAAACCACTACAAATATAACCCTTCAAAGCCCAAGTACATTTACAACTGGTGTTGTTACTTTCAACATTACAGGCACCGCGCCTTCGGGGCTTACAGGCTATACGTCATCTGCAAACGGGCTTCCCAATGACTATATCCTTGCCGACAATCTTGTCAATGCAACCGATTCTCCGATAACTGTAACCTATAGATTGGTGCCGGTCAGCGGTGCAGGATGCGGCAATGGCGCTGCTGTGACATTTACGGTAACTGCTAATCCTACTCCAAGAGCCACTCCCACAAACGTCAAGCCTGCTATTTGCTTCGCTGACGTCACCGAAATAACTCTCAATTCCCCCACAGTTATGACGTCAGGAGACATCAGGTTTGATTATACCATTGGAGTTCCTTCAGGGGTCACAGGAAATTCTGCTTCTTCTTCAGGAATACTTCAGGGTGGAATATTATCTTTCCAGTACAGGAACTATAATGATTCTGTAATGTCGGTTCTGTTTTATATTACTCCTAAAGCTACAGGTGTTACTTGTCCGGCGGGTCCCATAAGCGTACAGGAAGTACAGGTGCATCCGAAACCAGCTCGTGGCATTGATATCACCAAGCCATTCACCTGCGAAGCCGGAACCGGGCGGGCAGCGCTGGAAGCTGAAATATCAAAGGGTGCCGCTCCTTACGGTTTTGTCTGGACCGGCCCGGTTGGATATTATATGACAGATTCGATTGAGATCACTAATCTGTATGCTGGATATTACACTCTGAGTGTGACTGACAATATTGGATGCAAGAGTGACACAGCAATAAATATTGCTAACCTCAGCGCTTCTCCAAGGATCATCCCGTATCCGGTTCTTCCAAATATCAACGTTTCCTGCCCGGGCGGAAATGACGGAACTGCGCGTATTTACGTTAAGGATGGAATCACAGGTCCCTACCAGTACTGGTTGATCCGGAATAATATTGATACAGTATATACAGGTACATTTTCAGGCAAATATGATTCATCAAACCCGTCAACTTACAGGATTTGCACAGGCCTTATGGCCGGAATGTATGAGCTGGTTATAATAGATATAAATAATTGCGAAATTTTAACGACATCAGAACTGGATGAACCTCCTCCAATTCTGATAACCTTTGTTAAAAAAAGCTACAATGGCATGGATGTTTCATGCCGGGGATATAATGATGGTTCAGTTACCGCAACGGTAACGGGGGGAATGGCAGTTACAGTTATTATTGGTATTCCGCCTCAGGCCCTATTGCCGTGATCCATACTTCCAACCTTCTTGACAGCATTCCGGCAGGAAAGTATTACCTCCTGGTGACTGACCTACTGGGTTGTACAAAGACCGACAGCATTACCCTTGCTGATCCTCCGGGAATGACGCTTGCAGGAAGCCAGGTGTCAGAAAGCAACGACGGCAATTATCAGATTTCGTGCAATGGTGCTGCCGACGGTTACATAAAGCTCAATATCTCAGGAGGATCGGGGACCTATATCTTCCTATGGGTTGGTCCTGACAGCTATACATCCGGCACCAAAGATATTTCCGGACTCAAGGCAGGTACTTATACCTGTACCGTAACTGATATAAACGGATGCATCCTGGTGCCACAGCCTGTTTTTACACTTTCAGAACCTGATATTCTTGCAATATCTTCAGTCAAATCAATATCTGCTGACGGAGCTTTCAATATTAGCTGTAATGGGGGAACGGGTTCAATAGATGCTGCTGTGATAGGTGGCAGTATCGGAAATTATACATATGCCTGGAGCACAACAAACGGATCCGGTATTGTTGTCGGACAGCTTGATCAGAATGCCCTTATAGCAGGCACTTATCATTTGCTCGTGACTGATATTAACGGCTGTATAGCACAGGCTGACATTACACTGACCGAACCACAGGCTCTTTCAGCTGTTCTTGTATCATCACATATCACATGCCAGTCGCCAGGATTCAACAATGGTTCCATCAACCTGACCGTTAAAGGTGGTATTGAACCATATTCCTATGCCTGGTCGACAGGCCAGACTGTCCAGGATATTTTAGGCCTTACAGAGGGTTATTACAGAGTTACTGTTACAGACGCCAACGGGTGTACGATTACCGATTCAGCACACGTCGACTTGCCGCCTTTACTGACTTACACCCAGGCACTTTCACAATTCAACACATATAATATAAGCTGCAACGGTGCTTCTGACGGATCGATAGGGATCACCATGACCAGCGGCCAGGCTCCTTATAGTTACAGCTGGCAGGGACCAGGAGGATTTTCTGCCTCAACAGAAGATCTGTCGGGGCTGAAAGCCGGTAAGTACACCCTGGTTATTACCGACAGCAACCTCTGTACCATGGAAGATACGATCAATATGACTGAACCAGGAAAGCTGACAATGACTGTCAGTACTTCGGCAAGCCTGACGGGTGATTATAACCTTAACTGCGCTGGCGAAAAAACCGGATCAATCGAAGTTGAGGCTGTCAATAATGCCGGACCTGTCGATTATCTTTGGGCCGATGGTACGATCGGAAATTCGAGATCAGACCTTAAAGCCGGACAATACAGGATCCTTATTGCCGATTCAAATAACTGTACGGCCGATTCGACAATCACCCTCACCGAACCGGATTCAATAAAACTGTCATTTGAAGTGACACAGCCACTATGCAAAGACCTGCCAAACGGGGAAATAACTCTTAACGTGACAGGAGGGACATCTCCTTCCTATACCTATCTGTGGTCCGATAATTCGACATCAAAAGATGTGACATCAGCTGTCAGCGGATTATACACCGTCACCGTTACTGATCTGAATGACTGCAAGGCAACCGGTTCGGTCATGGTAACCACATTAAAAGACATATGTCTTGAAATTCCAAATGCAATTACGCCAAACGGGGATCTCATCAACGACGTTTGGAATATAGGCCTGAGGGACCTCTATCCTCAGATGGAAGTGAAAATTTTCAACAGATGGGGCGAACTTGTATGGAAATCCGAAAAAGGGTATCCGCAGCCATGGGATGGCAGAAGTAACGGAACTCTGTTGCCATTCGATTCTTATCATTATATAATTGATTTGCATAATGGCTCGAGGCTTTTAATAGGAACTATTACAATTGTAAAGTAAAAGGAGCGTTATATTTTTGTGAAAAAACTGGTTTTCATATCGTTAATGACTCTATTAGGAGCTGCGGCTGAAGGACAGCAACTTCCACTTTACAGCCAGTATCTTTACAATAAATTCCTTATAAATCCCGCAGTTGCAGGAAGTGATGGCTATACAAGCTTTAATCTTACAGCCCGTGAGCAATGGGTAGGTTATTCAGGTGCTCCAAGGACATTCTCATTCAGCGGGCAGACGAGGATGCTCAAACAACGCTTCAGTATAAAGCAAAAAAGTTCAGACCGAACTGTCTACAGACCAAAAACTGACGGAAAGGTAGGGTTCGGAGGTTATGTCTTCAGCGACAGGAACGGCCTTATTCAGCGTACCGGATTCCAGTTTTCATATTCCTACCACATGTGGGTTCAGAGCAACACACAGTTGTCAATGGGTCTCGCCCTGACAGGTTATTATTTTAAGGTAGATGAAAGTCAGATCAATTTTGAGGATCCCAATGAGCCATGGCTTAATAATAATCTGAGGAAGGGTATTTTTGTTCCGGATGCTGATTTTGGCATTTATGTGCTGAATCCAAGATTCACATTTGGATTTTCTACGGCCCAACTGTTCGGCGCTGCAGCAAAAATAGGAGGAGAGGCATACCAGAATTACAATATGGACAGACATTATTACGTCTTCGGAACATACAGCTTCCTTTCCGGGGCTAAAACTGAACTGCAACCATCCCTGCTGTTCATGATGTCAGAGCAGCTTAAGCCTCTGGCTGATATAGGCTTTACATATAACTACGGACAGAAATTCTGGGCTGGATTATCATACCGGACATCCCAGGCCATAATTGCAAACATCGGCGTGACATATACAAATATTTTTATAGGTTATTCCTTCGATTTTACCCTTCAGGAATTGCAAAAGGTAACCTATGGAACGCATGAGATTACTGTAGCAGTGAGATTTGGCGACAGCGCCAGGAAATACAGATGGCTTGACAGATATTGATCTTATTATCTTCTTTTAACCGCAAAGCATTCAACCCCTGCCCCTGCTATTCCTTCCTCAGGAAATAAATAAGCGAACTGCTCTTATTTGTGTTGAAGAGCGATCTGAACCAGAACCAGAACCCCTTTATCATCCCTGCAGTAAAGCTGAAACTGTTTCCTCTGTTCTTCTCACTCAGGATCGAAATATAAAAAACATCAAAAGACAAAGCTCTTATTCCGATTATCCTGAACCCGATATATTCTGCAAACATCCTGAAGGTTGCCGGGTTAAAGTGCCAGAGATGACGAGGAACATCATATGCGGCCCAGTTTTCTTTAAAATATTCCGCATCGAAGGAGCTTCGGTTTGGGAGAGCGCATATACAAACTCCACCTGGTTTCATCATTCTCAGGATCTCAGTTGGATACCTGAAGGGATCCTGAAAGTGTTCAAGAACATGCCACAAGGTGATGCAGTCAAAACTGCCGTCAGGAAGGCTCCGGATCTTTTCAGGAACCAGGATTTCAATCCCGAACTTTTCTGATGCGAAATTCCGCGCCCTGTCATTCGGTTCGATACCCTTTACATCCCATCCTGCCTTCTTCATTTCACCTGCAAAATAGCCTGTTCCGCAGCCGATATCCAGCAGACAGCCCTTCTTCATGCCTGCTGCTTCTTCAGCTGTCTTCCTTTTCCTGCCAAGCATAATATTCCTCACAAGCAGGTATATCCTGTTCGGGAAACCTCTTGCGCTGTCGTTATGCGAAATGTAATCGTCAGACCGGTAATATTTTCCGATTTCCCCTTCATCCGGATGATCCTGAGTGAAGACAAACCCGCACTCGGGGCATTTAACCAGGCTGAATTGCCCGTTTGTTACAAGATAGTCACGGCATATTAGAAAAGTTGATGCTTCAGGCGATGAGCAGAGAGGGCACTTGTTATGATGAACCATTAATTCAAGACTTTGATTTCTTCCTGAAAGGGGCCGCAAAATAACCCGCAACAAGCAATATGAATATTATTGAGCTTGCCAGTGAGATTTTATTTCCGACAATATATGATGACGGTGCAAAAGTGAAACGTATCTGATGATCTCCTGCCGGGACCACCATGGCTCTCAGCACATAGTCGGCCCTGAAATACCTGCTTTCCTTATTATCAATAAAACATTTCCATCCGGCAGGATAGTATATTTCAGAGAAGACGGCCAGCTTCTCATTGTCAGCTTTGTATTTATAAATCAATTCATTGGGTTTGTAAGATACAAGCCCGATGGTGTCATTCGCTTTTACAGGATATGATGCGGCAGTTACCTGATCCTTAAACCTGACATCAAATGCGGCTTCTTTTGAAGGATCGATGACATTGACGGCAGCCAGCTCCCGGTTTGCATTCTCCACCGGAAGAGGTTTTTCAACAAACCACACATTCCCCAGGGCATGAGGATTTACCAGCGGAGGAGCATCCGTGTTGTAGATCATATATTTTGCGTTCAACATGTTCAGAGCCGGAGTGCTGTTAAACACCCGGAGAAGATCCTCTTCGGTAGTTGCAGTTTTGGCAGCAGCCGAGAAAAGCATAAGCTCCCTTGTCAATGATGAATCAATCAGCTCCTGGTACCTTTTTAATTTTGCTCCGTGATAGCCCCCGATTGATTTATGGAACCATGAGGTCGGGGTGTTGTCGTTAAAAGTTGAAGCTGAAAGATTAAGCACCCTGTTGTATGATGGATCCTTAAGAATGACCTTATCTGCTGTGCCCGGAGTAAAAGCTCTCTGTATTGTTGAAGGTTGTTCAAACCTGTCAGCATTAAGGTATCTCTTGTCTACGGTCCAAAGATCAATAAGAATAAGTGCCCCAAGGATCAATATTGAATATTCTTTCTTCAGCTTGTCATATGCAAATGCAGTTATTGCGCCGGAAGCAAGGAGGATAAACAGAAGCGACCTGATACTGTCATTTCTCAGAAGATGCTTTCTGTCATCAATCAATGAACTTGCAAGCCATTCCGGATACCCGGATTCATAAGGGCTTAGAAATGAACCTGCAATTCCGGGGATCAGAAGTATAAAGAGCAAAATGCCTCCTGTTATTCCCGTTGCAATTTTAATACCCCTGAGCATCTCCTTTTTTGAAAGGCTCCCATTGTAAAAATCCCTCAGAGCCAGAAAGCCCAGCAGCGGAATACAGAACTGTGCTATTACCAGCGTCATTGTTACGGCCCGGAACTTGTTATAACCGGGGAAATAATCGACAAAAAAATTTGTCAGTGGCATGAAATTTTTGCCCCAGGCAAGCATTATGGATAACATCACCGCGCAGAGCAGCCACCATTTTTCCATTCCCTTAACAAGTACAAGACCAAGAATGAAAAGGAAGATTACAATGGCTCCCATATAATGAGGTCCATCCGTTCCCGGCTGGTTCCCCCAGTATTTTGTTATCTGATTTACATAAGCGCCGGCATTGTTCTTTCTCAAAGCTGCGACTGTTGCTGAATTCCTGTCAAACGGCTGACTGGATCCTCCCTTGAAATCCGGGATCAGCAGGTTCATGGTTTCGCCGACTCCGTAGCTCCAGTACGTTATATAATCCCTGTCAAGTCCTTTGGATACGTTCCGGTTGTCAATTACAAGGTCCGATTTACCCCTTATTGAATATTTCCCATATTCATAAATTGTATAAAGATTTCCGAAATTAATGCCGATTGCTATTACAAAGGGAATAATAAGAAGCAACGAAGTTTTAAGGAACTTAGGGAATCTCTTCTCCCTGAGGGAAAAAACAAATTCGGCAATGATGAATACCAGAAGGCAAAGCACCGAATAATATGTTATCTGCGGATGATTGGCTATAAGTTCGAGTGAGAGCATAAAAGCAGTCAGCATTGCACCCTTGACCGCATCACGATGGTATGAATAGTAAATTCCTCCTATCATTGGCGCCATATATGCAAGGGCAATAGCCTGGGTATTATGTCCGGCTGCCAGAATCTGGAAAAAGAACGATGAAAGCCCGTAGGCAATAGCCCCGGCAACCGACAGCCACTGATTGACGCCAAACAGGAGAAGCAGTACATAGAAACCGAGCATTGAAAGGAACAACACTGAAACAGGGGTCTGGAATGTCCTGAGAAGATTGTCAGCGTACCTCATTAGATTCCCCGGGTATTTCGTTGAAATAAGATAGGCAGGCATTCCGCTGAAAATGGAATTGGTCCATAACGGCTCCTTGTGATACTGAGCCCTGTAATCACGTATTTCCTTTGAGTTAATAGCTGAGACCGTTGAATCATTTGCTTTCAGCACTTTCCCTTCAAGGGCCGGATAAAAATATGCGAAAGCCAGAAAAAGAAATACTATTACTGCATAAAGATGCGGTAATGCCTTTTTAATGTAATTCTTAGTCTCCATGCGATTTACTGTTTGAGTTCTTCTTCAAATGAAAAACAAAAGTATTTAATAAAGTCAGATTAATTTATAGCCGGAACAATTAAACTTATCAGAATTCGTCTGTGATACTTTTAAGCGAATTCAGGTTGCTTCTGAAATTCCTGAGATTTGACCATTTTGCCACGAATCCTTTAATCGCCTGCAGTTCAACCGGTTCATAAAAATTAAACAGCCTGAGGATAAAAGGAAAACTGATCACGCAACCTGTCTTTATGAGCAGCCGGGCGATCAGCGGCATCCCGTTGACCAGCAATCCTCCGAATGAAAGTATGGCACCGAAGATGAACATAACCGCAACCTTGCTTTTTTCGTAGGGTATGAAATACTCCTTTTGTGAAAAATAATAACAAAGCCACCAATAAATGAACTGCGTTATCAGCGTAGCTGAAGCAGCCCCTATAATGTCCCACCTGGGTATTAAAAGGATATTCAGTAAAATGTTCAGTACACTCGAAATAACAACATTAATCCCGATGATTCTTGTCTTCTTTTTAATTATTAATCCGTAACTGCTTGTTTCCCTGAGATTCCAGAAGAACATCGAAAGCGAAAGCAGAGGGACGACAACAAATGCACCCCAGAATTCAGTTGATTTGGAAATCACCTTTATTATTTCAAAAGAGAAGAGGGAAATGCCAATTATCGCTATCATCAATACGAAGGAGGAATAAAGCAATGTTTTGGAGTAGAACCTGTGGTTGTCAGGAGTATTCATTTTCTGAAGAACCATTGGTGTAATTGCCATCTTTATGGAATCTATGATAACCAGTTTCAGCACTGAAGAAATTTTATATGCAAGGGAATATATCGCCACATATTTCAGTGCAGCCAGTGAGTTCAGCGAATACCTGTCAATAACCGTAAGGGATGCAGCTGCCACATTCGAAAGCAGAAGAGGGAACCCGTATTTTCCCATTGACCTGATTACCTGCAGATTGAACCAGGGCTTACTGTTCCTGGCAGCATAACCCGACAGAATAACAATGAACAACAGATTACCGATAACCTGGGCCATATAGATCCCTGCAACTCCGGACTTTCTGTAAACAATAAAGTAAATTGTAAGAAAAAGAACGACAAGAAGCTTTAACAGATTGATAACCGAAAAAAGGACCGACTTCGACTGGATCCTCATCAGGGTGTTCATGATGTTGTTTATTGACTGAAGCGCTGATGAAAGTATCAGAAGCCTAAGTACAAAACTCCAGTCGGGCTTGTGAAGGATAATTGCCGAAAGCTGGTGCGTAAAGGGAAAAAGAAGAAGGCAGAACAGCAGGCTTACAATTATCTGTATAGCAAGTGCAATAAAGAAAATCCCCTTCTGATTGCCTGCATAATCCTTATCCCAATACCACCTCATAAGGCTCTGAGGAAGACCTGATGCAAATATTGCAATCAGGATCAGCCCCGAAATATCGAGCAGGGCAATAATACCAAAATCGTTAACTGAAAAATATTTCGGATCAGTGTAAAGGGGAATCAGTACAAAGCCGATAATTTTTACGGCTATATTACCCAGTCCGTAAACAATACTGTCTTTAAGGGATACTTTTATGGAATTCAACATCTTAAAAGATCTCAAGAATAATTTACACAGATCAATCCCCGAAGTGTTCCTTTAAGGGTATTATAATGCCACTAAGATAATATATAATTTACTTTGCTGGTTGATGTTGCTTGTTTGTGATTGATGACCATTAAACAGCCATTTCAGAGGATTTAGAGGCAAAACATAAAGAGGCGCTTTATAGTCAGCATTATTGCTTTTTGTTATTTTTGTTGTTCTTCTTTTTAATTATTTATCATGTTCATCAAATTTGGCACCCTGAAACAATCTGAATACCACGGCATTCAGGAAATGGCCGCCTACAGGCTTCATCCTGACATTTTTGAGATGATGAAGCCCTTCGTGGAAAAGAATATGAGTGTCCTGGATTTCGGAAGCGGCCAGGGTGCCTTTTCCCAAAGGCTCATTGATGCAGGAATGACAGTAGACGCCTGCGACCTCGACACTGACCAGATCAGGGCGGATGTCAGGAGGAAACTGAACCTTGACCTCAACAAGGAAATTGATATGTCTCAGTTCCCTGAAAAGTATGATCTGATAACTGCGATTGAAATTATAGAACACCTTCATGATCCGTGGAAGTATCTTTCTGATTGCAGGTCACTGTTAAAGGAAGGAGGGATCCTCGTTCTCAGTACACCGAACATTTCGAACTTTGTTTCAAGACTGAGGATGCTGATGAAAGGATCTCTCTGGGCTTTTGAGGAGCCTGACCTCAGGCACGGACATATCACGCCACTCTCATATATTCAGATAGAAAATCTGTGCAGGAGCCGGGATTTCGAAATACTGAAAAAAGGCCACGCCGGTCCGGTTCCGTTACTTCATTTTTTTAATTTTTCATTTTTCTGTGCTTTCAGGAATACCCTTCTTCCACTTATGTACCCGTTCATGTTAGGGCCAAAAAAAGGCCGGTCACTTGTTTATATCTTAAGAAAAAAAGGATAGTTCAGGCTTTCTCCGGATCAAGTATCTTATGATATACCGCAGTTATTGTTTTGCAGACCTTTTCCGGACCGTACTTGCCGGCTGCATACTTTCTTATTGCTTCCCTGTCGAACGACCTGTACTTTGCTGACATTTCCCTTATAGCTCCTGCAAGTTCAGCAGGGTTCTCTTTTTCTACGAGTATGCCTGTGTCGGGCGTAACTATCTCTTCCGGACCTCCGCACCTGGTCGCAATAACTGGCAGCCCTGACGCCATCGCCTCGACTACGACCACTCCGAATGTTTCCCTGCGGCTGGCCATAATGTAAGCATCAAGATTTGAATAAAAAGCATTCTTGTTTTCATGCTTTACTCCGCCATAGAAAATGCATTTATCCGCAATTCCAAGATGTGCTGCCAGATCTTTGTAATCATCGAGGTACTTTCCGGCACCGCCTATATGGACCATTAAGTTCAAATCACCGGCCAGTGCAACCGCATTCAGAAGAATATCAACCCCCTTCAGATTGTTATTCATTCCCCCGAGCAATCCGATATTAAATTTCCCGTCAGCTTTGCCTTTCGCCAGATGAAAATCGCTGATATTGACAATATTAGGTATTACGATTATTTCACGGCTGTAAAATGCCCGGATATTTTTACTAAGGACCTTGCTTACAGCTATCACAGCACATGCATTTTTAAGTGTATATCGTACGCTTATTTTATGGATCAGGCTCCTGAAATAATTTGTGATCCATGAATGTTCAGTAAGGATATTTGGTATTTTCTTCTTCCTCTGGATGATGGTGCCAAGGAATCCGGCAGGATAAGAGAGATGACTGTGAATTATATCGATTTTCTTATCTGAGAGTATCTCTTTCTTAATGAAACTGTAGGTGCCGGCAAGGTATTTCCACTGTGTTACTACAGGGAACGACTTCGCAGTAGTCAATGTATATTCCGTGATGGGACCGTTATTTTTTTTAGTGAATGAATATTTTGAAAATGGTCCGAAATGTGAATAGTCAACCTTGAAATATACAACAATAACTTCGTGCTCCCTTGCCAGTGCCCTGGCCTGCTCCCGGATGAACAAACCACGCCATGCAACCTGTTCGTCAGGATATGAGTGTGTAAGAAGGAGAATTGTCATTTCAGCCTGTTATATAAATTAAGGAGATTCTTTCCTGTGATGCCGGTATTGTACTCTTTGAGAATTGCACTGTACCCGTTTTCACCAAGTCTTATGCAGAGGGCAGGGTCGCGGGAGAGCCTTATTATTGCCTCCTTCATTTCCTGCGGGTTTCCGTAAACAATCCCGCATTCATGTTTCTCGATCAGGTTTTTCTGCGGCCTGCAGTCTGAAGCGATAACAGGCTTCTTTCCGAGCATATAATCAAAGATCTTGTTTGCTATTCCTGATTCATGCTGGGGATTTTTTTTAAACGGCGCAATACATGCACTGCTTATTTCAAGATAATCCGGCAGTTCGGAAATGTCAATCCACGGGATGTAATAAACCATCTGCTTCAGAGGATCGGAATTTATCATTTCGGAAAACTTTGCCTTATCCTTTTTATCGACCGGACCAATAACAAGGAAGGCAGCAGGGTAGTTCTCCGCGGCAAGCATCCTGAAAACCTCAAGTACTTCAAAAATGCCCCTTCTCTCTGCTACAATCCCAAAGTAAAGAACAACGAATAAGTTTTTGTCTATATTAACTTTTACAGCATCATGGACTTCCTGTTTCTTCTCCGGAATGTCGGGTACATTCGGCAGCGCTGAATACAGCTTTTTTGAAACCGGCGGGTACTTTTCAGTAAGTGCATCCCTGAATTCCTCGCTGAGAACGATAAGAGCATCAGCATAATTAAGATACTCTTCTTCTTTCTTCTGCCATGTGTATGGCCTGCTGAAGAGATTTCTCAAAAATCCTTTTGTCCAGTTATAGGTCGTTATCTCAAATGAATAATTTTCGTGCAGATCGAGTATCATGTGGACTTTATTTCCCGATTTTTCAATTCCCCTCCGGCCTGCTTTCGACATGTACAGGTCGTGCACATGCAATACGTCAGGGCTGAAATCCTTGATGAATTTCCTTATATGCGTGATCCATAGCCATTCATAAACAGGTATAAAATTGAAAAAGAAAAAAAGAATGTCTTTTAGTTTCCTGCTGATCCTTATTCTCCTTATCGGGGTTCCCTCCGGAGGTTCACCATAACGGGGACGGAAGCCGAAGCATAAAACTGACACTTCATTGCCGGCATCTTTCAGGATCCTGATTTCCCTGAGGACGCGCTTATCGTTGTCAAGCTCATTATCAACTATTACTCCGATCTTCATTTTTCGATCTGTTCATCTTATTTCCTGTCCCTTCCAGAATTGTGACAATTTTAACGGCGAGTATGTCCCTTCTGAAAATTTCCGGCGAATTTTTTACAAGGCTGTTCGGATTTGTTTTCAGGAATTCAATATAACCTAGAATGTTGTCAGAATCTTCATAATCAAAGGTTTTCCCGTTACCGCAATAATTAATAATTTCTGCGGCATCTCCATCCGGCGGCCCGAGACAGATGACAGGGAGTCCGGTCGCCAGGTATTCAAAAAGTTTGCCGGTAATAATGCTTGTGTTACTTCGGTGATCCGGTATTATAAGTAGAAGACACGAGGACCCGAGCATATTCCTGATCGCCTTACTGTGATCGGCGAAAGGATTAAACTCAACTGCTGAATTGCCGGCAGAAGAACAGATAAGTTCCTTCTGTTCCTTTGAAACAGCACCTGTGAACCTCAGCCGGAAATCACCGCCTTTATCCTTAAGTGAAGAAAGCGCCCTCAGAAATCCGTTTACAGGATATGCGCCTGAAAGAGTGCCTGTATAGGAAATTGTGAAAACATCAGGCTTTGAAACCTCAGGTACATTGAAATCCTCTGCATCATATCCGTTAAAGATCACCTCGATCTTATCATTTATTCCGCGGATTTTTGAAGCGAACAGCTTTTTGAGCGACTGCCCCACAGTGATGATCCTGTCGGCAGAATTCAGTACACTTCTTTCATATCCCGAATCGATTCTCCTTGAGAGAAATGTCGGACAGAACTCATTGTAATAATAAATATCAGTCCACGGGTCGCGCAGATCAGCAATCCATTTCAGATAAGGATATTTCTTCTTAAGCCTGAGACCGATCAGTTGGGTGGAGTGAGGCGGACTTGTTGTAATGACGTAAGAAATACTTTCATTTTCAATGAGCTTGCATGCTTCCTTAAACGCATATCTGTTCCATCCTTTTCTGGGGTCGGGAATGAAAAAATTGCCTCTGATGAACCTTGATATTTTCCCTGATAATCGTTTGTTTTCGTTGACCGCAAAGCCTGCCGAAGGAATTTTTGACTTGTCTTTTCCGTAAAGTCTGAAATAATCGGTTGCTTTTGTCCTGTAAACTTTCAGTCCGGGAGGTACTTCAGAAGTTAGGGAGTTGTCGGTGGCCGGATATGTCGCATAAGCGGGATCGACGGTAAGAATGACCGGTTCCCAGCCAGACAGTGAAAGATACTTTGAGAATTTCAGCCATCGCTGCACTCCGGCCCCCGAACCAGGGGGCCAGTAATATGTCACGATGAGGACCTTTTTCATCCTAGAGTTTTTTCAGGAGGGTCGTAATGCTTGCTTTTTCAAAAATTATGTCTTTTAACCCGGCGACCGGTACCCGCTCCTGTTCCATTGAATCGCGATACCTGATAGTGACAGTCTGGTCATCGGGAGTCTGATGGTCGATTGTGATACAGTATGGAGTGCCTATTGCATCCTGTCGGCGATAGCGTCTTCCGATGGAATCCTTATCATCGTACTGGCAGTTGAACTCAAACCTTAGGTCATGCACTATTTTCTCAGCGATCCCGGGAAGCCCGTCCTTTTTTACAAGAGGCATAACTGCCAGCTTTACAGGTGCAAGGTATGAAGGCAGCCTCAGGACAACACGGGTATCGATCGAACCATCTTCCTTTTTCAGCTCTTCTTCAATATATGCCGCAGAAATAACCTGAAGGAACATCCTGTCGACACCGATCGATGTCTCGATAACATAAGGTATATAGGATTCACCTTTTTCAGGATCGAAATATTGCATCTTCTTGCCGCTGTACTGCTGGTGCTGCTTCAGGTCGTAATCGGTCCTTGAATGGATGCCTTCAACCTCCTTGAACCCGAACGGGAACTTATACTCAATATCTGTCGCAGCATTAGCGTAGTGTGCAAGCTTTGTATGATCGTGGAACCTGTAATTTTCTTCGCCGAACCCCAGAGCCTTGTGCCATTTCATTCTCATTTCCTTCCATTTCGCAAACCAGCCGAGCTCCGACCCGGGCTGTACAAAAAACTGCATTTCCATCTGCTCGAATTCCCTCATCCTGAATATAAACTGCCTTGCAACTATCTCATTCCGGAAGGCTTTGCCGATCTGCGCGATACCAAAAGGGATCTTCATCCTGCCTGTTTTCTGGACATTCAGGAAATTTACAAATATACCCTGCGCGGTTTCAGGGCGAAGATAGATCTTATTCGAACCTTCAATAGTTGAACCTATCTCGGTCGAAAACATAAGATTGAACTGCCTCACCTCGGTCCAGTTTCGGCTGCCTGAGATCGGACATACTATCTCACAGTCAATTATTATCTTCCTGAGCCCGGGAAGGTCGTTTGCATTAAGGGCCTTAGTATAGGCGTCATTGATCTCATTTATTTTTGCCTGGTTTGCAATGACACGCGGATTTGTTGCCCTGAACTTTTGTTCATCGAAAGCTGCACCGAATCTTTCCCTGGCCTTCTCTACTTCCTTTGTGATTTTCTCGTCAATCTTTGCCATATGTTCTTCAATTAGAACATCGGCCCTGTATCTTTTTTTTGAATCCTTGTTGTCGATCAGCGGGTCGTTGAATGCATCGACATGGCCGGAAGCTGTCCATACTGTCGGATGCATGAATATCGCAGCATCGAGCCCGACGATGTTCTCATGAAGAAGCACCATGCTGTCCCACCAGTATTTCTTTATGTTGTTCTTAAGTTCAACTCCATACTGCCCGTAGTCATATACTGCACTGAGTCCATCGTATATCTCGCTTGAGGGAAATACATACCCATACTCCTTGCAATGTGATACAAGCTTTTTGAAAACATCTTCCTGAGCCATAAATTCTTGTTTTAGAGGAAAGCAAATGTAAATTAAAAACTTTGGTTTCACAAAGCCGGCAATTCCATCCATTGAGAAACCGGATTTTAAGTATAGAATTGAAGTAAAACAAAACCTGAAATCTATTTGTATATTTACCCGACCAAAAAATAATAAGGGAAATGAAGAAACGAACCGATTTTCTTGTAATTGGTTCAGGTATTGCGGGGTTATCATTTGCACTCAAGGCTTCAGAGTTTGGCAAGGTAACCGTAATAACCAAATCGACGATTGACAATACAAACACAAAATATGCCCAGGGAGGGATTGCAGCTGTTTTCAGCGAGCCTGACAACTTTGAAAAGCATATTCAGGATACTCTTATAGCCGGTGCCGGGTGCTGCAATGAAGAAGTTGTAAGAATGGTGGTCAGGGAAGCGCCCGCAAGGATTAAAGACCTTATCAGCCTTGGTGTACCATTCGACAAGAAGGACGACGGAACATATGACCTTCACAGGGAAGGAGGACATTCGGAATTCAGGATCCTTCATCATAAGGACAGGACCGGCGAAGCGATTGAAGCAGCTCTTATCGACCGCATCAGGAAAGATCCCAACATTGAGGTATATGAAGATCATTTTGCCATTGAGATCCTCACGCAGCATCACCTCGGAGAGGAGGTAAAGCGCGGTTTCCCTGATATCAAATGTTTCGGGGCTTATGTTGCAGATCTTAAAAACAAGCAGGTCATCACCTTCCTTTCCAGGGTGACGGTGGTTGCAACGGGAGGTGTGGGGAATGTCTATATGACAACCACGAATCCTGAGATTGCCACGGGTGACGGAATAGCAATGGTTTACAGGGCAAAAGGCACGATCGAGAATATGGAGTTCATACAGTTTCACCCCACCTCGCTTTACGATCCGAATACCAGGCCTTCATTCCTGATAACCGAAGCCCTGAGAGGTTACGGTGCCGTTCTCAGGAACATGGCAGGGGAGGAGTTCATGAAAAGGTATGACAACCGCGAATCGCTTGCTCCGAGAGATATTGTGGCAAGGGCGATTGACAGTGAAATGAAGATGTGGGGAGATGATCATGTTTGGCTCGATTGCACATTTCTTGACCCTGACGGGCTAAGAAGTGAATTCCCGAATGTTAATGAGCACTGCCTTACAAGAGGCATCGACATTACAAGGAATATGATACCTGTCGTGCCAGCCCAGCATTATTCATGCGGAGGGATAAAGGTAGATATGGATGGACAGAGCAGCATCGACAGACTTTATTCACTTGGAGAAGCTTCATCGACCGGGTTGCATGGAGCAAACAGGCTGGCTTCCAATTCGCTTCTCGAGGCTGCAGTATATGCCCACCGTGCCGCTATGCACTCAGGCGCAAGGCTTCGGAGACTCACTTATGAGGAAAAAATACCTGAGTGGGATTATAAAGGCACCACTCATCTTGAGGAAATGGTCCTTATAACACAGAGTATCAAGGAAGTGCAGATGATCATGAGCAATTATGTCGGAATTGTGCGGTCAGATCTGCGTCTCGACAGGGCAATGGTGCGGCTCGAGATCCTTTACCAGGAAACGGAAAAGCTTTACAAGTCTTCACTTATCTCCAAAAAGATTTGTGAACTGAGGAACCTTATAAATACCGGATACATAATTATCAAGCATGCCATAAGCAGGAAGGAAAGCATCGGGCTCCATTTTTCTATTGACTATCCAAAAAAAGCCGGCACAGAAATTTAATTCAGTAATCTGTTATGAACCATCTTGAATCTTCATTTACGGGAAAAAACGGCTTTTGGCGATACATTGTGATGTTTGCAGCCGTGCTTCTGGCTTCAAATACCATCGGTGCAATTCCGATATTCATTGCATATGCAATCAGGGCTGCCGCTGATCCCGGCGTTGTTACTGATATTGCAAATAATCCGGGTAATCTTGGTGTACTGGGTCTTAATCCAAACCTTGGATTCCTTGTGATGCTATTCCCTTTTCTGATCGGATTGCTGACTTTTGTTTTGCTTATCAAGCCATTGAATGGCAGAACCTTCATAATGACTATTAACGGTACAGGAAAAATCAGGTGGAAAAAACTTTTTATTTCAGCATCCATCTGGCTACTTCTCTCAGCAATATATTTCATTGCTTACCTGAAGGCAGATCCTTCAAATTTTTCTATAGCAAATACAGCAACCTCAACTATTCTGATCCTGGCTGTTCTTACTATTGTTTTTATTCCGTTCCAGGCGACATTTGAAGAGGTCCTGTTCAGGGGCTACCTGATGCAGGGTTTTACCGTAATCTCAAAAAACAGGTGGTTCCCAATCCTGATGACATCAATCCTTTTCGGGCTCATGCACTCATTTAATCCCGAAGTGAAGGATTTTGGATTCCTGCCGATGATGGCACAGTATGTTCTTTTCGGAATAACCTTCGGGATCATCACAATTCTTGATGATGGAATTGAAGCTACGATCGGTGCGCATGCGGCAAATAACGTGTTCCTGTGCATCGTGGTGACCAACAGCTCTTCGGCGCTGCAGACTCCTGCCGTTTATGTCCAGCAATCGGTCCATCCATGGATTGAATTTACAGCTCTTCTGGTAACAGGAATAATATTTGTATTCATCCTCAAATCAGTTTTCAAATGGAAAGACTTCTCAGCTCTTTTCAGTGAAGTGAAGCCTGTTCGTGAAGTTGCTCAGGTACCATAAACGGATGTCCGGTCATCACCGCGGAAACCTCCCCATCTTTCACGGATCTGATTTATTATCTCCCTTATTTCGTCGGGTTCGGTTGAGGTTAGCAACTTCAGCCTTGTATCCCTGAAGGCAGGCAATCCCTTGAAATAGTTCGAAAGATGTCTGCGCATTTCAAAAATTGATCGTTTCCCTTCTTTATATTCTATGGATTTGCTGAGATGAAAAAGAGCAATGTCAGCCTTTTCCGACAATGAAGGTTCAGGTAAAAGCTCACCGGTGTCGAGATAATGCCTGATATCTCTGAAAATCCACGGCCTTCCTACTGTTGCCCTTCCGATCATGATGCCGTCCACACCATATTTTGAAAACATTTCCTTTGCCTTGACGGGTCCGTCAATATCCCCGTTTCCAATGACCGGTATCTTCATCCTTGGATTGTTCCTTACCTCACCGATAAGTGTCCAGTCAGCCGATCCCTTGTACATCTGCGTCCTCGTTCTCCCATGTATTGTGATCCCTTTAATGCCCGCATCCTGAAGCATTTCGGCAATCTCTATAATGTTTTTGCTGCCTTCATCCCAGCCCAGCCGTGTTTTCACTGTAACAGGAAGCTTTACAGCCTTTACAATGGCTGAAGTCATTCCGACCATCTGCGGCATGTTTCGCAGCATGCCGGCTCCGGCTCCCCTGTTGGCAATTTTCTTAGCCGGACATCCGAAATTAATATCAATAAGATCAGGTCCCGCTTCTTCCGCAATAAGTGCAGCCTCGACCATGGCATCAATGAGATGCCCGTAAAGCTGTATCCCGATTGGCCTCTCTGAATCATCTATTTCAAGCTTCCTGACGCTTTTACCGCCATTCCTGATAAGTCCGTCGGATGAGATAAATTCAGTGTACATGAAATCTGAACCGAACGATTTGCATACTGCACGGAATGACGGATCAGTTATGTCCTCCATGGGAGCAAGGAATAAGGGATATTCCCTGAGTATTGTATTTCCTAAGGTCAAGCTTGATTCTATTATGGCCAGATTGTGCTTTGCTGGTCGGACTGGGCAACAGATTTGTTTATTTCATTTTTTCTGTAGAAATATACGACGCCATAACATTCGCTTTCGGCCATTCTTTTTTCTTCAGGAAGAGTGCAGTGGGTACTCTCCACCTCATTCCAGATCTGTGTTATAAGATTATCAGCTTCTTTCCTGAGTTCACAGTTTTTTTCGGTGTACTCAAGTGTCCTTTTTGCAATGGTTTTCTGAAAGTTCCATGCTTCAAGGAAATTCTGATATCTTACTTTTACAACTGCAATTGTAGGATTGGTAATCGGCGAGCCTCCTTTTCTTATACGGAATTCCTCTCCCTCAATTATCCTTTTCCCCCAGCTCATAAGTTCATTCTCGGTATTAAGTGATGGCACCGTTGATTCATTCGTTGCCAGACCATAGAACGCCCTTGTTTCCACAGGAATATCCCCTCTGAAAATTGCCATATTCATTACTCTTATAAAATGAGTCAGATAGAGTCTTGCTTTCCTTTCCATTTCGCTGTAGTCCTTGCTTTTTGAATACTGCGAAGCATAAGACTGCCGCTGAAGCTGTATCATGTTTTCAAACTGCGGCAGAAATCTCTGCAACCTGACTATTGTTTTTGGCGAAAAAGCCATTTTGACGGGAGGCACATCCCTCCCTTTTTCCAGTGCAATTCTCATTGCTCTGATACGTGCTGCATCAGTGTTGGGCAATCTTCTGTAAGGCATACGACAGGACGGTGTTAATACTTTGTTGATAACTATTTTGCGAATATAATAAAGTTTTGTTAATAACAAATAGTCTTCGCAATTAATTTAACTGAGTATTAAAACGTTCTGATTAAAGAATTAGTATTCATGAGTGTTGATAACTTCAGCTTATGATAATTATCCGAAAAATAAATGGAAGTTTTGATGGCTTTAAAGGCGACTATTTACCTCCGGCATTTTAAATTGATACATGTATCCATTAAGCTTGTAAAAACATTACAATTTAATTTTAGAGTTTGTTTATAGAGGCAGGGTTACTAACTTAGTAGTGTCATTTTGTGAAACTAAATAACTGAAATATGTTTAAAAGCGAAGTTTATATAAAGAGAAGGGAAAGATTGCACCAGATTATGAAATCGGGAATGGCAATCTTCGTAGGCAACATGGATTCCCCGATGAATTACATGGCAAATGCTTATCATTTCAGACAGGACAGCGATTTTCTTTATTTTTTCGGACTTGACCTGCAGGGTCTTACCGGACTTATGGATTTTGATTCAGGCCGGGACTGGATCTTTGGCAATGATGTTGACCTCGACGACATAATCTGGATGGGACCACAACCATCAGTAAAAGAATTAGCTGCAAAATGCGGGATAAACAATACTGCTGCGAATTCAATGCTTGAGAAGAGTGTCAGGGATGCCCTCTCAAAAAGAAGGACAATTCATTTTCTTCCCCCCTACAGGGCAGAAACCATGATGACACTCGGTGCTCTTCTAAAAGAGAACCCTTGCCAGATGAGCACACACGCTTCAGTTCCCCTGATAAAAGCGGTAGTCTCAATGAGATCGATAAAGGAAGCCGTGGAAATTGAAGAGATTGAGAAAGCTCTGGGCATTGCATATGAAATGCATGTGACCGCAATGAAAATGTGCAAACCGGGTGCGAGGGAACAGGATATCTTTGGGGCGATCGAGGGTATTGCCCTTTCAAGGGGAGCAGGCACTTCATTCCCTGTCATCCTCAGCATAAACGGGCAGACTCTTCATAATCATTATCATGGGAATATTCTTGAACGAGGACGGATGATGGTTGCAGATGCTGGCGCCGAGACAATGATGCACTACGCCTCGGACATCACGCGTACCACGCCTGTCGGCGGTAAATTCAGCCAGAAGCAGAAAGATATCTACGAGATCGTCCTTAAGGCAAACACCGAATCAATCGACTCTGCAAAGCCGGGTATGTCGAACTATGACCTTCACATGAATGCAAGTAAAATAATTGCTTCCGCACTGAAGGATCTCGGACTGATGAAAGGAGATATGGATGAGGCTGTTGCATCAGGCGCTCATTCAATGTTCATGCCTCACGGACTCGGACACATGATGGGCCTCGACGTACACGACATGGAAGGACTTGGTGAGGATTATGTCGGATATAATGACAGGGTAAAACGCAGCAACCAGTTCGGATTGTCATTTCTGCGGTTTGCAGTTCCATTCCAGCCCGGACACGTATTTACTGTCGAACCCGGGATTTATTTTATTCCTGAGCTTATCGACCAGTGGGAGGCAGAAGGTAAATTCAGGGATTTCATCAACTATGATAAAGTAAACAAGCTCAGGGACTTCGGAGGAATCAGGATCGAGGACAATGTCCTGATAACTGAAAAAGGACACAAACTACTTGGCAAGCCCATACCAAAAACAGTTGCGGATGTTGAGGCAACCTGCCACTGATGAATAATCCTCAAATTATAACCTTATCCCGGATAATTAAGAGTCTTATATCTATAATTTTTCGAGGGTCTTCCAGCATTGATACAATCCGCGTGGAACATGGAAGCACCCTTTCCACTTTCCTCCCTTTAGCGGCAAAAGCACTTCTCCCTGACGGTTCAGGTAACCGTACCATTCGGGATACTCCTTATCCTTGAAGTGATTCCAGGTATAGTCGTGAACAATCTCAAACCATTTGAGGCAATCCTTTGATCCGGTAATTGCATATCCTTTCAGCATTGATATTAGCGTCTCGATATGAACCCACCAAAGCTTCTGGTCCCATTCGAGCTGCTGGGCCGGATGGCCAAGCCTGTCGAGGAAGTAAAAGATCCCTCCATAATTCTTGTCCCAGCCGTATTCCACCATCTGAACCGCAATCATGGCAGCTTTCCTGGCCAGCTCAGGATTCTTAAGGCGCTCTCCAAGGTCCATAATAAACCACATAGCTTCAATGGCATGTCCGGGATTCAGCACGCGCCCTTCAAAAGTGTCGGACAGCTTGTTGTCGGTTGTTACATTTTCGACAATCAGCCCCAGCTCCGGACGGTAAAAGACATCCATAACTTCATGAATGCAGGTATCAATAGTCTTCTGAAGAAATTCTTTATCAATCAGATGTTCAATCTCGAGCGACAGATTGCAAAGAATCATGGGGAGGGCGAAATTCTTAAGGCTCCGCGTCCCGGGATGAGTTTTATCCCATTTCCCTTTCGGATTATCTTTCTTCGCAAGTACAATATCAAAGGTCTTTTTTGCAATATCTGCATACTCCTGCTTACCTGTTGCCTTGCTCAGCTGGCCGAAGGCCATTGTGGCAAAAGTGTATGAAAAAATATTGTATGGATCTATTATCGGTTTGCCCTCCCGGGTAAGCGAGAAGTACCAGTTATAGTTTCCATCATGTCCCCATTTTTTCAGAAACTCACCTCCCTGTTCAGCGCACTTCAGCCACTCCGGATTTTTCTCAATTTTGTTGCAGATCATTGAAAAGAGCCATACCTGGCGGCCCTGAAGCCATATGAACTTGTCAGTATCAAATACATTGCCTGCCCTGTCGAGACAGGTAAAATATCCACCATATTTTTTATCCTGCGATTTGGATAACCAGAATGGGATGACATTGTCAAGCAATTCATCCCTGTAAAGCTTTGCTAATTTCTTTGAATCCATAATCATTAATTTTGTTTATGTTTCCGTCCATTCATTAACCACATTTCTTCAATCTCTTCAAGTGATTTTCCTGTTGTTTCCGGCAGCAGCTTCCACACAATCAGTATATAAGGGATACACATAAAGGCAAACAGCCAGAATGTGCCTGCCGGTGTAAGCTTTGTCAGCATTACCGGGGTCAACTGGCCGATAAGATATGTTCCGATCCATAGTGATAAGCCCGCTATTGACATCGCAGCACCCCTTACCTTTACAGGATACATTTCCGAGAGGAGAACAAAGATAACTGCGCAAATTGAGATGGCGCAACAGAAGATATATAGCAGGAAAAAGATCAGAAGAAAAATATGAGGCACGTTAAGCTTTGCTCCGAAAGCAAAATAAATCCCTATGAAGATCAGGGTAAAGATCATTCCTGACACTCCCCAGTAGACCAGTTGTTTACGGCCGACCCTGTCGATAATAATCAATGCAAGAACAGTTGTCAGCATATTGACTAAACCTACCAGCACCTGATAAAACAGGGAATCACCGGTCGACAGGCCACTCTCTTTAAAAATCGTCGGCCCGTAGTACAGAACTGCATTCACCCCCATAAACTGGCCAAGCATTGCCAGTGCGACCCCTATAAATAAAGCAAGACGAAAACCCGGCTGAAATAACATGCGCCAATCGGAACCTGTTTCACCTGCAATAAGGTTCCTGACATGGACGATCTGGTTACCGGCTTCTTCTTCGCCATATATTTTATTCAATATTGAAGTAGCTTTGACTTCCTGCTTTTTAACAATCAGCCATCGCGGGCTTTCAGGAATGAAAAACAAGGCAATCAGGAACAGCAGTGCTGGTATGGATTCCATTCCCAGCATTCCCCTCCAGACTTCACTCCCAAAAATCTTTCCGTGCAAACCGGCTAATGCGCCCCTGGCAATAAGTGATTCAGAATACCTCAGCAATCCGAAATTGGCCATATATGCTCCCAGAAAGCCAATTGTAATTGCCAGCTGATACAGGGATACAAGACGTCCACGGATATTGGGAACGGAGACTTCAGCAATGTACAAGGGAGAAACAACTGATGCCACGCCGATGCCGATGCCACCGATAATCCTTGCAATAACAAGCTGATCAATATTGCCTGAAATCATACATCCGATGCCTGAAAGGGAAAACAGTACCGACGAAAGAAGCATTACTATTTTTCGTCCGAATTTGTCGCTGAGAGAACCGGCAAATATCACGCCGATAATTGACCCGATGAGTGCACAACCAACATACCACCCCTTTGTTATATCGGTAAGACTGAACTGGTTAGAGACCTGGTCGACGGTCCCTGAAATTACTGCCGTATCATACCCGAAAAGAAACCCTCCCAGTGAAGCTACAAGAGAAAGCCAGATTACATACCTTAACTGATTCGATCTTTCTTCCATACTCATCAGATATTAAAATATTCCCTGTAACGATCATAAAGATGTCCTGCCTGAAGATAAGCCGACTGGGGACTCATAAAATGAGAAAACTCAAAAGTTATTCCCTTGTCGTAACCCGCACGTTTTGCAGCTTCAAGTTTTAAACGCAATTTGTCAAACTTGATAGGCAAAAACCTTATCGGCATATCCCTGTCGAATGATTCGGCATTGGTCCAGCATTTCATTCCGTATTTATCCGCCATTTTTTTATTGACGGAGAAAAATGCATCCAGTTCATCATAATCTATCTGACCGTCCTGGAAAGCACATGCATCCACAACATCATGGATACCGTCAAATATCTCTCCCCACTCCTTTTCATGTTCCTGAACGGAAATTGAATTTGCCTTTGTGAGGTCGCCCGAAGCAGCTTCAACTGCTTTTTTCCCGTCAATCCAGGGTGAAATGAAAGTCGGAAGACCACCCGAAACATCTTTGCACTGTTTGCCCATTGAATGAAATGCACCTATGGCACCTTTTGTCTTACGGCTTATCTCCCCGCTTATATACCACCCCTGGAAGCTCTTGTATTTACTGCCATAATTCTTCCAGACTTCATCAATGACGTATTTGTTATCCTCAATTTCCCACGACATGTCTCCTGTATCCCAATATTTGCCAGAATCATACAATCCGAAATAGAATTTCATGTTGTATTTCAAGGCTAATCTGAGAAACATATCAAGAAGATCGACCGAAGGCATATAGCATCCTTTTTTCAGAAGGTAATCTGAAGGCCAGGTTATGAATTTCCTGTATCCCGACCGTATCATTATAACCGTGTCGATCCCTATGGCTTTCATATAGCCAAATTCCGCGTCCCACTCCTTCTCACCCCAGTTCTGATGAGGAATGTCATGAGATATCTCATCGAGGAACGTGCCGGTAATTGGAAGGGCATTGCCCTTAGGGACGATAAGCTTTGTCACCGGATACACTTCAGGAACCTTCTTCTCTTCTTTGCCGGTGCAAGACGCAAGAGGTACCGTCATTGCAGCCATCCCTGCCAGAGTGGTTTTTGCTATAAAATCACGCCTTGAACGTTCTTTTTTCATATATAATCGAATTAATTGGTTTAAAAAGCTTTGTAGTATTCACGGTTCAACCGCGCAATATTTGATATTTTGATTTTCTTGGGACATTCTGCTTCACAAGCTCCCGTGTTGGAACAGTAACCGAATCCGAGCTTGTCCATCATTTCAATCATGGCCTTCACTCTTTCTTTGGCTTCAACCCTTCCCTGGGGGAGCAGTGCAAATTGTGAAATCTTTGCCGAGACAAAAAGCATTGCCGAAGCATTTTTGCATGCAGCCACACAGGCCCCGCAGCCAATGCATATTGAGGAGTCAAAAGCATCATCTGAGTTTTTCTTCGGAACGGGTATTGAATTGGCCTCGGGAGCTGCGCCTGCATTTACTGAAATAAAGCCTCCTGCTATCTGTATCCTGTCAAAAGCGCTTCTGTCAACAATCAGGTCCTTTATTACCGGGAATGGTTTTGCCCTCCATGGTTCGACCCATATCGTATCGCCGTCGCGAAAGTTTCTCATTGAAAGATGACAGGTGGTAATTGCCGGAACAGGTCCATGGGGATGACCGTTAATATACATCCCGCACGATCCGCATATGCCTTCGCGGCAATCGTGGTCGAAAGCCACAGGATCTTTATCCTCTTCAACCAGTTTTTTGTTCAGGGCATCAAGCATTTCAAGGAACGACATCTCAGGCGAAACATTTTCCATTTTATAAGTGACAAATCCGCCTTTTGCCTTTGAACTCTTTTGACGCCAGATCTTTAGTACAAGGTTCATATTTTAACTTTTACGGTTGCTTCAATTTGTTTTTGTCCTGCTGTACTGCAGTCCCAATGCCATATTCATTTAAGCTCTTATAGCTTTATTAACCCACCCCTGGCCCCTCCCCGGAGGGGAACCATTTCATTTCCAGTCTGCCTTTGTGCCCTTACTTATAACTCCTCTCCTTCAGTTCAACTTCTTCAAACTTAAGATCTTCCTTATGCAATATATGAGGCTTGTTTTCTCCGGCATACTCCCAGGCAGCAACGTATGCAAATTCTTTATCGTTACGCAGGGCTTCACCATCGGGCGTCTGGTATTCTTCCCTGAAATGTGCTCCACATGATTCTCTCCTGTCAAGGGCATCATTTACAAGAAGCTCGGCAAGCTCAAAGTAATCAGCCACCCTGCCGGCCTTTTCAAGTTCATAATTGTACTCACCAATTGTACCGGTTACGTTCAGATCTTTCCAGAATTCTTCCTTTAGTTCACTGATAAGTTCAAGTGCTTTTTTCAAACCTGCTTCGTTGCGGGTCATGCCACAGTAATCCCACATTATCTTACCAAGTCTTTTGTGGAAAGAAGAGGCTGTCTGGTTGCCTTTTATTGAAATAAGTTTATTCAGGCGTTCAACTGCTGCCTTTTCAGCTTCATCAAATTCCGGAGTATCGGTCTTTATCCTCGGTACACGGATCTCATTGGCAAGATAATTGCTTATGGTGTTCGGAAGGATAAAATATCCGTCACCCGCAGCCTGCATCAGTGAACTTGCCCCCAGCCTGTTAGCACCGTGGTCGGAAAAGTTGGATTCCCCGATTGCATAAAGTCCGGGGATGGTCGTCATCAGTTCATAGTCAACCCACAGACCGCCCATGGTATAATGGCCTGCAGGGTATATCCTCATCGGTTCTTCATACGGATCTATACCTGTTATGGTCTTATACATCTCGAAAAGGTTACCGTATTTATCCTCAATTGCTTTTTTCCCCTGCTTCTTAATTGCATCGCTGAAGTCGAGATTCACTGCGAGCCCTGTCTTTCCCACTCCATAACCTGCATCGCATCTTTCCTTTGATGCCCTTGATCCCACGTCCCTGGGCACAAGATTTCCATAGGCCGGATACCTGCGTTCAAGGAAATAGTCTCTTTCCTCATCAGGTATTGAATTTGCAGGACGCTTATCGCCTTTGGCAGCCGGAACCCACATTCTGCCGTCGTTTCTGAGTGATTCGGACATAAGTGTCAGTTTCGACTGGAATTCATTAAGCTGGGGGACACTTGTAGGATGGATTTGAATAAAACTCGGATTAGCAAAAAATGCACCTTTTTTATGTGCTTTCCATGCAGCAGATGCATTTGAATTCACTGCAAGTGTCGACATGTAATAGATAGTTCCGTAGCCACCTGTTGCAAGGACTACTGCATGTGCAGAGTGCCTTTCTATATCGCCTGTTATAAGGTTACGTGTAATTATACCCCTGGCTTTGCCGCCGACAACGACAAGATCGAGCATTTCCCTTCTGGGGTACATAACTACATTTCCTTTCTTTATTTGCCTGTTCAGCGATGAATAACAGCCAAGAAGGCACTGCTGGCCTGTCTGTCCCTTTGCGTAAAATGTCCTTGAGACCTGCACTCCGCCGAATGAGCGGGTATCAAGTGTGCCGCCATAATCCCTGGCAAACGGGACCCCGATTGCGGTAAAGTGGTCGATCACCTGGTTGCTGACCTCTGCCACACGATAAACATTTGCTTCCCTGGCACGGTAATCGCCTCCCTTTATCATATCGTAAAACAGGCGGTAGGTGCTGTCCCCATCGTTCTGGTAATTCTTGGCCGCATTGATGCCTCCCTGGGCAGCAACAGAATGAGCCCTGCGTGGCGAATCCTGGTAACAGAAGTTTTTAACGCTGTAACCCAGCTCCCCGAGTGACGATGCGGCGCTGGCACCCGACAGACCGGTTCCCACAACAATTATTTCCAGCTTTTTCTTGTTTGCCGGGTTTACGAGTTTAACCGATGCTTTGTATCTGGTCCATTTCTGGGCAAGAGGACCTTCGGGAATTTTTGAATTTAACTGTGTCATTTCTAATAGTTTCTATCGGAATAGCCAGATAATAATCAGAATTGATGCAAACCCTGCCGGAATAAGGATTGAATAAATCAATGAAAAAATCTTAACAACAGGCGTCCATATCCTGTGATTCAGTCCCAGCGTCTGGAAAGCTGAGGAGAAAGCATGGTAAAGATGCAGACCAAGAACGGCAAAACAGGCGAGGTATATGTAGTCATAGGCAGGAATCCTGAACAGGCTCTGCGCTACCGAATAAAAATCATCGGGATTGCCTTTTACCAGCCCGAGCCTGATGAAGTAAAAATTAAAAAAATGAAGAACAAGGAAAGTAAAAATTGCAGCCCCGGTCCATATCATGAATTTTGAAAAAAACGAAGTCTGCGATTTACTGCCGGAAGCATAACCGACCGGCCTTGAAAACCAGTTATGTATCTGTATAATAATGCCCCATGTTATATGCAAAAGTATTGCAAAGAAAAGAACTATTTCAACGATCTTAATAACGGGAAAAGTTGCCATGAAATGAGCAGCCTTATTGAAAGGCGCCGGATCAGTTTTCAGCAGAAGGTAATTAATTGAAAGATGAACCGGGAGGAATAAAATCAGGAAAAGACCTGCCAGCGCCATAGTAAACTTCTTTGAAACAGAAGATAAAATAACTTTATTCATTGGATATGAAAGGTTTAATTGCTTTTTTTGCTCAGAAGATCCTGTTCATAAAAATATAATTATTTAATAATATTACAATATTGTCAGGATTGACTATATTTAGTCAAATGTTTGATTTAATTCAGACTTTTCCAATGATTTCTGCCTGAAAATTACAATTCAGACGATGAAATATTATATCCATTACAACGGAGGTAAAATCTACTATTCCGATGCCGGAGAGGGACAGGTTGTAATTCTTCTCCACGGATATCTTGAGTCGTCCGAAATATGGGCGGGATTTGCTGACAAGCTGGCAGGAAAGTTCAGGGTCATCAGTATTGACTTGCCCGGACATGGCCGTTCAACAGTGTACAGCAATTGCCATTCGATGGAATTCATGGCAAATTCAATAAAGGGATTCATGGACACAATGAATATTGGTGAAGCATTCATCACAGGTCATTCCTTAGGCGGTTACATCACTCTTGCCTTCCTTGAGCTTTTTCCGGAGATGCTTAAGGGGTACTGCCTTTTTCATTCCCACCCTTTTGCTGACACCCCCGAAACTATTGAGAAAAGGGAAAGGGAAATACAGATTGTGAGGTCAGGTAAGAAATTCCTTGTCTATCCGGGAAATGTTTCGATGATGTTTGCCGGGTCAAACCTGGAAAGGATGAAGGATTCAGTTCAGCACTCAAAGGATATTGCTTCAGGGATCAGCGATGAAGGCATTATTGCGGTGCTTAATGGAATGATGATCAGGCCTTCGCGGCTTTCAATAATGGAAAAAGGAATTAAACCATGCCTGTGGATTCTCGGGAGAATGGATAACTATATCCAATGTGAAACAATGCTGGCGAGAGTAAAGCTTCCTTCAGATGCAAAACTTGTTGTTCTTGAAAAATCCGGACACCTTGGATTTATTGAAGAAGAGAGCCTTTCGGTGGAGATTATATCAGATTTTGTGTCCCGGTTACACTGATCAGCACAAGATGTTGTTTCAGTGATTCCTTACATTAATCCTTGTCATTCCTGACATCAACAAGTGATCTGCATATTAATAATAACTGCTTTCTTTACCGGCACAGGATAAAATATCGGCTAACCGGTAACAATGGGTTAAGCCAGCCATTGCTCCTATTTTCTTCTTCAGTTCTTCTGAAGATAATCAATCGCATATTCAAGTGTTGTGTCAATCTCCTGCCAGATAGGATAAAAGCCTGCATTATCAAGTAAATTCCTTGCAATATATGCCTTCAGCTGCGTGAAAATAATCTTTCCTGAGATCTTTATTCCTTCTGCGTCCTTTTTAACGCCGTTTTTTGAGCCATAATCAGCAAACTGGTTAAGCAGTCCCTGCCTGTCAAGATATTTTTCAAGGGCGCCTGCTTCAGTGAATTTTGACAGGAATTCCCTGTTATTTTCGGTATATTTCAATGCATACCTGTAAATGAGCGGCCGCACAGCAAGAAAGTAAGGTGAAATGCCTGATGTGTCGACCGGTACGAATTTATCGGGCATAATGCCTCCGCCTCCGTAAACAACCCTTCCCCCTGGAGTGATATATTTCAGGGAATCAGAGAAATGAATGCTGTCGGGAACTTCAAATTCACCATGATGGTACCTTTCGTTGAGGTCATCAAAATATGCATCAAAGCCATTCGTATAAGGCTTCTGTATCGACCTTCCCGTGGGAGTATAATACCTTGCAATTGTGAGCCTCATTCCCGACCCGTCGGCGAAAGGCACAGGTTCCTGCACAAGCCCTTTGCCGAAAGACCGCCTTCCTATTATTATGCCCCTGTCATTGTCCTGTATGGCGCCGGCAAGGATTTCACTGGCAGATGCGGTCCATTCGTCTATCAGTATAACAAGCTCTCCGTTTTCAAATTCGCCTTTCCCTGTGGCCCTGGCCTCATTCCTGGGCTGTGAACGCCCTTTTGTGTAAACAATCATCTGTCCTTCCTTGAGAAATTCATTGGCGATCTTTATTGCCGATTCCATTACACCGCCTGAATTCTGCCTCAGATCAAGTATTAGCTTTGTCATACCCTTTCCCATGAGTTCCTTCAGCTTTACCATAAACTCATCATAAGTGTTCATGGCAAAATTGTTTATCCTGATAAAGCCCGTATTGTCATTTATCATGTAGGCCGCATCCACGCTGTATATTGGAATTTTATCACGGGTGATTTCAAACGGGATAAGATCCTTGTAACCTTTACGCAATATTTTAATCCTGACTATTGTTCCGCGGGGTCCCTTTAACATTCCCATAACCTTTTCATCACTTAACTGCCTGCCTGCAACCAGGGAATCATTCACATAAATTATCTTGTCGCCAGCTAAAAGTCCCAGCTTTTCTGACGGTCCTCCCGGGATAGTACTTATAACCAGTATGGTGTCAGTCAGAAGGTTAAATGAAATTCCGATTCCGTCAAAATTGCCCTGAAGTGGTTCATTTGCATGTGCAAGATCTTTTGCCGGGATATATACTGAATGGGGGTCGAGCTTTTTAAGGATAGCAGGAATGGCGGCTTCGATAAGTTCATTGCGGTTGACCGAATCCACATAATCCGATTCAATGATATTGAGCACACTGTTGATCTTGTCGTTTCTGGCCCTGAAGCTTAATTGCCGTGGAACAGACTTTTTCCCGGGAATGTTAATACCTATAAGTATTCCGGCTGCCACCGCTATTGCCAGCAAAATGGGAAGAAGGACACTCCGGTTTGAATTATTGTACTTCATAAATGTCGTTTTCAGGATCAATATAAACAAGTTGGATTCCGGCTCTTTTAAGAAGGTCAAGTCCGTCAGTCTTATGGTACCGGTTACAGTAAACTACCCTTTTTATTCCCGACTGGATTATGAGCTTGGAACATTCCATGCACGGAGAGGTTGTAACATACAATGTCGAGTTTTCGCTTGAATTGTTCGATTTTGCAACCTTGGTGATCGCATTCGCCTCGGCATGAAGAACATAAGGTTTAGTGACATTATTTTCATCCTCACACACGTTTTCAAAGCCTGAAGGAGTACCGTTATATCCGTCGGATATTATCATTTTGCCCTTAACGATCAACGCTCCTACCTGGCGCCTTACGCAGTATGAATTCTGCGCCCATATGAGCGCCATCTCAAGATAACGTTTGTCGAAAGCTTTCTGCTTGTCTCCGTATGGTATTATTTCCTCATTCATTTAGCCCCGGATTCAGATTTTAAAAGCGTCCAAAGTTAAATAATTTTAGGATTGTTCAATGCTTAATGATTTAAATGGTAATGAAATAGTTATTTTTACTGTCTACAGCTTTGAAAGAAAATATGACTTATTTTGCTGACAGAGTGATCGGATTCCTCGCCGGGCTTCAGTTTAACGGCAAACTCCCTTCCGGAATTTCAGTCATGAATCCTTTCGCAGGCGACGAAAGGATAATGGATGTGGTTGTACGGTTTTACAGGGAATTCTATTCAGACAACAATCACCGGTGTATGATAATGGGTATCAATCCCGGAAGGTTCGGCGCAGGCACTACAGGTATCCCATTCACGGATACGATACGGCTTAAGGAGAAATGCGGCATTTCAATTGAGGGATACAGGACATACGAGCCTTCATCGGTTTTCATTTATGATATGATAGACAGATACGGTGGTGCCCGTAAATTCTACGGCGATTTTTTTATAAGTTCTGTAAGTCCGCTGGGATTTACAATAAAAGGGCCTAAAGGCAGGGAGATCAACTACAATTATTACGACAGCGGAGAAATGACGGCAGCTATACTTGATTTTGCTGTCGAATCGATTGAGAAACAGCTTCAATTCGGAATAAAGAGGGATATCTGCTTCTGTCTTGGTTCCGGAAAGAATTACCACTTCCTTGTAAAGCTTAATAGCAGACATCATTTTTTCAGAATTATTGAACCTCTTGATCATCCCAGGTTCATAATGCAGTACCGGTTGAAGAGAAAGGAGGATTACATAAACTCTTATTTAAGCAGGTTAAGAATGATTAATTCGTAAAAATACGAACATTTATTCGTATTTTTACGAATTAATTGTTTAAGCCGCAATATAAGGGCTTGCATCAATAAATTGGACTTTGCAGTAATCTTAAAAACGAGCCGGCATTAAAAATCCGGCAGAAATTAATCATTCTCAAATAAACCACACCATGAATGCAACAATTCTCAAGCTTATTCTTCTCGCAATCTTCGGGATAGCAATGGCACACCTTGAGGGCGTAGTAGTCGTCTATCTGCGAAGGGTTCTGGGGATCATCGATTCCGAATCGAACAGTGAATCTATTGGTAAACTTACGGACAAGTATTTGCATATTGAGATGACAAGGGAAGCAGCCACTATTGTAATGATCATGGTCATTGCTTACCTTACGGGCAACACCTGGCTTGAAAAGGTAGTGTACTTCCTCTGGACATTTGCCTTCTGGGACCTGTTTTACTATGTATCGCTTTATATCCTCATTAAATGGCCACCGACATTAAAGACAACTGATGTCCTGTTCCTTATTCCAAAGCCCTGGATAGCTCCTGTATGGTTCCCGGTTGGTATTTCATCGCTGACAATCATTGCAATTACGGTATTATATATTTTACAGGTGCTTCATTAGGAAAAAGAAAATCTAGGGGAAACAAGCCCCTCGCCCTTGAGAGAGGTCATTTATCCAGGTCGTGTGAAAATTTTTGTGTTTGAGATTATGTTCAGTTCAATATTTTAAAGACCTCACCCCCTCTAATCCCCCGCTCCCAAGAGAGCGGGGGAAGGAAAGCCCCTCACCCTTGAGAGCGGATCATGGGGAGAATATCTGTCAGCACAGGAACCGCCTCCGGGAACTTGTATAATTAATTTTTATGCAATGTGAATTAAAGCAATATTCGGGATACTTCCTGCAGTCATTTTAATTTAAAGGCTTGCAGGGTGGAAAGGAAAATGAAACAGGTTATTCCGTAATTTCATAGACCACGCTGGTCAGAGCAGCCGGTGATCCTGCTTTAAGACCCACCTTCATCAGGTAATCTCCCGTGTAGATTTTGCCGCTTTCAGACATCCCGGGTCCGCCCATACCGAACCCTCTTCTGCCTTCCCTTGAAATATTGATTTCCTGAATCTTGTAAACCTTTTCAGGATCAAGGCCCTGAAGCCTTACACGTCCAAATGTTTCATTGAACCTGGTGTTAAGGTTATAGCAGAAAAAAACGGCTTTGGTCTTTGCCTGGTTCACATACATGAGGGCAGCCCTGTTCTCCTCATAGGGCGACATCAGCCTGTAGAGGTCCCCTTTCCAGATTATATCGCTGAGCCTTTTGTAATTTGAAATGGCATTCTGACTAAATTTCAGATCATTATCGCTCATTTCATTGACCTTGATATCATAGCCGAGCTTGCCCATCATTGCTACATCGGTCCGGAATTTCAGCGATTGGTTTCCCCATGAAGTAATATGGTTGCAAACTGATACTGCCGGGAAGAAATACGAATAACCCCACTGGATATATATTCTTTCAACAGGGTCGGTATCATCACTTGCCCAGAATTCGTTGAAGTATTTCAGCGCTCCGTAATCCACCCTGCCGCCTCCTCCGGAGCACAGCATCATGGGAAGATGAGGATACTTCTGCCTTATGCGGTCAAGGACACTGTAAAGACTGGTTACGTAATCTACATAAAGATGAGACTGTCTGTCTTTAAGATAAGGAGAATACGCATTTGTCATCATCCTGTTGCAGTCCCATTTGAAAAAAGCCATCCCCGGATATTTTGTAAGCATCCCGTCGACAATGCTGTAAACAAAATCCTGAACCTTCGGGTTGGTAAGGTCAAGGACAAGCTGGTTCCTGTAATAGTCCTCCGGGCGGTTAGGCAGCTTCAGTATCCAGTCGGGATGATTTTCGTAAAGTTCGCTTTTGGGATTTACCATTTCAGGTTCGATCCAGATCCCGAATTTTATACCCGTGCTGTCTGCCTTCCTGACAAGATATCCGATTCCGTCGGGCAGCTTTGCCCTGTTTTCCTGCCAGTCGCCCAATCCCGCCATGTCATTGTTCCTGGGGTATTTATTACCAAACCAGCCATCGTCAAGCAGGAAAAGGTCGAGTCCCATCTTTTTGGCATCACCGATGATGCCGGCAATCTTATTTTGGTCAAAGTTAAATCCGGTGGTTTCCCAGTTGTTCAGAAGCGTCAGGCGCGGACCGGTACCGTCGAGAATGTCATAATTTACCGCCCAGCGGTGCAGGTTACGGCTTGCCTGTCCCTTTCCGGATGCAGAATACGTAAATATCATTGAGGGTGTCCTGAAAACTTTCCCGGGGTCGAGCGAATACTCTGAGGCAAAAGGATTTATCCCTGAAATAACCCTGAGAGTGCCTTTTTCATCAATTTCAAAAAGAAACCTGAAATTACCCGACCACTCAAGTGTGCCTGCTACAACTTCTCCGGTTGTTTCATCCGATTTTCCGTTAAGTGACAACATGAACACGGGTGTCTGGTACATGTGAGCGCGCGTCCCGAGCTTGGAATCGAGAATTTTAATTCCGGCAGTGAGCTCACTTTCCTGCATCTTCATTTCCCTGGCCCAGTCACCATGGAACTGGGTAAGCCAGTATTCAGGTGCATCAAAACTAAGCATAGAGGAAGCATAATTGAAGATTGTAACAGGCTTCTTTTCTCCGTGTTTTATTTCGGTCCACTGTTCAATGACATCTTCATCACTATAGGTTTTTGTTTTTAGTGCAACTTCAAAAGGATACTGAGGATCCTTTAGCAAAATAGTTATAATAGTTATATCAGGGCTGACTGTCTCGACCTGGTGGCTGACGTACTGAAGTTCAAGCGATGGATTACCGTCATTATGAGTTGCACGAACCGCGGGCTCAAACAGATTGTCGGTCCCGAATGTAGGATAAGCCAGATGTCCTTCATCCCTGCTTTGCTTAAGATTATCGGACCCTGACAGCACCGGACCTAAATATAACTGGTACAATCTTCCGTCCCTGGAGTTCACCCTGTAAACCAGACAGGTGTTCCTGGTTCCGGCGGTTATGAAAACATCATTTTTCTGCTGCATCTGAGGTCTGCCCGCGGGTAGTATTCCGTCAGGCCAGGGCCCTTCTGGTTCCTGGCTATTTGATATCATACTTAAAGAACTTAGGATTAAAACTGCCATAAATAATTTCTTCATAGGTTTTTATTTTCAGGGTTAAGAATATTGACAACCGAAAATAACCAATAATTTCATTACAGGAATCAAATCCACAGGGCAACCTTTGTAAAACTTTTAAAATTTTTAGGTTGTATATTTGGAATATTCATAGAAAATGAAAACATAATCTTTTATTTTTGGAGTGACTTATGACCTTTTTTACACTTGATTGTATTTTCATGAAATGACACATAAACGCTACGATTTCTGCTTTGCGGAAGTTTTTGTTTTTCTTGTCCTGTTTACATCACCGGCTTTTTCAGCTCCTTCAGCAGAAATAAATAATTTTCAGAAGGATACTGCAGCGGTAAAGAATCCACAGCGGAAACAGCCCGTATATACAACTTCCAGGCTGGTCACGGCAAAACCGGTAATTGACGGGAGGCTCGATGATGAATGCTGGAAGCATGGGACATGGGCAGGTAATTATCACCAGTTCACGCCAAACGAGGGAGCAAAACCGACTTTTCCGACGGAACATAATATTCAGTATGATGACAAAAACCTTTATATAGCCTTCCGTGCTTATGATAAGGAACCGAAAAAAATCCACGGATATGCAGGTGTGAGGGATGAAATTGTAGGGGACATGGTTGGGGTGAATTTCGACAGTTATCACGATTACCGTACAGGTTTTGAGTTTACTGTAAGTGCCTGGGGGCAAAAGGTCGATCTGGTATTATTTAATCCAAATAACTGGGATTTCAACTGGAATGCAGTATGGAAATGCAAGGTTGGAATGGAGGATTCGGCCTGGGTGGTTGAAATTGAAGTGCCTTTGAGTCAGCTGCGTTACAGCAAGAAGGACGAGCAGGTATGGGGCATGCATACGTGGAGATGGATTGACAGGGTTCAGGAAGAAAGCAACTGGGAAATACAAATAAAAACCGGCCCCGGAATGCTCTACAACTAAGGAGAATTCAGAGGTCTGAACGGATTAAAAAGATCACGCAGGCTTGAGTTTCAGCCTTTTGTTCTCGGTAACCTTACAACGATGAAGGAAGAAACAGGTAATCCTTATACAAAAAATGGAAGATCCTGGGAAGGGAATGCAGGGCTTGACCCCAAGATAGGTGTTTCAAGCAATTTCACTGTTGATCTGACTGTAAATCCCGATTTCGGCCAGGTGGAATCAGATCCGTCTGTAATGAATTTGACGGCATTTGAAACATTCTATGAGGAAAAAAGACCATTCTTCCTTGAAGGATTGACAATCTTTGATTATAAATTCGATAATCAGACTCTTTTCTATTCAAGACGTATTGGTCATTCCCCATCTCTCACGATAGCCTCTGATGATGAACATCTTGTTAAATCACCCGATATGACAACTATTCTGAGTGCAGCGAAATTCAGCGGGACAACTTCAAATGGCTTGTCGGTAGGATTGATTCAAAGCGTAACTGCAAATGAGTTTGCCAGGATCACTGACCTTCAGGGAAAAGAAACGAAACAAAAAGTTGAACCTCTTACCAATTATACAGTTGCACGTATTCAGAAAGGGTATAATTCAGGAAACACGGTGATCGGCGGAATGTTAACCTCCACCAACCGCTTTTTCAATGATGCAGATCTGCAGTTTCTCAGCAAAGATGCTCTGACCGGCGGATTTGATCTTCTTCATCACTGGAAAGACAAGGAGTTTTACATCAGCGCAAAAATAATGGGGAGCTCTATAAAAGGAAGCACGACGGCAATAACTGCTCTTCAGGAATCATCAGCCCGTTATTACCAGAGGCCGGGTGCCAGCTATCTGAATTTTGATACAACGCGGACAAGACTTAACGGTTTTGGAGGCAGATTCGAGATCGGAAAAGGATCAAAAGGATTCTGGAAATATTCCACTTCGCTTTCAATACTCTCACCGGGTCTCGAGCTGAATGATCTCGGCTACATGAAGGTTTCCGACGATATAGTACAGACAAACAACATCTCATACCTTATAACAAAGCCTGTTTCAATATTCAAGACCCTTAGTGTCAGTTTTGTACAGTCTAACGAATGGAACTTCAACAGCACATTCCTTGGTTCGTCCGGCCTGGTTTCCTTTACGTCAATGTTTAAAAACCTTTGGAACCTTACCGCACAGACCACATATTATACCAGGGCATGGGATACCAGAATCCTGCGAGGCGGTTATGATATGATGATGCCATCGAGATTTCAGTTTCTGGGATTACTGAGTTCTGATCCGTCCAAAAAAGTAATTGCAAGCATTGAATCCATTTATGGGTCGAGGGCCGGCAATTCTGCTGCAGATTACGTGATAATGCCCGGAATATCAGTCCGCCCCTTCAGCCTGCTTAAGATCGGGATAACAGCAGATTACGAAAATAATCATGATGAACTTCAATACATTACCACTAAAGATCTCCTGACGGCTGGTAAGCGATACATTCTTGGAACCATTGATCAGAAGACCCTCGGGCTTACTTTCAGGGTTGATCTGAATCTTACTCCGGAGTTTTCCATACAGTATTACGGCAGTCCTTTCATATCGAAGGGTACTTATTCCGACCTGAAACATATCACAAATCCGGGAGCAAAAGCTTTTGAAGGCAGATTTGAAGTTTATCAGAATCCAGTTCTCAGTAACGGTATTTATGAGCTTTCAGATATCGACGGAGGAACAGCGGAGTATTATTCAATTGACAATCCCGACTTTAATTTTTATCAGTTCCGTTCAAATTTAGTTGCAAAATGGGAATACCGTCTCGGATCTTTTATTTATCTTGTATGGTCAACTGAAAAAACTGGAAACAATGGTTCTTCCGAGGCTACCTTCGGGGATTCCTACAAGATGCTGAGAAGTGTCTTTCCTAAAAATATATTTCTTATTAAATTGAATTACGGGTTTTCACTCTAAATGTATTTATACGAAAATGAAAAACAAAAGCGCCAGCATTTTAAAAATATACGCAAGCACGACAGACAAGATCGGATCGAAGCTTCTCTATGAGCATATTGTTAACCTTGCCAGGGAAAAAGGCATTTCCGGAGTGACCGTTTACAGGGGAGTTATGGGATATGGAATTAGCAGCAACATCACTTCGTCAAAATTCTGGGAACTGACGGAAAAGCTTCCGGTGATGATCGAAATCATTGATGAAACTGAAGTGATTGAGAGGTTTTATTACCTCCTGGAACCAGACCTGATCAGCATGCCTAAAGGATGCATTGTCATAGAGGAACCGGTCACTGTCAAACTTCATAAGCCTGGGGCGCTTCAGGATCCGGGCTTAATAAGGATCGGCAAGAAGGGAAGGTGAACTATCAACAGGATATTTTAATCAACGGAAACAAGCGATTGGTCTTTGAAATTACTCTAGAAATCAAAATAATGCTTTATTTCTTTGGTAGCGCTGAGAAAAATCGCCAATTTTGATGAAAAGATTTATATGGAGGTTTGAAAGAGTCTACCTTTTAAAATTGTTAAGGAGCAGGATCTCTGACAATGAAAATACTGATCTGTGAAGATAATCCGATGGCAATGAAGACTCTTTTGGTCATTCTTGAAAGAGAAGGATTTGACGCGGATACGGCCGAAGATGGAAACAAAGCCATTGACCTGCTTCAAAAAAATGATTATGATCTTCTGGTGGTGGATATTCATCTTCCTTACCGAAGCGGACTGGAATTGATTAAATATGTTCGTTCAGACCAGGGGAAAGATACGCCCGCACTTGTGCTGACTGCATTCAGCGATCCTCAGATGCAGCACCAGGCAGGAGAGCTTGGAATAAGCGGGTATATGGTGAAGCCTTTTAATCCGGTTGATCTGGTTGCGAAAATAAAATCGATTCTGAGCAAATAGACCATGAGCAGAAAGGCTTTGATATTGTTTATCGTTATTTTTAGCAGCACACTTGCCTGTTCATGGAACTCCCGTGCACAGGAAAACCTTAACCCGGAAACAGAATATCAGAGGATTAGAACGATGGCCTTCAGCGGCAACTATGCGGATGCCGCCGCCGCCGCACGTAAGCTTTTAAAGGCCTACCCTTCATATGGCGATGTGCGTATCCTGCTTGGACGCATTCTTGCATGGCAGAAGGATTATAAGCAGGCAGCCGCCGTTATCGACACACTTCTTCAGACCGAACCGGGAAATGCCGATGCACTTGCAGCAAAAAGAGATATCTCACTCTGGTCAAAGGAAAACTCCCCGGTTTCCACGGATATCAGGGCCGGTTATTATTTTGATTATTTCAGGAAACCTTACGACAGGCTCTGGCAGGTGTTCAACGTGGGGTCAGGTCACCGGTTTGACTGGGGCCCTGCTGCAGCTTACTTAAATATAGGAAACCTGAATGAAAAAGATTCAACGTCATTACAGGCTACTGAAGTTCAGTTTGAGGTTGAAGCCTACCCGACCATTTCAAAAAAGAATTATGCTTTTCTCTCATACGCCTACAGCCCCGGATCATATTTCCCCCGCCACAGGGCAGCTGTCGAAATATGGCAGATCCTGCCCGCAGGATTTGCAATTTCTGCAGGATTGAACTATTATTATTTTGAAAGGAGCTATTATATAGCCCTGGTTTCAGTTGAAAAATATGCGAAAAAATTCTGGTTTTCAGGAAAATGTTTTGTCTATTTCAAGGATACTGGTCCCACAACTTCGTTTTACCTTTCCGGCAGACGCTACTTCAATGATTTTAATTACTTGCAATTGACTCTTGGAACAGGCACTGCACCTGACGAACCGTTTAATATTGAGTCGGAAATCACCCGCCTTACTGCGAATAGCGTCAGATTGATCCTGAACACCAGGATCACCGGCAAGCTGACTATGCGCGTCGGAACCGGCTATTCAAGGGAAAAATATCCTCCCGAAGCATTGATGCGGAACAGGTTTGAAGGGAATATTGATTTTATTTATGCACTTAAAATGAAGTGATGAAATATCGCCTTGCAGTCATATTGTCACTTCTCAGTTTTGTTGCTGCACAATCAGTAACGGTGGAAAGATTATCACCTGCTGCGCCTCATCCCTCTCCGATATATATAAATGATGCAGTCGATCTTCTTACTTCAGAATCTTCAGGACCAAGAATTGACTACCTGATAAGTCTTGCAAACGATGAATATCCGATTCAGGTGGGAGCCTTCAGGATAAAATCAAATGCTGAGAGGATGTATAAAAAGATAGCATCAATACTTGGCGGGGACGTTACTGTCATGGAGGAAGAAGGTTATTATAAGGTAAGAGTCACAAGACTTGACAAGGATAAGATCAGGAGTTATATTGAATCGGGCAATAACGAAGCAGCCGGAACCAAGCCCCTCTCAGTTGTCCTCAGGAAGGAAACCACCATCGCACCTTCAGAGCTCCCTGATACCTTTGCCGGATCAATCCTGCATCACGACACTGTCCCTTTTCCCGGCGCTATTGCCAGGACCGATTCTGTCGCATCATCATCATCCGCTTCAACTACTAAATCCGACTCGTCAGGTATCATCAGGAAGGCAAACGGCGCCCTGCACAAGCTCTTCTTTCTGAACAGCAACAGCCCCTGGCTTAAACGAATAAACTATTTCGGCAAGTCATTTGCATTTGTAAATGCCCTTATTATTACGATAACGATATCGATCGCAACAATGATTGTACTGCTCATCGTAATTCTCCTTAACAGGGCCAGGATGGAGAGGGAAGAACGGCTTAAGCAGTATCTTTCCGAGACTTATCAGAGCATGATTATTGACTACCTGTTTACCGGCGCCAGTTCTGATCAGTTCCGCCAGATAGCATCAAATTCATTCAGGCGACAGGCCCTTATCGACCAGATGATTGATGTAAGTGTTAATCTTAAAGGAGATGCTGAAGAGAAGCTCCGCGGACTTTATCTTTATCTTGGTCTTGACAGTGATTCTGTAAAGAAAGCCCACGATTTACGCTGGCATAAAAAAGTAAAGGGCTTCCGTGAGCTCGCGTTCATGAATATAAAGGATGCCAACTATACAATTTACCAGGCACTGAACTCCAAAAACGATATTCTGAGAATGGAAGCCCAGATTGCTCTTGTTAGGCTGAGCGAAAAAGATCCGTTCGGATTCCTCTTTGAGCTTAAGAAACCATTCTCTCTCTGGGAACAGATAACACTTCATGAACTTATCATTCAGCATGACCTGCCGGTACCTGATTTCAGGAAATGGCTTCATGCCTCCAACCCCACGGTTGTGATGTTTGCCCTCAGGATGATCAGGGAATTCAAGCAGCGGGATGCTGAGAATGATCTGAGGGAAATCCTTGAGCATCCTTCAATGAAGGTAAGGAGGCTGGCTGTGCAGGTTGCGGGTGACCTGGATATGCGTTCCACCCTGGAACCAATGAAAAAGATGTACAAGTCGCAGGATTATCTGACTTGCATTGAGATTTTACGGGCAATGGCAAAAATGCCTGATACATCACTCCTCGGATTCCTGAAACTGGTGCTTGACAAGGAGGACGACGTCCAGCTGCAGATCGAAGCAACAAAGGCAATTGAAAACAACGGGGAAGAAGGGGTAAAAGCACTTGTGAAGCTTATGAAGTCGGAATACAAAAACTATAATATTATCGTAAGGCACGTACTTGACCGAAGGATATTCTGAAAATTATGGGATTTATTTTTGCACATATCATCTTTTACCTGACCCTGGTTCTCTTCGGATCCTACCTGATTCTGGGAATATTTTCTGCCATTGCATTGCGCAGATACCTGAGGAAGAACAGCTATATCAATTATAATTCCCTTGTTCTTTCACCCCTGAGTCCGAAGATATCAATCATAGCACCTGCCTTCAATGAAAGCAAGACAATTATTGACAACATCCGAACGCTTCTTTCGCTGTATTACAATAATTATGAAGTGATTATAGTGAATGACGGCTCAACCGATAACACCTTCGGGCTTATAAAGGATGCATATGATCTCATAAGGGTTAATTATTACTTCGATTACAGGATCCCTTGCGAAAGGATAAGAGGAGTTTACAGGTCAAAGAATCCTTCTTACAACCGTCTGACTGTTATTGACAAGAACAACGGAGGCAAAGCCGATTCCCTGAATGCGGGCATCAATATATGCCAGAGCAGCCTGTTTGTCACAATTGATGCAGATTCAATTATTGAATCTGACTCGATTCTGAAGCTTATTAAGCCCTTCCTTGAGGAAAAAGATAGAAAAGTGATAGGAACAGGTGGTGTAATAAGGATAGTAAACTCTTGCGATGTAGAGCGGGGTCATATACGTGAAATTAAGATCCCGAAACAACTGCTCCCGCGTCTTCAGGTCCTTGAATATACAAGGGCGTTCCTGCTGGGGAGAATGGCATGGAGCCAGCTCGACGGATTGATGCTTATCTCGGGAGCAATGGGTATCTTCGACCGTGATATTGTTATCAAGTCGGGAGGATACAGCATAAAAACGGTAGGGGAGGATATGGAACTTGTGCTCAGGATGAGGCGCTACGAGACCGACCATGATGAAAAATATGAGGTTACCTATATTCCGGATCCTCTTTGCTGGACTGAAGTGCCATCAGATGTCAAATCGCTCAGGAAGCAGAGGACCAGGTGGACACGCGGACTGATCGAATCCCTCTTTACCCACCGGAGGCTATTCTTTAACCCGAAATACAAACGTCTCGGTATCCTTGGTTACCCATATTGGTTTTTCTTTGAATGGCTTGCACCTCTGATCGCCTTCACCGGATTTATTTACACTATTTACCTGATTATCAGGAATGCCATAAACTGGCCGTTCTATCTGCTTCTTTTCCTTTTTGTGTACTCATTTGCTGTCTGCCTTTCAATATGGGCTATTCTTTTCGAGGAAATCACATTTCATAAGTACAGAAAGAAAAGGGATGTTCTGAAGCTGATACTTGTTGCATTCGTCGAACCTTTCATTTATCCGATGCATACCTATTTTGCAGTCAGGGGTAATCTTGAGGCCCTCAGGAGAAAGAAGGGATGGGGCAAAGCTGCCAGAAATGGTTTTGAAAAGAAAAAAAGATCAAAGGCAAAAGCTTATGAGCAGGAGCCGGAATTCAATCTGTAAAATCGGGAATGGAGCTCATCCCTGAAGTAATGATCTGATACGATTTTTTCTCCCTTGTTTCTGTCGGCGGCACTATAAGCCACAGTGGCCATGTATACCTGCTTTGTGAAGATGTCACCACACCGTCGAAATAGACTGAAACCCCTATCCCGTCAGATAATGCTGTTGATATCACATAAGTGCTGCCCCCGTCATATGAAGTAGCGCCGTCAATCACCTGCATCTGGGTCGGATCATAGAAGTAAAGCATGGTCCAGGGTATTCTTATTTTCAGTTTTGTTCCGCTCCATGCAACAGCAGCCCGTTGTCCTGACGTGTAATCCGATGAATTCTCAACCGGCAGTTTTCCGATATCCTGGATTGACTGCAGGAATTTATCATTTACCCATTTCATAAGAATCCACGGAGCTCCATCGGTAACAGTGCTTTTAAACTGCTGAACTACATGGTTAGAAAGGTCAAAACGAGGAGTCAGGCCATACATGTTATATGCTTCGGTGACATCATAAAGAGCAGTATCCTGGCCAAGGACAATATTAAGTAGGAATTCGGACCTGTTACTCAGAATTTTCCCGTTCGGAAGCTGCGATTCCCCAAGGCTGGAAAGATAAGTGTCAAATGCAACCATAACGGTATCACCGGCTGAGAGTTCCCTGCCAGCTTCAATTTCAAGGTAGAAAAAGCTGTTGTCATTAGTTGCACTTATTTTTGACAGCGGTCCGGAGGGCCTGTCTGTTTCATAGTTTACAAAGGGCAGAACATTTGTCTGATCGAAAGCGACAAGACCAAAATTCTCTTCAGGCGATGCGAGATTTAGCCACAGTTGCCTGGTAGGTATTGTGGCATCGCCTGTTACAATTCCATAAGCTTCAAGATATGAGACTATCCATGTCGGCTTGAACCATTCATCCATCCAGGAAAATACAAAGCCTCCGGCACATCCGGAATTAATAATATTATTCAAAAGTCTTATGTCCTTTTCACCCTGCTGCTGCTCAGAGTAACCTCCATGGTTCATATTGCTGTACGACTGGTGGGCACTTCCCCAGCTCGAGGGAACCCCGAATTCCGCGATTATCAGCGGCATCGCCGAATAATGTGACTTCAGGTCAGTGAGGTAGCCCAGGTAACTGTCGGGCCCTTCTGAATCACTGAAGGTACGATAGGAAGGTTGAAGGCTGACGAAATTCGGATAATAGGGGTATGCATGGTAACTTGCAAAGATACCCGGCTCCGGATTTATTAAGGTTATTTTTTCAATATCAAATGAAGCCTCGTCTTCCTCTGAGTCCGGTTCTGTCGGATGAACAAGCGGGTCAAGCGTTGGCCAGCTGGCAATGCTTACTGGCCGCTTCGAAAGGTATTTCTGCTCTTCGTACGTCATGGCAATATCGAGCATCCTGGTCACAAAAACTTCAGTGGCAGTGGCTCCGGTAATGCTTAGTTCAGTGCCGGAATATGCGATATCTGACTTGTGAAGGCTGTCGGTGGTTAAAACCTCCTCCGGGCTGATTTCCCTTCCAAGAATATATCCTGCTGTCCACCTTGAGAGGTCACTCAGGTATCTTCCGTATGATACTCCATAACCATAGGGGATATCTCCTTTTCCATGAATGCAATCTATGGCATCATGGATCTCTTTTGTGAATGCAGTGACCCTGTTTGTAAGGTCCAGCGATTCAGTGGTGTTGTCTTCGACTTCATCAAGCCAGATCCCCTGAAAAAGGAATAGTGGTTTATCCGGATGCCGCTGATTGTAATTGGCCAGCTTCTCGTAGAATACGGGTGGATGGAGTGTGTAAACCCTGATGCTGTTGAATCCCGCGTCGGCAATAGCCTGGATCCAGCTGGTATATTGATCCGCAGTTATTGCATAAGCTATCTCACCCGGAAAATAGCCGGGAGGAGATGATCCCAGATTGATGCCTTTCAGAATCATTGACCTGTATTCGGTCCCGGTATTCTTTGCAATAAAATTGCCGGACGTCTTAAACGGGATAGTCTGTTTCAGCTCAAGCTCAAAATCAATGATTGTATCCTGTCCGATAGTTATATCGGTAAGCCTCACAGGGTAATAATTATCACAGTTCACTGAGGCAATGACGGGGAACCTGAATTTCCCGGGAGGAGTTATAGTTGCAGGAGCCATCATATCTGGTACAATTGCAGTGCTTGCCGAATATGCAGAATAGCCTGAAGCCTTTATCAGCTTTCCGGACCTGGTTATGCTCTTGAATGTGATTGCATAGAAATAGAATCCGCTGCTCTCCGGCGATCCTTTCTGGTCACAGCCGTCCCAGACAATATGATAGCTTCCGGCATCAATGGAATCAAAAATAGTTTCATAGACTTTCTGTCCCGCGAAATTATATACTGAAAACCGGATAGTGCCAGGAGCATTGATTATAAAAGGGATATTAACTGATGCCGAAAAAGGATTTGGATAAGGTATCCCTGTCTCCAGGCCGCCAGTACTGTATTCGTAAATTCCTGATATTCTGAGAGTATAGGTGCCATCATTTTTAGTTTTTGCAGCAAATTCCATGGTCCCGGCTGTCAGTGAGACAAGTGCATTGGGAACAACATTCCCGTTAATATCGGTGACCGTTCCCGTAACATGGTAATCGCGGGCATTCAGGACTGTAACATGCAATATGGCCAGAAAAGTTATTGTAAAGAGGATCCTGATGCGGTTTTCCCGTGATAAAGCCATGATATTTAAGAAAAGAAAATTTATTGACTGATCAAATTTAGCAAAAAGATGTAATTCTTCGTATTTTTAAAAAATATGGTATAATTGTAACGTTATGGATGCTCCGAATATTGTTTTACGGGAGATTGAAGTGAATGACGATAAGGAGCTTGCAGAGCTAATAAGAAGTGTTTTCAGGGAGTTCGGGATCGCTCGCCCGGGTACGGTCTATTTTGATCCGACCACTGATAATCTGTTTGAATTGTTCAGGACTCCGGGCTCGGTTTACTGGGTTGCAGAAGATGACGGCACTATTGCAGGCGGGTGCGGTATATTCCCGACACCCTGTCTGCCTGATGGATATGCCGAACTGGTAAAATTTTATCTTCTCCCAAAATGGCGAAGCAAAGGCACCGGGCTGGCCCTAATGCAGAGATGCATTGATTCGGCAGTTAAGATGGGTTACAGGCATCTGTACCTTGAATCGCTTCCGGAGCTTGACAAGGCTGTTTCGATGTATCTGAAGTCAGGCTTCAAATTTACTTCACGCCAGCTTGGCGATTCGGGGCATTTCGGATGCAATATCTGGATGGTAAAGGATTTGTGAATCCTTTTAATCCCTTGTACCTAAATCTTTTTCAGGGTTTTTTTGCACCATTAAGGGCATCTTCAACCGATGCCCTGAAAATATTATATGACCAGGTTGCTCCTGAAATTACATCAACTTTCCTGATATCCTGCTTTTCCATCATTTTTTTCGGATATGCCTGCACACCATTCCAGTCGTTCCTTGACTGCCCGATGTACAGTGGATTTCCTTCAAAATGCTTTTCATAAGCCCCGTCAAATGTCTCATGAAGATTTGAATCCCTTATCAGAAACCTGATCCCGATAAAAAATCCGTTTTTGACGGTTAACTGCACTTTTCCCCAGTAGGGCTCATCAGTATATGAATATCTTGACGCCCCTTCATAAACACCGTCCATATACCTGAAAACAGTGTCCTGAACTTCCTGCCCGACAGTTCCCTGTTCTTTTGACCTGTGGAATGAGAACGCCATTACCAGAATAAATGTAATCAGCATTAAAGCCAGACCTGCAAACCTTTTCATTTTTTAAATCTGATTTAATTAATATTCCTTAGAAGTCATATAAAAATAAACATTTTTTTTATTTGATTTATATAATGTACTTTTCTAACTTTATTCCGGTGAACGGGTTACAGAAATGGATCCCGTTGCTCTTTCAACTATTCCTGTTCATTGCATTTCATGAATTATAAAAAATGGAATTTTTCACATTAATGATTTTTATGCATGATTTAAATATAATTAAGACTATTTTTATTATCTCAATCATTCAAAAAACAAGACAATTATGAAAAAATTTACCGAATCAATTTTAATTATTTGCATTTTGGCTTTTGGGATGAGTTTCTCATCATGCACAAACCAGAATACCGCAAAGAATGCTCCAAAGGTTCAGCTTGCAAAAGTTGTGTCTGATGTCGTAGTTCTTGATACAGCCTGGACGCAGCTTTTCAACGGCAAGGACCTTACAGGATGGAAACATGTCGGCCCCGGCTACATGACCGTTGAAAACGGACTTATCCAGACTCATGGAGGTATGGGCCTTCTTTACTGGACCGGAGGAAAAGTAGGCAACTGCGTGATAAGAGTTGTCTGGCACATGCGTGATAAGAACGATAATTCCGGAGTATTTGTCCGGATTCCGCTCGAACCTCGCGAAGAATGGATGCCGGTGCATTACGGCTATGAAGTTCAGATTGATAATGATCCACAGGCCTCAAAGGAAGATGAATATCATGAAACGGGCATGCTCTATTCACTTACAAAACCACTTGTTCCGCACGCATGGAAATCGGGTCCGGAATATAATACTGAGGAGATCACCCTTGACGGGCCACGTACAATTGTTGTTCTGAACGGTACAAAAGTCACTGACTTCACTGAAGGCGACTCAGTCCCTCCGCGTAAGTTCGATTTTGAACCCCAGCGCGGGCCCCGTCCGCTTCAGGGTTGGTTCGGACTGCAGAATCACAGCGACAATGATATAGTATTCTTTAAAGAGGTTGCTATCAAGGCTCTCAAGAAATAGAAATTCTGCAGGTTTACCTAACAAAATAAGGAGATCCATTCTATGAAAAACAATTTTTCACGCCGTCAGTTCCTGGTGACAAGTGCACTTGGGACCGGCGGACTACTGGCAGGTAAGGCTATTCAGCTTGACGCACAGCCATATGCAGTTCCCCAGCAAAAAGTCGCAGCAAGCGACAGAATCCATTTCGGTATTATAGGCATCGGTATGCAGGGTTCAGGACTGCTGACCGGGGCAGTAACTCTCCCGGGGGTAGAATGCGTCGCAGCGGCCGACCTTTATGACGGACGTCATACTCTTGCCCAGGAGATTACGGGTAATCCCAACCTGTTTACAACAAGAAAGTACCAGGAACTGCTTGACAGAAAGGATATTGATTGCATTATTGCAGCTGTCCCGGATCACTGGCATAAAAGAGTTGTTGTTGATGCCTGCAATGCAGGCAAGGATATATATTGCGAGAAGCCCATGTCGCACACTATTGCTGACGGATTCGCAATGGTGGATGCTGCAAAAAAGAATAACAGGATCGTTCAGATAGGCTCACAGCGGGTCAGCTCGAACCTTTGCGCAAAGGCAAGGGAACTCTACAATGCTGGCTCCATAGGCGATGTTGAACATGTTGAACTTACTCTCGGAAGAAATGATCCTACCGGCGCATGGGAATATCCTCCACCTACAGACCTATCCCTGAAGACCCTCGATTGGGATACATGGCTGAATGATACCCCGAAAATTCCTTTCAATCCGGAACGCTTTGCACGGTGGCGCTGCTGGAAGGAATACGGCACAGGAGTTGCAGGCGACCTGATGGTGCACCTGCTGAGCGGCATGATGTTCACACTCGGGTGGAATGAGATACCACGTTCGGCAACTGCACTCGGAGGCATTTTCAGATGGAAAGACGGACGGAATATGCCGGACCTTCATCTTGTACTTTTTGATTATCATGGCGTACCTGTATTTGTAAGGCTTGGGTTGGGAACAGAAACTCCCGAACTTGCAAGGTTTATGGGTCCGAAAGGAATAATTGACACAGGTGAGTTTGACCTGCACTTTTCACCTCAGCCCGGAATTGATATGGGTCCAAGCTATTACGATAGCGGCTTCCCACAGAAAATGAGGGCAGAATATGAAGCAAAATGGTACGCCGAACATTCTCCAAAACTCGGACAGGAACCCATATCTGATGAGGTCAGCTACAAAGGTCACGACTGGGATGATATGAGGCCGCATCTCTGGAACTTTTTCCAGGCTGTAAAATCACGCAAGCCGGTAGTTGAGGATGCTGTTTTCGGAAACCATGCAGCTGTTGCCTGCCACATGGCAAACGAAGCCTATTTCCGTGGAAAAACTGTTTACTGGGATGATAGCATAAACAACATTAAATCCTGAGACAACGTCAGCCTGAACAGACCGGCTGTATCATTCAGATTTTAGTACTAAAAAAATGAAGTAGCAGCATCTGAAGCAAAGAAGAAAAAATGTCAATAAAGCGTTCCGCATCTGAATTGATTGCAGAACGCTTTATTTTTCTTAAATTCACCTTATAAAATCAAAGCACAGGATAAAATGAAACATGGTTTCCGCTTGAAAACCAGCCCGATGATTTCAAAAACCATAAATTCGTTTTTGAATCTGGCTTGTTGTCTCTTCCTTGCTTCATGCAGTACTTCACTTTATTTCGACAAAACCGTTCCTCCGGAAATCCCGACAGAAATCAGACCATGCAGGGTTGCCGTTGTGAATCTTTATAACTACACCCTGTTTGGGAAAAAGGGCAAAAGGTACCAGAAGGTGTATGACGTCGCTGTCAATAAATTCTCGGAAGCACTTGAAATAAACAATCCGTCTGATTCTCTTGTCGGCTTCTTTGTTGCTGATACCCTTAAGATTGGATCATCTGCTGAGAATATGACACTTTTACTGCCGGCTGACAGTGTCAGAAGGATGGCCTCTGTTTTTTCATCGGATTACCTTATTACCATTGATTCCCTTTCTCTTTTTCTTGAGGCGCAGGAAGAAGAATTTTTTCTTGATCCTGATGATGAGCAGGCAGTAAACTATCGCCGAAATGCAGATGCTTATTATATAGCTGATTATTTCCTGTCTTTTTACAGTTCTTCCGGCGATCTGATAGACAGAAGCGAAGTCACTACGAATACTTTCCTGGCCACAGTGCCGGTTTGGAGATGGCCTTATGATGACTTGCTGCCGGTTACCGACAAAATTTTGGAATTAACCAAAGGACTTGCATCTGAAGCCGGAAACGACTATCTGGAAAAATTCCAGCCGGGTTATACCACTGAAAGGAGGAAAATATATACCGGAAGAAAGTTCCAGGAAGCAAATGATCTGATAGTAAAAAGAGAATGGGATAAGGCGGCTGAATTACTGAAGAAAATCGAAGCTGAACCTAACAAAAGCCTTTCTCAAAGGGCCAGCCACAATCTTTTGGTCCTTTATGAAGTCAGGAAAACAATTTCCGGGGGGAAGAACGGACCTTAAATCTTTAGTTACATGCATTGCATATCATGCTGGAAAGGGAGCTTGTTTTTTAGTTTATTCACATCGGTAATCTGAACGACCAGGAAAGTCGTTTCATTTATAAAAATAATAATATGAATAAGTTTCTTCAGGAAATTCTTGAACAACCGGAAGTTATTGAAAATGTGCTGAATTTTTATACGGCCCCAAAAGGCAAATACCTGCTTGAAAAAACAAAAGACGTTTTTAACAATAACAGGATTGAACAGGTCATTTTTACCGGAATGGGCAGTTCATACTTTGTATCACACGCTGCTTCCATTTTATTCAACGAGCTTAAAATACACTCTTTCGCAATTAATGCCGGCGAATTGCTGCACTATAACCTCAGGCTGTTCGAAAAGGAGACCTTGCTTTTATGCATTTCGCAGTCGGGCGAAAGCGTCGAGATCAAAGAGATCCTGAATAGACTTCATATGAAAGTACATTGTATTGGCATAGTAAACGAAGATCAGAGCACCCTTGCCATAAAATCGAGGGTTGCATTATTATGCAAAGCAGGAAAGGAGGAAATGACATCCACAAAGACATACACGGCAACTTCACTTATTTCATTCATCCTTGGATGGTACTTATCCGGAAGATGGAATGAAGAAAAAATCGGGATTGCCAGACACCTTTCCGGAAATTTCAGGACGTATCTCAGTGATTACGATTCACTGATGAAAAAAATGCTGTCATTTTTTGGTGATGTGCAGACATTACAGATAATTGCAAGAGGCCCTTCGTTTTCAACTGCCAGCCAGAGTGCCCTTATGTTCAAGGAAGCATTGCATATTCCCGCAACCGGAATTCTGGGAGGAGAATTCCGACATGGCCCGATGGAAATGGTGACAGAAGGCTTTAAAGCCATTCTCTTTGCAGCAGAGGGAAATACTTTTACTCAAAGTATAAAAATGGCTGAAGATATTGCAGGATTCGGCGGCAAAGTGTTGCTCATCACCAATGATAAATTAAAAAGAGAGGATAAAAATATAATGCAGGTCTTTATAGATGAACCGGATGAATACCTTTTCTCGGTCCAGGGAATACTGCCTGTGCAGCTATTTATCGATTCATATGCAAAATCGAAAGGTTTTGAGACAGGAAGTTTTTCACGCGGGGCAAAGGTTACAGAGACCGAATAATGAAAACAGGACCTGTATGACAAAAATTGATCCTCCGTCAGAATATCACGACACATAACTTTTTATCAAGTTGGTTTTCTTGACGAAAACATATAAGGATCGTCATGGAGAAAAAAATCATAGTTGGAGTTGACCTCGGAGGAACAAAGATCCTGACCGGAGCTATCGACAGGAATGGAAACGTACTCGGCACACCTCTCAAAATACCAACGGGAGGAAGCGACCCTGCAGATGAAATAGTAAGACGGATTACAGATACTGTAGAAAAAACACTTGCAGGACTGGATTGCAGAATTAAAGACGTTACCGGCATTGGAATAGGATCAACAGGTCCGCTGGATATTGGTTCCGGATTGATTCTTGAATGCCCGCAGCTTCCGTATATGCATTTCTTCCCTCTGCGTAAAACAATTGAGGATTATTTTGGGATCCCGGTCATATTGAACAATGATGCAAATTGCCTGATATATGGAGAAACTGTTTTTGGTGCCGCGCGCGGAAAGAAAAATGTGGTGGGGTTTACACTTGGCACAGGAATAGGATGCGCAGTTGTTCTCAATAAAAAACTGGTGAACGGTTCCACCGGAACAGCAGCGGAAATCTGGACATCGCCATATCATTCAGGAATTATTGAAGATTTTGTTTCCGGAGCCGGTGTTTCAGCTATCTATAAATCAATCTCAGGAAGAGATAAAACTTCCGTCGAAATTTTTCAGCTTGCATCGGAAGGCGACGCCCGGGCCCTCCGGACATGGGATGAATTTGGCGCTCACCTGGCAGTCCCCATTGCATGGTCAATAAATTTAATTGATCCTGAAGTGGTTGTTCTGGGAGGATCGATAACTGGCGCTTATCCTTTCTTCAAAGATTCAATGGAAGGTCATTTACGAAAATGGATCTGCCCGGTTCCGGCTGAAAGAACCAGGGTTATTTTGTCGGAACTCGGCGAAAATGCCGGCTTTATCGGCGCTGCATGCCTTATGATTGAAAACCATTAACAAAAAAATAATGAAACAGTTAATATTTGTCGGCCTGGCATTTTTCTCATTCATTTTATTCTCCTGTAATAATGAAACGACAGAGACCCTGAACAGCGAAAATGAAAAACAGTTACTGAAGGAATGGAGACTGCAGTCTTCAACACAGGTCACTGAAAACGAAAACGCTGTTTCTTCAGCTGGTTTTAATGATTCGACATGGGTAAAAGCAGAAGTGCCGACAACTGTTCTGCGGGCCCTTGTGAAAGCAGGCATTTACCCTGATCCTCATTTCGACCTGAATGACCTCCGGATACCCGATGCTTCCGACACCCTTAGCAAGAGGCTGAACCTCAGCAAATACAGCCATTTGAAAAATGTTCCGAATCCTTTCAAAGACCCCTGGTGGTTCAGGACTGCTTTTGTGATTCCGGAAGGGAAAAAGGGTAAAAAGACATGGCTTAATTTTGACGGCATTAATTACAGGGCTGATGTGTGGATCAATGGACACCAGGTAGCTTACGCAGGTGAAATGGCCGGTATGTTCAGGAGATTCAGGTACAATATTACCGACTTTGTTAAATATGAAGGAGAGAATATTCTGGCTGTTAAGGTCCATCAGGTTGATCATGTGGGTACTGCCAATCCCGGATATCAGTTCGAAGTATTTGGCCCGGGACGCGGTATGGGACAGGATATTTTCAAGGATTTGACTCTTAAATTATCAGCAGGATGGGACTGCGCGCCAGTGGTCAGGGACAGGAATATGGGCATTTACCAGGATGTATATATTACTTATACAAATGATGTAAGCATCATTGATCCCTATATTGTGACAGACCTTCACCTTCCCGATACAACCAGCGCTGATATTAGAATTTCAGCTGAACTCATAAATTCCGGGAACCAGGCTGTGAATGGTACCCTGAAGGGAACAATCGATCTTATTAAAGAGATTGATTTCTACACTTATAAGAAGGAAATGCCCGGGAATTTCAAAACAGTTGCAATTGAAAAGGAAGTGAAAATCCCTGCAGGAGATACCCTTACTGTTGCTTTGACACCTCAGGAATTTCCTCAGTTAGAAATAAAAAATCCTTATTTATGGTGGCCAAACGGCTACGGGAGACAATACCTTCATAATCTCAGTCTGATATTTGACATCAACGGAGAGGTGTCAGATACGAGAAACACAACCTTTGGCATAAGAAAAATCACAAGCACATTAAAAGAGCTTAACGGCGATTTCGGACGTATTTTCATGGTCAACGGACAAAAAATCTTTTGCCGGGGAGGATGGATTCAACCCGATATGATGCTCGATATGAGCCCGAAAAGAATGTATGATGAAGGACGGCTTATGGCAGAAGCGAATGTAAATATGATCGGAACCGAGGATATGCCGTCTCCCCCGGATATGGTGATGGATGTTTATGACAAGTACGGCCTTCTGATGTGGGAAACCTTCTATCAATGCTATATAAGCTACCCGGGAACACCTACTTTTGCAAATCCGCTTGATGCAGCGCTTGCAAATAAAAGCTCATATGATATTATTAAAAGGTACAGGAATCACCCCGGACTGGTTCTGTGGGCCGGAGCAAATGAGACAATGGTCCGTAAGGAATTATATATCCCGTTGCGAAACTATGTCAGGGAACTGGATACAACCCGCCCGTTTATTGCTACATCAAGCATAGACTGGAATGTGGATTCGCTTACTCCATATATTAAACCCGACCTGCCTACCGGCGTAACGGATGACGGACCACCTGATTATACATGGTATCCTCATGTGTATTACTACAACAAAGTTCTGGAGGTGAAAAAACAATTGTTCCGGGATGAACTTGGTGTTCCGGCTGTTTCAACCCTTAACAGCATGAAAAAGTACATTTTCGACCTGGGCAAAGGTGAGAAAAATGCAATTTATCCGCTTGATAAAAAATGGGCATACCACGATGCCTGGGATGGGAATGGTTATGCTTTCAGAGCGTACGACAATGCAATAAGACAGGAGTACGGACAGCCGGCGACTGCAGAAGAATATATCAGGGATGCACAGTATGTAAACGCCGGCAGCTACAGGGCCATGTTCGAAGCTTACAACCACCGGATGTGGGATATTACCTGCGGAGTAATGATATGGAAACTCAATGCCACCTGGCCACAGGTATTATGGCAGATATACGACTGGTTCCTGAATCCGAACGCAGCATATTACTATACAAAGAAAGCGTTGGAACCTGTCCATATTCAGTTGAATGAGAATAATTTCACGGTTTCAGTCATCAATACAATACATAAAGAACAAAAGGATCTCACGGTAAGCGTCAGGGTTCTGAATTATGATCTGAAAGTCAAATGGGAGAAAGAAGAAAAATTCACTGCCGGCGAAAGCTGCTACAGGGAATTGTTCAGACTTCCTGAAATTGAAGTGTTGACTCCTGTCTATTTCGTGAAACTGGTTTTAAAAGATGCCGATGGTAAAATTGTGTCAGATAACTTTTACTGGTTTTCTTCGGATAAGAACAAAACGGACCTGACTGACATTACCAGACTGCCAAAGGTAACACCCGGAATTAAAAAAGAGCTTAAGTTTGAGGGGAGTGAAGGTGTGATGCAAATCAGATTAAAGAATTCGTCTGATAAGCTGGCATTCTTCAAAAGGCTGATGATCACAAAAGGGGAGGGCGGTGATGAAGTTTGGCCCACTTTCTGGAGCGACAATTTCATTACCCTTCTTCCCGGAGAGGAAAGGACCGTTACTGCACGCTTTGCCAGGCAGGATCTCGATGGAAAAGAACCGACCCTGGCGCTGGATAAAGATTATTAACTAAAAGACATGAAAAACCAAACATCTTTAAAGTAATATAATAATATAACAATATATAAATATAACATTATTATAACATACACTGAGCAGTTATATTGACCGCACTTTAAAAACGTCAGGAATAAAAAATGACATATAATGATAAATTATCTGAAGATTTGAATAAAGAGCGAAAGCGTGATTCTGACACCGAAAATGAGGAAAATAGATCTTCAGAAAAAGGCTCTTCAGATGATGGCATTTCAAATAATACATTTCTCGATCTGATCGAAGGTATTGCCCTGCGCCACAGGGCAGAATCACTGCAGATTTCTCCCGGTCAGGGATCCGACCTGTCAAAAGTATCCATAACTGACTATCCTGAGGCTGAGCAGACAGAAAAAACAACCAGGAAGCTTGACGAATTGAAGTCGGTGATACAATCTATCGAAAGCAGGGCCTCAAAGCCGGCTGAAATAAAAATCGGGAAATCGTACAGGATAGATTACGTTATAGAGTTAAACCCTGCACAGCTGGATGCTGTGACGACAATTAATGGACCTTTGCTGGTGATTGCAGGTGCGGGAAGCGGGAAAACAAGAGTGATCGTCCACAGGGTCGCATACATGATAGAAAACGGCATCAGTCCTGAAGATATTCTTCTTCTGACATTCACGAGGAAAGCTGCAGGCGAGATGCTGGGAAGGGTGCAGCAACTGTTGAAAGACACATCGGCCCAAAAAGTGTTTGGCGGAACATTTCATTCATTTTCAAACTATGTGCTGAGAAAATATTCAAACATGCTGGGAATACCCAATAATTTCACAATTATTGACGAGGAGGATTCGGCAGACACAATTGATCTTATCAGGTCGGAGCTTAAGATTGAAAAGAAGGAAAAAGCATTCCCGCGGAAGAACAGGATACAGGAAATTATTTCTTCAGCAAGGAACAGGAACCTGACAATCAAGGAGGTAGTTGAAAACGAATTTTCAGGACTGAAAGAGTATATTCCGGATATCGGGCTTATAAACAAGGGCTATGAGAAATATAAAAAGTTATGCAGGATATTTGATTACGACGATCTGATGGATGTATTAAGGAATTCATTGCGCGACAATAAATTATTCAGAAAAAGTCTTCACAGGCAGCACAGGTTCATAATGGTTGATGAATATCAGGATACCAATGTTGTTCAGAAAGAAATAGTCGAATATCTTGCGGAGGATTCCCGGAATATTCTGGTGGTAGGCGATGACTCGCAGAGCATTTATTCTTTCCGTGGTGCCAATTATGAGAATATCCTTCGTTTCCCGCAGAAATACCCCGACTGCAAAGTGATAAAGATCGAGGAGAATTACAGGAGCAATCAGAAGATACTTGACTTTACAAACGACATAATCCTGAATGCAAAGATCGGCTATAAGAAGAGACTTTATTCAAAGATAGCCAATGATGATCTTCCGCTTGTAAAGAAATTTTATGACCAGGAAGCTGAGGCTCAGTTTATTGTCGACAAAGTTCTTGAATACAGGGAGAAGGGAGTTGCATTGAACCAGATTGCAGTACTGGTGAGAGCATTCTGGCATGCTAGGTATATAGAAGTCGAGCTTAACAGGAGAAGCATCCCTTATATTGCAGTAGGCGGGCTGCGGTTCAATGAGCGGAAGCATGTAAGGGACGTGATATCGTATCTCAGACTGATTCATAATCCATATGATGCGGTTGCATGGCACAGGATTCTGAAATATCTTCCGGGAGTCGGTTTTGTGACTGCAGGTAAGATCATTGAAAATGTAATTTCTGAAAAGGGAATGGACATGGCAGTTTTTGAAAAGACAAAATTTGCCACGGAACTGAAAAGGCTGACAGACATACTTGAGAAGGCAAAGGACACTACCGTACCGATACCTCAAAAAATAGAACTGATAAAGGAATATTATGCACCAATCCTTCAGTCAAGGGAATATGATTACCAGGTAAGGCTTCTTGATATAGATGTATTGACCGATCTTTCCTCAAAATATGATTCTCTTGAAAAATTCCTCACTGAATTTGCTCTTGATCCTCCTTCAAGAAATTTCGGCAGCAAAAGCGTTCCGCTAATTGATGAAACCGAAGATAAACCTCTGACAGTCTCGACTATACATTCTGCAAAGGGTCTGGAATGGTATGCAGTCATCATTCCCCATGCACTCGACGGGCTTTTACCGTCGGTAAGATCTCTTAACAATATTGAGGAACTTGAAGAGGAGCGAAGGTTATTTTATGTGGCATGCAGCAGGGCAAAGCAGGATCTGATTATTACAATGCCGTCATACGTTGCAAGCTATAATGCGTTCCTGTCATACCCCAGCAGGTTTCTTGTTGAGATAAGCAAAGAGAAGTTTCAGTATGAATAATTGATTATATCATCCGTCAATTACCCGGACATTTCCATCAGATTTCCTGATTAAAATTCAAACGTCTCATATAGTCGGAGCCTGTTCCTGAGGCTGATTATCTCATCCTGGAGTTCATTTATGCGCCTCAGAAGATGAAAGACTGTTTCAATGCCTTCGAGGTTTATGTCAAGATCATAATACAGCCGGACTATCTTTTCAAGCTCATTCAGCTGATCTTCATGAATATATTCTGTTTTTTCAACGGTGGTGATCTCGATCAAGCCTTCTTCCCGGAGGGAATCAATAAAAGAAATTTCAATATTGTGACTTGAGCAGAAATCATCGGCAGATATCAAATTTTCTTTTGTCATAGCTCAGATTTTATTACTTATGATTTTGACAATTCGGTAAAAAGCTTTTTCTGCTTTTCATTAAGGTCTGTCGGGATCCTGATCATAAAGGTTATTATCAGGTCTCCGGACTGACCTTCTCTTTTATAGACCGGGAAACCTTTGCCTTTAAGTTTCACCTTGCTGCCGTTCTGTGTTTCGGATTTTACCTTGAGTCTTGCCTTTCCGTCGAGGGTATCGATTGTAATCTCTCCCCCGAGAACTGCTGTATAAAGGTTCAGATCGACAGTTGAGTAGAGATCATTGCCAAGCCTTTTGAATTTAGGATCATTGGCAATCATGAATGTAATGTACAGATCTCCGCCTGGCCCGCCGTTAATGCCCTGTCCTCCGTGGCCTGCGATTTTGATTGTCTGCCCGTTTTCAATTCCTGCGGGGATCGTTATTCTTATCTTTTTGCCGTTCACCGTTATTGTCTGCTGATGGCTTCTGGAGGCATCAATAAGGTCGAGGTGCAATTCGGCATTGAAGTCTTCTCCCCTGAATTTGACCTTTCTTGAACGGGTGCCGCCGCCGAACTGCCCGAAAAGTGATTCGAAGAAATCAGAGAATTCGCCTTCATCCTGAGTTCCCCGATATACACCATGGTACGAACCTGACGGCTGTTCCTGGTACTGACCTGCTTCCTTATATTCCCCGGCATGTTTCCAATTTTCACCGTACTGATCATATTTTTTTCTCTTTTCGGGATCACTCAGGACCTCGTTGGCTTCATTGATCTCCTGAAACTTCCTTTTTGCGTCCTTATCATTAGGGTTAAGATCAGGGTGGTACTTTCTTGCAAGCTTCCTGTAGGCGCTTTTTATGTCTTTCGGAGTTGTATTTTTTTCTACCCCCAGAATTTTATAGTAGTCGATGAACATTTAAATGGTTTTTATTTCTGTTTATCCATTTCCATAACTATCCTTGTATCATTGTCCTTTGAGAGTGAACCGGCTTCTCCTGACCAGTCGGAATAGTTAAGTGTCAGCTGAAAGCTGAAGACATCCTTGGTTATTTTCAATGCATCGCGCGACAGTCCGAATTCCATTCTGACGGTATCAGCAACCTCCTCGGAATATCCCATCACAACTGCGTTTGGAATTGAGGTTGGCCCTGCCCACGACCAGGCTGACTGGTCAGTTCCGATGAAAGTGTAAAAATCAAGCCAGCCGGTAGGAATGTTACCTTCCAGCAGCAGGTCGGCTCCGAGGGCAGAAGAAAATCCCGTCGACAGTGAATTGTCGTTATCCATGTACAGGTCCATGATGGCTCCGTCGAGCGTTGCAAGGCCATTAGTTCCTGAAGTTCCATACTCCAGGAAGATATAAATGTAATTGGCATCATAATCGACTTTGCCTTTTATGACATGATCTGTGCCTGACAGCTGGAAGTCAGGATAGGTAACCCCGGCCCAGTCAGCAAATGAATTGTCATTAAGTTTTACCACCGAAGGCTTGTCAACTCTCAGGACAGTATGCATCACATACGACACTCCTTCAACAGTGCCAGCCATTGAAATCAGGTAATTACCCGTAGCGGCATACTGATGCATGACAGAATCGCCTGACATTTCAGCGCTGTTGTCGCCGAAAGTCCATTTTATATCAGTTGCATTTTTTGTCTGATTTGCAAAAGTCACGTCAAGCCCGTTGTAATAGGATTTGAAATTAAGGGGAGGCGTTTCCGTAAGGTTATAACTTCCTTCCTTCTTGCATGATGATGCTGCCAGGATCATGATTGCAGCAAATATAGCTATAATTGTCTTTTTCATAATTGCCTGTCCTTTCACATTAATTATTGGCGACACAAAATTTGTTCGTACTTATTTCACTTGACGGTATGGGATAAACCGTCGCGGGATCACTTGCGTGAATCACAACTCCTGAAGCACTAAGCCCAGGCTCACTTCCTGTAGGAATACCGTTGTAGGAATCAAGATGATAGCCCCAGTAGTTGCGCACCAGATCCTGTCCGTTCCTGAGGATGTCAAAAATCCTGTGTGCTTCAAATGCAAGTTCAATTCTCCTTTCCTTCAGCACAAAATCAAGGATATTGGAATCGGTGATACTATCCCTGGAGGCATCATAAAGGTAATTATCAATATTTCCACCATCAGGAACAATCATCCGGTTCGTGCGGATCTCATTAAGGTCGGCCAGTGCAGCATCATTCTGACCAAGTTTTGCATAGGCTTCGGCTCTGTTAAGATACACTTCAGAAAGCCTGAGCATGACCGGAGAGCTGAGTGTAGGGGAACCACCCTGTCCCGAAAACTTACCTATATAGTAAATGTTGACGCCGTTTTTCAGGCCGGGTGTCGAGGTATTAATATATTGCCATCTGACATCAACGTTCATCATATCGGTTCCGAATCCCATTTCATTAAGTATGGAGGGGGAAGCTCCTTCTTCACCCCAGCAGCTGGCCCCGTTATAGATCATTGAGGCAACCGATGCTTCATGTTTATCATCGACAGCAAGAAAGGGAATACACCAGATAGTTTCAGGCTCGTTAATTGCATTGGCGAAATAACCGGGAAAAGCATCTGCTGTTTCGAGAGAAAATGCGCCTGAATTAATTACCGAATCGGCATAAGCGATAGTGTTCTGGTAATCGCCCATGTACAGGTAAACTCTTGAAAGAAGCGCCCATGCACTGTACTTTGAGGCAAAACCACGGTTATCCCTTTCTGACGGTGGTACTTCGCCCATGAGAGAGGCAGCTTCCTTCAGGCTTGAGATTATATAATCATAGGTCTCTGCAAGTGTTGCCCGTGGCTTGGGCTCACCATCAGAGGATGATTCGCGGATTATGACACCAGGTAAAGAACTGTTAGTGGCTGAATATGGCCGGGCAAATATGCGGACCAGGCAATGGGTGGCAAATGCGCGCAGGAAGTAGCACTCGCCCTTCAGCTGATTGGTCAGTTCATCACTGCCCTTCTCGTCGGCCATCTGAATTGCGACATTTGCGCCGTAGATAATTTTATAGGAAACTTCCCAGAAGCTGTTGATATTTGATTTTTCAGAGGCACGGTCATTGTACCTGAAGCTGTTTATCAGGTCATCTTCAGTTTTGTAGCTGCAGACAATATCATCGCTTGCAAAGTCGCTAAGCTGAAAATACTGCCTGATGTACCAGTTATTTGAGGTTTCCGGGTCAGGAATGTCCTTGAACTGGGAATATCCTCCGTTTACCAGACTTGTAAGTCCGTCCGATGTATTCTTTACCTGTGTTCCTGTAAGGGCATCAGTCGGTATAATATTGAGCTCGCAGGAAGAAACAGGAGCTAAAGCTGCAAGCAATATGAAATATTTTAATATTCTTTTCATTTCTTTAAAGTTAATGGTTCTCAGAATCGGACATTTATACTTAAGACATATTGCCTGTTATTCGGATACTTGAATTCGGCGTAACCGGGAAGCCCGTTCTGTGGATTTATTGAAACTTCCGGATCCTGTCCCCAGAAATTGGTAAATGTGCGAAGGTTATCAGCTCCGAGTGAAAAGGTAACACCTGTAAGTTTCATGCTTGAAGCAACAGAGGCAGGGAGTTCATAGCTAAGGGTGACATTCCGCACTTTCAGATAGCTTCCGTCTTCAATAAATCGGGTTGACGGATCATAGGAGTTCACAGCATTCTGGGGAAGAGGATGATTTGCAATGTCTCCCGGCTGCTGCCATAATTTCCAGTCGCTCCTGGGCATCATCACATTAAACCCGACATCCTGCAGGTCATGGTCAACATACCTTCTGAAATAGTTGTAGATCTTGTTTCCCGAAACAAAAGAGAAATTAGCCCGGAGAGACAGGTTTTTGTACCTGAACTCGGTTCCGAAGCCACCCTGAAATTTTGGCATCGGAGAGCCGCATTCAATCTTCCTGGCAGACTGGTAGTCATGGGTCGTCAGACCGTCGGTGCCGACCCAGAGCATTGAGCCGTTTGCCGGATCAATGCCATAGAATTCCTTGGAATACCATGAATAGAGGGTTCCTCCGGTGTGATAGATCTGCACAATTCCGTATGAGTTGGCATTCTGGATTGTATCGCTTCCGAATCCTGCGAGCCTGTTTTTATTAAACCCGGCTGTAAAATCGGTTGTCCAGGTAAAATCGGCTGTTTTAATATTTATTGAGGAAATTCCAAGTTCCACACCCGTGTTCTCCGACCTGCCTATGTTCTGCCACTGTTTACTGAATCCGCCTGAAGGAGGAAGATCGCGGTACACAAGCAGATTTCTTGTGACATTTTTATATGCATTGAAATCAATGTTAATCCTTTGGAGCAAGCCAATCTCCATTCCGAAGTTGAACTGACCGGTCTGTTCCCAGGTAAGGTTAAGATTGGCCATCTGGTAAGGTATTGCTGCAGACAGACCGTTATACTGTGTCGAATACAGGAACTGTTCCATATATTTATAAGGTCCTATATCCTTCATTCCTGTTCTGCCCCAGCTGAGTTTCAACCTGAGGTTGCTTATTGGTTTCACCGGCTTCATAAAATCCTCGCTGCTGACATTCCATGCTGCAGAGAGGCTTGGAAACATGGCAGTGCGCTTGTTCGGTGCAAAAGATGACGACTGGTCGATCCTGAATGAACCGGAAAGGAAATACTTGTTATTTATGGTATAATTAACCTGTGAAATGAGAGACTGCATCACGGAACTTACCGGTGCTCCGGCGATGGAGTACTGACTGGAAGCAACAGATGGAACCTTAAGTCCTTGGGGAATGCCTGTTCCCGATCCCCTGATATAATCGGAATAGTCTCCTCCGGCTTCGAATCCGATCAGCCCGCTTAAGGAACGGACCGATTTGCCGAACTGGAATTTTAAAAGGTTGGTGGTTATTCCGCCATAGGCCATATCGTTCCTTGAACTTACATAGCCTGTGCCAAAGTATGATAGATTGTCAGCGGCTGCGGAATAATACTGTTTATCCATGTATGAGCTTGCACTCAGACGGTTTGTCGAGGAAAACGACAGCCAGCCGGTTATGTCGATATTCAGATCGATATCATAATCGAACGACCCTCCGTAGTTGCTTAACTCTGAATTGTCTGCAGCCTGAATCGGATTGATCTTATCCTTCGACCATATTCCGTCAGCATTCTTAAAGCTTCTCGGATTCCCGTTCTCGTCATACGGATCATCCCAGGGCATGTTTGTATAGGAATAATAGATATTCATATAATCAGCTCCTATTGTTTTTGAGCCGCTCAGGTTTATGTTATTTGACAGGGACACTCTGTCCGAAAACTTATAGGTGCTGTTAGCTCGTAAGTTTATTCTTCTGTATTTTGTATTAATGAATGTCCCCTCCTCATCATAATAGCTGGCTCCGATATAGTATGACAGCTTATCGGTCTTTCCTGATGAAGAAAGAAAATAGTTTTGTAACAGGACAGGTGTAAAAGTTTCATCAAGCCAGCTGGTATTCACATCAAGAAGTGAAGCCGGACGGGCCGCCAGGAATTTCCTGTCATCAATCACGAACAGTACAGGATCGCGGAAATACTCCCGGTGATAATCATACAGCGTTTTGCTGTCCATCATCCTTACATTTCCGTGATCGGCAACACGGATTCCGTTAACTGCCTTGACTTCAAACTGCGGCTTGCCCGATTTTGCCCTTTTCGTTGTAACTACAATCACTCCCCCGTTTGCCTGTGAACCATAGAGGGCAGTTGCACCGGCATCTTTCATCACTGTCAGTGTCTCAACATCGTTTGGATCGAAATTTCCCCCGATAATTCCATCGACCACATAAAGAGGTCCCTGATTGGGAGCACTGAATGAAGATGAGCCTCTTATCCGGATATCAGGGGTGGCTCCCGGACTGCCGGATCCATTAACTACCTCAATACCTGCAACTTTCCCCTGAAGCATTGTCCCGATGTCACTTGAGGTCACATCCATCAGCTTATCCGATGTAACAGTAGTGACAGCGCTGGTAATCTCATTTCTCTTTTTATTGCTGTACCCCATGACAACAACAGTTTCCAGCTCATTTATCTGCGGGACCATGCTTATTTCCATGATCCTCCTGTCACCGACCGGAACCTCCATAGGATTGTATCCCACAAAGGTGAATACAAGAATGTCCTCCTTTTTCCGGACGGCAATTGCAAACGAACCATCAGGGCCCGTAAACGTTCCCGTAGTGGTACCTTTTAATATTATGTTCACACCGGGTAAAGGAGATTTATCGTCAGAAGAAATCACTTTTCCTTTGACAGTGATCTGCCCTGACACAGTTCCGAATGCTGTTATCAGAAGTAACAACAGCAAGATTTTTTTACATCGCAGTAAAAATAAGTTCATAGTAGTAGGTTTAGCAAAGTTTTACCACCGGAAAAATTCCTAATATTTCCAAGAAGTTTTTGGTTAACAGGTTTCATACCAAATGTAGAAAAAGGTCAGGATAATAACAAGGATACTTGTCCTCAAAAATAAATTTTGGTTTTTTCACAGTGGAACCCCGGCCTCTCATTTATATCCGGGTCATCATTGCCGGATATTATCTGTATTTTTGATAAATTTACAATGAAATTTCAGGGAAGGAGGTTTTATGATTGTGAACAGTCTGTCTTTCGGATCCATCATGATTGACGGTGAATCATGGGATAAGGATATAATAGTTGACAATGGTTCTGTCAAAAAGAGAAGAAAGTCGGAGTCGAAAAAATTTCGCGAAAAATTCGGCCACACACCGCTTTCGGCTGACGAGAACATCCCCTGGAGATGCAAGCGTCTTATTGTCGGAGCCGGACACGGCTCAGCCATGCCTGTCATGGATGAAGTGAAAAAAACTGCCGCAAAAAAAGGAGTTGAGCTGATTTTGATGAGCACTCCTGAGGCAATAAAACATATAAACGACCCTGATACCAATCTTGTTCTTCATCTGACATGTTAATTAACATGATTCAAAAAATATGAAAGAATTGCAATTATCACATTAAGGCATATGGAACCTTTTCCCAACTGCCTTTCAATTGATAGCTCAATTATAATATCTGATACAAATTGTTTCTCATGAAAAAACTTCTGTACTTATTTCCTTTTCTGGTGCTGATTCTCAGCATTTCGACCAAGGTTGCAGCTACTGAGGACGCCAGGATGCTGCGTTTCCCCAACATAAACAGGAATCTTATTGTATTCGTATATGCAGGTGACATCTGGACAGTTGATTCAAACGGCGGAGAAGCCCGCCGCCTGACATCACATCCCGGGCTTGAGCTCTTTCCCAAAATATCGCCAGACGGCAAATGGATCGCTTTTTCAGGCGAGTATTCCGGGAGCCGGCAGATATTCGTAATACCGTCAAATGGAGGTGAGCCTCGCCAGCTGACATGGTATAACCCGGTGGGTGAGATGCCGCCCAGGGGCGGGTGGGACAATGTTGTGCTCGACTGGACACCTGACAGCAAACAGATACTGATCAGAGGCAACCGGACCCCTTTCGGCGAAAGGAACGGAAAATATTTTCTTGTAAGCCTCGACGGCGGACTTGAAAAGCCTCTTTCCATCGTAAACGGAGGATTTGGCGTGTTCTCTCCGGATGGCACGAAAATATGCTTCACCCCGGTTGACCGTGAATTCCGGAACTGGAAAAGATACAAGGGCGGTAGGGCAACAGACCTGTGGATCTATGACCTGAAGCAAAACACATCAGAACAGATAACGAATTTTGAGGGAACTGACCAGCTTCCCACATGGTCGGGTGACAATATATATTTCGCATCCGACCGCGATCTGAAACTTAACATATGGCAGTACAACACCGTGACAAAAGAGACCAGGCAGATCACCCATCATGCCGAATTCGACGTAATGTGGCCTTCGGGAAGAGGAGATCAGCTTGTATATGAAAACGGGGGATTTATATATAAGCTGAACCTGCTTACAGGGCAGACGGAGAAGGTGAAGATTAACATTGATTTTGACAATCCCAATCTTGTTCCATATTTTAAGAATGTAAAGGATTACATTAACAGTTTTGCTGTTTCACCAACAGGAAAGCGTGCACTTTTTGATGCACGGGGAGATATCTTCTCCGTTCCTGCCGAGAACGGGGTTACAAGGAACCTGACGGAAAGCCAGGGAATACGTGAAATTTATCCTGCATGGTCGCCTGATGGGAAATATATATCATACTATTCCGATCTTACCGGGGAATATGAACTTTATCTTCTTGAAAACAAGGAAGGCGCCAGGCCGAAACAGGTAACGTACAACTCCTCGGCATGGAAGTACCAGCCTGTCTGGTCGCCCGACAGCCGTTACCTTATGTTCTCAGACAGGACTCTTAAGCTGGAGCTGGTTGAGGTTTCAACCGGAAAAATAACCGATATTGATCATGCAACAGCAAATGAACTGAGGAGCTACAGTTTCTCTCCTGATTCGCGCTGGATAACATATCAGAAGGAAGGAGACAACGACAATTCGGCAATCTGGGTGTATGATATCACAACCGGTAAAATGCAACAGATAACCGATGGTACTTTTTCAGATGATAACCCGGTTTTCAGCCAGGATGGGAACTATATATTTTTTGAATCCAACCGCGACTTCAATCTGGCATTCTCAAGTTTCGAATTTGACTATGTTTATAATAAGGCAGGCCGTCTTTATGCAATTGCCCTGACACAGAAAAGTCCGAGGATTTTCAAGGATAAGAACGACATTGAACCTGTAAAATCAGAAAAGGCGGCAACATTGCCATCTGCCAGGGCAACAGAAAAGAAAGTCAAAGGCAGCGTCGCTGACATTGCGTCAGCAGCAAAAAAAGAGGTGAAGGTCGAAATTGACTTTAACGGGATCAACAGCCGCATTACAGCACTGCCCGGTGATGCAGGCGAATATCGCATCGTGGGCGCCGTTGACGGAGGACTGGTATTTATCAGCTCGGGAAAGCTGATGAAATACAACATAGCTGATGAGAAGAATGAAGAAATTCTCGACAAAGTGATAACAGCATCTCTTTCATCCGACGGCAAGATGGTTATTTACGAATCGGGAAACGATTATGGCATCACAAAACTGGCTCCCGGGCAGAAAGCCGGCGATGGAAAACTGAATCTCGATGGGCTTGAAATGAAAATCGATCCCCGCAAGGAATGGAATCAGATATATATTGATGCATGGCGTATTTACCGCGATTATTTTTATGTTGATAACCTTCATGGAGTTGACTGGAAAGCGATGAGGGACCGTTACAGTGTTTTATTGCCTTATGTGAGCCACAGGGCTGACCTCGATTATATACTTGACGAATTGCTTGCAGAAAGCAATACCGGTCATTCGTATGTAGACTGGGGCGATTTTGAACGTGTCAAAAGGATCGACAACGGTCTTCTTGGCGCTGAGCTTACAGCTGATGAGACTGCCGGCCGCTACAGGATATCCAGGATATATGCCGGGGAAAACTGGAATCATGGCAGGCGTTCTCCCCTAACAGAACAGGGAGTCGACGTAAAGGAAGGAGATTACCTGATAAGCATCGATGGAAAGGATGTCACAACAACTGATAACCCTTACTATTATCTTGAGAACAAGGCCGACAAGAAAGTTGAAATTAAGGTCAGCAGCAAACCGACATCAGAGGGTGCTCGTACGTCAACCATCAAACCCATTTCAAGCGAGCTGGAGCTCATGTATTTTAACTGGGTAAATGAAAGAAGGGCAATGGTCGATAAGCTGTCGGGCGGAAGGATAGGATATATACATGTTCCGAATACATCAATAGCCGGCAACCGTGAGCTGTTTCTTGGCATGTATGCATATTTCAATAAAGAGGCGCTGATCATCGATGAAAGATACAATGGAGGGGGCTTTATTCCGGACCGGATGGCTGATCTGCTTGACAGGCATACGCTCGCATGGTGGCACCAGAACGGCCTTAAGCCGGGCAAGTCACCGGGAATAGCCCACGACGGACCAAAGGTAATGCTGATAAACGGATACTCATCATCCGGCGGTGATGCATTCCCTTATTTTTTCAGAAAACTGGGACTTGGCAAACTGATCGGGACCCGTACCTGGGGAGGGCTTGTAGGTATTTCCGGGAATGCAGGCCTTGTGGATAACGGATACATTTCAGTTCCGAGGTTCGGTGTTTTCGATAAGGATGAAGGCTGGATAATTGAAGGCAAAGGAGTCTCTCCTGATATTGAGGTTGTCGACCGTCCTGAACAGCTTGCAAAAGGGATCGATCCCAGCATTGAGAAAGCAGTTGAAGTGCTGCTTCAGGAGTTAAAGGAGAACCCGGTGAAGAAAATTGTTGAGCCGGCTCCGCCTGACAGGTCAAAGTGGCATGAAGAATAAAAACTGGTTTTTATTCTGTGATTGTCTCTTTGTGTTTGGCGGCAAGCTTTGATTTTACATAATCAGCCTGTTCGGTCATCCCTGCCTTCTGCTTGGCCGATGAAATACTGCTCAGTATCATGCTGTTTATGTAATAGTTCAGCTGTTGTCCGTATTCTTCGGGTATAGTATCCCGGAAACTGACAATTATGTCAATGCCTTTCCTGAAATTATCAGTATTTTTTATCTTTTTCAGGTAGTTTGAAAAAGGCTGAAGCAGCATAAACTTATTGTCGCTGACCGGCAGTTTTGCAAACCTTATTGCAAGCGAGTCAAACTCACTTTCATCGGCATAAGTGTACAGGGTATTGTCAACTGCAATTAACAATTCACCTTTTACATGCTGCGACGCGAGTTGCTTTGCCATGTTGAGAGCTGAGGTACTGTCGATGGAAGCCAGGGCAAGAAGTGCACTCCCCGCTACTGAATATGAAGAATCGTTAGCCGAGTTTATGAAAAAATCCCTGTAAGTTGCTTTTTTGTACTTTCCAAGTCCCTGTATTGCAGCTGCCCTTACCTTTGGAGAAGGATCTTTCTGAGCCAGATCTGCCAGCATAGGTTCAATTGTTCGTTTAATGGAATCATCGGACATTTTCAACCTCTGTATTGCAAAAATTCTCAATCCGTGGTACCGGTCATTTAATGCATCTTTCAGAAGTGTAAAAGCTTTCGGGTCATCAGCCTGGTTTCTTGCGGCATAATCGATTGCTTCGCGCCTGTCGAGATAAAGGCCTGCATTTTTGTACTGGAATATGAAATTGTCGATTGTCTTGTTGTCTGACTTCTGGCAGAGAAGGATCTTATCACCATCGACATTGATCAGATCAGGCCTGACGGCAGCAGGAAAGGCAAATGTATCTGCCTTGTTTTCAAGCCATACATTATATCTTTTCCTGCTTCCTCCCTGATAAACATCGATAGCGACGGGAAGCCTGAAAATTTTGTCAGTCTGGTTTTGTTTAATGAAAACTTTTGCTGAACGGTTTGCCTGGTCATAGTCATAATTGATTTCGAGCTTCGGGTGACCGCTGCCATAATACCACTGGTTCCAAAACCAGTTCAGGTCCTGTCCGGTAACCTCTTCAAATGCAAGCCGGAGATCCTGAGCCTCGGCAGACGAGAATTTGTTTCTTGTGAGGTACAGGTTCAATGATCTGTAAAAAGCACTATCACCGACATAGTTACGGAGCATGTTCAGTATTCTTCCTCCTTTCTGGTAACTGACCACATCAAACATATCCTCGCGGTTCCTGTAATAAAAGCGGACCAGGTCTTTTTTGCTGCTGTTGCTAAAGAGGTAATTCTGCATTGCTTCCAGGTTATGCTCATCGCCCGCATCTTTGCCATGTTTATGCTCTTCCCAGAGCGTCTCGCCTAAATCGGCGAAAGATTCGTTAAGTGTTAAATTACTCCAGCTTTCCGTTGTTACATAATCGCCGAACCACATGTGAAAAAGCTCGTGGGCAATCACATCTTCCCATGAATTGCCATCTATCAACTGCCTTGCATCCTGCTGCGCAGATTCTGCATGCACCGTTGCCGTGGTGTTTTCCATTGCCCCGCTGACATAATCCCTTACAACAACCTGGGAGTATTTCTGCCAGGGAAAATCAACACCGGTTATACCGGAGAAAAAGCTTATCATTTCGGGGGTCAGGCCAAAGATCTTCCTTGCCAAAGGTGCATATTCCTTTTCAACATAATAGCTTACTTCTTTGTTTTTGTACCTGTCCTTTATGACCGAGTATTCTCCTGCGGCCATCATCATAAGGTAAGGGGCATGAGGGAGGTCCATTTTCCAGGTGTCGGTGCGGGTTCCGTCATGATGTTTCTTCTTCTTAACCAGAAGCCCGTTTGAAAGCGTTATAAATTTTGCAGGTACGGTCATTGAAATCTTATCCGTTGTTTTCTGGTTTGGCTTATCGATCGTTGGTACCCATGATGAATTTGACTCAGTCTCGCCCTGTGTCCACAACTCGGTGGGCTTATCCTTATCTTTTCCAAGGGGATTTATAAAATAAAGGCCTTTTGCCCCTGTTATTGCAGCGCTTCCCTTTGCTTTAATTTCATCAGGTTTTGAAGTATAATCGATAAAAACGGTATAGTTTTCCCCGCCCCTGTATATCCTGTCAAGTGTAATATGAAGCATCTGGTTGTCGTATGTGTATTTCAGAGGAATATGAATCCCCGATCTCATCATCGAAACTTCGTTGATAGCCATGCTTTTGGCGTCGAGGCTGAGTGAATCAGTCGGATAGAAATGAGGTTTAAGAGTGATCCATTCTTTTCCGTACATCCATGATTTTGTGAAATCGAACCTGACATCAAGCTTTGTGTCGATGACGTCGTTGATCTTTGTCGCGGTGGCACGGTAGATTGTTTTCCAGTAGTCGGACTTTTTATCTGCAGACTGTTGGGAAAAAGTCAGGATTGAAAAAAAAAGTAAAAATGCGGTAAAGAGTTTTCTCATAACAGATTCTTTCAGATTACAGGATGCAAAAGTAGGCCAAAATATTAAATCCTCCCATTTTCCCGGTTAATGATTTGTTAATTCGGATATCTGATGGAACAAATCGGAATTTCAAATTGTCTGATAGGTAAGAAAAAACTGGCATTGTCCGGAATTAACTTATAAAATAAAAATTATAAAGATTATGAAAAGCACAGGAAAAGTTTTTGTCATTCTGCTGATGTTTTTGACAGCAGGAAGCTTCTCCCTCAGTGCCCAGCGGGAGACGAGAGGTATGAAGGCTGACAGTGCAGGAATGGGCATGCACAGGATGGGTTGGATGCCTCGTACGAGGGAAGGTCGTGATTCATTGATGACAGGAAGGATGCATCGCGGCATAGGGCCGATGTATATGCAAAGTTTTTGTCCATGCATGGTTCCAATGTGGAGCATGCCCTGGTACCCTCAGGGACGCTGGCAGCAGGGATGGGGCATGTGGATGCCCGGGCGCATGATGCGTCCCGAAATGTATGGAGACCAAGGGATGAAATGGGGCAGTCACGGAATGGGAATGATGGAGAATATACCAAACCTTACTGACAAGCAGAAGAAGGATATGGCCGATCTTATGCAGAAACATAGGGATGAAATGCAAAAATTCAGAAGCGATATGCAGAAGAAGATGAAGGAAATGAGGGAGGTGAACAAGTCAAAGCTGATGAATCTGCTTACAGACGAACAGAAAAAATGGCTTGAGGAAAATACTCCTCAGAAGCCGAAGCATACTGAACCGGCACAATAATAATTTCTGATTATTTCGTAAAAGCTGACAAAAACTGTATTTAAGACCGGCTTTAATTTCCAGGGACTTAAAATCACACGAGGAATATCATTCAGAGACGCCCAACCGGACGGCTCTGAATGTTTGTGTATCTTACTTACTAACTTAACCTCATAAAATCAATCAAATGACAAATCGCAGAGAATTTCTGAAAAGATCAGGGACAGCAGCACTGGGAGCAATGCTTATGCCTGACATGATGAAGAGTAAGGCATTTAAAAATCCAAAATAGCTGGCCGGGATGAAATACTATTTCTATGAGCAGGATAATGCCAGGTCAATGGATGACGTGATCCTGTCTTACAATAACTTAAAGAAGATCCTGTAAGTACTTACGGGAGGTTTTATTAAGGAGCCTGAGGGCAAAGCACCGGTGACTGCAGAGGGATACTGAAAAGCCCTCTGCGGCTTTCATGCTTTTCAGTATGGCTGATAATACTGGATCAGTTAACTCAGGAACAAAATCTACCTGGACAAATTCATTTGATCATCCGGATTTAATTCATAGGTGAATCCTTTTTCTGAAGCCTTCATTATCACAATTCTGAAGAGGATGAGATTTGCCAGGATCGCTTCCGCCCTGTGAGGGGATATCCCGGCAATTTTCCTGAACCTTGAAAATGTAATTGATCCCTTTTTGATGAGATAATCCATAAGGGTGTTTTCAGCATCACTGAATTTTACGAGCACTCCGGCTTTCATTTCCTCCTTGCGCCATACCCGGAGCAATACTTTGTTCGCAACAAGATTCTGGTCATGGTTCCTGAAGTATGTCAGCCACTTTCCGCTCTCATCCTGTGACTGATAAGGTCTTTTGTTTCCCTTCATCACCTCAACCTCCAGAATGGTTTTTCCTGACGCCTGATACTGTTTTATTGTATAAAATATCTCAGGTCTGCAGAAAAGATGTGCGGCAGTGTCGACCATATATATTTCTTCATCAGATTTGATACCTGCAATACTGCCGTTATCCCTTACACCTATCAGAAGCCTTCCTCCGTCGCTGTTTGCAAAAGCTGCCAGTGTTCTTGCTATCTTCCTGCTGTCGGAGACACAGAACTTAAAGTCAAGATGTTGATTCTCACCCTCTGTGATCAGCTTTTTCAGGTAGCTATCCATAAGCAACGTCAAGAATTCTCACCTAAAACTTGAATAAATATACTAAAGTATTTTATCAGCCAGCTCCGGAACCATTATTCCCAGCCAGGATTCTTTTTTCCCACTCAGAATTTGTATATTTAATCCTGTCATTTAGCTTTTACAGGCGCCAGACAACCAGCATCCTTTTACAATGAAAATCCAGTATGCCTCCGATCTTCATCTTGAATTTCCTGAAAATGAGGAGCTTCTGAAAAGAAAGCCCCTGAAACCCGAAGGCGATATTCTTGTACTGGCAGGCGATATTATCCCTCTGAACCAGATAGACAGGCATTCTTATTTTTTTGATTACCTGTCAGATCATTTTAATACCACATGGTGGGTTCCCGGCAATCATGAGTACTATCATTCCGACATCATGGAAATAGGACTGTTCTTAAATGAGAAGATAAGGGACAATGTCTTTCTTGTAAACAATAAATCGGTCAGGACAGGGAATGTTAATTTTATTTTTTCAACATTGTGGACAAAGATAAATCCTTCACATCAATTTGAAATAAGACTTAGATATTCAGATTTTCATGTGATCAGAAACAAAGGTAACGACCTCACCGTTGAACAGTATAATCAGATGCATGAAAGCTGCGTCTCTTTCCTTAAAGACGAACTTTTAAATGGGAATGGCGGAACGACGATAGTGGTTACACATCATATGCCTACTTTCATGAATTATCCTGAAGAAGACAGAAGAGAAGCAATAAGTGAAGTTTTTGCCGTTGAACTTTATGATCTCATTGAAATGGCTGAACCTGATTACTGGATCTTTGGTCATGACCATAAAAACGAAGGGGATATTAAAATAGGTAAGACCAGGCTCGTAACAAATCAGATGGGTTACGTGATGTACAATGAACATAAAAAGTTCAATTCAGGGAAGACTATTATGGTTTAGCAGGAAAAATTGTTCATTTTTTTGTCCGGTAAAAACGGCAGAATTATGAACTCTATCCGGGGATGTACTTTACATAGTCATCTATCACGCTGCCCATTCGTTCTGCCAGATAAGCATTTCCTTCTCTCAGTTCGGTAAGGATCAGTTTAGAAACTTCAAGATAATGCAGTCTTTTGGCATTGTCCCAGAATGATGGCGGAGGCTGAAGATTAGTGATCCTGTCTGCGAGCTTTACAGCCCAGCCTTCTTTTCGCAGCTTCTTTATCCGTGCAAGACTGTCGGGGATCTGATCATCTTCCGGAAGATTCTCATTTTTTGTCAATGCAAGCACACCGACTGCGATTTCAGATCCGAAAAGGTTCTCTATTTCTTCATATGTTGTATCAGTGTCTTCAATTGTATCATGGAGCAGGGCAACCTGAACCGCATACTTTAGGTCAAAATCAGCAGTATGCATTGCAGCCATGAATAATTCCATTGCGACATTGCTGAGATGAACAACATAGGGAAGTGTGGTTCCCTTTACGGTCTGTTCTTTATCCATGTGCCTGTAAGTTGCAAATTTTATTGCTTCCTGATAAAGTGATTGTATTTCAGTCATATATGAGTAGCTATGTTTGCAATGATTTCAGTCAGTGAGCATGTTTTTATCACTTCAGGGCCTGGAGCATTTCTTTTCCGAATGCCATACATTCAGGCCTTGATCCAAACGCCTGCATTGCGGGTTGAACCACACCACGTTGAATAATGAAAATGCCGGTGAATCTCAGCAAACCCGTCTTAATAAATGTTCTTTTAAACATTGCTTTTAGAGGTTGGTTTAGTACAAAGATATGAACTCCTCCGGAATTCACGGGATACACTGAAAATCCGCAGCCATTATTCATATCTTTGTGTATAAAGACTTCTAAAATGAAAAGCGATCAGGTTTTTGTATTGGACAACGGGGTAAAAATTCCGGCTATCGGATTTGGAACCTGGCAGATTCCAAACGGAAAAACTGCCTATGATTCAGTGACCTTTGCCTTTAAAAGCGGTTACAGGCATATCGATACAGCCAATGCGTACGGAAACGAAGAGAGTGTCGGAAGAGCTGTACGCGATTCGGACATTGAACGGAAGAAAATTTTTGTCACATCAAAGCTTCCGGCTGAAATCAAAGATTATGACGGCGCAATGGACAGTTTTGAGGAAACCTTGAAAAACATAGGGCTTGACTATATCGATCTTTACCTTATACATGCTCCGTGGCCCTGGGGGAAAATGGGAGCCAATTATACGAAAGAAAACATAAAAGTCTGGGAAGCTATGGAAAAGATATATCATGGTGGACGCTGCCGTGCAATAGGAGTTTCGAATTTCAGTGTTTCGGATCTGACCGCGGTCATTGATAACAGCAATATAAAGCCAATGGCAAACCAGATAAAATTTTATATCGGGTATCCACAGGATGATATCTTACGCTTCTGCAGGAAGAATAATATTCTGGTTGAGGGTTATTCCCCGTTCGCAACGGGTGCAATACTTGAAAACAAAACAATTGCAGAAATTGCCCGGAAGTACGGCTCCACAGTTCCTCAGGTTTGTGTTCGTTATGTTCTTCAGAGAGAAGTGCTTCCTCTTCCCAAATCAATACATCCGGCATACATAAAGCAAAATGCAGAAGTTGATTTTGATATTTCTGATGAAGACATGAAATATCTTGACAGCCTGAGAAACACAACAAGGTTCAGGTTCGGTTTCAAAAAGTAGGCCAGATTGCTTGCTCCTGTATGTAAGACTCAGAAGGCCAGGGTGATAAAAAAGTACCCGGAGCCGGGATCGAACCGGCACAGTATTGCTACCACTGGTGTTTGAGACCAGCGCGTCTACCAATTCCGCCATCCGGGCATTTATTAAGGATAGTATTTGGTGATAATCAAATTCTATTTAAAAGAACCCTGCCAGAATAAAAGGATGGCGGAATTGGCCAACCCGCAAGACTGGCTCCTTCGCTAAAACTGCCCACAGGGCAATTTCTTAACGCTCGGCCCTGCCATCCGGGCATAAAAAAATCACTCGGCCCTGCCATCCGGGCATCAATGTGTTTTGCAGTCGAACGTTCCTGCAGTCTTGCAGTCCGCGAAAATAAGACAAATTTTTTAGTTTTGCCTTTTTACTTTTTTATTTTGTCCATCCTTTCCGACACCGTACAGTTACACCTTTGCACGGTTATGCTTTAAATCGTTGCTCCTTTATGTAACTGAGTTTTTTTGCCACTGAGCACCATCTCCCTTATTGTCATCTCGATGCCTTCAGCATCAAAACCGCACTCCCTGATAAGCTCTTCCTGGGTGCCCTGTTCCACAAAATAATCGGGAATACCCAGCCGTCTTACCTCGGCCTGATAACCGTTATCACACATGAATTCAATTACTGAGCTCCCGAACCCTCCCTTTAATACGCCGTCCTCAACTGTTATTATCCTGTCGAACCTCCTGAAGACAGAATGAAGAATATCCCCGTCAAGAGGGGCAAGGAACCTCATATCGTAATGACATACGGATATTCCTTCACCTGACAACTTTGAAACTGCCGTCATTACGAAATTTCCCGGATGACCTATGCTGAGTACTGCAATGTCTTTCCCTTCGCTTATCTGTCTGGCCCTGCCGATTTCAATTTCAGTGAACGGCTGATTCCAGTCAATAACCATACCCTGTCCACGCGGATAACGTATCGCAAATGGTGAAGCGACCTTCTCAAGCTGGGCAGTGTACAAAAGATTCCTGAGTTCCAGGCTGTTCATCGGGGCCGAAACAATAACGTTGGGGATACTCCTCATAAAAGCCAGATCAAAAAAACCATGATGGGTTGCGCCATCCGAACCCACAAGTCCGCCCCGATCGATGCAAAACACAACGTGCAGGTTCTGAAGGGCAACATCGTGGATGACCTGGTCGTATGCCCTCTGAAGGAATGACGAATAAATATTGCAATAAGGAATCATCCCCTGGGTTGCCATTCCCGCCGAAAAAGTCACGGCGTGTTGTTCAGCAATCCCCACATCGAATGTCCTTTCAGGGATCTCTTTCATCATTATGCACAATGAACATCCGGTTGTCATGGCCGGAGTTATGCCAACTATTTTCTTATTGGCGCGTGCAAGCTCAAGGATGGAATTCCCAAAAACGTCCTGGTAAAGCGCGGTCTTTTTTGTATCAGGGGAGGTAAGTATTATACCCGTATCCTTGTCAAATTTTCCCGGAGCATGAAAAACAGTCTGGTTTTCTTCAGCCTGTTTGAACCCTTTGCCTTTAACGGTGAGGCAATGAAGTAATTTAGGCCCCGGGATCCTTTTAAGATCCTGCAGGACATAAGTAAGATGGAGTACATCATGTCCGTCAATAGGACCGAAATACCTGAAATTCATACCTTCAAAAAGGTTGCTTTTATCGAGGATCGTGCTTTTAAAACCTGCCTGCAACTGTTTTGCCAGAGTACGGGCATTTGGTCCCAGTTTGTCGAACCTGCCAAGAAAATTCCAGACTTTGTTCCTGAAACGGTTATAGGTATTGCTTGTCGAAATATCAATCAGATATTCCTTTAGAGCTCCGACATTCTGATCGATGGCAATGTTATTGTCGTTGAGTATCACAAGAATGTCCGATTTGGCGATTCCTGCATTGTTCAGGCCCTCAAATGCTTCCCCTGAAGTCATTGCACCGTCGCCGATAACTGCTACAACATGCCTTTTCTCACCTTTCTGCTTCGCTGCAACCGCCATGCCCAGAGCAGCTGATATAGAGGTTGATGAATGACCTGTTCCGAATGCGTCATATTCGCTTTCCGACATCTTCGGGAATCCGCTAATCCCCTTATACAGACGGTTTGTTGCAAACTTATCCCTGCGGCCTGTAAGTATCTTGTGTCCGTAAGCCTGATGGCCGACATCCCAAATTATCTTGTCATACGGTGTACTGAAAACGTAATGCAGGGCAACGGTAAGCTCAACAACGCCAAGATTTGCACCCAGGTGTCCCGGATTCTTGCTTACCATCTCGATGATAAACTTACGCAGTTCGTCACTGACCTTTACCAGATCAGCTGGTTTGAGTTTCCTGAGGTCTTCAGGCGTTGTGATCCTGAACAGAACGCTCTCTTCCTGATTCATGCCAATTTTCAAAAATACCCAAGCCTGCAAATATAACAATAATTATTGAGCCATGATTGGGAAAGCATATGGCGGATTTTGCTATTTTTGTTAACTGGCCTTAGCCGGAATCATTTTAAAACTTATCAATAATCTGCGCATCTGTAAACAATTTCAAAAAATGAAGAAATCATTTTCAATTGCATTACTGCTGGTATCATCTGCACTCGTCATCACTTCATGCGTTTCCGGGAAAAAATTCCGGGATCTTCAAAAAACCAATTTGCAGAACACTATCGACAGAGATAATTACAAATCAGATAACCTGGTTCTTTCGACAAAAAACAGGGAGCTTGAGAACAAGATCGCTTCACTTGAGGAAGAGAACGGAAAAATCAAACAGGAGCTTGTTCTTGCCAAGGCCGACCGCGACAAGGCAATGGGCGACCTGAATACCCTTTCGGCAAGTTATAATCAACTTCAGAATGCACATGAGGATCTGATAAAGGGAAATGTGAGCGAAACAAAAAAGCTTCTCGCCAACCTTCAGACTGCACAGGAAAACCTCAGGCAGAAGGAAGATGTTTTGAATCAACTCCAACAGTCGCTTGATCTTAAAAAAATATCACTTGATGAGCTGAATACTGAGCTTGAAAAGAAGAACGCCCGGATGGCAGAGATGCAAAAGATACTTGATGCGCAGAAGAAGACAGTCAGTGAACTTAAGAGCAAAGTCTCCGAAGCCCTGCTTGGCTATGAAAACAACGGGCTGACTGTCACGAACAGGAACGGAAAAGTTTACGTGTCGCTTGAAGAAAAGCTGCTGTTCAAGACTGCAAGCTGGGACATTGACGCAAACGGCCGGAATGCTCTCAGGAAACTTGCAGGAGTGCTTGAAAAAAACCCTGATATACAAATCACCATTGAAGGACATACTGACAATGTCCCTTATAAGCCCGGGAACAGCCAGTTGAAAGACAACTGGGACCTGAGTGTAAAAAGGGCAACAACTGTTGTAAGGGCGCTTCTGGAAGGCACAAAAATCAAGCCCTCAAGACTTACCGCATCCGGAAGGAGCGAATACCAGCCTGTTGATCAGGGCGATACTCCCGAAGCGCGTCAGAAGAACAGGAGAACAGAAATAATCCTTACTCCCGATCTGACTGAGCTTTATAAGCTGATAGATAAAGACTGAAATATAAGGATACTGGTTGCAGACTGCCTGCGGTATTTATCAGGAATCAGTACCCGGCACCCGGCAACCAAAACCATTTAACCCTATTCATTCTCTTTGCCCGAAAACTCCTGAAACTTTACCTTCATGTTTTTAAGAGCCTGAAGGAGATTGTCCTCAGGTTTGAGGAAATCCTGGTTATCCCAGAAAACTTGGTCATAGTTTTTGACTGTTTTTGAGAAAACGCTGTAAATCGGCGCCAGTTCATCCTTTTCAAACCTTGTGACATTTGTCGTGTTTATACCTGTAACGGCCATTTCAAAGAATACATTGAACTGTGTGTTGAAAAGTCTTTTATTCTGCTTTGAAGCAAACACAAGGTCGCCCCTCACGTGACTGAGAAAATACCTTCCGTCAACCTTTCTGTAGCTTATTGAATAATTAACAGATACAGGCCATGTTGTAAAGTCTTTGGATGGACTCAGGATGAAAGTGTCTTTCATTTTATGCAGGTATTCAGGACTTATTTCAAAATCAGCTTTGAGGACCGCAAAGTCGCTGGTGTTTATAAAGATTGATCCCCTGAACATTGAAGATTCTGTTTCTTGCCTTGGAGCAAATTCAATTTCATAAGCCGATTCTTCGTCAAATGAGATAATATCAGTAAGCCTGTAAGTGTAATCGGGAAGGCTTTCTCTTGAAATGAAGTCATATAAATTCCTTATGCCGTCAAGCTGAAGGCATGTACTCAGTCCTGCTTTAAGCCTGACTGTCAGCGAATCGCGCACATTCACGTTTTCAATCTTCCTGCTTTTGAAGACCTTTATCTGATCGTTCAGGAGGCTTCCGGTATAAGCACTTTTGTAGATCTGCAGGATAGCTTCAGTATAGGTCTGAAGCTTATCCTTTTTCAGAACGCCTTCCCTGTAAAATGCCGTAAGGTTTGCCGGAGTATTTCCATAGTTGCGGGAAATTCCGGCAAGTGTTTTGAATATTATCTCCTGGGGTATCTGATTTTTAATTATTATTCCGGGGATTGAGATGAATTCCCTTTTCATGGCAATCCTGAAGTTATTGCCAAGGGACTGTTTTACAGGTATCTCTCTTGCATAATAGCCAAGATATTTCACAACGATGGTGTCCTGGAAGCTTTGGCGTTGTATTTTCAGGCCGAATTCCCCGTTGCTGTTTGTAACGGTTCCTTTTCCCGAGTGTTTAAGACCGATTGTGGCATAAGGCAGAGGTTCTGATGATTCCTCGTCAATAATAAGCCCTGAGATTTCCTTAACCTCGTCAGCTTTAGCGGAGTCGGCAGCAGGCGGGCGGGAGGGCAGTTCTCTGGAAACAATAATGAACCTGTCGATAACCGAATAGACCAATGAATCATTATTGAGAATGCTGTCAAGAACGACTTTCAGCCTTGTATGCCTGAAGTTCATGACAATTTTTTTGTCAGCGTTAATTAGGCGGCTGTCGTATGTGAAATTGAAACCTGTCTGACGCGAAATAATGTTCAGGGCATTGCCTGTCTTAACTGTCCCCGCCCTGAAAGTAAATGCCGAATCGAGTATTGCTTCCTGGCCTTTTATTCCCTGAAGCGGGATCAGTGATATCAACAATGCAATGGCCCGTATATAATTATTTGCAGAGCCATTGTTTGACAACATTGTCAGCCTGTAAGTTATTTTTGTGAAAGATGGTAAACATTACCATCTTTTATATAACCAAGGTTAAAGCTAACACAAATTAACCGAATAATTGTTTCCTGTGGCTGATTATCAATCGGGGAGGTCCAGGTGTTTCTGAGAATGCCGGGGTCATCGGCAACTATATCCATATTATAAACCCGTTTAAGGTCCCTGAAAACAATATCGAGCGTCTGGCCGTTATAAACAAGGTGGCCTGTATTCCAGGCCATATAGTTGGGATTGCTGTTTGCGGTTTTTTCAGAATGTTTTTCATTTAATGTACCAATGAACCCGGGATCAATCACAAGGCTTTGAGCACCTGTATTATCCGAAAGCATTACCTTACCTGTACGGACGAATACTTCCACTGAAGATTCGGCGTTACTTGTTATCACATTGAATGAAGTACCAAGAACCCTTATCCTTGCCTTGCCGGCGTCAATGATGAACGGATTTTTCTCATCATGGGTAATATCAAAGAAAGCTTCTCCTGAAAGAGCGACATTCCTTCCGTGCCTGCCGAAATTCTCCCTGTAAGTGAGCTTGGTATTCCTGTTCAGGGAAACATTGCTTCCATCGGGAAGGGTAACCTGAAGGTTTTTCTGATTATCGGTGGTTGAAACCACTGTTTTCCGGCTTAATGCTCCCCTGTTGTTAAGAAGCATGATTCCTGAACCGATAGTCAGCAGAATAAGAACCATTGCAGCCAGCCTGAACCAGGTCATTCTGGTAAAACTGGCAACGGCGGTTTCCTTTTCCGGCATCAGTCCGTTTTCGTCGAGCCGGGAATACAGATTATTCCAGGCTTTGTCAACATCTATTTCCTTCTCATTTTTCATTTCATTCAGCTCTTTCCAGTGTTTAACGGTATTATGACTATCTTCAGCCATAAACCTGCTTAGCAGATCCTCATCACTTTTCTGTTCTCCTGAAATAAGTGAAGCAATCTTCTCCCACTCATTATCGGTATATTTTTCCATGTCGGTCATTTCTTTCATTGTTCTGCCAGTGCTTTTCTGAATTCCTTAAGCGCCCTTCCCATATTAGCCTCGACGGTTTTAATCGAAACTGATAATCTTTCAGCTATCTCATTATATTTTAATCCTTCAAATCTGTTCATGCAGAATATCCTGCCGCATCTTTCAGGCAGCATCTCAATTATCAGAGCTATTTTGGCCTGGAGCTCTTTGTAATGCAGAATGTCTGTCGGGCTCTCTGCACTTTCTGATTGTCCGGCTGAGATCTCATTCACATATCTGCTTACAACCCTTTCATGTTCAATATAATGGAGGCACCTGTTATGGACTGCCCTATAAAGGTATCCGTTCAAAGAACTTTCAATCTGAAGTTTGTCCCTGTCCTTCCATAGTCTGAAAAAAAGATCCTGAACAATCTCTTCAGCAGTATCATGATCTTTTATAATCGTTCCTGCATATCTTACCAGGGAAACATAGGAGGACCGGAAGAGTGACTCAAACTGTCCAACATCACCCTGCCTGATCCTCCTGATTATGTCAGTATCCCCGATCATTTATCGTTACGAATTCAATTGTCCTTCATCTCACTGAATTTCAGCTTTTTACTGAGTCTTTTTATTGCTGCCTCAATGCTCTGATCGGGTTCGATCACATTATAATCGCCCCAGAATTCCTTGTCAGAGAATGAACCGACCTTGTCTGAAAATACATCCGAAGGTTTGATCTTGTCCTTGCCTGCAAATTTAATAACTTCCTGGTTGGTCCTGTCTGTGATTGCAATTTCAGACATTGTTGTATAGTAGGTGTTGAAAAGCCTGCGTTTCCAGTTAACCTTGAATTTAACCTCAGCCCTTGAATAGGCGAAATACCATTTGCCATCCTGCTCCCGGTATTTGGTCCTGTAGGTGGCAATCTCCGGCGTCACTTCCATTCCAAGCGGTTTCTTCTTGATGAATATTGAAGAAACGGCCTCCTTGTTCTCAAGGTTGAATCCAAATTCAGCTTCGGTGATAGCATATGAATCGGCTTCGATATAGAATGTACCCATGAAGAGCGGCATATCGACCGATGGTTTCTGTTTGAACTGGATTATATAATTAGGCTTGTTGTTAATTTCAACAACACCTGTCATTGAATAATCATAATATTTCATTGCTTCAGGTGTGAGAATATTCTCAGTGTTTTTAGCGATATCAAGATCAAGGACGCTTACCGGCCCGCCCTGAAGCTTGAAAAGAACTGTATCCAATTTCTGGACATCTTGCCCTTTTCTTCCTTTGTAGATCTTTGCTCCGTCGAAGCGCAGGTCGGAATTATAAGGTGCTTTGAATATCTGAACAGCTGCTTCACCGATCGACACATATGACCTGTTCTTGCGGATTGTCTCCCTGTAGAAACCTGTCATCAGGTTTGGTTCATTCGGATAGTTCTTTGCGATTTTGGAAATAGCGTTCCTCACAATGACTTCAGGATCAATAGGCCTTACAATTATTTCCTTTATAGGGATCGGAGCCTGGGTAAGTGAGATCACGTTCTTGTACCCGTTTTCCTTCAAATCGGTCAGCGGAACAACTTTGCTTTTATAACCCAGGAATGTCACTTCGAGGTTCCTGGCTGACTGGGCTTCAGCAATCTTGATAATAAATTCGCCGTCAATGTTTGTGACTGTTGCAACGTTGCTTTCCTTTACTGCAACTGAAGCAAATACAAGCGGTGTCCCGGTTTCGGCATCAACAACCTTACCCCTGAAAGTAAGGAGAGACTGCTGATCATTTTTCTTTTTCTCAGGAGCACTAACTGCAAAAACTGTCTGTGCTGTAAAAGCCGACAGTAAAAGCAGTGTAACGAACGATAATGTTTTAATTGTTTTCATGGCTTAAAATCATTAAGTTAATGTTTCTTTTATTCTTTTCCAATACCGTATTGTCTTCTTTTCAAACCAATGACCACATAAAGCCTGTTATACCCTATGCATTATACGGTTTATTTTTATTTAACTTCACAGGTTCAGATTTAAAAATGGCAGGCCGATTTACCAAAACTGTGAATGCCTTTGCTTCGGTTTACTCATTCCTGAAGTCCTCTGTTTCAGGAAAGCCGGTGGTATCAGCCTTGCCGTTGTTCATATCAGCAGAGCTTACAAATTACTGTAATCTGCAATGCCCGGAATGTGCATCCGGATCAGGGACGATGAAAAGAGAAAGAGGATTCATGGATCCTGACCTTTATAAAAAAGTCCTGAGCGAACTTACTCCTCACATTTATTATTTGAATCTTTATTTCCAGGGAGAACCGATGCTTCATCCGGACTTTTTTTCATTTCTGGAACCGGCAAGAGGCATCCGGACCGTAGTTGCGACAAACGGGCATTTCCTTGCTGCCGGGAACTCAGAAAAGATCGTAATGTCGGGCCTTGGAAAACTTATTGTTTCGCTTGACGGGATGGACCCTGAAACATATTCCGTCTACAGGAAGGGAGGCGATTTCAATAAGGTAACTGAAGGCATAAGGAATATCACGTCTGCCCTGAAAAAACACAAGTCTGCGATGAAGCTTGAAATACAGCTTCTCGTGAACAGGTACAATGAGCACCAGATAATACAGGTAAAAAAGTTTGCAAAAGAAGCAGGAGCATCCCTTAAGCTGAAATCGATGCAGATAATCCGAGGCAGGAATGCTGGGACCTGGCTGCCGTCGGATAAGAAATACAGTCGTTACAGGAACGATAGGAACGGATTCATAATAAAAAGCAGCCTGCCTGACAGGTGTTGGCGTCTTTGGTTCAATCCGGTAATCACATGGGACGGCAAGGTGATTCCCTGCTGTTTCGACAAAGATGCAGAATACATCATGGGCGACCTTACAAAAGAATCGTTAAGTGCTATCTGGAACGGGGAGAAGTTCATGGCATTCCGCAAAATGATTCTGACAGGAAGGAAAAACATTGCGATGTGCAGAAACTGCACCTCAGGTTTAAAAGGCGTTAAATTCTTACCGTCCGGAAAGTAAGTAATTTCAGGAACCTGAGAAAGATGTGAATTCTACACTGTCATTACATCTTTTTCCTTTGCTGCCATTACCTTATCCACTTTGGCAGTATAGTCGTGAACCATCTCCTGAACGCTTTCCGTGGCGTTCTTTTCGTCATCTTCGGTAAGTCCCTCTTTCAGCATTCTTTTCAGTTCATCGTTTGCCCATTTCCGGGCGTTGCGGATGCTGATCTTGGCAGTTTCTCCCTCGTTCCTTACCTGCTTGACAAGCTGATGCCTGCGTTCCTCGGTGAGAGGAGGAATGTTTATGCGGATGACTTCTCCGTTATTAACCGGCTGGAGTCCGATATTGGCAGCCATTATTGCTTTTTCAATTATACCAAGCATATTCTTTTCCCAGGGCTGGATAAGAATGGTCTTAGGATCGGGAGTGTTAATGTTTGATACCTGGGAGAGGGGGGAATTTACTCCGTAATAGTCGACTGTAATACCGTCGAGAAGGGCAGGATTGGCTCTTCCTGCACGGAGCCTTGCAAGTTCATGATCAAGATGTTCAAGAGCTTTCTGCATCCTGTCTTTTGTCTCTTCAATGATCAGTTCAACTTCTTCGTTCATAGGCGTTGGCTTAGGGTTAAACTTACTGTCAGAATCTTAAAACTTATAAACAGGTTTTTCAATAGGTTTACGTATGAACAAAAATAATAAAATAGAGTGAAAAACAACAGGCAGTTTAATTAATCCATGATACTGGCTTCAAGTTGCCGGTTAAATCACCCGCCAACCCGAATTAATTACTTATTCGCGTGCCCACCGCGGATCCGGCAATTACCTTCGCCAGGTTTCCGTTCCTGTTCATATTGAAAACAATTACAGGCATGTTGTTTTCACTGCACATTGTGAATGCAGTCGGGTCCATCACTTTAAGCCTGCGGTTTATTGCCTCTTCGAAAGTAAGTGTGTCATATTTGGTGGCGGCGGGATCTTTTTCCGGGTCGGAAGTATAAACTCCGTCAACCCTCGTTCCTTTAAGCAGGACATCAGCGCCGGTCTCAACTGCCCTGAGGGCCGCGGCAGTATCGGTCGTGAAAAAGGGGTTTCCTGTCCCGCCCGACAGAATACATATGGTTTTATTTTTAAGTTCAGACACTACCTTGTCCCTGTTATACAGTTCACCAACAGGTTCCATCCTGATTGATGTGAACACCTTTGCTGTTCCCCCGAGTTTTTTTATCATACTTTCAAGTGCGAGGCTGTTGATGACAGTTGCAATCATCCCCATCTGATCGCCTTTTACGCGGTCAAAACCAGCTTCTGTGCCGCTTATTCCCCGGAATATATTTCCGCCTCCGATAACTATTGCCACTTCGCAGCCCGCATCAGCAGCTTCCTTAACCTGCTTTGAATATTCTTCCAGTACGGCTTCACTTATACCGTGGTTGCCGTCGCCTGACAGCGATTCGCCGCTCAGCTTAAGTAAGATCCTTGAGTATTTCATTTTGTTTGCCAGATGTTTATATGACTTACGGATACCGGATTCTTTTCAGGAACCGTAAAGCATCGGGTTCGAAAATTGTTGCCAAGGCAAATTTAAGAATTTAATCCGCAAAAAAAATGGCGCCTTTCAGCGCCATGTTAATATTGAATTATGAACTTGCATCTAAAGATTGAGTGTATATCTTTTAAAAGAAGTTACGGTTAGTCCCTTGTCGGTTGTTTGAAGATACTGCTTGATGGTCATCTTGCTATCCTTAATAAACTCCTGGTTTAGCAGAGTGCTCTCCCTGAAGAATTTCCCAAGTTTGCCTTGAGCGATCTTATCGAGCATTTCTTCGGGTTTGCCGTCGCGGCGCGCCTGTTCCCTGCCGATCTCCAGTTCCTGTGCAATTATTTTTTCAGGAACATCATCCTTGTCAATTGAAACAGGATTCATTGCAGCCACCTGCATTGCAACATCTTTGTAAACCTGGTTGTCGTGTCCTGATTTTGAAAATCCGACAAGTGCTGCAAGCCTGTTGCCAGGATGAATATAAGCCTGCACATGAGGAGCTTCGATCTTTTCATAATAGGAGAGGTCGAGTTTTTCACCGATAATGCCGATGTATTCTATAACCTTGCCGGCCACGGTTGTTTTGTCAAGCGGAAGAGCTTTAAGCTCTTCAAGAGTATCGGGCTTCTTTGCTATTGCAAGATCAATTATTTTTTGTGCCAGGGAAATAAACTCGGCATTTTTTGCAACGAAGTCGGTCTCGCTGTTGAGGACAATTATGGCGCCCATATTATTACCGGAAGCAACTTTTGCAAGAACTACGCCCTCGGTAGCTTCCCTGTCAGCCCTTTTATTTGCTACAGCCTGTCCTTTTTTACGGATAATCTCAATTGCCTTGTCGAAGTCGCCGTCCGATTCCTGGAGAGCCTTTTTGCAGTCCATCATCCCGGCCAGTGTAACCCTTCTTAATTTGGCAACATCTGCTGAACTTATATTTGCCATTATATTATTACTTTTATATTTTTCAGTTAATCCTGTTATTCTTCGTCACTTTCATCTGCAACTGAAGTAACTTCTTTTTCCTCTTCCCCTTCTTCCTCTTCTTCTTTTTCTTTCAGCGGAACATTCTCCCCGGTATCAACCTCATCATCGTCTTCGGTTATGGATGCAATAAGTGAATCGGGAAGATCTTTTGCTTCGAGATCTTTTCTTATGAATTTTTTATCTTTTTGTCCGGGTTCCTTGTCTTTTTCAAGTTTCCTTTCATTCAGACCTTCATCGATAGCTTTGCAAAGTACATCTACTATGAGTGAGATTGATTTTGATGCATCATCATTTGCCGGTATCGGAAAATCAATACCATTAGGATCTGAATTTGTGTCGACCATTGCAAAAACCGGAATTCCGAGCCGTTTTGCTTCTCTTACCGCAATTTTCTCCTTGCAGACATCAACTATGAACAATGCGGAAGGGAGTCTTGTAAGATCAATAATGCTTCCGAGTGTTTTTTCGAGTTTGGCTCTTTGTCGGGTAACCTGTAGCCTTTCACGCTTTGAAAGGTTTGAAAAGGTACCGTCGGTCGACATTTTGTCAATTGAACCCATCTTTTTAACAGCTTTGCGGATGGTAGGGAAGTTTGTCAGCATTCCGCCTGGCCAGCGCTCTGTAACGTAGGGCATGTTAACCTGTTTTACCTTTTCGGCAACAATTTCTTTTGCCTGTTTTTTTGTTGCAACGAACAGGATCTTCTTTCCTGATCTTGCTATTTGTTTCATTGCTGAAGCAGCCTCGTCGAGCTTAACGATCGTCTTTTCCAGATCAATGATGTGGATACCATTGCGCTCCATGAATATATAAGGAGCCATTGCCGGGTTCCATTTCCTTTTGAGGTGTCCGAAATGAACGCCTGCATCGAGTAATTCTTTGAAATCTGTTCTTGGCATTAAATTAAATTTTAAGTTTACATTCATTTCAATCAATCGCAGAGTAGCCCCGCCTTGCGGGAGTCCCTGTAATTTAGATACTAAACTTGCATCTATATTTTTATTGATCTTTTAAACTCTAACGTTTGCTGAACTGGAATCTTTTCCTGGCTTTAGGCCTGCCAGGTTTTTTCCTTTCAACCTCCCTCGGATCGCGAGTGACAAACCCGTTTGCCTTAAGCACTGATTTGTTTTCAGGATCGATTTGTATCAGAGCCCTTGTGATCCCAAGACGAATAGCTTCAGCCTGCCCTTTCACACCACCTCCATCAAGATTGACACGGATATCATATTTGTCAGCTGCATTAAGAACAACCAGAGGCTGTGTCACTACATACTGAAGGGTCTCAGCACCAAAATATTCCTTGTAATCCCTTTCGTTTACAGTTATTTTTCCTTTGCCATCACTTAAATAGACTCTGGCAACGGCTGCTTTTCTTCTTCCAATAGCGTTAACTGGCTCCATATTCTTTTCTTAAAGTGTTAAAGTTCAATTTTTTTTGGTTTCTGCGCTTCATGCGGATGAGTGGGCCCTGCATAAACATGCATGTTTTTATAAATTGACCTTCCAAGCCTGTTCTTCGGCAGCATTCCCCTTACCGCATTTTCAACAAGGCTTATCGGATTCTTCTTCAGCTTCTCCTCCGCAGTGGTGAATCTCTGACCACCCGGGTAACCTGTGTACCTGACATATTCCTTGTCGGACCATTTGGTTCCAGAAAGAGATACCTTTTCAGCGTTTATTATAACCACATTGTCTCCGCAATCAACATGGGGTGTGAAATTAGTCTTGTTCTTACCTCTGAGGGCAGAAGCCACAGCCGAGGCAAGACGTCCAAGAACTGCTCCCTCTGCATCAAATAATATCCATTCCTTGTTAACAGTATCTTTATTTGCCGATACCGTCTTATAACTTAAAGTGTTCACTGTTATTAATTTTAAAATTGAATCACTTGAACTTTATGTTAAACTCCATATTTTGGGACTGCAAAAATACAATATATTTCAAGATAAAAAAGAATATTGTCCGGAAATTATTAATGAAAAACAAAACTAAAACTATTTTTGCCACATTATTGGTTTGATGATAACAGGGATGATTCTGAGGTATGAAAGACGACACAAAATTCCTTAAGATCGCAATTGAAATTGCAAAAAACAGCATAAAGGAAGGAGGAGGTCCTTTCGGTGCTCTGATAACCAAAAACGGCATTATAATTTCAAGATCGTCAAATAAAGTTGTGCCATTAGATGATCCCACGGCTCATGCTGAAATGCTTTCAATAAGGGGAGCTGCCAGAGTGCTGAAAACAAACGATCTTTCAGACTGCGTAATTTATACATCATGCGAACCGTGTCCCATGTGTCTCGGCGCAATCTACTGGGCAAGAATATCCGCTGTTGTATATGCCTCCAAACGTAAAGATGCTGCAGATGCAGGCTTTGATGATGACCTCATCTACAAGGAGATATCCAAGGAACCATCCGAACGGAAAATCAGGTTCAGGCTCATTGAAGATCAGAATGCCGAAGAGGTTTTCAGGCTTTGGAAAAACTTCGAAAACAAGAACCTCTACTGACATGACGGGAGTAAACCGGCTTGACAGGGATTTTTATACAAGGGATGTCCTGGAAGTTGCCCCGGGACTTATCTCAAAGATAATTGCAATAAAGCTGTCTGATAACCCGGTAATGCGGTTTTCAATTACCGAGGCTGAAGCCTACCGCGGACAGGAGGATGAAGCATGTCATGCATCAAAAGGACGCACTGCCAGAACAGAAATAATGTACCATGAGGGTGGCAGGCTTTATGTTTACTTCGTTTACGGAATGCATTGGATGCTGAACGTCGTGACCGGCCCTGAAAATAATCCGCAGGCTGCACTGATACGGGGCATTGAGAATTTTAGCGGCCCGGGGCGGGTGACAAAAGCGCTGGGGATCGACCAGTCCTTTTACGGTGAAGATCTTGTAAAATCAGGAAGGATCTGGATTGAAGAATCAGGTGTCCTGCCTTTGATAGAAACCGGTCCCAGGATCGGCATAAATTATGCCGGAGATTACTGGAAAACAAGGCCCTGGCGATTCTATACCGTTCCGGCAAAATAAGCCGGTTCAGATCCGGAACCCGTCCCGGGGCGACTGTCGAAAAGGTACTAAATTCGCGTTTTCTCTCCGTGAAAGATCCCGGGAAGATGAGACTAAAAAGCCATCATGTTAAAATGAAGTAAATTAATTCCCGATTGTTCACAAATAAAATATTTTCACGTTCTTTGTCTCCTTGATAACAATAACACGACTATTATGAATTCAATAAGGGGTAACTACCGGCGTTTGAACACTATTACCGGGTGGGTGATTTTTTTCATTTCGTCAATGATCTATCTCCTCACAATAGAACCCACTGTAAGTTTCTGGGATTGCGGGGAACATATCCTCTCATCTTTCAAGTTACAGGTAGGTCACCCTCCTGGGGCGCCGCTATTCCTTATGTTCTGTCGTGTATTTGCATTGTTTGCCGGAGGAAACACCTCAAAAGTTGCCCTGATGGTTAACATACAGGCAGCGTTATGCAGCGGTTTCACGGTCATGTTCCTTTTCTGGACAATAACACATCTTGTCAGGAAGATATACTTAAAGAAAAATGAAGATGAATCCAAACATATTCCCGTTATTCTGTGCAGCGGAATAATAGGCTCCCTGGCATTTGCATTTACCGATTCCTTCTGGTTCTCTGCAGTTGAAGGAGAACTTTACGGACTTTCATCATTGATTGCCGGACTGGTTTTCTGGGGAATGCTGAAATGGGAAGACGAAGCTGATGAACCTTATTCAGGCCGGTGGATTATACTGGTCGCCTTTATGATGGGCATCGGCCTTGCGGTTCACCGGATGAGCCTTCTGGTCATACCTGTACTTGTTCTGGTGTACTATTTCAGAAAATTCGAATTGACCGCAAAAGGACTTATCAAAGCCATTATTGTTGCCCTGTTGATGTTATGGATAATGGTTTTTGTATTGTTGCCTGGCGTGCCGAAAGTAGCAGGTTGGTTTGAGCTGCTGTTCGTAAATGGCATCGGACTTCCATACAATAGCGGACTACTTTTTTTCGTGGCATTATTTGCCGCCCTGCTTATTCTTGGCATCAGATACTCAATTAAACATGAGAAAGTCATTCTCAATTACATATTGACATCATTAACTGTCATTATGATAGGTTATTCATCTTATGCCATGATAGTAATCAGATCTTCTGCACGGCCCCCGATGAACCAGAATAATCCGTCCGATATCTTTTCGCTTTCTTATTATATAAATATGGAGCAATACGGTAGCGCGCCAAAAATTTATGGCAACTACTACAGCGCCCCGGTCACCGATATCAAAAAAACCTTAGCCGGCTACAACAAGGTAAAAGGGAGATATGAACCTTATTACAGACCTGATTATATTTACGATAAAGAATTCACGACCATATTCCCGAGGATGTACAGTTCTGATCCCGACCATGTGAAATCGTACAGGTATTGGGGAAAAGTAGAGGGGAAGAAATATTCAGTCGGGAGCGGTTCCGATAAACAGGTGGTTGTTTGCCCGACTTTTGGTGAAAACCTGAGGTATTTTTTCAGATACCAGATAGGTTTCATGTATATCAGGTATTTCATGTGGAACTTTGCAGGCAGGCAGAACGATTGCCAGGGTAACGGAAACCCTATTTACGGAAACTGGATAAGCGGAATCAAATTTATTGATGAGGCGAGGCTGGGCAGTCAGGACAATCTGCCATCAGACCTCAGGAACAACCGGGGAAGGAATACCTATTATTTCCTGCCGCTTCTTCTCGGAATTGCAGGTCTGGCCTGGCAATACAAAAATGACCGGAAAGGTTTCTGGCAGGTCCTTATATTTTTCATGTTGACAGGTATTGCAATCATCTTATATTTAAATCAGTATCCCGATCAGCCAAGAGAAAGAGATTATGCTTATACCGGTTCCTTTTATGCATTTGCAGTGTGGATAGGCATGGGTTTCATGCTTGCCTATGAAAATGTGAGAAAAATTCTCAGTGAAAAACTGGCATGGCCATTGATGTTTGTGGTTCTTTTGCTTGCTGTTCCCTTTCTGATGGCATATCAGAACTGGGATGATCATGACAGGTCAGGCCGCTACACAGCAAGAGATATAGGGGCCAATTATATCAGGACCTGTGCTCCCAACAGCATCCTTTTCACTTATGGAGACAATGATTCATTTCCGGTATGGTATGCCCAGGATGTCGAAAATATAAGAACTGATGTAAGAGTCGCCAATCTGAGCTATTTTCAGGCTGGCTGGTATATTGACATGATGAGGCAGAAAGCCTACAAGTCCGATCCGATGCCTCTTACCCTTCCTTCAGTGAAATACATTGAAGGCGAAAGGGACCAGTTGCCGGTAACCAACCGTGTCGACAAGCCTGTTGATCTGAGCCAGATAGTGCAGTTCGCCTCTCAGGATGAAAATCAGTACAAGATAGATGTCAGTGGCAGAGGCGACTATATGAACTATATTCCGGCCGATAAATTTTCAATTGATGTTGACAGCCAGAAAGTCCTTGCCAACGGCACTGTCAAGGAATATTTCAGGAACTGGATCGTTTCTCCAATGGTATGGAACTATGAAGGAAGCGATGCATTCAAGGGCGACCTGGCTATGATGGATCTTCTTTCCACCAACAAATGGGACAGACCGGTGTATATTTCAACAACTGTCCCGTCGACCCAGTATAAAGGACTTGAGAAGTACTTTGTCCAGGAAGGTATTGCGTACAGGATAGTACCAATAAAAACTGACAAGCCTGATGAAGGCGAGTTTGGAATGATAGATCCGTATGTCATGTACGACAATATGATGAACAAGTATAAATGGGGAAACGCTGAAGATCCGAAGATTTATCTGGATGAGAACAATAAACGGATGCTAAGCAATTTCAGGCGCATCTTCGGGAACCTGGGAAAAGCATTGCTTTCAGCTGGTGATACGACGAAAGCTATTGCAGCTGCACATAAAGGAATGGAAATTGTTCCCACCTCCAATATGCCCAACGATTTCTTCTCACTCGGACTTGCTGAAGTCCTTCTTCGTGCGGGTAAAACAGAGGAGGGGACAGGAATACTGAATGATGTGATAAAATACTCGAAGGAATACCTTGATTACGCGGTCCGCCTGAGTCCGGGTGCCCGTTTTGGCATGGATTATCCCATGGGCATAAACATGCAGGGCCTGCTTGATATAAGTTCCATGGCTGAAAACCTTGGAATGAAGGAACTTGCGGAAAAAATAACGCCTGAGGTCAATAAGTATTACAGCTTATTGTTTTCTAATAAGTAAAATAATATGCGCCTGTTCAGGCCGGTATTCTTTGCAAGGCTTCTTTATCCTGAAGCTCTTTTCCGGATGAAGACAGACAGGAAGGAACTGGTCCTGACTTTTGATGACGGTCCTGATCAGGAATCAACTCCGGTGCTTCTGGACATTCTGGATGATCATAAAGTGAAGGCTCTGTTTTTCTGTACAGGAAATAAAGCGGAAAAAAATCCTCATTTGGTAAGCCTTATAAGGTCAAAGGGACACATAGTCTGTAACCATGGTTATGATCATCCTGACGGGATGAAAATTTCCCTGGATGATTATCTGGATGATGTTTCCCATGCCGCCGTTTTTACTTCGTCAGTTATTTTTCGTCCTCCTTACGGCAGGATGCGGATATCTCAATACCGTGAACTGATAAAGAGATACAAAATAATTTTATGGGATCTGATGCCTTACGACTTCGACAGAAAGATGGGAAAGGATAAATGCCTGGATGTACTTGAGAAGAAACTCAGGCCGGGGTCCGTCATAGTGCTCCATGACACACCATCTTCGCTGCTTATTTCATTTCTGGATGAATTCCTGTCTTTTGCAGCGGACAAAGGATTCGGGTTTATAAGTGAAATATGATCAGGCCAGGAACAGACAAGCTTCATGGATCAGCCTTTCAAACCATTTGTCAACATCATGGTTTGGAAGTTTTTCTGAAACGGGGAACGGGTTTTCGTGACAGTAACTGAAGGGGAAATCCCATACTTCAACATTGTTGTGGTTTTTCAGTCCGGTGGCCATGGTTTTTATTATTCCTTCAGCAGGAATAACTGTATCTTTCAGGAGGGCTATTGATCTGACCTGATCCTTCAGCTTCCCAAGGACATTTTCACGGAACGCTTTAAACCGTGCCAGGTCTATCATCGACCTGAAAGCAATGCCAACCTGTGATGAGCGGAGGAAATCAAAGAAAGGATTCTTATTTGTTATTGTCGGTTCAAATTCATAGAGATAATAGTTATAAACCCTCCCATAAGCAAGGCTGTCCATTATAAGTTTTGATGTTCCCTGCATATTGCTGAAAACTGAACCCCCGCAGAACATGAACAATCTTGAATCGGTAAACAAGCCATCAGGATTTCCCATCATCAGGATCTGGGCAAGAAAGGCCCCTATTGAATAGGCAAATATGTTTACATCGCTGCCTGCCGGAATGACCTGCATATTGCCTGTTTTTATCTGGTCAGCCAGCCTTGCTATATCAAAAGCAGTCTGGTATCCCGACCTGAAGAACCGCATTGGATCGTTGGTCAGCCTGTTGCTGAGGGCTAAGTTTGCATAGCTCGACATTTTTATCCCGTTATATTGATTGTTTCTTTCCTTTAAGGGTCCTATCATCTGCCTCGGATCGATCCATGAAGATGGAGAACGGTTAATGTGAAATGAGATCGGGAACATGATAACATAACTCCCTGTTTTCTGACAAAGCCGGAGTGCCCACACAAGGTATTTTACCCAGCTTCTTTCATTAAGCCCGTGAAGAAGCAATATCACCTTATGGCTTGATCTGTCCTCCGGAACAAAAACAGGATATGAGAAGGAGCTGTTCTCGTTTATTGAGAAATCTTCACCGTTTGAAAGATCCCTGATATCAATGAATGAATTGAATTCCTGATTCATGATCATGATCTCTGATCCGGGGATCTTTATTTCTTTCAGATCAGGTCTGAACAAAGATTTTAAATCATTATATTCCTTTGCGTATCCAATATCATTCATTCCTCTTTCAATCTGATCATGCAAAGTTGTAAAGGCAGACGGAGAGTGACAAATAAATGTGCCGTATCACCTTTTTGAGGGACAAAAACAAGGATACTGGGATATAATTTCAGAATGTGGGATGAAATTATCCGAAGGAAAACTGACTTAAGATTCCGGAGTGGGAGGGGAAGAAGAAAAAAGCTAAATTTGTACATAGTTTCATTAATGCCATGTTTGACCTTCAGAAGCCGATACCTTCATATTTAATTGAAAAAGGAAATATTGTCAGGTTAATCCTGTTCACATCGCTGTTTGACCTTGTATTCATAAACATCTATTCCCCGTTTGGAGCCGATAAATGGTTCCAGCTGACGAGGCTTGAGTTCCTTACCTACTCAAGTCTGGTAATACTTCTGGGAGTCCTTGTGGTTGTGATAAGCCGAATCATAATGTACTACTATGGGAAAAAGCATATTATCAGGCTATGGGAATATCTTGCATGGATACTGGGCGAGATAATGATGATGGCTTTGTTTTATACTCTTTTTGAGAAGCTGGTGCTGAAAGACATAAGGGAATTTGCAAGCCTCGTAAAGTTATCTGCCCGCAACACTGCCCTGGTACTACTGCTTCCCTATTCAGTAATGTGGCTGTATTTCTCATGGCGGGACAAGAAAGAACAGATTGAAAGAATGGCTGAGGGTCAGAATGCAGGCGGAAATTCACGGGATATGATCCCTTTTTATGACGACAAGGGCATTCTTAAATTATCAATAACAAAAGAGAGCTTTTATTATATCGAATCGGCCGAGAATTATGTAAACATTTGTTATTCAAATAAAGAAAAAGTCTCAAAATATCTTCTTCGCAATACCCTGAAGAAAATGGAGGAAATTTTTTCAGGAACGGAGATTGTCCGTTGTCACCGTTCGTATATGGTGAACTTTGAAAAGGTGAAAATCATACGTAAGGACAGGGATGGCCTGAAACTCGGGCTTGACAATCCCGCGCTGATGGATATTCCCGTTTCGAAAACCTATGTTGACAATGTGATGCAGACTTTCACAAGATTCAGCCGGATAAATGATGCGGGCTGACCAGGTTTTTGTTCACCGGTTTTGTTTATTGCAGCGAAATGCTACTTTTGATTTCACATTATACATCATAAAATGAATATTCTGGTTCTCGGATCAGGCGGAAGAGAGCATGCCATTGCCTGGAAGCTGGCGCAAAGCAGGAAAGCCGGCGCGATTTTTATTGCTCCCGGCAATGCCGGTACATCGGCAGTGGGAACAAACATTCCTGTTGACCCTGATAATTTCGGGCAGGTAAAGAAAGCTGTTACGGATTACAACATAGGTATGGTGGTAGTCGGCCCTGAAGCGCCTCTTGTGTCAGGAATAAATGATTTTTTCCTTCAGGATGATATGCTCAGGGAAGTTCCGGTGATTGGGCCACGAAAACCAGCCGCCATGCTTGAGGGCAGCAAGGATTTTGCAAAGGCATTTCTCACAAGACACAGTATACCTACAGCCGCTTACAAAAGCTTTCAGAAAGATACCCTGAATGAAGCCGGTGCATTTTTAAGAACACTCACTCCGCCTTATGTTATCAAGGCCGATGGACTTGCGGCCGGCAAAGGGGTTATTATTGCTGACAGTATCAGTGAAGCCGAAGAGGAGATGAAAGCTATTGCAGACGGCAGGTTTGGGGATGCCGGTAAAAAGATAGTCATTGAACAATACCTGAGTGGCATTGAATTGTCTGCATTTATAATCACTGACGGGAAATCATGTAAATTACTGCCATCTGCAAAAGATTACAAACGGGTCGGGGAAGGCGACCAGGGATTGAACACAGGCGGGATGGGGGCAGTATCACCGGTGCCGTTTGCAGATGAACAGTTCATGGAAAAAGTCAGGCTGAAGATCATTGAACCTACTATGAAAGGATTATCGGATGAAGGCATTGAATACCGCGGCTTCATGTTTTTCGGATTGATGAATGTGAAAGGCAATCCGTTTGTGATTGAATACAATGCAAGGCTTGGCGACCCTGAATCGGAGGTGATATTACCAAGGATAAAGTCGGACCTTTTTGACCTGCTGGAAGGTGTAGCCAATGGAGAACTGTCTGAAAAGGAACTCGTGATTGACGACAGGTTTGTTACCACAGTCATGTTAGTTTCCGGGGGATATCCCGGAAGCTATTCGAAAGGATACGAAATTTCAGGGCTGGACAGGGTCAGTAATTGTGTGGTGTTTCATTCAGGGACAAAAATAAATGATAATAAAATTATTACTGCGGGGGGAAGGGTCCTGTCGGTAAGCTCATGGGGACTGACAATGAAGGAAGCCCTTGAGGGTTCATACAGGAATGCGGAATTAATTTCTTTTAGGGATGTTTACTGCAGAAAAGATATAGGTTTTGATCTTTAAATTTATGCTGAGGAAATTCAAGGGAACCGGTCCTGATGTCATTATATTAATATTCCTGACAAGCCTTCTTGTGTGGGGAAACTCATTTTTTCATCCGGGTCTTGCCTCCTCGTCCGGATATGATGTCAGGCCTATGCCCTTCTTTGCGGTACTTCTTAAACTGAATACATTCAGCCCGGCAATAAGTGTACTTTTTACATTTATTCTTGTTCTCGTCACAGCTTTCCTCCTTGTAAACTTCAGTACCTCTGATTTATTCATAGGAGAGAGGACTTTTCTTCCGGGACTGATATATGTGCTGATAAGCGGTATTTCACCTCAGCAGCAGGTATTGAATCCCGTCCTGCCCGCTGCTGTCTTTCTTATACTGGGTTCAAGGAAGATAATGAATTCCTATAAGGTACAGGGAACAGCTTATTCTTTCTTCAATGCCGGATTGCTTATAAGCGCAGGGTCGCTCTTTTTCTCCAGCTTTATCTGGTTCGGGCTGCTTTTGATAATCGGAATTGCAATTCTCCGCACAGGGAACATAAAGGAAGTAATAATATCGGTACTCGGGCTAACAACACCATGGTTTCTGGTCCTTGGCTTTTTGTACGTTGCAGGTAAGGATATTTCCGTAATACTTTCAGATGTGAACTATAATCTTTTTCTGAAAAACGATTATAATCCGATTCCGCTACTGACGATTACCGGGTTGGCAATTTTCGGGATCGCCCTGTTAATAAGTGCGGGCAATATCCTGAGGTCGATAGGCGGAAGGAAGGTAAAATCGAGAAAAACCTTCAATCTTTTTTTTTGGATATTCTTAATAGCTGCAGGGATTTTCTTGATATTCCATTCAGTCTCAATAGAAATAATCTGGGTCGCCGCTATACCGGTGAGCTATTTCCTGTCGTACTATTTCGTCTTTACGCGTAAACGTCTTCTCCCCGAAATAATATTCACTGCGTTGTTTTTAGCAGTGGCGCTTGTACAAATTTTGAATGTAGCCTGAAGATGTCACTGGATCAGAGAGACGATACTCACCCCCGAACCGGAATGGCCATCAGTAAAATCATAGTAAATATGATAAATGCCGCTTTTGTTGCAGATAAAATCGACAAAAGGATAAACTGTTCCTGTTTTAGGATCGGCAGATGAAAGAACCTGTCTGTTTATGTCATCCGTGATGTTCAGGATAAGCTGGCCAGCTGAACCGTCAGCCGTGCACATAGAGAACCTGTATTTGGTGTTTTTCCAGAGTGACATGTTAGCTTTATATCTGAATTCACTATGTGTTGTTCCCTCGCCAAGCTGAATTCTGTAATCCTTTAAGTATTTTGATGACGGGCCGGTGTTCAGCATGCATTTGCTTATCAGGGAGTCGGACTCTTGCTGACCGGTGCAAACAGTAAATACTACAACAGAAAACAAAAATACGACTAAATACTTTTTCATCCTATTTACTGGAAATCAGTTTGTTTCTAAGGTCGATAATTGTCCCGGTTATATCCTTCAGCTGACTGTCGGTCATATCCACGAAGCTGGTATCAGTCTGGATTATGACAAGTCTGCCGTTCTTTTCAGCCTTTACCGGCTCACCGCGCACATATGTTATTTTTACCTTACTGTATTTTTCCTTTAAATCATTAAGATTATTGCAAAGCCGTGTGAAATCTTCATCCTGTTTACAATACGGAGAAATAAAACTGATCAGTTCATCAATAAAATATTCCTGTTCCCCGATACGGTCTCTGAGCCTCTGGTCGGGGTATTTCTTCAATACTTCTGCTGCAAAATACTGGGATTCAATCCAGGCGCTAACTATCATGACTGATGAGAGTTGACCGCGTTCGTTCTCCCTGAGGTATTTATCGATATTTGCATAGGAATCGAGCGAAAGGAACAGCAGTGAATCGAGGTTTGATCTGTCAAGGGAAAGACGCTTGATTGTTTCAAAATCAATAAACTGTCCGACCCTTAATCCATCAGCTATCTTTTTTATTGCAGAAAGAAGATCTATTGATGATCCGGTTCTTTCGTACATATTGAGGTATCCAAGGTCAGCACCAAGAATGCCGAGTGCCATCGCTTTATCGAATGAAGTCATCTGATCAGCTGCCTTCAGCGATGAGGCAATATATTCAGTAGAAAACGGAACATTCATTTCCTGCAGGAGATTGGCAATCTCAACAGGAGAAGAGAAATTCCTTGATATTTCCTCAGCGGCGCTCTTTGGGCTCATGCTTGCAGCGTAAGCTGAAGAAGTTGAATCTTTTCCGGCATAAACCGTTGTGCCTGCATTTTTAGACGAATGTCTGCAGGAAAGTATTACAAAAACAATGGCAACCAGAATAAAAATTACTCTTCCTTTCATTCAGGATAATCTATTGGTTATTACAAAAGTACAAAAATTAAGATTCAAAAGCATATTAAATCTACTTTCGGGTCATTAATCTCCCCGTGAAGCCAATGAGCTTGCTTAACAGGTCATGGTAGAGGATAATATACAATATCGCCGAATTCAGAAAGATAAATAAGATATTGAACACAAATGTGTCAATCCTGAATCCGAAAATATACTTCGATGGAGCAAAGAAATGCGTCCTGAAGCCCAAAAAGCCCTTTTTAACAGGGTCAAGGTAAACAGGGTCGATGTTTTGCACAAATGAATCCCTGTAAGTCAGGATCTTATCAGGTTCGAAATAATTAGTCACTATTTCTTCAAGTTTATAATTGTAATATTTTTTTTCAAGGCTTCTTACTCTTGCACTGTTCAACCTGAAAAACTTATCTTTTAAATCATTCTCCCGGTTAGCTGTTGCTGTAAATATTTTTCCGGCCGCCCTAAGGTAAGAAGACAATGAATCGCCTGTTGCAGCAGTAAAGTATCCCGCACAGAGTCTCTCAGCGTTGCTGAATGCCGGTACGCCAGGAGCAGATTCAATCCTGCTCAGCTCATTCCTGATAAGTTTTAGTTTTCTGCTGATATCGGATCTTAAGGTTGAAACCGGTTTTTGCCCTGCAGGGGCTTTCAGTTCCGATACCGCCTTGTTGATTACCTTTTCCAGTTCCGGGATACGGTAAGCAGTGTTAAAATCGGCTTCACTTATCTTCTTCATGACGGAATAGAATGTCTCCTTCTTCCCGTTAATTGCAAGAGAAGCGTACCTGTTATCCTTGAACTGGCTTACCATGAGGGCTTCATATGCCCATCGCGTCGGCATAATCTCTGCAATTAACGGAACCTTGTCGACCCTTGTTATATTCCTGTTTAGCTTGTCGAATGAAAACATGGCTCCGCTGAGAACCATCATCGGGATGATCAGAAGAGGAACAACTATGTAGATCGTGATTACCGAATTAAATGATGAAGAAATTATCAGTCCTATCATGTTTGCACAAACGGCAGTGCTGAATAATGCGATCCAGTAATGGAAAAACATGCCTCTTATTTCGAGTACCGGATTTGCCACAGCTACAAATAGAAAAGACTGAATGGCAGAAATAGTTATAAGCATTGTAATTTTTGCCATCAGGTAGCTTCCCTTGCTAAGATTGAGGAACTGCTCCCTCTTCCGGATCTTCCTGTCATGGAATATCTCTTCAGCACTGATTGTCAGTCCAAAGAACAAAGCTACAATGATGCTCATGAAAACATATATCGGGATATTCTCGTTTTCTGAAAAGTAGTAAACCTCCGAATCCGGATTAGGGATGTACCGGATAATCCCAGAAAGAATAAAAGCAAGAACTGGTGCTTCGAGAATTGTAAGCAGAACATACTGAATATTTGAAATTTTGCTCCTGAAATCCCTTGAAAGGAACAGTGTGAATTGCCTTAATTTTCCTGGCCTGTGAAGATTATTTTCGGGATAATCAGTTACTTCCTCAACAGCAATCTCAGGCTGTTCGCTTTTGAATTTTTCTGACCACTCCTTGGGTTTTACTTTTCGTTTCTCAGTGTAATTTCCATATTCATCAACAACCTGGTTCTCCAGAATTTTAAAAATAATTTCAGGATTGACATTTCCGCATGACGGACATTCACCCTGACTTGCATTGATTTGGTAATCAATGGTTTTAAAGTAAATGACTGAGTCAACGGGATTGCCGAAATATACCATGTATCCGCCCTGATCAAGTATGATGATCTTGTCGAACATCTTGAAAATGTCTGAGGAAGGCTGATGAATGACAGTGAATATAAGCTTGCCTTTCAGGGTCAGGTCCCTGAGAAGCATCATTATGTTTTCAGAATCTTTCGACGACAGTCCGGATGTAGGTTCATCAATGAACAGGACTGCAGGTTCTCTAATAAGCTCCAGCGCTATGTTAAGTCTTTTTCTTTGTCCTCCGCTTATGACCTTGTCAAGCGGATTGCCAACCCTGAGGTGCTTTTTGTCGGTCAGCCCCAGCGACGATAACATCTGGTTTACTGAATCTGAGATCTCTTCCCGCGACTTATCGCCGAAACACTGACTTGCTGCATACCAGAGATTTTCAAATACTGTAAGATCTTCGATCAGCAGATCATCCTGGGGGATATAGCCTATTACACCCTCAAGCTCTTTTTTGTCCCTGAAAACATCAAGGCCGTTTATTTTTACACTGCCTGTTGAAGGTTCTGTTATTCCGCTGATCACATTGAGCAGTGTTGTTTTGCCTGAACCGCTTGAGCCCATGATGCCAATCAGATTATCCTGCTCTGCTGCAAAATTCAGGTTTGCCAGTATCCTTTGACGTTTCGGAAGCCTGTAACTTATGTTCCGGGCATAAAAGGAAATCTTCTGTGTCAGAACTTTTGAAAGGAAGCTTGAATTGATATCACAGTAATAAAAAGAGTGTCCGGTTTGCGACATGAGTGAGCTTCCTTTGGCAAAAGGATGAACAGAACCACCGATAACCGGCAGGCCGTTTATAAACATCTGATCCTTTGAGTAGTATTTTACAAAATACTGATCGACACTTGCAATGCGCATGAATAATATCGTAGTCTCAGGATGACCTTCATGCATCTTGTGGCAGATCTCACAGACAGTTTTTCCGGGTCTCAGCATAAGTATTGCCGGGTTCTGAATCTCACCGGCGCCATCATATCTTACGAATTGTTCAATAGCCCCGAATTCGTCGGGCAATATTCGGAACACTTCGGCAACAACTGATATGATATTCATTCTCTGGGGTGTGAACCTTTTGCTTGTATTTACAAGTTCATAAAGTTGAATAAGCACAACCACTTTCTGCCCCCTGTTCAGCCTTTTGTTTATCTGCTTGCAGATATTAAGTATTTTTACCGAGTCCCCTACTGATTGGCCTTTGGTTTCCGGGATATCAACTGATTCTTTTTCGGAGCTGGTAAGCTCGTCAAATAGTAGAATATACTTTATCAGGGTGTTGGTATTCAGCTGCTTATCAAGGAAGTTTATTACATAATCACGCTCATCCTGAAGAATTCCGCCATCCTGCTTTACAATCAGGGCAAACAATTCCATTAAAGCCTTAAGTATCTCCTCACTCATATATTAAATGGCGAATAAAAGCGACACCAAATGACCAAAATAACAAAAACACCACATCTGTCTGTTGAAAGTTTTACCAATATTCTCTGAGTCCATCCGGGTGCAACAGGTGCACGTATGATCAGGTATGGATATTAACTGATTATCACTTCTATTATTGCAATAACTGACACAATAGTTCCCTCATTGACCCCATCTGCAGTGATTGTCCCATTATATCTGATATTATTTAATGCTTTTTAAAGATTGGACAATTTATTTAAAATCTGTAATTTTATCGGATCAGGGTTGATCCTGCTTTATTCAAATCTCATAAAACATTAATAAATTTCAGTCAAGATGTCGGACAAGAATTTCTGCCTTGGAATACTGATCTTATCGCTGTTTTTTTGCATAAATGCCAAAGGACAGCAGGAAGGAAGAAGCATACAGGATTTCAATCAGGGATGGAAATTCCTGAGGGGGGATATTTCAGACGGACAATCGGAAATGCTTGACGATTCGGGGTGGCGCAATATTGATCTTCCTCACGACTGGAGTATTGAAGGCCCGTTCAGCAATGATAATTACAGCTGTACGGCTTATCTGCCCGGAGGTATCGGATGGTATAGAAAATCATTCTCAGTGCCTGACAATGAAAGGGGCCGTAAGATTTTCATTTATTTTGACGGTATATACGACAACAGTGAAGTCTGGATAAACGGAAAACTAATTGGCAAACGTCCAAACGGTTATATTTCATTCCAGTATGATTTGACGCCGTTCATAAAATTCGGAGACAAAAACCTCATTGCTGTTAAAGTTGACCATTCGTTGTATGGTGATTCGAGATGGTACACCGGTTCGGGAATATACAGGAATGTCAGCCTTATAGTCGAGGAACCGGTTCATATAAAGCAATGGGGGATCTTTTGCACAACGCCTGATGTCTCTTCGTTAAAAGCAATGCTTTCCGCAGAAGTCACTGTTGTAAATGAGACCCGCGACAGGGTTAATGTAAAACTGACCGGAACATTAAAGTACGGCAATGTTGTAATATCAAGGGCCGTCAGGAAGATCTCTGTTGATGCGACAAATGAGAACACTGCAATTCTTGTTTTTGAGATTGACAATCCAAAACTGTGGGATACAGAACACCCGGAAATGTACTCACTTGTAACTGAAATATTGGGGAGGGAACTGCTTGACAATGTAGTCACGCCGGTAGGTTTCAGGGATTTGAAATTTGATCCCGATAAAGGGTTTTTCCTAAATGGGGAAAGTATTAAACTCAAAGGCATCTGCATGCATCAGGACGCAGGAGCGCTTGGCTCAGCTGTCCCAAAGGAAGAATGGTCACGCCGTCTCGATATCCTTAAGGAGATGGGATGCAATGCGATAAGGACCAGCCATAATCCTTTCTCGCCGGAGTTTCTTGATCTTTGCGATTCAAAGGGATTTCTTGTTATTGGTGAAGCATTCGATGAATGGGAATATCCGAAGAATAAATGGCTCAAAGGCTGGAATATCGGAACGCCGGGGAAAGAAGGATACAGTGTGAATTTCAATGAATGGTCCAAAACCGATCTGAGGGATTTCATACTAAGGGATAGAAATCACCCTTCGGTAATAATGTGGAGCATAGGCAACGAGATCGATTATCCGGATGATCCGTATACTCATAAGATACTTGACAATGAGGCAAATCCACAGTCATTTGCACGGTACCGGCCTGATCTGCCTGATGCAAACAGGATGGGCGTGATTGCCAGGGAACTTGTTTCGGTAATAAAGGAACTTGACAGGACAAGGCCGGTAACAGCCGGACTGGCTTCAGCAATGATGTCAAATGAAACCGGCTATGCAGATGCACTGGATGTGGCGGGTTACAATTACCAGGAATACCGTTATGGCCCGGACCATAAGAAATATCTGAAACGGCCTCTCTACGGGAGCGAAAACGGCATGACAACCGGCATGTGGAATGCTGTTGCTGATAACGATTTCATAATGGGACAATTCCTGTGGAGTGGCTTCGATTATATGGGTGAGGCCGGCGCCTATCCTTCAAGATCAAATACTGCAGGGACAATAGATCTTGCAGGAAACAGGAAGCCGGAGTTCTTTTTCAGGCAGAGCCTCTGGAGCGACAAGCCTATGGTTTTTATAGGTGCCGATGATCAGCCGCTTTCAGACAATTCTAAAGATCTGTGGGCGCACAAAAGAGCCGAACCTTCCTGGAACTGGGAAGATGGAAAAACAGTAAGCGTCCATGCCTTTTCAAACTGCAGCGAGGTTGAACTGTTCCTTAACGGCACTTCACTCGGAACCAAAAAGATGACTGACAATAAAGACAGGATACTGACGTGGCACGTGCCTTTCAAAAAAGGAACCCTGAAAGCTGTCGGCAGGAATAACGGGACCGATGTTGCTGAATATGAACTGAAAACAACAGATGCTCCTGCAGTTATCAACGCTGTTTGCAGAGAGAATTCACTTAAGGCAACCGGGAAAGATATTGCACATATTTTTGTCAATTTATGTGATAAGGCCGGGAATCCGGTTTATTCTGCCGAAAATGAGGTAACCTGCGAAATCAATGGCCCGGCACGGCTACTGGGAATTGAGGATTCAAATCCTGTAAACACTGAAGATTACCAGGACAACAAACAGCATGCGTTCCATGGGAAACTCCTGATTTACCTTGAGGCCGGGGATAAAACCGGTACGGTAAAAATCAGGCTCACCTCTCCCGGACTTAAGGGTTCTGACCTGGAGATTAATGTAGATAAATAAAAATTTTCGGGTATTTGCATTGTTTTTCTTCTGTGCCCTTTGCGCTGTCTTTCCGGCCACTGCGGTTAAAGGTTTTTTATTCCCGGTTCGACACTGGATTTTTACCCTTCAGCTATTTGATTTTCCTGTTCCGCCATATTTATTTTTTTTCGGCCGGTCGCGGTTATTTCTTTGGATAAGATTTTTTTCAAAACTTAAAAACAAAAGAAATGAAAAAGAGATTGACCGCAATCGCCACAGGAGCTTTGATATTAACGGGAATGGTATTCCCTGTTTCAGGTTTCGGCCAGAGCCCTAAGGCCCTGGCAAACAAATATATGAAAAAATTACCGTCGGGCAAGCCTACTAATGATGGTAAACTCCGGAAATACCGCATGACTGCCATCTACATGAACAGGGATCTGTATGGTAAATTCACGGGTAAAACAAAGGTCACGGGTGATTATACCAGGGGTTATTCTGACAGTTCCGTAACCTGGAAAAATGTGTTCATATCAGGTTCAGACAGCTTTTCGGAACCATTTCCTGCAGGAACAAAGCAGGAGTACATGGAAAACATGAGATATATCCCTTCATACAAAATGCTGGATAAGAGTGCTTTCAAGGATTTCCCCACGAAACCTGAAAATGTGTTTGCCAGGAACCTTATCTGGGATATGCTGACCTTCGATACATATGCCTGGAATTTTAGCGATTCACTGAAACTCAACCAGTCTTACCTTGTTCCGGGTATGCACTTTAAATTTGATATGGCGGAAATAGGAAAATACGAACATAACGATGTAATTCTTTGCTGGAAGGGCATTTCTGTCATTAATGGTGAGTTATGTGCTGTAATCGACTTCAATGCAATCGATAATATCCTGGAGCTGAATATGCCAATGATCAATTCGAAAGGCACCGAACAGTACTGGGGGACAGTATGGGTATCAATAAAAACCGGGAATATTGAGCAGGGGCTGATGTACGGCGGAACGATCCAGGAAATTGAAGTAAAGGGGATGAAGGACAAATTCCTCACCAAGACTATCAGAGAGCTTTATCTCGACAAAATTCAATAAAGAATACATAAATTTGGTGTTATGAAAGCACACTTATTGTTTGACTTTTTTGATCAGAAGAAACCTCTTTCGCACATTTCATTCCTGATATTTTCGCTTCTGGCGGCCCTGGTCGTTAAAGTGACAGGTGGTAAAACTCTTAGCTCGCCTTACGATACAGTTTCAATCTTTGTAATGATATTTGTCCAGATAGAAGTATTCATTTATTTCGGCAACATACTTTTCGGAAAACTCAACTTTGACAAAAGCCCTGGTGAAATAACCAGGATAGTGCTTTTCCGCTTTATGATTTTCATCGCCGCATGCCTTCTTGTATCAATAGTTCTTTTTATACTGCTGAAACTTGTGATATGCGCAATTACCGGAGGGGACTTTTCAATAGTCATCCCGGGCTTTTTCCGGTTTGAATTGCACAGCTGGTTCAGTTCGACAATAAAAGGCCTGACCTTTGGTGCCGTGATATTTATTGTATTATTGTGGCAGGCCTCCTTAAGAAGAGAACAGAAGCTCAGGGAAGAAAACCTGATATTCCAGAATGAAACACTGAAAAGCCAGGTCAATCCTCATTTCCTGTTCAACAGCCTGAATACGATATCATCACTTATATCTACACAACCTGACCTTGCTGAACGGTTTATCAGCAACCTTTCTTCAGTCTACCGGTATATACTTGAGAATGGCCGTAAGGATATGGTGCCGCTTCAGTCGGAACTTAATTTCGCGGAAAACTTCTTCAGCCTTCACATGGTACGCGATGAGGGAAAGATAATACTTGCCATTGATATACCTGATGCCGGACAGTACAAGATACTTCCAGTCTCGCTGCAGATCCTTCTTGAAAATGCAATCAAGCATAATATTGCAACGCGCGAGAATCCCCTGAAGATAAACGTTTATCTGGAGGACCAGTTCGTTGCAGTTAAAAACAACCTGCAAAGAAAAGCCACGCAACTCAAATCAACGGAAATAGGACTTAAGAATCTTGCTGAACGTGCAAAGCTTGTAACAGGCAGGGATACGGTTATTTCCGAAACATCCGGCTGGTTCATCGTAAAATTGCCATTGATAAAATGAAAATCCTTGTTGTTGAAAATGAGAAACCGGCAGCCGAAAAGATTGTTAAGCTCCTGAAGAAGATCGACAAATCAGTAACGGTACTGGGTATAATCGAAACTGTTGAGGGAGCTATTAACAGGCTGCAGGACAAGCCTGAGCCTGATCTGATCCTGATGGATATCCAGCTTGACGACGGACTTTGTTTCGAGATATTCGAAACTATAACGGTTGATATTCCGGTGATTTTTACGACTGCTTATGATGAATATACCCTCAGGGCCTTTAAAGTGAACAGCGTGGATTATCTCCTTAAGCCGATTGACGAGGAGTCGCTGGGTAAAGCCCTTGCCAAGTTCAATAAGCTCCATTTTATAGACAGGGATCCTTTTAAAAGGGACTTCAGAATGATTATGAATGAATTCAGGAATCAGTATAAATCGAGATTCCTGATAAAAATAGGAGAGAAGTACAGGTCGGTTACATCAGGCGAAATAAGTCATTTTCACATAAATGAGCGAAGCGTTTTTTTGAGCGATATCCAGGGGAAGGACTATGGCATTGATTATTCACTTGAACAGCTTCAGGGGATGCTCGATCCGCACAGGTTTTTCAGGATCAATCGCGAATGCATCGTCAACATTGATTCCATTGCTTTAATGTACAGCTATTCATCGAGCAGGATGCAACTGACTCTCAGGAACTTTGAAAAGAGCGATCTGTTTGTTGTGAGCCGTGATAAAGTTGCAGAATTCAAGAAATGGGTCGACAGATAATTACCAGATAACCGGACGCTGGTCAGGCGGCCTGAAAAGCTTGTCTCCCGGCTTAGCACCAGGGAATGCCGCATAAAATTCAGGCATATTGTAAACAACGCCGTTTATCCTGATTTTTGCCGGAGAATGGGCGTCGGTTTTGACTCTTTTTCTTAATTCCTCATCCCTCATATTTGTTCTCCATATCTGTGCATAAGACAGGAAGAAGCGCTTAAAATTTGTAAATCCGTCAATTGGTTTAGGAGTTTCTTTGCCTTCAAGTGATATTTTATAAGCATTATAAGCTACAGTACAGCCTCCGAGGTCAGCTATGTTTTCCCCCAGGGTCAGCTTCCCGTTAACAAATGTTGAATCAAGTACTTCAAAGTGATTATATTGGTCGATAAGCATTGCAGCATGAGCTTCAAAAGCTTTTGAATCTTCCTTCGTCCACCAGTCACGCAGGTTACCGTCCTTATCGAACTGCCTTCCCATGTTGTCGAATCCGTGAGTCATCTCGTGTCCGATAACCATCCCAATTGCACCGTAATTGACTGCATCATCGGCGTCTATATTAAAGAAAGGAGGCTGAAGTATCCCTGCAGGAAAGACAATCTCATTACGGTTAGGATTATAATAGGCATTAACTGTCTGAGGCGTCATTTCCCATTCAGTCGGATCGACTGGTTTGCCGACTTTGTTCATTGAATACCTGAATTCAAAAGCCCGTGAATTCAGAACATTTAAAACATAGGATTGAGAAGAAATTGCCAATCCGGAATAGTCTCTCCACTTATCGGGATAGCCTACCTTAACTCCCATTTTATCAAGTTTGGCAAGCGCTTCCTGTTTGGTTTGCGCGCCCATCCAGGTAAGGTTTTCAATTCTTTGCTTAAGCGATTTCTTAAGGTTCATAACCAGGTCGGTCATCTTCTGCTTCGCAACAGGCGGGAAATATTTATTGACATACAGCTGTCCGATGATTTCTCCCAGTGAACCACTTGTGACATCCAGGACAGTTTTCCATCTGGGTTCCATTTTTTCCTGCCCCGATAATGTCCTGTGATAGAAGTCAAAATTCTCCTCCTCAAAATCTTTGCTGAGATAAGCAGCAGTTCTGTTGATCAGTTGCCATCTCAAAAAGGTTTTCCAGTCATTTACCGGTACGGTCTTCATCATACTGCTCAGTTCTTTCATGAAGCCCGGCTGATAGATATTAATCTCTGATAACCCGGGATATCCTACCTGAGTAAAATAGGAATGCCAGTTGATATCAGGCGCAAGCCTGCTCAGCCCGTCGGTGGTCAGTTTATTATAGGTTTTCTGGGGATCCTGATTTTCAACATTTGTAAAGGATGCCCTGGCAAGCTGAGTTTCCATCCTCATAACGGTCTGGGCATTCTTTTCTGCCACCGAATGTTCATCCTTTAATAATTCAAACATTTTTGTCAGATGGACCAGATATTTTTCCCTGATTTTTTTGGTAGCTCCATCTGTGTTGAAATAATAGTCTCTTTCAGGCAATCCGATACCTGCCTGAAAACACTGGGCGATCATACTTGTGCTATTCTTCGAATCCTGATTTGAAAACAAGTGGAAAAACGGGCTGATCTGATAAGTCTGGAAAAAAGCCCCTGCAGACTGTACATCAGCAATATTTCTTATAGAATCAATCTTATCGAAAAATACCTTAAGCGGGGTTATACCTTTCTGTTCTATTGATACCGTATCCATGCCGGAGTTGAAGAATGTTCCTATCTTTTCAGTATTACTCCCAGCCTGAACATCTTTTGCAGCAGCAGCTTCTTCAATGATTTCCCTGATATCATGCCTGTTTTTTTCAAATAACTCCTCAAAAGCAGAACGTGCATTCTTGTCTGCCGGGATAGGATTGTTTTTCAGCCATTTGCCATTTGCATAAGTGAAGAAATCATCGCCTGGTTTCACTGTTGTATCCATGTTCTGTATATCAAGAGCAGGATACTTTTTTTCAGCGACGGGGTTTTTTCCGGCATTGCCGGTGCAGCCAATCAATAAAGCGAGAGTGGTCATTCCAATAATAATGTTTTTCATGTGTAAATAATTTTGATTTTAATGGTCATATGGAACCCACATGCCTGGAGAGGTATTTACATTCTTGTTTGGGTTTGAATAACATGTGGATTTCATAGTTTAAGTTAAATATTGATCAATAATTGCAATGGTTAAAATAAAACCAATTACAGGATTAATGGCGAAAGGAGCAACTGACTGTCTAACCCATGACAACTGTTACAAAATGTTCCATTCCGTCACCGAACACAGGAATAACATTGGATCTCTGCGGTTTCCCGTCAACAATAACCTCGCCTGTACCTTTTGATTTTCCTGCCGGATTCAGGACTTCAATCCTGTACGTGGCACCCCTGAATTTCCTTGTCACTTTGAATCTATCCCAGTCCGGAGGGATACACGGGTCAACTAAAAGACCGTCGTAATCCGGACGGATTCCCAATATATATTGAGTGATTGCATAAAAATTCCATGAAGCGGTTCCGGTAAGCCATGAATTTTTTGCTTCACCCGGTTTGAATGCATCTTTACCGGCGATCATCTGGGCATAAACATAGGGTTCAGTCTTATGCAGGTCACTTATTTCCTCCAGCCAGGAGGGGCATATTTTCCTGTAATATTCCCATGCCCTGTCACCGTTCCCGGCAACTGTTTCGCCGATCATTATCCATGGATTATTATGGCAGAAAACCCCTGCATTTTCTTTATAACCTGCGGGATAGGAGGAAATTTCGCCATACTCGATATAGTATTTTGTAAAAGCCGGGTTGTTAAGAACAATACCATGCTGGCAATCAAGCCTTTCCTTTACAGCATCAAGGGCTTTTGTGCAGTAACCTTCTTCTTGACCGATTCCAGCCATTGTACATAAACCCTGGGATTCAATGAATATTCTGCCCTCTTCGTTTTCGCTGCTTCCCACTTTGCGGCCGTAGAAATCGTATGCACGCAGGAACCAGTTTCCGTCCCAACCGTACTTTTTGACTGTTTCCACCATTGCATCAACATGTCTCTTTGCACGTGCAGCCTCATCATTCCTGCCAAGCTTATTGCACAGTGCAGCATAATCGCGGCCATAAAGCACAAAAAGACCTGCAATCATCACCGATTCGGCCTTTGAGCCTTCGGTTTTATTTTCAGTGGTCTGGAACGATTCATCAGGATCATTTGAAAAACAGTTAAGGTTCAGGCAGTCGTTCCAGTCGGCCCGGCCTATAAGAGGCAGCCCGTACGGCCCGAGATTGTTTATGACATGATCGAAGGAAACCGTCAGATGGTCAAATAATGTCCGGGCAACAGAAATGTCCTTGTCGAAAGGCACCATTTCATCAAGGATTTTAAAATCGCCGGTCTCCTTGATATAGCTTATGGTTCCAAAGATCAGCCATATCGGATCGTCATTGAATCCTCCGCCGATATCGTTATTGCCCCTTTTGGTAAGAGGCTGATACTGATGGTAACAGCCTCCGTCGGGAAACTGTGTCGAAGCTATATCAATTATCCTCTCTCTCGCACGTGCCGGTATCTGGTGGACGAATCCTATAAGATCCTGGTTTGAATCACGGAATCCCATTCCGCGGCCGATGCCCGATTCAAAGAAGGAGGCCGACCGTGAGAAGCAGAAAGTTATCATGCACTGATACTGGTTCCAGATATTCACAATCCGGTCGAGCTTGTCACTGCCCGAATCGACTGAGAAAACACTCAGGAGATCATCCCAGTATTTTCGCAGATCCGCCAATGCCGAATCGACTTTTGCAGCTGTGTCAAACCTTGCAATGGTCTCTTTTGCCTTTTTCTTGTTTATAACATTCTTTGACTCCCACTTCTCCTCATCACTGTTTTCAACATAACCAAGGACAAAGATCAAGTCTCTGGATTCACCAGGCTTAAGTTCCACCTCAAGGTAATGCGAAGCAATCGGAGACCAGCCATGAGCAACAGAATTGTGCGGCATTCCTTCATTTACGACCTGCGGCTCGCCGAAGCCGTTGTACAGACCGAAAAATGATTCCCGGTCAGTGTCAAAGCCCTTAACAGGCACATTGACGGAATAATATGCATAATGGTTCCTTCTTTCCTTATATTCGGTCTTGTGATAAATGACGGAATCTTCAATCTCTGCTTCTCCTGTTGAGAAATTCCTCTGGAAATTTTCCATGTCACTGGCAGCATTCCAAAGGCACCATTCAACAAACGAAAACACTTTTATTTTTTTTACAGAACCGGTAGTGTTTGTAAGGGTAAGCTTCTGAACTTCAGCCCAGGTCTTAAGAGGTACAAAATACAGCACAGTCGCAGAAATGCCGTTTTTCCCGCCTTTTATTATCGTGTAATTCATGCCATGCCGGCATTCGTAGCTGTCGAGCTCAGTCTTGCAGGGCTTCCACCCCGGCGACCAGATTGTTTCGCCATCCTTCAGGTAGAAATATTTTCCTCCACTGTCCATTGGAACATTATTGTACCTGTACCGGGTAATGCGACGGAATTTGGCATCCTTGCAAAAAGAATAACCTCCGGCAGTATTTGATATCAGGGAGAAAAAATCTTCAGTTCCGAGATAGTTTATCCACGGCCAGGGAGTACGGGGATTTGTAATAACATATTCCCTGTTTTTATCTTCAAAATAACCGTATTTCATATTTCCTTGATTTATTTGCGGTGATTATTGTTGTATCACTTGGGCTTTTGCCCTTCTGTCGTTCAGTTCAATTGTAATTTCATCCATTTTCCTTTGGTTCAACGGATAGAATGCCATCACACAGGCTGCAATGATGGAAATAAGTGTCGGTATCCAGCTCATAAGCATCACAATGCCAGGAACAGCATGTTGAATGGCAATGGCGTCCTGTCCGTTGTAATTAAATGCTGCCAGTACAAATCCAATAATTGCTCCGGCCAGGCCTCCTCCGAATTTAGTCGCAAAAGAACCGGCAGAGTAAACAAGCCCTGTAGCCCTTCGTCCGTTCCTGAATTCAGAGTAGTCGGCGGCATCACCCAGCATTGCAAAGAAAAGCGTTGGGAATATTGCAGCTCCAAACTCCGAGATTATGCCGATTGTGAAAATAGGTACTATACTGTTCGGCCCGCAGAAAAAAAGCAAAGCATTTACTATACCTGAAAAAATCAGGGCATAGATGAAAAGATTGCGCTTTCCAAATCGTTTGCCCAAAGGAGATGTTATCATGGCGCCTGCGATAGAAGCCAGCATTAATCCCACCATATAAGAAGCTGCCAGAAGCTGATGGTGCAGATAATGGCTAAAATATATAACAACAATACCCTGTTTGATCGAATTGTAAACATTGAACAGCAAACCCATGAAAAGAAGGATGATCCATGGCCTGTTTCTGACGAGATCTTTAAGATCCCTTACCAGACTTGTTTTTTGCTCTTTGGGAGGCTGCACACGTTCCTTTGTGGCAGCAAAAGTAATCATCAGGAACAGGGCCAGGAAAACCGATAAAAGATAAATAGAATGGCTGTAACCTTTCTTCTGATCAATTATGGTAATTTTCCTGGCTTCAAGGTTTTCTTCACCCGATATGATAAAAGAGTATTTCTTTTGAGCTTCCATCGAAAAACTCTTTCCCTTTGTTGGTATATTGAGGCTGTCGGCCAATCCGGAATCAGACCAGGTAAACATGGCAACTCCGGCTTTGGTTTTGATATTTACATTTTTGACGTCTTTGACGGAAGATACCGTTACCTGATATTTACTTGCATCGATTTTTTTCAGATCAATTGATGGATTGATATTCCCGAAGTGAACAACCAGAAACAATAGAGCTCCCTGGACGAGCATACCGCCTGTAAATGCGCCAACCATACGATAAGAACCCAGGCTTGTACGTTCCTTGTCGTCACCTGTCATCACAGCCATTAATGCGCCATAAGGGATATTATTGGCAGTGTAAATAATGAAAAAAGTCAGGTAAGTGGCATAGGCATAAATTATTTTGCCAGTCGGACCTAAATTAGGGGTTGTAAACAGCAGTGATAATGAAATTCCCAAAGGGATAGCTGTCCAAAGTATCCAGGGACGGAATTTCCCATATCTGGAATTTGTCCTGTCGCATATGATACCCATAATGATATCGATAATTCCATCGCTGAACCTGGCAATTAACATAAGTAATCCCACAGCTGCAGGACTTATTCCAAAAACGTCAGTGTAAAAAATAAATAAGAAAGTAGCCACTCCGCGCCAGGCAATATTTGCTGCGCCGTCTCCAAGGGCATACCCTACTTTTTCTTTTAAGGCCAGTTTTTCCACGTTATCAGGTTTTGTTTAGCTCAAATATAAATAAATTTCAGGTTGTTTTGAAGATCCAGTAATTATTGGTCAAACCTTTTTCAATCATTATGAAACGTCAGAGATGGCGAGAGGATCATGTATAAATGTCCCTGCGCAGATAGATCCTGTAAGAGAAAAATATCAGCAAAGAGGAGATTGCAATGAAATAGGCCAGATTCAGGAATTCAAGCTTATACGCCGGATTGTTTACATCGGTACTGACATATTTAAAAGGGGTGAGATATCCGATTCCTGCAATGCTTTCAGTGATCTTTGACAGGGTGAAGACAAAATACATGACCAGCACAAGCCCGATGCAGAGTGTTGTGATCGGCCTCGGTCTCCTGACAATTACCGAGAGAAAGAGCCCCACAGCTCCAAAAAGCATATTAAGCAGGAAAGTATAAATTGACAATATCAGGAATGCACTTATGCTGACAGGCCCTTTCCTGACAATTTCGATGCATAAAAGTCCGACCAGGGAGGTTACCAGATTCAAAAGAAATACATTGACTGAAAAGACGGTCAGCTTTGTGACGAAGACCTCACTGCGGGTGAGAGGACGGGCAAGAAGATATTCAGCAGTCTTGTTGTACTCTTCCTTTAACAGGACATTGGATGAAAGCACAATCGCAAAAATACTCCCGAGCACCATCATATAGATAACATTGTTCACGGCATAAAATCCCAGGGTCGATAGCAAATCATTGAAATTGGAAATGCCCTTGAACTGGAGAGCCCCTTTTGGGACAAGGCTTATCATCCCCATTACCTTTGACTGGTTGTCAAGAAATGTCCGGTAGACCGACATGGTAACCGTAATCATGATTGTAATAATGATGGTCCAAATTACAAGGCTGAAAATGTTACGTTTCATCTCCTTTATGAACAGGTTCACATTCATCTGCCTCTGTTTTTAAATTTTGTAATAATGCATGAAAATCTCATCAAGCGAAGGTTCTTCAATAATGAGATTGTCTATCTTTTTTCCCGACAGGGAATTTACAAGGTCATTTATATTCCCTGAAAACATGAACGACGATAGATTCCCGGGGCCATTGTTCAATTCCACAGTACCGGGAATACTTATGCTTCCTGCATCGGTCTGATCGTTAAATTCGACCGATACTTTCTTTAGCTGCTTTTTCCTCAGATTTTCAATATCTTCTGTCTGGATGATGTTCCCGTCCTTTATGATGGCAACCCTTTTGCAGAACATCTGTATCTCGCCAAGAATATGCGAGGAAAAAAAGATGGTCATGCCTTTCCGGTTTTCCGTGCGCAGAAGCTCAAAGAAGACCGACTGCATAAGGGGATCGAGTCCGGTTGTCGGTTCATCCATTATTAGCAGCATTGGATTGTGGATCAGGCTTTGAACTATTGAGACCTTTTTCCTGTTCCCCAGCGACAGGTCGGCAATTTTTCTGTTCAGATCGAGGTCAAATAATCCGGAGAGTTCGGCTATCCTGGCAGTTGCGTCAGGGATCCGGTAGAACTTTGCGCAATAATTAAGAAATTCACTGACTTCCATCGAGGAATAAGCATTTGCCTCTGAAGGGATATATCCTACTTTTTGCTTTATCTCCCTTGTCTTTCTGATAACATCCATTCCCATTATTCTTGCACTTCCGCCGGTAGGAAATATCAGGTTCATCAGTATCCTGATGGTTGTTGATTTCCCGGCTCCGTTGGGACCTATAAATCCAAATATCTCACCTTCTTCAATCCCGAGGTTAACATGTTCAATCCCCTTTGATTTCCCGTAGAATTTTGACAGATCCTTAATGTCAATTACTGGCTGGTTCATTTTTGCTCAGGCACATGAGTTTAAAAATCCGATATGGGAATAACGGTATAATATAAGTTTCCTTCAAATTTACTTTTTACCTTTAAGCATGTAGGTTAAAGATATTTCCGTCACTTTGTTTTTTATTTCGTAATCATCTGTTTTCACAGGTGACAGGTTGGTCAGGCCAAATTCATAACGTGCAGAGAGCATTACTCTCTTATAAATTATTCCGCCTCCGAAATCCAGTCCGGCATCAAAAAGTTTCAGATCATCGTTATCGGATGATCCGAAACTTATGGTTCTGGTTTCAGCATCCGAATCTAATCTGCCGCTTATGCCGCAGGCGAGATAGGGACCTCCAAAAAGTGATATTTTATAATTTTCAGGACCAAAATTGTAGGCTGCCAGAGCAGAAATTTCGATGTAGATTGGAGTTATGGAATACCTTACAGTGTCAATTTTATAGGATGAACCTTTGGAAGAGAACAATAGTCCAGGCTGAAAGGTAAAATTGCCTTTTACAGGGAGTACAATAAACCTGCCAAAATGGATACCGGTTATGGTTTTCTGATCGTAACTTTTGTCAATGGTATTCATTGACATGGTTGAAAGATTCAAACCGATTATGTATCCTGATTTGATCTGGGCATCAATGTTGGTCATCGAGACCAGCAAGAAAATCGCCGGAGCATATTTCAGGAAGATTTTCATTTGCATTTCAAATATGCAAGTTTAGTCTTAAATGTGTTTGGTTGTTGTAATATCAGGCAAAATATCTTCATTTGACGTGGGAAGAATTATTTAAAATCCCATGCTATACATGCTCCAGAGAGTAACCTTCATCTCTTCCCATCTTTTCATCGCAGCATATGCAAAGTTGTCGGTATAATCAGTAACATATTCCCTGGCTTCTTCATTTTTACCGGCTTTAACCAGTTCCTGAACCTTTTTTTCAACGACCGGTACCTCTTCAAATGCTTTATCCTCAAGTTCCTTAACTGCGGGTTCAATCAGTTTTCTACCCTCTGACCAGTTTATGGTTGCAAGCCTGTTTGTTTCCCGGAATGACCATATTGCAGCTTCGGGCGTATATTTCAGCTGTCCGCAGATGCTGAAACCTGCAGGCAGTTTCATCACTCCTGAGAAAATTGGTATCCTGGGACTCAGGGCAGGGTTATCAAAAGAGAACCAGGCTACAGCACCTACTTCATCAGGAAGCCAGCCACGGCATTGGATAATATGGGAATAAGAACAAAAATTTTGTGCAATCGTATATCTGTTTTCAACAACACCCGGTCTAAGTTCATTCAGTAACATTCTCATGTTCAGGCTCATCCAGTTGTTGACCGCAGGTGATTTTATTTTCTCCAGAACCTCTTCCCCCTTGTCATCTTTTTTTCTGACAGCTATCAAAAGATTTTTGGTCATGTCAAACGGGGTGCCCTCATAAGTTTCCCTGAAATATTTCATCACATCACGAACTGATAATTTCTTTTCCGGTTTTACAGAGAATGGCAGTTCTGTTGAATCCATGGAAAGGTTAAGTGAAGGAGCCAGGGTACTTAAAATGTAAAATTCCCGGGTACCAAAGGACTTTCCAAAAGAACTGATTACCTTCCAGAACTTTAAAGGTTCTTTGCCGTCCCAATAACCAAGCTTTTTAGCTACTTCATGTAAATCAGTACTATACATAAAAAGATCAGGGTTGCCAAAGTCAATAGTGGATATTCTTGGCATATTGGCTGAGACACCGACATGATCATCCGGTATCCGTTCTGCACACCAGATTGCTGAAGGCTTTCCTTTTCCTGATCCGGAAATCTCCAGCTGCCAGACTTCTTTGGGATCGGCGATTGTAATGCATTCTGCATAATCACCATATCCATATTCTTCTGCAAGTTTTCCGATTAGTTTTATTGCTTCCCTTGCTGTTTTGCACCGTTGTAAAGCAATTTTTTCAAGTTCTTCAATGTAAAATATTCCGTCAAGGTTCCTCAGTTCCTCCCTGCCGTTTATTGTTGTCTCGCCTATAGCCAGCTGCTTTTCATTCAGGCAGGGATAAGCTGTATTAAGGAAGGCATATGTTTCTTCTGCTTCCGGTATTTCTCCGGTCTTTGTGACTTTCCTCATATCCCGGGAGGTTTCTCCGGGATCAAGAGTTCCTGAATATACAGAATGAACAGTGCCTTTTTCATATTTTGTGTGCGGGAAAATTTCAACCCATGTTCTGTAAGGACCGTCACAGGTATGGGAAGTGATTACCGAACCATCAGTTGTGGCAAATCGTCCGACCATAATGCTGGTACAGTTCCCGTGTTGATTCTGGATTTTTTCAGCAGGATTAAAGTTCTGAGCCTGAGTCAGGATTGAAAAAATCAGGAAACAGACTGATATTGACCAAAAGGTTGCGGGGAACGATTTTTTCATATGGAATAATTTAATGCTCAATATTTTAATATCCTTATATCAAAGTTAATTTAAAATAAAAGAAAAGAGTAGTTCATAAAAGAATTTAATCATTCTTATCGAAAGAGTTAAAGTCCTGCATTATTCTTATGGGTTTATTTCCTGCAGGGTTTTCAAATGTAAAACCGAAATAGATTAAAGATTTAGTTGTAAAACTAAAATATTCGTTGTATATTTGATAGGGATGAATATAAACAGGCAGAAAAAAAATATTTAAGGAATCCCATCAGGCAGTTCTTAATAATTACTTGTAGAACACTAATTATCAGTTGATTATGGGCCGTTTGTTTCAAATATATTAATAATAATATTCAAATAATCATTAATAAAGAGATTATGTCAGATGACTTAAACAAAATTCCTGCCTTTGATGATATAGTTTTTAAAGGCAGAAACAAGGATTACGGAGCTTATCAACTTCGAAAGAAATATAAAAGAAATGTCCTGATCGCACTTCTGATTGGAATAATTACTATAAGTACGGCTGTTATTACACCTTACCTGAATGCAAAAGCCGCGGTAAACAGGGCTAAAAAAGCTGAAAGGCAGGTCGAAATCAAGATGGAGAATCTGAATCAGCCGGCAGAACAGATTGCTCCGCCGCCTCCGCCACCGCCGCCTCCTTCAGATGTAGTTCAGCAGGCGAAGTATGTACCTCCGGTAGTTGTCGATTCGGTCAAGCCGGAAGAGGCAAAACAGCTTATGACCGCTGACCAGGCCCAGGTTGAAGTTAAGAACACTGAGGTTGTTGAAGAGGTTAAAGAGGTAAAAGAAGAAGTAAAACAGGATGAAGCCGAAACAGAACCTTTTATTGTTGTTGAAGAGCCGCCAATGTTTCCTGGGGGTGAAGCCGCACTTCAGAAATACATCGCTGAACATATTCAATACCCTGAAGTCGCAAAGGAAAACAACATACAGGGAAAAGTTATAGTCAGATTCTGCGTAACTTCCAAAGGGGGAGTCGATAAAGTATCAGTTCTTAAAAACGTTGATCCGGAACTTGATAAGGAAGCTATCAGAGTGGTTCAGACACTTCCTGCATTTAAACCAGGGAAACAGGGAGGAAAACCTGTCCCTGTCTGGTTCGTTCAACCTATTAATTTTCAGCTAAAATAAAGCCACAAATAATAAGATAGAAATAATCCGATTGGCAGTGATTAATCCCCTGCTGTCTTTTATCAGGATTTCGGTTCCATAGCCGGACCGGACTTGGCATCAGGAGTTGTCGTCTTCTGCATTTCAGTCAGGTCCTGCACCTGCTTATTCATTGATTGTTGTTTTTTCCTTTTCCGGAACCTTATGATTAATAAAACAATAGCCATAATCCATCCTATGGGATAAGGCAGAATAAGTATAATCCACCACCAGGACAGGTTTGAATTGCCGCCAAAGCCACCGAGCGAGGAGAGATAAAACAGGGAAAAAACACCGATTGTGATCAATATCGTTGACAGCAGGAATAATTTCCTATGACGATCATTTGTCAGGTACGCAGCCAGAGTGATCAGGATACTACCTGCAGCAATTACGACTGAACCCTCCAGAGGATCGAGAATACCAATTATAAGGGCAGTAACGCCGGCATAATGCATGACATTAATCCAATTTATTTTTTTCATTTTTAAATAATTTTAAATGAATTACTGTAACATATAGTGAAGCGTACCTCTTTCATTCTTATCTCTGCTTACAAAGTTACTTCCTGTAAATACCAAAGTCAATTTTATTTATCCGTCAATTAAAAGCGATATCCGCCATTTAATAATAAGGGGCCAAAAATCTTAATTAAAAGGCTATGACATTCCATTCAAAAAAAGATTATTATTTTTATGCTTTCTAAAATTAAGATATGTTTAAAAGCAGTCCTGTAAGGGGACAACTGGAATTGCTTGTCGCCCAGGAGTAATTACTCAGGGGTTTTTATAAAAAAGCTGGTGCCCTCAAAAGAAACACATGACTAACATGAAACTAATGATGTTTTAATGGACTAAACACATCAAAACAATAAAGGGCGCCAGCTATTATCAAAACTATCAATAGTATTGTTTAAAAACAAATTAAATAGTCACCTGATAAGAGGGAGTTATTAACAACTATAATTCCAATTTATTCTTAATGGCATCCTTAGGTTATTTTTAAAAGGTGTGGGGAAGGCTTGGAAATATGCATCATTTTGACCAGGAAAGTGAGCTGAAGTGAAAATAAATGTTTACAGGTATTTACTGTAAAATAGGTGTAAATGTTTTATAATAGATTGAATTTCAGCAATAAAAACCAGACTAAAATTCGGGTAATTTGTGGAGATTAGGAGAATCGAACCTAACCTTATATCGTGTTGTTAATTAATGCATTATATACTGTAAACTTTTTCGGTTCACCGATTAAGTCACCATTTTGTTTGCATCATTTTGCATTAGAAAGAACACTTTTCCAATAGATAAAAGTACACAATCTTTTTCAATACAGATAGAAAATGGATTTTTTACGCGGTCAAAATTCACAAAATCTGACGTAGATGACACACACAGAGCGAGGTTTACATATATGACATTATATCAACAATATACATAATGCAATTTTGTTGAAAAAAAGTGCAAAAAGGTATTGTTGTTGTTTTTCAAAACTGAATCTGCTTCTTTTACAGACACATGAGATAAATCAGACTAAAATACCATCCATCAGTATATAGCCGAACGTTGTCACCTGTAACTGTAACCGGTCCTTTTACAGCCAAAGGAACAAATCAAGTTGCAATCCTTTCACTGTAAAAAAACAAAATTGACTTTGCCTTTTGGATGGTATAACTTTGAAAAGATCATGACAAATTAGAAACCATGAGAACATATAAGCAACTTCAGAAGTGTGTTTCAGTATTAATGATCTTTGTTCTATTGATACATTTTTCTGGTTGTACCAGTACCAGGGTTGTTGCTCTTTCAAAGTCTAATCTTCCCCGTGCTTATACCAGCAAGTATACCTATATTGTACATAGTGAACGGTTTAAGTATCTGCTCGAAAAGTGGACGATCTCGGATGGAATTTTATCTGGCAGGATTAATCAGATATATTCGGATAAATCTTATGATGTTGGAAATAAGATCCATTTATACTTCTCATCGGACTCGGTAATCAAAATAGATAAAGGGGAGTTACTTAGCGTGCCATTCGATGAGATCACAAAAGCAGAATTGCAGACAAAAGAAGTTCATGGAGTTGGAACGTTTCTTATTGTCATAAGCTGTATCTTAGGAGTGGTTTTAGTAGTAGGCATTATTAGTGCTCTTACTACTCCATGGCATATTTTTGACGGTATATAAATATTAAAAAGTAATCTTCTCCTTGCCTTCTACAAGCAAGTAGATACTTGCTGTTTCATAACTATCCATGAATATCATAGCCAAGATCGTTATTTCAAGCTGTATCCGTTCCTGCTACAGCCAAAGAAATAAACATTGGGAAATGTTGCAAAACCCTGACTAACTTAGTTACTTCGTTGTCGTGTTAGTTGACGTTTCTATTTTGTTAATATTTGAAAGTCTCAAACAACTTCTTATCTAATGATTTTACATATACGTCTGCATATCCCATCCAACTGCCTATAACTTTTCCATCTTTTCCAATTAGTATCGTCAATGGTATTCCAGAAAGAGGGTAGTTTTCAATAATGCCTTTATTAATAGTATCGCCATTCTTGAAAATTGTAGCAATATTGTACCACATGTTTATGCTGTCATGATTTATTGCGGATATCCAGGTTTCCTTGTTAACGTCCTTATATTCGAAAGCAACGATTTCTAAACCTTGTGGATTATATTTTTGATAGAGATCTTTTAAATGAGGGAAAGCTTCGCGGCAACCTTCGCACCAGCTTGCCCAAAAATCTAAGATTACAGTATTCTTATTTTTAAATTGAGAAAGAGTTATTGTGTTGTTATTCAGATCAATGGCTTTAAAGTCTGGAACAGTTGCTCCTTCCTGAATGTTATCCTTTTTTCTTATTTCCTCTTGTAACTTTTTCCCTATTATACTATTCTGAATATTTTTATCAAGTCTATAAAAAATCAATTTCAATGAATCATACGGAATTATACCGCTCGCCTTCAAGATATCTAAATAATAAGGCGCTACGTATGAACCTGGATTATCTACTACAAATTTAAGATACGTAGCATTTAATTCCTTACTTAACATTGAGTATTGATTTTCCAACTCTTCTGATTCTTTCTGCAGTTCTATTATTTTGGTATTATTATTTGAATTCAAAATGCTATCAGTGATTATTTTACGCTTTTTATTCAAAATTGAAAAGCTTTTACTGATTGGACTTAGCATTGAGTTCAATTGATTCAATTCATTCTGGGTTTTTGACCCGGTCATTTTTAAGTCTTTAAACTTGTTTTTCGAAAGAGTTATTGTCATTATTCCCGGTTCCAGATATATATCAGCACTGGTTGTCTCATTTTCGCTAATAATCTGAGCCAAAGTTGGTTCTCCAACTGATCCGTTAAAAGTAAATTTCCCATCTTTAATTAAAGCTGTATCATTTAAACGAATTAATGAGGAAGCATAGCTTAAAATTATGATTCCTGAATTTTGTCCGGTTACTACACCTTTAAGGGTAAATTTTCCAGATTCTTTTTTAACCTGTGAAGTACTGGAACAGAATAATAGAAGTATAGTAAGAATACTAATCAAGAGTGTTTCCATTTTTGGGGAATTTGAGTATGCTTGTTATTTTTTGTTTATCAGATACAATCTATGAGTCAAAGATTCTATATATGCTTCTCCATGAGCCGAAGCAAATGTTATCTACTCGTTTATATAAGGAATAAAAGTAATTATAAAATACCAATATCGTAAAGATTCCTGTAAGTGTGCACAACCTCCTCTTTTTGTAACTGTATAGAGCGAATCTGTTATTTCAAGCTGTAACCGTTCCTTCTACAAGGAAAGAAATAAGTCCGGTTGCATCACCTTCGATTACGGATTGTATGTCAAGAATGGTTTACAATACTGTTCTGAACTTATTTGCTTCTTTTGATTACGTTGTCAGCGGGTCTATTTCAAAATCAATTATTAAAAAGGACATCCTTCTTAACGATAAAAGAATTGTAATTGTAGATTTTAATTCTTGATAACTTACTCATATCTCAGTGATATTACCGGATTTACACGGGATGCTTTATATGATTGAAAGGATACAGTCAAAAAAACTACAATTGCTGCAGACAGAAAAGCTATAAGAAATATCCACCAGTCTATATTGACTCTATATGCAAAATTTCTTAGCCATTTTATCATGATAAGAAGTGTTACAGGAACTGAAAGAGATGCAGCAACCAGTACAAGTAACAAGTTTCCCCGGAGAAATGAATAAATAATTGATTGCTCCGAGCTTCCGAATACCTTTTTAATTCCAATTTCTTTTGTCCTGGTCTTTGCCATAAACAGAGTAAGACCGAATAATCCGAGAGCTGCTATAAGCAAAGCAAAGAGTGAAAAGATGAAGATAATAGTGCTCAGGTTTTTTTCGGACGAGTAAATATCTTTAGTCAATTCTTCAATAGTCGAATAACTAAACGGTCTGTCGGGCGTGATTTTTTTCCACTCAGCTTTTGCAAAAGGCAGGATTTCATCAAGTTTCCCCTGTTTGTAATGTATGGCTACCTGCATGATAAACTTATCAGTAATATCTATAAGTAATGGTGGAATATCTGTTCGGATTGAATGAAGGTTAAAGTCCTTCACGACACCTATAATTGTTTGGCTTCCGATCATCTTTCCGACAGGGTCGGTAATTCCCAGCTGTTTGACTGCAGTTTCATTCACGATTACTGAATGAGTCAAGTCACTACCAAAATCTTCAGAAAAGTCTCGTCCTTCTGTTATTTTAATTCCCATTGTTTTGAGAAAATTGTAATCAATTGCCAAACCTTCTACTTGTACTTTTACATTTTTATCCTGAAAATGAGGGATCATCATGAGCCCTGAATTTTCTGTCGGAAGTGCATTCATCGTTCCTGCAGCCATAATCACATCAGGGTTTGCTCTAAAACTATTGATATAGGCTGAATACTCCTTAAAATCACGTCCAAGGTCAACCAGAAGAATGTCTTTATTACAATATCCCGGGTCTTTTTTAAGGGCAAATTGGTATTGCGAACGAATGATAAAAGTGCTTGATACAAATGAACAGAATATCACCAATTGGATGACAATAAGTGAGGAACGCAGATACTGTCTTTTCTTTCCTGTGTATGTAGTTTTTTTCAGGATATCAATGACCTTCAACCTTGATAAAAAGTTTGATGTATAAATCCCGGATGCAACACCAATTAGGATTGTTAAGATCAGGTACAAGGGAATGTAAACAGGAATATTTGAATTTATTACATGAAGATTGGTCTGGAACAGTTTCCCTGCAAAAGGCAGACCGATCAATGCTAAGAGCAGGGCAACAGGCAATATAATCAATGTAAATAGCACGGATTCACCTAACAGTTGATGTCTTATAAATTTATTTGCAGCACCTGTTGTTTTTCTTATCCCTATCTCTTTTGCCCTGCCAGTAGATACCGCCGATGACAGGAGTATATAATTAATTGCTGCAACAATGACAATAAGGAAAGCGATGGACGCAAACAGCCTTATATTTCTTATATTACCTTGAATACCTGAGTTATTTATATTATCCGACTTTAGGTAGACATCAGACAAGCTCTGCAGCGAATATTGATACACAAGTTTTTCACCGTTGATTTTAGTATTAAATTCCTTAATCTGATTTTCAAGTGATTTGGCATTATTGCCTTTCGAGAGAAGGATCCAGGTATTCCAGAAATTCATGGACCAGTCTTTATCGGCATTGGCAATTCCAAATGATTTATTAATATCATCAATCGTCCATTTGCTGTTTACAAAACATTGCGCTCTGAAAGTTGAGTTTACCGGAATGTTTTCATAAACGCCATTCACTATTAAAGTATGCTCTTCGTTCTTTATCATTCCTGCAATTTCCTTTCCGATAGGATTTTCCCCTGGAAAGAACTTATCGGCAATATCCCTTGAAATAACAATGGAGTTAGGATCACCCAATAGATTTTGATCTGAATGTCCTTCAAGTAGCTTGATAGTAAAAATGTCAAAAACATCTGATTCAGTTGCAATTGCATTTGGGATATTTATAAAATCTTCTTTGAGTTTTAATTTAAAAACGTGCAATCTTTTTGTATTCACAGCTTTCTGTACCTGGGGAAATTCATCCTTTACTGTAGATGCCAGTACAAATGGTGTTCCGCTTTGGGTATTATTAAATTCAACGTAGTGATTAAGCACCCTATAGATTTGTTTCCTATTCCTATGACAATGATCATAACTGAGTTCATTCACGATGTAAAGTAGAATAATGAATGAAACTGCAAGGGCGATTGAAAGTCCTAAAGCATTTATCGCAGTAAAAACCTTGTTTTGCTTTAAAAACCGGGAAGCTGTTTTTAAATAGTTTCTAAACATAGAATTGGATTGATTAACAGGACATTTGAATTATGTTTAGACGATTTTAAGATTTAAGGTCAAGGTATTGTTTTATTGTCTATTTACCAGTCAATGAATTATATCCGTTTTCCAATAAGGAGTGAGTTTATTCTTTTGAACGAATTCTTAAACTATTATTTTTAATATCTACAATTATTTCCGAAAATGAAGAAGTATCAGTAGGTATTGCATTTTTGGACATGAAATCATAGCACACCATTCGTCCATTCCTTAAAATCAATAAATTATTATCTAAATCGTGACGAGCATATTCAGATGTAATAATCCAATAGGTTTGGTCAGGACCTGTAGAAAAAATGATAGCATTTCTAAAAGGTATATTCCTTTTTGTTAAGGAATCACTAATACCCATTTCAAGCCATAAATTGTTTATTGTGTCATTCATACCCATATCAAAAGTGTTTTTGTAGTTGTATTTCTCAAACTCAATATTATGTTTTTTGAAAATTGAATTCCACCAACCATTTTTAATAACTGAAGTATCACTGATTAATTCATTTCCCTGACTGAAAGCGAATGAATAACCTAAGAAGAGGAATAATGAAATAACTGCAATTTTTCTTAAAACTGCATTGTTTGAAAGTCCCATTTGTGTCATCATTTTTAGCAGGTTTTTAATTAGCGGGTATATAAAATTACTGAGTGTTGATGTATTTACAAAAATTGTTCCAGAATCAGAAGATTTTATCTTAAAAGTCTCGGTAGTATTCTGTCTGCTTAAACATAACTACTATACGAGTAATAAAAGTAATTATAAAATACCAATATCGTGACGATTCCGAAAGTGCCGGGACACAAAGTTGGCTAATGTTGTTTGTCACTTACGCCGGTCCAGGTATTTGAAGAAAAGGTGATTGAAACATGAGCTGTATCTCCTCCTCCAAATGCAAGTTGCCTTTGAAACGTTCCAATATATGCACCGTCCGGAATATTAGTTGGAAAATTGTGAGCAGATACACAAGTAATCACATTTCAAATAATAAAGCATATTGTGAGGAGGAGTGTATTTTTCATGATCATCAAATTCTTTTATAAATACTGCCGAATCCATCATCAACCATATAATCATTTAAACTTAATGTATCGTGTGTTATCGAGAATGTCTGATCGATTCCGACACCAACACCCTGGGTTATAATATTCATGGTGTCATTATATTGAGTAATGACCTTATATGTATGAATTCTTACTGAGGATCTCAAGGTATCATTTCTGTAAGTGCAGCATATAGAATCTTTTGTAAAAATTATATTGATATTGGTTTGAGTCGTTTTTGGCGTATAACAAATACCTGCAATTCCTCCGCAAGTGCTCAGCCAGGACCACTTGCCAATTAAACTTGATGAATACTCCGGCGACTTCTCCTTTTCACAGCCGACGAGTACAGACAGAAAAGGGATAAAGTAAAGAATCAGCTTATTCATAAGTCATAGTATTGTATATCCTCTCAAATTAATTTGTCCTCAGTTTTATTTTGATCCAGCAGCCGGGTCGCCTACCTTGCCCATAAATAGAATTGTTCCTGTAGAGGTCTCGTGGATGAAATAGAGGAACGGGCGGTCAATATTTACATTCCAGACAGTGGGTCCTTGATCAGGGTAAGAAGTTACAACGATTTCAACAATAGTAGCAGCGGCTGCTTCTGTTCCCTCCTCATCGGTTTCAATATAGGACTGATGGATAACCCTGCTTATCTGGGTTGTCAGATCGCATATATTGCTGAAGTCAGCTGCACCACCGACGCCGAAGGCTATACCCATCCCTAAGTTTATCAAATCATCATTTAATAACCTCTTATAGCCGTATTTGAACTTTGGCATGATTAAGTTTACCTTTTGAGTACTTTTTGCAAGCAATCCTATCCATTCATTCCATTTTGCCTGGGTGAGTGCAGAGGCTACATCAGAAGTTGCTATATCAGAATCTGGCAATGCAACAAGCATTGAAAAATTTCCCTGTCCGTACGGGATGTCAACGATTGTCACATTATCGTCCCATGCAACCTGAAGGTTTGTCGTCTGGTGCATCATGGGAACCGACTCAGATGAGGAGGAGGAGGTCAGATAAAAAGGTTCTTCCTTCGTGTCTGAGGCGTTAAACTGATATCTCCACATTCCCTTGAAATAGATAGCATTGATCAGCAGCATGGCGAGATTTGGATCAATGTAATCGAGCATGTTGGTGATCTTGTCATGAGTCTTTTCTGCGATCCATGAGTTGACCGTATTAACTGCATTGGGATCGTTGACATCAATACTTTTAGCTTCTGCCTTGTACCAATTCTCGACAATTGTCATGAAATCCTGTTTGACGGTAATTCCTTTTTGAACCCACACCGAATTTGCAATGTCAAGCTCCACGAGCGGATCAGCAGAAACCATTTCCGTCATCAGCGTCTGATATGTTGAATTTATCTGATCAAGGGTCTCTCCTTCAAATCTGAGGGCTTTCTTCATTGAATCGAGGGTCGAACCGGCTGCCCCGTTAAGGGTCATGGAAAGCGCGCTTGTTATGCTGAAGGGTGAGATCAGTATGTTGCCAGAACCATTTGAACCTGCAATGATAGGCTTGAACAGATCAAATGCAAACCTGTTTGCGGAGTCGATTACATCCTTCTGATAGGCTACCGTAGTGATTGCAACAGGATTCCCAGGGTTTATATCAGTTTTAGCTTTCTCGCAGGACTGTATAAGGACAATGGAGACTATTACGGCTGCGAATATTTCAGATTTTAATATTTTACTCATATTCAGGGGACTTAGGTTATAACCTCATGCACAAAAATTATACCAGAAGCTGTGATTTTCAAGATGGGAAAACAACCTAAATATGGTGACTTTCTTTTCTTTCTGACTCATGTCAGGAACAGTGCACAAAAGCCGGGACCATGTTTTTCATGGCATTTTCCGGGTTAGCCACAATTTATTCCTGGCGGTAAGGCAATAACATTTACCAACCTGTTGTGAGCTGCTTTTTATTAGATTTTCGACTAATCAATTGTTTGAAATGTAATATTTGTATTTCTATTGTTATTCATATATTCTTTTTCTGATTTTTGTCTTATTAACAGAAAGGAAAACATAGACAAAAATCGAGGATAAACCAATTGCAAATCCCGGAATGCATAGATAAATAATTCTATCAGAATTATCTAAGTGGAACAATAGATATAACAATGTAAATACCAAAATTGATACTCCAAGTAGTAAGCATAGATTACTAAGGATAAATCGAGTTTTATCCTCTTTAATCCTGACAGTTTGATTCATTCTATTTGTCATATCAATCTATATTTAACATCATAAATTTAATCATTTTTTAGAAGGTACTCTAAGTTGCGAGTATTTATATGAGTAATAAAAGTAATCATAAAATACCATAACGACACCAAAAGACATGGTATATGAAAACTAAAACGGATTGGTCAAGAGCATTATAAGGCATTTCTATTCAAACAGCTTTACGTGTAAAGTATTAAGCCATGATGAATTTTCAAGGTGTCTTGAGTTCTAATACAAAGAAATAACCCACAAGGGTTTATATCCCTTCAGGAAGTGAGATATCCAACAATTTTCAAATCTGATTAGCAATAGAAAACCTGTCATGTTGGCTTATGCAAATGCATACGTTACTTCTACAAGGTAAATAAGCATCAATCCCTTTAATGGAGGTATGGTCCTGCTACAAAGAGAACAAGCAACAACTCTTTATTGTCAACTAATCTCAGCTTTTTATCAGATCAAGAACTGTTATTCTGACTATTGGACATAGGTTTCCCCTTCGATTTTTTGTACAAAAATCAGTAACCTGCTGAGTCTTTGAGAATCTGTCACCAGAATCCGATATTTACTTTGAACTTCGTCTGTGCCGTACGTCAGAACTATGTCTTTACACCTACAGAAGAGTAACTTGCATTGTCTCTTATCCAATGCTACCCTGTTGCAGCTCTTCCCCATAAACTTATATCAAAGCAGTTTTCTAAGCTATCGGGGAGATCTCGGTTATCCAATCATTGCTGGCATACCTACAACCCGACTTCTGATCCCTTACTTGGTTACCTCGGGGACGCTATCTTACAATGCTTCTGAGTTCAGGATTTGTATTCAGAACCTGTTACAAATATGATCTGTACACCATATCCATGGGAACATCAGGTGATTAAACTGTAAGAAACGCTCCGGAATTTCCATGGTTTACTATATTAAAAGACGGGAAAAGAATAAATTACCTGATATCCGGTTCGTGGTCAAATGATTGATCGAAAAAAAGTTACGAATAAATAAGACGTTTGTCAATAGCGAAATGTTCCGCATTGAATCATAGAACTTCATCAAGTACGACAAGGTAATGTGAAGATCCTATTGACTCCCTCAGTGATAAGGGGTAACGGAATTGGTAACTATAAATCCTGTTTAACAACAGGTCTTTATGTCACTTGTAACAATAAAATCGACTGGAAAATTGCATGCAGAGGAGATCGTTCACCATTCTCATCCTTCGCTGTAACTTCCTTGATAGTAACATATTTAAAAGGTATGCCTGCCAGGATATGTGCAACTGCGTGACCGGCTTCATGGAAGGCGATGTAATCTAAGTTCTTATTCATTTCATTTGTAGAATGAATCAACAAATATATTTAACATCCTGAAATAAAATTGACTTTGGCTTATGCAGAGTGTAACTTTGATTATAATTTTTAAACCCTTAAAAATATGATTGGTGCAATCCTTGCAAGAAATGCAGTTAAGTCAGGATTTGATGCTCTTAATGATCGTAACCTTGACAAATTTATGAAAGTATGGGCAGATCAATCTGTCTGGATTTTTCCCGGAAATCTTTCTGTAAGTGGAAAATTTGTTGGCAAAGACAATGTAAGAAAATGGTTTGAGCATTTCCAGGAGCAATTTCCTGAAATGAAATTTACTCTAAAACATTTAGGTGTAGGCAGCATTTTAGCTTTGGGAGGGAACAATACTATCACAGCATATTGGGAATTGGAATTAACAAATAAGGTCAAAATGAAATTCCATAACTCTGGCGTTACTCTGTTATCAATTATAGGGGCGAAGGTTGTTAGGGGAGAAGATTTTTTATCAATAAATAGCGGAGAAAACTTCACCAAAGTATGGGGTGAGTAACCTTCTTGCTCTGACATTTTTGTACTGATTATCCTTTTCTATCCTTAGGAGAAAAAGAGATAAATTTTTTTTACTTAGCAACCACGTTTAGGCAATAGTCATTAACCTGATCCTCATTTGACTTTGGTGTAAGAATGATTTAACTTTGACAGTGACCTAAGCACATCTTCAAATGTCAAGCGTCATTGAAGGATATAATTACGACATCTTCATCAGCTACCGCCAGAAAGACAACAAAGGCGACAGGTGGGTCAGTGAATTTGTCGAGGCTTTGAAGACGGAACTGGAATCAACATTCAAGGAAGAGATTAGTGTTTATTTCGACATCAATCCACATGATGGACTTTTAGAAACACATGATGTAGATGCTTCCCTGAAAGAGAAGCTCAAGTGCCTGATCTTTATTCCTATAATCTCCAGAACATATTGTGATCCAAAATCATTTGCATGGGAGCATGAGTTCATAGAATTTGTTAAACAGGCTTCACAGGATCAGTTCGGATTAAAAGTTAAACTTCCTAATGGGAATGTGGCTAACAGAGTTCTGCCTGTTCGTATTCATGACTTGGATAATGCTGATATTAAACAATGTGAATCGGTTCTGGGAGGAGTACTTCGTGGTATTGATTTTATTTACAAAGAATCAGGAATAGACAAACCACTTACCGCTGATGATGATGAAAAGAAGAATATAAATAATACAAAATACAGAATCCAAGTAGTCAAAGTAGCTCATGCTATTAGAGAGATTATTACCGCAATAGGACAACATGGACAAAAACCTGAAGGAGTTTCAAAAGAATTTTTTAAACCTGCATCTATTCCTCAGAAAAGCAATAAAACAAAAATAATAACAGTATCTGTTATCCTACTTGCTCTTATTGTGCTTGGATATTTCTTTATGTCGAAACTGCTTAAGTCCTCCGCCTCAATAGAAAAATCTCTTGCAGTACTACCTTTTATAAACGACAGCCGGAATGACTCTACCACTTACTTCATGGATGGGGTAATGGAGGAGATACTTACAGATCTGCAAACAGTTAAGAATCTCAGGGTTATTTCCCGTACTTCCGTTGAACAATACAGAAACACGACCAAATCAATTCCCCAAATAGCAAAAGAACTGGGTATTAACTATATTGTAGAAGGAAGCGGACAAAAATATGGAAATACGTTTGTCTTAAATACACAACTAATCAGGGCAACAGGTAAAGAAAGTCATTTATGGGCAAAATCATTTGAGCAGGAAATTAAGGAAGTCAAAGATATTTTCAGTATAAAACAGCAGATTGCACAGGCGATAACATCAGAATTAGAGGCAACTGTAACGACTAAGGAAAAAAAGCTTATTGAGAAAATACCTACAGAAAACCTGGAAGCATATGAGGATTATCTGAAGGGGAAGTTCTATTTGAGATTGAGAAAATTCACTGCGAATGATATTGATACAGCAATGCATTATTTTAACCTGGCAAAAGAAATAGACCCGGGATATGCCGCTGCATATGCTGGTATTTGTGAAGTATGGCAATTTCGTCAACAATTTGGACTTGTTCCAAACGCTGTGGCTAATGCCAATGAAAAGACTGCTATTATGAAAGCCCTTGAACTGGACAGTACAAACGCTTGGGTTCAATTTTCATTGGCGGACTGGAGAACATGGGGGTTATGGGATTGGAAGGGTGCTGAATCAGCTTATAAGAAATCTATAGAACTTAATCCCAACGATGGATTGACACGAGCAACTTATTCCCAGCTCCTGAACATATTGGGAAGACCGAAAGAAGCAATGGAACAGATTGAGATAGCTCTGAAGCTTGATCCTGTGGATCCTTTCATAATGACATTTTATGGGATCGACTTGTTTATTGTACGTAAGTATGATGAATCAATCAAGGCATACAGTGCTGCAATGAAAATTGAACCAGGGTATAGTCTTGCCATGGGAAATCTTGCAAGCACCCTCCATATGCAAGGAAAGTTCAAGGACGAATTGGAATGTGATAAATCAGTATGCACTGATCCTGAACTTGTTAAAGCCTTAGAACAGGGTTACATTGAAGGGGGATATAAGGGAGCTTGTATTTCATACAATAAGGTAGCCGAATTGAGAGCAAAAACTTCATATTGGAGTTCATGGGATATTGCAACCACCTATGCAATGGCTGGTGAAAATGATAAAGCTATTAAATGGCTGCAAAAAGCTTTTGAATTACACGATCCAGTTCTTCCTTATCTCCTTATGCCAATTTTGGATAACTTGAGAGAGGACCCACGATTTCAAGAGATTGCAAGAAAGATGAACCTTCCTTACAAATAATTATGTTCTACCGTCAGGCTGCTTACCTTTTTCTTGAAGCAGCAAAGAAGGCTGTTACAGGACAGAAGAATAATTAAAGTATAATAAGGTACCTTATAAAATCAAAAGATTAACCAGCCCGCGGAAATCAGCTCCGGGGGCTTACTTTTAATACTTGATTATTGACCTTAATGCCCATGCCAGTTTTAATCTGAATTAGGTAAATATCCATCAGTATCAAGCTAATTGCTATTTTTTGTAATTAACAACCTCCTCAAATTTCATCCTTGGGGTTGCTGCTGACACAGCATCCACACTTTTATCAATATTTCCGATTCTAAGAACTACCACGGCCTTGTACCCTGATGGGATCTGAAACAGTTCTTTCTTTGAATTGATGTTTGCGACTGGACTGCCATATATGCGCGCACCAAGACCAAGTCCATGTGCAGCTACAAACATACTCTCTGTTGCCAAGCCGCAAGCTAAATCAGGAGTGGCTCCATCTTGTGATTCAATTCCTGAAATAATAACCAGTACATTTCCGGGAACTACATCCTTGATTATCTTCTTCGTGGTGGAATCGTCTTTTATTACCGTGAACTTCCACGGCTGTTTATTCATTCCACTGGGAGCCTTAATGCCGCATTTCAGAATCAAATCAAGCTGCTGATCAGTTACAGGCTGTGACGTGTATGCCTTTTCGGAGTATGCGGAAAGTATAACATTGGTAACACAATTGTCAGAGATCTGACCATACAATTTTGAAACTACAAACAAAGAAATAACAAGTACTGATATTTTGATTTTCATGTCAAATTGGTTTAAAAGGTTTATACTCATTATGGCCTTTTAATTTAAGCAAATTATTTCAATCAATCTAAAGATAGGAAGCTCTTTATTTTTATGAATTGAAGAAATAAATTTGTTCCAGGCTATATTATTTGGGAGGATTATTCCTTTTTATATGAAGCCCCTGAAGGCTCTTATTTTCATCATGGGATCTGGTATCAATCACCTGAAGACCTTACCTTAAATCGCTAAGAAAGGGGCAGAAAGAGCTATTAAAATGATTTCTGTGTATTCGATTGGTGTATTCAGATAAAAAGCAGTTACGATTTAAAATTTCATAACTGCCTCATTAATAATGTGGAGGTTAGGAGAATCGAACTCCTGACCTTTTGACTGCCAGTCAAACGCTCTAGCCAACTGAGCTAAACCCCCAGATCCCTTAAAAAACCCGGCCAAATTTAAGAAAAAAACAGTAATTGTAAAACTTACCTGAATTGCAACTGTTTATTGCTTTGACGATAATTAACGAATTACTATTTTTGCGGGAATTTGACAAATCAGATATTGTTATCCTTAAAACAATACTGAACGTATCGGAAGGTTGTTAATAAAGACTCATCCGGGTTACGTGAAATGTCAAACCACAAATAAAATGAAGAAAGGGAAAACAGAGAGAGTTCAAAATAAGGAAATGGATCAAAGATCATCACCGGTCCCCGGTTTTGACGATATCATATTTGAACACCGCAATAAGGAATATGGTGCCTATCAGCTGCGGAAAAAATATAATTCCGTAGTAATCGCAGGAATATTAGTGGCATCAGTTCTTGTAATACTGGCAGTTTTAATACCATTTTTTGTTTCCTCCAAAGCCGACAGGGCAATCTCTGTAGGAAGTTATTACTTCCCGGTGCGTATGGAGAACCTGGAGCCACCGGCAGAGAAGATATTTGTTCCTCCGGCAGCTCCGCCCGCCGAGGCAACAAGGGTTCAGGAGTCTGTAAAATATGTTCCCCCTGTTGTTGTTGATAGTCTTGTCCCTGTCAGGGAGTCACCTCCCACAGTCGACGAGGTCCTTAAGTCAGATAAATTAACAGTGGCGAATTCAATAGGGGCGGGACTTGGTGATGACCTGCTGAAAGGTGAGGGCGGAACAAATAACGATGATGCATTGTTTGAGGTTGAGGTGATGCCCTCCTTCAAGGGAGGAGACCTGACAAAATTCCGTGAGTGGGTTCAAAAACATACAAATTATCCGCAGGCTGCAATAGAAAAAAGAATAAGAGGAACGGTTTATCTTACCTTCATTGTCGAAAAAGACGGTTCGGTCAGCAATGTGACTGTGATAAAGGGAGTTAATCCCCTGCTGGACAATGAAGCTGTGAAGGCCATATCATCATCACCAAAATGGTCTCCGGGCCTTCAGAGAGGGCAGCCGGTCAGAGTCAGGTTCCAGATACCGTTAATGTTTCAGGTTTAACTCATAATAATAAACCATTTAGAGAGTTATACATAACTGACATCATTAACTTATTGAACCTAACCTGTTGATAAAAACCTAACTTATGAAAAGAATTGTTTCTGTTATATTTATTCTGACAATTGTCCTTGCAGGTTGCGGATCATCAAAGAAACAGTTTGAGAAAGGGAATTATGATGAAGCAATTGGCAAAGCTGTTAAGCAGTTGCTTAAAGATCCGGTTGATGCCCAAGAGATTGCCATACTCGACAGATCTTACAAAATAGCAAACGATCAGGACAATGAACGTCTGAGATTTCTCAGACTGGAAGCAAAACCTTCAGGCTGGGAGGAGATCTATCAGATTGACAAAAGACTCAGCGACAGGCAAAGCCTTGTCAGGTCTGTGACACCAATAAACCTTAACGGTAAAACAATTGAATACGAATATGTTGATTATATGCCTGAAATGGTAGCCGCAAAAAGGAAGTCAGCCGACTTTTATTATGAACACGGCAATGAGCTTATGAAGAACAACCTTAAGGATTCGTACAGACAGGCATATTATGAATTTTTAAGGGCAAAGGAATATGCAAGCGATTATGAGGGCATCGGCAATAAGATACAGAATGCAAAATACCTGGGCATGAGCAGGGTTCTTATTTCTCTCCGGAATACATCCTATCTGAAATTCCCCCCTGATTTTGAGCAAAATCTGCTGGCGGTCGATCTTTCCCATCTTAACAGTGAGTGGGTTGAATATTATATACAGGATCCGGGCGGAGATGTACCATTCGATTACTTTGTGAATGTCACGATCAGGAATATATCAGTAAGCCCTGACCAGAGAATTCAACGCGATTCAGTATTCAGGAAAACTGTCGAGGACGGTTTCAAATACCAGCTTGACAAGAGAGGCAACGTTATGAAGGATTCGCTTGGCAACGACATTAAAATAAAAAAATACAAAACACTGCAATGTGCACTTATTGAGACTTATCAGTCTAAGGAATGCCATATAGATGGAGATTTTGAGGCGATACAGTTAAATCCTGAAAAGGTCCTCAGAAAGGAACCATTGGGTGCCCGTTCGAAATTTGAAAACATCTCAGCCCGCGCAGTCGGCGATATACAGGCATTGAACCAGAGACAACTTGAAAAGACGAAGGCCCAGCCGGCTCCTTTTCCCGGCGATATTGAAATGGCAATGCGTTGTTCAGAGTCTCTTAAGCACTCTATCAGCACGGCAGTTCAAAACACCAGGAGTTTTATTAATTGATGATTGACACAGGCAAAAAAGGAGAAAGAGCAATACTTATCGGGTTAGTTTGTCCCGGACAGGATGAAAAGCAGGAACGGGAATACCTTGCTGAACTTTCGTTCCTTGCTGAGACAGCAGGGGCAGAGCCTGTAAATACATTTATCCAGAAGATGGATATTCCTGATCCGAGGACATTCGTCGGATCAGGGAAAATCGCGGAGATTGCCGCATATGTAGGTGAAAACGATATCGATATCGCAATTTTTGATGATGAGCTGAACCCCAGCCAGATCAGAAATATTGAAGACAAACTCGGCATCAGAATACTCGACAGGACAAACCTTATACTTGATATCTTCGCAGGACGTGCAAGAACTTCGCATGCGAGAACTCAGGTAGAGCTTGCCCAACTGCAGTATCTTCTTCCACGGCTCACGGGAATGTGGACACACCTTGAACGCCAGAGAGGGGGCATCGGACTTAGAGGACCCGGCGAGACCGAAATAGAGACCGACAGGAGGATTATAAGGGACAGGATAAACCTGCTTAAAACCCAGCTTAAGAAGATCGATACCCAGATGAACACCCAGCGGAAAAACCGCGGTAAAATGGTAAGGGTTGCACTGGTAGGGTATACAAACGTAGGGAAATCCACGATAATGAATCTGCTCAGCAAATCAGACGTGTTTGCTGAAAATAAGCTCTTTGCAACTCTCGATACGACAGTCAGGAAAGTCGTTATCGGGAACCTTCCGTTCCTTCTGTCCGATACGGTCGGCTTTATCCGCAAACTACCGCACGACCTTATAGAATCATTCAAGTCGACGCTTGATGAGGTGAGGGAGTCGGACCTGCTTCTTCATATAGTTGATATTTCACACCCTGCATTTGAAGATCAGATCAGAATTGTTAACGAGACGCTGAAAGAGCTTGGATCAGCACACAAGCCGACAGTAATCGTTTTCAACAAGATCGATTTATTCACTTATAACGTTAAGGAAGAAGATGACCTTACTCCGGTGAAAAAGGATAACTATTCTCTCGAAGATCTTGAGAAATCATGGATGGCATCGTATAAGAATAACAAGACAATATTCATCTCAGCAAAGACCAGGGAAAATATTGAGGAGTTCAGGAAACTTCTTTACGAAGAAGTTAAAAGGATACATGTTACCAGGTATCCATATAACGATTTTCTTTATGAATGTTTTTTTCTCCGTGGCTCTCTATGAAACGAAAAACTTAACTTACATAGAGTTACACAGAGAAAACACAGAGCACACAGAGGTGTTTAATAAAGATGGTTTGCTGCCATATATTCCGCAATCTGTATCGCATTCGTTGCGGCGCCCTTCCGGATATTATCGGATACTATCCACATATTCAGGCATTTCTCTTTCGACAGATCCCTTCTGATTCTTCCTATGAACACCTCATCCCTGTTGTGAGAAAGAATTGGCATCGGGAATTTCAGTTCAGCCGGATTGTCGTAAACCACGTTGCCGGGGAACTCACTTATCAGCTTTCTGACTTCATCAATTTCGAAATCTTTTTTGAATTCGACATTGACAGCCTCTGAATGACCGCCAACAACCGGAATCCTGACAACTGTTGCGGTTGCCATAATGGTCTGATCTTCAAGTATCTTGCGGGTCTCGTCAATAAGCTTCTGCTCTTCGGTAGTGTATCCGTCTGCCTGGAAAGTCCCTCCGTAAGGGAAGCAGTTCATATCTATCTGATAAGCATACGCCATCTCACCTTTTATTCCTGCACGTTCATTTTCCATCTGCCTGACAGCTTTGATACCTGTACCGGTGACCGACTGATAAGTTGATATGACAAGGCGTTTGATCTTATATTTCCTGTGGAGGGGAGCAAGAGCCATAACCATCTGTATTGTAGAACAGTTCGGATTGGCAATGATCCTGTCACCCTTCTTTATTGCGTGAGAGTTTATTTCAGGTACAACAAGCGGAACATTTTTATCCATCCTCCATGCAGAGGAATTGTCAACAACAACTGTCCCCATTGCTGCAAAAGCCGGAGCCCATTCCTTAGATGCGGATGCACCGGCAGAAAATATTGCAAATGCCGGCTTTGCATCAACCGCATCCCGGACGCTTACGACCTTAACCGGTTTCCCGTTAAAAGTCAGTTCTTTTCCGATTGAGCGTACCGATGCAGCAGGTATAAGTTCGGAAACCGGGAAATTTCTCTCTTCAAGAACCTTGATCATTGTCTGTCCTACCATACCGGTCGCTCCGACGACAGCTATTTTCATTTTTTAATTTGTTAAAATTAAATGGATTACTTATATTTACATATATAAAAAACTGTCAAAAGTAACTCTTTTTTCATTTCGTCCCGCTGCATGAATAAAGTTATTTTGCTGGTTTTGTTAACCCCGTTACTGGTATTGCCATTTAAGGGGTTCGGCCAGATTATTGAAAACTTTGAATCAGGCAATATTTCCCGCTGGATCCAAAGTCCGGAAGGCCGCTGGAGCGTTTCAACCACCGGCAGCATCTCCGGAATTTACTCACTTCACCATTCATTTGACAATCCTGATGCCGGAAACGATATAGCCGGGTTGCCACTTGAGAACTTCCACCCTGGTCAGGGTGATGCATCCTGGAGTTTCAAGATCAGGTACGGTTACGACCCCTCTTCATCAAACAATTGGGTTGTATATATTTTATCAGATTTCGGTCCCGGTATAATTCAGGGTTCCGGTGTATCAAACGGCTATGCAGTTGGAGTCAACCAGACTGGTTATGACGACACCCTGAGGCTGTGGAAGGTAAAGGCTGGCCTGTTTGTCCCTGTGATCAGCAGCGGAATAAACTGGCAGACAATGATAGGAACTGAATCAGCCGTAAAGATATTTGTTGAACGCTCACAGCAGGGAGATTGGAAATTAAGGGTGTTCAGGGCAGATGATTCCCTCATGGGTGAAGGCACAGGCAAAGATCCGGAACTGTCCGACCCGTCATGGTTCGCAGTTGGATTTAAGTACACGTCAACATGTGATATGCTCCTGTGGCTTGACGATATCGAAATTAAGGGCGATTTCCATTATGATACGGATCCCCCGGATGTTATTGCCTGTAAGGTTTCAGGCAGGAAAAGCCTTCTGATTGAATTTGATAAACAGCCGTCCGCGGAATCCCTGGTCCCGGGTAATTTTTCAGCTGATGAAGGAAAGAACCTTGCCTGCAGCACGATTCAGGAAGCTCCCTCCTCGCTAAAGATAGTTTTCAGGGAAGACTTTGTGAACAAATCCATAAATAGTCTGACAATAAATAATTTATGTGACAGATCGGGAAATTGCAGAAGCAATGTCGGGGTGGAATTCACGCCAGTCTGGGCAGATCCCGGCGATGTGATTTTCACGGAGATAATGGCCGACCCGCTGCCGGCTGTTTCTCTTCCCGGAGAGGAATACCTTGAGATCCTCAACCGGTCAGGATACAGTTTACAACCTGATAACTGGACAATTGCCACTGCAGGCCAGAGCTATCCTTTCCCGGAAATGACTTTAAATCCCGGCAGTTATATTATCATTTGCAGGGAGGCAGACACCTCCTCTTTCAGCATTTATGGGCCGACGATGGGTTTCAGATCATTACCTGCACTTACCGACTCAGGAAGGGAAATAGCAATAATGGATTCTTCGGGAAACCTGATCCATGGGATCGAATATTCCTCATCCTGGTACGGCGATGAACTTAAATCGGATGGTGGCTGGTCACTTGAAATTATTGATCCGGCATTCCCTTTTTACTGCAAAGGGAACTGGAAGGCATCTTCTTCCCGTGAGGGAGGAAGTCCGGAAAGTGCAAACAGCGTTTATGCCCAAAATACTGACAATCTGTTCTTTGGCCTTGAAAATGTCTTTCCGGAAGATTCACTTTTAATCAGGATGAAAATGTCAGAAACAGTGACCGGCCTGTCAGGGAAAAATAAAAGCATCAAAATCGACGGTGTTGAGGCAAAGAGCATTACTTCCGAGGATCTTCTTCTCAAAGAATATACTCTTGTGCCTTCAGATCCGCTCCGGAGGCACCATATTTATGTTCTTGAAGCAGATGCCGGTGTTAAGGATTTTGCAGGGAATGCAATGGAGAGGAATAATTTCAGTTTCGGGATTCCCGAACCTGCACTTAATGGTGATGTGCAATTTAATGAGTTGTTGTTTAATCCTCTTCCCGGAGATCCGGATTATATTGAATTAATTAATTGTTCGGAAAAGATAATCGATGTGTCAAAGCTGCTTCTTGTTTCAGTCAATGACGAAACTGCCGACACGTCCAGGCCGGTTAATCTGTCAGCTGATGGCAGATGCCTCGTACCCGGAGGGTTTTATGTTATTACTGCTGACAGGAATAAGCTGGCCGAAAGGTATTCCTCTTCAAATACCGATAATATATTTGAAATTCCATCCCTTCCTTCAATGCCGGATGATAAAGGGCATCTTCTGCTTTTAAGCCGTGACCTTACCCTGATCGATGAAGTTTCCTATTCCGAAGAGATGCAGTATTCCCTGCTTCAGGATGCTGAAGGAGTTGCCCTTGAGAAGATAAGACCTGGAAATCTGTCAACCGTGAAGTCTTACTGGCAGTCAGCTTCGGAAGCTTCAGGATGGGGAACGCCCGGAGCACCCAATTCAGTATTTTTCGAAGAGCCTGAAGATGATGATAATGTGACTCTATCATCAGGAAGAATCACTCCTGACAATGACGGGAATGAGGATTTCCTTGTTCTGGATTTCAGGCTTAAAGGAAACGGGAAAGTTGTTTCTGTTGAGATTTTTAATGAAACCGGGAGTTTTGTAAAAAAAATAGCGGATAATTTTATGGCGGATCATAAGGCATCGGTTGTGTGGGACGGAACAGCAAGTGACGGTAAACTTGTTGATACGGGTATTTATATCCTGCTTATACAGGTTTTTGATGACAGAGGGGAAATCCTTAAATGGAAAAAAGTCTGCACAGTAATCAGATAATCAAAAATAACAGGAAGAAATAATATTTTCTACCACAATCATTTCGGGTCCATTCAGCTCCTGGCCCGGATCTGCTTGAAAGAGAATTACAAGGTTGAGATAAGTTCTGTCATTATTGCCGTCATCCTGGCTTCTGCTTTTTCAGCTTCCAGCTGTACTGACTTATGAGTTGTATACTCTATCTTCCCTTCGACCCCGAGATCGGTTATGATGCTCACCGCAAAGCACGGAAGGTTCATGTGCCTTGCAACTATAACCTCAGGTACGGTCGACATCCCCACGGAATCGGCACCTATAATCCGGAAATACCTGTATTCCGACAGTGTCTCAAATGTCGGACCAGAAGTTCCGAGATAGACTCCTTTCCTAATGCTGATCCCCTTTGCCTCAGCTATTTTCTGAGCCTTATCTATAAGTGATTTGTCGTAAGCTGAGCTCATATCCGGGAACCTGGGGCCGATCCTTTCATCATTCTGCCCTATAAGCGGATTGGGCATAAGGTTTATATGATCAGTTATCAGCATAATATCCCCGATCTGAAAGGAAGGGTTCACTCCTCCCGCGGCATTTGAAAGGAACAGGTATTTTATCCCGAGAAACTTCATAACCCTCACCGGCAAAGCAATTTCCTGCGGTGCATAGCCTTCATAGTAATGAAATCTTCCTTTCAGGGCAACAATCCTTTTTCGTCCAAAATCACCATAAATAAGTTTCCCGTCATGGCCTTCGACTGTTGATACGGGAAAACCGGGGATGTCACTGTAATCAATTTCATTGCGGATTTCAATCTTTTCAGTCAGGCCGCCGAGACCTGTACCAAGTATGATCCCTGCTTCAGGGTCAATGATACCCTTCTTTTTCAGAAATTCAGTTGTTGCCAGTATTCTTTCTAACATAATCCAGGATAATACTATCAAATTCCTTCTGTTTATTATTTAAAAAACTTACACCTGCAGGGATATAAAAAAGCGTATCCTTTACGGGATCTGCAATATTAGCAAATTCCATTAACCTTACTGCATCCTTGGCAGTTGTAAGAACAAACCTCTTCTCACTTTTCAGGCTTTCCCAGGAAGAGACGATCTTTTCCTTGTCACTCCTGCCAAAATAATGATGGTCGGAGAATTCGAGATGCGTTATCTCTCCGAAAAATTTATGCAGATATATTTTCAGTGGTCCGGCTGCAGCAATTCCTGTAACAAGAACGGCGCCTGATTTTTCTTTCTTTAATTCAGGGAGAAGTAACCTTTCTGAACCACTTTTCTTAAAAACCGGCACCGGATCAAAGTAACGGATTGACGTAAAAAAGATGCTTCCGCTAAAATATTTCATCAATCCTTTTTTGTACGTTTCAATTTCTGATTGTGAAATATTTTCAGGCGTTTTGGATACCAGTATAATGTCAGCCCGGCTGCAATTCTTCCTTGCCTCCCTGAGCCTCCCGTAAGGCATCACATAATCCCTTATTATCGGCCTGTTAAAATCGGTGAGCAACAACGAGAACCCCGGTTTTATGCTTCTGTGCTGGAAAGCATCATCGAGGATAATTACCCCGGTTTCGGGATATTTCTTCATTATTTCCAATACTCCATTAACCCTGTCACTGTCGACCGCAACAACAATATCAGGGTAATCTCTTAATATCTGAAGGGGTTCATCGCCGATTTCTGCAACAGTGGATGAGGCTGTTGCTACCCTGAACCCTGCCGATTTTCTTTTGTATCCCCTGCTCAGCACGGCAACCCTGTAATGCCGGCTTAGCAGTCCAGCAAGATATTCGGTCTGAGGCGTCTTCCCGGTACCACCAACTGTAATATTACCGACACAGATCAAAGGAATGTCAAATTTTCTTGAAGGAAGCAGACCAACATTAAAAAGGATATTCCTGATATCCGTAACGATCCGGTAGACAAGGGAAATCGGGTATAAGATGAAGTATTTGTTGTCACCCATATTTTAATGGATCTCGATAAAATAGGGCAAACGGGCCTGGACTCCGGAGATATTGGTTATATCTTTCAATTCTTCAAATATGCGGGTATATTCACCCGCTTCATTCTTTAATACACTGATTTTCACTTCATCGGTCAGGCGCGATAATATTCTTGTATAAGGATCAACCGGCACCGGTAATTCCCTGATTGAGTAAGTGTTGATGCCTGCAAGTTTTGCAGCCTCATCAATTGAGGCCTTCAAGCCTCCGATAGTATCGACCAGCCCTATGGGAACGGCGTTGGAGCCGCTCCATACCCTGCCCTGTCCTATACTGTCTACAGCTGCGGTGGTCAGTTTTCTTCCTTCGGAAACCCTGCTCACAAATTCCTGGTAAATATTGTCAACGCTTGACTGCATGACCTCTTTTTCATATGCGCTCATCGGCCTGAAAACCGAAGGGAAGTCAGAATTTTTGTTCGTGTTTACTGCCTGAGTAGTTATTCCGAGTTTCTGATTCATAAGCTTGCCTGTATTTGGGAGAAGTCCGAAGACGCCTATTGATCCGGTGATTGTTGTCGGGCTTGCAAAGATTTTTGTACCTGGGGCTGAAATATAATAACCGCCCGAAGCCGAATAATTCCCCATCGAAACAACCACAGGCTTGACTTTTGCAGCAAGTTCAAGTTCCTTCCAGATAATATCCGAAGCAATTGCACTTCCGCCCGGGGAATTGACTCTCATAACGATAGCCTTTACAGTTGAATCGAGCCTCTCTTTCCTGATGAGTTCGCTGTATGAATTTCCTCCTATATTGTTTTCATTCCCTTTTCCCATTACAATCGTACCCGAGGCAAAAATCACGGAAATTTTATTTTTTGCTGAAAACATTTTATTGGGGTCCGGGACCTTTGAATACCTGGTCATTGAAACCATATTTATTTTATCTTTCTTTGAAAGGCCCGATAATATTTTCAATGTATCGTTCAGGGCATCGCGGTAAAGAAGACCGTCGACAAGTTTGTTTTTGTACGCCCCTGATGCTGAATATGCTACAAGGTCATCGGCAATCCTGTTAAGATCACTTGTTGTCATCCCCCTCGATTTTGAGATGTTTTCAATGACATGATTCCAGATTGACCCCACATAACTTCTTATCTGTTCCTCATTTTCCTTACTGAGCCTGTCAAGAATATACTTTTCCACAGCTCCCTTGAATTTTCCATGCCTTGTAACCTGGACTTCAACTCCAATCTTGTCGAGGGCATTTTTGTAAAACAAAACATCCCCGCTGAGGCCCTTGAAGTCAACAGTAGAGGTCGGACTTATGAAAATTTTATTTGCTGCAGTTGAAAGGTAATACCCTTCCTGCAGAAGAACGTAATCAGAATATGCGATTACAAATTTCCCTGAAGCCCTGAAGCTTTCAAGGGCTTCTCTTATTTCTTCGGTGGTGGCCCAGCCTGATGAGGCAATACCGTTTTCGATCAGGATCCCCTTTATCTTGCTGTCGGTCGAAGCTTTTTTTATATTCTGAAGTATTTCGTTCAGTCCGGGAGTGGGAGCAATATCGAGGTTTATCAGGTCAATTCCGGAAAAAGGACCCGGATTGCCCCTGTCGGGTATTTCCACTCCTGCTTTCAGGACAAGGACAGAATTTGCTGAAACAGAGACAGTCTTTTCACCTGAAACTGCCATACTGCTAAGGAATGCAATAATAATCAGGAAGAAGAGGAAAGTGGTGAGAATGATGCCGGTAATTGTGGCAAGTGTGTATTTCAAAAAGTTTTTCATGGGTAAAATCCTTTAAAAGAATGGGTTTTAAATATATAAAAAACAAAATAATTAAATTGTTGTGACAAAGGAATTAATAATTTTATAAAAAGATCTTTTTATGACAAAAGATGTGTTTATTGGTTTAGGGTCAAACCTGGGCGACAGGGAAGGCCACCTTCAGGATGCTATTGAAATGATTGGCAAAAAAATAGGAGAGATACTCTCATTTTCAAATATTTATGAAACTGAACCCTGGGGCTTCAAAAGCGATGATAAATTTCTTAACATGGTTGTAAGAATAAAAACAAACCATGGTCCCCTGAAATTGATGAAGGAAATAATCAAGATTGAAAAAGGATTGGGAAAAACCCGGCCTGCTGAAGGGTATGAATCACGGATTATTGATATGGATATTCTTATTTGCGGGGAAAAGGTGATCAGTGAGGCCGGATTGAAAATCCCGCATCCGCTGATAGGGGAGAGGAAGTTTGTTCTTGTTCCGTTATGCGATTTATCTCCTGAAGGCATTCATCCTGTGTCAGGGAAGTCATTTTCTGCCATGCTTGAAGAGTGCAATGATAAATGTGAAGTGAACCTTTACAAGAGAATGTAGAACCATCCCCTGTAAAACTGCACAACCGCCCTGACGATACTGTCAGGGTCTCCGTTTCACTCCGACATAACCGCACAACCGCAGAACTATACTATATTATTATATCAACCCGTTATCCGCAAAACTGTAGTAATCATTTTCCGAGATAATAATATGATCAAGCAGCTGGATATCAAGAAGATTTCCAGCTTCTTTTATTTTCTGTGTTATTTTGGCATCCGATTCGCTGGGATTCAGGTTTCCTGAAGGATGGTTATGGCAGACGATGATCCCGGAAGCAAGGTATTCGACCGCCTTTTTCATGATTATTCTCACATCGGTGACTGTCCCGCTGATACCACCCTGGCTGAGCTTCATCCGGTCGATTACCCTGTTCGACCTGTTGAGAAAAAGCACCCAGAATTCCTCATGAACCAGGTCTGAGAGGAGGGGCTGGAATATATCGGCGACGTCCTTTGAGCATTTTATCTGGTGCACATCGGGTATTTCCGCCAGTTTCCTTCGCCTTCCCAGTTCGAGTGCCGCGGAAATTGTCACCGCCCTGGCAGGACCTATTCCCCTGATCTTTCTCAGGTCGGGCACAGTAAGTTTCCCGAGGGCGATCAGATTATTGTTTACAGTGCCAAGCAGTTCGCGTCCCAGGTCGACTGCGGATTTTTTTCTTGTGCCCGAGCTTATGAGGATTGCAAGAAGTTCTGCGTCGCTCAGGCTGGAAATACCTTTCCTTATGAGTTTTTCTCTGGGTCTGTCCTCAACAGCCCAGTCAGTAATTTTAGGTGACATGCAGCGAAAGAATTGAGCATCTAAATTACGAAAAGCAGATGAAATAAAAAAGGGGCCTGCCGGGGGCCCCTGGAAAAATATTTTTCTTCAGCCTATTTAAGGCTGCTCACGTGCTTTTCGATAGAGGATTTCAGGTTTGAAGCCTTGTTTTTATGAATGATATTCTTCTTTGCCAGCCTGTCGAGCATGGAATTCATTTTTGGAAGGGCCGCTTCTGCCTCTGCCTTATTCGTATTATTACGAAGAGCCTTCAGCGCATTGCGCATGGTTTTTGCGTAATACTTGTTGCCTTCATTTCTTGTCCTGATCTGCCTGATCCTTTTTTCTGATGACTTATGGTTTGCCATTATTAAATTATTAAATTTTTTCTCAATACAAAGTAGTCCATAGGGGAATCGAACCCCTGTTACCAGGATGAAAACCTGACGTCCTAGCCACTAGACGAATGGACCTTTTTAAAGAACTTTAAAATGCGGATGCAAAGAAACGATGTTTTTTCCTTTCTGCAAAATATTTTCTCAAAAAACATATCTTATTGATAAAGCACCATTTATTCCACCCCAGCCCGTATATCCGAGGAGATTTAAAGACGGCAGAAGGTCGAGTGAAAGGTTAAGCGGAATCTGATCAAAGGTATATTCAAGTCCGATGACGCCATCAACACCGATAACCAAACCTGAATAGGTACTGTTCAGTTCAGGGTTGTAGCCTTCAGACCATGTTCCGAGATGGGCTCCGACTCCCCAGTACCAGTTTAGCCCAGGGTATTGACCTGTAGGATGTTCCGTCTCATACAATCCCGTGATCACAAGTCCGCTCCACCTGCTTGCAAGGATGCCTTCAAAGGCATTTGTACTGCTTAAAAAATGCTTTAAGGTCACCCCGACAGGAACTCCTGCCCTTAATCCAAGGCTGGTCTTGTAATCCTGAGCATTCAGGTTTATTACCATTAATAAGGAAAAAACCGGAATAAATAAAAACTTTTTCATCTTCAAGAATTTAATAATTAATAAAAAGGTGTCTTACAGCTCCGGAAAAGGATTTTGGGTAAACACCGGTATTATTAAGACGTATCAACAGACTGTTTTGTATACAGAAATTCCTAAGGCAACAATGAAGTCAGCTCTCATCCTAAACGTCACATATCTGGATGCACTTCCTGAGTGAGGCCAGCTTGTCCTTCTGCGATGGGACAAATTCCTGCCCTACATATCCTTTATAACCGGCTGCCACCAGTGCCCTCATTATTGCAGGATAATAGAGTTCCTGCGTATCGTCAATTTCATTTCTTCCCGGGACGCCGCCTGTATGGATATGGGCTATGTACTGAATGTGCTTTGTAATGTTCTCGATTATATTTCCCTCCATGATCTGCATGTGGTAAATATCATAGAGCAGCCTGAACCTCCGGGAACCTACCATTTCACATAGTGCAGCACCCCAGGATGACTTGTCGCACTGGTAGTCCTTATGACCATAGCTGTTCAACAGTTCCATAATTATAGTGACACCGTATTTCTCAGCTGTCGGCACTATTTTGCGAAGCCCTGCAGCACAGTTTATCATTCCTTCATTGTCGTTCTGACCTTCACGGTTTCCCGAGAAACAGATAAGGTTCGGAACTCCTGCCGCAGCAGCTTTCGGGATCATTGACACATAGTCTGCAATTAGCTTTTCGTGATTCTCGGTACGGTTGAACCCTTTTGGGATACCCCAGTCGGTGGCATAACCCACGGCACATTTAAGGCCGGCTGCTGTTACAACGGGCCAGTCTTTTTCGTTCAGAAGTTCAACCGACTCAATACCCATTTCTTTGCAGTTCCTGGCAAACTCCTCAAGAGGGATATCGCCATAACACCACTGGCTTACGGAATGATGAATATTCCCCTTGAGCTTGTACTGGGTTCCGCCAGATGCTGCAAATGAACTCAGAGGCTTTGCTGCAGTTATAACAGCTGCTCCTGCCATTCCTTCTATCAGATTTCTTCTTGTCATGGGAGATGATATTTTACCCAGCGAAATTAAGACTTTTTTGAGAAGAATATTTAATCCCGGGTTAATAAACTGAATAGCTTTTATTTATTAAAATATCTCAGTAGCATTTGAAAGGCCAATCCCTGAAAAGGCACAATTCCTCCCGAAATTATTCCTCGCGCTAAATTTTTATATTTGCATAATAACGGACTGACCCGAAAGGCTTAATGAAAAACACCCGAATACACGATTTCTCTTCCGGACATTACATTGAACTCCTGCGAAGCGGGGAAGAGTTTTTTGCTGCAAATGTACGGGCGATCGGGCAGGCTAAACATTTCATCCATTTGCAGACGTATATACTTGATGAGGATGAAACAGGTCTTCATATCATCGATGCGCTGGAAAAGGCAGCCCGGAAAGGAGTAAGGGTCTATCTGCTTCTCGATGCCTACGGTACAAAATACCTTTCAGGCGACCTTATGAAAAGAATAGAAGAAGCGGGAATACTTTTCAGATTTTTTTCTCCGGCTTTCATTACAAAAGGTTTTCAGCTGAGTCTGAGGCTTCATCACAAGGTACTTCTTGTCGACGGGGAAACAGCAATTATAGGGGGAATGAACATTGCGGACCGTTACCGCGGGTCCCCGGCCAAAAAGGAATGGCTCGATTTTGCCCTGCTTGTAAAAGGTCCGGAATGTATCCATGTGAACGCCATTGTGAGAAGACTGTGGAACAAAACGTTTATTTCAAAAGCAGAAAAATCAAATGAAATCGTCCACAATATCAAACCCTGGTCCGATAATATAAAGGTGAGAGTAACAGAAAACAACTGGTACCGAAATAAAATAGAGATCTTAAGAAGTTACAGGGCAGTTTTCAAGCATGCCCAGGAAAGGATAATACTCTTTTCGGGATACTTCCTCCCCGGCCGTCTTGAACGAAAGCTCCTGCGACAGGCAAGCTCAAGAGGAGTTGATATAAGTATAGTGCTTGCAGCTGAATCGGATGCGCCTATTTTCAAGAGAGCCACCTGGTTCCTTTATGATTTTATCCTGAGGAACAATATCAGGATCTATGAATACCTGCCTTCGAACCTTCATGCCAAGGTTGCGACCGTCGATGACAAATGGAGTACGGTCGGCAGCTATAACCTCAACCATATCAGCGATTACGGAAGTATCGAGATGAATGTTGAAGTTCTGGATGAAGGCTTCACCAGCCAGTTTGAAAAGACACTCCTGAAGATTATCAGGAATGACTGCAGACAGGTTACTATTGAAGACTACCTTAAAAGAAAGACAATTTTCGTGCAGGTTTCAGGATGGATCTCATACCAGATGATAAGACTCCTTATGAGGATGATGGCACAGATGACATCAAAAAAAGGCAAATCGACCTGAATTTTATCTTATGAAACTGGATCTTTTCAATATTGCAAATTTCAAAGCCGACGGGGGCGCAATGTTCGGGGTAATACCAAAAACAATGTGGTCGAGGGTTTATCCCCCGGATGAAAACAATATGGTTGTACTGCCTCTGAGATCCCTGATCGCAGAAACGGATGGCCATGTGGTACTTGTCGACACTGGATGGGGTGACAAGCAGGATGAGAAATTCTTCAGGCATGTTTACCTTCATGGAGGAGAAGGCCTTGTTCAGGGACTTCACAGCCGCGGATATGAACAGGAAGATATAACTGATGTTTTCCTTACCCACCTTCATGCCGATCATTGCGGTGGAGCGGTAAGAAGAAACAGTCATGACAACGGATTTGAACTGACTTTTCCGGACGCGGTTTGTCATGTAAGCCGGGTTCAGCTCGAATGGGCCCTTAAAAACAACCCGAGAGAAGAAGACTCCTATCCGCCTGAAAATATTGTGCCTATATCAGAGTCACGTAAGCTTGACCTTATTGACGGAGATTGTGAATTGTTTGAAGGATTTTCCCTGAGGATGTGCTTCGGGCACACTCCCGGATTGATGATACCCTTGATTAAATACGATAACAGGACAATTGTTTATGCCGGCGACCTGATACCAACCTCTGCCCATATCCCGCTGATATGGAACATGAGCTACGACATTGAATCGCTCAAAACCATTGAAGAAAAAACCAAGATTCTTAATGAAGCCCTTGAAAAGAATTATATTCTTGTTTTCCAACACGATGCATATACAGAATGCTGTACTCTTGAGATGACTCAGAAAGGGATAAGGGCAAAAGACAAATTCAGTTTTTCGAAAATAAGTTCTGAACAATAAAAAACTGACACAGAGAGTTCCGCGGAGGTTTTAACTCTGTGCCTCTCGTGCCTTCTCTTTGGGACTCTGTTTATCAAAATGACTTTTGACAGCAATTCTTTTCTCTTTTGTTCTTATATTTGATAATGACTTCTGTTTGTGTATTAATTAATTCATTGTTAATTAAATAACAGTATTTATGGCAGACTTTATTTACGAAAAACCCTTTCAGCCTGAAAATGACACTACGAAATACAGGCTTCTGACAAGCGACTATGTCAGGGTTATTGAAGCCGGCGGCAGGAAAATCCTCAAGGTTGATCCGGAGGGACTTGAACTTCTTGCCGGAACAGCAGTGTCGGATATATCCTTCTTTCTCAGGACGTCACACCTTGAGAAGCTTGCCACTATACTAAACGACCCTGAAGCATCCGACAACGACCGGTTTGTTGCCTGGGTGATGCTGCGCAATTCAGTGATATCAGCAAAAGGTGAACTGCCCTGGTGCCAGGATACGGGAACGGCAATAGTCATTGGTAAAAAGGGTGAATCCGTATGGACCGGTGCAAATGATGCCCTGCATCTCTCAAAAGGAATATTTGAAACATACCGGGAAAAGAACCTGAGGTATTCCCAGATAATCCCATTCTCAATGTTTGATGAAAAGAATTCGGGTACAAATCTTCCTGCCCAGATAGACATTTATTCTGCGGAAGGGGATACATATGAATTTCTTTTTATTACAAAAGGAGGAGGGTCGGCAAATAAAACATTCCTTTACCAGCAAAGCAAATCGCTTCTTAATGAGGAATCGCTTACAAAGTTCGTGAAAGAAAAGATAAAGGACCTTGGCACATCAGCCTGCCCGCCATATCACCTGGCACTGGTTATCGGGGGAACATCAGCGGAAGCTACTCTTAAAACAGTCAAGGAAGCCTCGGCCGGCTATCTCGACCAGCTGCCGACATCAGGAAGTGCGGGAGGAAGGGCATTCCGTGACATTGAATGGGAGAAGAGGATTGAAAGAATATGTCACGAATACGGTGTAGGTGCACAATTCGGGGGAAAGTTTTTTGTCCATGATGTGAGGGTCATCCGTCTGCCAAGACATGCAGCTTCCTGCCCGGTCGGACTTGGTGTAAGCTGCAGTGCCGACAGGAACATAAAAGCAAGGATCGACAGCAACGGGATATTCCTTGAAGAGCTTGAAAGAAACCCTGCACGTTTTCTTCCGGCCAGCGCGCCGAAGCTTGAGAAGCCGGTTGAGATAGATCTCGACCGGCCGATGAAGGAGGTGCTTGCTGAGCTTACAAAATATCCGGTGAAAACCAGGCTTAACCTCAGGGGCACTCTTGTCGTTGCCCGTGATATTGCCCATGCACGTATAAAAGAGATGATCGATGAAGGCAAACCTATGCCGGATTATTTCAAGGATCATCCTGTTTATTACGCCGGACCGGCAAAAACACCTGCGGGCATGCCTTCGGGAAGCTTTGGCCCGACAACTGCAGGAAGAATGGATACATATGTTGATCTGTTCCAGAGCCTTGGCGGTTCACTCATAATGGTTGCGAAAGGCAACCGCAGCCGCCAGGTTATTGATGCCTGCAAAAAGCACGGCGGCTTTTACCTGGGATCAATTGGCGGACCGGCAGCAATACTGGCTGCTGAGAATATCAAATCGGTTGAGCTTGTGGATTTCGGGGATCTGGGAATGGAGGCTGTGAGGAAGATCAGGGTGGAGAACATGGCAGCTTTCATAATAACCGATGACAAGGGGAACGACTTTTTTGATGAATACAATAAATGACCTTTCCCAGGGGCGAGGGGCTTAGCTGCGTATTGGTGAAGGAGTCCTTTAACCAAATATCAGGAAATGGCAGATCGTTCATATTTCATTTGCTATGAGCATTTTGCGATCAATTGGCTTTAAAACCATCTTCTCAAATTATTGCTTTCCTGGTTTTGGATGTCATTTAATTTTTTATCTTTTCGCCAACCTTTTCAAGACCTGATGAAGAAATTATTTTTATGGTTTATTCCCGGCCTGATTACCGGGGTACTGATAATTCTCGGCGGAGAAAAGGCGCTGAAAAGTACCTCATCCAATGAATACTGCATGTCGTGCCATATACATCCGATGGCTGACGCTTCATGGAAGAAATCAGTGCATTATGATACAAGATCAGGATACAGGATTGCCTGTGTTGAATGTCATCTTCCTCCCAAAGGGCATGGTTACCTGCTGGCAAAAGGCAGGACCGGCCTTCGTGACCTGTGGAGCTTCCGGACAAAAAATTCCGCCTCTTTTAACTGGGAGGACCGTAAAAGACTTGAAAATGCACGGGGATATGTTTATGAAAGCAGCTGCATTAAGTGTCATGAGAACCTTTTCCCGGGAAAGCTTTCCAAGGAAGGGGAGGACGCACATCTTTACTATACCCAGCAGAAAAAGTCTCCTGATCTTCACTGTATAAACTGTCACCTGAATGCCGGACATTTTATAGAAGGATACACTCACGGAAGCAATAAAACATTCGGCACTGTTTCGGCTGCACCGAAAGAGATCTTTACAGAACCTGCACATGTGACGGATTTTAACAATTTCACCGAGAAGATTCCAAAATCATCGGTTTCATTTAACATGATTGCGATTCACGGAGGAAAATTCAAAATGGGAAGTCCTGATAATGAGCCATTCAGAAAGGTTGACGAAGGGCCTGTAAGGGAAGTTGAAATCAGTCCGTTCTTTATGGCGGAGGTTGAAGTCACATGGGACGAATACCTGGCGTTTTATGTCCGGACCTCGGCTGAAGGCCGGTCAAGCGACACCGAAGGCCTGAGAAAGAAGCAGTCGGAAGAAAAGGTCGATGCAATCTCCGGCGCTACACCACCCTATGGTCAGCCTGACCAGGGATGGGGACTGGGACAGAGGCCTGCGATATCATTTTCGTATCATGCAGCAGAGACTTACTGCAAGTGGCTTTCAATGGTCACCGGAAAAACCTACCGGCTGCCGACAGAAGCTGAATGGGAATATGCATGCAGGGCAGGAACCACCGGGCCATATTTCTTTAAGGGTGATCCGCGGAAATTTGAAAAAACAGGCCTGAAGGCAAGACTTTCAGGAAATGATACCGCCGTTATTAATACCTATGTTGTTTACAGAGGTAACAGCCCTTCAAAGACACAGCTTCCCGATTTCGTGAAGCCTAATCCTTTCGGATTGAGAAATATGCTTGGCAATGTTGCAGAATTCTGTTCCGACTGGTACCAGCCCGACACCTATTCAAAATATCCCGCCGGTGTACTTAAGGACCCGACAGGACCGGGAAGCGGAGAGGAGCATGTTGTACGCGGCGGATCATTCATTAATCCAGCCGGCCTTGTAAGATGCGCATCACGTGATTACACAAGGACTGAAGCCTGGCTCAGGACCGATCCGCAAATGCCGAAAAGTATCTGGTGGTATTCCGATTGCTTTAATGTCGGATTCAGGGTAGTTTGTGAATATAACGGTAAAACCGGCAATATAAACAATCAAAATTGAACAAATTCCGCAAAAATGACATCTTTACCAATAAAAAAATTAATCTGATATTGTTTTTGATCATTAAGTTTTTTATATTGCTTTCGGATCTGATCAAATATTTGTAATTGCCAATTAACTGAATATTTTTTTTAATCAAGACTGCAATAGCCTGAAACGATTGTTTAAAATGTAATTAGTGTAAAAAATACACTTAATATTGAAAGCTTAAAATATCTTAATGATTGCATAAATTAAAATTATACTGAAACCTGAGTTCTGAATAAATAACCTGCTTAACCATAAAACCTGAATCTAAATAAACTAACCTAACCGAATGACATCATGAAAAATTCCAGGACCATATTTTACAACAACCCCTAGGGTAGCGGCAGAATCTGAATCACGGAAAAATCAGGAAGTTTTTGCCTGCAGTCAGTGGGATCTGATACGAATTATGGAAGAAGGTAATGCTGGCCACCAAAAATCCCTGAATTTATCTTAATCCAGTTGTCTCGTCTTGCATTTGGCAGACCTGATTGAAGTTTAAAATAATCATCAATTTGTGAATTTCAATTCTGAAGGTATGCTGTCAGATACAAGGCGGGGAACAGGAATTTCCGGAGTTATAGTGATTCTGTTGTGTTGTTAATCAACATATTTCATTTTATATTTTACCTAACCCACTAAATTACTAACTAACAAATTAATGGTATGAAAAAAAAGACCTCTAATCTTTGGTTTTTCAAGCCAAATGTGGATTTTCACAGACTGTTGAGGAATGTGAAAATCGCGATTCTCCTGGTTGTCTGTGCGCTGGGGCTTTCTGCCTGGTCACCCGCTTCAGGAAATCCTTCTGTTTCTGATCAGCAACAGCAAGGAAAAGTTTCCGGAAGGGTAGTTGACGGGGCAACAGGCGATGCAATGCCCGGCGTCAACATCGTCATAAAAGGGACAAGCCTTGGTGCAATTTCTGACGCAGACGGAAAGTACTCAATCAATGTACCTGACAAGAACGCTACACTTCAGTTTTCATTTATCGGATATGTAACTGCCGAGGTTCCTCTGGAAGGAAAAGCAGTAGTTGACGTTCACATGGTAAGTGAAGTGAAAGGACTTGACGAGGTTGTGGTTACCGGTTACGGTACAACCAAGAAAGCCTCTCTGACAGGTTCGGTAGCCGCTGTAAACGGAGATAACCTGAAACAGTCTCCTGTTACGAACCTTACAAACAGCCTTATCGGACGTATTCCCGGTATTACTTCAGTCCAGAGAAGCGGTGAACCCGGTTATGATCAATCAACCATCACAATCCGTGGCGCCAATACCCTTGGCGATAATTCAGTTCTGGTTGTTGTTGACGGTATTCCCCATCGTGACATGGATCGTATTGATCCGGCCGATATTGAATCATTTTCGGTTCTTAAGGATGCATCGGCAGCTATTTATGGAACGCAGGCAGCAAATGGTGTAATACTTATCACAACTAAACGCGGCCGCGTAGGAAAGCCAACCATAACTTTTAACCTTAGTACCGGCTTCAACCAGCCTACTGTTATTCCTGACATGGCTGATGCAGCAACCTATTCAACCATGCTGAATGAAATAGCATATTATGCCGACCCGGCTGACGGACTCAATCAGAAGTATTCAGATGCGGATATTCAGAAATTCAAGGATGGATCCGATCCATGGGGACATCCGAATACCAACTGGTTTGAGGCATGTTTCAAGAAATGGTCTGCACAGAATTATCAGAACGTTTCAATCTCGGGAGGTACAGATAACATGAAATACTACCTTTCTCTCGGGACAAAGTATGAGGATGCTTATTATAAGCACAGCGCCACCAGTTACAGGCAGTATGATTTCAGAACCAATATCGACGGCAGGGTTTCGAAGAACATCCAGCTGTCAATGGATGTTTCCGGCCGGCAGGAAAACAGGAATTATCCGACAGTAAGTCAGGGTAACATTTTCCGTATGCTTATAAGAGGTAAACCCAATATGCCTGCTTACTGGCCAAACGGATTACCGGGGCCTGATATTGAGTACGGATATAACCCGGTTGTGGTGTGCACCGATGCCACAGGATTTGATCATGACCGCAGGTATATCCTTGAAAGCAACCTCAGGGTCAATATCACGATCCCAGGGGTTAAAGGATTGTCAGTGCAGGCAAACGGATCTTATGACAAAATATTCAAGTTTGAAAAAGTGTTCGATACACCGTGGTACCTTTACACATGGGATGGAGTTACATACGGAAGCGATGGACTGCCTCTTCTTGCGAAAGGAAAGACAGGATATGATGCTGCACAGCTCACGCAGAACACCCAGAACGGTAACACAACTACCTTTAACGCATTCGCTACTTATGAAAATACTATAGCCAGCGTTCATAACATCAAGATCACTGTCGGTACTGAAGCACAGTCGGGCCTCAATGATTATATGACTGCATTCAGGAAGAATTATGTCACCGACCTGATACCGCAATTGTTTGCAGGTGCTTACGACCAGTATATGACAAACAATGGCTGGGCCGACCAGAATGCAAGGCTCAGCTACTTCGGACGTTTCAACTATAATTACAGAAATAAATACCTGGCAGAAGTAGTAATGAGATATGATGGTTCCTACATGTTCAAACCCGGGAAAAATTATGGATTATTCCCCGGCATATCTTTGGGGTGGCGTATTTCGGACGAGAGTTTCTTTAAAGATAATGTTCCCGTCTTTAATGATTTAAAAATCCGTGCCTCCTGGGGACAGACCGGTAATGACAGGATATATTACAACAACGCGTTGCAGGAGTATCAGTACCTTTCGACCTACAGCTTTGCATCTATGAACTATGTCTTCGGACAGTCCAATGCCGAGAACAGACTTGTCGAAAATGTCGTTCCGAATCCGGATGTGACCTGGGAAAAAGCAAATCAGTCCAATATCGGTATCGATGCGACATTGCTGAAGAACACGCTGACGGTGAATGCCGACCTGTTCTATAACCTTCGTACAGGTATTTTGTGGCAGGCATCTGCAGTGATTCCCTCAAGTACAGGTATGACTCTTCCTCCCCAGAATATCGGGAAGGTCTCAAACAGGGGATTTGAGGTTACAGTCACTTACAGGAATCATTATGGCGATCTTTATTACGACCTTTCATATACCGGATCCTATGCAAAGAACAAGGTTGATTTTGCATTTGATACACCTGGCATCCCTGAATACCAGAAAAATCAGGGCAAACCAATGGGAGCTGGTTTGAACTACGTGGCAATAGGTGTTTTCAAGGATGATGCTGCCGTAGATGCATATCCTCACTGGGCAGGTGCAAGGGCTGGTGATATCATCTTCAAGGATGTAAACAATGATGGTGTAATTAATGGCCTTGATGAAGTCCGTGACAACATAAATGAAACGCCGCGATTCACTACCGGGTTCAATGCAACTTTAAGCTATAAGCAATTTGACATGGCCTTGTTGTTCCAGGGAGCATTTGGAGCTATTATGACCCCGTCCATCGAATCCGGAACTATCGGCGATTTTTATGAATATTTTGCTAAAAACCGCTGGACCCCTGACCACACAAATACCAACATGCCACGTGCATGGGAACGCGACAATGAATACTGGAGAGCCAACAGCAATACTTTCTGGGAGTTCAAGACAAACTATGTCCGTCTGAAAACATTTGAGATCGGGTACGCTTTGCCGGCATCAATCATCACGAAACTTGGCATTTCGAAGCTTCGTCTTTACCTGAGCGGGCAGAACCTTTTGACTTTCAGCAAGCTAAACAAACTGTTTGACCCAGAAATTTACAGTGGCCAGTCTTATTCACCGCAGAGAGTTGTTAACGGAGGACTTGTTTTGTCATTCTAAAAACTTAAGCATTATGAGAAAACTATATTATTTATTAAGTGTTATTTTTCTGATTGGGATAACTTCATCATGCAAGGATTATCTCAACTTAAAACCACTGGGAGCATACTCTGACGCGGATGTCTGGCAGGATCAGAATCTTGTTGAAACATTTATTAACGACATCTATAAGAATGCCCTGGGATGGCCATTCGCAATTGAAAGGCTTTCAGATTATTGTGATGAATCATGCTTCACACCCGACTGGGGAGCTTTTGATTTCGACAAATGCCTCATGACCTCTGACGGTCTGATGGGCTGGAACTATAACTGGGGACTTCCTGACCCGACAATGCAAACCTATCATTATCAGTGGGCGCCGCTTTATACGAATGTGAGAAAATGCAACCTTTTCTTCTCACATGCAAAAAGTATCCCATGGACAGACGATGATTCCAAAAACCATATGATGGGTGAAGTATATTTCCTCAGGGCTTATAACTATCATTACCTTGCAGCTCTTTACGGAGGCGTTCCGCTTATAACAAAAGCTTATGGACTTGGCGAGGATTACAGCGTAAAAAGGAATACCTATGAAGAGTGTGTGAATTACATAGTTGGCCAGCTCGACTCAGCTGCTTTATTGCTTCCGACGACATATGCCAGCGCCGACAGAGGCCGTGCAACAAAAGGAGCTGCCCTGACCCTGAAGGCAAGGACGCTGCTTTATGCAGCAAGCGACCTGCATAACAGCACAAGCATAGCCACATATGCTGCAGGATTTGCACATCCTGAATTACTGGGTTACACAAGCGGAAGCCAGGCTGACCGCTGGACAGCCGCAAAAGCTGCAGCCAAGGCTGTTATGGATTTGGGTCAATACAGCCTCTACAAACCAGATCCGGCTCCGGGAGATTCAGTTGCCCAGAACTTTGTCAACTATTTCCTTTCCTATGGGTATGAAACTGAAGATATTCTCCTTCAGTATTTTACCTCGAAATCAGAACAAAGCTGGTCAGATTACAACCCTGCACTTTACTGCGGACCAAATGGTTACCACAACTGGGGTAACAACACTCCCCTCGGCGACCTGGTAGATGACTATGAAATGAAAGATGGCACTGCATTTGACTGGTCGAATCCTGCCGAAGCTGCAAATCCGTATGCAAAACGTGATGCCCGTTTCTATGCAACAATCCTGTATGAAGGTGTTCCATGGAGAGTCCGTCCAACTGATGTTCAGCCAATTGATCCATTCAATAAACTCCAGGTTGGTCATGTTTACGAATCCGACGGCGTAACACAACAGGTTCCTGGCGTAGATACGAGACAGGGACCCATCGAAGACTGGAACGGTGGCTATTCTGGTTATTACCTGCGCAAATTCGTAGATCCTACACTCGACCCCCGGTATGTTCTGCAGGATATACCTTTCCGCCACATGCGGTATGCCGAAGTTCTTCTTGACTATGCTGAAGCATGCACCGAGCTGGGCGACGCAGGTGACCTGAACGAGGCAACCACAACTATCAATATGATCCGGACAAGGGCGGGCCAGCCATCCCTGGCTCCGGGCCTGAGCCAGGATGAACTGAGAACGGCCGTAAGGCATGAACGCCGGATTGAACTTGCATTCGAGGAATTTCGTTTCTGGGATGTCCGACGCTGGGTCATTGGCCCTGAAGCCTATCAGCCAACCCACCGTATTGACGTAAAATATGTCACTTCCCAGACAGTAACGAGCTACCGTCAGCCGGATGGTTCAACGTGGAGCGCCCCGATCTATTCTAACGTGCTTTTAGGCAATGAGACGAATGCATGGCTTGACAAAGCTTATTTCTTCCCGATCCTGAGGGATGAATTAAATAAGAACACTTTACTGATCCAGAACCCGGGATACTAAAGTGAAATGCATGTTGATTAACAGAAAAGCCGGTCCGACAGGGCCGGCTTTTTTATTGTGCGCCCGGCATGGGCGATAACTATAGGGTGAAAGTCCCGAACGCGCCTTGACAGAAGGAAGCGTTAGCCAAAGGCAAGGGTGTCCATCGCGAGGTGGAATCTGAAGGAAGCCGGCGGCAAAATTCCGGTCTGACGAACAGAAACTTCATAAAAGGCCTAAGGTTACCGGATGAGTTTGCAATACAAAACAAAGTCCGATTCTGTCCGGGGTAACCAAGGTAAATGGAGCAGATAGATGGGATGAAAGTTATCGTTTTTACCCGGGGAGGTCTCACGGACATGAAGAAACGGAGTATGAATCATGGTCGAAAGAAGGTTTATCGTGAGAAGTCAGCCGAAGCCATAGTACCACATAACTACCAAATGTGGGAAGGGCTGAACCTTAACGAGTGAGTAGTAAATGAATGTTACCAACATGAAGGGAAGAAAGCAGAAAATCTTTGAGCAATCAGAGACCTGTCCACGGAAAGATAGGACGGCATCCGAAGGCTACGTGGAAGGGCAGACTTTCATGTGGATAACTGAAAACAACCTCACCACCAATGATTATCGATTAGGGAATGGGCTTTTAGAGCAAATCCTTTCACCCTCGAATCTGAATGCAGCATTCAAACAAGTAAAGCGCAATAAAGGTGCGGGTGGAATAGACAAGATGGAGGTAGAGTCTTTAAAGGACTATCTTGTCGCCAACAAGGATATTCTAATTAAGTCCATCCAAATGGGGAAATATTGCCCCAATCCAGTAAGAAGGGTATGCATACCCAAAGAAAACGGAAAACAACGCCAGTTGGGCATTCCCACGGTTGTTGACAGAGTAATTCAACAAAGCATTGCACAAAAACTGACCTCGATTTACGAGCCACAGTTCTCATCCTACAGCTATGGGTTCAGACCCAGGCGCAGCGCCCACCAGGCTCTTCGTAAATGTCAGGATTACATTACTCACGGCTATGACTACGCAGTCGATATAGACCTGGAACGGTTCTTTGATACCGTTAATCACAGTAAGCTTATAGAGGTACTTTCCCGAACCATCAAGGACGGACGAGTGGTGTCACTTATCCATAAATACCTCAATGCAGGAGTAATGCAGGAAGACCACTACGAAGAAACCAATGAAGGCGTACCGCAAGGCGGGCCATTAAGTCCGCTGCTGGGGAATATCGTGCTGAATGAGCTGGACTGGGAGCTTGAAAAGAGGGGACATAAGTTTGTTCGCTATGCGGACGATATGGTGATACTCTGCAAGAGCCACCGTAGTGCCGAAAGGACGATGGAAAGCATCGTATCTTACATAGAGAGGACGCTCTTCTTAAAAGTCAATCGGGACAAAAGTCAGGTTGCAACCGTGAAGGACATAAAGTTCCTTGGCTACTCCTTCTACCAACTCAAAGGAGAAGGTCGGCTACGGATACACCCAAAAAGTGTGACAAAGATGAAAACCCGCATTAAGCAGTTGACATCAAGAAGCAATGGATGGGGTAACCAACGTCGGAAGGAAGAACTAAGCCAATACATCAAAGGCTGGGTGCAATACTTCATGTTGGCCGATATGCGAAATCTTTTGGAGAGAACGGACGAGTGGTATCGCCGCAGACTACGTATGGTAATCTGGAAACAATGGAAACGGATTAAAACCAGAATGGCAAATTTAATTAGGCTTGGCATTAACAAATACAAGGCTTATGAATGGGCGAACACACGGAAAGGCTACTGGCACATAGCCAATAGTTTTATCCTGTCACGTACTATCACTAACGATCGTTTACGCAAGGCCGGATACGTTTTCTTGTTGGATTATTATGAATCGGTAAGAGTTGTTTATTAAGGAACCGCCGTATACGTGATCCGTACGTACGGTGGTGTGAGAGGTCGGAAAATAAAGTAGGAGGAAAACTACTTTATTTTCCTCCTACTCGATGTGCGCCCGGCATGGGCGATAACTATAGGGTGAAAGTCCCGAACGCGCCTTGACAGAAGGAAGCGTTAGCCAAAGGCAAGGGTGTCCATCGCGAGGTGGAATCTGAAGGAAGCCGGCGGCAAAATTCCGGTCTGACGAACAGAAACTTCATAAAAGGCCTAAGGTTACCGGATGAGTTTGCAATACAAAACAAAGTCCGATTCTGTCCGGGGTAACCAAGGTAAATGGAGCAGATAGATGGGATGAAAGTTATCGTTTTTACCCGGGGAGGTCTCACGGACATGAAGAAACGGAGTATGAATCATGGTCGAAAGAAGGTTTATCGTGAGAAGTCAGCCGAAGCCATAGTACCACATAACTACCAAATGTGGGAAGGGCTGAACCTTAACGAGTGAGTAGTAAATGAATGTTACCAACATGAAGGGAAGAAAGCAGAAAATCTTTGAGCAATCAGAGACCTGTCCACGGAAAGATAGGACGGCATCCGAAGGCTACGTGGAAGGGCAGACTTTCATGTGGATAACTGAAAACAACCTCACCACCAATGATTATCGATTAGGGAATGGGCTTTTAGAGCAAATCCTTTCACCCTCGAATCTGAATGCAGCATTCAAACAAGTAAAGCGCAATAAAGGTGCGGGTGGAATAGACAAGATGGAGGTAGAGTCTTTAAAGGACTATCTTGTCGCCAACAAGGATATTCTAATTAAGTCCATCCAAATGGGGAAATATTGCCCCAATCCAGTAAGAAGGGTATGCATACCCAAAGAAAACGGAAAACAACGCCAGTTGGGCATTCCCACGGTTGTTGACAGAGTAATTCAACAAAGCATTGCACAAAAACTGACCTCGATTTACGAGCCACAGTTCTCATCCTACAGCTATGGGTTCAGACCCAGGCGCAGCGCCCACCAGGCTCTTCGTAAATGTCAGGATTACATTACTCACGGCTATGACTACGCAGTCGATATAGACCTGGAACGGTTCTTTGATACCGTTAATCACAGTAAGCTTATAGAGGTACTTTCCCGAACCATCAAGGACGGACGAGTGGTGTCACTTATCCATAAATACCTCAATGCAGGAGTAATGCAGGAAGACCACTACGAAGAAACCAATGAAGGCGTACCGCAAGGCGGGCCATTAAGTCCGCTGCTGGGGAATATCGTGCTGAATGAGCTGGACTGGGAGCTTGAAAAGAGGGGACATAAGTTTGTTCGCTATGCGGACGATATGGTGATACTCTGCAAGAGCCACCGTAGTGCCGAAAGGACGATGGAAAGCATCGTATCTTACATAGAGAGGACGCTCTTCTTAAAAGTCAATCGGGACAAAAGTCAGGTTGCAACCGTGAAGGACATAAAGTTCCTTGGCTACTCCTTCTACCAACTCAAAGGAGAAGGTCGGCTACGGATACACCCAAAAAGTGTGACAAAGATGAAAACCCGCATTAAGCAGTTGACATCAAGAAGCAATGGATGGGGTAACCAACGTCGGAAGGAAGAACTAAGCCAATACATCAAAGGCTGGGTGCAATACTTCATGTTGGCCGATATGCGAAATCTTTTGGAGAGAACGGACGAGTGGTATCGCCGCAGACTACGTATGGTAATCTGGAAACAATGGAAACGGATTAAAACCAGAATGGCAAATTTAATTAGGCTTGGCATTAACAAATACAAGGCTTATGAATGGGCGAACACACGGAAAGGCTACTGGCACATAGCCAATAGTTTTATCCTGTCACGTACTATCACTAACGATCGTTTACGCAAGGCCGGATACGTTTTCTTGTTGGATTATTATGAATCGGTAAGAGTTGTTTATTAAGGAACCGCCGTATACGTGATCCGTACGTACGGTGGTGTGAGAGGTCGGAAAATAAAGTAGGAGGAAAACTACTTTATTTTCCTCCTACTCGATGCAGTTGCAGAGACAGGGAATGCGCAGTCTCTGCAACTATCTGTAAAACAAGTAGTACCAGAAAGTATTCCCGAAGCTTTTCCTCAGGAAAGGTTCTGCGGTTTTGGGATTGTTGCCAAAATTACGTACGATCTGCAGGTACTGCTCAAACCTTGATGACGTGTTCTCACTTATTTCAAGATTTATTCCTGCAGGCAGGACTCCTGATCTCAGCCTGGTAACTATTACTGATGCTTCCTCAAGGTGAACAGGTATCTTCGTGAAGCCATACCTTTTGAGTTTTGGAAGTTCCCCGACAATTCCCTTATAATCCTTTTTTACAAGATGAAAAGCCAACTTGTACTCAAATGCTTTTCTGTTAAGGGAATCAGCCGACAGTACCTGTTCAATATTTTCATAAGGATCCCCTGTGACAGAAAAGAAGTCATGCCTGACTTTTTCCATTCTTTTTTTCCCAAGCTCGGGATCAGCTTCAACTGCCTGGTCATCGAACAGCATTTTTTCGTACTTTTTAGCTTCCTTCCGGTACGAAAGTGTGTTCTTAAGTATGGCAACGTATTTTGAAGCAACTTTGTAATTTCCGTTTATAATTTCTGTCTTTGCAAGCATCTTCAGTCCTTCAGGTGTAAGCCCGTCGATTACCATATTCTCGTAGGCCCATCTCTGAGCTTCATTTATCATACCCGTAGTATAATAAAAATAACCGCCCCGCCTCAGAACTTCATCACGCATCTCCCATTTGAGAAAAAGCGTCTGGCCGTCAGCACTCTGCCGGTAATTAAACATCTGATCGCATAGCTTCCCGGTTTCACAGAGGGCAATATTCCCAAGGAAAACGGTAAGCTTGTTTGATGTAGGATGCTTTATCAGGTAATTGCTTATGTCGTCAAACCTGTTCTGATAAAAAAGCTTCTCGACAGCAAAGTATTCATCGGTTTTACTGTCATAACGGAAAACCGAAAGAGGTATCATAACTGATACAACAAGAAGGGATGAAAACGCCACTCGCTTATTTATCGGGACTTTATAAGCAACAGATGACAGAATCCTGATCCTGCCAAAAGCCGGGAGAAGGACAAATATTCCTGCAACAATCAAAAGAGGAATCAGCTGAGAGCCTGTATCTTTACCTGAAAATGGAAAGATGAGCAGTGTTCTCGGAGGCTGGAAGAAAATAAATTCTTTTGAAACATAAATTGTAATTGTGCTTATGACCAATAATCCTGCTATTTTAATCCATTCTTTTCTGAATGATTTCAGGATAAGAAAAAGAATATACATCAGGCCGAAGATCCATGAAAATCCTCCCGTTGCAAAGTACCATAAGGGAAACAGGAAAACCGGCAGCCATCCCTTTAAGTGTTTTACCACCAGGTAAAATGTGCAAAGCTGAAGGAGCAAGCCAAGGTTATTAAAGGCCAGATACCTGTAAGTGGTTTGCAGGTAAAAAACAGCCATACCGGCCAGGACAGGAATCAGAAAAGATCTTCTTCCCGACAAATAATTTAATATGGCATAAAACATCCATGAAATAAGAGCGATTATTAATGAAATTATGATTGTTCCCGTGATCGGGTTATAATAAAAGGAAGTAAGGAATTTGCCAAGGTATATTAGCAGGGAACCAGGCTGTCGTAAGTTATCATTCAGATAATCGCGTGAAAATACAAAGAGCGAAGTTTTTTCCTGGAAGAAGCATGTGTAATCAGCGTAAAAGCCAAAAAAGGCAAATGAAATAATGAACATGACGACATAAGGGATAAAAACAAAAAATCCATTTTCAGCATTTTTGTTCTTACTGTATATGTTGTCGAAATCGTCCATTAAAATGTCAGTTTTCAAGCCACTTTGCCTGGATGGCTGCAGATGTGACACTCTTCTTTATTTTCCCGGGCGATACATTTATTTTCAGTGTCGACAGCTCGGGGATATTGAAACTTTTCAGGAACCTTTTGTAAAACTCCGGATCTTTCTGGGGCATTATAAATGGTTTTGCGGCATTCCCGTTTTCATCGATATAGGATATATAGAACCTGGCGGTTAAACCGTCATCGCGTTTACTGCTGAATGTCAGCCACCTGCTATTAGAGGACCATGAATGATAACTGTCGGTGTAATCGCTGTTAAGAGCCATCACTGACGATTTCATTGTTGTAAGATCGATCATGAACAGATCGGCTTCTTTGTGCCAGATCGGAAAACAGCCATAATCGTGCAGGGTGACTACCAGAAACCGGCCGTCAGGAGATATTCTGGGGAAAGAAACACTTTTATTGACAGAATCAGCATTGAAGACCATTTCAGCTTCTCCGAACCTGAGGGAAACCGGATCAAAAGCTGCTCTGTAAAGATCATAGCGGACCTCCCGGTAATCGAACACTTTCCCGACCTTTGGGGCCCTGCAGAAATAAAGATATTTGCCGTCGGGTGACCATTCAGGATAAGTATCCATTGATTGGTCACTTCCGGTAAGCTTAATATCCCTGATTTCATTTGTCTCAACATTGTAAAGCATGAGGCTCGATTCCAGGTCGGTTACCTCAACTTTTTTAAGCAGGGCAGAATGGAACTGTTGAATTATCTTATTCGACGATATTGCAATAAACCTGCCTGAAGGATGCCAGCGTGGATAGACCGCTCCGTATTTCATCTCTTTCGTCTTGAGGTTGACTTTACGGTAACTGTCACCATTGTAGAAGCAGGTGCCTCCCAGGCTGCCCCTGACATGAAACATAAAATCATTTGTCCGGCCGTTATTGTATGAGTGGCAGTTAACGCAGTTCTGATCAGCGATGCTGTTTTCAATTACGGGCCACTCTTTGAAGCTTGCCAGATCCCTCTGCATGATGGAAATTTCCTTCCAGCTTTCATAACCCGGGTAAAGCAGCCTGTAGGTTATATAAGGATCGATTGGCTCGGCAGCGATTTTGTCGGTAATTGTCTTGTATTTCAGCCATTGGCCTTTTCTGTCCCTTGAAAAAACCTGTATATAAAGATCATGACCTTTATTGCCGGTAAGCATCCTGCTCCATTTTTTCTGAGGGATGCTTATAATGCCGTTTTTGCCGGAAACTTTTATGCCGGGCTCTGTTCCTGCTGAAAGAATGACAAAAAATGCTTTTCCCTGTTCGTTTATTTTAAAATTCAGAGGTGCGATATTATACGGGATTGTAATACCTGAATAGTCGGGGTCAATTGCAGGAATCCTTTCAGATTCGGTGAATCTGGTCCCCGGCTTGCGGTTGCAGGAGCAAATAAAAACCACGAGCAAGATTAAGAATGACCCGTATTTGATTGATTTTTGCATAAAATTGATTCCCGTAATGTGTGGTGCCATTGGCTGTCAGGTATTCTTAACAGCAAATGTAATTTTTTTAATTAAAAGGGTGGTAAATAAGTTATTTTCTAACTCTTAATTCGCATGAATGACTAATAATTTTAATATTTTTGAATATCGGGTTAATCAGTAAAGTAAAATTTCTTATATGTCGAATATCGGTTCATATGAAGAACGGCTAAAAAGTTTTGACTGGTCCCTGTCTGAAAAAGAGTTGGAATACCATGATGGAGATACACTCAATATTGGATGGTATTGTTCTGACAGGATTTGTCTAATTGGAAATGGAAATAAAGTTGCTCTTTACCATGAAGGTTTTGGAGGTATTGAAAAAAGATTTACTTTCAATGATATCCGTTTGTCAAGTAATACCATTGGAAAATTTCTCAACGATCTTGGATTGAAGAATGGAGACAGAATTTGTCTTTTTATGGACAGGATACCTGAATTATATTTTTCGTTTATTGGTATATTGAAGATAGGAGCGATTGTACAACCATTGTTCTCCGCATTTGGCGATGAATCACTTTATGTCAGACTGGGAGATGCACAAACCCGTGCCATTATAACTCAAAGGAAGCATTTACCTAAAGTCAGAAAAATCCGTGACAGGATCCCCTGTCTTGAATATATCATTGTTGTTGATCAAATCAGAACCACAAATCTGGAGAACAGGGAAATTGTTTTCAGTTTTGAAGATGCGACTCCTGTCGAAAAGATGAATATCTTTCCAACAAAAGCTGAATCTCCATCAGTTTTACATTATACCTCCGGAACTACCGGACAACCTAAGGGAGTAAAACATGTTCATTATTCTCTTATTTCACAATATCTTACCAGCAAATGGGTACTTGACTTTCAGGATAATGATATTTATTGGTGTACAGCTGATCCCGGGTGGGTGACAGGTATTTCTTATGGAATAATAGGCCCCTGGAGTTTGGGTATTACCCAATGTGTACTGGATGCCGGATTCACTGCACATACCTGGTATAAATTTATTGAAAAATACAAAGTTACTATTTGGTATTCATCACCTACTGCTATCAGATCTTTAATGAAAGCCGGTGATGAGGTTGTCAAAAGTTTTGATCTTTCAAGTTTGCGTCACCTTGCCAGTGTCGGAGAGCCTTTGAACTCAGAGGCTGTTATATGGTCCGAAAGAATTTTTGGGAAACCATTTCATGATACTTACTGGCAAACAGAAACAGGGTCAATAATGATTACCAATTTCCCGGGGATGAAGATAAAACCCGGATCAATGGGAAAACCATTTCCCGGAATTTTGGGGACAATTCTCGATGAAAAAACATTCGAACCTGTATTGAAATCTGGTAAGATTGGTCTTATCGCTTTTAAACCCGGTTGGCCTGCCATGATGCGTGATTATTGGAACAATGAAGAGAAATACAAGGAAAAGTTTGTTAATGGATGGTACCTTTCAGGCGACAAGGCAAGAATTGACAATGATGGATATTTCTGGTTTGTCGGCAGAGATGATGATGTCATTAATACCGGTGGACACTTAATCAGTCCTTTTGAAGTTGAATCGGCCCTTTTGGAACATTCTGCTGTTGGTGAATCAGCAGTAGTCTCAAAACCGGATGAGGTAAATATGGAGGTTGTAAAAGCTTTTATTTCTTTGAAGCCAGGATTCAAACCCAGTCCGGATTTGGATCTTGATATAATGAATTTTATCAGGAAAAAATTATCCTCTCTGGCGATGCCTCAGGAAATCGAATATATTGATAAACTTCCAAGAACAAGAAGTGGGAAGATAATGAGGAGACTCCTTCATGCAAAAGAATGGGGTGAGGAAATCGGCGATATTTCGACACTTGAAGACGATTAAGAATTAAGTGATTTATTTCTGTAATGGTTACGATATATTAATATAAAGAATATGGAAAAAATGAATTTGGAAGAAATGAAAGATCTTGTCTTAAATTATGTCATCAATGAATATCTGGAAGACGAGGATAAAGAAATAAGCTATGACACACCTTTGATTTCAAGTGGATATGTTGATTCCTTTTCAATGGTTTCTTTACTTGTTTTTCTTGAGAATAAATTCAAAATTAAGATTCCACCCAGCAAAGCAACACCTGAGGCTTTCGACAGTGTCAATAAAATTATTGCTCTTGTAAATGAGTACATAAAATAGTCTGCTAATTTTTACCTGTTGACATCGTGTAAAAACCTTATTGAAAATTTGTAATGATTATGTTCAGAAAGCTATAATTATAATCAATGAAAACACTGGTAATAATTCTTCTGCTTGTTATATCAAATCTTACATTATGGGCTACTGATTATTATGTAAAAAATAGTGGCAATAATTCCTCAAATGGATTATCAGATGCAACTGCATGGGCCAATTTATCCAAAGTTAATAATCACGTTTTTTCTGCAGGTGATAGAATTTTATTTAAACGGGGGAATACATTCAGAGGAGATTTAATTGTAAATTCTTCTGGCAGTAAGGGCATCCCGATTACCTACAGTGCTTATGGATCAGGTAATAAACCCAAAATACTTGGGAGTAAAGATTTAAGTTCTGTAAGTGAATGGACTCTCTCAAGCGGTAATATCTGGAAAACAACTGCAAGGTTAGGTGTAAATATTGGAAACCATGGAGATTGTGCTAATTTAATCTTTAATAATGAAACGGGATATGGAGTTAAAAAGACTTCTCTGGGAAATTGTACTTCACAGGGAGATTGGTATTATAACCCCAATGCCGGTACAGATAATTTAGTATATATTTATTCAGTCAGTAATCCGGGATCTTACTATTCTCATATTGAAGCAGGTGGAGTATATAATAAAGAGCAGGTGATTACAATAGAGGGTAAATCTGATATTACAATTCAAAATCTTGATATTCGTTATTCTGCAAACAATGGCATTGTGGCAGGTTGGGGGGTCAGTAATATAACAATAGAACATTGTGATGTTTCATGGATTGGCGGAATGTATGTTACAAATGCTTATCCTGAAAGAATGGGTAATGGAATAGGCGTTTGGGATAAAGGTTCAAACATCACAATCAGATACAACAGAGTTGATCAATGTTACGATTCCGGCATTAGTCCTCAAGGTGGAAGAACCATGAATATCAGTAATATAAACATATATTATAATATTATTACTAACTGTTTATTTTGTTATGAATTTTGGGTCGAATCGGGGGCCACGGCAATCGGGATTAATTTTTATAATAATACCTGTATTAATGCGGGTAGCCAATGGAGTATGGGACAAAGACCGGATAATACGGATAATTCCCACCATGTAATGATTTGGGAACTTACCGGAACAGTATCATCCTGCAACATAAAAAATAATATTTTTAAAACATGTTTGAATCAATCAGTTTATATATATGGTGATGAATCTAAAATATCCATTGATTATAATCTTTATAATGTTAATGTAGTTGGTATTATTAATAGCAGTAAAATTTATACAACACTTGATCAATGGCGATCTGCAACATCCCAGGATACTCATTCACTTAGTGGCGATCCTGTTTTTGCATCTTCATCAGACTATCATCTGAAGTCATCTTCTCCTGCAATATATGCAGGTGCAACTCTGGGATTAAATACAGACTATGACGGAGTCTTTACAGGCAGTCATCCGGATATTGGAGCATATGAATATGTTTCATCAAATTATTAACGGGTTTTATAAACACCGGTTAAGTTTAATTCTGAGAACTATTTAAGGACATTCTCTATAACAATGTTCGAAAATTTGTTCGCACCTTCATAATTTAAATGTGCTTCATCTCCGAATAAATCCGGATGATTAATGAACGTTGAATCATTTGAGAAATCATAAAACGGGACGCTATATTTTTGTGCAATATTTTGCCCAATCTCAATTGATTTGTCTGTATTATTAAATTTGGCATAATAAGGTGAATTAATAACATATATTTTAATTTTAGCAGTGCAACAATCTTTAATAAAAGATTCAAATAGTCTGATTTTGACAGAATCTAACTCATAATTATCAGAAATAGTGTAGGTGTTAAGTGGACCTCTCCATACTTTCTTAATAGGGACATATCCATTAATTTCATTTCTGCGTTTTTGATTATATTTTGTATTACCTAAAATAATATAAGATAATGTTGAATTAAACGGATAAATATGTGACATCATTTTGAACTTCTCATTTTTACTGATTAAATCGACTATTCTTCTTATTTCAGGGTGATCTTTATAATAGGGTAAAAGAGCTGAAAGCTTGTCGTAACTTCCCTGGATTTTATGAAATTCATCACTATTAAGGTCCAGAATTATTATCTTCGGGGTGTACCTCTTTAAAATAGCTTTTAATAAAGCATAATGATAAGGAATATCAAATCCATCTCTGCCAGCATTATGACATGACATTTTAAGTTTCTGTTCAAAAACTCCCAGGTAGTAGTGATGATTTGCCCGGGAAGAACCAAAAATTAATATATCAGCATTTGTTTTTTCAATTGAATATGTTGTGACAAATTCAGGTCCGGACGTTTGCCTGAAATAGAAATGCTTAATGATTGCACCGGAAATAAAATCGAGGAAACAGAGAAAAATAAATGATGCCGTCAATTTAAATGCTACATGTGTCTTACACTTATTGAATAAATTATGAATGGATCCTGTTTGCATTAAATTCTGTCTTAAAACTGAAAATAAATAAATTGACCTCCATTAAAAACACCAAGGAAAATTATTAATACTATCATAAATGCATAAAACAAACCTTTAATTATCCAATTTGCGTTCTTAAAAAATGAGTGGTTGTCATAAAAATACTCTTTAATGACTTCTGCGGACATTAACAGAAATATAGCTATAATAGAATGAAACATAGAATTCATCACTTCAGATGTCTCACCAAAAAAAATCTTTCCCTTAAATGAAAAAATTTTACCAATAATACTAAATGCGTCAGTAATATTATCTGACCTAAAGAAAATCCATGTAAATAATACCAGACAAAAAGTAAGAACAACTTTATATAATTGATAATAGATAGAAGATTTTTTAATATGGAGTCGTTTCCTGATATTTTTGTTTAATCCGCCGGTCCAGTTTGAGTAAGTCAGAAATACGCCAAACAACATTCCCCAGATCAGATATGTCCATCCTACGCCATGCCAAATTCCGCAGATGGAAAATGTTATCATAATTGCAATGGAATAGATCCATTTTTCTTTAGAAACATACAGATACTTCTGTTTATTCATACTGTGTGAAAGAAAAAATACCAGAGGTAAAAAAATATAATCCCGAAGCCAGGTGGATAAGGAAATATGCCATCTTTGCCAAAATTCTTTTATCGAGGTTGAAAAATAAGGTCTTTTAAAATTATTAGTCAGATTAATACCAAACAGTCTCGCTGATCCTAATGCAATATCAGTATATCCTGAGAAGTCAGCATAGATCTGGAATGCAAAGAGGATTGTTGCAATAGTAAGTGACGGACCCGTATGATGACTATTATTATTGTAAACCGCATTTACATAAATTGCCAACCTGTCTGCGACAACCAGTTTTTTAAAATATCCCCAGATCATTAGCTTAAGACCTTCGACTATTGATTTACTATTTAAAGGATGATTTTGACGCAGTTGTGGTATTAAGAATTGAGGCCTTTCAATTGGTCCCTGGGTTATTTTTGGAAAGAATAACAGGTATAGGGAAAAATATCCTAAATGTTTCTCCATTTGTATAGTTTTCCTTCTGATCTCAATCTGGTAACTAATCAATGTGAAAATGAAATAAGATAATCCCAGGGGCATTATCATTTTATTTACTGGTTCAACAGGATAGAACAAATCAACAATGTATAGATGAATCCGGTAATAAGGAAAGAGGTTGTTGAAATACTTAAACAATACCAGCAGTAACAGATCCATTGCAATGACAAAGAATAATGCTAAATTACTTTTACCATCAGGGATTTTTGCTAACCACTTTGCCAGAAAGTAGTTTACTATCACAATTAAACCCAACAAAATAATAAATATTGGGATAAACGAAAGATAAAAACCAATACTGGCTACTAAAAGACAGATCCATTTCCATCTCTCAGGAAAGAAATAGTAAATACAAACAACAAGGAACAGGAATAATAAATAAATAAGGGAATTAAAGATCATAAAGTTTAAATGTCACTTTTAATTCTTGATCATGTTCTTTTCATTTTGACAACGTTCTTCCAAATGGATTGTTGTAATATCTTTTAAGAGATTTAGAAAATTTAGAATTTAAAGATAATTTAATTTGATTATTTGAGATATTTATTCCAAGAAAGATCAGGATTAAGGATTTAGTCAGTTTGCTCCAGGAATTGAATCTCGGAACTGCTACATTGTATAAAAAGATGAAGCAGAACTTCCATCTTAATTACTTTAACGGTGAGAATGAGAATGCGATTTGCACGCAGGTCTTGTGTACTCCGGAGTCCCTGTCCCTGTACAAAGGATAGGGAAGGGTGAGGTGAGGGAACAAATCAGGGTGGCCTGAAAGAACAGGCTAATCTGTTAAAAATTTTTAAATAAAAATGAATCCTTTGTTATTAAAATACCTATGTTTATATTTGAATGTAATCTATATCATTCATTTACAGTTCTTCTTTAATCCTGTTAATCTAACCTAATATGAAAAAATCAAGTATTTCAAGACGTAATTTCCTTGGCAAGGCGGCAGCAGTAGGAGTGGCCGGAGTGGTAGCTCCGTCACTTATCACAAGCTGTGCCCGTGAGACCAGGAAAGTTGCGGCAGTTCCGGCCTTTCTTGACCAGGCTCCTGATGGGCCGGTTCTTAAGGCCGGTGTAATAGGTTGCGGCGGACGGGGTACCGGAGCAGCAATTAACTTCCTGAGCGCCGGGCCCAATCTTAAGATCACCGCTCTTGGCGATACCTTTCAGGATCGTATCGATAACTGCAGGGCAGAAATAAAGAAACAAAAGGGGCAGGATGTCCCGGTTGAAAACTGTTTCGTGGGTTTCGATGCATATCAGAAAGTAATTGATTCAGGCGTTGATATTGTGATACTTGCAACACCTCCATTTTTCCGTCCCGATCACCTGGCTGCAGCAGTTCAGGCAAAAAAGAACATTTTTTCAGAAAAACCGGTATGTGTCGACCCCGTAGGCGCCAGGTCGGTAATGGCAACTGCCAGGAAAGCCCAGGGAATGGAGCTGAATATTGTCACAGGCACACAGCGACGTCATCAGCGTGACTATGTTTCCAACTGGCAGCAGGTACAGCAGGGTATGATCGGCGACATTGTCGGAGGCAATGTATGGTGGAACGGAGGAAAACTGTGGCACCGTGATAACGAACCGAAATGGAGCGAAATGGAATGGATGATCCGCAACTGGGTTAACTGGTGCTGGCTCTCCGGAGATCATATCGTGGAACAGCATGTTCATAACATTGATGTGATGAACTGGTTCACGGGATCTCATCCTGTAAGGGCTGTTGGTTTTGGTTCAAGGCTTCGTCGCGTGACAGGTGACCAGTATGATAATTTCAGCGTTGACTTTACATTCGATAACGGAACGCATTTCCATAGCATGTGCCGTCAGATAGACGGCTGTGCCAATAACGTTTCCGAAAGGCTCCAGGGAACCAAAGGATCAACAAACTGCCGGAATACAATACTTGATCTTAGCGGTAAAGAAGTATGGAAATATGCTTATCCGGTAGATAAAGACGGTAAACCGACAGATGAGGTAAGCGTTGACCCGTATGTTCAGGAACATGTCGATCTTGTCAAAGCAATCCGTACAGGCAAGACATTCAATGAACTTGAGAATACTGCAATTTCGACAATGGTCGCAATAATGGGCCGTATTTCAGCCTATACAGGAAAGGAGACAACCTGGGATGAAATGATGAATTCCGACCTCAGGCTCGGGCCAAAAGTGTTTGCATTCGGTCCTGTTGATGTTCCGAAAGAAGTGCCTGTTGCAGGACTGGCATATGTACCTGAAGCTCCTGCCGGCAAGAAATAGAAATTACTGAAAAAGGCATTTATGATAAGCTCCAGAAGGAATTTCATAAAAAAAGCAACAACCACGGGGGCCGCCTTTATGGCAGCTCCTGCCTTGTTTGGAATCAAAACGGGAACGGCACAGCAAAAAGCCGCAGATAAGGCAACGCCATTCAAGCTTAAATATGCTCCAAGCATTGGTATGTTCCATGAGCATGCAGGTGACGATATTATTGATGACATAAGATATTGTCACGATATGGGCTTCAGGGCGATGTTCGACAACGGACTGATGACCAGATCCGCAGCTGACCAGGTAAAGCTTACAGGCGAACTGCAAAGGCTCGGGATGGACTTTGGCCCTTATGTATTGTATGCAGACTTCTCAGTGGCATCTTTCGTTTTAAATAAGCCTGAAGTGAAGGAAATGCTTGTGAACAAGATGAAGGAGGGGGTCGAGGTCTCAAAAAGGACAGGCGCAAAACTGGTGCTTGTTGTGCCCGGACGATATGATGAAAAGCTTCAGAGGGATTTCCAGACCGCAAATGTGATCGACAATCTGAGATATTGCTGTGATATTGTCGAACCTGCCGGACTGACCATAGTGATTGAACCGCTTAACACGATCCATGATCACCCCGGACTCTTCCTGAACGGAATACCACAGGCATATTCGATCTGCAGGGCCGTGAACAGGCAATCGTGCAAAATTGTGGATGATATCTATCACCAGCAGATAACTGAAGGGAACCTGATACCAAATATGGAAGCAGCCTGGAGTGAAATACGAGCTTTCCATCTTGGTGACAACCCCGGAAGAAATGAACCTGGAACAGGGGAGATCAATTTCAAAAATGTATTCAGGTATATTTACAGTAAAAAATATGATGGTGTGCTCTGCATGGAACATGGCAACAGTCACGGCGGTTCAAAGGAAGGGGAAGATCAGCTGATAAGTGCTTACCGCGAATGCGATGATTTTGAGATCTGAGTTGTTTACAGCGATCCCTTGCAACTTCAAAGTCTGACCGACAAAACGCGGCTCTCCGTGTAACTAAGATTCTTTGTGAAAATTTTCAGCTCTTTACGTTTAAAAAAATTTATGAAAAAATACAATTATCTGGCGTTAATATTAATAACTGCAGGATTCATGTTTTCTTCCTGCAGGAACAGTTACCGTCTGTTTGTCGGCGGATATACAGATAAGGAAGGTGAAAAAGGATTCTCCGTCTTTGATTTCAACATTAAGACCGGAGCACTCAAACGGGTATCTGAGTCTGATGCAGGCACCAACCCTTCCTATTTCTGTTACTCCGGAAAGAATCATCTCTTTTATGCAGTAAATGAAGTTATGGAATTCAGGGGAAAAGCCACCGGAGGAATAACAACATTAAAATATGATGTAAAAAGTGGCTCGGTGGAGAAGAAAAATGAAATTGCATTTCCGAACGGAGGTCCGTGTTTTATATCCATTTCGCACGACAGCAGTTATCTGCTTGCTGCGAACTACCCTGTCGGATCAATTGCCGTGGTCAGGCTCAACAGTGAAGGCGTGCCTGAGACCATAACTGACTCGGTACTGTTCAGACCCGAACAACCTGACAGTTCTCATGCACATATGATTTTAAGCAATCCCTCAGGAAGTATGGTTTATGTTTCAGATCTTGGCATGGATATGATAAGGGCTTTCGATTTCAAGACCGGAACTGGGAGGCTGAGCCTTAAGGAAAACGGAGTGACAAAAGTTAAGGAGAAATCAGGCCCCAGACATTTCACATTCAGCAGCGACGGGACAAAGCTGTACCTTATTAACGAGCTTGGTTCCACAATAATGGTGTTTAATACCAGGCCTGACGGAAGCCTTGAACTTGTTCAGTCAGTGTCGACCCTCAGGGACGATTATAAAGGTGAAAATGCCTGCGCTGACATTCACCTGGGCAAGGACGGCAATTTCCTTTATGGATCGAACAGGGGTGAAAATTCAATTGTGACATTCCGGGTAGGAAAGGAGGGACTGCTGACTCTTGCAGGAAGAACCACCTGCGGAGGAAACTGGCCAAGAAATTTCGTAATTGATCCGTCAGGAAAATTCTTGCTTGTCGGCAATGAAAGATCCGATAATATTTCAGTTTTCAGAATTGATGAAAAAACAGGATTGCCGTCACGGCAGGCAGGCACGATTGAATCAAGGAAACCGGTATGCCTTAAAATATTCAGAGTGCACTGACAGGCACAATATCACCTGTTGACAAGGAATTCTGCCGTGCTTTCGACCAATGCATAACTCTTTAATGTGCTGAGTGTTGAGTAATGGACATCTTCAGCTTTTATCACCTTATCGCCGAATTTCAGATCCCTGGTTGCACAGGCATCGTGAATGAGTATACATTTGAATCCCATATCAGATGCAGCCCTTGTTGCGGCTTCAACACACATGTGGGTCTGCATGCCGCAGATAACCAGAGTGTCAATTTTTTCGTTCTTCAGGTAGGCAAGGAGATCTGTTCCGATAAAGCAATTGACGCCATCCTTTGAAAATACTTTTTCACCCGGGGCAGGTCTGACCAGATTATTTATTTCGCCGCCAGGTTCTGCATTGTGACGTACATGGATGACATCAAGTCCTTTTGTCCTGAAGTCTGCAAGAAGTTTTGCAGCGTTCTGAGCTGCCTTTTCAGGCTGTACGAGCTCCATTTTTCCGCCCGGGAAGTAAAAATTCTGAATATCAATCAGAAGCAGAGCTGATGATTTACCCTGTGCCATTGAAGAACAGGATAAAACAAAAATTAATACTGCAGACAGGCAGGTCCTTTTCATTTTAAAAGTTTTTGATAATGACAAAAATACTAAAAGCGGATAAATGGCACAAATATACAGATGTTGAAAAAGTTAAGAAATTCCTTGCTTATTTTAAGGGATTCAGTGGTTAATTTATTTTGGTCTGATTCTGCAGGGATTTTCTTCATCATTTTAATTGCACTCTGAAATTTTCTTTGTAACATTAATAGCCGATTGTCAGGAAAAATTTAATATGAACCGGAATAAACTGATACAGAATCTCCGGGATAACCCTTCGGGTAATTGGGAAGTTATTGTGATCGGTGGAGGAGCCACAGGACTTGGCATTGCACTCGATGCGGTAACAAGGGGGTACAGCACGCTTCTTCTTGAGCAGTCTGATTTTGCCAAAGCAACATCCTCAAGGAGCACAAAGCTGGTTCACGGGGGAGTGAGATACCTTGCTCAGGGCGATATACTGCTTGTGACTGAAGCATTGCATGAGAGAGGCATCATGCTGAAAAATGCACCTCATCTTACGGCAAACCAGGAGTTTATTATACCTGCCTATTCTTTATGGGATGTAATTCTTTATACGGCGGGACTTAAGTTCTATGATCTCCTTGCGGGCAGACTGAGCCTCGGGAAATCATATTTCATCAGCAGCCGGAAAGTGATTGAACGGCTGCCTCTAATTAGAAAGAAAGGACTGAAGGGAGGGATTGTTTATCACGACGGCCAGTTCGATGATTCAAGAATGGCAGTCTGCCTTGCTGAAGCTTGTGTCGCAGGAGGCGGTACATTACTTAATTATTTCAGGGTCACAGGGCTGTTAAAGGATGAAAACGGTAAAGTAGCAGGTGTGACTGCCCGGGATACTGCGTCAGGTGAAGAATACCAGATAAATGGTAATCTTGTAATAAATGCTGCAGGTATTTTTGCCGATGATATTCACCGGATGGATGACACTTCGTCAAAACCAACCATACGCCCAAGTCAGGGAGTGCATATAGTACTCGACTCAGCTTTTATTAAAAGTGATTCTGCAATTATGATCCCGAAGACCGAAGACGGAAGGGTGCTTTTTGCTATTCCATGGTATGGCAGGGTAGTTGTCGGAACAACAGATACACCTTTAAATACCATAAAGCTCGAACCTAAAGCCCTGGATGAGGAGATTGATTTTATACTGAGAACTGCAGGGAAATATCTTACAAAGCCTCCCCGAAGAGATGATGTACTGTGCATTTATGCAGGACTCAGGCCGCTTGCAGCAGATCCGGATAATCCGGAATCAACAAAGGAGGTATCAAGAAGACATAAGATAACCCTTTCGCCTTCACGGCTTCTTTCAATAGTAGGGGGGAAGTGGACTTCATATCGCCGGATGGCTGAAGAGACAATTGATAAGGCAATAAAGGCAGGAATGCTTGGAAACAGGAAATGCGTCACAAAAACCTACAGGCTGGGCTCAGGCAATGCGACCCTTCAATCGGAGCGGTTAAAGATTTACGGCGACAGGGCAACTGAAATTGAAAGGATGATTTCAGAAAATCCGGATCTTGGAGTCAGAGTCAGTCCGAACCTGCCATATACAATGGCTGAAATTATATGGATCTGCAGGAACGAGATGCCTCTTAAACTGGAGGATGTTCTTGCTAGAAGGACGAGATCACTCTTCCTCGACGTCAGAAGCAGCTGTGAAATGGCTCCTGAAGTTGCAGCTATAATGGCAAGGGAACTTGGACACGACAAAGGCTGGCAGGAAGAGGAAATAAAAGAATATGAAAAACTTGCAAATAACTACCTCTGAAATCAATTATAAAACGATTTAGTATGAAAGATTTTATCCTGGCTTTTGATCAGGGAACGACAAGTTCACGCGCCATCGTCTTTAACAGTGACGGACTCCCTGTGTCCTCCGCCCAGAAGGAATTCACCCAGATCTATCCGAAGCCCGGATGGGTTGAGCATGATCCTGAAGAGATCTGGTCGACTCAGGCTGGTGTGGCAACAGAGGCTGTTGCCAAAGCAGGGCTGGAAAGCACCAATATTGCCGCGATAGGTATAACCAACCAGCGTGAAACAACTATAGTCTGGGACAGGCACACCGGTAAGCCGGTTTGTAATGCCATTGTATGGCAGGACAGGCGTACAGCTGATTTTTGCGATAAGCTTAAAGACGAAGGGAAAAGCAAGAAGATACTTGAAAAAACCGGCCTCATTATTGATGCATATTTTTCCGCGACAAAGGTGAAGTGGATCCTTGACAATGTGAAAGGAGCAAGAAACCTCGCAGACAAAGGGCGACTTGCTTTCGGAACCGTCGACTCATGGCTGATATGGAACCTTACACGCGGAGAACTTCACATCACCGATGTTTCAAATGCATCAAGAACGATGCTCTTCAACATTCATAAACTTGAGTGGGATCAGGAACTGCTTGATATTTTTGGCATTCCGGCCAGCATGCTGCCGGAAGTAAGGTCATCCAGCGATATTTACGGCAATACGGTCGGACAGTTTGCCAGAGGGATTCCTGTTGCAGGAATTGCCGGCGACCAGCAGGCAGCACTATTCGGACAGATGTGCACAGAGCCCGGTATGGTCAAGAACACTTACGGAACAGGCTGTTTCATGATGATGAATATAGGAGAGAAACCCATTGAATCGAAGAGCCGGCTCCTGACGACTGTCGGCTGGAGGATCGGGAATAAAACAGTGTACGCACTCGAAGGCAGTATTTTTATTGCGGGAGCTGTTGTTCAATGGCTCCGCGACGGACTGGGGATAATTTCAGGCTCTTCAGAAGTGGAAAGCCTTGCTGCGAAGGTGAAAGACAGTGAAGGAGTCTATTTTGTTCCAGCTTTTGCAGGACTGGGAGCGCCTCACTGGGATCAGCATTCCAGGGGCACAATTGTCGGCCTGACTAGAGGATCAACAAAAGCCCATATTGCCAGGGCGGCACTCGACAGTATTGCCTTTCAGACACTCGAAGTGCTTAAAGCAATGGAAAAGGATTCAGGCATTGTGATAAAGGAGCTGAGAGTTGACGGCGGTGCAACGGTCAATAACGGACTTATGCAGTTCCAGGCCGATCTGCTTCATGCAAACGTAGTCAGGCCGAAGATAACAGAAACAACAGCCCTTGGGGCAGCTTATCTGGCCGGACTTGCTACCGGATACTGGAAAGATATGGATGAAATTAAAAAACAATGGCAGCTCGACAAAACATTCATCCCAGGAATGCCTGCTGAAACAACCAGTCTCCTTATAAAGGGATGGAAGCGCGCTGTGAGAGCTGCAAAAGCATGGGCTGAGGGAGAACAAAAAGACAATTGACAATTAACAACTAACAATTATAAATTATGAGTCCGTTTTTTGCAGAATTTTTTGGCACTGCCATTATCCTGGCTTTTGGCAACGGTGTTTGCGCAAATGTCCTTTTAAATAAAACAAAAGGACACAACAGCGGCTGGATCGTTATTTCATTCGGATGGTCCATAGGTGTATTTGCAGGCGTTTTAATCTCAGCACCCTACAGCGGTGCTCACCTGAACCCGGCTGTTACTCTTGCCCTCGTCATAGCTGACAAGTTCTCCCTCCATGATGTGCCGAAATATTTATGTGCACAGATACTTGGAGCAATGTTTGGAGCAGGACTTGTATGGCTTGCGTACAAGAAGCACTTTGATGCAACCGAAGATAAAGATGCCAAGCTTTCGGTTTTCGTCACAATGCCAAATATAAGAAGTTACTGGTACAATGTTCTTTCTGAAATCATTGCAACATATGCGTTTGCCCTTGCAGTTCTCTATATGGCCAAGCCCGATGTGGGCCTTGGTGCACTGAATGCACTTCCTGTTGCGCTGGTAGTTCTCGGCGTGGGACTATCGCTGGGCGGCCCGACAGGGTACGCCATCAACCCGGCCCGTGATCTGGGCCCGAGGATAATGCATTTTCTGCTACCTATTCCAAATAAAAGGGACAGCGACTGGAGTTATTCATGGGTCCCTGTTCTTGGTCCGATGGTGGGAGCAGCGCTCGCTGCAGCAGTGTTCCTGCTGTTTAGCAAATAATTCTTCCTTCAGGCCCTTTTATTAATTTGTGCTGTTGATGGAACCTTTAACCTATGTTCGTCAATAATTTGAAGCAACTGGTAAAATTCCTGCCGGCATCAGCCCTTATATGAAATTAATTCTTAAATTAGCTTAATGTTGTAAATACCGGAAGAATAAGCATAAGAGATTAAAATCAACTGACAATTCTTTTACTTAACAGAACTGACCATTAATGTCAGAAATTATTGAAATAAACAGAACCATTCTCAATGATTGTTGTTTATATGTAAAATTATTAATGATTAAAATCTTAAACTATGAAAAAGTTTTTACTGTTTTTCGTTATAGCGTGTTTTAGCTTAACACAGCTGGTTGCACAGGAGTCAACTTTCAACAAGGGTGACAAAGTTCTAAACATAGGACTTGGACTTGGATCGACACTTTATTCGGGAACCTACTACAAAACTACTTTACCACCTATTTCCGCTTCTCTTGAATTCGGTGTAGCTGATAAGATTCTTGATAAAGGTTCTATTGGTGTAGGCCCTTATGTAGGGTTTTCTGCAAATAAATGGGATTATAGTGCAGACTGGTATTATACCTATACGAATATTATCATAGGAGCCAGAGGTGTTTTCCATTACCCTCTCGTTAAAAAGCTTGATACCTACACAGGTCTTTTACTTGGTTTTGATATAGTATCCGCAAAAGAGCATGGTTCTTTTTACGGGTATGATTACAGCGCCTCAGGAAGCTCTGTTGCATGGTCATGGTTTGTTGGAGGCAGGTACTATTTCAGTGATAAATTTGCAGGAATGCTTGAGCTTGGTTATGGTATTGCCTATCTGAATATTGGAGTTGCATTGAAATTCTGACAAATTGAAAACAGATTAAGTAAGAATTTAGTTAAAATACAGATTTTTAATCAGAAGCAATCTTCATTTACTGGAGGTTGCTTTTTTTTTCCTGACTTCTGACGCTTTCTGATTTTAGTGCGTTTGTGGTTTTGAAGTAATTGAAAGTGAATAATATAAAAAGATAATTTTTGATTTTTACTGCACTAACGCCTGTTTTTGCTCTATGTATAGGGTCAGAAAGGTCAGGACTAAATCGGGGGCAACTGCAATTCAGGTGGGTCAATATACAGGGCATCAGGCAAAGATCACTAAACATATTGGCAGTGCCAAAGATGACATTGAGTTTGAACTAATAATTTTTATACTGTCACATTATTCTTTTACTGTCCTTCTTTAAGGTTTTAACAATTTGATATTTAGTATTTTGTTCTAATCAATTCTCCATTCGCCGTAGGCGATATGGTTTTGTAGAAAATGAGTCCACCAAAGTATATTTACCGCGTAGCGGTTTCACATTTTAAAAATCTATTGAATTTTTTAAATTTTGTTTAGCTGCATTATTAATTAATCTGAATTAACATGAAACCTGGGACATTTACGCAAATGTATGTAAAGCTTGTTTTTGCTGTGAAAAACAGAGATGCTGTATTGAAGAAAGATTTCCGGGAAGGTTTATTCGAATACATGAGCGGTATAATTACCAACCAGAAACATAAATCCATGATCATCAATGGAACATCAAACCATGTTCATATCCTATTCGGATTAAATCCATCAGTTTCAGCCTATAACCTCTACGAGGTATGTTGCCGGATGTATAATTGTTTCTACAATACCTGAAGCCCTACGGGCTATTCGTCTTTTATTAATCCGCCTTCGCATAAAGCTTGTGCCTCCGCTGAAGCTACTCGGCGGAGGTGCTGCTCTGGGGTTCATACCATTTGATTATTGTTGATTAATAATCTGCCTTATGAAATAATGGACAGCCCTTTGAACCCTTTAATTATAAAATGGAATCTTCTACCGCACTAATCGTCGGAAGTCAGGAATAAAACTGACCGGTCATATTGATTTGGCAATCTGTAAATCTGATATTCTTCAGATTAAGCCAGGCAGCTGAATGCAGGAATATTTACGCTGCATTTGAAATCCGGAGTATAAACAACAAATTAATCTGTTAATCAAAATTTTTATCATATTGCTAATAAGCAACATAGAATCAAATCAGGCACATAAATTTTTAACATTGCATTAACATGCTTTGGCATTAAAATTGTCCCATATATAGATATTTAATTAATGATTCAAAGATTTATTTAAAATAGAGGATTAATGAGGGATGAAAAATGAAAAGGCTAATGAATTTCAGAAATTTAAAGTACCTGATTGCTCTGGCAACAGGGAGCATAGTTCTTAATAGCTGTGTAGTTTATAATCCGGATCATATGGCGTCATTACCTGTCAGTGATATAGTACAGATGAGCAAAGACGGGGTTTCTTCAAGAGATATCATTGATCAGATCAGAGGCTCACATTCTGTTTACACTCTTCGGGCAGACCAGCTTGCTAAGCTCAGCAAAGAAGGCGTCCAGGATTCTGTAATAAACTATATGGAAAAGACCCATATGGATGCCGTCAGGCGGAATCAGGTTATGAATGATTCTTACTACGGGTACAATGGATTTTATGGATACCCTTATCTTGGTCTGGGATTCGGGTGGCCATACGGATATTTTGGATGGGGATACTCACCGACAATTGTAATTCATAGCGGAGGTGGCTTCTCAGGAGGATTCCATGGAGGAGGATTCAGAAGGTAATAAAAGCCAGCCAGGTTTTAATGCCGGCCAGGAACTCATGGAAAACTTTTTAATTGTGTAACATTATTTAAACCCTGTCGCAGAAGCAACGGGGTTTTTTTACGTATAAGGCTGAAGAAATATCTGATCAAATATTTTCATTTTCGTCAGGCTTAACTTAATCCTGTTAACCAAAGTATCTCTTCCTTAATCCTCCTAAATCAGGGAATAAATACATTATTGTCATTTGATTTCGGTTATCTTTAAATAAAAAATGCCGATCATAAAAACCAGAACAGGAATCAACAATCCTTCGCTGATCTATGGTCTTATAATTCCTTTAATAGTTAACTGTACGGCATGCCGTAACCAGGGCTCCAACGCGAAGAAAGAGCTTGTTTCTTCAGTGTCTGCAGGTTTGGAAAGAGAAAGTATGGCTTACGATGGATACCCGCCGGCTGGTACAATGATGGTTTTGCCTAAGAGTCCGGTTCAGGGGCAGCCATTCCGTATTCTGGCGGTCGGGGGGAAAAGTATCCGGGAAGGGAAGGTTATCGTTGATGGCCCCTCCGGTACTCTGAAATCGCTTAAGAGTAAAGCAGGGGATGAGCTCCCTTACTGGCGTATTGATGATTTTGCCCCAGTCTCCTCCGGAAAATATGAGGCTAAATTACTTGAAGGTCAGAAGGTGGCCAGTCAACTGGAGTTTGTAATTTCTCAGGCGGAACCGGATCATTCAGCCGGTGTCATGTGGAAAACGGTTCGGGGATGGGATAATGGCATGGAGGCAGTTTACTCTGCCTGGATAAATGCTTTATTTCAGGGCTGCGCTGAAGATGTTTCATGGAAGGCCCTTCACGAGGTTACCCGAAACCCGGATCGGAATTTTCTTTACAATTATCTCGCAATGGGGGAAGATGATCCTGCCGGTAAAGACAAGGTGATCATGCAGCCTGACTGTGCCGACAATCCTTTTTTGCTGAGAGCATATTTTTCATGGAAACTTGGTCTGCCATTTGGTTACCATCTATGCGACAGGGGCTATATCGGACGTAACCCCAAAGCCGGTCAATGGATAACAAATGAATCTGCAGGCCTGAAGATCAATTCTGTTTCTGCTTTCAATGCTTTTCTCAGAAAGGTTATGGATGGTGTGCAGTCAGGAACGGCAAGAACAGCGTTGGATGATGAGAATTCAGATTATTATCCCGTTCCTCTTGAACGCACAGCGCTGCGTCCCGGCACTGTCTTTGCTGATCCGTACGGACATACGCTGATCCTGGTACGATGGGTGCCACAAACCAGGGAACATTCGGGATTGCTTCTCTCAGTCGATGCCCAGCCTGACGGGACAATAGGAATCAAGCGGTTCTGGAAAGGGAATTTCCTGTTTAACACTTCAGAGGTAGTAGGTGAACCCGGATTTAAGGCTTTTCGCCCGATCACGGAACAAAATGGCGTGCCGGTTCTTATGAGAAACAAGTCACTGACACAAGCTGATGGATTCATCCCCTTTTCACTTCAGCAGAGAAAACTTAAAAGCGATATTTTTTACCATACTATGGAGCGATTAATCAATCCGAAGCCACTTGATCCTGAAACAGCCTTGCTTGACCTTATCGAGGCACTTCATCAGCAGCTGATGGTTCGTGTCACCTCAGTAGCAAATGGTGAAGCTTATCTCGAATCACATCCCGGAACTGTGATTCCTATGCCTTCGAACGCTAACGGAATTTTTCTGGCCGGTGGCCAGTGGGAAGACTTTTCAACCCCTAACCGTGATTTAAGACTTTTAATTGCGATTGATGCAGTGCTCGATTTTCCTGACCTGATTGTTTGTTCACCGGAAGATTTTGATATCTCAGGACTTTCTTCTCCGGAACAGGTTAAGAAAAAGCTTCAGTCAATACTTGATCAAAAGGTGTCCGAACTTTCGGTAAGTTATACCCGTACAAACGGATCTTTACAAAAACTTACCTTAGGTGAAATACTTAAAAGAAGAGACGCTTTTGAAATGGCCTATAATCCCAATGATGGAATCGAGATCCGCTGGGGTGCACCTGAAAACAGCGAAGAAAGGTCCTCATGCCATCGTCACGCATCTTCCCGCCAGGTTGAAACCATGAACAGGGTGCGGGTGTGGTTCCATAAAAGACTCCATCCGCCGACATAAAAATTCATTGCTTCTTAAAAAAAATGTGACTGACCAGCTAAATTATTGCTAAGTTTACCATGTAGTTTTAATCACTGTCCGTAGTAAAAAACAATTCAGAAAAATAACACATGGAACCTAAATCTATATCTTTTGAGATACTCGAAAAGTTTATGATTGAGATCCTTACAAAGGCTGGTATCCCGGTTGAAGATGCTGTAATTGTCGGGGATGTACTGTTACAGGCTGATAAGTTCGGAATTGATTCTCATGGTGTAAACAGGTTGAAACCCATTTATCTCGACAGGATTAAAGAAGGAATTGTAAATCCTGTTACAAACCCTGAAATTGTCAGGGAAGGTCCGACGACCGCTGTAATCGACGGGCATAATGGAATGGGGCAGGTGATTTCGTACAAAGCAATGAAGCTGGCCATTGAAAAAGCTAAAAAGTACGGCATGGGCATGGTGGTAGTCAGGAACTCAAATCATTACGGGTTTGCCGGATATTATTCTCTTATGGCAGTGAGGGAAAACATGATCGGCATCACGGGAACCAATGCACGTCCTTCAATTGCTCCGACTTTTGGAGTGGAGAATGTACTTGGAACAAATCCTCTGACTTTCGGAATTCCGACAGATGAATCATTTCCGTTTTTACTCGATTGTGCCACATCAATTACACAGAGAGGTAAAATAGAACTGTATGCCAGGGAAGGCAGGGATCTTCCCGCCGGATGGGTAATTGATGAAAGCGGGGAAAGCAAAACCGATTCAAAGCAGGTGCTTGCTGATCTTGTTGCCGGCCGGGCTGCCCTTACTCCACTAGGAGGAGTGGGAGAAGAAACAGGAGGGTATAAAGGTTATGGATATGCCGCCGTTGTGGAAATACTTTCTTCAGCATTGCAGCAGGGAGCTTTTCTTAAAATGCTTCTTGGAGTAAAGGATGGCAAAAAAGTGCCATATTGTCTGGGACATTTTTTCATATCTATTGACATTGGCGCTTTTACTGATCCCTCTGATTTTAAATTGACCACAGGTAATATGCTTCGTGAAATCAGGGCTTCAAAAAAAATGCCCGGGCAAACCCGGATCTACACGGCAGGTGAAAAAGAGTATTACAACTGGATAAGCAGGAAAGATAAAGGAGTTCCATTTAGCAGGGAGCTGCTTGCCGAATTCAGAGGATTATGTAATAGTTATGGGATAGAGGAATACCTGTCTTATTTTGATAACAGATAAGACAAAAGACAAAAGTAAAAAGACGAAAATAATTTAAGGCAGCAAACTGATCGTTATTGAGGCCGGCCATTAAAAAATCCCCCGGATTTATCATCCATTATTAATTGTTGACCGGCAGAAATGGCCGGAAAAGTTACGCTGCCATTCCCGGGGGAAAAAACATCGGCACTGTACAGCCGGGAATTAATGTTTCCCTGATTATTTTAAGCTTTTAAATAAGTTCGTCAGGCCTGATTCAACGTTCGTGGCTGAGGCTGAAGAAGCTGTTGTAGATGATGAAACACTGCTTAATCCGGTTATTGATAACAGGTTATTAATTGCATTTGATGAGTTATTGGCAGTAATTAATCCTTTAGAACCTGAAACCAAACCAGATGTGAATTTTTGTACAAAAGATAAGTTTGTCTGGTTATCCTTTAAACTTTTGTAATATGTCCCCAATTCAATAACTTTTGATAAAACTGATGCGTTTGCCATATCCAGTTTCCCTGATGACTGGTATTGTGAGTACAGATTTGACAAAACTTTCCCGCAAGATGATCCGGTTGATGTTGCTGATGAAGTGCTGCTTGATACTTTTGAACTGCTGCATGACACAAATGATAACACAGCTACAAATAATGCTAAAAAACCAATACGTTTCATTTCTTAAAATTTAGTGATTAAAAATTAAATAATTAAATATTATCGTTATCCTTTAACAAAGCAAATTTACAACAAATAATTATTGTTTTGCTTAAGAGAGAGATATATGCTTTAAAGATTATATTAATAATCATGGACAGTAATTATTGAACCTGATTCCCGGATTGAGAATGTTGATAACACAATAAAAGAAGCCGGCACCGAGTTTTATCAAAGTGGGAAATCGTGTTAGTCAATACAAGTCAACTCTGAAAGTGCCGGCCGGTATCAAATTTAGCAGTATCGATACTTTTATTTAATTGTGATTTAGAAGAGTTATAAACAGTTATTAAAAGTTATCAAAAGGCTGACCAGCTTCCATCTTTACCTTTCTGCCTTAATTATTGCTTTAAAAGCATCAATCAACGACAAAAGCTGAAGCCATGTAAAAAAACTCTCCCGAAGACAGGTCAGCATATTATGGCTTAAATGAAAGTCCTTTGAGTAAGGATAGAATATAATCCGGTTATATATCCCCTAAAATATAGTATACATAAAAATGATTACTGGAATTGCTTCAGGACATAAAATATTGTAAAAAAAATGATGATGTAGGTCATTTTAATTCAGTTAAAGGAGAAAATTTGATCAACCCGTTATTTTTTTTGACGGATAATGTTGACCTTGCTGTTACTAAGGCTGAACTTTATATAAAAATTGGGTTTGGTAAAATTTTGCAGGAATTAACATTAAATGCATTATAACTTTTATTACTAATTGAAAAGATTCAGCTATGACACGGGTTTCTATCCGGGAAGAGACTAAAAAGCGTTCTGTTGTGTCACGTTCGCAAATACCGGTGTTGTTTGATGGTCATGAGTTTTTATTAACAAATGTCATATACGGACAGGAAGCTGCCATTTTCTATAAGGACATCGAATCCTCGAAAAGAATCTATCATATTTGGGGAGAGCTTAGAAATGCTTCGACAGATGAAGTTTCAAGGATCCATATTCAATACCGAAGGGATGGGATTGGTGGATTCGTGATTCAGCAAGCCAATTTCAGGGGAAATGTAGGCTCCCAGTATAATTACCAGTTCATATGGAATATTATATCCGGATGGGAATATTATAGTTGGGCTAAAACATACTATAATTATCCTGATTATTATTAAAAATTCTCTTGTTGCGCTCTGAACTTAAAAGGTTGTATCAAAAGTCCTTGTACCTCAGTACGGAACTTTCTGTCTTTCGTTGTCAAATAACCGTTAGTTTTTATTCACCCTGATTGACATGCAGGTGTCGTTTCCCCCTGTGAGCAAAAGGATCGGCCTTCCCATACTTAACTTCCAGGCTGAGTCCGTGTGGCAGCTTTTTAGCCAGGGTAGCCACATCAAGGCAGCCTTGCGAGTCGACGGTAAGATACAAAGTGCTCTTTCCCTTTTCAATTTCAAGCAATGCATCAAAGCCGTTAACTGAAGGATCAGGTAAAATTATCTCATCTAATTGATTTATGCTCAATGTTTTGCTGCCACCAACAGGGATGTCGTTCCCTTTTCTGCCACATACTCTTCCCAGACGCGGTAGCACCCCGCCACATTTGCAAGGCTCATTTAGCATGCTTGCGATATCTCCCGTTCGGTAACGGATGAGAGGCATGGCCTCGTTACCCAGAGTCGTTATAACTATCTCACCACGATCACCACTGGTAACTGGTTTCCCTGTCTCAGGATTTACTATCTCGATAATCAGATCGGCATCACGCAAATGATGTCCGGCATGTTGGTCGCAATCAACAGCACAGCCAAAGCCAACTTCCGTAAGGCCATAATGAGTAAATACGCGGCATTTCCAGTTTCCTTTAATGCTGTCAATCATACATTGAGGTACAAAATCAGCTGTGAGCAGAACACTTTCTGGGTGCAGATCGCGGTTTATCCGGCTCATATAGAGTATTTCTGCCGGCATTCCGATCAGACAATCAGCGTCTTCTGATGCTTCAATCGCGGAAGCGGACGTCTCCACATCACCCAATATGTATGATGTAACGCCAATTCTTGAAAGAGCTTCCCTGAGAAGACTGCCCAGGCTGTTTTCAGTGTCGTTTGATAATAGTATAAGTGCACGCTCTCCCTTTCGCACCATCGTGGCCATTCCGGCAGCAAAGAAATCCGCTGTTCTTTCAAGGTCATTTTCAGTAAAAAAAATGCGTTTTTTATTGCCGGTGGTCCCGGATGTTGTGAGTGTTGTCACTCTTGCAACAGAGCTTTGAGAAACTGCGAGGAATAAAAGAGGGTCGTTTCCGATGTCAGAAGGGTAGGTGAAAGGCAATTCGGTCAGTTCGGCATCAGAAGGGAGTTTCCCATGATAAAATTTGCTGTTATTCCGTGCATATTGAACCTGATCTCTGAGTTTTTCATACTGCCACTTATGAAGTGTCTCAGGGCTAAGATTCCCGCGAAGGCCTGTTCGCTCAGCAACCCAAGTCTCGACTGGTGAAATCATAAGCTGTTATTTTTTCCGGCAATAATCAGGCAGTATCCGCATTTTGTGGGTTTAATGTCCCCGGGGTCCGTTCCCAGGCTGTTATAGAGAGCCTGTGCACCTTTTTCAAAGATCATTTGCCCCCACATGGTCTGAAAATGATGAGAAAAGTCTTCGAAAAGCTCCAGTGTGAAACCGTTACTCTCCACCTTTGAAACAAAATCTTCTTTTGTGTCTATTAGTCCCAGACTTCCTTTTAGTTTTACAGGTTTGCCGCGGGCGTATATATCTGAAATAATCAAACGACCTTCTGCTTTTAAAACACGATAACATTCCTTTAATACAGTCACCTGATCGTCCATCAGGGAAAAACTGCATTCTATCAGTACCCCATCCATTGAAGCTTCAGGAAATGGTATTTCTTCAGCTGAGGCTTTAATCATATTAAGCCGGGCATCTGGCAGTTCCGGATTTTTATCAAGCCCATATGCTTCAAGCCCAAAATTATGTATCATATAATCGACCGATGCTCCCGAACCACACCCCAGATCAATAATCTTCGCCCCTGCCGGAAATGAACAAAAGGTGAGTGCTCTGTCGGTTATCAGAAAACCGCCCTGGCGATTTACGATACCCTGGGTTTTCTTTATTGCTTCCATCCTGAAAGATAATATGCACAAAACGGGACAAATCGTCCTTTATCATACACGTGAAGACTGCAATTCCGGAGGCGGGAGAAATCGATATTGCCTGCGTCCTGGAATGCCATCGCCGTCACCGTAAAACCATTTGTTTTTATGTGTCTGAGGAAGAATTCCATATCGTGTACATCACCACAGCATGAACCCTCGCCATCCTGGTTTACCGGCGGCCTTTGCCATCGTCTTGCAACAAACTCCCGGTTCTTATCTGCTGTTGCAGTGTTGCAGCATCTTTTGCCTGCAATATTACCGCGTTTCAGCAGCGGGGTCACCTTATTCTGATCAACAATAAAATCTCCATGAAAGCCGCACAGCGGATGGTCACAGGCTGAAGGGAGCAGGTTTTCTCCCTTTATTATTCCGTTCGTCTGCCTTTGAATTTCAAATATCAGCTCATCAAGTGTGATACGGTCACTATCCGCAGGATTTTCAGGTACGCGCCCGATAAAGGTCACCGGTTGAAAATGCACCCCGCGGACTTCAGGTACTTCAGAGATTGCATATTGCAGGATATCCCCAATATTATGCATATTGATACCACGAACTAATGTCGGGACAAGTGTCACTCCGATATTGAACTCTGAACAATTTTTTATTGCTTCCTGTTTTATTTTTAATAGCGGCCTGCCACGCAGGTTCCTGTATATTTCATCATCCGTGCCGTCAAATTGCATGAATACGAACGATAATCCCGCTTCGGCAAGTTCTCTTATAAATTCTTTGTCTTCACCCAAACGGATGCCATTGGTATTGAGTTGTACATATTTTGAGCCGGCATTTTTCGCGGCTTTGATAATTTCAGGAAGATCATCGCGCATCGTTGGTTCTCCACCACTTATCTGCACCAGAGTTTTGCCTTCTTCTGTAAGGTTACTAAGCGACTCCCGGATCTCTTTAAAAGCCGGATCATCGCTGCTGCCCTGATCTGCAAAACAGAACCGGCAGTTAAGATTACAGCGACTGGTCACGTTTAGAAGTACGCAGCACGTTTTCTGAAGATGGTCAGGACACAGTCCGCAGCCATCGGGGCAGAGCGGATTTTTGAGGGGAACACTGTCTGAACCATCCACCCATTCGTTTATATCGGAGTATCCGCGCCAGATAATACTTTTAAAAGTACCGTGTTCCTTGCAGGTTTTTCTAAGGAAAACTTCAGCGCCAGTCATAACACGCTCTGCAGGACGGCGTTTCATGCAGACAGGGCATACGCTCCATGTTTTATAAAGGATCCTGAATTCATTCATACTATTTGTCCTCCAGTTGCATCTCAACTTCGGATATGCGACCCTTAACCAGTTCCTCAGGGATATAAACCAGCCCGCATTCCGGGCATCTTGGTACCTCTGTGAAAAAACTGTGCCCGAGATAGGTGAAATCAGTTTTCTTAAGCTTAAGCTCTTTCCGGCATTTAAAGCATATAAGTTTCTTTTTTTGCGGCATGTTATACCTCCTCTATTTTCATACGGTGGCAATAAGCATTTATAAGCTCAAATCCAGATCCACTGACACAGTATTCCACCCAGTAAGTCATGTTCCCGATCTGCATATGTCCGGAAAATGTACCTGTGTCAGGATCAAACAGCTTTTTTCCGCTTTGTTCACAATTTTCAATTACAGTGTAAACATCTGCTTCTAAAATAAATTCTTTATTCAGTTTCTCCTTAAGTTCCCGGGAAACAAAAAGTCCTTCTGTCTTTTTTCCCATTTTGACTGTCTCCTTCCAAAACTCTTTTAATACCTGATATTTAAGTTGCAAACGATTATTTCTGCGCTCTGAAACGGTAGGTGGTACACGTTCTTCATTCCCTAAATCAAAAAGTATATCTAATATATGCCAGGCTCTCTTATTTGCAGCTGCAAAGATATCCCTGCAGTTTATGCAATAGGTGATGTAAGGATTGTCACTTTGTTCAATTCTTGTTTTTACCATATGGCTGGCATAGGGGGGATATGTAACAGCCACCTGTCCGCCGTAGCTGCAACATTCAGCAAGTCTGCCTTCCATGGGCAGCGGTTCGATGTTAAACCCCGCTTTGGCTGCAAGTTCACGAACAGTACACTGAAGGTCAGGTTCATAACGGCTTGCACAAGGGTCGAATACCGAAGCAGTTTCTTCCTTGAAATACTTTACCGGATCAATCCCATCCTCATCAATTAAATTATACAGGAATTCAACCTCTATCTCCGGTAAATATTTCCGGAACATTTGTTTACACATCGGACAGGCCAGGATTGCTTTTGGCTTCCCGAGATTTATCCAGTCTGTCCTGATCTTAGCCAGTGTTTTTTGGTGAGTTGCTTCATCACCCGCCCAGTCAGCGGGGGCGCCGCAACAACCTAACATCAGAGCCGTGTCGGGGGAATGCCCGGTCAAAAACTGATAGCTATGGGTTACATAACGCGGATCTGAGGCGCCCAGCTGGCATCCGGGGAAAAAAACATAACGGCTTCTATCGTATCCTGGCGGTAATTTTGAAAGAGCAGCCTCCCCGTTTGAAAATTCCATATCCCTTAAATAGAAGTCGTGGAAGGCCCAGGGCATGGCACCTTTTTCATGCATTGTCCGGTGACTTTGAAGAAGAAATTCGCCGACATCAATATTCTCAGGACAGACTTCTTTACATAAACCGCAATGATTACAGGTGGAGATAAGCCTTGTGGCGACAGTCCCGTTCCCATCCAGTGTACCCGGGTGTATGGTTATCTCAACTTCCTCTGCTATTCTTTTCGGAAATTTTTTGAAATAATTCATCAGAGGAGAGTACCGGACACAGGCATTGCAGGCACACCTTAGACAGCGTTTCGCTTCCGCTGCTGCTTCATCCCGTGTATAAGCATTGCCGTTTCCCGGCATCACCTGTTCTGCCGGAGTGACTTTTATTGCCTCCGGAGGCAATTTTGTGTCGCGGTTCTCTTCCGGCTGGTTCATAATGCCGGTCTTTAGGTATCTCTCAATTGCGCCCGAGGCATTCAGCCCCTGGGCAATTGCATGCATGGTATCCGCACCTGTGATTGAACCACCGGAAAAAATACCTGTTCTGCCAGTACCAGAACTGAAATCAGTTCCTCCTTTCCCGGTTGCTACATAAATTGCATCAAAACTCAAATCATTTAAATCCGAAATTTCAGTGTTAAGGAAGAGGGCATATTTCTCGTGCATGAACTGAAGTTTGATGTCCCGCAGAAATACTTCGGGCAGAAGCAGGTCGTGAAGATGCCCTCCTATATGATCTGATCTCTCATAAACAGTGACATTATATTTCCTTGAAGCGAGTCTGAGAGCGCACGCAAGCCCGCTTATACCGGCACCGATAATTGCGATTTTCTTATCCTTGGGTGGCATGTTGTACTGATTGGGCTCAGTATTGCGGGCATAATCCTTTGCGGCTTTTTCAAGCAGCCTGACAGATATAGCACCTCCTGCATCTTTAAGAGGACAAACCTGTCTGCAAGGTTCGCTGCATAGAGCTGTCACAATGCCGGGAAAGCCCACGGCATTCTGGTAGGTTTTATATGCCGAATTATACCTACCCTGTTGAAGCTTCCCTATAAAATCACGAACATCCAGATTAAATGGACACTCAGCAGAACAAAATGCCGGTTCGTACTGTAAGCAGTTCGCTATTAACCCATTCGCGAGTTCCATAAATAACAGACTCCTTTCTTTGAGAGTTCACCGGATTGCTCCTTTAAAGCAAGGATACGCGAAATATCTGAAATGTCAAAACTAGAAGAATCTCTGCGAGCCGTCATTCCCAAGCGGCACAAAGAAGTCGTTGCCTCCATATGGCACAGGATTTGCTTTGATGTTTTCCAGTTCGTCATATAAGTCAGAACCAAGGAAGTACTTCTTTGGCGGCCCCACCTTTCCTCCGGCGGCGATAATATCTAGTCCTGCCTTTACTTTTTCCTTTGTGGCAGGCATCTCATAAATCCTTACTCCGCATGCGTTGTTGATGGCGTTCAGGACAGCCACATGACCGGCTGCCTGGAATGCCTCAGAAGCTCCTGATGATCCGAAAGGACCGTTTGCATCGTAGTTTTGAAGATGCATAACGATGATTTCGTCAGGAATATCCTTGATATAGGGTACACCGCTTGTGGCAATGTTGGTGTGCTTCATGACGTCTTCATAGTTTTCAGAAAGCGCGAAACCGATGCTGTGTGAGATACCGCCAAAGGCCTGCCCGTTCACTGCATCGATATTCCCTACCTTTCCGACTTCATCCACACAGACAAAGCGGACAACTGTCGTCTGGCCGGTTTTGGTATCGACTTCCACTTCAGCCATATTCAGTGCGTAAGTGAATGCCGGTGTCGGATCTCCGATTCCGGTGTTAGGATCGAGACGGCAAAGGCCCTTGGTGGCCGTGGTCTCATATTTAGCCTCAAATTTTGTCGGGATTCCTTCTTTTTTCATCTCTTCATAAGTCCGATATGATCCATCTGGCTTACGCATCGCCTTGATGAGCTTTTCAGCTGCAAGGATGGTGGCGTTACCGTCCATGTAATGGGAGCGGCTGGCACCCGACATGCCGGTATCAGGGCATTTTCTGGTGTCGTTCTGTACGAGTTTGATCCGTTCAGGAGTCACACCCAGCGGCTTAAGTGCTTCGAGGGTCACCATGAGAGAACCTATGTCGCCGCCCTGTCCGAGCTCCTGCCAGGTGTCATATTTTGTAAACGTGTTATCCAGATTGAGCTCGATAGCGACCGACGCACTGTCGGTCGCCCCTTCGGTCACATTAAAGGCACCCCATGACAGGCCCACGCCACGCCTCAACTCAGGCCGGTCTTTTTCCCTGGCCTCTTTAACAGCTTTTTCATAATAGGGGCGCATCTTCTGCATTATCTCTTCCATCGGATATTGCTTGAAGGCATAACTGTTGATGTTAGTGTCGCCAGGACGGGCGATATTGCGCCAGCGTAACTCAAAGGGATCGATGCCTGCTTTCTCTGCCAGCATATCCATAAGTGCCTCGCTCATTGTATATGCCTGGGGCGAACCGTAACTTCGGTATGCAGTGCCGAAATTATGGTTTGTGTTGACAATACGGACAAGGCCGGCCACATTGGGTACTTTATACGGGAAGAAAGCGAAGCGGGCAGGTTTTGTCATAATATCGTCGCCACCCCAGGAATATGCTCCATGATCCATACCGAATTCAAATTCGGCAGCTGTGATTATCCCATCTTTATCACATGAAACACGGCCGTTGGAGTGACACGGACAACGTTTCCCGGAGAAATGCTGATGCTCTTCATAGGTCATGGAGAGGGCAACCGGCATTTTGGTTACAACGGCTGCCGCACCGGCAAGGCAGAGATCACCGGCATTGGTGGACCATCCAAAGCTGGCCCCGGTGGGGTTCATTATAATTCTTAGTCTTTCTTTCGGTACACCAATGGAATTGCCTATGCGTCCAATCGATGAATATACACCCTGGGACTTGCATTGAATGGCCAGGAACCCATCTTCATCGAAGTAGGCCTGAACGGTATCGCCTTCAATGGAAAGATGAGGTTCACGGGAAGAAAAAAAGCTGCCCTCCACACTGAAGGGGGATTTATCAATTATTTCAGCCACTTTTGCCGGTTCATCAAGTCCTGCTCCTTTCAGAACAGGCTGCATTGAAAAAATGTTTGGCGTGTCATCGTGTATGCGCATAGCATCGGGCATAACAGCATCCAGGTAGCTTAAGTATTCAGGGAGTTTTTCAATATCCACTTTAACCTTAGCTGCAGCCTGACGGGCGTGATCTTTTGTGTCAGCCGCCACAAGCGCTATCACATCGCCATAACGATAAATTTTATCGTCGCAGAGAACTTTCCGACTAGGGACCATGACCGTTGTCCGCTCATGGAACTGACCCTCAGCCATAATATTTGTTCCGCCGGCGGCTTTAATGTCTTTGTTTGTGATGACCTTAATAACACCCGGCATTTTTTCTGCTTCGCTGGTGTCAATATTCAATATTTTCGCATGATGGGCAAGTTTTGGCTGAACAATTACGACATGAAGGCTTTCAGCAGGCATCTTTAGTTCCTGGTCGTCGCCATAGTCTGCAAGGCCGCAGACTTTTGCAAGTGCTGTGGGACGAACGACAGGCTTGCCATAGTATTCCCCATCACCGGGATTTTTAAAGGAAATATCCTCAATTGTGGCTTCGCTGCGCAACACTTTTGCAGCGGCCATGACAGCGTCCACTATTTGTCTGTAACCTGTGCAGCGGCATACGTTGCGATGCTTCTGGAACCAGTCGCGAACTTCCTCACGGGTAGGACTGACATTTTCCTTCAGCAAAGCATAGGCTGATACGATGAAGCCAGGAACACAAAAGCCGCACTGGACAGCACCGTAGTTCATCCAGGCTACCTGGATAGGATGGAGGTGTGACGGTGTACCTATGCCTTCAATCGTCAGGACCTTACTGTACTCCTCAACAGTACGTATTTTCCTGGTGCACGAGCGGACCAGCTTTCCGTTCAGAATTACAGTACAGGAGCCACAGACGCCCTTGTTACAGCCTATTTTTGTTCCGGTTAATCCGATACGGCGGACCACGTCGGCCAGTGTATCCTTTTCCGGATTGCAAATAAACATGCGATTTGCACCATTGATATTGAGCCACATTTTTCTGAGGTTCATGAATATTCCTCCAATAATTATTTACAGAGTTACGATTACAATACTATAATTCCTCTTCAAGAAATGTAACAACCGTTGCAAGAAGCTTTGGACAGGTATTGTGGAAATACGGAAGTTTTGCATTTAGTTCGGCTCCGCTTAAGTTGCTCCTGTCGAAACCGACGAGCTCATTGCAGATACTTGTCCCATGTTCTTTCTCGAAGGTACTGATGAGTTCCCTTGTCTTGTCGCGGGTCAGCTTTTTAGCCTCCGGATCTGAAACGTTGACGGTTCCGTATTTAAGCCCGATGACCATCATGGCGCCCGTAAGCGCACCGCAGGTTCTTCCATATCCGCCAAGACCTCCACCGAATGGACAGGCGATCTTAAGTGCAGTTTCCCGGGGCAGCCCTAAATCCTCGCTGAACGCTGCAAATACTGCCTGAGAACAGTGAAAGCCGGCGTTGAACAACTCCAAAGCTTCCGTGAAATGATCTTTCGTCATAAATACTTCTGGATATTATTATATATGTATATATGTTAATTAATAAATAATTTTTTATCCGGAACCAACATTTCAGGGACCGGAGGCGTCTTCCATGTGGTAATACAAATTAAAACGGCCAGTAATTCCTGTTTTCATTGGCCAACTTCTCCTGTTTTAATTCAAAAAATACTCCCAAAAAGCAGGAGGAAAGAACATTTTCAAAAATCTTAAAAGAATTTTGATCAAACAATGTTTTAAATCATTATTAAAATGACCGGATAAAATTGTTAGCAATATAAATAACAAAATGTTAACAACCTGATTTCCGGATCAGGATATTTATCAGCTTTTTCAAAACTTCACCTGAGCCTGATTTTATCACTTCAAATTTTCAATTATATTTGAGCAGGCGTGTTGCCCTCTTGTTTTCCGGATTATCCAACTAATTAAGAGTCAGATATAAATTCTAATTTTTATCCAGGAGTATGAACCAAAAAGGGCAAGATTTAAAAACATAATAAATGATTATTGACCAGACATACAATTTAGTAAAGGCAGGCTTCAACGGGGGGATAGAAAATCTTACTATAAAAGATGTCAGAATAGGATTGCTGCTTGCTGCAGTCCGTTTATCGGATGACAGCTACGGGGTAGCATCAGTTTTGACTGACAGACATCCTGATTGTACCAATGAAAATCGCGATTACGGTGATTTCACGCCGTTAAAAATAAAAGGACAAAAAGTTTCTTATCTGTTTGAAATGCGCAAAGAATCGAATGTTATACTCACTCTTAAAATTGCTGTGTTGAACGCCATCAGCTCAAATTTGATTTCTTCTGCCAAATATAAGATACTTAATAACTGCGATCCTATCGACCTGGTGGATCTGGGTTCACGGAAAACCATTACAATAGTAGGGGCATTTCATTCCTATATCAGAAAAATATCGGAAACAAAAAACAGGCTTTATGTACTTGAATTAAATGAAAATGCCATGGGTCAGGATGAAATGCAATTTTATGTTCCGGCAGATGAATATTTAAAAGTGCTCCCTCAATCAGATATTGTCATTATTACCGGGCTGACACTTGTAAACAATACAATTGACGGACTGCTTTCTGCCATTCCCGGAAAAGCAGAGGTAATTGTGGTCGGACCATCAAGCAGTATCATCCCGGATATCTTGTTTGAAAATAAGGTGAGTATAATTGGCGCCACACAAATCACAAAACCGGAGATTTTGTTTGATATTGTAAGTGAAGCAGCTGCCGGTTATCACCTTTTTAAATACTGTGCACAAAAGATTTGCATTCTGAAGAACAATGATAAGCTCCGGTTGTAACAAAAATTAGACAGGAAAATCAGTAGAACAGGGAGAAAACCCCTGATCCGGGAAATCAATTTTAATATGATTAAATCAGAGTTAAGCGAAAAATGGATCAAGGCATCGATAGCAGGAACTATCTGGGCAGCTTCGGAGATTGTTCTTGGCAGTTTTTTGCATAACCTTAATGTGCCATTTTGCGGTGATATTTTAACTGCCATAGGCTTAATAATACTTATTTCAATAAGTTACAGATGGAAAGAAAAAGGCCTTTTCTGGCGTGCCGGATTAATATGTGCCATTATGAAGACGATGTCGCCAAGTGCTGTGATTTTCGGGCCAATGATTGCAATTTTCAGCGAATCGCTTCTTCTTGAATTTTTTGTAAGGTCATTTGGCAGAACAATTCCCGGTTACATTCTTGGTTCCATCGCGGCCATGACATGGAATCTGTTCCAAAAGATTGCAAATTACATAATATTCTATGGAGCCGGCATAGTCGAAGTTTATACCAACTTACTGCACATGGCTCAAAAACAATTTCATCTGCATACGGACCTAGTCTGGCTGCCAATAATTATACTGCTGGTTGCCGATTTAATGTTTGGTCTTCTTGCCGGTATAGTTGGCATTAAAGTCGGCCGGAGAGCTATAGTCGAACCGGCAGAAATAATGCCCGGAATTACTGATAATTTTACCCCGAAGCTGGATAAAGATCCCGGGCATGAGTTTCATTATTCTTTTGCCTGGCTTGTTGTCGATTTTTTATTAATGATCGGATCTTTCATATTATTGAATTATACATCATGGATTATCTGGAGTGTGGCAATAACAATAATTGTACTGATATGGACATTCAGATATAAACGTGCTTTGCGGCAGATCTCAAAACCTAAATTCTGGATATTCTTTATAATCATTACATTAATTACAGCTTTCGTTTTTACTAAAGCACAAACAGGCGAAAACGTGCTGGGGAAAGGACTTTTAGCCGGATTTCAGATGAATTTCAGGGCAGCTGTCATTATTGCAGGTTTTGCTGTTTTGGGAACCGAATTATATAATCCCAGGATAAGGAATTTTTTTCTCAGGACTTCATTTAAGCACCTGCCATTAGCCATTGAACTTTCAGTGGAAAGTCTTCCATCTTTTATAGCAGGCATTCCGGATTTTAAGAGTATCATAAGGGATCCTGTCTCGATTTTCTCACAGTTTATTTCGCACGCTGAAAAAAGGTTATCGGAAATAAATATCAGGAAAGAGGTCTCTCAGAAAGTATTTATTATTTGTGGATCACGGGGTGAAGGCAAGACCTCATTTGTGAAAAAATTAACAGAGGTCTTCAGGAAAAATAATATTCCGGTTGGAGGATTTCTGTCGGAGAGAGTTATGGAAGACTCTCATACAAAAGGCTACGATCTTATTGATATTGAAACCAATGATTCTGAAATTCTCATGAGGGAGAGCGACGATAGCGGTAAGGAAAAAATCGGGAGATTTGCGATTTATCCCAAAGGATTTGAAAAGGGAAATAAGATCTTATCTCCTTCTCGGCTAATCGGGAAAAAACTGGTTATCATAGATGAAGTCGGCGCACTGGAACTTAACGATAAAGGGTGGTCTGAGCATGTAAAAAGCTTGATTGAAGCCTCAGGCATTACCCTCTTACTCACTGTCCGTGACAGTCTGACGGAAGAAGTTATACATAAATATAATTTTTCGCAACCGTTTATCTATAAAGTATCAGAGACTAACTATCTGGATTGTGGCAGATCAATTATAGAGGCTATTTGCAGTTAAACCAGGTATCAGATTCTCACCCGGATCTAGAAACCAAACTTAATTCCCTGAGCTAAAGGAAGTTTTGTTCCGTAATTGATTGTATTGGTTTGTCTCCTCATATATACTTTCCATGCATCAGAACCTGATTCACGTCCCCCGCCTGTTTCCTTCTCGCCGCCGAAAGCACCACCTATCTCCGCTCCTGAAGTTCCAATGTTCACATTTGCAATACCGCAGTCTGATCCTGCTTCAGACAGGAACTTCTCGGATTCCAAAAGATCCTGTGTAAAAATCGATGAAGAGAGACCTTGCGGAACGCTGTTATTAAGCTTTATTGCATCATCAATATCTTTGTATTTTATTAAGTACAAAACAGGAGCAAAAGTTTCTTCCTGAACAATACTGAAATGATTCTCAGCCTCAACAAGGGCAGGGACCACATAATTACCGGAAGAATAACTTTCCCCGCTAAGTATTTCACCGCCAAAGATTATCCTGCCACCTTCTTTTTTGGCCTCCCGAAGTGCATTCTTAAACCGTGCAATCGCTTCATTGTCGATCATTGGCCCGACCAGTGTACCTTCCATGAAAGGATCTCCTACTTTTTTTGCTACGCTTTGATATGCAATTACGAGCTGGCTTTTCACTTTTTCGTAGATGCTCTCCTGTATTATAAGTCTTCTTGTGGAGGTACATCTTTGTCCGCAGGTACCCACAGCTCCAAATACAACTGACTTTATAGCCATTTCAAGGTTTGCCTTTTCAGAAATTATTACAGCATTATTCCCGCCAAGCTCCATAATTGATTTTCCAAGCCTTCTTCCGACAATTGCTCCGATTCTTTTTCCTACTGATACTGAGCCTGTAACAGAAAACAACGGAATGCGATTATCTTCAACAAAATTATCTCCCATCACGCCGGATTTTGCTATGATCAAGTTAAATACACCTTCGGGCACATTGCATTTTTTTAACACACCGGCAATAATATTTTGTATTGCTATGGCTGTAAGAGGAACCTTCGAACTTGGTTTCCAGACGATTACATCTCCTGCTACAGCTGCGAGCATACTATTCCATGCCCATACCGAGGCGGGGAAATTAAATGCTGTTATAAGCCCCAGAATACCAAGAGGATGGTACTGATCATAAATTCTGTGATCCGGTCGTTCTGAATGCATTGTATAACCGTTTAACAGACGCGCCTGTCCCACTGCAAAATCACATATATCGATCATTTCCTGTACCTCGCCCATTCCTTCCTGGTATATCTTTCCCATTTCAAGGGTTATCAGGTAACCCAGGTATTCCTTTTCTTTCCGGAATGCATTTCCGATCTGACGAACAACTTCTCCCCGTTCAGGAGCGGGGATCTTCCGCCAGATGTCAAATGCGTGCTGAGCTTTTTTAATTACTTTTTCATAATCTTCAGGAGAGCCGTTTTTCACTTTTCCAATTGTCTTCCCATCAACAGGTGACACTGATGCTGTAATGATTCCCTTTGAATCTGCCCATTCTGTTCCGGTACAAACACCACGGTTCAGCTCTTTAATGCCTAATCTTTTTAGTACTTCTGTTTTTTCCATTATCTCAATTTTAAAATCTTTTGTCCAGAAATCTTAATAGCTGCTCATTTGATCGTGTAATTGAATTATCAAACCTTAATTCAGGGTCTGTTTCACAGATAAAAATGAGATGCATATATATGCATATCGACAGGCAAATTAATTATTAAATTTAAATTAAATCATTTGTATAAGTCATTTTTATCAGCTCAGAGGAGATTCTGATAAACAGATCCGGCAGGCACATCCACTTACAATTCAGGAGTCTTTTTCGTTTATGGCGAACCCGGAATGAAATCACGATGCTGCAAATATGCCTTTTTAGCCATAGTGTATATTTACTGGGAAAATACGAAGAGGCACCTTTTTCGGCAAGCAACTTTAAATGAGAGTGATTCACTTTAAATACTAACTTCTCCGGATTTGAAAATTTAATGCAGAATATTCAGGCTTTGGTAATTTATGAGTTACTTTGTAAAACGATGGCATTTCAAAGATTTATATCATTGGTTAAAGAAAAGTCATCCCTGCAAACCTGTTATTTTAGAAAATAAATAATAATGAGCTCCGCTGTAAGAAACTGGTTTTTTTTAACCCGGCCATGGTCGTTTCCTGCTTCAGCTATGCCAGCGTTAGTTGCCATTTCCTATGTATTCTATATACGAACTGAATTTGATTGCATAAATTGGTATTATGGTGCACTGGCATTATCAGGGGCAGTTATTTTTCAGGCCGGCAGTAATGCAATAAACGATTATTTCGACTATAAATATAAGGTAGATACCAAAGAATCTCTGGGAATAAACCGATTGCTTATAGATGGCATTCTTCAGCCAAAATCAGCTTTGCGTTTTGGTACTGTTCTACTGATGGCAGGTACACTTCTTGGAGTATTACTTTTGTTCAATACAGGCTGGAATTTACTGTGGATTGGCATTATTGGCGTATTGAGCGCTTTCTTTTACTATAAACTGAAGTTCATTGCTCTGGGCGATCTGATTGTTTTCATCATTTACGGCCCTCTTATCGGATTGGGAACGGCATTTGTAATGACTAACAGACTTTTATGGGATGTCCTGCTTGTCACAATTCCGGTGGCATTTTTGGTTGTGAATATATTACATGCCAATAATACCCGGGATATTCGTGATGACAGAAGAGCAAACATCAAAACTCAGGCAATTATTCTTGGAGAAAAGGGTTCTAAAATTCAATACACCGTTTTGGCTTTGGGAGCATATATTGGCGTTGTTTTACTGGTCGCTTTCGGTTTAATTCATCCTTTAACTTTGTCTGTTTTTATAACATTACCTTTCGCACTGAAAAATATCAGGCAGATGCAATCTGCCAGAATTGAAAAACCGGAACTGATCCATGACCTGGATGCCAGTTCGGCCAGGCTGGTGATGATATTTGGCATTTTGCTCTCCCTGTCAAACTTTATAGCTGTACTGCTATGAAAAAAGTAATCATTCCTGTTTTGGTCGCCGCAGCACTCTGGTTTGTGATGTTTTCACCATGGACCAAAGAATATGTCAGCTTCTGGGTTACCATGGGATTTGCTGCAGTTTCATTGATATTGATGAGTGCATTCCTTGGCGATAATTTCAAAAAGCAATTTTCGCTCTCAGGAAGAGATATATTAACCGGCATAGTTTCTGCTGCCGTATTATATTTTGTATTTGTCCTGGGTAACTTTTTATCTGTTCATTTATTTGACTTTGCTAAAGGACAGGTAGGAAATATCTACCGGATGAAAGAAGGAGAAAACCCGTTTTTTCTTAGTTTGTTGCTTATGGTGTTGGTCGGACCGGCAGAAGAAATTTTCTGGCGTGGTTTTGTTCAACGCAGTTTAATCGGCAATTTCGGAGAATGGACGGCTTTGATTGCTACAACTATTATTTATTCTCTGGTACACATCTGGTCGTTCAACTTTATGCTTATTATGGCTGCAATGGTTTGTGGAGCATTCTGGGGCCTGCTTTATAAATACAATAAGAATTTGTTGACGCTTATCATATCGCATGCAGTTTGGGATTTATCGGTGTTTATTTTGTTTCCGATTTTGTAAGAGAGAACTTTTGTCCAAAACAATGGGAGAACATGTTCCCCGAAGATTCAAAATTCATCATTTCCCAAAGCATGTCTGTCAAATTAATTTGCATGAATGACAATAGTTTCAGAACTTTATTATAGAAAATCCGGTTTGATTTGAGCTTTTGACTTATAGCATATTCTATGACCGAGTCTCCGACCACGGATCAGACATTCATCAGGAAGCTGACAGATATTGTTTTGGCTAACCTGGAGAATGAACAGTTCGGAGTTGATGAGTTGTCCCGTAAGATGGGGATGACCTACCCTAAGATAAAACGGATAATCAAGTCCATAAATAATCAGTCGTTAAGTCAGTTTATCCGTGGAATAAGATTGAAAAGGGCCATGGAAATGCTTCAGCAGGGTGAAGCGACAATTTCTGAAATCGCTGTCAGGGTCGGGTTTGGCAGTTCGACCTATTTTATTAAGTGTTTTCATGATTATTATGGCTTCCCGCCGGGTGAAGTCAAAAAAAGAGAAATCACGGATCCGGGTTATGAAGAAAACATTCCCAATCATGGTGCTGCAAAACAGGAACAAAAGAAACCCGTAAGACAAGCTATAGTTTCTCTTCTCCCATGGGCATTGTTAGTATGCACTATAATAATAGCCGTTCTGCTTGTTTTTTACATTCAGGGAAGGAGACAGTCTGAAGCTCTTGCAGAGCTTGAAAAATCAGTTGCTGTTTTGCCATTTATAAATGACAGCCCTAATGATTCAACAACCTATTTTATCAATGGCATAATGGAAGAAGTCCTTACCAATCTGCAGAAAATAAAAGATTTCAGAGTTCTTTCCCGTAATTCAGTTGAACAATTCCGAAACAATACTTCCAGGTCTACACCTGATATTGCAAAAAAGCTGGGGGTTAATTATATAGTTGAAGGTGCGGGACAAAAATATGGTAATACATTCCGGTTAAGGGTGCAATTAATTAAAGCAGCAAAAGAAGGTCATCTCTGGGCAGAATCATACGAAAAGGAAATAAAGGAAACTAAAGACATTTTTAATATACAAAGCCTGATAGCACAAGCAATTGCGTCAGAGTTAAAAGCAATAATTGCACCTGAAGAGAAAAAGCTTATTGAGAAATCCGCAACTGCAAGTCTCACAGCATATGATTTCTACCTGAGAGGGAAAGAGGAACAGAATAAATATATGGAAAGTATTCCCTCCACCAAAATATCACTTGATCGGGCTAATGATTTATATAAAAAAGCATTAGAGTACGATCCTTCATTTGCCCGGGCTTATGTCGGAATGGCTCAGGTATTTTGGGGCAAACATTACTGGGAAACCTATTTGTCAGGGAATTTTCTTGATTCTGTTCTGATTCTGGCAAATAAAGCACTGTCACTTGATGATAAATTATCAGAGGCATATACAATAAGAGGGAGGTATTATGACCAGAAAGGCCTGGCTGAACAGGCAATTGAAGAATATGACAAAGCATTAAAAATCAATCCTAATTCATGGGAGGTTTATTATGAAAAAGGAGAATTGTATGCTTATGATGACTTTGTAAAGGCCATTGATAATTATCAAAAAGCTGCATCTCTTAACCGTGGATCTGAACTGCCATCTATTTTAAACGATATCAGTTTTGCGTTTGAACATGCTGGTTTTAAAAATCAATGTGAATATTACGCAACTGAAGCTTTAATGCTGGATGGCGATTCATCAAAATATTATTTTATTCTTGCCAATTACGAGTTGTGTTGGGGCAATTTCGAAAAATCTCTTGGAATAGGACTGAAAGCCAATGGATTAAATTCAGACAATATAGATAACCTTGGCGAGAATATTGCATTTAATTACATTTTACTTGGCAAGAGTGATGAATCATTAAAATATTATAAAAAGCTTTTTGAAAAGTTAAAAGCTCAGAGTGTATTGCCTGTTAATTTTATGCATCGGATTGGATATGCTTATTGGGTAAATGGATACAGGAAAGAAGCTGAATATTATTTTGATAAACAAATCGAGTATAGCAATAACGCAATCAAATTAGGTCGTAAAAACAGAAATCAGTTCTTTTCTTATTATGATCTCGCATGTGTGTATGCATTCAGAGGAGAGAAAGGGAAAGCATATGAGAATTTAAGAAAGTTAAATCAAATTAAGGTTCCACCATTATGGTTGGCTACTTTTATAAAACATGATCCCCTATTCGACAGAATTAAGGATGAGCCTGAATTTCGAAAAATTGCAATTGAGATAGAAGCAAAATACAATACAGAGCATGAAAGAGTAAGGAAATGGCTCGAGGATCAGGGGACGCTGGAGAAAAGACTCTGACCATTGATAGAAGTAACTTATTACTAACCCCCGGGAACATAAGAAATTTAAAGTTTTGGCCAAAAATTTAAAGTTTTTGCTAAAAATTTAAAGTTTTACTATAAGAAATTTTAACGTCTCAGAATTCTTTTAGCCGAAATTAGAATAAAATACCAACTCTCTCAGGTTTAGTTTTAACTAAAATTATTCGGCTATGAAAAAACTTAATTTTATTTTTATTTTCATTGCTGTCCTGGCCTTTTCCTGCTCCAAGGATGGCATGTTGAACACCGGTCCGGTAGCTGATCAGCTTTCCGGCAATACAGCTGTCAAGGTTTGCGGCAATACAATAAAGGTTTATCCGGGACCGAATGACACTCAATCCCTCACTGATGCTTTTACCCTGGCCAAAACTTCTGGTAAAAATGCTGTCGTGAAACTTATGCCGGGTACATTCTCTGTCGGCATGATTGAAGTCAGGGATTTTAACGGGACTTTTTGCGGCTCCGGGATGGGAAAGACCACCATCACCAATCTCCCGGGACTCACTCCTGAATCAAATACCTTGCAGAACAAATTGCCTGCCTTAATTACTTTTATCGGAGGCAATGTTACAGTGAGCGACCTGTCGGTCACCCAGACAGAATCATTGTCTTTGCTGGGAACTGTGGAAATGAATTTATTGCTGTTCTCCGACTATTCAGCAGATTATGTACCGGCCAGGCAACACATCGGTGTCAGTCTCAATAATATTGAAGTGACAGGATTACTTGAGAATGAGGTTGTTTCCTATAATGGAACAGAAGTAGATTATTATCCATATACAGACTATAATGGTGTCAAGATGGCTCCTGACGTATATGAACCTGTTGGAAACGTTCTCATTACGAGGGGAAATATTGATGCAAATGTTTCAAACAGCCGGTTTAACAATTTCTATAGGGGATTATATGTCTTTGGCTGTAAAAGTGGTAATTTCAGTTTTGGTATGGGCGGGAGTAATGTTTTTTCCGGAAATTATCAGGGGCTTTTAGTGGATCAAAACATGGGCGTACAGGTCAAAATAAGGAATAATGTATTTAATGTCCCTGTTTTAAATTATGATGGAATAGATGTAAACTGCTCTGAAGAACATAATATTTTTGAATATGTCCTGGAAGAACCGGGAAATTATGAAATAAGCTATAACGTATTCAATATTCATGCATATGCTGTCGGCATAGGTATGTGGGACGGCTGGAGGTATGCACATCCTGATAATCCTGTCTGGATAAAGATGCTTTGTGATCATAATACATTTAATGATATGGAGTTATATGCCTATGTTGGAGAAATTTTTGCAATGAAGGACGTTGTCTACTCCGATAACACTATCACCGGAGATGCTGAATCACTTAGCGGATGGTATATTAGTGGTGATGAATGGTATGTCACTACTGCCGATGACCCCAATTATTTATTGTCCTTAGGTGAAAACTGCAAATTTGTAAATAATAATTTCCAACAGAATAATTTCGATATTTATCTGGATTGGGATACACAAAATAACCTGATCGTGGGAGATCTCAGCAATGTCACAATTACCGATCTTGGTGTCAATAACAAGGTCATCGGATTTAAAAATCCGGGACATGGTATCTCAAAGGAATTCAAGGATAGAATTGGAAGGATGCATGACAGGTATAACAGGCACTGACAAAACTGACTGTCAGCGTTCAATGCAACGATCCCGAACGACTGACAAGAAAGTTTTAAATAAAAGGCTGGCGCCACATGATCTATTTGTGGCAAACTTAAAACGTCGTCAGATTGGTGTTTGTACTTATGGGGCTGTCTTAACCTTTTAAGACAGCCCCATTTGATCCAGCCTTAATTGACCACTTCCAGAATCAGGTCTTATTTCACCGAACATACATAGCAAAACAACAAAGATTTGACTTTGGCTTTTGACAGGCAATTTGTTATAAGCAAAAGATAGCCAAAGCCACTGACCTTTAAAATTATGCAGTAATCTGTAAAAAATTGCCGATATTGCAGGACCAAATGTAAAACGGATAATGAGAAGTTTAAAAGCCATCAAATAAAGGCTGGATTTGAAATTCGTTGTTCTTTTAATAGGTACTATATTTAAAATAATTGATTTCCTGAGATATAGGATATTAAAGAATATGATTATTGCAAGACAAAATTCAAATCAATTATGAAAGCCAGGTTATCTGTATTTGTGATAATTATAGCTGGAATTTACCTGATATCTTTTTTAACACCTGTCGGAAGTAATCATAAAACCTCATTTAAATTTGATAGTCTGAACCGGACTTTTAAGATTCATTTGCCACCATTTTATAATAAATCCTTACAATTGCCATTGGTAATTGTGTTGCACGGAAGGGGCGGAAATGGGAAAAGCATGATTCTCATTACGCGCAAAGGTTTTAACAAACTGGCTGATAAGGACGGATCTATAGTGGTATATCCTGACGGAATAGAGCTGAACTGGAACGATGGCAGAATGGATGAAGAAGCAAATGATCGTGCGCACAGGGAAAACATTGATGATGTAGGCTTCATTTCTGCATTGATAGATTTCATGATTAAAAATTACAATATTGATAAAAAACGGGTTTACATTACGGGCTTATCAAACGGAGCAATAATGGCATACCGTCTGGCTTGTGAATTGTCTGAGAAAATTACTGCAATTGCTCCCGTTGACGGAAATATTCCGTATCTGATTTCCGGTGAATGCTGCCCATCCAGACCCGTTTCAGTGCTGGCAATTAATGGTATTAATGATCCTCTGGTCCCGTTTGAGGGAGGTGAAATTTATAGTGCTTCACACAGAGTAAAGCTGGGCAAAGTTTTATCTGTCGATGAATCAATAGAATTCTGGATAAACCGGGATAAATGTTCAATCACGCCTGTTGTGACTGAAGAGCCAGACAGAGATCCCAGGGACGGCACAAGAGTGACAAGGAAGCAATACATTAATGAAATTGACGGAACAGAAGTGGTCCTTTATGCTATTAATGGCGGGGGACATACCTGGCCTGGTGGCATTCAATATGAACCAGTATGGATCATTGGAAAAACCTGCAGGGATATTGATGCCAATGAAGTTATCTGGACTTTTTTTAAAAAGCATTCCAGATAGTTAATTATAATTATAGTATATAAATAGTATATAAAAGGAAGAATAAGTCTATTAAAACAAAATCTTTTCCGGAGAAAGGCTGGCTGGAGCTTGATAATGCTGCGAAACTATTCCCGGCAATCATGTCTGAAGACCTGACTTTAGTGTTCAGGATAACTGCATCACTTAAGGAGCCTGTAAAATATTCGGCTATCAGGGAGGCTGTGGAGGTAACCTCAAAAAGATTTCCTTATTTCAATGTTTCGCTGGGAAGCGGATTGTTCTGGCATTTCCTTGAGTTTAACGATCAGTACCCGAGGATACAGATCGAAGAAGAAATCCCCTGTACTGCTTTTGCCGTAAACAGAAAGGATGAACCTCTTTACAGGGTAATTATCAAAGGTAGCAGAATTTCGGTCGAGTTTGTCCACATCCTGACCGATGGCAAGGGTGCAATGGAATACCTGAAATCCCTTCTATGTACTTACCTGACATTAACCGGCCGTTCTATAAGTACCCCGGGAGAAATAATCCTTCCCGGAATGCCCGTATCTGAAGAAGAGTTCGAAGATGGATATAATAAGTTCTTTCGCAAACTGCCACATCCGTCAAAGCTCGTCAAAGCATGGCATCTCCCTTTTAAACTTAATGATAAACCAAGACTGAGAGTTCTTCATACCGAGGTAAACCTCGGGGAAATACTTGAAATTTCGCGAAGGTACGGAGTATCTGTTACTGAGTATTTTGTATCAGTCTATCTTTTTTCACTCCAGGAGATATATACATGCGGGAGGGGTAAAAGTAAAAAAAGAAATAGAAAAGTCCTGAGAATTGAAGTGCCTGTTGATATGCGAAATAAAATTCCCAGCAAAACAATGCGTAATTTCTCTCTTTTTGTATTGCCGGAAATTGACCTGAGACTGGGGACTTACAGTTTTGAAGAGATACTCAGATCAGTTCATAATCAGTTGCAGATAAGTGCCGATATCAAACAGATATCAAGATTCCTGTCGTCGAATGTCAGCTATGAAAAGCTTTTAATTGTCAGGGTCCTGCCGCTATTCATTAAAAAGATGGCTATCGCTGCCTTTTACAAAAAGCTGGCTTCAAAAAGGTTGACAGGTGTAGTTACGAATCTTGGGCTTGTGACACTTCCGAAGGAAATGGAAGATATAATTGATTCCTTCGAGCTCATTCCACCTCCCCCGAATCTTGCCGTAAAGGTAAGCGCCGGTCTGATAACATATAAAAACAAGCTAAGGATCTGTTTCTGCAATATCACGAAAACAAGGGAACTTGAACAGTATATTTTGCGGCACCTCACAGATGCCGGTATTCATGTCAGGATATTGAATTACAACTAAAAGTACAAAGTATGATTATATGCGTTAATTGCGGTGTTGAGCTTGATGATGGATTAAAAATATGTCCGCTTTGCGGCCAGAATCCCGGGAATAATGGAAAGCAGGAACATCTTTCCGAAAATTATCCTTCAGATATCATTCGGCTTCACAAAAAGGAAAACAAGAGGCATCTCTGGGAATTAAGCGGGATAATTGCTTTTTCCGGCATAGCTGTATGTACAATTGTCGACCTGTTAATAAGTAAAGGATTGAGATGGTCGCTCATCTCTGACGTGTCAATATTAACTACATGGATAATCCTGACTCTTTTTTTGTACGCATTTAAACGAACATTGGTAATAATCCCGGGATTATTGGTTACAGTGCTGGGAGCTCTTTTTGCATATGACCTGATTATTTCAGGAATGAAATGGTTCTTACCGGTCGGTCTTCCTTTAACTATTTCAGCATTTATTGCAACAGGAGCAATAGTAATTCTTTACCAGGTAGCTAATTTTAAAGGTTTTAACATCATTGCAGCAGGTTTAATTGTTTTGGCAGGATTCTGCATTCTAACAGAAATAATATTGGATAAGTACCTCAAAGGATTTGTGAATTTGCGATGGTCGCTCATTGCGGCTATTTCAGTTCTTCCTGTTGCACTGATATTTTTCTTCTATCATTACCGGCTGAAAAAGGGGAACCAGCTCGACAGTTTTTTTCATATCTGAGATTCGAAGATTTGCCTGTTCATTGAAAAATCTGTTCTTTGACCACTTCAAAATATGGTCTGATAAAACTTGACATACATAACAAAACAACGAGGATTTAACTACGGCTTTGGGTGGTCAATCTGAAGCAGCCAGTTATGATCAGGGTCATTTACTTTCCCAGTGACGGGACATATCTAAAATAAGTTATTGAATGCTTTTGCAACCATAAAAGCAGCTGCTGCAGCTGTAATACCGATCAGAGTAACTTTTAATGCTCCTTTCAATGGCGGCTGTCCTGTTACTTTGCTTTTGAAATAACCAAACAGGAACAGACAAATAACTGTAAGAATAGCAGAAAAAAGTAATCCCTGATAGGGGGTCCTTGTAAAAAAATATGCAGTCAGCGGAATTAAACCACCTATAATATAAGAGATACCAATAGTAGCTGCACTGTTCCTCGCCCTGTTGGCATCAGGTCTTTCCAGACCCAGTTCATATTTCATCATAAAATCGACCCATTTTTCTTTGTCCTTTGCTAGCTCATTGGCTATGATATTTTGTGTTGATCCGTCTAACCCGTATTGTGCAAAAACAAGTCTTACCTCTTCCTTTTCCATCTCAGGAACATTTTCCACTTCATTATATTCTCGAAGCAGTTCAGACTGATAATGCTCCTGCTCTGTTTTGCCAGCCAGGTAACCACCTAATCCCATTGCAATACTTCCTGCAACAATTTCAGCAATGCCTGCTGTGATTACTACTGAATTACTTTGAACAGCACCACTCAAGCCTGCTGCCAGAGCAAATGGAACAGTCAATCCGTCGGACATACCGATAACGATATCGGTGATGAAATCCGAACTTCTCAAATGTTCTTCAATATGTGTACCTTCGACATCTTTCGTTTTGTTCATTTTTAGTATATTTTGATTCACTGAATATATATATTCTGCTCAACCTTCACTTGTCTGTAAGGTAAAGTCTCAAGTCTCCCGATTGATTAATGAATTACTTAAAACTACCTTTGAATAACTACGCCTTAACTTTTAACCCTAAATGGTTCAGATTGGACTGACGACATAAAAATGTCAAACCATGATAACAAATTTTATGAATTATTCTGATAATTCAAAAAAACAATTGATGGCACTGATTATAAATGCAGCAATGAGTCTTGTCCCTGTTTATTTCCGGATAAAATATTTGTCTACAGATGAATGCAGGTATTGGAGTAGAACGGGTTGCAAGATTTTTTAACCGGTCTTATGAATCTAAGTCTGCACAAAGTGATGAAGAAATTTGTCGGGTTTTCATCTCAGACAACATAAGTTGGCTCTGACTAAATTTATGATTCTGGCGGATGGTAAAGACATTGTGTGGGTTGCCAATGCAGAATCTTTTCATTCTGTCGGATTATTGGGAACAGGCATGAGTTTTAAGCCAATTTTAGTCGTTTCAGAAAAACTTTGAGGAATATTACTGTAATAAAGAAAAGTGATCGTATAGGTATAAATACCTAATTTTTAGACTCTTTACTTAGAAGATGAGTCGCATTTTATATATTTGGATATCATACTAAGACTAAAACTATGTTCAGAATAGCAATTCTTATTTTGTTCTATTTTACATTTCCGCTGATAATCATTTATTTGTGTAAGAAGTGGCCCTTTTTAAAAAAGCTGGGATCAATTGTCCTGGCTTATGCATTCGGTCTATTACTTGGATCAAGTGGTATCTTGCCAAGGGGTAGTTCGGGCTATCATCTTGCTCTTCAGGGCAGAGCTGCGATCCCCAGACCTGAACTTGAAACTTTAGTCACTCAGGGAAAAGCTGTTGATGAGGATTATTTTGTCAATCAAATAGCTCAGGTCCAGGATATGATTCCCTCAATCGTTATCCCATTAGCTTTCCCGCTTTTGTTTTTTTCACTTAATATTAAGAAATGGTTACGATATGCCAAAAGAGGATTGATTTCCGTTTGTCTGGCTCTGCTGTCAGGCTTGATAATGGTTCCGGTGGGTTTCTTTATTTTTAAAAATTCAATTCCTGAAAGCTGGAAACTGGCAGGTATGTTTGTAGGTATATATGCAGGGGGAACACCAAACTTTGTTGCTTTGAAGCTGGCACTTAATGTTGATCCAAGCCTCTTTGTAATTGTAAGTACATATGATATGATTGTAGGAGCAGTACTAATCCTTTTTTTTATAACAATTGCTCCAAAACTTTTCAGAATGATACTTCCTCCATTCAAGGCCTTACCTGATACAAATACAAATTTGGATAATAGTTTTGCTGAGATCGAGACTGATTATGAAGATTATTCAGGAATGTTCAAAAAAGGCAGGACTTTACCTTTATTAGTCGCCCTGGGTTTGTCTGTAGTAATATTTGCTTTGTCATTCGGAATAAGTCTGCTTCTTCCCGGAATTCCCCAGATGGTAGTGGTCATCTTATCTATCACAACATTTGCAATTCTGGCCTCACTGATCAAATCGGTGAATAGAATTGAAAAGACATTTCAGCTTGGGATGTACCTGATTGTGGTTTTCTCACTTGCAGTGGCATCAATGGCTAATTTAAAAACAATGTTCGGTTTAGGGATGCTTAATCTTATTCTTTTTATAACATGGTGTTATTTCGGCTCACTGTTTTTGCATCTCCTTCTTTCTATCATTTTCAGAATTGATGCTGATAATTTCGTTATAACATCAGCTGCTTTTATTTTTTCCACACCTTTTGTTCCCATGGTTGCCGGAGCCTTAAAAAACAAAGATATCATTCTGACTGGTATTACGGGAGGAATAATTGGCTACATTATAGGTAATTACGCGGGAATAGCACTGGCTTATTTTCTGAAAGGATTTTGACCACCTTTATACGCTAATCTTTAATGGGCATAGATAACTGAAAAGCCAGAGTCATTGACCACCTCTCGCCGGTGAAAATTAACCATCAACAAGGAGTTAAGTAATTGTAGTATAGCATGGCATGGTTCTGATTGCCTATGTCCCGGAAACTTATTTGTATATCCTTATTTGCCAATTTTTAAGTTTTTAATTATGAATTATAATTACAAATACTAACTTTGTTTAGTAAATGAAGACATCGTTTAAATTAAAAATTAAAAATTAATTCCATGCTTGAACAATTAATCGATTCTCTAAAATCGGAGGTAGGAGGACAAATTGCAGGTCAGACAAATCTTCCATCCGGTAATCTTGACAAGATATTTTCGGTTATTGGCGACGCTGCCAAGAGAGAAGTAACCGGACACATTCTCGGTGGAAAACTTTCAGACGTAATGAACCTCTTTTCGAATAAACCAAACACGGATGGTGCAAATCAGCTTCAATCGAACATTTCGTCAGGAGTAGTGTCTGATCTTACAAGTAAACTGGGGCTTTCTCCTGAGGTTTCAAATAGCATTGCTTCAACTGTATTGCCAAAATTAATTAATATGATAACAAATCATAATAATACAACCCCTGAAAATGACCCGTCACCATTGCATGAACTATTTGGAACCGGCGGTGATAGCGGTGGCATCCTGGGAGCTGCAAAAAATCTTCTTGGAGGATTATTTAAAAAATAATATCGTGAACTAAAGTCTTTTGCTTCTTTGCCCGAAGAATAAGGAGCAACTAATGATCATCTTTGGTAACAACTATTTGATAGGGTAAACATAAATAACCGGCATTTTAGCCGGTTATTGTTTTACAGGATTCTATTTCTGGTCTGGCTTAAGATATGTTCTGTTGCCATTTTATAGGCTTCCTTGTATTTCGGTCCGATTAAAATTAGATTACTTTGCCTTTATGACTATATCCAGGTTACCATTCACTTGAGCTTTAAAGTGAATGAAAGAGTGGTGCCAACAGACGGCAATTGGTGGAATTTTTAAATTGTTTTTTTAATATTAATTTTAATGAATCTTAAATCCGGAGTTTTGCCAATTGGTGAATTAAAGAGAGTGTAGTTATAATGCAGGAAATAAAATGGAACCTATATCAATCAAGAGAAAATTCTTTTTGTAACTCATCAAACGAACTTAATTTCCAAATAGCCATGCTGCGGGCAGTCCTTATTGATGATGAAGAATATGCATTAACTGTTTTGTCACAGCTATTAAGTGAATTTGTTTCCATTCCGGTCAAGGTTTCAGGCACTGCAAAAAACCTTTATGACGGAATAAAAATAATAAACTCAACTAAGCCGGATGTCGTGTTTCTGGATATTGACATGCCTGAAAAGAGCTTCAGAAGCAGCTTCCAGGGAACCAGTTTTATTGTACACATAAATCTTACCTTGTCAACATTTATTACATAAGGAAGTTTGTAAGAGCCAGTGAAAGTTACGTCATTCTAAAGAGTGGTAAAAAAATCCCTGTCTCTGCAAGGACAAGTCCAATAATAGTCCGGACCATAAAACAAATGTTAGAGCCTTGAAAAGAATTTTACTTTTTGTTAATCTTCTGCTGGTACCTGACCTTTTTGTTTTGTCCCTGGATGCCCAGTTCAAGCCAGGCATTCATTTTACTGAGGACGATGGATTACCAGGCAATGCGGTAAGAGATATTATAAAGGATAAGGAAGGTATTTTATGGATTGCTACCGATAACGGGATAGCAAAATTTGACGGAGACAAGTTTGTAAACATCAATAAAAGCAAAGGACTTCCACTAACGATGGTGTGGGCTCTTGCATGTGGCGAAGGAAATGAAATTTATGCAGGATTGTTCAAAGGCGGACTGGCAATAATAAAGAATGACTCAGTAAAAACAATAATAAAGTCACGCGATGAACGTATAAACCGGATCCGTAAATTGTATTTCAGTAATTTTTATAAGAAATTATTTATCGGGACTGACTATGGCCTGTATATTCTTAAAGATTCTGTTTTTATACCTGTTCTCCCTCCGGAGATAAATGGTGAAAAATCTTCGGTGCTGGCAATTGCAGGCCGGGATTCGCTTATATTCTTTTGTGTCGAAGGAGAATCCCATCATGGTATAAACAAGATATTTGTAAATAATGAAAAACCTGAAAATTTCTTTGTAAAAAGAATAACACCCGACGGCAGATACTCTTGTCTGTTATTGAAAGACACCCTTTATGGAGGTTGGTACAACAAAATTTTCAGGTTCGACTTAAATAATCTGCAAAAACAATATCCCCCTTCAGAAATTGACCCTACCCTCTTTATTTGGAGTATGTCGCCATATAAGGATAATAAATTATGGATCGGTGGTTTTGGAGATGACAGAATTAAGGCTGATGCAGTGCTTTATGATCCTTTAAAAAACAGTTCAATGCCAATAAATACTGAACGAAACATTGAAACTGTCAGTGTAATCTTTTATGATACAATTTCGAAGGTAACCTGGTTCGGAAGGGATAATGGCCTCATTGCTTATAATGAATCACCATTTGAATACTCATTAACTAACAGCACCGAAACCATTCTTGATTTAGGTCTTGCAGGAGATTCATTGCTTGTTCTGACTGAAAACGGAGTTTATTATCTGAATGAAGGTAAAATGGAACCTGTTATTTCTAAGAGACAAACACTGAGCAAATTATTGAACGGATATCAAAATTACCCAACTCCAGATAGGAAATACCATATTATTGATAAAAGAACTTTTACCGAATTTGTATCTTTTATCCAAACTGACAACAGACTGTATATAAGAACTCAGATAGGAGCAATCTCAGTACCGGATTTAAAAACATATCTTCCCTTTGAAATAGGAACTTTCAAGATTGTCAAAAGTAAGGGGGCATACTATTTCAAGAAATACGAAACGCTTAGATTTAATCCTTCATTAAGAAATTTATCCGGATGGCACACCCCTGATGGACCGGGCGGCAAAGTGACCGATGTATCTGAAATAATTGAATCAAAAGGGATTATCTATTGTAAGACTAATACCAGTGGACTTTACGCTCTTAAAAACAACATTGTATACAGGCTTTCAGAAGAGAATTCAACTCTTGATAATGTTCTTACCGGCATTGATAAAGACTTAAATGGAAATATCTGGTGCTTATCAGCAAACTGTAAATTATATGAGGTTGGATTTTCAGATTCGCTTTTTATTTGTAAAAAATTTGACCTTATTAAATCGGGTCTTCTGGGCAATATTTGCAGGTGGATTAAATTCAACGGCCGCTATCTTCTGGTTGGAACAAACAAGGGGCTTAATGTTATCAGGCTAAAAAGTCTGGATTCTGAAAATCCCGTCATTGAATTTTTCTATAATAACCTCAACGGATATAATTATGTTTCAGCTGGTTCACCTGTGACCGATAAAAAAGGCAAAGTCTATCTTCACACCTTTCATGAAGTTGTATCAATTGATACGAATTTCACTGTAACACATGGTGGAATGATTTATATCAACAACCTGCTCATAAATGACAGGCATGAGGACTTAAGCAAATTATCCGGAAGATCTCTCACTTTTAAGCAAAAACAACTGTCATTTATTTTCAGTGCAATCAAATACCCATCCAGCAGGAACTTCAGGTATAAGTTTAAAGTCAACAATGGCGGATGGATTCCCGGTAACCAGGTGGTGCTTCAATCTTTAAGGCCAGGTAATTATAAGATTTCAATGGAAGGTCAAAACCTGGAAGACAGGTCTCTATTAAATACCGTACTTACATTTAATGCCAAGCCACCTTTTTGGATGTCCATATGGTTTATACTAATAGCTGTATTGTCATTATCAATAGCATTATTTTTCTTTATGCGGTGGCGTATTAATAAGTTAAAGAAAGAGAATGAAGAAAAAACCAGGCTGATAATCAATAACTCTGAGTTACAGTTAAGATCTCTTCAGATTCAAATGAATCCGCATTTTATATTTAATACTCTTAACTCCATACAGAGTTTTATATTAAAGAAAAAAACGGAAGAATCTTTAAAATACCTGGGAGAACTGGCAAGCATAATAAGAACCAATCTCGAAAATGCCTCTGAAGAGTATATAAACCTTTCAGATGAAATTGAATTCTTAAAGAAATACGTTGAAATTGAACAAATGCGATTTAAAAACAAGCTTCAGGTTGAATTCAGGAATAATGTTCAGGATTTTAATATTATGATACCCCCGATGCTGATTCAGCCTTTATTAGAAAATTCAATAAAACATGGTGTCAGAATCCTGCCAGGGATAGGAATCATCAGAGTTGATTTAGATCAAACAAATGATATATTGTCAGTCGTTGTGGAGGATAACGGGGTTGGTATGGACCAGACAAGAAAATCAGAGAATTATGGTCATAAAGGCAAAGGTCTTAAAATAATCAGTCAGAGACTGGATCTGCTTAATAAGATGTATCATACCAACATTAATAGTATAAATTTTTATGACATCCATGATAACGGAGTAATCAGGGGAACCAAAGTTGTAATGACTTTATTGCTTAAACGTTCCACATAGCTCAATTAAGTACCTCATTATAAGCAATATCTTCGTTTTTCCCTGACTTTAATAGTAAAAAAACCTGGCAAGATTATTGGTCATATTGCAAATAGCTCGAGATATGGGGAAGCCGGCATGAATAAACTTTCCTCATAACAGAAGCTATTCTATTATTTTTCTCGTTAATTTTGCCTGACTGTTAAATAACGAGTAAAATTAACCATGTCTTGGTGTAAATGTAACATAAGCTTAATTATTGTCCTGGGTTCACTGTTTCCTATTCAGGCTTTTTCGCAACAAATCAATTACCCTGATAGCCTTACTGAATATAATTCCCCAAAAGTGAATTTAAAATCCAATCTGCATTATGTGATGGGAAGTACCTTTATTGTTATTCCTTATTCGGGTAGTGTCATTGGTTTTACACTATCCCCTTTTTTATCCATTCCCTTGTCTCCAAAGTTGTCGGTTGATGGCGGAATTATTGCCGGACGCTTTTATTCTGCATTATGGAATTATAACCCTGAAGGGTCGATGTATGGGGCATTTAATGAATTATCTGTATACGGATCAGCTATCTATCATTTTAATTCTCAGTTGACTTTATATGGGACCGGGATTAAACAAATTACAGGTACTTCTCCATTTTATTTTCTCCCAAAAAGCAGTTATACCATTGGATCCACTTTTGATTTCGGAAATTTTTCAATAGGTGTTGCTTTGAAGATGTCAAAATGGAATAATATCTTCAGCCCCTTTCCAATCAATGGCTCTCAGGGATTTTATTCTCCTTATTAGAAAAGACGGGGTACATTGACTATATCCGGCCAATGAGAAAAACAATTTGCTTACATATTTCAGCATTAAATGCAGCATTATTTTATATATATTGATCAAATATAAAAAAATCAATTAGCCTTAACTCCAAAGAATAAAGTATTAATGAAACTGGATTTTTGCAGTCTTAGCAGTGGGAGCAGCGGAAATTGTTACTACCTGGGAAACGAGTTCCATGGAATTTTGATCGATGCCGGAATTTCAGCGACCTCTATCAGTAAGTTTATGAAGGATTTGGATATTCCCATACAGACTATTACGGGCGTTTTGATAACACATAATCATATAGATCATATCAGGGGGTTGGAACTTCTTATCAGAAAAAACCATCTTCCGGCATTCACTACCAAAAAAATCTGGAAAAGCATCCTGACTCCTCAAATGAAAATATCACCTGACTATATCCATCAAATCCCTTTAAAGAAAAAATTCCATATTGCGGGTTTTGATGTCGAAGCATTTCCGGTTTGTCATGATGCACCTGAAACCGTAGGATTCCATATTTGTGCAAGTGATAAAAAAATAACAATTGTCACCGACCTTGGGCATATTTGCAAAACTGCCGCCAAATATATTAAAGCATCTAATTTACTTGTTATAGAGTCAAACTATGATGAAGAGATGCTGATGAATGGCAGATACCCTGATTTTTTGAAAGCAAGAATACGGTCAGATCACGGTCATTTAGGGAATCATCAAACAGCGTCTTTTCTGGCGGATAATATTAATGACAATCTCAGCAATATCTGTCTTGCCCATCTTAGTAAAAACAATAATACACCCGAAAAAGTGCTTCAGACGCTGAAGCAGACTTTCTCAGAGAAGGGCATAACCTTGAAAGGCCAACAGAGAATATTAGTTCTGAACCGGAATACACCGACAGATATAATAAATTTGATTGAACATTATATTCCCTGTAATCCGGCCAGATTTTCATTTACCACAGGAAAGACATCGTGTTGTTGAAGGAATTGCTTTGTCAGAGGTGTAATTATACTCTGACATATCAGACTTAATCTTTGACAATCTTGCAGATTCCATGAAATGATTTTGTAATGATCCGGCAGAAATAAATCCCCGGAGCAGCTTCAGCCCCGTTATCGCCATACCCATCCCAGATAATATGAAGCGGCCCGGGACTTATATATCCTTTTAACAACGTCCTGATTTTAATACCGGTTATTGAATATACATCTGCATCCACTGGATTTTCCGGTGATAAAAAAGATGTGATAACCGTATGGTTTTTCATCGGATTAGGATATGCGGCAAGTTTTATGTCGCCATAAGCAGGATTTTCATTTATTATTATGGCTTGATTTACCTTTACCACTGCAGTATCGAGGTTACTGATATAAATATTATCGAGCCAAAGATCTTTGCCGATTATATCGGTCCATTCGGTCGATATTTCGAATACATCAACCTTTGTCCAGTCGAACTTTCCTTCCGGGTTGTACCAGGTATTATTGTCCCATGCCCCTCGCTCGGTAAATGATGTGAGCGGAACTCTCACATGATGCCACTTGAGATCCCATGGAGCAGATGTTGAGTCGATGGTAGTTCCCATTCTCCAGGGGTGCTCCACAGTGCCTGTTTTTGCATCCCTGAACCTCATTTCGAATTTGATGCCGGGAGCACTTCCCCTTACCATGAAATCAAGTGCATACCCGCTATTTACAAGTCCGGAAAGATCTTTGTCCGGAACAAAATCAAAAACGATTGCGTTGTATTGGCTGAACCCGTACCAGTTAAGACAGAACCACCCTGCTTCAGGAAGATTTGTGCAGTAGAAATCAACAGTACCGCTGCTGTAGCTTGCATTATTGATACCTTGTCCGATATAATCACCGTAAAGCATGAAACCTGCTGTATCAGGCCTTATGGAAAATGGTGTCTGAGGTGGTACATTCAAACCCATTGAATCAAGAAGGTTGACGTTAAGATCGTTTTCAAAAAGCTCATTTGATCCTTTGGTGAAAATGCCGAATCCGCCCTTGTAATCCCAGGATGTCCACGGGATGTCATTATTCTCAAGGTATTGCCGCACGGTTTTATACCACCTGCACCTGTCATCATTATTGCTGTTAAGCATATATGACCCGAATTCGCCGCAGTATATCCTCACTTTTCTCTGGCTCCGAAAAGTCACTGCGTTGTTTAGAAGTTCATATATCCTGGTTGGTGTTCCCAAAGTTGAATAATTGTTAAGATCACTTTCAACCCAGGTGCCTTTCAGTACTGAAGGACAGACAGGCATTTCAGCCTGGTTGAAAGGAAATGGGACCCCTGAAAGAGGAGCCAGGGAGGGAGTGACCCATGTTGCTCCCTGATGAGTGAAAACCATTGGATCATAAAAATGGAATGTATATAAAAGATTGGTATCGGCGTAGACAGGCAGGTATTGAAGCTCATTATATGAATTCCAGCCTGATCCGCCGACCACTATGGTATGCCTGATATCATAAGTTCGTATTGAATTTATAACCTTGCCCTGGATATCTCCCCATGCTGATGTTGAAATACTATGAGGCTCATTAAGCACTTCGTAAAGCACATAACCTGACCGGTCTTTATAATGTGACGCCATCTGCCCCCAAACTTTGGTAAGAGTATCGGCCACTGCGGGGTCCGTACCTGTATTACTGTGGTTATCGAGGATGATGTAAATCTCATGTTTTTCGCACCAGGTCACGGCTGAATCGAGGAAGTTAAAAAGCAGTGTATCAATTTTGAATTGCGGAGCCCCGGAGGTCATATCACGAAGGTCGATCGGAAGGCGAATGACATCACAGCCCAGTAATTTAATATTTTCTATATCTTTTTCAGTAAACATTGTGAACTGTATATCCCGGGCACGGCTCACCTGGAACCATCCTGTCAGGTTTACACCCCGGGAAAATTTTGTCTGTGCCCCAGTCTGAGGAAAACCAGAGAGAAGTAACAGGATAAATATCAATCTCCCAACCCTTGTATATGCTGACATAATAAAACTTTTTTACAACATTTCCAGGTTTGGACTTGTAATGCTTAAAGAGCAAAAAGCAAGAACAACCGGGAAAATAATTCTTTTAATCTTATGGTCACTGACTGCAAAATCCAGTCCTGTTATCATTCGTTTCTTCATTTCTTATAGCACATAATTATTCCGCTCGTCTGACTGTCAGTATACAGCGACTATGAACAAGTATAAAAAAGTAAGAAAGTTTGCCAATTTTCATAATATTATTAATGAGTTTCTTTTATGGTTACTGGGAGATTTCTTATTCATTTGACTATGATTTTGCAATAATTGAAACAAATGTACATTCTATTATTTGTTTCAGGGAATTATTGGATCGAACAAAGTAACAACATTATCATTTCGCCAAATTTGAACGATAAAGCCGGTTTTTAAAATGAAGACCAGAATAGTGTTAATTACCACCGACCTTAGTTTAATCTGCCTTCGCGTAAAGCTTGTGCCTCCGCTGAAGCTACTCAGCGGAGGCGCTGCTCTGGGGTTCATACCATTTTATTTTTGAACCGACAGATAAGAAAACAGGTCAACAAGTTTTTACAAAATCCGGCCTCCTATGACCACTTCAAAATCATGTCTGAAAACATAAAACATAAAATATAAAACAACAAGTATTTAACTCTGGCTTTGAGTATTAAACCTGAAATGTATATAATTGGATAGGATTATTGTTGTTCCTATTCAAAAGAAGGAATTATTACAAAGTTGGGAAATTTAAGGAGTTTAAAAGACCAAGATATCAGGGAAATACTGAACTTTGGAACTGAATGTCCGGTACTTATTAATTTAAAAAGAAAAAATATTATAGAATGAAAGATCAATCCCTTGAAATTAAAACAGCTCTTCAGATACTAAAACCTGTCAATGATGTATTTGAAGTTATAGTTGACCCGATAAATATGTCAAAGTATTTTATCTCAAAAAGCAGTGGAAGAATGGAATCTGGCAAAAAAATTATTTGGAAGTTTCCTGAATTTGATATGGAATTTCCTATTAGAGTCGATAAAATAATAAAGGATAAATACATTTCATATTATTGGGAAAATGATGGGATAGAACTTTTAGTAGAAATGACCCTTACACCCAAAAACGATGACTCAACTCTCGTCACTATTACAGAAAAAAGTAGAAACAATGATGAAAAAGGCATCAATTGGCTTAAGGGTAATACTGAAGGATGGGCTAACTTTCTTGCATGTCTCAAAGCATATCTTGAATATGGGATTAATTTGAGAAAAGGAGCTTTTGATTTTATGGCAGATAAGGATTGACAACAAAAGACATGGTTATTGGCCACCTCAGGATCCGGTCTGATAATCCCTGACCTACATAAAAAAACAAGGATTTAACTCCGGATTTTGGTACTCAATTTAATCTGACCGAGAGTGGCCAGGGGCATTGGATTTTCCACTTTAACAGATAATTTAGTGTTCAGGATTCATTAGTTATGAGCAGAGGATTTGTCAAAGAAGACGATCAGGAAGAAGTTCCGATAGTGCCACAGAGGGCATATTTACCGGAAGGTGTAACAAACTTTGTTACCCGGCCTGGAATGGATCAGCTATTATCTGAAGAACAGATGCTGATCCATGAAAAAGACAACCTGAACAGCACCGATGAAAATGAGAAAAGAATTGCGTTGAACTATATTAATGCAAAATTGCAGCTGTTGAACAACAGAATTGCTGAAGCCAAAGTTGTTGATCTGAAAGAGCAACCTCAAAACGAAATAAGGTTCGGTGCATTAATAACTCTTAAAACTGAAGCATCCGGAAACATTCAGATTTTTCAGATAGTAGGTGTTGATGAGGCAGACATATCCAAAGGTAAGATCTCATTCATATCTCCTTTAGCCAAAGCATTAATAAATAAAAAAATCGGAGAAAAGGTTGCTATAAAGCGAGACAGGGAAGATGTTGTTTTTAAAATTATGGATATAGCCTATAGATGATCCTGATTTCGATAGAAACAATCCTTTAAATATTTACTACAAATAATGAGTCAAAGATAACCTGATTTATCGATTCAGATTTTGCCACGAGAAGATCATAAGTATATGAGCTTTGACTCATCTCATTCACATTGGCTTGGACTCTTACTCGTTACTGGTGGACTTCTTTTTATAATCGGTGCCCCAGTTCTCATCTGGGTGTTTCGTGGAAATCTTACTAACTTGAGTCCACGCGTTCTCATAACTAAGTGGTATGGCGCTGGCGGCTTGGTATTACTTTACTTTACGGCGGGTTTACCTCTTGGGGCGATCCTCATAGCCGCAGGCGGTGCACGACTGTTCCCTGCTTCTGTGCCAGCACGAAGAGTTCTCTTGCCACTACTGGGGATACAGTTAATCTACTTCTCGTATCATGCCATTGCTGTTTTTCGCTATAATAGAGTTCCGTTTTTACTCTTTGCATTTACCGGCTTTCTATTTGTGATCCTCTTCCTGACATTGGTATGGGTTTGGGCACGTAAACGACCAAGTCTTACACAAGAACGTCAACGTGTGGCGGACTTACAGTTGGGAAGTGGTTTATGCTTCTTTACTGCAGCATGGCAGACCTGCGGACTTGCAGGGGCACCAGGCTTTGCTATATACCCGGAACTGGTACAAAAACTCAATAACCAGTCATTCCTTATTGGTCAGTTGGTAGCCGACCATTTCTTTATCGCTATAGATTTCGTCTTCCTTTTAGCTATGGTAGAAGAACGGTCCCGAAAAACTGATACTGACAAGCAAGATAACATATCCGATAAGGAAACAGAAACGCTCTGATTATTTATTATTGAAAATGCAATAAATGACCGACTTTTGCAGGTATCTGAACAAGACCGGTAGATTCAATGATCTAATTGCTAATTTTACTATCAGATAAGGTTTTTATCTGTCAATGATTTATTTGTGAAATTAAAAATCTTTGGAATGAACAGGTATATTCTGGGTTTAGTCATTTGGGTATTTCCCCTGATAGCTTCATCACAGCAGCTCACAACGGAACAAGCTGTAAAACTGGCCAGACTCCCGTTGCATTGTCTAAACACTGAATATCCAAACAAAACCGGACACCAGATAAATGATTCAGCTGAGGCAGTTATGCTTCCAAGCCAGCTTCATCCTTCATTCTATGGGTGCCTCGACTGGCATAGCAGCGTTCATGGTCACTGGATGCTAGTAAAGATACTTAAACAATTTCCAAACATTTCCCTAAGGGATAGTATAATATCTGTTCTTCAAAATAGCTTTATGGATAATAAAATAAAAGCTGAGGCAGATTACTTTGTAAAATTTAAAAACAGTAATATATTCGAAAGAACATATGGTTGGGCCTGGCTGCTTAAGCTCGACCAGGAGCTTTGCACATTCGATGATCCCATGGCAAAGCAATGGAGCATAACCCTGAAGCCTCTTGCTGATAAAGTGGTTGAACTTTGGAAGGAATATCTTACAAAAGAGACCTATCCTAACCGGACAGGTGTACACCCCAATACTGCATTCGGACTGGTTTTTGCACTCGATTGGGCAAGGACCGTGAAGGATACCGCTTTCGAGTCAGTGGTTATCCGTAAAGCAAAACAGTTCTACCTTGATAATGTGGCGACCCCTGCATATCTGGAACCTGATGGCACCGATTTCCTGAGCCCCAGTCTTGAGATAGCAGACCTCATGAGCAGGATCCTATCAGCGAAGGAGTTTAATAAATGGTTCAGAAAATTCTATGAACATAGAAGCATAGATAATATAGTGAAGATCCCTGTAGTCAGTGACCGAACTGATTACCAGATAGTCCATCTCGACGGTCTTACCCTTAGCAGGGCATGGTGCATGAAGGGTCTGGCAAGGATTCTTCCAGAAAACAACAAGACAAAGCTCCTCTTTGAAAAGACATCGCGCTCTTTTCTCGAACATGCACTTCCAAATGTCCTTAGTGGTAATTATGGCGGCGAACATTGGCTTGCCAGCTTTGCCGTTTATGCCCTGGGTCTTTAGCCGGAAATTATTCACATGATTTTTCTTTACAGAATTTAAGAATATTTCAAGAATAGAATTTGATTCAGGATTAAGTCAAATGATTGCTCAAAAGATTTAGCCTGAATTTAATAATGAATGGAAAAGTCAGTGCCCCTGACAACTTTTAGCCAATCAGGTAATATTTTCCTCTGTAAATCGAAACAGATTTTCATGAAGTCTGTGTATAAATCAAATTTTTATGAAAGTTTATTAAAACATAGATTATGAAAAAGGGAGTTCTATTATTGTCAGTAGCTTTTTCCCTGTTAAGCCTGATATATTCTCAGCAGGATAGTAAAATCATCAGAAAGGATTCGGGTTTACGCTCAGAACGAAAATATTCAGAAACTGCACCAATTGAAATTCAATCTCCAAACGGGCATATCAATTATTCTTTCCAGATCAAAAGAGGTTATCCTTCTTATTCCGTTTCATATTTGGGTAAAACTCTTATAGATGATTCTCAACTTAGTCTGGAATTCAAGGAAACGGGTGAATTTGGCAGAAATCTGGCTGTTTATGATCCAAAATACAGGATAATAGATGAAACATATAACCTGGTCGTAGGCAAAACAAAAACTGCCCGTGACTTCTGTCATGAAGTGTCCATACCGTTGGTTGAAAAGGAGGCTCCATTCCGCAAAATTAAACTTGTGGTCAGGGCTTTTAATGATGGCATTGCTTTCAGATATGAATTTCCGGAACAGGAAAAATGGAAATCATTTTCATTGACAAGCGAAAATACAACCTTTAAATTATCCGGAAATCCAATAGTTACGACCCTTTTTCGTCCCAATTTCCATACATCGCATGAAGGATTGTACTCGCGCCTGCCATATAATGAAATAAAGCCGGATACATTAATGGATATGCCTTCCTTATTTGATTTTCATGGTATTTATATGGCAATTACTGAAGCTGAACTGGTAGATTATGCGGGGATGTACCTGGTAAAAAAGGATGATGCACTTACAAGCAGACTATCACCATTACCCGGGCAGGATGAGATCTGTGTAAAAGCAGGTTTGCCGCACAAAAGCCCATGGCGTGTGATGATGATCAGCGAAAGGATAGGTGACCTGTTAGAGTCAGATATTCTTACAAATCTAAATGAACCATGTAAAATAAAAGATATATCGTGGATAAAACCAGGAAAAGCAACATGGCCATGGTGGAACGGATCGGTTGTTGGAGATTCTACTATAATCTCCGGGAATAATTTTGAAACTAATAAATACTACATAGATTTTTGTTCCAGGAATGGTTTGGAATATCATTCAGTAGTAGAATCCAACGGTCACGAATGGTATGTAAATAATGGTATCGGATATATGCCCGGAACTCTGGTTAATGTCACACAACCGGTAGATGGGCTTGATATGCAGAAAGTATGTGATTATGCAAAACTAAAGGGAGTAGGTATCCGTGTATGGGTGCACTGGGCCGCATTATACCCAAGATTGGAAGAGGCATTTGCACAATACGAAAAATGGGGTATAAAGGGATTAATGGTTGATTTTATGGATCGTGACGATCAGGAAATGGTCAATATTCAGAATGAAATCCTGCAAAGAGCAGCTGAACACCACCTGCATATCCAGTTTCATGGAGCTTACAAACCAACGGGTCTCCATCGGACATATCCCAACGAATTTACACGTGAAGGGACTTTGAATTACGAAGTAAACAAGTGGGACAACAAGGTTACACCTGCCCATGATTTAAACATTGTTTTCACCAGACTATTGGCTGGAGCTACTGATTATCACCTCGGTGGTTTCAGAGCTGTGCCGGAAAATCAGTTTGAAGTGCATTATGTAAAACCTTTGGTTATGGGAACACGCTGCCATATGCTTGCTATGTATGTGATCCTTGAGAGTTATCTTAATCTGGTTTGTGATTATCCCGAGGCCTATGAGGACCAACCTGGTTTCGAATTTATTAAGGAAGTCCCGACAGTCTGGGATAAGACAAAAGTCCTGGATGCAAAGGTTTCTGAATATATTGTTATAGCAAGAGAAAAGAACTCTGAATGGTATGTTGGTTCTATCACTGATATACCAAGGGATGAGACAATTTCGTTCAGCTTTCTTCCAAAAGGGAATTTTTCGGCAGAAATTTATACTGATATACCGGGATACCCGAATGCAGTAAAAAAAGATACCCGTGAAATCTCCTCAATCAGCAATATGGTTATCCACCTGGATCATGGCGGTGGTATGGTAATGCATATCCGCAAAAAGTAATAATCAGAGATCCTGCAAGGATTTGTAAAGACGAATCTCAGATTTTGTATGAATAATTATTTTTTATTCAGGTTAAGAATGGTCAAGGGTCAGGATGCCTGGCTTTTGCAACCTGGGCCTGATTATTATAAGCTGTATTTATCTTTCTTCAGCCGTCTGGATCAACTCTATGTTTTGGTTTTCTAATCCGGTCAGAGAATTTGATACATCCTGATGTTGTCCTTTGTACCAACGTTGTTTCTTAAAATAGTTATCTAAATCTCCATTTGGTTTAAAAATGTACCCATAGCGTGCATAAATCTCGTTACGCATTATTCGCAAATCTGAAAGTGTTGTATTTAATAATTCGTCTAGTGTTAGCTCTCTCCATGATGCATAGGAAAATCTCCCAGTAAAATGTTTCTTTAGTGAAGTACTTACAAAGCCAATTTCGTATTCCCCTTTTTTTGCAACACTTCTCCAAGGTTTATAAATGATTAATCCTTTTCTGCTTTTATATTTAACAAACTCTCCGTTGGTTTTGTTGGAATAGAATTTGTTTCCAATGATTATTACATTTTTTAAGTTTTCAAAATTCCAAATGAAATCTCTACCACTGCCTGAAAGCTCTCCTGATTTAATCTGCGCGTAGCATGAATCTTTAGAAATAATAAGTACAAAATATGATTCATGTTCTGGAAAAACAAAATGATATTCAGATTGAAAATCCTGGATCTGTTTTGGCATCCAAGGTTTAACTTTTGAGGCATCAATTTGTTTATTACCACTGATTATCTGTCCTGACGCAAAATACGGAATCAAGATCATTGCTAAAAGAAAAAGTATGCCTCTCATATTGTGTAGTGTTTAATTCTGTTTATTGAAAGAAATCGACACGCGGTGCAAAAATTTAGTCTCATTTTAAAGGTAGTGAATAACTGTCTAATATGAGTGAGCATGGCTTATCAATTTATTCTGGCCAACTATGGTCAATAGCGCTGGATTGTCTGACCTATAAACAAAATGAGAAATACAACTTTTCCCCTGGAAGCCATCCTACCGACGTATTACCACATAACCACTTATTGGCTTTCCTTTCTCAGGTTTAAGAATAAAGAAGTAGGTATCATCGGGAAGTGGATGATTGTTGTCGTCTACTCCGTCCCACTCATTGTCATAATTACTGTTTTTGTAAACCCTGGCTCCCCACCTGTCAAAAATAGTAAGCGATGTATTTCCAAAAGTTTTAATTCCATTTATAACAAAATAGTCATTTTTCCCATCGTGGTTGGGAGTAATTAAAGTAGGAATAACCAAATTATTAACGGTAATATTTACTGTGTCAGCATCAGCCGGGCAAACACCATTATTAACAGTCCAGATAAAGCTGTTTTGTCCGAGTGAAAGCTCATGAACAGTTGATAAGGGATCATTAACATTTGAGAATGAGCCTGCTCCTGAAAGTACTGTCCATTCTCCAGTCTGATGTGTTGAAAGAGGGGAAGCTTCCATAACTGTTTCAAAAATATATTCGAGCACCTGATTAGGTCCGGCATCAGCAATGGGTTTTGATCTGACTTCTACATTTACCAGGTCGGAATTCTTGCATCCCCACTGATCAGTCTGAGTGACTGTAAAATCAGTCGTAACAACAGGTGTAACCAACGGATTTGAAATAGCAGAATTATTCAGAATATTTGCAGGAGACCAAAGGAAGGATCCCGTTCCTGTAGCATTCAACTGAATTTTAGATCCTTCGCAAACTGCGGTATCTTGCCCAGCATTTACGGAAGGCAGATCATGAAACATTACCCTTATAACATCACTTGATGTACATAAATTATTAATTACGGTCCATGCAAAATCATAGGCTCCAAACTGAGATACTGTCACTTTGGCATTTGGGTGAATGGCATCCGGAGTAAAAACCGCCGTCCCGGGCCCATCTACAAATGACCAAGCGCCGGTTCCGGAGCTTATAATCGCATTCAGGGCAAATGTCTTATCACATACATCCCCGCCATTTCCAGCATTTGCTGATAATTGCTGGATAAAGGTTATTGAAATTGTTGCACTGTTTGAGCAGTTCCCATACACTTCTGTCCAGCTTAATATATAGGTACCATAAGAATCAACGGCAACTTTTGCATTAGGCGTATTCCTGCTGGGACTAAAAGTTGTATTTCCTGGTCCGCTAACCTTTGTCCAGGTTCCTGTACCTAAACTGGGTATTGCCCCGAGATTAAATTCAAGACCACAATTAATACCTCCTATCCCTGCATTTGCTGTTGGTGACTGATTAATAGTAACTATCACTGGTTTAATGTCAAAACATCCAGATGATGTTGTGCCTTTGATATAATAGGTACCGGCAGCGGCTGATGAGGGTGTTGCATATGCGATCGTCGCTGCTGCATTTGTCCAGTAAGTGAATGTCAAACCCGGGGTTGATCCTGCGGTTACAGCAGCAGCTGTCAGGTCCACTTTTAATGGTGAACATACAGCAGCAGGATTCGTAATGATCTCTGTTGGTTCTGCCGGTAGTGCATTGATTAAAACATTTGCTGATGCTGCTGAGATACATCCTGATGCATTTGTCACTGTGTAAGTATATGTTCCCGCTGCCAGTCCTGTTATGGTTGTACTTGTTCCTGTCCCAGTGGTAGTTGTTCCTCCAGGAGTTCTTGTCAATGTCCAGGTCCCTGTTGCTGGCAAACCATTTAATACCACGCTTCCTATTGATAAAGAACATGTTGGTTGCGTAATTGTTCCAACTGAGGGTGCTGTCGGCGGAACATTTATTGTAAGATCAGTTGCATCAGGATTACTGGTAATAAACGGACTACTCGATGTAACTCTGATTCTGTAATGAGTACCATTTGCTGTACCAGAAGGTATGATTGCATGAATATTACCTGATTGTTTGGAATTTAAAGTACCAATAATAATAGGAGAAGAAAAGCTTCCTGAGGCATCACTAAGTTGAGCGGTAAAAATATTTTTATTGCCAAATTTCCCTCCAGAATTGGATATCGTATAACTTACAGTTATAGGTTGTCCATCACAAAAAGAAGAGCCATTAACTGTAACATTTGTTATTGATGCATCCATAAAATAAGTCACAGCATAATCACTGGCAGGATTACCCAGTGCAAACCCCAGTGCTCCAAGTTCAAAGGAAGTCCCTAATTCCTGGTCAAGCACTAACCATTCATAATAAATTTTCCCGTCAGCATCCGGGTTAATAAACCATGGAGCGTGAGAGTGGTACGGGTCAGGCAAGGGATCGAGATGTGTTAGTGTAAGCCGTACACTATCATAGTTTTGCCAGCCTGTTCCAGTAATAATCACACATTCATCAGGCCAGTAGTCATCTTTGTCCGTAGCGATAGTAACCTTTTGAGCCAGGGCTTTAGTACAAAATCCTGTAAAAAATAGGAAAATCAACATGGAGCTGATATATCGCATCCTCATTAGATTTGAAGGGAGTAAAATTCTCTCCATAGACGATAGGATATTGGTTTTAGAAGGTTTAGAGTATTATTATATTAAATAGCTTAAGAGAGCAACCCGGACGGCTATCTCCATCCTCAATAATCCTTCAAATGTGGTTTCTTACGTTGCTGTTTTTCAATCAATCCTTTTTTCTCAAGATAGGTTTTAGCTTCAGCCGGTGTTCCCAAAAGTAAAGCGATCCATTTTGTCTTCTCATTCTGTTCCAGAATGATTTTAATGGTCATGGTGATGGGAACTGACAGGATCATACCTACTAATCCCAGTATAAATCCCCAGAACAGAAGAGACAGGAAAACAACCAGTGTTGACAAGCCTAATCCTTTTCCCATGATCCTGGGTTCCATAAAATTCCCAAGAACCATGTGAATAAGCGTGCATGAGCCAAGAGTCCAGAGTGCACCACCTAATCCGAGTTGCACAAGGGCAAAGAGAACTGTCGGAATCATGGAGATGATAGATCCAATATTCGGGATATAATACATCAGACCTCCGATCAATGCCCATAGGAGAGGATAGTCAACCCCAATGATCAATAATGCTAAATAGATAAGAATTCCTATTGATAAACATAATAAGGTTTTTATACCAAGGTAGTTTCGGATATTTTGTAATATGGAAGAAAAATAAGAAATGGATTTATCCGATTCATTCTGAATTGCTTTAGCTTTAACAGAAAAACTCCCGAATTCCATAAGAATAAATAAAATGATAAGAAAGATCAGGAAGGTAGTCCCCACCATATTAAACAGTTTATTCAAAGCGCTTGCAGTAAATTCAAGGATCTTTGCCGGTTGGACAATAGTAAATATCTGATCTTGTTGGATATTAAAACCCTTCTCATTTAGATACTGAATAAATGAGTTGCTGATCGTAGTAAGGGTAGATTCATATTTTGAAAGGTTGCTTGAAAAGGATGATAATGATCCTCCGATCAGGAAAGTAAATCCTGAAAAAAGTACAATCAATCCCAATATTACAATTATAAGTGCAAGCCATCTGGGGATTCTCTTTTTTTCTAACCATGTAATAGGTTGTGCACAAATGATACTTATAAAAAGCGCGACTAAAACGGGAGTGATGATCGATTTTGCATAAACCATTCCTGCAAAAATGATTATTAATGCAGCGATATTTACAACGGACGAACCCTCCATTGATCCGATAATCTTGTCGTTCATTTCAAAATAGTTTTATTGAGTTTATCAGACAGGAATCAGATTGTTTAAACCAGGTTTTGAATAAAAACGAGGTGTTTTGATCAAAGAGATTATTTTATTCTTAAATTCAAAGAGGATGTATCAAAAAGTAAAAAAAGAGGCTGCCTTCACCTTTTGACAGCCTCTTATATTCATTCTTTAATTCAGAATTATTTTTTGTCATAAACCATTGTGGCTTTTACTTCGCCATTAGGACCCTGTCTTGTAGATGCAACTGTAAGTGTATTTGTGTCAGTAAGTGTCCATATTTCCGTTGATTTCATTGTCATGGACTGACCATTCATGTCCATACTTCTTGAAGTTTCAATAGTTAGAGACTTTCCATCAGCAGACCATTTTGCAACAGATTTGCTGTCACCTCTTGGTGATGTGTTAATACTCTCTTTTCCGTCGAGAGTATATTTCATCGTCATAGTTGTGGGCTGACCATCCTGACCAGTCCTTGTTCTTTCAACAGTCAGGAGGTTAGCTTCCTGTGTAGCAACAAAATTTCCACCACCCATTCTCATGCCACCACCCTGGTCGCCTTGCGGCTGAGTACTTTTTTCTTTGTTTAAGGTCCAAGTGCCGGTAAAATTAGTTTTACCTGCCTGTGCATTGACAACCATAACTGCCATAATTAATGCCAGAACGAATAATACTTTTCTCATAATTTGTGAATTATTTGGTTAAAAAACTGTAATATATTCAATGACTTTTTGGGTTTAAGCAGATGATTAAAGCTCTACAAGAATCTTGTCCATTTCTTCTTTTGTTTTGCCAAGTTTGATTTGAAGTTTTCCAAACATCTGCTCTTTCTTGCCTTCTTCAAACATCAGGTCATTGTCCGTTAAGACTGCAAATTTCTGTTTGAGCTTGCCTTTCTGCTCGTTCCAGTTCCCTTTTGATTCTGTTGTATTCATTTTTTGAATTTTAAATTGTGAATGGATTTTTACAAAGCAAAGGTAAGTCTGCTAACTCCTGAAAGCATTACACAACTTTAGAAATAAATTACATCATTCACACATTTTCGAGCGCAATGCGTCTTTTGTGCTTGAGATACCTGAAGTGTGAGGGAGTTAAACCGGTGACCTTTTTAAACTGGCTGGACAGATGGGAAACGCTGCTGTAATGAAGCTTAAATGCAATTTCTTTAAGACTGAGCTCATCATATACAAGCAATTATTTTACCCGCTCGATTTTGTGAGTAATAAAGAATTTCTCTATTGTGGTGCTCTCTGCTTCCGAAAAAAGGTTGGCAAGATATAATCTGATCAGCTTTTACAATGGAGTGACATTCCCTCTCGTATTTAATGGATAAGGTCTTTTACGATTTCTGCTTTAGTCATACCATCTTCTTTTTGTTGCATAACTACCGCCACCACCGCCAAGAAGAAGAACAAGGCCCAAAATAAATCCCACCCAATATAACAAACCTGTATTATGTTCAGCGTACAATCCTATATGCGCTCCAAATAGTTTAGCAATCAATACGAAAGGGGAAATGAACCCGTGAACAATACCGTAAAGGAAACCATAAGCCTCCTTGGTCAAGCCTACAGGAGCACAGGAAGTAACAAAAAACAGAACCAGCAATAATAATAATCCGATAAATACTCTTTTTGTTTTCATATAAATTAATTTTAAAATGTTATTACTCGTTAAGTGATTTTAATTTGAAGTATATGAAAAATGTCAAAATATTTCCATTCAGAGTTTTATCAAAATTATTTATCAATTGTTTATAAAGGTTGGCATCTTTATACTGAAAAGTTTTACACAACTTTAGAAAAAGATAACATAATTCACACATTTCCTGGAACAATATGTTAAAACTGTAATTCAATTAAATAGAGCACATCAAATTCTGCATTCTTATTCATAGTCATTTATATTGAGTCTTGCCTTTACCCTATATAAGTTGGACAGATTTGTTTAAAGAAGAAGAACTAAGAAGATGGATTAAGAGAAGAATGGTTGTCATTACCACCGACCTTAGTTTAATTCCGAACTGACAGATTACAAAAAAGGTCAACGATTTTTTATTGTTTCAATTTTGTCCTGGGCTTTTTTTGGATATTTAACCATAATTATCAGCTTTTAAAATTACATCATTGAACCCTTTCAAAATCTATAAATCCTAATTCCACATTGACATATGTAAGACGTGCTTTTAGTTTTTGTCCCACCTTTAATCCTTTAAATCCATTTACCAGCTTTCCTTCAACATGTGGTTGAAAAAGCCTTATCCAAGTCCCTTTTGGTGATGCACCACTGACGATTGCTTCAAATATTTCTCCAATCCTGGATTTCATAAGTATGGCATTAGCCGATTTTTCAACCTGCCGCTCTACTTTTTTCACGTCATCCTCTTTCAAGGTGCAATGTTGTGCAATTTGCTCCATTTGCTCTGCCGAATAAGGGTTGGAGTTGCCTGCTATAGCGGATTTGAGCAAACGTTGTGTAACTAAATCAGGATAGCGCCGATTGGGAGCAGTAGAATGTGTATAATCTTTCACAGCCAGGCCGAAATGACCCGGTGGTATAGCTCCCGGTGTATCCACAACATATTCACCTGACCCTAGAAGTTTGAGTACGCTAATGGACATATCAACAAAATGCAGCGGGTCTTTTTGCTTTATGAACTTAAGATATTCGGAAAGAGATTTGGAGTCAGCCTCTGCAGGTAACGAAAATCCATTCTCAGAAGCAAGTTCTACGATCCTATCCCACTGTTTGGGAATACGGACAACTCTTCTCAGTGAAGGGAAATTTTTATCTGTTAAGTACCGGGCCGTTGTCCCATTTGCTGCTATCATAAAATCTTCAATTAAATCTTTAGCCCTGTTTTTTTGTTCAGCCTTCATTTCTTTCAAGGTATCTCCGTCAAAGATTGGCATGGCTTCAATCGTTTCAAATTCCAAAGCACCATGCTCATGACGCAAACCTTTCATCATTTGCACCATACGGTCTTGTAGCTTTATATTCTCAGCCAGTCCATTAACCTTAGTAATTTCCGGATAGTCAGGATCATTTCCTTCGAGCCAGGCAGCTAATTTCGCATATTGGAGTTTTGCATGGTTACGCACTGTAGCTTGATAAACATCGGACTGTTGTACTTTTCCATCATCTCCAAGTATCATATCAACCACAATAGCACAGCGATCGGAATCCAAACACAGCGACGTAAGATTGGTTGATAATTTCTCCGGAAGCATTGGAAATATCTTGGCTACAGTATAAACAGAGGCTGTGTTTTGGCTGGCATGATTATCAATATTAGATTTAGCACCCACCAATGCATCAACATCCGCAATGGCAACCAATATTCTCACATTATTTCCTCCCAGTGATTCAGCATACGTTAATTGATCGAGATCAAGTGAATCCGCATTATCCACTGAACACCATAGCAGATCGCGCATATCTTTGGCTATTTCAGGTTTATAGGTAGCAGGAAGTAATATTTCATTTAACTCTGAGATTTCAACATCAGGAAAATCCGGTACTAATCCTCTTGAGATCATTGCATTTCGTGCAATATTCTGTAAGATAATCCGGTCAGCGTTCTTGTTCATGATATTTTTTTCTCCTTCAATATTCGACTAACAAACAGACATCTACTGGAGAAGTGACCTTCTTGCCAAAAGGGCATTTATAAAGAGTTATTGTTTTATTTAAATTTATCTTCTTTCATTCTACTTGCTTTCTCAAGCAGGTTATCTATATAGTCTTGTGTAAAATCATAGTATATTATAGGAGCACTTGTCGAATCAGGCAATTCAGGAACATCAGATTTTGTAATTGGATTATCCGATCTGGTCAAACTTTCTGGATACCCAAAATCAAAATATATTATATAGTTTCCCCTCTCCCAAAAATATATCTTATCCATTGCCCATCTTCCTTTTTGACCCGGGGAATAAACATTTAATATTCTTTTTGACAACCAATCATATTTTTCTCCCTGGTCAAGTAAGGTTGGTTTTCCATATTTTTCTTTATATAATTCAAATAATCTTTTAAGTTCATTCAGATCACAATCATATGAAAATCTTTGTTCTCCTCTATTTGACCTATTGCATAGAGTTAATTGAATACTGGTTAACCTTTCATCAATTATAAGAGTCCCTCTAAGATTAACTTTTGCACAAAGAAGAGGACTTATTCCAGAAAAATCATAGTATAAGTCTTTTTGTTTATTCCCAAATACATCAGTAGTTTCAAAATAATATAATTCACTAATGTTAAGCAAAGAATCCATTACACTTTTTACTTTTAAATAGTCCATATCAAGATAAAACCCAATAAAACCAATTTTCTCGACTTGATGTTTTGAATTGTATGATTTTGTATTACAGGAAGTTAAGATATATACTTGCATAACAATCAGAGCATAGATAAGAAGACTGTGTTTGTAACGGATTAATTTCATATGGAAGGGATTATCTAATTGATATATTGAGAAAAGTTAATCAATAAATACTACAAATACAAAAAAGTCACCACCTAAATAATAGGAGAGGTTATAAAGATTTTTCCTACATTTAATAATTCATTCTTTATTATAAAGATACCAAATTCATCGTTAACCAAATAATGGAACATTTATTCGATGGCTTAAATTGCTTAAAGAGTAGTGAAGATTGTAAATGGAAAAGCCATTGCCCCTGACTACTTTTGGCCGGATTATATTGACCACCTCAAAAACCGGTCTGATAACACAAAATATACATTACTTAATAACAAGGATTAAATTCTGATTATGGGTGGTCAATTTATTCCGGCCAAAGGTGGTTAAAGTCACTGGTCGCTCCAATTTTGGATATGAGCCGATCAGATCACTCTTTAAATTACCCTTGTGTTTGCGAGTTCAACTACCATTTGTTTGTACTCTCGATCAAATCTTCTTTTTTTCATATCCGTTAAATTAAGCTTTTTAGCTTAACTTACTGTCCGGATAAATGTAGCAGTTCCACATTGTAATTTTAAATTATGTTTTATATTGCTTATTTGGGAAACAAAATTTTGACTCAAACTAACCATTATGTTACTTCATCAGCAATTTGTTCTTATAGCAAAGAAGCATGCGAAGAAGCTAGCAATTATTGACAAAACCACAGGGCAAAATGTAACTTATTCCAGGGCTTTGATTGGTGCACTAATCCTGTGTTCAAAATATAAAAAGTATGATAAAGGATTCATTGGTATAATGATTCCAACATCTGCAGGTTGTGCACTTGCTACAGTTGGAGCATTGATGAGTGGGAGAATACCGGTAATGATAAATTATTCAACACGGGCTGCGGAGAGCGCAAAGTATGCACAAAAGAAATGTAAGTTCAAAACAATTATTACTTCCAAAGCATTGCTGGAAAAAATTAATTGTCCGGTAATTGACGGAATGATAATGATTGAGGATATAATGGAAAGTGTCACCACAGTTGAAAAACTTAAGGCGGTATTGAAAACCATACTTCCTGTTAATATGATTCTCAACAGTATTTATAAGGGTGATGAAAATGATACTGCTGCAATCTTATTTACCAGTGGAAGTGAAAAAGATCCGAAAGCAGTTCAGCTGAGCCATCTTAATATAGCTTCAAACATTGTAAGTTTTGGAAACTATGTGAAATTATCTGAATCAGATATTCTTCTGGCAAATCTTGTTTTCTTTCATATTTTTGGTTTAACGGTAAATCTCTGGGTACCATTCTTTTACGGTATGACTATTATAACCTATGCTAATCCACTTGATTTTAAGACTATTAGTAATATTGCACGTGAGGAAAAGCCAACATTAATGGTTGGTACTCCAAGTTTCTTCCGGGGCTATCTGCAGAAATCGGAACCTGGGGATTTCAAAACTCTCAGGTTAATGGTAGCCGGAGCAGATAAATGTCCGGATGCACTAAGGGAAGGATACATGAATAAACATGGAGTAACACTGCTTGAGGGTTATGGAGCTACCGAGACATCTCCTGTTATTTCAGTTAATTCACATGAGTTCAACAGACCCGGCAGTACTGGGAAAGTGATACCAGGCGTTCAGGTAAGGTTAGTGAATTCTGAAACAGGCGAAGAGTGTAAAACAAGAGAAGTTGGAAAGATATTCGTAAAAGGAGACTCTGTAATGAAAGGCTATTATGATGATCCGGAGCTTACTGCTGAAGCACTGGTTGACGGTTGGTATAATACAGGTGATATGGGATTCTTCGATGAAGATGGTTTTCTCTGGCATGCCGGTCGATTTAAGAGATTTGCAAAGGTTGGAGGAGAGATGATCTCACTTGTTAAGGTTGAGAATACACTGGAGAAGTTTCTCCCGAGGGGAGGATCATGTTGTGTTGTTGAGGTATCGGATGAAAAAAAGGGATCATATATTGTGGCAACAGTCTCTATAGAGATAAACAAGACAGAAATACTCAGGAAGATGTTGAATGAGTTACCCATTATCTCTCTTCCGAGGCAATTTATTGTTATTAAGGAATTTCCTATGATGAGCACAGGGAAGATTGATTTCCGGAGTGTTACAAGAATAGTCCAGGAGATATTGAACACTTCCAACTCTGGTTTATAGTGCAAAAGCCGGGCTTATTTGACCACTTCAAAATCTGGTCTGAAAACCCTTAACATACATAACAAAACAACAAGGATTTAACTCCAGTTTTGTGTGGTCAATTTATAATGGGTAGCTATGGCCAAGGTCATTGATATTCTCACTCTGGTAAATAAAATTGTGATTACATAAATGAAAATCTTAAATTGATTTATGGATTGTTTTAAACTACCTTTGGATAACTACGCCTAACTTATAACCCTAAATGGTGCAAATTGGCCTGACTACATATAAATGTTAAACTATGAAAATAAATTTTCTAAATTATTCTGATAATTCAAAAAAACAATTGATGGCACTGATTATAAATGCCGCAATGAGTGTTGTGCCTATTTATTCACAGATAAAATATTTGCCTTCAGATGAACGCAGGGATGCAGGTATGGGAGTAGAACGGGTGGCAAGATTTTTTACCCCGGCTTATGAATCTACGCCTGCACAAAATGATGAAGAAATTCGTTGGGTTCAGATTGATCTGGGGGGAAAGAAGAAAATAAATGGAATTAAGCTTTTGCCAAAGGTGGTTCCATGGGGCTATGTACAATCGGAAGGTTTCCCGTCCCGCTTCAAAATAGAGGTTTCAGATGATCCGGCATTTAATGTATCAATAGTATATGAAAACCAATCCAGAGAAGATTTTAAAGATCCATACGATGAGATATGCACATTCTCTGGCAAGGAAGTTTATGGCAGATACGTACGTTTGACAGCTCTTCATCTCAGACAACATAAGTTGGCTCTGACTAAATTTATGGTTCTGGCGGATGGTAAAGACATTGCTGAGGGTTGCCCAGTCACTGATTCAGGATCAGGAAATCCGGGATTAACAGTTCTGACCCGTCCTCAGCGCCCTCAGGGAGAGGGTGTCGTAACAGACAATCCTGGAAACATTATACCTTTTGACAACTGGAATCCGGTAATTTATAAAGCTCAAACTCCAAAAGAAGGTGTGCAGTTAAGCGATGGGCTTTTCAAAAAAACTATGGAAAACAATATTGGTTATCTGATGTCCTCATTCACTCTCGATGAGCTGGTAAGAAATTTTTATGTAAAGGCAGGAAAACCTGTAAAACCTTTGGAGGATAAATTGAATAATTTCTGGTTTGTTGATTTACCAGGACAGGAAGCGGGACGTTTCATGATGGGTGCAGGTAATACTCTGCGATGGATATCAGATACTGATCTAAGAAAAAGGATGGACCAGATAGTTGATGTAATTGATGAATGCAAAGAGCCTGATGGCTATATTATGGCATATCCAAAAAATAAAATTTTTTTCGGCGAGTATGGTGCCTATACGAGGTCATGGGTTACGCATGGACTTATAGAAGCCGGATATGCAGGAAACAAAAAAGCATTTATTTTACTGCGCAATTTTTACGACTGGTTTGACAGCTCCTGTTACCTTCCGGAATTACTCCGGCGTGCAGGACAAGGTACCCAGGGTATAATTCCAAGTACCCGTATGTTTTTTACACCGGTGGGGAAACCCAAAGATATTCAGGTTGTGCAGCAATATTTCCAGGAGAACTATTGGATGAAACAACTGACTGAAAGAGATGAAAAGGCTATCTGGCTATATCCATACGACCGGCCTCATAATTACCTTATAACAGCAATTGAAGCCTATCTCGATTTGTACCGTGCAACCGGCGCGAAAAAATACCTTGATGCTGCATTGGGTGGTTGGGATTTATATCACGACAACTGGGAACATGTCGGAGGCTCAATTGCCATTTGTGAGGGGACGGACCTGTATCCACCAAAATCATATTATCTGCACCGTTCAACTGGTGAGTTATGTGGAAGCGTTTTTTGGGCCTTTTTGAACCAGCGTTTCCATCTGCTCTACCCGACCGAAGAAAAGTATGTTACAGAGATAGAGAAATCTATCTATAATATATTAATAGCTAACCAAATAGGGACAAAAGGTATTCGCTATCATGCAGTGCTTGTTGACCATAAAGATTTAGATATTAACCAGTATCATTGTATGAGTACTTGTTGTGAAGGGCAGGGAACAAGAATGATAGGTGCGCTACCTGAATTTATATACTCGATTGCCAATGAAGGTGTTTATGTTGATTTATTTTCGTCGTCAACTATTAAATTTTCAATCGAGGGTAGGATAATATCTTTGAAAATGATCACTCAGTTCCCATATGATCAAAAAGTTCGATTAATAGTAAATGTTGATAAGCCATCTGAGGCAAGCATCAGAATCCGTATTCCTTCATGGGCCACACATCAGATGTCCGTCCTGGTAAATGGTAATATAATTGTAAGCGGTAGACCGGGAACATATGTAACTCTATCCAGACAATGGAAGAATGAAGATACTATTTCTTTTACACTGCCAATGGATTTCAGGATGACCAAATACACAGGAGAAGAACATGACCCCAATCATGAACATTATGCCCTGGAGTATGGTCCAATATTAATGGCGTATGTAAGCATGAAAGGGCAAACGGAGAACCTGATGCTGCCAGTAAGTCCGGAGAAACTGATAAAAAGCCTCAAAAGAATTTCTGGTAAACCGCTGCATTTTACTATAAATGGGAACACCGACTTCGAATATATGCCATATTTGGAAGTTCAGGATGAGTCATTTACATGCTTCCCTTAGACTGGGATAAAGATCTGAAAACCTTATGCTATTTTTAAAAGAGAAACCTATCAAGAAAAAACCACTTTAACAATTATCATTCCGGAATAAACAAGTTGAAATCCCCAATAAGGGAAACAAAATTGCGATGAACCTTTTTATAGGTTAAGTTTGATAATGAAATAAATAGACCTCAGATGTCAAGCATCATAGAAGGATATAATTATGACACCTGCCGGCCGGCAGGCAGGTCTTCATCAGCTACTGGCAGAAAAACAACAAAGGAGACAGGTGGGTTAGTGAGTTTGTCGAGGCTCTTAAAACTGAACTCGAATCGACATTTAAGGAGGAAATTAGTGGTTATTTCGACATCAATCCACATGATGGACTTTTAGAGACTGATGAGAGTTTAAAAAATTACTGGAAATATAAAATTAAATCTATACAAGAAGATGAGCTTTCAAGAGAGTTACAGACTTATTTTGAGGATAGAAACCCTCTCTCAAAGGAGTTTACTATCTATAGTGATATACTAAATAATTCCTTAAAGTTAATCAACTGGAGAGAGGTAGCTAAGAAATTAAAAGATAACGAAATAGAATAATGAGTACAGATAAATACTGCCCTTGGAAATCATCACTCCGGAGTTTTATTCAAGCCCGACCTCAAAACTCAGTACGGAAACGCTGGAAAACCAAAGGTAATAAAAAAACCCGGCATTGACCGGGCCTTCTTTACTATTATGTAATTTACCAAAAGGTTTATTTTGTCCGTTCTATTGTCATACCTTCGGATAAAATACCCCGATAAATGTTATCAAAATAACGGAGTTCAATAGGTATATGGTCCTGACTTTGCCATGATTCAATATGAACTTTTCTTTTAACCCATTGCCGGGCCCGATCTGTTTCGGGTATTAGTATAATGATTGTGCCTTCATTCCGATAATAGAAATCCATAGTTTTATTTTCCAAGTTATTTTGTATAAACATCTGCCAGTACTTCGTAAGAATGAACGACAGAACTAAACTAAAACTTCTTTATTGATAATAAAAATTTATTTTACCCCAACCGTGGGTACATTGGTGGCACAAATGAACTAATATAAAACAACAAAGTCCGTGATTTACAGAGGCAAAGGTTAAAAAATAAGCGATTCCTGTGTTATTTGACTTATGTATTGAACTTTTATGACTTTAACAATATCTCTAAAACACAAGAAGGTTAACGATGCCAG